>NZ_KV832005.1:0-115335 GCF_001837295.1 Rothia sp. HMSC065C03
ACACCACAATGTTTCTTTCCTAAACTCTTCCAACATCACCAACCGGCAACCCGAAATTCCTTCAAGCAAGAAACCAAAACACTATACAATTGAAAGTTGTTCAACCGCTTCCGACTAGGAGAAACACCGAAGAAGCTCTTCGTTTTTTCCTCCTCGCCGCGGCGACTCATACAACTATACAGACCCCCAAACAGCCCTGCAACCCGAAAACGGGTGAAGTAGGACACAAAAAGGACCTTGAAAGGGTCTCAAACACCCTTTCCAGGCACTAAAACACCTAGTCAGGGTGTTTTAAGGGTGATAGAAAATCTTTAAAAAACTTCTAGAAACCTCAAAAATCTGCGAGTTCCCCTCTCTGGAGCCCCAAAACAGGGTCGAAAGGCGCCCAAAGCCCTCGCCAACAAAGACAAACCAAGAAAACCCAGAGCCAGAGGGCAGCAGAACGATACAAGAAGAGCCCCTCCTGACGGAGGGGCTCTCTACAGGACTCGTATATAGGGGATATGTAGGAGAACAAAAAGGAGAGGCACTCCCCTACTGAATACTTCAGCAGAGAAGCCCCCTCCCCTTCTATATGCGTTGAAGACTAGATCAGCTCCAGACTAGATAAGCTCTACAGCACCCTGGTTCTTCTTACCTCGGCGAACCATTGCAAAACGGCCATGCAGCAAATCGTCCTTAGAGATGGTGGCGTCCTCACCCTGAACCTTCACACCATTTACCGAAGCACCGCCCTCCTTCAGAATGCGACGAGCCTCAGAGTTAGACTTCGCAAAGCCCAGCTCAGTCAGAACAGAAATCATGTCCAGGCGGTCCTCGGACAGCTTCGCCGAAGGAAGCTCAGCAACCACAGACTCCAGAGTTGCCTCGTCCAGAGCAGCGAAATCGCCCTTACCGAACAGAGCCTCCGAAGCAGCCACAGCCTGATCGGTAGCCTCGGTGCCGTGCACCAGCGAAGTCACCAGGTACGCCAGAGTCTTCTGAGCCTCACGCTTAAACGGCTCCTTCTCAACCTTCTCCGCAAACTCAGCAATCTCAGCACGAGTCAAGAAAGTAAAGACCTTCAAACGATCCAGCACATCCGCATCCGCAGTGTTCAGCCAGAACTGGTAGAACGCGTACGGCGAGCACATCTGCGGGTTCAGCCAAATAGCGTTACCCTCGCTCTTGCCGAACTTAGTGCCATCAGAGTTAGTAATCAGCGGAGTACCAATAGCGTGAACGCTCTTACCCTCCACCTTACGAATCAGCTCGGTACCGCTGGTCAGGTTACCCCACTGATCAGAACCACCGGTCTGCAGAGTACAACCGAAACGACGGTTCAGCTCCAGGAAGTCCAAGCCCTGCAGAATCTGGTACGAGAACTCGGTGTACGAAATGCCCTCATCAGAGTTCAGGCGCTTCGCAACAATCTCCTTCTTCACCATGGTGCCCACGCGGAAATGCTTACCAACATCGCGCAGCAGCTGCAGAGCAGACATCTGACCGCTCCAGTCCAAGTTATTCACCATACGAGCAGCGTTTTCACCTTCGAAAGAAAGGAAACGCTCAATCTGAGCACGCAGAGACTTAACCCACTCAGCCACAACCTCGGGAGAGTTCAGCACACGCTCAGAAGTCTGACGCGGATCACCAATCAGGCCGGTGAAGCCACCCACCAGGCCCAGCGGCTTGTGACCAGCCAGCTGCAGACGACGCATCACCAGCAGCTGCACCAGGTGACCCAGGTGCAGGGACGCAGCAGTCGGATCATAGCCCGTGTAGAAAGTCAGGCTCTCCTCGCTCAGCGCCTTCTCCAGAGCAGCCTCATCAGTGCTCACGTGCACCAGGCCGCGCCACTTCAGCTCCTGCCAAATATTCTCGAAGGTATCGTCATTATGCTGCGCGTTGAGGATCTCGGCAGACATGCTTCTCCCATTCACAAGGTAACAACGCCCAAAGGCGCTCGAACAAAATATGTAACAAGCCTAGCACCGCACCAGCCCAAACGCTCAGAAAAACCCAAGCGAGCGCCCAAACCGGTGCGGCACCGGCTCAAAGAAATAACAGATAGAGGCTACACGAGCCGCAAGGCTGCAGACCCGCGGGCATCCGCGAACCCACCATGTGCAGGCGCTGAGTCGGACGAGTCATCGACACGTACAAGTCGCCCACAGCACCATCAGCATCATCAATCAGCTGCTGCGGCTCAACAATCACCACAACATCAAACTCCAGGCCCTTCGCCTCCCACGGAGTCAGAACCAGCACCTGATTCTCCAACGCAGTCTGCGCGGTACCCGTACGATCAGCATGAGCACGAGCCACAGCCTGAGCCGTCTGAACATACAGGCTCGGCGGGCACACAACACCAATCAGCGCGCCACCCGAATGAGCGACCTCCTCGCTGACCACGGCCACGGTCTGCTCCACAACAGACTCGGGGGCGACCTCATGCACCAGCGGAGGCCACTTGCCCTCACGCACCGCACGAGGCGCAGACACCTCATAACCAGCAGCCTGAGCAACCGACACCGCCGCCTCAGCAATCTGAGCCGGAGTACGGTAATTAATCGTCAGCTCCTCCAGGGTGAAACGCTCACCCACAAACGGCTCCAACGCCTGCGACCACGACGAAGCAGCCGCAGCGGAAGACGCCTGAGCAATATCGCCCACAATCGTGAACGACTTCATCGGGCAACGACGCATCAGCAGACGCCACTGCATGGGCGAGAGCTCCTGAGCCTCATCCACAACAATATGGCCATACGCCCACGTACGATCAGCAGAAGCCGCAGCCGCAGCCGTCATACGCTCGCCACGAACCTCATTCATCATCGCAATCTGCTCAGGAGTAATCACGCCATCAGCGCCAATATCCTCCAGCGACTGGTGAACATTCTCCAGCGCCTTCGCAGCGTTCTCAAGGTTCGCACGATGCTCCGCCGCAGCACGAGCCGCCGCAGCCGCACCGGTCACCTTCGAAAAATCGCCCAAAAGCTCAGCAGCCTCATCCAGCAGCGGAACATCCGCCTCAGTGAAAGGAGCCTCCGCCGGACGAGCCAGCAGAGCACGCTCAGCCTTCGACAGCTCACGGGTCGCAGACTCCAAGTAATGCGGCTTCGAGAACAGCGAGCGCAACAGAGTCTCCGGCGACAGCGGCATCCACACCAGGTTCAGGGCGCGGCGCACATCCATCGAAGCACGCACATCATCCTGCAGGTACGGACGCTCCACCACACGACCCGCCGCACGGTTCAGCTGATCATTCAGCTTCGCGGTCAGCTCCTTCAACAGAATCTTCACGAACGTCTCACGAGCCTCATTATGCGGCTTGCCGGTCGAACGAGCACGAGAACGAGCCGAACGAACCATCTCCGGAGTCAGCTCAACATCAGTACCCTCAACATTCAGACGCTGAACCTGAGCCGGCACCTTCTGACGATCCGCAACCGCACGCTTAATAACCTTCACCATGCGCAAATCGCCCTTCAGCGCCGCAACCGCACGATCCTTCTCAGGCACAGCACGCAGACCCGGGTACAGGGTCGCCAACGAAGACATCACCACGCCGGTCTCGCCCAGCGACGGAAGCACACGCTCGATGTACCACATGAACGAATTCGACGGACCAACCACCAGCACGCCAGCCTTCGACAGGCGCTCACGGTTCGTGTACAGCAGATACGCCGCACGATGCAGCGCCACAGCGGTCTTACCGGTACCGGGACCACCCTGCACAACACGCACACCCGGCAGCTCCGAGCGGATAATCGCATCCTGCTCAGCCTGAATCGTCGCCACAATATCGCCCATACGGCCGGTACGCTTCTTATTCAACGCCGCCAACAGAGCACCCTCACCGTGGAGGGTGTCCTCATCCTGCAACATCTCCGAATCGAAGACCTCATCCTCAATATTTACGACAGTGCGGCCCTCAAGCATCAGGTGACGGCGGCGTCGCACACCCATCGAGTGGAAAGCAGTCGCCTGATAGAACGTACCCGCCTCCGGGGCACGCCAGTCCATCAGCAGACGCTGCTGATTGCTATCCGTAATACCAATACGACCGATATAACGCACCGCATCAGCGCCCTCACGGTCCATATCCAGTCGGCCAAACGTCAGACGAGAATCCACAGCATTCAGCTGCGCCAAACGATCCTCATAGTGAGTAGCAAAAGAGTCACGCTCCGAACGGTTCTGATGACCGCCCACCGCCTGATTCTTACGCACAGCAGCCAGCTTCTCAGCCGTCTCCTCACGGAGCTCATCCAGGCGAGCATACACGCGAGCAACATACTCACGCTCCGCAGCCATCTGCTCAGCAAACAGCTTCTCAGCCGCCGAAGAATCAGCAGACTGCTGGGGTAAAGATTCAGATGACACGTAAGCTCCTTAAACCTATGGTGTCTCAAAGACAGGGTGCGACAGGCACCCAAAAATACGGGTCACTATTTTACAGGACAGGCTCCGAAGGGCAGAAATATTACCCCCACAGAAAAGTGCCCCACCGGCTCAACCGGCGGGGCACCCCACATCAATATCAGCCGCACGCACCCTAAGGGCGGTAAGCCTCAAACTCTATAAAACTACTTCGACGGTAGCGGGTACTCAGACACCAAGCTCAGCGTCTCAAGACGGTAACCGTCCAGCGCCTCACGACCACCCAGACCCTCCAGCTCCAGAAGAGCGCCGACGCCGGCAACCTTCAGGTTCGCGCGCTCCACCAGCTTCGCGGCAGCCACCAGGGTACCGCCAGTCGCCAGCAGATCATCCAGCAGAAGAACACGAGTGCCCGGCGCGAAATCATTACAGTGAATCTCAATTGCCGCGCTACCGTACTCCAGCGCATACTCCTCACGGTACGTCTCACGCGGAAGCTTACCCGCCTTACGAACCGTCATAATGCCGGTGCCGGTAGCGTACGCGAGCGCAGAAGCAAGCAAGAAACCGCGAGCCTCAACACCAGCCACCACATCAAACTGACCCTCAAAACGAGTAGCCAGCTCATCAATGCACGCCTTGAACACCTCAGCATTAGCGAAGAGAGTGGTCACATCGTAAAAGAGGATGCCCTCGTGCGGGTAATTCGGAATCGTAGCGCAAGCAGCCGGAATCAACTGCTCAATAGGGGTTCGCGAAGCCTCAGAAGCGGGAACGCTCATGCTCTCTCTTTCGTGAAGTGGATAGCCCCGGAAAAAACGCCCGGGAACAATAACGCGGTAGAAGCCGCCTACAAAATTCTACCCTCTTCACCCGCGCTTGTCCTCAGATGAGCGACAAGAACCATCTGCCGGGATTAGCCTCTCTGAATCACAACCCGCAAGTCACGCTTAAGAATCTTGCCGGTCGGCCCCAGCGGCATGCTCTCCACCATCACGTAGCGGCGAGGATACTTATACGCCGCCAAACGAGTACGCGCCAACGCATTCAACTCCGCCTGCAGCACGCCCTCATCAGCACCCGGACGCGGCATCACCACGGCGACAACCTCCTCGCCCACGCGATCATCCGGCACGCCCAACACAGCTACCGACTGCACCTGCTCATGGGTATAGAGAACGTCCTCAATCTCACGCGGATACACCGAATAGCCGTTACGCAGAACCATGTCCTTAATACGGTCCACAATAAAAATATTGCCCTGCTCATCAACACGAGCAACATCGCCGGTCGCAAACCACTCGCCGCCAAAAACCTCAGCAGTAGCCGCAGGATTATTCCAGTAGCCAGCCATCACATTCTCGCCACGTACCCACAGCTGACCGCTCACACCCGGCGCGCACTCGGAACCCTGCGGGCAACGGACCTGTACCTGCACGCCCGGCAGCACACGACCTACCGAACCGAGCACCATGCCGAACTCCGCCTGATTAAACGAAACCACCGGCGAAGTCTCACTCAAACCGTAGCCCTCATACACCGGGCACTCAATCAGCATTTTCAACGCAGAATGCACCGGCGCAGGTAGCGGCGAACCACCCGAAATACCGAAGCGGATGCGACCACGCAGCGAGCGCGCACGCTCAGGCTCAGCCTCCAGCGCCGCCACCAATGACACATACATGCTCGGGACCGCAGCCAACACCGACACCCCGGCACGCTCCATCAGATTCAGCGCGCCATCAGGGGTAAAACGCGGCAGCAAAGCCACCGTAGCCGACGCCGCAAACGCCGCGTTCATCGACACCGTCTGACCAAACGCATGGAACAGCGGAAGACCACCAAAAATGACATCCTCAGCGGTGAATCCAAAAACACTCACGCAGCTACGAGCATTCGAGAGGATATTCGCGTGAGTCAGAGTCGCGCCCTTCGGCTTGCCCGTCGTACCCGAAGTGTAGAGAATAATCGCCGCATCGTTCGCCCCCACCGGAACGGGTTCCAGAACCGTCTCGGCAGGCTCATCAAAAGGAGCTACCGGCGAGCCCTCTCCCCCGGTGAAAATCTCGCAACGAACCGAACCGTTCTTCACCAGAACCGTCGACGAAGCCTCCGACGCCAGGCGAGTACCCGCAAAAGCGAAAAGCACCTTCGCCCCGCTATCGCGCAGATGATACTCCAGCTCCGCGCCCGACAGCAGCGGATTCAACGGAACACAAATCGCACCCGCAGCCACAATGCCGTAATACAGCGCAGGCATCAACGCCACATTCGGCATAGACAACGCCACACGGTCACCACGCTCAACACCGAGCGCCTCCAGATGACGCTGAACCTGCGAGGCAGCAGACGCCAACTGCGCGTAGCTCACCACCTGCATATCAGCAGGTTCAGAAGCCGGAATCGCCAAAGCAGCCTTAGCCCCGGCAGACGATGCCGCCTCCGCCAAAAGGTAGGCAATATTGTTCGCTGAATCGTGCATTTCAGACATGATAAAAAACTCTCACCACAGAAAAATCGGTATATCTAGAAAAGAAGAAGCCGAGCTAGAAGCCCGCAAAGAGAGCCTGAAGACAGCAGAAGGGCGTACCTTCAGCCGCTCCCCCGACACATCAGAGGAACAGCACAAGATACGCCCCAGCTACTACTGAGCAGCAGACCAATCCAAGAAGCTCTCCGCCAGCGCAGCCCCACCATTGGGGTCACGAGTCACAACAATGACCGTATCGTCACCGGCGATAGTGCCCATAATCGCCTCAAGACCGCCCTGGTCAATCGACGACGCCAAGAACTGCGCGGCACCCGGAGGAGTACGCAGAACCGTAATATTTGCCGAACCCTCAGCGGTAATCAGCAACTCCTTAAACAGGGAAATCATACGGGCGTCAGGTGCAGTACCGCCGCCACGACGAGCAGGATAATTTGGCACAGCATAAATCAGGCCGGCGCCTTCATCACGGATGCGCTCAGCGCCAATTTCAACAAGATCACGGGAAAGGGTCGCCTGAGTAACCTTCATACCATCATCGGTCAGGTACTGCGCCAGTTCAGCCTGGGAGCGGACACGTCGGGTCTGCAGCAATTCAACGATGCGTGCCTGACGCGCGATCTTGGTCGAGGGGAAAGGCATAATATCTCTTCTTCCTACGGTGCCAATCACGAATTCAGAACGGGCTGCCCAGCGGTGGCGCAGCGCAACATTCTTCACTACCCAAGATAATACATATGCACATAAATATGCGCACCAAATATGGATTATTCCAAGATGTGGGGGAAATTTCAGGGTTTATCTCACCAGCTGTCACGCAAAACGCCGCGAACGTAGCGTGTATCTACACATTCAGGCGCATAACCTCGCAATGAATGCATAGCGTGCAAGAACATTCTGGGGTGGTACGTCACACCAGTCAAGAGATCTCCGGCAGGCGAGCATGCAAAAGGAGCCCGCCTCCAGCAACACCACGTGCGCCAGAAACAGGCTCCTTCAACAAAACTTCGAGGTGAATCCTCAGGACGCAGAACGCCTAGCGCTCATCCTCCACCAGACCATCCAAGTCCTCATACTCAACATCGCGCGAACGGCGGTTCAGCCACACAGCAAAACCAAGACCCAGCAAAAGCACCAGCACCGCACCAACAATACTTGCGATACCGGCAAAACGCTCAGCATTCACACTGTCCTCAGTCACAGGCTTCAACGTGCCCTTCTCAGCGGTGTAGACGACCTCAAGAGTGCCGCCCTTCTCCACCAACAGGCCATCCACCTCACGCGGGAACTCGGAAGGAACATCACCAGTCTGCGAACCACGGAACTCAATCGGAGCACCCGAAGTCACTTGATACTTATCCTTCAGGTTCGACACATACGTCTTACCGTTCAGCGCGTCATCAGCCGGCAAGTTGCCCTTATAACGAGCAACATTGCCCTTCGTAATCAGGTCAGGAGTCAAATCCTGGTAGGTGCCCTGAATGACCCAGCTCTTACCGGCATACTCGGCGTTATTATTCACCGACGCAAAAGCACGGACACCCGCAATAGCCAAAACAATGGAAAGAATAACCGCGACAGCAGCAGAAAGAACCGACAGCCAGTTCACGCCCGGACGGTCATCCAGCTCTTCCTCACTCATCGCGAAAAGAGAGGAGTTCTCTTCCTCATCGTCGTACTCGTCGTACTCGTCGTACTCCTCATATTCAGAATCCTCAAAGTAGGTTTCTTCGACCTCAGACTGCGACAGCTCATCCTGTTCGCGCGAGTTCTCTCGATTAGCCATTACTCTCTCCCTCACTTCATCTATCTTCTAGGGTACCCATAACCACACGAGTTCACCAAGGAAAGCGCTTATCAGCGCTTCATGAACACGCTAAACAGGTAAACCCACCACGCAACGCCAAAAGCTACGGGGTGGGAGCCAACAACTCCCACCCCGTCAGCACTAGGCATTACGCCATAGGGTTAGACCCGGTTAGACACGCGGTTCCGCACCCAGCTGCTCAACAGTCGCAGCCACAGCAGCCTCACGAGCAGCCGACGCCTCATCAGCAGTCAGCGTACGATTCGGCGCACGGAAACGCAGGGCAAACGCCAAAGACTTCTTCGACTCATCAATACCGACACCGCGGTAATCATCAAAGACGCGGATATCCTCCAGCAGCTCGCCAGCGCCCTCACGCAGAACACGCTCCACCTCAGAAGCAGGCAGATCGCGGTCCACCAGAAGCGCCACATCCTGAGTAGCAGCCGGGAAAGTCAGCACCGGAGTAGCCTGACGCGCCTCAACACGACCAGCGAACAGCGCCGAGAAATCCAGCTCAAACGCGCAGGTGCGCTCAGGCAGGTTCAGCTCCTGCAGCAGCTTCGGGTGCAGCTCGCCAGCGAAACCAACACGCTCACCGGCAGCGTTCAGAACCTCAGCCACACGGCCCGGGTGGAACGCAGTGTGCACACCGTTACGGACCTGAATCTCAGCCGAAACAGCGGCAGCCACCAGACGCACAGCGTCCAGAGCATCACGCCAATCGTAAGCGCGCGGAGCGGCACCCGGCATCGCCTCGTGCTCAGTACCTGCAAACAGACCAGCAACGAAAGTGGGCTGCTGCGGAATACCGGCGTTCAGATCAGCCAGAACCTCATCCGAAGGACGAGCACCCAGCGGCGGAATAGACTCCGAACCCAGCCGCTCACCCGGAATGAACACGTGACCCGCCTCAAAAATAGCCAGGTTCTTGAAACCACGAGACAGGTTACGCTTCAAAACCTCAACCAGGCCAGGCAGCAGCGAACGGCGCATCCAGCCCTCAGCCGAAGAAATCGGGTTCTCCAGGCGAACCGAAGGAACCTCAGTCACCGGGTTCTCAGGGGTGCTCACCCACGGAGCCGACCACAGGTTGTTCGCATCAGCCGACACGAAGGGGTACGCGAACACCTCAGTCAGACCGGAAGCCGCCAGCGCATTCAGCGCACGACGCTTACCCGCCTGCTCCGGAGTGTAACCGCGACCCGCAGGAGCCACCGGCAGAGTCGAGGGGATGTTCTCGTAACCGTCAATACGTGCGATTTCCTCAGTCAGGTCCTCCTTCGCACGCAGGTCAGTACGCCACGAGGGGACAGTCACCGCGTAACCAGACTCGGTACGCTCCACCGAGCAGCCAATCTCACGCAGGCAAGACTCAATCTGCTCCGGCGAGTAATCCACGCCAATACGACCAGCAGTGTAATCAGCAGGCAGATCAATCACGACCGGCTCATAGCCGAGCGACACATCAGTAACGCCCGGCTCAACCTGAGCACCAGCCAGCTCAACCAGCAGCTCAACCGCACGCTGAGCAGCCGCAGCCTGAATCTGCGGATCCACGCCACGCTCAAAACGCTTCGAGGACTCAGAAATCAGCTTGTGACGGCGAGCAGTACGAGCCACCGACACCTCATCAAAACGAGCAGACTCCACCAGAATGCGGGTGGTCGAGTCAGTCACCTCAGTCGAGGCGCCACCCATCACACCGGCAAGACCAATCACGCCGGAATCATCAGCGATGACAATATCCTCGGGGTGCAGAGTACGCTCAACACCATCCAGGGTCACCAGCTTCTCGCCAGCAGCGGCGCGACGCACCACAATCTCACCCTGAACCTTGTCAGCATCGTAGAAGTGCAGCGGCTGACCGGTCTCCAGCATCACGTAGTTCGAAATATCCACCGGCAGCGACAGCGAGCGCACACCCGCCAGACGCAGACGCGAAGACATCCACGTCGGAACCGGCGCATCCGCCTTCACGCCCGACACCTCACGCATCACGAAGCGAGTGCATGCGGGGTTACCGTGAATCGGGGCGTCATCACGCAGGACAACCGGGTGACCGGACTCGTTCGTCTCCGGGGCGCGCTCGCCGTACGCCAGCACAAAATCCTCAAAAGAAGAACCGGTAGCGTGGCACCACTCGCGAGCAATACCGCGCAGAGAGAACGCGTAACCGCGGTCCGGGGTCACATTCACCTCAGCAGCCTGATCGTACAGGCCCAGCAGCTCCATCGCATCGGTGCCAAGCTCCGGGTCCAGGCCCAGAGTCGAAAGCACCAGGATGCCTCCGTGATCATCACCAATACCCAGCTCACGAGTCGAAGCAATCATGCCAGCCGACTTGTGGCCGTAGGTCTTACGGGCGGTAATCGCGAAACCACCGGGCAGAACAGCACCGGGCAGGGTCACAACAACCTTGTCGCCGGGTACGAAATTGTGGGCACCACAAATAATGCCCTGAACACCGGAAGGCTCAATGCCCTTACCGGTCAGAGTCTGCTCCTGGCCCTCCGGAACCACACGCACCTGGCACCAGTTCACGGTCTTGCCGTTCGAATGGGTCTCCGGCTCCATAGAGAGCACCTGACCAACCACAATCGGGCCGGACAGCTCATCAGAGGGGCGGTGAACGTCTTCTTCTTCCAGGCCAACCTTCACCAGGGTCGCCATCAAATCTTCAGCCGAAGCATCCTCGGCTACAGGCACGAACTCGCGCAGCCATGACAGGGGTACACGCATAATTTAGATCTCCATCCCGAACTGCTCAGAGAAACGGATGTCGCCTTCAACCATGTCATGCATGTCAGCGACGTTGTTACGGAACATGAGGGTACGTTCAATACCCATACCGAAAGCGAAGCCCGAGTACTCCTCAGGGTCGATACCCGCAGCACGCAAAACGTTGGGGTTCACCATGCCGCAGCCACCCCACTCAATCCACTGCGGGCCGCCCTTAGCGTTCGGGTGCCACAAATCCAGCTCAGCGGAAGGCTCAGTGAACGGGAAGAAGTTCGGGCGCAGGCGAATCTTAGCGTCCTCACCGAACATGGCGCGTGCCATGTACTCCAGGGTGCCCTTCAGATCAGCCATAGTCAGGCCCTTATCCACGGCAAGACCCTCGATCTGGTGGAAGACCGGGGTGTGGGTCGCGTCCAGCTCATCGGTGCGGTACACCTGGCCCGGGCACACAATGTACAGCGGCAACTCGCGAGAAAGCAGCGAGCGCATCTGCACCGGCGAAGTGTGGGTGCGCAGCAGCAGGTGAGCGTTCTTCGGTTCAACGTAGAAAGTGTCCTGCATTTCGCGTGCCGGGTGATCCGGCTTAATGTTCAGAGCGTCAAAGTTGTACCACTCAGACTCCAGCTCCGGGCCGTCAGCAACTTCCCAACCCATACCAACGAAAATGTCGGTCAGGCGCTCCTGCATCAGAGCAATCGGGTGGCGGCCACCCAGAGAACGGCGAGGCGACGCAGCCGAAACATCCACAGCCTCCTCAGCCAGGATGCGAGCCTCACGCTCAGCCTCCAGCTCAGCGGTACGAGCCTCAATAGCCTCAGTCAGAGCCGCACGAGCCTGACCCATCAGCTTACCCACCGGGCCCTTGTGCTGGTTCTGAAGATCACGCATCTGGCGGTTAGCGATGCTCATGATGCCCTTCTCACCGAAGAAGCTCAGGCGCACCTCCTTGAGGCTGTCAAAGTCCTTAGCCTTCTCGCGAATCTCCTGCTTGGCACGCTCACGCTCAGCATCAAAAGCCTCACGGATAGCGTCCAAACCGTTCTCGGGGTTCTCCTCCAGAACCTGCGCAATGCGGGCGAGAACCTGAGCCGGGCCGTTAAGACCCTCGTGTTCCTGCACGGAATCGGTCATTGTCACTCTTCTCTGCATACCACCGGCACTATGCCGGCTGGCTCGTTATACACCTTAGGCAGCACCGTCTGCTCTCCCCCGGCCCCTCGCACTGGGTGCGGAGCAGGGGTGGCGACGGGCGCATATCCTATCCATTTTAGACCAGAGAACGAAGCGCAAACAGCAGAACGCCCGGATAGTCCATCCGGGCGTTCTTGAGCATATAACCTCAACAACAATGTTGAAGAGTTGTACTTACTTCAGAGCCTGCTTCACAGCCGGGTCGAAAGAAGCACGAATCCACAGCACGTTCGCAATGAACCATGCCGCATACAGGGGCACGAAGCCGTAGCGCTGAGCGTCAATGACATTACCAATCAGAGACAGAATCGCCACGAACGCACCCAGAATCGCAAAAATCAGACCGACAGTCAGGCCCAGACGCTTGCCCTTCTGAATCGTGAAGTAGACCCAGATGTACACAACCGCAGAAACAACCAGCAGGCCGATACCGCCTGCAACGCCGACCTCCGGCAGACCCTTCAGCGGGGACAGGTTATCCGGTGCGAACGAGGAAATAACACCGTGGATCAAGCAGAGCAGCGCGGAGACAATCATAATCTCCTGCAGACGCAGAATCTTCGGGTGCTTGGTCGGCGAGTGGAACAGAATTCCGCGCGGCTCAGCGCCGCCTTCCTGAATATAAATAGCTTGAGTGTCCGAGGGAACCGCGTCGGAGCGGTAGGCACCCGGATCAAACGGGGGTTGAGCAGTCATCATTGTCTCCCAATACGTATGTGATTTCTCCCTCAATACTACCCGCCTACCGATTGGTTTCCAAAGTATGTATCCGTGTCGAACCCATATATGACAAATTCCTCTCCCCCACAAATACACAAGTCAGAATCACCTGGCGCATAATTCACCCTCAAAGTATGAATAAAGGCGGGACTCCCCACAGGGAATCCCGCCTTCAAACAGTGTCAAAAAAAAGATAGAGAAAATTTATCCTGTTACCGCCGCGAACGTGTCACATAACGGTGACTTAGCCTCGCAACGAACTAGCGCAGAGCATTAGGTCAGACCTTGGGTCTACGCCTCACCAGTGCCAGTGTCCTGCAGCTGCTGCAGAAGCGCTTCCACAATCGGCAAATCCGCCGGAATCCACGGCAAACCCAGCAAATCATCGTACGCCTGCGCGTCATCCTTAGACTTCGGCAACGGCATCCACCGCAGCGCGCTATGATCTTCCAAAGTATCCGGAGTACCCGAAAGGATCTCCGCGAAGAACACGCGCATCGCCAGACGCTCGCTCAGACGCCAACCCTGCGGATACGCGCCGGGCACCTCAGCACCCAAACGCGCCTGCACACCCAGCTCCTCCTTCAGCTCACGCACCAGCGCCTGCTCGCAGCTCTCCCCCGGCTCGACCTTACCGCCCGGGAACTCCCACATGCCGGCAACAGTCTGCGGCTCAGAACGCTGAGCCACCAACATACGGGTCGGAGCCTCCAAAGAATCAACCACGGCGGCGCCAACCACCTGAACCTCAAACGAGGGCGACACTTCACTCATCTTTCTCTACCTTCTTCTACGCTTTAGAATCCTTCATCGGATGCGCATCTTCAGCAGCGTGCTCCGCTACTTCCTTCTCTGCATCCTCAGTATCCTCAGGCTCAGGAGCTTCCTCCACGCCTTCCTGCCACTCTTCTTCCTCATCATTCATATTCGAGGCTTCTGCCACCTCACGGCGAATATTAGTGCCGTCATTCAGCAGAATCAGAAGGCGGTTACCGTTCTTGAACTCCATGAGGAAGACATCCTCAAGCTCGACCTCAGCGGCACGCAACTGTAGGTACACCCAATCCTCGGTCTTGTGCGCATCCGCGATATCGCGAGTGACCAAGCTACCCTTCACAATCAGAGCAAAGTTCGGCACACCGTCACCCTTACGGATCACGCTCAGCGCACCGTTCGGTTCAATCTGAGCGAACTCAATGTCTTCCAGGTCGTAAATACCCTGCGCACGAAGGTCAGCAATCAGGCGCATCGGATCAAGAACCACATCTGCCTGCTGGAAGCTCTTAATATCGATATCACCATCCGTAATGACCGGCACGCGCTGCTCACGCACCGCCATATGCAGAAAACGAATCTTCGTGGTCGCCACGTTCAGCAGCTGAATCATGCACAGCGTAAACACCATGTAGATGACAAAGTAGAACAGGCTAATCTGCTCGCTGTACAACACGCCACCGAACACACCACCGATGACAAAATTACCAATGGTGTCAATCGGGGTCTGGTGCCCCGCCTGAGAACGGTGAGTCAGACGCAGGTACACCAAAAGAATGATCAGGCCAACGAAAATCTTTAGCAAACGATAAACGATCATCTCAACGGTCATAACAAAAATCTCCTAGAACTAAGCCCGGAAAATATCCGGCTCCAAATAAATGATGCGTGCCGCAGGAACTGCCTCACGAATACGAACCTCAGCCGCGTCAATCTCATCAGCCACCGCACGACCAGTGTCAGCATCATGAATGCGAATCTTCGCCGCCACCAGAATCTCCTCAGGACCCAGGTGCACGGTCTTAATGTGGATAATGCGCTCGCTATCGCCATCCTCAATCGCCGCGCGAATCTTCGCCAAATCCTCCGGCGAAGCAGCCTCACCCAAAATCAGCGACTTCATCTCCACCGCAAGGAACACAGCGATAAAGACCAACAGCACGCCAATAGCCAGGGTGCCGAATGCATCCCACAGACCATTACCGGTCAACAGAGTCAGACCCACACCAAAGAGCGCAAAAATCAGACCCAGCAGCGCGCCCGCATCCTCCAGCAGAAGCACCGGAAGCTCCGGGTTCTTCGAAGTACGCAAGAAACGCATCCAGCTCTGCTTGCCCTTCAGATCACGCGACTCCTTCACCGCCACGCGGAACGAATTACCCTCCAGCAGAATCGAACCCACCAGAACAGCCACCGGAACCCACTGCCACTCAGTAATACCGTGCGGGTCATGCAGCTTCTCATAACCCTCATACAGAGCGAACAAGCCACCCAGGGCAAAGATAATAATCGAAACAATAAACGCGTAAATATAGCGGTTACGGCCATAACCAAACGGGTGCTCCTCATCAGCCTGCTTCTGCGAAGCGCGACCGCCCAGAAGAAGCAAAAGCTGATTACCCGAGTCAGCCACCGAGTGAATAGCCTCCGCCAACATCGACGAAGAACGAGTCAGCGCAAAAGCCAAAAACTTCAGCACCGCAATACCCAGATTCGCACCCAGCGCGGCAATAATCGCGCCCGAACCCGAATGACCAGAAGGAGCAGACATATTTTCCCTTTCTCAGCCCTAAACTAAAACTCTAAAACCTATGAGGCTAAGGCGGCCCGCCGCTATGCCACAGCCGCGAACCGCCCAAAACCTAGAAAAATCTAGCGAGAAACGCCGCGCTGAGCCATCGCCGAAGCATACAGGCACACAGCAGCAGCCGTACCCACATTCAAAGACTCAGCCGAACCATAAACAGGAACAGCCACGCGCATCGTGGCGGCAGCCTTCTCTTCAGCGTTCAAGCCCTGCGCCTCATTACCGAAAAGCCACATGGTCGGCTTAGAAAGATCAAAATTACCCTTCACACCGGACGGGGCACTCGCCTCCACACCGGCACGACGAGCCGCAGTGTACTCACTCAGCTCCTGCAGATTCACCGCACCATAGCCGTCAGCAGCCAGCACAGCAGTACCCTGAGACTTCACATCCTCCGCGAAATCCTCCAGCTGCACGCCCTGAATAATCGGCACATGGAACAGCGAACCCGCAGTAGAACGCACCGTCTTCGGGTTATACAAATCCACCGAACCCTTAGTCGTAATCACCAGGTCAGCACCGGCCGCATCAGCCACGCGAAGAATAGTGCCCGCATTACCCGGATCCTGCACACGAGACAGCACAGCAATCAGCTTCGGGTTCAACGCGCCCTCACCCCACAGCAGCGAGAACGACGCATCCACCATAAAGGAAACCGCAATAATACCCTGCGGGCTCACCGAATCAGCCATCGCCTCCAGCACTTCATCGGTCACCACACGCATAAAGACGCGGCGGCCCTCCTCCGGGGTGGGAGTGCCGTACACCTGCTCCAGCAGCTCAGCAATATCCTCATGACGGTCAAAAGCCGCCTCCGTAACGTAGACAGCATCCAGAATCGGCTTCTTCAGATGCGCCTTCAACGCCTCACGCACAGCCTGCGGGCCTTCCACCAGGAACTGGCCCTTCTTCGTGCGGGCAGCGCGGGTACGCAGCTTCGCAATATCGCGGACACGATCTGCCTGCGGATTGGACATCACAACGGGGGTACTAATACGTTCAAAAAAGTTCACTCTTAAAGGGTACAGGCAAAGGCACACCCAAAAACACGGAACAGCCACAAGCACAACCCCAGATACGCAGAAAGCGGCCGCCCACACTCAAAGTGCAGACGGCCGCTCACGACGCTTAAGCATCCTACCCCGAACCTAGATTTTCGAGGTAAGAACACAACCTAGGCTAATTAAGCCTTGGGAGCCGAGGTGTCCTCGGGCAGGTTGTTCTTAGCAATCTCAACCAGTGCGTTGAAAGCAGCGGGCTCGTTAACAGCCAGCTCAGCCAGCATACGGCGGTCAACCTCAACACCAGCAGCCTTCAGGCCCTGGATGAAGCGGTTGTAGGTCAGGCCCTGTGCGCGGGAAGCAGCGTTAATACGCTGAATCCACAGGCGACGGAAGTCACCCTTCTTCTTACGACGGTGGTCGTAGCTGTAAACCAGCGAGTGAGTGACCTGCTCCTTAGCCTTACGGTACAGGCGAGAACGCTGACCGCGGTAGCCGGATGCACGATCGAGAATAGTACGGCGCTTCTTGTGCGCGTTAACCGCGCGCTTCACACGTGCCACGTGTGTCTCCTTCGTCTTATGTCCTGAACAGCTCACATATCACGCTGAACAGGAGCGAGTCTTTAATCAGTGCGCACCACTATCGGTGCGCCAGGTGCAGAGAGTAAGCGTTGCTTACTTACCCAGCATCTTCTTGACAACCTTTGCCTGGCCGCCGGTAACGATCTGGTCAGAAGCCAGACGACGGGTCAGACGAGAGGACTTGTGCTCCAGGTAGTGGCGACGGTTCGCCTGCTGGCGCTTAACCTTGCCGCTACCGGTGAGCTTGAAGCGCTTCTTAGCACCAGAGTGGGTCTTCTGCTTCGGCATAGCTGCCGTTCTCCTTACATTCATCCCCCGCCACAACGGCGGGGTAGCTTAGTGGGGTTGAGCGATACACGCATCAGCCCCAAGGACCAAAGGTGAGGCACCCCCAACGAGGTGCCTCGGAACCGGCACCGGGTGAACCCGCAACACCCACCCAACGGTGGAGGCGCGTGCCCATCCTAAAGTGACGACCCGGTTCCCTACTCGGCGGAAGCCTGTGCCTTCAACTCGGCAGGCATAGCGTCTGCCAAAGAATTAGTTACGGGCTTCGCCTTGGTCGTGTCAATACGCTCGCGACCCTTGCGACCGCCGGCGCCCTGCTCACGGCGAGCCTCTGCCTTACCGCGAAGCGGAGCCAGAACCATCACCATGTTGCGGCCATCCTGACGGGGGCGAGACTCAACGGTACTCACCTCAGCCAGCTCAGCCGCCAGACGCTCCAGCAGACGCACACCCATCTCGGGGCGCTGCTGCTCACGACCACGGAACTGAATCATTGCCTTGACCTTGTCACCACCGGAAAGGAAACGACGAGCGTGTCCAACCTTGGTTTCGTAGTCGTGGGTATCAATCTTCAGGCGGAAACGGATCTCCTTCAGAACGGCATTAGCCTGCTTCTTGCGGGATTCACGAGCCTTGATTGCGGCTTCGTACTTGTACTTACCGTAATCCATGAGCTTGCACACGGGCGGCTTCGCGTTCGGGGCAACCTCGACCAGGTCGAGTTCGGCGTCCTCAGCCAGACGCAGAGCGTCCTTCAGAGGGACAACGCCTACCTGCTCGCCACCGGGACCGACAAGACGGACCTCGGGAACGCGGATACGATCGTTAATGCGTGGTTCGCTAATGACTAGCTCCTGTGCTCTGTGGGTTTCCCCGTGAATACTATCCGTTGCGGGCACTAAAAAAGCCCCCGCAGTTACACAAGCGGAGGCACAAACCAGCGTACGCCGAAAGCGGCGGACGAACCCGTTCACCTCAAAACTCGCAAACAAACGCCTGCGGCGGTCAACCGGGTGGGAGGCATGCTCCACTTGCAAACTGCCTACAACCATACCGCAGAATCCCCGACAGACGCAAGGAAATAGACGCAAAACACCATAAAAATTGCGGAGACTCCCCCAGAAAGTCCACAGAAGCACCCACTCTTAAGGACGCATTTACCGAAACAAACGAAATATGAGATTCTAAGACTATGAGCACTGAAAACACGAACTTCCGCTTCACCGCGGAAGAAGAAACCCCCGTACACGGCCACACCGAACTCACCGAAGAGCAGGTCGAAGCCGTCAACGAACAGCTGCGCGACATCGCAGACGTACCCGCCATCGAAATCATCAGCTCCGCAGCCATCCACATGATGAGCGCTGCAGCCGTCAAGTGCGGCCTGGCAGCAGACGAAAACGCCGACGACCTCAAGGACCTCGACGAAGCACGCAAGCTCATCACCGCACTGGCAGGCCTCGTCACCGCCGCAGCACCCGAAATCGGCTCCCAGCACGCAGCACCCCTGCGCGACGGCCTGCGCACCCTGCAGCTCGCCTTCCGCGAAGCATCCCCCTTCCCGGACGAGCCCGGCAAGGGCCCCGGCGAAAAGCTCACCGGCCCGGTGTACTAAACCAGCACGTGTACTAAACCAGGACGTACGCTAAACCAGCTGGTCTACTAAGCCGCCCCTGGTTTATGTCATCACGAAGCCCCGCCTCCCTCGTACTGAGGAAGACGGGGCTTCGTCACATATAAAGCCTGTGCGAGCCTGTGCGGATAAGAAATCTACGCGGACTAGATAAGCGGACTAGCGCGAACCGGTAGCTTTAGCGGGCACCCAATGTATCAGGAACGGTAGCTTTAGCGGGAACCAGCCGCCTCAAGAGCCTGCTCAAAACTAAAGTTGCCCACATACAGCGCCTTACCAAGCACCACGCCCTCCAAACCATAAAGCACCATGGAACGCAGCTTCACAAGATCAGCCAGCGACGCCACACCACCGGACGCCACCACCCGACAAGCAGTTTGAGCCAGTACCTCATCCAGCAGCTCCGCACCGGGACCCGCAAGAGAACCGTCCTTACTCACATCCGTGACGATATAGCGGCGCACACCCGCGCTCTCCAGCCACGCCAGCGCCTCCGCCAGGTCAGGGCCCGACCAGTCGGTACCGCGAGCCACCGTCACCCAGCCCCGCTCAGGGTTATAGCGGGCATCGAGGCCAAGAGCCAGAAGATCAGAATCGGCATAACGAGCCAGAGTGCTTTCAAGCCAGGAAGAATCCGCCAGAGCCGCACTGGTCACGTTCACGCGATCCGGGTTCAGGCTCAGGGCGCGCTCCAGACTCTCAGCATTACGCACACCGCCGCTGACCTGAATACGAACCGGAGCGGAGCCGCGGGCATTCTCGGCACGGACGGCGGCAACCACCTCAGCCAGAACCTCAGTATTCGTGCCGCGACCAAACGCCAAATCAAGGTCAACCAGGTGAATCCAGCGAGAACCAGCCTTCACCCAGGTCAGAGCCGCCTCAACAGGGTCGAGGCGCTGCTCACCACCGGACAGGGTGCCACCCACCGGGCGCACCGCATAGCCTTCAGAAATATCAACAGCGGGCAGAAGTTCAAGAACGGGTGCAGACATTAGTTACCTCCCGCAGCAGTAGTGGCGTCGCCAGAAGACAGGCGACCGGTCACCGCCAGGGACGCAACCCAGCGGCGCATAAACTCCGCACCCAGCTCGCCAGAACCTACCGGGCAGAACTGCACCGCCGTCAGCGGACCGTTCTCAACCGCCGCGATATAGGCGGGCTCGGTGACAGTCCAAGTCACCGCCGGAGGGGCAATATATTCAATGCTCTGATCAAAAGCCCACTCAAAAACGCCGTGCTCAGATTTGAAGTGAGCCTCGCCCTCAAGATCCTTGAGCAGCGCACTATCGGAGGAAGAACGCAGGGCAGAAACACCGGGCACCAAGTCGCGGGTAGAAAGCTCCACACCCTCGCCGGGCCACTCCCCCATACACTGCACCTGAACCTGCCCCATCTGCGGATGCACCACCGTAATAGAGTCAAAGAGGCAGCTCAGTGCCGCACCGGCAACCAGCACCGGACGACCGCCAGCAACACGGCGACCAATCACGCGCTCAGCGTCCTTAGCTTTCAGATCTTCATACGCCTCAAGAGAGCTCGCGCCGCCGGTAACCACCATACCGTCAGCCTCACGCAGCTGATCGGGCACAGCGGTCACGATGACCTCCGCCCCCGCATCCTGAAGAAGCTTCACCAGGGCACCACGAGTTCCGGGTTCCCCCAAAACGGCAACCACAGGACGAGCAGTCTGTACAGATTCAGTTTCCTGTGCAGATTCAATTTCGGTGAGTGTGGGTTCAACGGGAACAGGCATCGGTGCGCTCCTATTTCATAGGCTCAAGAATTCGGCTCAAGCGCTCTAGCTTGAGAGATAGAGGATTCGGAGTCAAGACATCAACCTCATGCAGAAGCCAACCACACGCGGGTCCATGCTTAGCGCTGAGTCTGAGGAATTTCCAGACGCTGACCGGCATCAACAGAGGTGCTGGTCAACGAGTTCAACTCCATAATACGAACCACAGTATCACGGGTGTCACCGTGCGGATCCACCGCCTGAGCAATATCCCACAGGGTCTCGCCGTGCTTGACCACAACGACGGTTCGAGTCGCCGAAGCATTCTCCACGGAGGCTGAAGCCGCCGGGCCAAAGAAGCTAATAGCGCCGAGCACAATCAGCGCCGCCAAAGTCAGCAGAGGCAGGCCCTTCAGAAAACCGCGCACAGTGCCAAGACGACGAATAGAAGCGGGAACCGCGCGCAGAAGCTCGCCGCCCTTAGTCAGAAGAGCACTCTTCGCGCCAGGCGCCTGAGCCGCAGAAGCTGTCTGAGTAGAAACGGCGGGGGTAGAAGCAGCAGAGGCAGAAACAGCGGGAGCGTGGGCGGGCTGAGCAACCTGCGCGGGACGGGGTGCATGAGCCGAACGAGAAGAGCGAACAGACTGCGAAGACGCAGGCACACGAGAACGCCCCTGCACGGTGCGGGCGGACACGGTGCTGGCGGACGCAGTGCGGGCGGGGTGAAGTACCACCAAACCTGCCGGAAGGTGTGCAGAAGTGCCACGAGAAGCAATAGGTGCTGCAGTAGTCATTGTGGTTCCTTTCTCTCAGCTCGCCCCGGGGTTACCCCGCGGGTCTAGCAATGCCGAGCGATACCCGCTCGGAGGTCCTAGTTGAGTGATAACTATGGAGTGGTGATTGTTAGGCGATAACTATTGGGTAGCTATTCTCTAGTTAGGTCAGAGCGTCGGATGCACCGGGCTGTGCTGGGTCGCACTGGGTGACCCCGGCACCCCATCCCCTGCGCTCTCCCTTCGCCAGATGCTCCCTAGAGCATCCGAGGTAGATCATGCGAAGAGAGAGGCAGAGGATTCGAATACATTCGAACACTCATTCACTCTCCTCTCCTGGAAGACTCCGGGTCGAATATTCGAATATTCTTCGAACACCCACCCGTAAATCTTGAATTTCAGGAGAGATTCAAGAGTATATACGAACTCTTGTTCTAAAGTCTAGCAGAGATATACTAAAAATTTCTTCGAGTTTCGAAGAAAAAATCTAGAATATTTGTTTGAGTTTTTCGGTGTAGTGTTCTACACTGGTGTCAAGAGACGTTCCACACGCTCCTGATGAGTCCTACTCACAGCAGGTTTCTGTACCCGTTACAGCTTGGTTCTGTATCGAATGCAGGTGCCGCTGGCTGAGTTTTATAGGGCGGAGGCGCATACTCGTTGCCTGCGTATCGCTCCGGTATCGCTCCGGCACGGATAGAATTCCTCCACACCCTGACGAGATAAGACCCATTTCGGCAGAACCAAAAATTTTTAGGACACCATCAGAAAACGTGTGAAGCACCCATCCGTGCCCCGACCGGAATACAAAGGCCGGAGTACAGACCGAAGGAAAAGAAATGGCAACAGCACCCCGTCCGGCGCTGACCGCGCGCCAGCAGAAGATTCTTGACGCGATCCGCACCGAGATTGAACAAAAGGGTTACCCGCCGTCCATGCGCCAGATTGGTGACATGGTGGGCCTTGCGTCCCTGTCCTCGGTCACTCACCAGCTCGGTCGCCTCGAGACCATGGGCTACATTCGCCGCGATCCCAAGCTGCCCCGTGCCATTGAGGTGCTGGATGAGAACGGCGTCGGCATCCACGGTAGCGCTTCCTCGTCCCTGCCCGAGCTTCCGAACTTCGAAGTCGGCGATGAAGACCTCGTACCCGTTCCTCTGGTTGGACGAATTGCAGCGGGCGGCCCCATTACCGCCGAGCAGTCCGTGGAGGATGTGCTCGCCCTGCCCCGCCAGTTGGTCGGTAGCGGCAAGCTGTTCATGCTCAAGGTCAAGGGCGATTCCATGATTGACGCCGCAATCTGCGATGGCGACTGGGTAGTTGTCCGCGAGCAGCACACCGCAGACAACGGCGATATCGTAGCTGCGCTGCTCGATGATGAAGCAACCGTGAAGGTGTTCCGTCAGGTCGACGGCCACACCTGGCTCATGCCGCGCAACTCCAACTACGAGCCGATTATGGGCGACCGCGCAACCGTCATGGGTAAGGTCGTCTCCGTGCTGCGTAGTCTCTAGAAGACCACAGCCTCTAGAAGACGCGGGCTCGCAACGGCGCAGCTTCTAAAAGAAGCTGGTTCTAAACAGCCACAGCTTCTAAAAGACATAGCCGCGAGGCTTTTAGCTCTATATAGAAATCACCCCGGTGATACGTGAACGTTCACGTATCACCGGGGTGATTTCTATATTTCCAAAGCGGATATCTCCAAAGCAGAAGGTGCGGCGTAGCCAGGAATGGAGCCTGCCCGAGCTAACGCTCAATACTCGCCGAAAGACGAGCCAGCGCACCAATCACGGCTGCCTTATTCTGCGTTGACCACATCGGCGGCATCGCCTTCATCAAGAAACCGCCGTAGCGTTTAGTCGCCACGCGAGAATCCAGCACAGCCACCACGCCGCGGTCAGACACCGAACGGATCAGACGGCCCGCCCCCTGCGCCATACGAATCGCCGCATGGTGAGCAGAAACCGCCATAAAGCCGTTACCGCGGTGACGGTTCACCGCCTCCGTACGAGCCTGCGCAATCGGGTCATCCGGGCGGGGGAACGGGATGCGGTCCATCACCACCAGGCGGCAAGAGTCACCGGGAACGTCCACGCCCTGCCACAGGCTCATCGTTCCGAACAGGCATGAGTCAACGTCCTCGCTGAACTCCTCCACCAGAGCCTTGAGCGAAGATTCACCCTGTAGAAGAATGTTCAGGTCGCTGTGCTCACGCATGTACTCGGCGGCACGCTCAGCGGCACGCTTCGAGGAAAACAGGCCCAAGGCGCCGCCCTCCGACGCCTCGCACAACTCACGCAGACGCTCCAGCTGGCCCTCATGCACACCAAATCCCGGAGGCTTCAAATCCCCGGCAACGTACATGATGCCCTGCTTGCGGTAGTCAAAAGGCGAACCTACGTCGATGCTCGTCCAGCGCGGCGCGCCCTCGCCCTGTAGCCCCAGGGCACCGGCGGCAACGTCAAAAGAGTCACCCACCGTCAGGGTCGCACTCGTCAGAATCACGGTGCGGTCAGCGAACAGGCCGTCACGTAGCTGTAGGCCAACGCTCAACGGGGCGATGTTCAGGGTCGCCGGGTCGGTATCGGAAGCAGCCACATAGCGGCCGTTCTCCCAACCACCCTGACGAGAAATCCACAGCACGTCCTGCTCGCCCGAAGCCTCCAGAATGCGGCTACTCATATCGTGTACCTCAGAGACACGCGAGCGCGCCATCTGCAGGCCGGCGTCAACGTCCTGACCGTCCGGCTTCGTATCGGACAGGGCGGTGCGGGCGGCATCATTGACCGCAGAAATAGCGGTCAAAAGGCGACCATCCAGGCCTTTCAGCAGGCCCTCGGCAAGACCCTCGAACGCGGTCTCCAGGGTGCCGGCAGCCATTTCCAGGGCACCGGAATCAGCCTTCGAATGCTTCTTCACGCTACGCGCCGCACGGCGAACCATCGCAACCGTCAAAGAACCAGACACGGCACCGGTCACGCGGTCCACCAGCTCATGAGCCTCATCAATAATGACCGTCTCATGTTCGGGCAGAACCTTCATGCCCTCGAAAGCGTTAATCGCCAGCAGGGCGTGGTTCGTGATGACAATGTCAGCCTCAGCGGCACGGCTACGCGCCATCTCACTAAAGCACTCTTCCACCAGCGGGCAGCGGCGGCCCAAACACTCGGCGGCGCTCACCGATACCTGAGCCCAGGCACGATCAGAGACTCCGGGCTTCAGCTCGTCACGGTCGCCGGTCTCCGTGCGGTCAGCCCACTCGCGCAGGCGCACCACTTCCTCACCCACGCGCGAGGTCGAAGAAGGCATGTCGAAGAGAGCATCCGGTTCGTCTTCCGGGTAGCCGCCCTCCAGCTTGTGCAGGCAGAGGTAGTTGTTGCGGCCCTTGAGCAGAGCCACCTGCGCCTGCGACTCCGGGCGCGGCTCCAGCGCTTGTAGAAGACGCGGAATATCGCGGTTCACGATCTGCGCCTGCAGGGCAAGAGTCGCCGTCGCAACCACAATCGGCTGGTCCGACTCCCCCACCCGCGCCAGGGCAGGAACCAGGTAGCCCAGGGACTTACCGGTACCGGTACCCGCCTGGACCAGCAGGTGACGCTGCAGTTCAAGAGCCTGCGCCACATGCGCCACCATGGTGCGCTGACCGGCACGGTTCTGACCGCCAGTGGCGGCAACCGCCTCATCCAGCAGGGTCAGGGCGCCCTTCGCACCGGGCAGGGTCTCAAGCTCCTGCCCGGTGAATCGGGTGCCGTCGGTTGCCGGTTCGGGTGCAGTTCCCTGGGCGTTTTTGGGCGCGTTGATGCTCTCGGTCACGCTCATCCGCCTCTAGAGAGCCTCGGAGGTAGAGGGCTGCTCGGAAACAGAAGCGGTCGCTTCAGCCAGGGCGTGTGCCTCCGCAAGTTCCTCTTCCAAGACCTCCAGCAGGTCGCCCTCCAGCACATACTCGGACAGTTCGGAGGCGACGTCCTCACGGACCAGAGCCACCACGAAGGTGCCGTCCGATACGAAATCGGTGCTCTTAATTTCGGCATCCCACTCGTGCAAGCGCGAAATAATTTCGCCGTGCGAGTACGGAATCAGCAGCTTCACCTCAATGGAGGGGCGCGGAATGGTGTCCGCGATCTTCTGCTTCAGCTCCTCAATGCCCTCACCGGTACGCGCCGAAACGATCACGTGCTCCGGCTCGCGCTGGCGCATACGCTCCAGCACGAACGGGTCGGCGGCATCCGCCTTATTCAGCACAATGATCTCGGGGATATGGCGGGCGTCAACCTCCGCGATGACCTCGCGGACAGCACGAATCTGCCCCTCCGGGTCCGGGTGCGAAGCATCCACCACGTGCAGGATGACGTCAGCGTCAGCGACCTCTTCCAGGGTGGAGCGGAACGCCTCCACCAGCTGGGTCGGCAGCGAACGCACGAAACCCACCGTGTCAGAGAGGGTGTAGCCGATACCGTCCGGGGTCTGAGCCTTACGGACGGTCGGGTCCAGCGTCGCAAACAGGGCGTTCTCCACGAGCACGCCGGCATCGGTCAGGCGGTTCAGCAGGGAGGACTTACCCGCGTTCGTGTACCCGGCAATAGCCACCGAAGGCACGCGGTTACGGCGACGGTTCAGACGCTTCGTCTCACGCGCCGGCGCCATCGCAGCGATCTCACGCTTAAGCTTCGCCATGCGAGCGCGCAGGCGGCGGCGGTCCATCTCAATCTTGGTTTCACCGGGACCACGCGAACCGATACCCTCACCGGCTGCGGCACGGCCACCCGCCTGACGGGACAGGGACGCACCCCAACCACGCAGACGCGGCAGCATGTACTCCAGCTGAGCCAGCTCAACCTGCGCCTTACCCTCGCGGGACTTAGCGTGCTGAGCGAAAATGTCGAGAATCAGGGCGGTGCGGTCAATGACCTTGACCTTCACGATGTCTTCGAGGGCACGACGCTGCGAGGGAGCCAATTCCGAGTCGACGATGACGGTGTCGGCGCCGGTCGCCTCCACAATGTCCTTGAGTTCCAGCGCCTTACCGGAGCCGAGGAAGGTGCCGGGGTCCGGCTTGAGGCGGCGCTGAACCAGGCCGTCCAGAACCTCGGAACCTGCGGTTTCAGCCAGTGCCGCAAGCTCACGCAGGGAGTTCTCTGCGTCCTCTACGGTGCCTTCAGTCCACAGACCAGCCAGCACCACGCGTTCCAGGCGCAGCTGGCGGTACTCGACCTCGGTGACGTCTTCAAGTTCGGTGGAGAGGTTCGCGATACGGCGCAGTGCGCGGCGCTCAGCGAGGTCTTCCTGGTCACCGTCATATTCGGAATGTTCGCGCTGAACGTCAGAAATTTCGCGCGCGCGAGTATCCAGCACACGGCGGCTATTGTTGCCGTGAGTGCTGGAAGAATTATCGCTGTGATGCGCGGTACCGGCGGCGTCATACGTCGTGACGGAGGCGGCGGCCTGGGAGCGGCCCAGAACGCGGTCTACGGTGCGGCGCAGCTGCTCATCACTGGGCAGCTTTTCGGTATCAGATACGGGGATGTTCTTAGAATTCATACGACTCTAATTCTACCGCCGTTGCCCGCATCAGGTAGGGGGTTCGGTCGTCTGTGCGCTCAGGGCGTGCAAGCTGCTGACCTGCCCCGTGCATTCTCTGCCCGTGTGCGGCGGGTTCTTGCCCTACCGGTACACTGGATAGCATGAGCGAGCAGCATTATTTCTCTGAAACCCCCGAGACCGAATTCAAGCCCCGCCCGGTGCAGGTGGAGCTTGCCGGCCGCAAGGTCACCGTCACCACAGCTAACGGCATTTTCAGCCCCTCCGGTATTGATAAGGGCACCGCTATTTTGCTGCAGGAAGCACCCGACCCGCAGGGTACACGCATGCTCGACATCGGCTGCGGTTGGGGTCCCATTACCCTGACTTTGGCGATGCTCGCACCGCAGGCGCAGGTGCACGCGGTGGATGTGAACTCCCGCTCCATTAGCCTGACCGAACGCAACGCCGCCGCTCTCGGCCTGTCCAACGTCACCGTGGGAACCCCCGAATCGGTTGACCCCGAACTGCGTTTTGACACCATCTGGTCGAACCCGCCGATTCGCGTGGGCAAGGAGGTTCTGCACGAGATCCTGCTGACCTGGCTGCCGCGCCTGGCGCCCGGTGGTGACGCCTACTTGGTGGTTCAGAAGAACCTGGGCTCCGATTCTTTGCAGAAGTGGATGGACGCGCAGCTTGAGGAGCTGCACCCCGGCGAGTTTGAGGTGTCGCGCTATGCGACCTCGAAGGGCTTCCGTATCCTGCAGGTGCACCGCTACGAGGACTAAAGCCTCTGGCGCTCATTGCTAAAAACGTAAAAGTGGCGGGTGTTTTCTGAGTTTAGTTTCAGAAAACACCCGCCGCTTTGTATATCAAAGTCTCTATCGAGGACTGCTCGCTATCGCAGCAGACTATCGCAACACGACGGTTGCAACCATCTGCGCCGGACCAGCCAGAACAACATGCTCCAGGTCATCCGGGCCCAGTACGAAAGTCACCGCGAGGGTACCGCCGGGCACGTGCACGAGCCACTCATCCGGAGCTTCCTCTCCGCCCCAGAAACGGGTCGCCGCAGCCGCAGCACACGCACCGGTACCGCAGGAGAGGGTCTCACCCACGCCGCGTTCGTGCACGCGCATACGGATAGCGCCTACCTGAGTGCCGCTCTCAGTATCCACATCGACCGGCACCACAAATTCAACGTTCGTGCCGTTGACCGGGGCGGGGTTCACCTGCGGCAGGCTGTGCAGGTCCAGGCCGTCCAGCTTACCGTCGGAGCCGAGCATCACCACGGTGTGCGGGTTACCCATCGAAATGGACAGGCCAGCACGCGGAGTCTTCAGGCCGCGAGCAGACACCAGGCAGTCCTCGCCGCCCTCGCGGGCAGCGTCACCGTGGATGAAGCTCCACGGACCCATGTCAATCGCGTAGCCCTCTTCGGTGCGCGCCACAGTCTTCACGCCGGCACGGGTACCAATCTTGACGGTCTCGCCCACCTCAAGCTCAATCAGGCCCTCAGTGCGCAGGTACTCCACGAACGCACGCACACCGTTGCCGCACATCTCTGCGATAGAGCCGTCACCGTTGCGGTAGTCCATGAACCAGACAGCGTCCGGGTGCTCCTCAAGCAACTTCTGACCCGCGCGGGAGGCGGTGCTGCGGGCAGCACGGATGAAGCCGTCCGCGCCGATGCCGAAGTGGCGGTCGCAGGCGCGGGCTACCAGCTCGGGGGTGAGGGCAATTTCTGCGTTCTCGTCCGTCAGAAAAATAAAGTCGTTACCGGTACCGTGACCCTTGGTGAGAGTCAGGCCTGCCAGCTCGCCCCAGATGGAAGGGTTCTCGCTCATATGCTGTCCTTAAGGTTGGTGACCTGTCCGTTTATGATTTTACCGCGCCGACCGGTTCGAAGGGGTATCTGTTCGGCGGCGGCTCGTTATTGTGGCTTATCGGGTGCTTTCGCGGATGATAGCTTCCGCTTCATCGGCAAGGGTAGGTGAGAGCGCATCCAGCCAGTGCACGCGCGGGTCCGCGCGGAACCAGGTCAGCTGGCGGCGCGCAAACTGGCGGGTTGCAATGGTCGTATCCTCAATCGCCTGCTCCACGCTGTAGTCCGCATCCTCAAGGGCGCGAGCGAACTGCGCGTAACCAATCGCGCGGGAAGCGGTCTTCCCCTCCTGCAGTCCCTGCTCGTTCAGGGTGCGAATCTCATCGAGCAGACCCTGCTCGTGCATCAGCTCCACGCGGCGGTGCAGACGCTCGTGCAGCAGGGCACGATCCATATCCAGACCAATCTGAATACTCTCGGTCACGTACTCGCGCACCGGCATGAACGCCGAGAACGGGCGGCCCGTCACCTCGAACACCTCCAGGGCGCGAATAATGCGGCGCTCATCCTTCACGCGCGCAGCCGAATCCGGGTCTACCTCTGCCAGGCGGGCGTGCAGAACACCAATACCCTCGGTACGTGCCTGCTCCTCCAGACGCTCACGCACCCGCGCATCCGTGCCGGGAAACTCCAATTTATCCAGGGCGGCACGCACATACAGGCCGGAACCACCCACCAGAATCGGGTAGCGGCCACGGCCACGAATCTGCTCAATCAGCTCACGGCTACGCTCCTGAAACTCCGCCACGGACGCCTCATCCCGCACATCCATAATGTCCAGCAGGTGGTGCGGAACGCCGCGCATCTCCTCCGCGGTGACCTTCGCGGTACCAATATCCATACCCCGGTAGAACTGCATAGAATCAGCGTTAATGCACTCACCGTTCAGGCGCAGAGCCAGTTCAATGGCGAGCGCGCTCTTACCGGTGCCGGTCGGGCCCACAATAGCGATAACGGGCAGAGTTTCGGAGATAGTCATGCGCCCCATTCTACCGGTTCCCTCACCCCCACTTGCGGTGGCGGCAAGAGCCCGAGGAACAGGGCGCATGATTCGTTATAGGTTTTAGGGGCGCAGACCGATGGTCGGCATGCCCAGGCCCACCGGCGCACCGGGCACCTGGGTGGTACCGGTACCGCAAGAGTCAGCTTGGGAACGGTCCCACGCGTCACCGGCGCGGGTGCGGCGCAGCTGGTACTGCTCGGCGGTCGGGTCAGAAATCAGGTGGAAGGAACCAGCCTCGGTAATGGGCACGGTGACCATGTCGCCGGGGCGGGGAGTCTCGCAACCCTCGGGTACCGAGAAATGCACGAGGCGCTGGTCCGGGCCACGACCGGAGAGGCGGTGAGTCTGCTCAGCCTTACGACCTGCCTCCGCAACGACCATCAGTTCAACGGTCTTACCGAGCTGCTTGCGGTTCTCTTCACCGGCGATGCGGTCCTGCAGGGCAATCAGACGCTCGTAGCGTTCCTGCACGACCTCCTTCGGGATCTGGTTCTCCATGGTCGCCGCGGGGGTGCCGGGGCGGATCGAGTACTGGAAGGTGAACGCGGAGGAGAAACGAGCCTGCTCCACAACCTTCAGAGTGTCCTGGAAGTCCTCTTCAGTCTCGCCGGGGAAGCCCACAATGATGTCGGTGGTAATCACGGCGTTCGGGATGCGCTCGCGCACCTTGTCCAGAATGTTCAGGAACTTCTTGGAACGGTAGGAACGGCGCATGTCCTTGAGCACCTTGTCGGAACCGGACTGCAGCGGCATGTGCAGCACGGGCATGACGTTCGGGGTCTCCGCCATCGCGTCAATCACGTCGTCGGTGAACATTGCCGGGTGCGGGGAGGTGAAGCGTACACGCTCCAGGCCCTCAATCTCGCCGCAGGCACGCAGCAGCTTGGAGAACGCCTGGCGGTCGCCGAACTCCACACCGTAGGAGTTCACGTTCTGACCGAGCAGGGTCACCTCAATGGCGCCGTCATCGACCAGCGCCTGAACCTCAGCGAGAATGTCGCCGGGGCGGCGGTCCTTCTCCTTACCGCGCAGAGACGGCACGATGCAGAAGGTGCAGGTGTTATTACAGCCAACCGAGATGGACACCCAGCCGGAATACACGTGATCACGCTTAGTGGGCAGGGTGGAGGGGAAAACTTCGAGGGATTCGAGCAGTTCTGCCTGCGCCTCGTGGTTGTGGCGGGCACGCTCCAGCAGGGTGGGGAGGGCACCAATATTGTGGGTGCCGAACACGACGTCAACCCAGGGCGCCTTCTCAATGATGGCGTCCTGGTCCTTCTGCGCCAGGCAGCCGCCCACGGCGATCTGCATGCCCTTGTGGGCGCGCTTGACCGGTGCCAGCTGACCGAGGTTGCCGTACAGGCGGTTGGAAGCGTTTTCACGGACCGCGCAGGTGTTGAAAACCACCAGGTCGGGCTGGGTGCCTTCCTCAGCGCGAACGTAGCCGTTAGCCTCCAGCAGGCCGGACATTCGTTCGGAGTCGTGCACGTTCATCTGGCAGCCGAAAGTGCGCACTTCGTAGGTGCGGGGGCTGGTTTCGGGGGTCTGGGCGGAATCGCTGAGGGTCGAAGTCATGCCCTATAGGGTATCCGATGGGGGATAATGGCTCTATGCAGGTTTCCCTTAGTAGTAACTTTCCGGCTCTGTCACCGAACGATTCTTCCGCTCCCGCCCCTGACGGGGAGCATCTGAGCACCCTCATTGAGGAGGCGATTGCCGCCTACTCCCCCGTGCCGCCTCAAGCGAGCGCTGATTCTGCTTCGATGCGTCAGAACCTGATGCAGCTACTCTGCTGGGCGCATTCCCTGGAGCAGGTGGCTGGTCGCGCGGTTGAGCGCGTGCAGATTCTAGGCACCGGCATGCGCTCGGTTGTGGTGCGCGTGAACTTTGAGGATTCCGGCCCCGCGGAAGCCGCCGATGCCCTGCCCTCCTCCCTGATTCTTAAGCGCTACCGCCGTAAGGATTCGACGGTGAACGCGGGCGGTTTCGGGTACCTGCGTGAGCGCTACGGTTTGGAGGCGCTGAACCGGCAGGTTCCGGGTCTGTTCCCGCAGCTCTACGGCGCGGATCCTGAACTGCGAGTGCTGGCGCTGGAAGATGTGAGCGCCGGAACCGTTGAGGGCGAGCAGTATTCGGTCGCCCACGCCCTGCTGGAGGGCACCGAGGAGCAGGCGCTGGATGCGCTGAACTACTACATTGAGGCGTACCGTTCCCTTGCCGCCAGCGGCATTATGGGTGAGGCGGTCGAGGATTACCGCCTGAACCTGGCGCGTGCCGACCGCAAGGCGCAGTTCCCGGGTGCTATCGCCTCGCCGGGACTGGCTGAGCGCGGCTTGAAGAAGCTGTACGGTGTGGCTGATGAGGCGCGCGCACCCGAGCAGGGTGCTGACTCTAGCCCCGTCTCTGCCTCCGCTGAGCATGAGGATGCGCCCGTTCTTCCCGCCGCAGTTGAGGAGCTGTCCTTCCGCTTCCGCCGTGTTCTGCAGCCCTTCTTCACCAAGCGCCCGCCCGTGCCCGAGCAGTTCAAGCTCAACCGTGGACGTGTCTATATGCTCTCGTCGGGCGATTTTTCGCCGCAGAACGTGCTGATTGGTTCAGCGGACGGCGCGCAGGTGCGCATGGTCGATGCGGAGGGCACCTGCCTGCACCACCGAGGCTTCCCCTTCGTTGAGGCGATGCTGGGATTCCCCTCCTCGCCGGAGTACCCGCGCTACCGTGTGGACCGCAAAAAGGCGCTACCGGCGCTGTACTCTGCCCTCTTTGAGGACGCCCCGCTGGATGAGCACCTGGCGGAGGATTTGGCGGTGTGCACGGCGGTGACCGTGTGCGCCCTGTTGGAGCTGTACTTTTCTTCGGCACGTTCCGATCTGTTGCCTCGTATTCGCCGTGAGGGTGCGCAGCTGATGCGCTTGCTGTTGGAGATCGCCGGTTCTCAGGATGCAACCCTCGCCGAGTTCGCGAACCGTCTGGGGGCCGTTGAATAAGCAGCAGAGTAAACAGCGGATATAGCCTTCGACAAGGCTTTTTATAAGGATCAAAAACGTAAAGGGTGAGCCCGCCACAGAGTGTGTCTGTAGCGGGCTCACCCTTTATAGTGCCTATTTTCTCGGTCACCCCGGCATGGGTCTATCCGTGCGTGCGGAATGTATTACTTCGCTCTCTACCAGAGCTCGTCCTCTGCACCGTAGGCGGCGAGTTCCTCACGAATCACCGACATCGACACCGAGGAGGAGTACCCGCGGCGAGCCAGCATCCCCAGCAGTCGGCGAGTCACCCTATCCTTTTCAGCGCGGTCGCTCAGATCCATGCCGGGGCGCAGCTTCTTACGCACCAGATCGGCGGCGTCCTCACGTTCCTGCTCGTCGGTGCGCTGAGCCAGGGCATTCTCCGCCTCTTCACCGCGCACCCCGCGTTCAGCGAGCTCACGGCGCAGCGCGGCGCGGGAGAGCTTCTTGGTGCGGCTCTTCTGCGCCACAAAGCTTTGGGCGTATTCGGCGTCGTCAATGAGTTTTGCCGCCTCGAACTTATCGAGTAGCGACTCAATGAGCTCCGCGTCGAAGCCTTCTGCCTGCAGCTTCTTCCGCAGCTGACCTCGGGTTTTTGCCGAGTACGCCAGCTGGTTGTACACGATGGTTTTAGCGCGCGTGTAGGGGTCTGTTTCTTCCGCGGCCCGGGCGGCACGCACCTTCTGCTTCCAGGAAGGCACGTTGCTTTCCGACGGCGAGGAAGCATGTCTCATCTGAGAGCCGCCCGGTTGGGAGCCGCGTGCTCGAGAACTGCCCTTTGGGGATCCAGCCGAAGCGGCACGGCGCTTTCCGGTACCGACACCCTGTGCCTCCTCCTCGGCAATACCGCGGATGAGCGCTTCTTCGGCGGGGGTGAGTTCTTCGTTCAAACTACTTCCCTCCCTAAATAGGTTGCTCCCCGAGCCGCGGCCCGCAGGACTCTTGCGGGTTTCCTCGTCGTCACTTCGAGCCCCGAAGGCGGGCGCGTAGGGCGAACGGCTCCGCATTTTCTCTTGCTGCGCCGCGCTCATGCGGCGGAACCCGCGCTTATAGTCGGTGTTCTTGGAGGCACGCGAAGGCTTGCGTTTCTTCTGCTTATCCCGCTGAGCGGCTTGCCTCTCGATCTCTTCTTTTTCTTCGGCAGTAAGCCCCGATCCGATGGAGGCGGCACCCGCTCGACTCATACGGCCAGCCGCCATAGGGCGCGGCTCGGCACCGCCGGGGGTGAAGGCACGAGCGGGCGCTTCGTCAATGGAGACGGCGGGCAGGGTCGGGTCAACGAGCAGACTGCGGCGCGGCGATTCGCCATCTCCCCCAGAACTGCCATCTTCAAAGTTGCCGGGCACAGCCTGCAGGGGTAGCTCGGGTACGCGGAACTCACCGGCGTAGTCGCCGCCGTTATCGCGGGCAATGCTTTCTTCAACAAAGCCGTGCGCGGCGGGGTGCCAGTCCGGGAACTCCTCAGCGACTACCGAATCCGCGGCCCTGTTCCGCACCCACTTTTTGGGTGCGTTTTCTGCGGACGCTGGCTTCTCCGCTACCGTTTCTGCGGGTACCGCTTCGTCCGAGGGTACCCAATATTCCCCCGCATAATATTCCCCTGTGTACTCTGCTTCAGGGTACAAAGGCTCTGCCGGATAGGGAGGTTCGTCCTCATAGGGAGGTTCACCCTCATAGGGAGGCTCATCAGGGTATGGGGGCTCTTCCTCATACGGGGGCTCTTCAACAGCGGGAACAGTAGCCTGCGGCGCCTCCCAGGTGAGGGTGGGCTCCGCCAGGGCGACGGGCGCCTCAAAATTGAGCGCCTCGAAGCCGCCTACCTCAACCGGAGGGGCAACAGGCTCAAAGGAAACAGAGTTACCAAGCGCTGAGGAACCGAAGTGCGGTTCGGCCGCATCCAGCGCCGCAAAACCGGCGTCGTCGTCACGCGCGCTGTTTCGCTCATGCTCTTCATGGCCGTTCTGTTCCGTCATGCGCTGTTCCATCATGCGCTGCTCCGTCATGTTCAGTTCCTCCTCTCCCCTGTGTTGGCTCGTTTGGTGTGTTGGGTCGCTGATGACCCGTGCGCCGGGTTATACGGCGCTCCCCCATTGTAACGAGGCGTTGTCTCGGCGCCCCCGATACTCCCCTTAATGCACGCCCGTTAACGACAGATTGCCGTGCACCGTGCGGAATGCACAGCACACGGCAATCAGTCGTGGCGTTAGCAAGAAGCTACGCGGGCCGGTTTAGAACTCTTCAGCCAGCTCGTCCAGCGGGTCGTTGCCCTCGGACTCAGCAGCTGCCTGCTCGTCAGCTTCTTCCTCAATGATGCCCAGCTTCACCAGAACCTTGTACTGCAGTTCCTCGGTGAGCTCGGGGTTGTCCTTGAGCAGCTTACGAACGTTCTCGCGACCCTGGCCCAGCTGCTCACCGTCGTAGGTGAACCATGCGCCGGACTTCTTGACGATGTCGTTCTCCACTGCCAGGTCCAGGATGCCGCCCTCAACGGAGATGCCCTCACCGTAGAGGATGTCGAACTCAGCCTGCTTGAAGGGCGGAGCCATCTTGTTCTTCACGATCTTGGCGCGGGTGCGGTTACCGATCGGGTTAGCGCCGTCCTTGAGGGTCTCAATGCGGCGGATGTCGATACGGACCGAAGCGTAGAACTTCAGCGCCTTACCACCGGTGGTGGTTTCGGGAGAGCCGAAGAAGACACCAATCTTCTCACGCAGCTGGTTGATGAAGATTGCGGTGGTGCCGGTTGCGGAGAGGCGGCCGGTAATCTTACGCAGCGCCTGGCTCATGAGGCGAGCCTGCAGACCCACGTGGGAGTCACCCATGTCGCCTTCAATTTCGGCGCGGGGTACCAGCGCGGCAACGGAGTCGACGACCACGATATCAACGGCGCCGGAACCAACCAGCATGTCCATGATTTCCAGCGCCTGCTCACCGGTGTCGGGCTGAGAGACCAGCAACTGGTCGATGTCCACGCCCAGCTTAGCCGCGTAAATCGGGTCCAGCGCGTGCTCGGCGTCGATGAACGCCGCCACGCCGCCTGCCTTCTGAACGTTCGCTACAGCGTGCAGCGCAACGGTGGTCTTACCGGAGGACTCGGGACCGTAAATCTCGATGACGCGGCCGCGGGGCAGACCGCCAATACCCAGAGCGGCATCCAGGGCGATAGCGCCGGTGGAGATAACCTCGGTCTTGGTGATTTCCTTATCACCCAGGCGCATGACTGCACCCTTGCCGTAGTTCTTGTCGATCTGTGCCATCACGGCTTCAAGTGCCTTGGCGCGACCCTCTTCGGGAACGCGAGCTACGCTCTGAGACTTGGTGTTCTTAGCCACGGTAGTACCTCGTTCTTTGTATTGTCAGTGGTTGACGGGAGTAATGTTTCTTCGGAATCGGTGGGACTCGTGATCGAGACCTTGAAGGTTTTGGCCTACCGGTTCCTTCTGAGACTACTCTAGGGTCACAGCCTGACAGGATAAGGCCATTTTTTTAAAATCTGTGGAAAACTTTGAAGATTTTTCCGAAAAATTCCTGATGTGGAAAAGTCTAGCACGAGTCGAACAAAATTACGACCCGATTTCGAATAAATCGGATAGGGTTTCGGCATATATTTTCGAAAAACCCCGAAATCTCGACTAATTATTCGAAAATACCTCCCGCGCAGGCGCTAGCACTCGAACAAACGGCAGGCCCCGCCCCTACGCGAGAAAACGCCAGACTCACCGACTAGCGCAACGGCTCCTTATCGGGGCCCAGGCGGCGCTCCTGCGGAATCTCCTGCTCCTCACAAATCGCAAGCCATACGTCCTTCGGGTTAACGCCCTGGTCCAGCGCCTCCGCAGCGGTCACATGCCCCAGAGAGCCCAGCACCAAGTCACGCGCCAGCACCGGCGCATACCCGGCACCGAACTCATACTCCATGCACGCCCAAAATTCGCTCAGCTTCACAAGCACTCCTTACGCTTCACCGCTAGTTCGCTTCATAATTCGTCACATCGCCCACATCTCCCACATCTCGCCCGAGAGCAACCCCCCAGAATAAACCGAGAGTAAAGCCAGAATAAGCGATGCCGCACACCCACCTTACGGGGATGCACGGCATCGCTTCACGTTTTAGTGCGGCATGTGCCGCCTCGCGTTACTTCGAGAGAATGTAGTAATCGCTCTTGTACTGCTCAGACATCTCAGCCGGAACAGTATCCGGAATCTGAACGCCCTCGAGAACCGCCATACGGTCGGCAACCTCACGCAGCATCTGGGACATCGGAATGTCCAGAGCCTGGCAAATCCACGCCAGCAGTTCGGAGGATGCTTCCTTCTGACCGCGCTCAACTTCGCTCAGGTAACCGAGGGAAACACGGGCACGCTGGGAAACCTCGCGCAGGGTGCGGCCCTGACGCTGGCGAACATCGCGAAGAACCTCACCGATTGCCTGTCGCAGGGGAACAACCTTAGCTTCCTCAACGACCGGGGCGACCTGTCGGGGGGTCTCCTCGATTTCCTTCCACTTAGTAATGCCATTAATCGATACGCGCTGCTTAGCCATGAGCTTCTATATCACTTTCCTGAGTAGGTATTCCCGACCTGCGGGACTGTACAGAGTTAAGCCTAACTGATTTTTGGAGCGTGAGCTAGGAGCCCCGCCATTTTCGTCCTCTTCTTATGGCTTGTATCTATTCAAACAGGCGAACCTATGCCTTTATTCCTGCGGAGCTGAAAGAACCCTGTGAATATATTTGAACCGTAAATTTTTTAGGTAGGCGCCGCACAGACGGCTGCACAGCCGTTCCAAGCACCGCACAGCCCAGTACCGTACACCCCAGCACGCTACGCCAGCTCGTCCTTCAGAACCCCACCGGCTCCGCCGCGCACCGCACGCGCCAGCAGAGCAATCGCATCCGCGCTCGCCGCCGCACGAATCTGCGCCCGATCCCCCGAATAGTGGCGCTCAAACACCTCAGAACCGCCAGGGGAACACACACCGATATAGACCGTACCCACCGGCTGGCCATCCGCAGGATCAGGACCGGCAACACCCGTGGTAGACACCGCATAATCGGCACCGCACACACGCGCCGCACCGACCGCCATCTGCACCGCCACCGCAGGATGCACCGCACCCTCACGCGCCAGCAGCTGAGCGTCCACGCCCAGCACCTGAGCCTTCACCTCGTAGGCATAGGAAATCACGCCGCCGCGGTAATACGCGGATGCGCCCGGCACCGTACAAATCGCGCCGCCAACATCCCCGCCGGTCAGCGACTCAGCCGTCGCCACCTGCACCGGCCCCTCCTGGGAGGCGCGCAACTGCACCGCATCACGTAGCAACAGCGCCGCCGCCTCCGGGGTACCGGTGAAAACCTCAGCAGGCTCAAGGGACAGAGCATCTTCAAGTACGAGGGGAACCATTATTCTCTCCTTTCAGCGGCGAACCGCCGCTCAAAACCTCACGCGGCACACAACGCGCCGCAGGTACAGCGAAGGGGAGCAGCACACGCCACTCCCCTCGCCTCTAATGACCGCCGCTCTGGGAGGCCTGAGCCTGCAACCAGTTACGACGCAAAATATACGCATCACGCACATACACCAGGCCGGTCCACACGGTAATCGCGGTGACCGCGCCCATCAAAACCCAACCAGGAATTAGCCAACCAAGGCCCAGTTGCCCCAGCGGCAGAAGCATCAGCACCAGCGCCACCGTCTGTAGCACGGTCTTAATCTTGCCGCCCTTACTAGCGGCCATCACACCGTACTTAATGACGAACAGACGCATGATCGTAATGCCCCACTCGCGCAGCAAAATCACAATCGTGACCCACCACCACAGCTCACCCAGCGCCGACAGCACAATGAACGCCGCGCCAGTGAGGAACTTATCGGCAATCGGGTCAGCAATCTTACCGAAGCTCGTAATCAGGTTACGCGAGCGCGCCAGGTAGCCGTCTGCCCAGTCCGTGAGCATGGCAAGAATGAAAATAATCCACGCCAGCCAGCGGTGCGTCGGATCAGCGGCACCAAAAGTACCGCCCGCAACCAGGGCAACAATGAAGAAAGGAACCGCAATAATACGCAGAACCGTCAACACATTCGGCACATTCCAGTTCGAAGGCTTCGCGGTGCTGACCGCACCGGCGGATGCGGAATTGCGAGCTTCACTCATAACGGCTCCTTACGGGTAGATGGCTTTCGACGGTGAGAGACCGCGCACGCACCGACACCTAAACGTATCGGGGATACGCAAACACCCCGTACCGTCCATTATACGTGTGCCGTAGCAGACATCACAGGGACGATACGGGGTGTATGTCGCGCACTCACTCAGCCGAGTGGACTCAGCCGAATGGATAGGGCGCTGAAGGTCTAGCGGCCGGTCAGCTGCCAGGCGTCCTCCGAGCCCTCATCATCGGGCTCATCGAAATAGTCGGTGACCGGCTCGCCCGGGTCCACCGCATTCGCGTACGGGTCGGCAGCCGGAGGCTCCTCACCGCGAATACGCGCCAGGGTCGCCTGCAGGTCATCCGGGCGGATAAGCACCTCACGTGCCTTCGAGCCCTCCGAGGGGCCCACCACGCCCTGCGACTCCAGCAGGTCCATGATGCGGCCAGCCTTCGCGAAGCCCATGCGCAGCTTACGCTGCAGCATCGAGGTTGAACCGAACTGGGTCGTAATCACAATCTCCGCCGCCTGCAGCAGATCGTCGAGGTCATCGCCGATTTCCTCATCAATCTGCTTCTTCGCGGCAGACACCATCACGTCCTCACGGTAGATGGTCGGCGCCTGCTTCTTCACATGCTCAACCACGGCGTGAATCTCAGACTCAGACACCCACGCGCCCTGAACACGCATCGGCTTCGAGGCACCCATCGGCAGGAAGAGCGCGTCACCCTGACCAATCAGCTTCTCCGCGCCGGGCTGATCCAGCACCACGCGAGAGTCAGTGACCGAGGAGGTCGCAAACGCCATACGAGACGGAACGTTCGCCTTAATCAGACCGGTCACCACATCCACCGACGGACGCTGGGTCGCCAGCACCAGGTGAATACCCGCCGCACGCGCCAGCTGCGTAATACGAACAATCGCCTCTTCCACGTCACGCGGGGCGACCATCATCAGGTCGGCGAGCTCGTCAACAATCACCAGCAGGTACGGGTACTCGTGCACCGTGCGCTTGCTACCGGGATCGGGCTGAACCTTACCCTCACGCACCGCCTTGTTGAAGTCGTCTACGTGCTTGTAGCCGTAGTGGGCGAGGTCGTCGTAGCGGGCGTCCATCTCACGAACCACCCACTGAAGAGCCTCAGCGGCCTTCTTCGGGTTCGTAATGATGGGCGTAATCAGGTGCGGAATACCCTCATAGGCGGTCAGCTCCACACGCTTCGGGTCAACCATCACCAGGCGCACCTGGTCCGGGGTTGCACGCATCAGAATCGAGGTAATCATCGAGTTCACGAACGAAGACTTACCGGCACCGGTCGCACCAGCGACCAGCATATGCGGCATCTTCGCGAGGTTCGCCAGCACGAAGCCGCCCTCAACGTCCTTACCCACACCCATGACCATCGGGTGGTGGTTCGCGTGCGCCTGCGGGGAACGCAGCACATCACCCAGGGCAACGGTCTCACGGTCCGTATTCGGAATCTCAATACCGATTGCGGACTTACCCGGAATCGGGGACAGAATACGAACATCCGGGCTCGCCACAGCGTACGCAATGTTCTTGCTCAGCGCGGTCACACGCTCCACCTTCGTGGCGGGACCCAGCTCAATCTCGTAACGGGTCACGGTCGGGCCGCGCGAGAAGCCGGTGACCTGCGCATCCACCTTGAACTGCTCCAGCACATTCGTCAGAGCCTCAACCACGTGCTCGTTGACCTCGGAGGATTCCTTAGCGGGCGGGCCAGAAACCAGCATCTCCTCAGAAGGCAGCACGTACGCGCCGCGGGACGATTGCACAACCTGCTCGCCGCGCGCCTGCTCGGTGGTCGCCACCTGAGTATTGTTCTGCAGCGGGCGGGATGCGCCAGCCTCGGGCGCTCGCGAAGCCGCGGGAGCCGCGTTCTTCGGGTGCGCGCCCGGCGAATGCATGCGGGTCGGAATCGGAGGCTGAGCCGCGGGAGCCGGGGCGGCACCCTGGTTCACTACCTGGTGAGGTTTGGTCTGCGGTGCAGCGTCCTCAGCGGCACCAAAGCCGTCGTATGCCTCAACATCAAAGAGGGGCTCCTCGCCAGGAATGCGGTTCACGCGGCCATTCGCCACGGCGGCGCGCTGCACCTGGTCCAAGCGGGCTGCGGGTGCATCCGATGCCTCAACGTCGAAGAGGTCCGGGCTGCTCGAGTAAGCACTATTCTGCGCAGAAGTGCCCTGCGCGGCAGGTGCCTGGTTAAGGCGACCGGGCAGGCGGGACAGGCGGTTCGGCTTAGCCGCCGGGCGCGCCTGCTGAGCGGATCCCTGCGCAGAATCCTGTGCAGAGTCCTCCTGCTGTACCGGCATCTGCGTGGTCTCCGGGTGGGTCTCATCCACCACGGCACTCACGAATGCTTCATCACCGGCGTACTCATCCAGGGAAGAATCGTTCGATGCGGCGGGGGTGAAGCCCAGCCAGCCGCGCAGACGCGAGAACAGTCCACCAGACTTCTGAGCCGAGCGCGCCGGCTTCTCATCATCACCGTACAGGTAGCTGCGGTCGTGCTCCTCAGCGTTCAGGTCCACGGTCTGAGTCGCATCCGAAGGGCTATCCTTCACGGAGGTTCGAGTCGTGCCGTTCGGTTTCTCGCCCAAAGCCAGACCGACCAGGTGCAAAGTACGCGGCACCACCTGACGAATCGGAGTGTTCGTCAGAACCATCAGACCGGCAAGACCCAGCAGCAGGTGAATCAGAATCTCGACGAACGCAATACCGCCGCTCACACGCACAATGGGGGTACCCAACAGCACGCCAGCCACGCCACCACCAGCCCAGACGGCGTCAAAACCATCCGCGAAGGTCGGGTGACCCGCATGGCGAGCAAAGAACAGGGAGGTCGCCACCAGGATGATGAAGGAGCCCAACGCCACGCGATTATTACGTTTAATCAGGTCGGGCCCACGGAAAACGCACCACGCCATGATGAGGCAGAGCACCGGAATCAGCAGGGCGCCCTGGCCGAAAATACCGCCCAGCATGGTGTGCCAGGCGTCCAGGGGCGCACGCAACAAACCGAGGGAGGTGTGGGCACGCCAGTTGTACCACTCCACTCCGGCGCTGATTAGGCCGAACAGCAGGATGGTGAGCGCGCCGCCGTCACGGCGGTCTTCGGGCGCAAGGTCGGTGCGCACCGCCCCAATGGAGCGGAAGAGCCCACCGATAGCGTGAGCGATGCTCAGCCAGACGGAGGAGATAGCGCCCGCTACAGGGTTCGCCGCGTTGGCACCGCGCTGGGCACCGCCTCGGGAGGTGGTGCGCTTGCGGGTGGTCTTCTTAGTGTTTGCTTTAGTAGAGGTCGTGTTACGACCCTTCGTGGTCCGTGGAGCCATACCTTTTAGGGTATCAACCTTCCCGTTATTGTACCGATTCTTTCGTTATCAGTGAGCTAAAAAGTGCGCCCCGCCCTGTCTCTGTGAGGGCATTGATAGGGCGCTGATGAGGCGCTTCTCCCCTACCGTGTTCGCTTTCGCGTAGCTTTCGGGCATACGTTCGGCAGATACACAGCAGGCGGGGCCGACACTACGTATCGACCCCGCCTTTTCACTATGACAGGCAACTAGCCTCGCGCAGAGTATTAGTTCTTCGCGGCCTTCGAGGAGTTCTCAACAACCACGGGAACAATCATGGGCTTGCGGCGCAGACGGCGAGAAATCCAGGCACCGATGGTACGGCGCACAATCTGCTGCAGCTGCTGCACGGTGTGCACCTTCTCGGGTGCGCGGTGCAGAGCATCCTCCAGGGCGGCGGTAATCTTCGGAACAATCTCGTCGAAGACCGCGTCGTCCTCCGCAATACCGCGAGCGTGAATATCCGGGCCGGTCACCACACGCTTGGTTGCGCGGTCCACCACGGTCACGATGGACACGAAGCCCTCTTCACCCAGGATGCGGCGGTCCTTCAGGTCACTCTCGGTAACCTCACCGACGGAGCGACCGTCAACGTACAGGTACTCGCAGGGAACCTCGCCCACCACGGACGCCACGCCATCGCGCAGATCCACGACGGTGCCGGACTCGCAGAGCAGCACGTTCTTCTTCGGAACGCCGGTCTCCATCGCCAGGTCACCGCTGGCAATCAGGTGGCGAACCTCGCCGTGAACCGGCATAACGTTCTTCGGCTTGAGAATGTTGTAGCAGTACAGCAGCTCACCCGCGGCAGCGTGACCGGAAACGTGAACCTTTGCGTTGCCCTTGTGCACCACGTTAGCGCCCAGCTTCATGAGGGCGTTAATGATGCGGAAGACACTGGTCTCGTTACCGGGAATCAGCGAGGAGGCGAGCACCACGGTGTCGCCGGGCTCAATCTGAATCTTGTGGTCACCGTTCGCCATGCGCGACAGTGCCGCCATCGGCTCACCCTGCGAACCGGTGCACATCATCACGATCTGGTCGGGGCGGTAGTCGTCAACCTTCTTCAGGTCCACCAGCACGTTAGCGGGGACCTTCAGGTAGCCCAGCTTCTCGGCAATGGTCATGTTACGCACCATGGAGCGGCCCACGAGCACGACCTTGCGGCCACGCTCAGCGGCTGCGTCCAGTACCTGCTGCACGCGGTGAACGTGCGAGGAGAAGGACGCCACAATGATGCGGCCGCTTGCGTCACGGAAAACGTTCGACAGCACCGGACCGATGTGCTTCTCGGTCGGAGTGAAGCCGGGAACCTCAGCGTTGGTGGAGTCCGGCAGGAACAGGTCCACGCCCTCCTCGCCCAGGCGAGCGAAGTGGCGCAGGTCGGTGATGCGGCCGTCCAGCGGCAGCTGGTCCATCTTGAAGTCACCGGTGTGCAGAACCTTGCCTGCCTTGGTGCGGATGTAGACAGCCAGCGCATCCGGAATCGAGTGGTTCACAGCAACGAACTCACACTCAAACGGACCGAAACGCTCCACCTGGTGCTCCTTCACCGCGAGGGTGTAGGGCTTGATGCGGTGCTCGGCGAGCTTCGCCTCAACCAGTGCCAGGGTCAGTTCGGAACCGACTAGGGGGATGTCGGGGCGGCGGCGCAGCAGGTAGGGAACCGCGCCGATGTGGTCCTCGTGGCCGTGGGTCAGCACCATGGCAACCACGTCGTCCAAACGGTCGACAATGTAGCTGAAGTCGGGCAGGATCAGGTCCACGCCGGGCTGGGACTCTTCGGGGAAGAGCACGCCGCAGTCAACAATCAGCAGCTTGCCGTTGATTTCGTACACGGTCATGTTACGACCGACTTCGCCCAGGCCGCCCAGGGGCACCACACGCAGGGTGTCCTTCTTCAGGCGGGGAGGGAGGGGAAGATTCGCTTCAAAGACGCTCATCGTGTGTCTCCTCTTTCTTCTATGTTTTCTTGTGATGTCTGTGATTCGTAGGCGACGCTTCGTACCGCAAGTACTCCAGCCGGTTCGGCTCTCACATGCCGAGGAGGTGGGGTGCTGCCGGTGCGTCCAAATCACCGAAAGTATTCAAAAGTATTGGGGGGGGCGTAGTGCTCGGGTGCCTCTACCTAAGCTGGGCCCCTGTCTGAGTGGGTGGTCGAATCATCGACGGTAAACCGCGGCAATACGCCAGAGCGGACCCCTCACCTAGTGTTAGGTGTGGAGTCCGCATCCGTTGGCTACATCATGCGCCCCGAAGCCGGGGTGTAACGGTAGCCGAAGTCCTCTATATATACGCTCCCCGCGCTATTGCATACGCTGGGTCAGCGTTAAAGTTTAGGCGTTCTTCAGGGTGTGAGCGATGCTCGAGGAGAGCAGGTCAGCTCGCATAGCCTGGGCAACCTCCGGTTCGGAGAGTACGTGCGGCAGGCGAACAACGGGCTCATCCAGCACACCCTGCCAGGAAAGAATTTCCTTGGCGGCAACGCAACCGGGGGCACGGCCCATGGTTGCTCGGACAATCGGAGTCAGTTCCAGGTGAAGACGCTGCGCCTCCACCAGGTCCTGTGCAACGACAGCATCAATCAGGGCACGGAAGAGTGCGGGTGCCACGTGCGCAGTCACCGAGACGAGGCCGACGGCACCCATTGCCATCCAGGGAAGGGTCAGTCCGTCGTCGCCGCTGTAGTAGTGCAGGTCGGTGGTTGCCATGACCTCGGTTGCGGCACCGAAGTCTGCCTTGGCGTCTTTCACCGCTACAATACTATCAATTTCTGCAAGGCGACGGTAGGTTTCGGGTGCGATGGGGATGCCCGCACGACCCGGAATATCGTAAAGCATGACGGGGGTCTCAGTTGCCTGCGCAACGGTCGCAAAATGGGCGTAGACACCCGGCTGAGTCGGCTTGTTGTAGTACGGGGTTACGACCAGCAGGCCATCCACACCAACCTTTTCGGCACGGTGCGCCAGCTCAATGGTGTGCGCGGTGTCGTTCGAACCAACACCGGCAATAATCTTCGCGCGAGAACCGACGGTGTCCTTCACAATCTGGAAGACGCGCTCGTTCTCGTCATCGGTCATGGTGGAGTATTCACCGGTGGTACCGCAGACCACCAGGCCGTCGTGGCCGTTCTCCACAAGGTAGTTCGCCAGGTCTGCGACCTGCTTTTCATCAACGGAGCCGTCCTTCGCGAAGGGGGTCACCATTGCGGTCAGGAGGCGACCGAAGACAGGCTCAACAAAAGTACCGGGGTTCGAAAGGTTCTCAGACATATGTCCAGAGTACGCCCGAAATGCAGATTTTTGCTATAGGACGCATAAGTTTTCATGCGTGTTCTACTATTCGGACTCTTTCAAACCCGCGGTACTTCCGCGAGAGCCTATGAAACCGGGCACACAGCCTCGGCGTTATCAGCCTCATACCGAAACTAAATGCGGTACCGGCTACGGACTGCCAAGGACAGCGCCTACCGCATACCCTTCGCTGCACCGCCCGAACGCAACGCCCACGCATTACGCATCGCCGCGCGGGCACGCTTGCGCTCACCACCGGCATCGTACATGCACGCCAGGTTGAACCACGCCTTCCAGTTCTCGGGGTCCTGCTCAACCGCCGCCGCGAAGCCCTCAAACTCCACCGCCGCAGCCTCACGATCCACGCGACCCGCAGGGGTGCGAGGCAGGGTATCCTCCGCCAGTTCGTCTGAAGCCGCCAGCTCCTGAGCCATACGCTGAATACGAGCGCCGAAAAGCACCTCACGCACCAGCGCCCACGCACCCAGAATCGGAAGCAGGATCATACCCGCACCAAGAACAATGCCCGCCACAGAGCCGGAGGTCAGCATCACGAACCCCTGCTGCGCAATATGCACCAGGTACAGGGTCAGCAGCGCGCAGGTCAGCGCCGCGAAGGTCTTACCGAATCCGCCCGCATCCACCGTCACGAAGACGGCACTAAAAATCAGCACGCCCAGAATAGAGGCACGCGCCGTCAGCGGCAGCGGAAGAATCAGCACGGTCAGAACCATCAGCACGCATGCGCAGACGGTCCACAGGCGCAGCGACGTCCACCAGGGGCTAGGAGCCTCGGAAGATACCTGCGAGTTCTCGGGTGAAGTCTGTTCAGACATAACGCTCCCCTACGACAAATCCATGTAGGCGTCCAAGCCCACGCTCAAACCCGGATGCGCCGCCACCTCACGCACGCCCAGCAACACGCCGGGCATGAAGGAGGCACGGTCAAAGGAATCGTGACGAATCACCAGCTGCTGACCGGGGTCACCCAGCAGAATCTCCTGATGCGCCACCATGCCGCGCAGACGCACCGCGTGCACGTGAATATCGTCAATCACGGCGCCGCGCGAACCCAAAGGGTCGGAGGTGGTGGCGTCCGGGCTTGCACCCACGCCAGCCTCCGCGCGGGCGGCGGCAACCTTGCGGGCGGTGTGCACGGCGGTGCCGGAGGGGGCATCCACCTTGTTCGGGTGGTGAATCTCGATGATTTCTACCGACTCGAAGTAGCGTGCCGCCTTCGCCGCGAACTCGGTTGCCAGGATCGAACCAATCGCAAAGTTCGGGGCGATGAGCACACCCACCTCGGGGTGCTCCGCCAGCAGCTCGCGCAGGGAGTCAAGACGCTCGGGGGTCCAGCCGGTCGTACCCACCACAGCGTGCATGCCGTGCTCCACCGCAAAGCGCACATTCGCCTCGCTGGATTCGGGAACGGTCAGGTCAATCACAATCTCTGCACCGGCATCGACCAGCTCCTGCAGGTCGTCGCCGCGGCCCAGCGCCGCCACCAGGTCCATGTCTGCGGAGGTGTTGACGGCGCGCACCGCCTCGGAACCCATGCGGCCCGCGGCACCGAGTACCGCTACCTTCCAGATTTTTTCGTCAACCTCGTGGGTCATGATTCTCTCCTCCGTAACTTGTTAGCACCCCGACGATGGGGCAGACGCTGTGACGTACAGCCTCTATTATCCCCCGTGTGGGCGCGGCGCACGCCATCGCACACACGCTATGAGATACGCTGCGGAACCTTAGCGGCATAAAAGCGAAGTAATCTGACCGTCATACAAGCCGTTTAATACGTTATCTATAGGTAGCGAACATATAATTAGGAAGTATTTCTTTATTTTCCATCCTACGGAGTGCTTTGACAGTATGAAGTCCCTCTTTACCACCTCCGTGCGTCCAGATGAGGCTAACCGGCGTTATATTCTGCCGGGTCTGGACGGCCTGCGAGCAATCGCTGTGCTCCTCGTGATGGTGTACCATTTCTGGCCCACCGTACTACCCGGCGGCATGATTGGCGTGGATATCTTCTTCGTCATCTCCGGCTTCCTGATTACCTCTCTGCTTCTGCGGGAGGGTGCGCTCACCGGCAAGATTGCCCTGGGCAGCTTCTGGATTCGCCGTGCCCGCCGACTGCTTCCCGCCATTACCCTGCTGATTCTGGTCCTCGGCCCGGTCAGCCTGCTCATTGGCGGCGATATTCAGGTGAACCTGGGCCGTCAGCTTGCCGGTGCGGCAACCTTCTCATCCAACTGGATCTCCATTTTTGCCGGTAACGACTACTTCGCGCAGACCTCCCCGGAGCTCTTCACGAACTTCTGGTCGCTGGCGGTGGAAGAACAGTTCTATGTGGTCTGGCCGCTGCTGATTGTTGCTGCTGGCCTGCTGCTGCGCCGCCGCTGGCGTCGTTTTAGCGTGGTCATGGTGCTGGGCATTATTGCGTCACTGAGCGTTGCTACCGCTCTTCTGATGTCCGGCGCGCCCATCAGCCGCGTCTACTACGGCACCGACACGCACCTCTACGGCCTGCTCCTCGGCGCCTTGCTGGCGTTCGCGCGCCCCTGGTCGCTGTACCCGCCGCTGCAGCAGTCCGTACTGTACCGCGTAGCCCAGCCCTTCGGTCTGGTCGCGTTCGCCCGCGTCATGATTAGCTGGTTGTCCCTGTTCGCGCTGATTCCCTACGCGATTCTGGTTCCCGAGTCGGCACCCGGCGCGATTCCCTGGGGTCTGTTCGGCGCCTCCCTGCTGGCGCTGGGCGTGATTCAGGGTATGCTCCCCGATATGCTCGCTGGTGCCTCCGAGATGCTGCGCCGCCTGCTGAACTTCGCTCCCCTGCGCTGGGTGGGCGAACGTTCCTATGGCCTGTACCTGTGGCACTGGCCGCTTGCCGTGGTCATGCACTACCTGCTGGGTGCGGACCGTTCCCCGCTGGTGAACGTGGGTGTTCTGGTGGCGACCTTCGCCATTGCGGAGATGTCGTACCGCTGGGTTGAGACCCCGATCCGCCGCTACGGTTTCCGCGGTAGCGCTAACCGTGCGGTGGCGGCTTTCCAGTCCTCTCGCACCAAGTTCCTGCCGGTTTCGGTGGCTCTTGCCGCTGTTGTGGCGGCTGCTTCGACCGGTCTGGCGGTACACACCGCTCCGGCGATGACCACCGCCCAGCAGTCCGTTGAGGACGGCAAGCGTGCCGCCGCTGAGCGTCTGAAGGCACGCCAGGAGGCGCAGGCTGCGAGCGCATCTGCAAGCCCGAGCGCTGCGGGCAAGGACGCGAAGGCTTCGGCAAGCCCCTCGGCGTCGAAGGCTGCAACCGGTTCGGTGAACTCTTCGCAGGTGACCATTGTGGGTGACTCCATTGTGGTGGCGGTATCCCCCGAGCTGTACGACAAGATGCCCGAAGCAACTATTGACGCGCAGGAAGCACGCACCATTGCCAAGGCCCTGCCGATTATTAAATCCATGGGTGCCAACGGCCAGATTCGTAAGACCTTCGTGCTGTCGGTGACCGCAAACTCGACCATTCTGGACGGTCAGCTCGACGAGGTTCTGGCGGCTATGCCTGCCGATTCTAAGCTGGTGCTGGTCACCGGTTACGGTCCACGCAACCTGACCTGGATTGACTACTCGAACGGTAAGATTCGTGAGTTTGCGGCTCAGCATTCTGATCGTGTGATTATTGCGGATTGGAACTCTACGATCCGCCAGGCTCTGCAGACTCAGAGCGGTCTGCTCGCTTCCGACGGCGTTCACCCGGAAGCTGCCGGTCAGGAGCTCTACGCCCAGGTGCTGATGGAAGCTATTGCCAAGGCGCAGAAATAATAACGCGCAGAAGTAACGCGCTGAGGTAACTCTCAGTGGTAACTTTTCGGGTTCTGCCGCTCATGCTGAGCGTCAAGAGCATGGGCGGCAGAGCACCCGGAAGCGCTTCTTGGAGGCATCTCTTTGATAGGTGCCGATACATACAAAATGCCCGTTCCCTCCCCCTCAGATGGGGTGTGGGAACGGGCATTCTATGCCTTATCAGCGTTGTGCGTTAGGGATGTTCAGGGGTTAGCGCACGATGGTGGTAATCATCTGCTGCTCACCCAGGTACGCCGCCAGGTCGCGGACCTCTTCCAGGGAGACCGCGCGAATCTTCTCCAGCAGCTCGTCGGTGCTGGTGAACAGACCGGAATCCAGCTCGGCACGGCCCAGGCGGGACATACGCGAGCCCGAGTCTTCGCTACCGAGCACGGTGGAGCCAGCCAGCTGGCCGCGGACCTTCGTCAGCTCCTCCTCGGTAATACCGGCGGTGGCGAGCTTATCGAACTCGTAGCCCATGACCTCGCGCACCTGCTCGGTCTTGGCGGGCAGGCAGCCCGCATACATGCCGAAGTAGCCTGCATCCGAGTATGCACCGGAGAACGCGAAGGTGCTGTAGGCGAGGCCGCGCTTCTCGCGAATTTCCTGGAACAGGCGCGAGGACATGCCCGCACCGAACGCGCTGGTCAGCACGCTCATCGCGTAGCGGCGGTCGTCACCGGCGATAATGCTCGGGCAGCCCATCACAATGTTGGTCTGTTCGAAGCCCTTCTCCACCTCACGCAGCTCGCTCAGCGGAACGATGCCGCTATCAGTGCGTACGCGACGCGGTGCCGGTGCCACGCCCTCCTGCAGGTTCCAGCCGTAGCGGGTCAGCGCCTCCAGCACGAGGCGGACCATGGTACTGTGCTCCAGCGAACCGGCAGCAGAGATGACCAGGCGGTCCGGGGTGTAGTAGCGCTTGTAGTGCTCCCACACGGCGTCACGCGGCACCTCAGTAATCTCCTGCGGGGTACCGCCAATGGGGCGGCCCAACGGGTTCTCACCCATGAGCTGCTCCACGAAGTTCTCAAAAGCAACGTCGGTCGGGTCGTCCTGGTCCATGGCGATCTCTTCGAGGATCACGCCGCGTTCCTGCTCCAGGTGAGCCGGGTCCAGCAGGGCGTTGGTGACCATATCGGTGATGACGTCCACCGCCATGGGTGCGTCATCGTCGAGCACACGCGCGTAGTAGCAGGTGTGCTCTTTAGCGGTCAGGGCGTTGGATTCGCCGCCTACCGCGTCGAAGGAGGATGCGATGTCCAGGGCGGTTCGGGTGCCGGTGCCTTTGAACAGCAGGTGCTCCAGGAAGTGGGTGGAGCCGAGCATGCCGGGGGCTTCGTCGCGGGAGCCGACTCCCACCCAGAATCCGATGGATACGCCGCGGGTACCGGGCATTTTTTCGGTAATCACGCGTACGCCACCGGGCAGGATGGAGCGGCGCACCTCGTTACCGCCTACACCCTCGTAGATGAGGCGGCCGTGCTCGTAGTTGAGCTCTTCGGCGATGGCCTCAAGCTCGACGGGCAGGGAAATAGACATAGAGAGAAGAACCTTTCAACAGGTACGTCTGAAGGTAAGCATTCCCGCCCCACTACCTGTAGGCAGTCCCACAGTTGGTGGGGCGGGTGAGCATCAAAAGATGCAGGGCAAGCACAGCGAAGGGGCGCCCGGTGCATCCGGCGGGGAATGAACCGCACCGGGTGCGCCGAACGCCCCTCATCACTTAGCGGGGGTTACGACTACTCGTCGTCGCCACCCTCAACGACCGGTGCCAGCGAGAGCTTGCCGCGGTCATCAATCTTGGTGATCTCCACCTGGACCTTCTGGCCCACGGAGACAACGTCCTCAGCGTCAACAACGCGCTTGCCGCCGTTGAGCTTACGCATCTCGGAGATGTGCAGCAGGCCGTCCTTACCGGGGGTCAGCGAGATGAACGCACCGAAGTCGGTCACCTTCACCACGGTACCCAGGTAGCGTTCGCCCACCTCGGGAACCTGCGGGTTAGCGATAGCGTTCACTGCCGCACGGGCAGCCTCGGCGGAGGGGCCGTCAGCTGCGCCAATGTACACGGTGCCGTCGTCCTCAATGGAGATGTCTGCGCCGGTGTCTTCCTGAATCTGGTTGATCATCTTACCCTTGGGGCCGATGACCTCACCGATCTTGGCAACCGGGATCTTCACGGAAATAATGCGCGGTGCGAACTCGCTCATCTCGTCCGGCGCGTCAATCGCACTGACGAGCACCTCGAGGATGTGCAGGCGAGCCTCACGTGCCTGGGTCAGCGCGCCAGCGAGCACGGATGCGGGGATACCGTCGAGCTTGGTGTCCAGCTGGATAGCGGTCACGAACTCGGAGGTACCTGCCACCTTGAAGTCCATATCGCCCAGTGCGTCTTCCGCCCCGAGGATGTCGGTCAGGGCTGCGTAGCGGGTCTCGCCGTCAACCTCGTCAGAGACCAGGCCCATTGCAATACCTGCAACGGGTGCGCGCAGCGGCACACCGGCGTTCAGCAGGGACAGGGTCGATGCGCAGACCGAGCCCATGGAGGTCGAGCCGTTGGAGCCCAGAGCCTCGGAGACCTGACGGATTGCGTAGGGGAACTCTTCGCGAGAGGGCAGCACCGGGGTGATTGCGCGCTCTGCGAGTGCACCGTGGCCGATTTCGCGGCGCTTGGGCGAACCCACGCGGCCGGTCTCACCGGTGGAGTACGGCGGGAAGTTGTAGTGGTGGATGTAGCGCTTGGACTTGACCGGGTGCAGGGAGTCCAGCTGCTGCTCCATCTTGAGCATGTTCAGGGTGGTGATACCCATGATCTGGGTTTCGCCGCGCTCGAAGAGAGCGGAACCGTGAACGCGGGGCAGGATTTCAACCTCAGCGGTGAGCTGGCGGATGTCGGTCAGGCCGCGGCCGTCAATACGGACCTGCTCGGTGAGGATGCGCTGGCGAACCACGTGCTTGGTCAGGGCAGCGAATGCCACGGAGACCTCGTTGGAGCGCTCTTCGAATTCCTTACCTTCGCCGGTGAGAGCTTCCATGAGCTCTTCCTGCAGCTCAGCTGCTGCGGCTTCGCGCTCCTGCTTGCCAGCGATGGAGTACACCTCTGCCAGGCGGTCTGCTGCGAATGCCTCAACTGCTGCGTCGACGTCTTCGCCGTGGCCGCCGAAGAAGGGCAGTTCCAGGGCGGGCTTGCCTGCGCGAGCCACCAGGTCAGCCTGTGCCTTGCACAGTGCTGCGATGAAGGGCTTAGCTGCTTCCAGGCCCTCTGCGACGATCTCTTCGGTGGGGGCGGTCTGGCCGTCTTCCTTGATGAGCTTCCAGGAGTTGTCGGTTGCTTCTGCTTCAACCATCATGATGGCGACGTCTTCGGTACCGTCAGCCTTGGTGACGATACGACCTGCAACAGCCATGTCGAACACAGCGTTTTCCAACTGGGAGTACTTGGGGAAGCAGACCCACTGGCCGTCAATCAGTGCCATGCGCACGCCACCGATGGGGCCGTTGAACGGCGCACCGGACAGGGAGGTCGATGCGGATGCAGCGTTGATTGCGAAGGTGTTGTAGATTTCGTCCGGCTCGTAGGTCAGGACGGTCACAACGACCTGCACCTCGTTGCGGATGCCCTTGGTGAAGGCGGGGCGCAGCGGGCGGTCAATCAGGCGGGCTGCCAGGATTGCTTCGGTGCTGGGGCGGCCTTCGCGGCGGAAGTACGATGCGGGGATCTTGCCGCCTGCGTACATGCGCTCTTCCACGTCCACGGTCAGCGGGAAGAAGTCGAAGCCCTCACGGGGAGACTTGCCGATTGCGGTTGCGGAGAGCAGGGTGGTCTCGTCATCGATGGTGACGAGGACGGAGCCAGCAGCCTGCTTTGCGAGGCGGCCGGTTTCAAAGCGCACGTGGCGCTTACCGTGAATGCCGTTGTCGATTTCGACTTCAGCAAACTTGATTTCGGGACCTTCCACGGTTCCTTCTTTCTTCTTGGCAGGCCGTACGGCGCACGAGTCGGCCTTCGATAGGAAACCACGGCACCGCTCCCCTACTTATACCCGACTTTTATCGGCGAGATTGTGGGGTGGTGTTGTTCCGTAATTCGCTACCGAGGACCGCGGCGTGTGTGCCGGCACGGCCCGTATTCTTTCTTTCAGGTGAGGCGGCATCTTCTCACTCGGCGTTGGAATCTAGCGAGCGGAAGATGCGCCCCTCAACGCGGCAGTACGGACGCGCTGGCGCTACCCGCCTCCGTGTTGGAGGGTTGGTAGTGCTGACAGCACGTCCGCACACACCGCCTAAAGGCGATTAATCACCACAAAAGCGTCAAGACGCTCCTGTTTTATCGGCGCAGACCCAGGCGCTCGATCAGCGAACGGTAACGCTCGATGTCGACGCTCTTCAGGTAGCCGAGCATGTTGCGGCGACGACCAACAAGGATCATCAGGCCACGACGGGAGTGGTGATCGTGCTTGTGGAACTTCAGGTGCTCGGTCAGGTCGGCGATACGACGAGACAGAACTGCAATCTGAACCTCGGGCGAACCGGTGTCGCCCTCGTGGGTTGCGTATTCCTTGATGATTGCCTGCTTGACAGCGGGATCCAGTGCCACTTTTAACTCCTAGAGTTAGTACCGCATACGTCCCGTACGGACGGTTGCCGTCGGGTGGTGGGCTTACGCCCTGTAAATACACGTCGTCTACTGCGGACTGCAGACGCGTTCTTCCCATTCTACGCTACCGGGGCGCTTTCGTGGAAGGGTGAGCAGAAGCCCGGCGACAGGTAGCTCATCACACTACCGGTCGCTGGGCTTCACAGCCGGGTTCTCACGCCGGGCTCTACGTTTATTCAGAGGGCTCTACGTTTATTCGATGTTTACGCTTCAGCGCGAGCGCGCACAACCACGAGGCGGTAGTAGACCAGCAAGAACAGGCACCAGATTGCGCCCATTACCAGCGCCAGCTGGGTATCGGTGAAGCAGCCGAAGAGCACCACGATAAAGATCATGAACGCCAACGCCAGGTAGCTCAGCCACAGGGGCTGGCGTACCGGCTGCGCCTCGGTATCGGCGCCGCTGCGCTTGAAGGCAATGTGCGCCAGCAGAATCATGACCCACACGAATACGGTCGCGAAGGTCGCCAGGGAAGCGACCACCTCGAACGCGTTCTCGAAGAGCACGTTCACAATCACGCCGACCGCCATGACCAGCACCATGATGAGGGTGGTCATCCAGGGCGCACCGTTCTTCGTAACCTTCGCAAAGGACGCCGGTGCCAGGTTCTGCTTCGCCAGGCCGTACATCATGCGGCCGGCACCGTACACGTCCGCGTTTAGCGCAGAGATAGCGGCGGTAATGATGACCACGTTCAGAATCGAAGCGGCAGCCGGAATGCCCAGACCCTCAAAGATCTGCACGAACGGCGAGTTCGCCTTGGTCACCGAGTACCAGGGGTACAGGGACATGATGACCGACAGGGTCAGAATGTAGAAGATGAGGATGCGGAACGGCACCGTGCGAATCGCCTTGGGAATCGAGGTGCGAGGGTCCTTCGCCTCACCGGCGGCAATACCGATGTTCTCAATACCACCGAAGGCAAACATCACCACGGTAAAGCAGGCGAGGAAGCCGGTAAAACCGTTCGCGAAGAAGCCGCCTTCAAGAGCCCAGAGGTTCGTAACCGAGGGCGCCACGGAGTCGTGTGCCTGCACGCCCACGAAGAGCAGAACCACGCCGCCAACGATCATGGCGATAATGGCGCTGACCTTCACGAGGGTGAACCAGAATTCGGTTTCACCGAACGCCTTGACCTTCGCCAGGTTAATGGCGAGCAGAATCAGCAGAACCGAGACAATCCAGATCCAGGAGGGGCTGTTCGGGAACCAGAACTTCATGTACACGGCAAAGGCGGTGACGTCCGCAATGGCGACCAGCGCCATCTCCAGGGCGTAGGTCCAGCCGGTCACAAAACCAGCCCAGCGTCCGAGGTAGCGGGTCGCGTATTCGGAGAACGCTCCGGAGACCGGGTGCGCCAGGGCGAGTTCGCCCATTGCGCGCATCACCATGAACACTGCCGCGCCGCCAATAACGTAGGCAAGTAGCACGGAGGGGCCCGCCAGCTGAATGGCGGATGCCGAGCCGTAGAACAGACCGGTGCCGATGGCGGAGCCGAGGGCGATGAACATGATGTGACGCAGGGAGAGTCCACGCGCTAGCTGCGGGCTCTCGGAGGTAGCCTCAGCTACGCCCTGCTGTACCGGGGATGAGTCCGGAGTGGTATTCATCTTCTTCTTTTCCTTTACCTCGTGGGGTGTACCCGCCGGTGGCGGGGAAACGTATCGGGCGGTGCCGCAGCTCAGCAGGTGGCTGAGAGCGGTACCGGTTGATTCACTCCCCATCGAGTGATGGGGCGATGCGCAGAAAGTGTTGCCTTCGCGCATCGCCCCGGCGCATCCCCACCCAGCCTGCACGGTGGGAGGGAACGCAAAAGACGGCGGGAAGGCAACGTTGCCTTTCCGCCGTCTTTTTCGTCAAAGACTACTTCTGTCGCTTACGTCCAATGACGATAGAGCACAGAGCGGTTGCAGCAGTCACAGTGTAGACTGCAGGCCACGCGCCAAGCTTCTTGGCGAGCGGATGAGCGGCGCCGAACGCGCCGAGGTAGACAGCGGTGAGGAAGGTGGCACGGCCTGCGCCAGCCTTACGCTTCCAATTCTTGTAAGCCACGGCACCGCACAGTGCCAGGATAGCGCCACCGAGCGGGCGGATGCCGGTGCTAGATGCAACCTTGTAGCCACCGAGCAGACCGGTGACGGAGGCGAGAGTCGGGCAGAACTTCACGACGTACTCCTCTGTGAGATCGGACAGTTTCCTCATTCATAGTACTCCACGACACACAGAATGTATATTCACCACGGTTAATATTTCTGCGTTTCTTACGGACCGGGTACATCAAAGTGCCTAATCAGAAAAAGACTGGGGTACAAAAACCAGTACAAAAAGACCGGCATAAAAGGACCGGGGCGCAAAGAGCGGGGCGCAAACCCGTCAGGTTCACGCCCCGGCACTTGCCGCATGCGAGCTCACTTCGTGCCGCATGCTCTAGAACTTTAGAGAGCCAGCTCCAGCGCCTCCAGCTGCGCTTCGGTCCACAGCTCAGCAGCCAGCTGCAGCGCGTAACGAGCCGAACGAGGAGCCACAACATCCACGGAGAGGTGGAAGTCCTGGTCGGCCTCCGGGCCGCACAGATCAGACACGCAACGCACTCCGATAAACGGAATCTCGTAGTTGTGGCAGACCTGTGCAATCGCGGTGGTCTCCATGTCGGTGCTGATGGCGCCCTCGAATGCCTCGCGGGTGTCCTTCACGTTGTGAGCGGTCACGAAGGAGTTACCCGCCAGCATCTGGCCGCGGCGCACCTCCCACACGCTCTCAGCCTGCTCACGCACCGGCTCCAGTGCGGCGAGCGCATGCTCCAGAGCATCCTGCCACTCATCCGCCTGACCGTCGTAGCTTTCGGGCATGCCCGGAACCTGACCGCGCGCGTAACCGAACGCGGTCGCGTCGGCGTCAGTGTAGGTGTAGTTCTCGCCAATCAGCACGTCGCCCACGTTAATGCCGCGAGCCAAACCGCCGGCGGTACCTGCGCTGATGACGCCCAGGCAGTTCGAGGAGTAGCTGATCGCCTCGGTGACGGCGCTCGCCGCGTTCACCAGACCAATCTTGGAGCGAACCAGCAGCAGCGGAACCTGGTCCTCGCCCACCTGCAGGTAACGCGGGTGGAATACCGCCGCACCCTCGGTGAAGGAGGGCTGCAGCTCCTCGGTCACCTTCAGGAAGGGTGCGAGCTCCTCATCCATAGCCACCTGAATGATGATGGCGTTGGACATGCCGTCCATCAGCTCAAACATGCTGTTGAATGCCTCAGCCGGGTCGAAAGCGTTCGGGTCAAAGTCCACCGGGTTGAAGGCGGATGCGAAAGCATCAGGGATCTGTGCGCTCATTACGCCATCACCTGAGCCCACTCATCGCGTGCCGCGAGGAACTCGCGAGCCGCAGCCTGCGCACCTTCGAGGGTGTGGTTGGCACCCCAACCGCACTGCACCTCGTTCGCTGCCGGAACCTCGGTCGCGTTGAGGATATCGTTGAGGGTTGCTTCCAGGATGGGGAAGAAATCCTCGGGCTCCAGGCCCAGGGTCAGCGCGTAGAAACCGGTCTGGCAGCCCATCGGGGAGAAGTCAATCAGACGGTCGGTGTGGTTGCGCATGTGCTCGGCGCTCAGGTGCTCGATGGAGTGCACGGTCGGCATTTCCAGGTGCGCGGTGTTCGGCTGGGTGAAGCGGATATCGTACTTGATGAGGGTGTCGCCACCGGGCAGGATCTTGCGGTCTGCGATACGCACGTAGGGTGCTGCTACGGCGCGGTGGTCGAGGTTGAAGGATTCGACGTTCATTTTTTCCATGACTCTATCTTCTCTTAAAACGAGGACGACTAAAACAGGGGTGCCTCACGGGAGGCGCAGGACATCAAGGCGTGCGGCGCGGGTTGTTTCTTCGGAGGCGCAGGCGGTCAGGCGCGAAGAAGGTGCCCGCTTTTGCCCGTCCGGTCGGGTACGCAAAAGCCCCGGCGGCAGATCCGAAAATCTTACCGCCGGGGCATCACACGTCATCACCGCAGAAAATGCAGGCTGCGGCGCCCTGTGGCTGGGTTACCCGTGGTGGGGTTAGAGCTGGGGATGCTTCACTTCCGCCTGCACCGGGCACTCCGGCGGGCAGTAGTTCTTCGCGTCCTCAGCCAGCACCTCGCGGGTCTGCACCACATCATCGTTAATCTGCTCAATCAGCGCCTCAACACCGGTGTACGCCACCATGGGACGCAGACGCTTCACGAACTCAATCAGCACACGCTGACCGTACAGGTTGAAATCCTCCACGCGCTCTTCCGGGCGGTCAATCACGTGCGCCTCAACCTGGCGGTGCTCAATACCGTCAAAGGTCGGGTTCGTACCCACCGAAATAGCGGAGGGGTGACGGTTACCGGATTCGTCCACGAGCCAGCCGGCGTACACACCGTCGGCGGGAATCAGGCCTCGCGCCTCAAGCTCAAGGTTCGCGGTCGGGAAGCCCAACTCGCGGCCGCGCGCCAGACCGTGTACGACCTCACCAGCCATCATGTGGTGGCGACCCAGCAGCTCGGTTGCGGCGGGCATATCGCCCTCCAGCAGCAGCTGGCGGATGCGGGTCGAGGAGCAGCGGGTGTTCTCATCCACCATCAGATCCTCAACGACAACCACCTCAAAGCCGTACTTCTCCCCCAGCTCACGCATGGTGTTCAGGTCGCCGGAGTTGTTGTTACCAAAGCGCACGTCGTCACCGATGACCACGAAACGCGCGTTCAGCGCATCCACGAAGGTGGACTTCACGAACTCTTCGGGGGTCTGCGCAGCGAACTCCAGGTTGTAGTTCAGCAGCAGGTAATCGTTCAGACCCAGCAGGCACATGAAGTAGCGGCGCGAGCCCTGACCCATAATGTCGTGGTGGGCCGCCTCGGGACGGTGCACCTGCATCGGGTGCGGGTCAAAAGAGACCGCGATAGAGCTCAAACCGTGCTCTTCAGCAAGGGAGACCACGCGCGAAATCACGCGGGCATGTCCACGGTGCACGCCGTCAAAATTGCCGATGGTCACGACCGAGGGGCCGTAGCCGGCGGGGACCTCGCTCAAAGCGGTGTAGAGGGTCACGGGCTCTCCTGAAAAAGATAAATGTACCTAACCATCCTAGACCACAGGCGGCAGGATGCAGAATTCAAAACGGGAATCAACAGGGAATGGAACGGTGCCCCTCGCAGGCGGTGCTCTCTCCCCTACCTTTGCGGATGCGGCGGGGTATCTGGCACGCAACTGTGCAGCCTCCGCACCTGGAAAATCCATGCGCAGCACCCGCCCAGAAGAAAGCCCGGGCAGGCACCCCACCGTGCGGCAGGAACCTTCCCGGGCGTTACGACTACTTACGAGCCTGGTTACGAGAAGCCTTCAGCATCTCCTCGCGAATCTTATTGGACTTGTTAATCCAGCCGTACCACACCAGCAGGCACGGAGGAATCACAAGCTCAGTCACCATCAGCACAATCAGCGACCAGTGCGGGGTGCCGAAGAACGCCCACGACAGGATACGACCCACGCCGCCCAGAAAAACCACCAGGCAGGAGAACACGAGCATGTTCACCCACTTGAACTTCAGGGCAATGAACACGAAGGACAGGCCCACACCCACATAGGCTGCCGCGAAGAACACGTAGTTCGACTGCACCGAGGCGTTCGCAAAGTCCTGAGGCGCATCCGGAATGACGCGGACACCGCCCAGAACCTGCCACACACCGTACGCAATCATGAACAGACCGTACAGCGCCACCGCCGCGCGGAACGCCGCACGGTTCTGAGGCTTAGCCGCCTCCTCAAGGCTCTTGGGGCGGGCAAACGCCTCGCGGGTTGCCTTCTTCTCAGCCTTCTTATCGGCCTTCTGCGACGCCTTATCGCCGGACGCCGGTGCGGCTACGCGAACACCCTCGGGTGCCTTCGCCGCAGAAATAGGCTCAGCGTTCTTAGCACCGGCAGCCTTCGCGGCACCGCTCTGAGTAGCAGCCCCGGTTACGGTAGCTTCAGCCTGTGCAGACTCCACGCGGGGTACCGGCGCGGTACGAGGCTCACTCGCCTTCTTAGCAGAGCTCTGGTTCTCGCTCATCTTCTCTCCTTCAGCAGGGCCGGGCGGCACCCGCACGAGTAGTCATGTGTGTTCAGGGGTTGTATATACGTTAGCGCATTGAATGAATAGGGGGCACCTTCAACAGGGCGCTGAATCAGATAGATTTGGGCAAACCAGGTTTGGGCAGGCGCAAACACCGAACCTTCTTCGCCTATCATAAGCCTTCAACGCCTAGTTGAAGGAACGATTCGCCTCAAAAACCAGCACCGGGGCGGCCAGCACCTTCCCGCGCTGCTTCTTATTCTCCAACAGGGCTACCAGGGTACCGTCCGGGGCGAAGCCCGCCACAATACCCTCAACGCTGGCATGCTGCACCGCGCCGGACTCATCCGCGCTCGCGTGCACGGAACGCTTCACCACGGAACCGTCACCGCTGGGGCTAATACGGCGCCCGTAGGAAATATCGCTCGCCTCCGCGGCGGAGAGCTCACGCGCACCAAAGATGCGGCGTGCCGCCTCCTCCAGGGGAAGTAGCGGCAAATCTTCCAGCTTTGCTGACTCTTCACGGCGCTGCTTCAACTGCGCCAAATCGGCGGCATCCTCAAGCACCACCGCGCCCACACGGGTACGGCGAAGAGCCGTCAGGTGGCCACCGGTGCCCAGAATCTTGCCCAAATCACGTGCCAGGGCACGAATATAGGTGCCCGAAGAGCACGAAACCGTCACCTTGCAGTCGATCACGGGAACCGAGGTTGCCGCGTGTTCGCCCTCGTTCTCGGGGTCCTCAATCACGTACTCGGCAAAACCAGGGTTGATGGAATGTACCGTGAACTCGCTAATCGTCACCGGACGCGCCGCCAACTCAACCTGCTCACCGCTACGCACACGCGCATACGAACGAACACCGTTGATCTTAATAGCGGACACCGCAGAAGGAACCTGCAGAATATCGCCACTGAGCTGCGCCACCGCCTCCAGGATGCGCGCACGCATCTGCTCAGCGTCCAAACCGGTCAGCGCCTCGACGGCATCAGGATGCGCGGCGGTGTGTTCACCCTCGGCGTCCTCGGTCAGCGTCTCAAGCCCTAAGCGAATCGTCGCGTCATAGGTTTTATCCTGACCGACCAGGTAGGTCAGCAGCTTCGTCGCCTTATTGATGCCCAAAATCAGCACGCCGGTCGCGGCGGGATCCAGCGTACCGGCGTGACCGACCCGCCGGGTGCCAGCAATACGACGCATCTGAGAGACTGCGTCGTGGCTGCTCATCCCGGCGGGCTTATCAATGACCATCAGGCCGGACGGGCCCTGAGGTTGCTTCTTCGCCACTTAGGCGTCCTCACCCTCGGCAGGTTCGTCCTTCTTGTAGGGGTCAGCCTCACCAGCGTACTCGGCACCCTCAGCTGCAGCAGCCAGGGCGGCGTCGCGCTCGCGAGTCTCACGCAGAAGCGCCTCAATGTGGAAGGCGTTCTCGGGAACCTCGTCAGCGACGAAAGTCAGGGTGGGGGTCAGGCGGGCAGTGATGTTCTTACCCACCTCGGCGCGCAGAATACCCTTAGCGGATTCCAGCGCCTTCTTGGTGTTTGCGGCGTCCTCTTCGGAGCCGAACACGGTGTAGTACAGGGTTGCGTGCTGCAGGTCGTTGGTCACGCGGGCATCGGTAATGGTCACAAAACCGAGGCGGGGATCCTTAACACGACGCTCCAGCGCCTTCGCCACAATTACCTTGATGCGGTCGGCAAGTCGTGCCGCGCGGGCTGCATCAGCCATGTGTTTCTCCTTGAAATCTCGTGGTGCTTCCGCGAACACTCGGGGTGTTACGGAGGCGTTCCAGGTAATGCGGAAGCGCCCGCCCCGCCAGCGTCCGCCCCGCAGGCTCCAGTTTTAGAAGCCTGCGGGTGCGGGAACACTAGCGGGTGACGGGCGCATCAGCGTGTGAGTCTTAGACACGCGGCTTTTCGCGCATCTCCCAAGTCTCGATAATGTCGCCTTCCTTGATGTCGTTGAAGGAGCCGAGGCCAATACCACACTCGAAACCTTCGCGAACCTCGGTAGCGTCGTCCTTGAAACGGCGCAGCGACTCGATGGTGAGGTTGTCTGCCACCACGGAACCGTCGCGCACCAGGCGTGCCTTGGCGTTGCGCTTGATGATGCCGTTCTTGACGATCGAACCTGCGATGTTGCCCCACTTGGAGGAGCGGAAGACCTCGCGGATCTCTGCGGAGCCGAGCTCCACTTCCTCGTACTCGGGCTTGAGCATACCCTTGACGGCCTGCTCAATTTCCTCAATCGCACGGTAGATGACCGAGTAGAACTTCATCTCGACACCTTCGCGGTCGGCAAGTTCTGCAACGCGCTCTGCCGGGCGGACGTTGAAGCCGATGATGACCGCGTTGTCCACGGTAGCCAGGTTCACGTCGTTCTGGGTAATAGCACCCACACCGCGGTGGATGACGCGCAGCTGAACCTCGTCGCCACCGGCGTCGATCTTCATCAGGGACTCTTCCAGTGCTTCCACAGCACCGGAGACGTCACCCTTAATGATCAGGTTCAGGGTGTCCATCTTGCCCTCAGCCACAGCGGCATCGAAGGACTCGAGGGTCACGCGCTTACGACGCTTAGCCAGCTGAGCGTTACGATCAGCAGCCTCACGCTTCTCAGCGATCTGACGAGCGGTGCGCTCTTCCTCGGTGGAGAGGAAGGTGTCGCCTGCACGAGGAACGGTGGACAGACCCAGCACCTGAACGGGGCGGGACGGGCCAGCTTCCTTCACAGCCTGACCGTTCTCATCGAACATTGCACGAACGCGACCGTGAGCAACACCGGCAACGATAGCGTCACCGACGTGCAGGGTACCGGACTGAACCAGGACGGTGGAAACCGCACCGCGGCCCTTGTCCAGGTTTGCTTCAATAGCAACGCCGCGTGCTTCCTTGTTCGGGTTAGCGGTCAGTTCGAGCACGTCAGCGGTCAGGGTGACAGCCTCAAGCAGCTCGTCGATGTTGGTGCCGTTGCGAGCGGAGACGTCCACGAACATGGTGTCGCCACCGTACTCTTCGGGGATCAGACCGTACTCGGTGAGCTGGCCACGGATCTTCTCCGGGGACGCGCCTTCCTTATCGATCTTGTTCACAGCAACCACGATCGGCACGTTAGCTGCCTGTGCGTGGTTCAGTGCCTCAACGGTCTGGGGCATAACGCCGTCATCAGCTGCGACCACGAGGATTGCCACGTCGGTGACCTTCGCACCACGGGCACGCATAGCGGTGAACGCCTCGTGACCGGGGGTATCGATGAAGGTAATCGCGCGGTCTTCACCCTCAACGGTGGTGTGGACCTGGTATGCACCAATGTGCTGGGTAATGCCGCCGGCCTCACCCTCAATGACGTTGGTGTTACGGATAGCGTCCAGCAGGCGGGTCTTACCGTGGTCAACGTGACCCATGACGGTAACAACCGGGGGACGAACCTCCAGGACGTCCTCGCCCTCAGCTTCTGCTTCGGCTTCGAGGTTGATGTCGAAGGATTCGAGCAGCTCGCGCTCCTCATCCTCCGGGGAAACGATCTTGATGACGTAACCCAGTTCGGCACCCAGCAGCTCGAAGGTCTCCTCGTCCAGGGACTGAGTCTGGGTAGCCATCTCACCCAGGTGGAAGAGAACCGTAATCAGCGATGCCGGGTTTGCACCAATCTTCTCAGCGAAGTCCATGATGGACGCGCCGCGGCGCAGACGAATCTCGGTCGAGCCGTCGCCGCGAGGAACAACCACGCCACCGGGTGCCGGTGCGTTCAGCTGCTCCTGCTCATGGCGGCGAGCTGCCTTGGACTTGCGGCCCTTACGCTTGGAGCCGCCGCGACCGAATGCACCCTGTGCATTACCGCGACCGCCGGGGCCGGGACGACCCGGACCGCGGTTGAAGCCGCCGGAACCGCCGCCGCGACGTGCGCCGCCGCCGTTACCGCCACCGTTGTTGGAACCGGACGCGCCGCCACCAACGTTGGAAACCTTGGGCATCATCGAGGGGTTCGGGCGTGCGCCGCCGCCGCCAGCCGGACGGGGTGCACCGGGACGTGCGCCACCTGCCGGGCGAGGACCGCCGTTACCACCGGGACGTGCGCCACCCGCGGGGCGAGGACCACCGTTACCACCGGGACGTGCGCCACCGTTGCCACCGGGACGACCGTTACGTGCCGGACGGGGACCGCCGGAACGCTGGGAGTCGCCGCCGCCACGCTTCATACCCTGCTGGGATGCGAAGGGGTTGTTACCGGGGCGAGGACCGGGCTTGGGGCCGGGCTTCGGAGCGGCAGGCTTGGGTGCTGCCGGCTTCGGTGCTGCCTCGGGGCGTGCCATGCCCTGCTGGGATGCGAAGGGGTTGTTACCCGGGCGGGGGCCGCCGGGCTTGGGTGCTGCTGCCGGCTTTGCGGCGGGCTTAGCTGCTGCAGGCTTGGGAGCTGCGCTCTCAGCTGCGGGCTTGGGTGCCGGCTTAGCGGCAGGCTTAGCCGCTGCGGGCTTGGGTGCCGGCTTAGCGGCAGGCTTTGCCGCTGCGGGCTTGGGAGCCGGCTTAGCGGCCGACTCTGCGGGACCTGCCTTTGCGGCAGGCTTAACGGCTGCGGCGGGGAATTCCGCGCGCAGCTTCTTCAGAACCATGGGGTTCAGGGTGGAAGAGGAGCTCTTAACGAACTCGCCCATATCCTTGAGCTTGGCGATAACTTCCTTGGAAGGTACGCCTACTTCTTTAGCAAACTCGTGTACTCGAGGCTGAGCCAAATTTTCTCCATTCCCGGTCCGCACCGGGAATGGTGCGGACACTAATGTTTACGGGGTGCACGCCCGAAGGCGCGCCAATTCGTGAAATTGCCGGTGGGTGAGCACGAAAGGGTACTCATTTCGCGGCACTCATTAGATATCCATCAGTTTTCTGACTCGCTTTCAGATAAGAAGTCGTCAAACTCGTTGACTTACAGAGGGCATATACCCGAAAAGCGTCTACGAGGGGGTCGAGTCCGCAATCACGGCTCGAATCTGCTCGCAGCACGCCTGCAGCTGGGCTGCAGGGACCGCTTTTTTGAAGGCGCGCGCCAGACCGTTCTTTTTCTGCAGAGCGGCTACGCACTTTTCGCTCGGATGGATCCAAGCGCCTCGTCCGGGCATAGTTCCCGCCGTATCGGGCTGATAGGGCGGGGTGTCCGCCTGCTCGGTAGCAGACGTGACGGGTGTGCGGGCGATGCGCAGCAGGTTGCGCTGTTCATCGCGGGCACGGCATCCGATGCAGGTGCGGACCGGTCCTTCAATTGCTTCGGAGGTTGCGGTGAGGTCGTGATTGCTCATGGTCCTCTCCCCTCTCTAGCGTGTGTGCAGAACCGCGTTCGCAGTACATTCGTGATGCTCTATCCGGTGTGTGCGAGGGCGCGTTAAAGCGCCCGGTTACACACCGGCACATCTTAATAGTGTATCCCGTTTTTAAGAATCATGGGCAAAACTGTGACGCAGGCGCAAGAACACCGGGCACGTACCTGCCCGATATCTTGCGCCTGCATCAAACGGATACGCCGCGGGATACGCCCCTCACCGGGGCTAATGCTTATTCAGCGTTCTGTGCGGACTCTTCTGCTGCCTCTTCAACTGCAGCTTCTTCAGCCAGGCTACGAGCCACGCGAGCTGCAACCTCTTCCTCGGCACGAACCTGAGCGTACTTGGACTCGGAGAGAATATCGATACGCCAGCCGGTCAGCTTCGCTGCCAGACGTGCATTCTGACCCTCACGGCCGATAGCCAGGGACAGCTGGTCATCCGGAACCACGGCACGAGCGGAGTACTCACGCGGGTTCGCGATAATGACCTCGGTGACCTTCGCCGGGGACAGCGCCGCAGCGATGAAGGTTGCCGGATCGGTCGAGTAGTCGACAATGTCAATCTTCTCGTCGTTCAGCTCGGCAGCAACCGCACGCACGCGGGCACCCATATCGCCGATGCACGCACCCTTAGCGTTAATGGTCGGGTTCTTCGCGGACACAGCAATCTTGGAGCGGTGGCCAGCTTCACGTGCGATGGAGTTAATGGAAACCAGGCCCTCAGAGATTTCGGGAACCTCGTGCTCGAACAGGCGCAGAACCAGGTTCGGGTGCGAACGAGAAACCACAATCGAGGGACCCTTCGGGCCGCGGCGAGCCTCAACCAGGTAGGCGCGCAGGCGGGTACCGTGCGGGTACTTCTCGCCCGGAACCTGCTCGTTGCTGGGCAGAACAGCTTCAACGGTGCCCAGGTCAACCTGAACCATACGCGGGTTGTTGCCCTGCTGAATCACGCCGGACACCAGGGTGCCCTCACGGTCCTTGAACTCACCCAGAACGGATGCGTCCTCAGCGTCACGCAGACGCTGCGAAAGCACCTGACGGACGGTTGCGGCAGCGATACGGCCAAAGTTGTTCGGGGTATCGTCGAACTCGTCAATCTTCTGGTTGTCCTCATCAAGCTCAGGAGCCAGAATGACGAACTCGCCGGTGGTGTGGTCGATGACGGCACGAGAACCCTTAATGGCGCCGGGCTGCTTCATGTACGCGAGCAGCAGGGCGTTCTCAACCAGGGTGAAGAGCTCCTCCATGACGAGAGAGCGCTGCTTCGCCAATGCGCGCAGTGCGCCCAGGTCAATAGTTTTAATATCCTCCACGCTTTTCAGCCTTTCCCAGTTAGCACGGCGCCGGGACGCTCAATGCGCCCCGGCTCCCGAACGGTATATACCTGACACGGAACACCCCGTGCCTGAAGCTTTAATAACTCTATTCTACCGGCTCAGCGGGCGAATTGAAGTCAATCTCGACGTGAGCAGAAGCAATATTTTCCCACGGAAGCAAGCTCGGCTCGTGGTACGACTCCTTCTGGCCCTTCTTCGTGTTCTTCTTACGAGCCAGCACCGGACCCTCATCCTGCACCTCGTGCAGACGCGCCAGGTACTCGGTGCCGTCGGGTGCGGTGACCGCAATCAGGCGGGTACGGGCACGCTCCCAGTGGCGGCGCTCAGTCAGGGCGCGGGTAGCACCAGGCGAGGACACCTCCAGCTCGTAGGGGAAGAACTCGTCGTTTTCATCCGCACGGTCCAGGGCGCTCGAAATCGCACCGGAAATCTCCGCGAGGGAATCCAGCGACAGCGAATCGGTACGCTCAGCGGTGTAGTCCACCGTAATCTTCACGGTACGGTTCGCCGCCGGGCCCGAAATCTTCAGGCCCTCCAGCACCAGCGAGAACTCGGAGATAACCGGGGCAATCGCCTCGGCAACCTCTTCCTCACGGATCGCGCGGGTACCCACGCGCACCGGTGCCTCCACCACGGGCTCGCTATCAGCGCGAGTGCGGGGAGCGTTCACACCATTCGCCACGCGGGATGCGGCACGGCGAGCGCGCGCATTCGGGGCGCTCTTCTTAGAGCCAGAACGCTTCGGCTTATATGCCATAGTTCTCTTCTTTCATTCTTCCGCCGCTACCCTGCCCCACCTCCGGGGAGGCGGGGCAGGTGGCGACGGTTTTACGTCTTAGCGGGCTAGTGGCGTGCCTTAGGCGCGCGCACCTCAGCGATGACCTCAGCCACCGCGTTCTCGACGGACACCTCGCGAGCCTCACCGCTGCGGCGGTCCTTCAGCTCCAGCACGCCGTCCTTGAAGCCGCGACCAATCACCAGGATGGTGGGCACGCCCAGCAGCTCGGCGTCGCCGAACTTCACGCCGGGGCTGGTCTTCGGGCGGTCGTCCAGCATGACCTGCAGGCCGGCGGATTCCAGAGATGCGCTGAGCTTTTCAGCGTACTCGTGGGATGCTGCGTCCTTGCCGGTAACGACGATGTGCACGTCTGCCGGTGCCAGGTTGCGCGGCCAGATCAGGCCCTTCTCGTCGTGGTTGCCCTCGGCGATAGCGGCAAGTGCGCGGGTCACGCCCACGCCGTAGGAGCCCATGGTCACGGTCTGCAGCTTGCCGTTCTGGTCCAGAACCTTCAGACCCAGTGCCTCAGCGTACTTGCGGCCCAGGGCGAAGATGTGGCCCATCTCGATACCGCGGGCTGCCACCAGCTCACCGGAGCCGTCCGGTGCCGGGTCGCCTTCACGCACCTCGCACGCCTCAATGACGCCGTCGGCGGTGAAGTCGCGGCCGAAGACCAGGTTCGCCACGTGCTTGCCCTCTTCGTTTGCGCCGGTCACCCAGCGGGTACCGCGCACCACGCGGGGGTCAACGAAGAAGGGAATACCGGTTGCGGAAGCTACCGCATCCTCGTCCTCGGTGTGCGCACCGAACAGGGGCGCGTCCAGGCTCAGGCCGGGGCCAATGTAGCCCTTGACCAGCTGCGGGTATGCCTTCAGGTCCTCTTCGCTGGCTGCCTCAACCTCAACCTCGCCGCCGATGCCCAGCAGGGCACCGATGTTGACCTCAACGCGCCCCAGGTCCACGGCACGGTCGCCGGGAACGCCCACGGCGAAGACCTTACGCTCGCCGGAGGGGGTGATGACGGTGCCCAGGAAGCACTTGAGGGTCTGCGAAGCATCCAGGGTGCCGCCGATAACCTCGGAGTGCAGTTCGTTCATGCGCTCCACCAGGGTCTCAATGGTGGCGGAGTCGGGGGTGTCCACAACGAGTGCCGCCGGGGTGTCCTCGGTGATTTCGATTTCCTCGGGAACCACGGTGGTGACGGCCTCAACGTTTGCCGCGTATCCGCCTGCGGAACGCACGAAGGTGTCCTCACCGATGGGGGTCGGGTGCAGGAACTCTTCACTGCGGGAGCCACCCATCGCGCCGGACTGTGCGGTCACAATGACAATCTCCAGGCCCAGGCGCTCAAAGATGCGCTGGTAGGCGGCACGGTGAGCCATGTACGCCTCGTTCAGGCCCTCATCGTCAATGTTGAAGGAGTAGGAGTCCTTCATGACGAACTCGCGGCCGCGCAGCAGACCCGCGCGGGGGCGCGCCTCATCGCGGTACTTGGTCTGAATCTGGTACAGGTAGACCGGCAGGTCCTTGTAGGAGGAGTACAGGTCCTTCACCAGCAGGGTGAACATTTCCTCGTGGGTGGGCGCCAGCAGCATGTCTGCACCCTTACGGTCCTTGAGGCGGAAGAGGTTATCGCCGTACTCGTCCCAGCGGTTAGTTGCCTCGTAGGGCTCGCGGGGCAGCAGTGCGGGGAAGTGAACTTCCTGCGCGCCAATAGCGTCCATCTCTTCACGGATGATGTTCTCGACCTTGCGCAGTACCTTCAGGCCCAGAGGCAGCCAGGTGTACACGCCGGGGGCTGCGCGGCGGATGTAACCGGCGCGGACCAGCAGCTTGTGGCTGGCGACCTCGGCATCTACGGGGTCCTCGCGCAGAGTGCGCACGAAGAGGTTGGAAAGGCGAAGTACCACGATTCTCCTTGAAAGGTCGATAGGTTTAGGTGGGGTGCCCGCGGCTCACCGGGTGAGCCGTAAATAGGCACAGTCGTCTTTAAGTTTATAGCGTTTTAGGGTTCGGCGTGTTTAGCGCTCGAAAATGATAGTCGAGAACTGCCCAATCTGCTCCCAACCGGTCCCCCGGTACATGGCAAGAGCACGGGCGTTGTAGTCGTTCACGTACAGGCTCAAATGCGGGTAGTAGCGCTGCAGAATCTGCGCGGCGGCGGCAAAGAACGGCTTAGCCAGACCGTAGCCGCGGTAGTCCGGATGCAGCCACACGCCCTGCACCTGCGCGGCGTCCAGGTTCACGATGCCCGCATCCGCCTTGAAGATAACCCGCCCATTCACGTCGGTGACAATGGCGCTGCGCTGGCCGGCTATGAGCGTGCGCAGGCGCGCCGCATAGCCGTCACCGTAGCGAGCAATCGGGTCGAAGCCGACCTCCTCGGTGAACATGGCGGCCGCGGCGGGCAGAAGCTCCCCCAGGTCCGCGGAGGTGGCAAGGCGCGCATACCCGGCAGCCTCACCGCTGAATTGGACAGCACCGGCGGGGGCTTCGGCAGGTTTGAAGAGCGCGGGCAGGTGCGCCGGCAGCTCAGGAAGCTCCGCCTCGTAGAAGCGGGCGAGGTCCTTCTCCGGCGGCAGATACAGCAGCGGCTGATTGGGGCGCTCCGACAGAACCCGCGCACGGTGATCACAACCGTCACCCAGGCTCGGCTGTAGCATCTGCAGTAGCGGGCTCTTACCGCCGCGAGTCTGCTCACACAGCTCCTGCATGCGCGTCCACAGGGGCATCACGAAGGCGCTCTCACCGAACATGGAATCCAGACGAGAACCCACCTGCAGTAGCAGCTGAGCCAGCGCGTCACGATGCGCAAGCGCCGTAGCATCCAGAGCGGGGGTATCAGAGGTTTCTACATGTTCGGCAACATCATGTTCGACCGCGGCACCGCACAGCCGCACCGGCACCACATTCGAACCCAACAAAAGCACACAGCACAACTGCCCATCGCGCTCACAGCCCACAAAACCCTGATAGTAGTGCAGCGGAATACGCGGGGACCTCACCGGAAGAGGGCACGCCAAATAATGCTCAATGGAGTACAGATTCGGGACCGGGTCACTAAACAGGACCTCCTCCAGCTCATCGCACCACCGAGCATCCAGAGCAAAAACGTGTTCCTTCACGCGATCAGGCATAGGGGAAGAATCCATCGACGAAACAGCAGCACGCCGGGCACGATCAGCCTTACGGCGGCGAGAAAAAAGAGTGAACATGACCTGTTGAGTGATAGAGAAAGAGCGACAAAAATAAGTGAAAATACGGGGACACGCACCCCGAAAAAGCAACCGGATCCTGCGGCCACAACCAGCAGCGGCAAGCACCAAGCCTGCCACCACCATAACCGGACATAACCGGAAAAGCGCGGAGGCGCCCTCACCAGGGCGCCTCCGCGCACAAAAGCTAACTAGCTCACCGAAACAGCCGGGGACCCCTCGGGAACATACTCGCCCGAAGCCTCCATCTCAGCAGCAATACGGGTCGCCTCTTCAATCAGAGTCTCAACAATCTGATCCTCAGGCACGGTCTTAATGACCTCACCCTTCACGAAAATCTGGCCCTTACCGTTACCGGACGCCACACCCAGGTCAGCCTCACGAGCCTCACCCGGACCGTTCACCACGCAACCCATCACGGCAACACGCAGCGGAACCTTCATGTGCTCCAGGCCCTTAGTCACGTTCTCAGCAAGCTCCCACACGTTCACCTGCGCACGACCACACGACGGGCAAGAAACAATATCCAGCTTACGGGGGCGAAGGTTCAGCGACTCCAGGATCTTGGTGCCCACCTTCACCTCCTCAACCGGAGGAGCAGACAGCGACACGCGAATAGTATCGCCAATACCCTGAGACAGCAGAGTACCGAACGCCACCGAGCTCTTAATAGTGCCCTGGAACGCCGGACCAGCCTCAGTCACACCCAGGTGCAGGGGCCAGTCACCGCGCTCAGCCAGCTGACGGTACGCCTCCACCATCACCACAGGGTCATTATGCTTCACAGAAATCTTGAAATCACGGAAACCGTGCTCCTCAAAGAGCGACGCCTCCCACACAGCAGACTCAACCAGAGCCTCCGGAGTAGCCTTACCGTACTTCTCCAACAGACGCTTATCCAGCGAACCAGCATTCACACCAATGCGCAGAGAAACGCCGTGGTCCGAAGCCATCTGAGCGATTTCCTTCACCTGGTCATCGAACTTACGGATATTACCCGGGTTCACACGCACAGCACCGCAACCAGCCTGAATAGCCGCATACACGTACTTCGGCTGGAAGTGAATATCAGCAATCACCGGAATACGGGACTGCTTCGCAATAATGGGCAGAGCCTCCGCATCCTTATCAGTCGGGCACGCCACACGCACAATATCGCAACCGGCAGCGGTCAACTCAGCAATCTGCTGCAGAGTCGCGCCAATGTCGTGGGTCTTAGTGGTCGTCATCGACTGCACCGAAATCGGAGATTCAGAACCAACACCGACAGAACCCACCTTAAACTGGCGAGTCTTACGACGCGGGGACAGAACCGCGGGAGCGGGCTTCGGCATACCAAGGCTGACCGACAAGGTTTTCCTCCATACATGGGTTATGAAGGACGTACGACGCATCCTTCGTTCAACTTTTTATTGTGCCACTGACGCGAAAGAAAGCACTAATACGGGTACCCTTACCGCGTGCAACAACACACTAAAACAGGGTGATGGGCTTAACAATATCCGCCACAATCAGAATGACAGACATCACAATAAACGCGCCCGCCACCACATACGTCAACGGCAACAACTTCACCGGATCAAACGGACCCGGATCCTTACGCCCAGTCAAACGCGCAAAGAAACGACGCACACCCTCCCAGAGCGCACCCAACACGTGGCCACCATCCAGAGGCAGAAGCGGAATCAGGTTAAACGCAAAAAGCATCAAATTCATATTCGCCACCAGCGAGACCAACATCGCAGCCTTCGCCTTCACATCAATACGATCAGTAGCCGTCACCTCACCGGCAATACGGCTCACACCCACCACAGACACCGGCGACTCAACACTACGCTCACCACCGGTCACCAGGGTCACCGTCAGCTCCCACACACGCTGCGGCAGCGAAAGCATCGAAGAACCCACACGAGAAAGCGTATCGCCCACCATCGCAGGCACCTCAGTAATAGAACCGGGCACCAACTCACTCGACGGGGAAACACCCACAAAACCGCCGCGAGTCGTCGCAATCGAGCCATCAGCGGCACGCGCATACTGGCCCTTACCATCAGAAACCGGGCGGATCATCTCAACCGGAGTCACCGACAAATCCAGACGCTGACCATTACGCTCCACCGTCAAAGTGCTCGGATGAGAACCCGCCGCACGAATCGCCGAAGACACAGCCTCCCACGAACCCGTCGACGCACCATTCACAGCAACCACACGGTCACCCACCTGCACACCAGCAGCCTTCGCAGGCGACGGAGTGGACTTATCCGTACACTCGCCATAGCTAATCGAATCATGAGTAACATTCACGCTCGGCACGCACTCAGACACCGCCGACACCTTATTCGTCACCTGCGCCGTACCAAAACCACAAATCAGCACAGCAGTACACACCACACCAATCAGCAGGTTCATGGTCGGGCCACCCAGCATAATCACCATGCGCTTGAGCACCGGCAACTTATAGAACAGGCGGTCCTCATCACCGGGCTTCAGGCGCTCAGCATCCGCCGCACGAGCCTCCTCAGCCAAGGACGCAAACGGGCTGGTACTGCCCGAATGGCCCTCCTCATGGTGTTCCTTCACCTCAGCAGGGCTCGGCGGGTACATGCCAATCATCGAAATGTAACCGCCCAACGGGATCGCCTTGAAACCGTACTCGGTCTCGCCGCGGCGGAAAGAGAACACGGTCTTACCGAAGCCAATCATGTACTGCGGAACGCGCACATTGAACAGCTTCGCGGGCACCAGATGCCCCACCTCGTGCAGGGCAATCGAGACGGCAATAGCGATTGCCATGAGGATAATGCCCACAGCGTACAGCAGGATTTCCACGCTTTTTCTCGTTTCGGTTCGGGGATACGAAGCTTCTAGGATACTCGCTTAGCCTGTGAAGGCGCCCTCCCCCGCCTCATGTGACTATGCAGGACGGTGTGGGTGGGTACGCTATACCCTTCCTCCGGTGAGGTGCGGGCATGTGGAGGGACGGTGTTCGTCCTCGTTCCTACAGGGGCACCCGCCCTCGCTTCGCTTCGGGCACCCTGATGTCACTACGGACGACACCGCCCCTCAGCACCTACTCAACGAGACTATCCGGCCGCCAGGGTCTGAGCCGGATCAATACGCGAAGCCTTCGCCGCCGGGTACAGACCAGCCAACACACCAACCAGCGCACCAGCGCCCAGGCCCAGCAGAATAGTGTCGGCACTAATAATCGGCGTCCAACGGTTCATCAAAGACACAATCGAGATGCCGTTAACCGCCAGCACAATACCAGCCACAGCGCCCAGGATGCCGGTCAGCAGCGCCTCCGCCGAGAACTGCAACAGAATACCCGAAGGGCGCATACCAATAGCCAGACGCAAACCAACCTCACGGCGACGCTCCATCACCGCAACCAAGAACGTATTCATAATGCCCATCGCACCAATTACGAGGGTAATAACGCTCATGGCTAGAAGCATGGTGCGTTGCTGCTGGTCGACAGCCTCACGAAGGGTCTTCGGCTCCGGCGGAACACTCACGCTATACAGGGCGGGACGTTCCGGCGAGAGCGCGTACGGTGCTTCCTCCGCAATCTGGTTTGCGGCACCGGCAACAGTACTCACCACAATCTGAGTGGAACGCTTACCGGTCTGCGCCGCAGCGGCACCGCCACCGGCAGCGGGCTGCGCTTCTTCAACATCGGCACCAGGCTTCGCGCCCAGAGGCAGGTAGACCGAACCGTACGACAGAGTCAGCGAGGGATTCTCCCGCACCACACCGATGACGGTGTACGGCTCATCGTGAATATAGACCGTAACTCCGGGGCTATAGGGCAGCGCAAGCTGGCGCATCACGCTTTCGCTGAGCACCACGACCTTATCGTTACGCTCCACGTGCCCCTCATCGAAGGTGCGACCCCACACCAGTTCATGACCCTGCACGCTAAAGATGCTGGGGGTTGCCGCAAGGACAGCAGCCGTCACGTTCGCGCCGCGCTCACCGAAGTTGTCTGGGCCGCGCTGAATATCTGCGGATTCATACAGCTGATCCACCAGCGCGGTACCGGTCACTCCGTTCAGCTGGCTAACACGCCGGTAGTTCTCACTTGCCGCCAGGCTCAATAGTTCAGCCCGGCTCATGGATTCGGTTCGGGTCGAGCTTATCGTCAGGTGCTTAGCTCTAAAAATGTCGAAGCTGTCCGCCAGCTGCCCAGAAATGGTGGCGGTCAGACCAACGGTCAGCACAAGCGAAGCGATACCCAGAACCACACCAAGCATGGTGAAGATATTGCGCCTCACCCGGTGAACGGTAGCGTCCCACGCTTCTTTGAGGGAGGCGAGCGCCCAGGGTGCACGCCCGCTCCCCTGCGGCTTAGATGCTTGTTCCTCAGTAAAGCTAGGCTGGTTCAGAAGCTCACGAGCGGTCGTTTCTTCCTGCTGCGGCGCTTTCTGCTCGATGAGCTGCCCCTCGTGCATGCGCAGCACCCGGTCGCAGTGCTCCGCCACGAGCGGGTCGTGGGTAATCACAATCGTGCTTTGCTGATCGCCCGTACATTCGCGGAGCAGGTCAATCACTTCACGGGTGAGCTCTTCATCCAGCGAGCCGGTCGGCTCATCACAGAGCAGCAACGCCGGTTCCCCAATGAGCGCACGAGCAATAGCCACACGCTGCTTTTCACCGCCTGAGAGAGTGGTGATGGGTGCATCCGTTCGGTGGCTCAGCCCCAGCAGGGCGAGAGTATCCGCAACCCGTTGCGCTCGTTCTGCCTTGGGGACACCACGGTAGATGAGCGGTAGCTCAACGTTGCGGTACACGTTCTTATGCTCGATGAGGTGGAACGCCTGGAAGACGAAACCGATGCTGTCCAGGCGCGCTTCAGCTCGCTGTGCCGCGTTGAAGGTTGCGGTGTCTGTACCGTCCAGCAGGTAGCTGCCGGAGGCGGGCGTGCTGAGCAGACCGAGGATGTTCAGCAGGGTTGATTTGCCGCTGCCGGACGGTCCCAGGATTGCGACGACTTCTCCGTAGCGGACTTTCAGGTCAATATTTTTGAGCACGTCAATTCGAGTGTCACCCTGCATAAAGTGCTGGGACACTCCCTGAATATCGACGCTATAGGCTGGTGGGTGCGCGTGAGCAGCGCGGGAGTCAGTCATGGCTACTCCCTACTTTTTCTCGCGCATGATTTTGACGCTGTCGCCTTCGTGCAGGTCACCGGTGACGGCGTTCTTGCCATTGGCGTTGCTGATGACGGTAACGGTTACCTCGCGTTCTTCGCGGGCCTTCGATCCGTTGGAGCTTTCGGGGCCGAGCACGATGACTCGGGTCTGTCCGTCACGGGTGTAGAGCGCCGATGAGGGCACAACCAGGTGCGTTTCGGGGGTTTCTTCGAGGGTGAGTTCCGCGTTGACGGAACCTCGGAGGCTGTCCGCCTTATCCCCTACGTCGAGGGTGAGGATGCGTTCGCCTTCGGTGCCTCCTGCCGCACCGGCTACGCCGTTGAGGTTGGAGCCAGCTGCGCCTTCTGCACCATTAGCCTGGCGACCGGCCTGGCTGTTGCCTGCGGCGCCAGCAGCTTCAGAAGTGTTCTTGTAGCCGAGGGTTGCGACGTACTCAGTATCGCCGAGGGAGGGCACGGTTACCTTCTGACCGCTACGAGCTTCGGGGGTGAGCCTGCCGGTGGTTCCGGTGCAGCTGAGAGTCTTGTTACCTTCTGCGATGGTGGCTACGGGACCGTCCGCGATAGCGCCGGTTGCGCGGGGGTTGCCGGTGACGAGTCCGGCACGGTTGATGATGAGGAAGTAGCGGGCGGGAATGGGCTGGTCAGTCTTGACGTGCGCGTAGCCGAGGCTGTCGAGGAGGTTGTTGAGAGCCTCGTAGGTGTCTTCGGTAATGCGCGCGGGCTGCGGGCCCTGACGTCCCATGGCGGTCAGTGCCTCGTTGAGGAGTGCGGCGTCGGGGCCGCTATCATCGAGTTTGAGATCGCGGTAGAGCGCGAAGCCGCCGGTGAGGGTGATGAGAGGTTCACCGTTGACTTCTGCGATGAGGGTTCCGTTGCCGACGGTGTCACCGTGTTTGATGGTGATTGCGGTGTACTGTCCTTCGCCGCTGTAGCGTAGCGGGGTTGAGGTGGCGTAGTTCGCGGTGCAGGTCAGGGGCACGGTGGTGCGTAGTTTTTCGCGGGTGACCGTGGCGGTGATGGTGGAGGGGTCCGGGGGTGCCGCTTCTGCGTCTTTCTGGGCGGTGGTTTTGATGTTTTGGGCGCTGATGAGCGTACCCACGGTGATGATGAGAAGCAGGGCGATAATGCCGTAGAGCCAGAGGGTTTTCTTCTGGCGGGTGGGGGTGGCGCTCATGGTGTCCCTTCTTTGGGTGCGCGTACGGGAACGCTATTGTCTGTGCCGTTTGGGCTTAGGGGCGGCGATGCCGTGTGGGGTTAGTTTGTGCCCGGCACGGGGATACGTGCCGGGCACAATACGCTGTGACGAGGTATAGCCGTTGCAGCTACTCTGTACGCCTGTTCTGGTTAGTCCGGTCTGGATAGCCCGGTCTGATTAGTCCGGAGGATTAGCTCAGAATCTTTCGGGCGTTTTCTTCAGCAGTTTTCTTGATCGTGGTCACCTGCTCGATGAGGCCCTGCTCCTTTTCGAGGAAGGAACTCAGGTAAGCGATAGCCATCTTTCGCTGTTCTGCATCTAGCCCGGTTGCTTCGCGGCAGGTCGCATCGTTGATCGCCAGTTCGTGGGTGTCTTGGTTGTTCTGGCGGTACTGTTCACGAGCCATATCCGGAGACGTGTAGTCGCCTCCGAAGCGTTCCTTCATGCACTGTGCCCACTTCTCGGTGGCAGGCCCAAGATCTTTGAAGATTGCGTCGTTGTTAAGGTAGTGAACCGCAGTGACGTTGACCTTTTTTATGATCGCACGGGATTCTTCTGAACCGAAGACTACGCGGGTGGCTTCTTGCTGGCAACCGCCCTTTCCTTCAGTACCGTTAAGAGCCTGCATTTCAGCGTCGCTCATAGTGCGGCTCTGCTCTTCCAGCTCAGCAGTTACCAAAGACCAGCGCTCTTTGTATCCGCGAGCGCGGGCATCCGCGACGGTGAGAGGTTCGAAACCAGCGGTCTGTAGCAGCGGGATTTCAGTTTCTCCTGCAGGAACCTTGTAGTTCGGGAATCCTCGTTCAGCCATGCACTGGCTCAGGGAACGCTGGTAGGCACGAACAACGTTGTCAGAAAGTGAGGCGAGGTTCTCCACTTTTTCGATAGCTTGACTATCGGGGCTCTTGGAGGCGCTATACGCCTTCTCAGCGTTAGCGGACGCCGAGGAGTCGGCACTGGGCTGCCCGGATGCGCAGGAGCTAAGCAACAGGGTCAGCGGGAGTATAGCCCCGGCGAGGGTTCGTAGGGTGTTCGGTCGACGCATAGGGGCACTTCCTCGTGAAATATATGCTGCATCTTTGTTCACTCGTTCGAGGGGTCTTTGTTGTTTGCCCTAGAGAGAACATATTTTGAACACTAGCCTACTATGCGCCGGGGGGGGGGAGGCAAGGGGGCGCGGAGGGGCGGTGTCGTCCGTAGTGACATCAGGGTGCCCGAAGCGAAGCGAGGGCGGGTGCCCCTGTAGGAACGAGGACGAACACCGCCCCTCAGAAGCGACTAGCGTCCGGACATACCCAGCAGCTCATTCGCACGAACGCGAGCCCAACGCTCCGCGTTCAACACAGCCTCCAGCGTCAAATCAGCGTCAGAGACCGCCTCGGCGCTGCCGGTGTGCTCCTCCAGCACGCGCGCCACCGAATCGACAATGTCGGTAAAGCGAATCGCGCCCGCGTGGAATGCCGCCACGGCTTCCTCATTGGCGGCGTTGAACACTGCCGGGTGGGTGCCGCCGACCTTGCCGGCGTCCTTAATCATGCGCACGGCGGGGAATGCTTCCTCGTCCAGCGGCTCAAAAGTCCAGGATGCCGCCTTCGACCAGTCGCACGCGGGTACCGCGCCGGGGATGCGGTGCGGCCAAGTCAGACCCAGTGCGATGGGCAGAACCATGCTCGGCGGCGACGCCTGCGCGATGGTGGAGCCGTCCACGAACTGCACCATAGAGTGCACGACGGACTGCGGATGAACCGCCACGTCAATACGGTCCAGGTCCACGCCGAACAAGTGGTGCGCCTCGAGCACTTCGAGTGCCTTGTTAACCATGGTGGCCGAGTTGGTGGTGACAACCAGGCCCATGTCCCAGGTGGGGTGTGCGAGCGCCTGCGCGGGGGTCACGTCGTGCAGCTGTTCGCGCTTGTAGCCGCGGAACGGGCCGCCCGATGCGGTGAGGATGAGGCGGTCAATTTCAGCGTCGGTTCCGGAGGCGAGCGCCTGCGCAAGGGCGGAGTGCTCCGAGTCGACGGGCACCATGGGGGTGTCCAGGGGCGATGCGTCCACGGCGGCGCGTACGAGCGGGCCGCCTGCGATGAGGGATTCCTTGTTGGCGAGTGCCACGCGGTAGCCGCTGTTGAGGGCGGTGAGGGTCGGTTCCAGGCCGATGGAGCCGGTGATGCCGTTCAGGACGGTGTCTGCCGGGTGCGCTGCCGCCTGTACGGAGGCTTCGGCGCCGTGGGCGATCTGCGGGGTGTAGCCGGTGGCTCCTGCTTCGGAGGCTGCCGCTTCGATGAGTTCGCGGAGGCGCTGTGCGTCTTCTGCGGTGCCGCTGGTGGCGACCAGTTCGGCGCGCACGTGCACTGCCTGGCGTGCGAGCAGTTCGAGGGATCGGGAGCCTGCGGAGAGGGCGACGACCTTCAGCGGTGCGTCGGCGGCGGAGGCGCTGGTGCCCTTGAGCGCGGCGAGGTGGTCGATGACCTCCATGGCTTGGGTGCCGATGGAGCCGGTCGAGCCGAGGAGAGTGACGCGCTGCGGTGCGCGGGTGAGTTCTGTGAGGGCGTCGGTGAGGCGGTCGCGGCTGCCGCCGACGCGTGCTGAGGATCCAAACTTCATGGTTCTAGTGTCTCATGAGCTCGCGGGTACGTTCAGGCATACGCCTGCGTTTAGGGTTGTCCTCAGCATAGAAGAATCCCCCACCCTGTCGTACGGGGCGGGGGATTCAACGCATACGTTTTAGAGCAAATCCTGCAGAAGCTCAATGCAGCGGTCCAGGAAAGCATCCACCTGCGATTCCTCGTAGCTGACGGTGCCCGAGGCGGGGCGGAACTTTGCGTGGCGCACCACGGAGGGGTCCAGCGGCTCTTCGCTGTTGAGCTGGGCGTACACGCGGTCGCAGATGGCGTCCACATCGCCGACGAAGTAGCCCATGTGGCGGCGCTTGCTGGGGCGGCGGAAACGCTCACCGGCGGGGCGTTCCAGGCGGCCTGCGAGCAACTCGCCGGTCTCCACGAGGGAGCGTTCCCAGTTGTCCAGGCCGTACGCCTCAATGTAGCGGCTACGTTCGAGCTTGGCGAAGCGTTCCTCAATCTTTTCGAGGGCGCGGTCGACCACGTCCAGCTGGTAGCCGCCGGGTTCTTCACGGAAGACGACCTGGCGGATTCGTCGGGAGGTGTAGAGGTCTTCGGGCAGTTCGGAGGCTCCGCTAAGCTTCTCGTAGTCCTCGGCGAGGCGGGTGAACAGGCGGTCTACTTCACTACGCTTGTAGCCGGGTTCGGTTTCTCCGGCACGGGCAAATCCGCCTCCGCGGGTGGTACTTGCCAAAGTGGGCTCCTCTCGACGATTGAACTTTAAGAATACCAATGCGCAGGCTACCTGACGCAAGGTTGGCGGGCGGTGTCTTAGATATAGTCCCTTGCTTTCCTGACTTCTGCGCCCCCTATTCAGCGGGTACAGCAAAGCCGGATACAGCAAAGGCGGGGCGCCCCTCCCCCACCTGTGGGAAGAAACGCCCCGCCTCCGAGCGATAAAAGCTTGAAGCTTTAGAGCGGCATAATAAACCGGAAAATCAGGCAACCAGCCGCCGCAGCGAAAAGAATCGAGTCCAGGCGATCCATCATGCCGCCGTGACCGGGCAGGATATTCGACATGTCCTTCACACCCATACGGCGCTTGAACACGGACTCCACCAGGTCACCGGCAGTCGAAGCGACTACCATGACCGCAGCCAGCGGAATAGCCCAATACCAGGGCGAACCCATGACCGCCAAGGCGATAGCACCAACCACCGCCGAGCCGACGAAGGAACCAGCCAGGCCCTCCCAGCTCTTCTTCGGGGAGATCTTCGGCGCCATCGGGTGCTTACCCCAATTCACGCCGGCAATAAAGCCGAACGTGTCATTGCAGATGGCCATCAGCAGAATCATGAGGACGCCGCGCTCGCCGTGGTCCGTCTGGAAGTAGACCATGGCAATACCCAGCATCAGCGGCACCCACAGCAGGGCGAGGGCGCTGCCGCTCAAAGACTTACCCAGTGAGACCTGACGGTCCGCACGCACGAGAGCAGAAGAGAGCAGCAGCACCAGCAGGCTCACCGCCAGGGCGATGCCCAGACCGGTAAAACCGAACAGGTAAGACACCGCCACAATCGCGCCAGACAGGCCACCCAGCAGGTATTCCGGGATGCCGTAGCCGCGGCGGGTGTTGAGCACGTGCCCAATCTCCCAGGCGCCCAGGCCAGCCGCAGCAGCTGCAACCGCCACAAAAATCGGCTGGTAGATTAGGCCAAGCACCAACAGCACACCGAAACCAACACCCACGCCAATGGCGGCGGGCAGGTTACGGCCTGCTTTGGCGCTACGCGACTTCACGGGGGTTACCGCCGCCTGCGGGCTCGACTGTGGAGCCGGCGGCGCGCCTCTCTCTTCTTTCGCTTCTTTGCGTGCACTCATTTGGGGTTTAGACCTCGAGCAGTTCAGCTTCCTTGTGCTTGTACAGTGCGTCGACCTGGTCGATGTGCTTCTTGGTCAGTGCGTCCAGTTCCTTCTCGGCGCGTGCGCCTTCGTCCTCACCGATTTCGCTATCCTTGACCAGCTTGTCGATAGCGGTCTTAGCGTGGCGGCGGACGTTACGGATGGAGACACGGGACTCTTCAGCCTTGTGGTTGACGAGCTTGGTGTATTCCTTACGGCGCTCAGCGGTCATTTCGGGCATGACCACGCGGATAGCTGCACCGTCGTTGCTGGGGTTAACACCCAGGTCGGAGTCGCGCAGAGCCTTCTCGATAGCTGCCAGTGCGGTCACGTCGAAGGGAACAATCTTGACGGTACGTGCGTCCTCAACGTTGAAGGACACCAGCTGCTGCAGCGGGGTCGGTGCACCGTAGTACTCTGCGGTCAGGCCGCTGAAGATTGCGGGGTTCACACGACCGGTGCGGACCTTAGCGAACTCAGTCTTGGTTGCTTCGATGGTCTTTTCCATCTTCTCGCCGGCTTCGGCAAGGATTTCTTCGATCACGAAAGGATCTCCTTTGTCGGAATTCTGGGGTATCAGAATTGTCGGTGGGCGCACGCTCAGCCCTCATGATTCCCCACCGATCCACGGCGCATCCGAGGCAAAAACCTTAGGAATAACGCGAAGTCGGCGGGAAAGAGGCAGAACGTCGTATTTGATATAAGTCTAGACGGTACCGGCGGGCATAAGCGAGTTTTAGCGCTTACCCGCGCGGTACCGTCCAGAATAAGTCCGCGCTATCGAGCACGGTCACAATCAGAGGGGGCATCAGGCATGCCCCAACCTAAAATTTAGGTTTTAGCGAGTAACGAGGGTACCCATCTTCTCGCCCAGGATTGCGCGGGTCACGTTGCCCTCGCCCTGCATACCGAACACGCGCATGGTCACGTTGTTGTCGCGGCACAGGGAGAACGCGGTCTGATCCAGCACGCGGATGTTGCGCTGCATAGCCTCATCGTAGGTGAGGTTGTACAGGCGCTCAGCGTTGGGGTCCTTGTTCGGGTCAGCAGTGTAGATGCCGTCCACGCCGTTCTTAGCGACCAGAACCTCATCCGCGTGGATTTCCAGAGCACGCTGCGCAGCCACAGTGTCGGTGGAGAAGTAGGGCAGACCCGCACCAGCACCGAAGATCACGACGCGATCCTTCTGCATGTGGCGGATCGCGCGGCGAGGAATGTAAGTCTCAGCAACCTGCGGCATGGTGATAGCGGACTGAACGCGGGTGTCAATACCCTCCTGCTCCAGGAAGTCCTGCAGAGCCAGGGAGTTCATCACGGTGCCGAGCATACCCATGTAATCTGCACGGGAGCGGTCCATACCCGCCTGAGAAAGCTCAGCACCACGGAAGAAGTTGCCGCCACCAATCACGATGGAGGTCTCAACCTCGCCAACAGTTGCGGCGATCTGCTTAGCGATGCTGCGCACGACCTCGGTCGAAATACCAACTTCACCGCCACCAAAAACCTCACCGGAAAGCTTGAGCAAAACGCGGCGGCGGCCGGTCTCGTCACGGTGCATCGGGCGGGGATTCGCTTCAGTCATGGTTCCTCCAGTGGCTTACCTAGGGATTGTTATGGGTGATTTGGGCGGGCTCCTGCCGCCTAGTCCTTATCAAGGATACAGCAAAGCCGGGTAGCCACCACTGGTGACTACCCGGCTTCAGTCTATAATCCCAACCTCATACGATTTCCCTTACCGGGAACCCGTAATACGGGAGGGTAGAACTGCAGCGAGTCCTTATGCACCCACGCGGAAACGTGCGAATGCGGTTGCGGTTGCGCCAGCCTCGGACAGAACCTGTGCAACAGACTTCTTGGAGTCCTTTGCGAAGTCCTGATCCAGCAGGGTGTTCTCCTTGAAGAAGCCCTTCAGGCGACCCTCAACGATCTTGTCCAGAATCTTCTCGGGCTTGCCCTCAGCGATTGCGGTCTCGCGAGCAACGCGCTTCTCGGTCTCGATCTGGTCTGCGGGGATGGACTCGGAATCCAGGTACTTGGGGCTCATTGCAGCAATGTGCACTGCAACGTCGTGTGCGATCTCGTCGGTGTTCTCACCGGAGACAGCCAGCAGAACGCCAACCTGTGCGGGCAGGTCCTTGGAGGTCTTGTGCAGGTAAACTGCAACGTTCTCGCCCTCAACGCGTGCAACGCGGCGGACAACGATCTTCTCGCCGAGCAGTGCACCAGCGTCGGTGGTCAGCTCCTCAACGGTCTTGCCCTCGTAGGATGCAGCCTGCAGCTCTTCCAGGGTGGAAGCGTCAGCAGCAATAGCAGCCTCGAGCACGTTCTGGCCGAAAGCGATGAAGGGGTCGGACTTTGCCACGAAGTCGGTCTCAGAGTTGACCTCGATCATGTAGCCAACGCCGTTCTCAACGCGTGCAGCTACCAGGCCCTCAGCGGTTGCGCGGCCCTCGCGCTTGGTGATGCCCTTCAGACCCTTAACGCGGATGATCTCGGCAGCCTTCTGCTGGTCGCCGTTAGCCTCGTCCAGAGCCTTCTTGACGTCGAGCATACCTGCGCCGGTCTTCTCGCGCAGTGCCTTGATGTCTGCTGCGGTGTAGTTCGCCATTGTGAACTCCTTGTGTTGCTGTAATAAATCGGGATGACATCCCGGTGGTACAAATGGCGGACGGCGCCGCGCCCAGGTCAGGGCGGGCGCCGTCCGAACGTGGTCCCCACAGGCGGGGGCCACAAAGCATAAAGCTTAGTGGGCTAAGAAAGCTTACTTAGCTGCCTCTTCAGCCTTTGCAGCCTCGTGCTGCTCCAGGAGCTCGCGCTCCCAAGCTGCCATGGGCTCCTCAGCTGCTTCAGCCTTGCCGTTCTTCTTAGCGTTGCGCTCGATCAGGCCGGCTGCCACTGCGTCAGCAATCACGCGGGTGAGCAGGTTGACGGAGCGGATAGCGTCGTCGTTACCGGGGATCGGGAAAGCAACCTCGTCGGGGTCGCAGTTGGTGTCGAGGATAGCAACAACGGGGATGCCCAGCTTCTGAGCCTCGTTAACTGCCAGGTGCTCCTTCTTGGTGTCAACAACCCACAGGAGGGAGGGAACCTTGGACAGGTTGCGGATACCGCCGAGGGTCTTCTCGAGCTTCTCGAACTCGCGACGCATGAGGAGCAGTTCCTTCTTGGTGTAGCGAGAACCTGCTACATCGTCGAAGTCAATCTGCTCGAGTTCCTTCATGCGCTCGATGCTCTTGGAGATGGTGCTGAAGTTGGTCAGCATACCACCGAGCCAGCGGTGGTTCACGTAGGGCATGTTCACGCGGGTTGCCTGCTCAGCGATAACTTCCTGAGCCTGCTTCTTGGTACCCACGAACAGGATGTTGCCACCGTGTGCGACGGTCGACTTAACAGCCTCGTATGCCTTGTCGATGAAGGCGAGGGACTGCTGCAGGTCGATGATGTAGATGCCGTTGCGCTCGGTCAGGATGAAACGCTTCATCTTGGGGTTCCAACGGCGGGTCTGGTGACCGAAGTGAACGCCGGAGTCCAGCATTTCACGCATAGTTACGACGGGCATGTCGTCTCCTTTTGTGGTGCCGCGCGGACCTCCCATTCGGGCTAGCCCAACGCGCGCATAGTAGTTATCAGTTTTTCCTGGCGGCGGTTAGCGTTCACGGTTGCCCGTTCAGCTCAGGCCCTAACCACCCCGTGTGGGTGGACCGAAGGTCCCTTATCGGCTCCCCGTGTGAGGATGCCGCTCACGCCGCGCGTCGTCAGTGATACTGTGCGGAACCCCCTCGAAGAGGGAGAATACCCGCGCAGGCACACTGCAATACGACATTGTACCGTATATTCCGCGATTAATCCGCCGGATCGGGGTTAAAACCTGCGCGGGCGGTTCGGGTGTGTGCGGGGGCACTGTGGATAACGGATTTTAAGGCGCAAAGGGCGGAGTTATCCACAATTTTTCGCGAGGCCCTGCGGGGCGGGGCGATTCGTGATGTGCTCAGAAGATGAAGAAGAACATGAAAAGTTTAGAGTCCGCGTTGCGGCACGCGGTGCTGGTGGCGTGCTGCCTGCTGGGTGCGCTCGTGTGCGCGGGTGGAGATGGCTTGACGGGCGGGGCTGGTTTTGCAGACGGTGCCGCCTCAAGTGCGCATGTTCCCGACAGTGCGGAGGCTCCCACTACCGTTGAGCTCGCCGTGAGCCGGCTACGCTACCGCTCCCCCACCGCCACCTCCAGACCGCGGGTAATCCATCCCTTTGAGAAGCCCGCCCAACGCTGGAGTGCCGGGCATCGCGGCGTAGACCTCGCCGTGCCCGAACACGACCGGCGCGTCTACGCACCGGCACCCGGCAAAGTGGTGTTCAGCGGCACGGTCGTCAACCGCAAAGTGCTGGTCATTGCGCATCCGGATGGGCGGCGCAGCACCTTCGAACCCATGGACGAGGCACTCCCGGCCGGCACCACCGTTGCAGCCGGTGAGGTCATCGGCACCGTCGCAGTCACGGCAGGCGGCAACAGCGAGCGCCCCTACCGGCGGTGCTCCACTCCGTGCCTGTACTGGGGCGTACGCCAGGGAGGCGCCCGCGGGGACGGCAGCGGCAAGGAAGCCGAGTACATCAACCCCATGAGCCTGCTGGGCTCGAAGGAACCAAGCATTCTGCTACCCGTGCCGGGTGGATATTAGGTGGCGAGTACTCGCGCTGGCAGTCATTGGGTACGGCTGTGGCCCGTCACCTCCCCAAAAGGAGGCAACGGGCCACAGGAGCCAGTCTAGGTTGTGCTCACTAGCGTAGGTGCTAGAGGCAGCTACTTACTGGAGGACGTCACCGTCATCAGCACCGAATTGGTTCGGCTGTACAGGCTGCTGAGCAGTCTGACCGGGCTGAACCTGCTGACCGGGCTGAGTAGGCTGAACCGGCTGTGCAGGCTGTGCGGTCTGCGCGGCCTGCGCATCGTACGCAGGCATTGCCTTGGTCGGTTCATTCTCACCGTAGTTCAGGCCGTGCTGCGGGGTGAATACCTGAGTCGGCGAATCGTCACCCGCAGCGTAGGCGGTGTTCTGAGCCGGGTAGCCGGGCTGAGCAGCATAGCCGCCCTGTGCCGGGTATCCGTTCTGCGCACCGTAGTTCTGTGCCGGGTAGCCGCCCTGCGCGTCCGCCTGGGTTGCGCCGTAACCGGTCGCAACACCAGCCGCAGCACCCAGTGCAGCAGCCGAAGCGGCACGACGCTCACGGCCCTTTGCACGAGCCGCCGCAATCTTCTTGCGGAACAGGAACAGCAGAATCAGGATGAGCAGCAGCAGACCCACAATAACCGCATCCACGATTACATCAGTCATGCTCAGACCTGACACCGGAACAGTCAGACCGGAGGTGGTGCTGACACCGCGGTCGGTCTTGACGCTCAGCTCACCACCGTTCACGCTCAGCTGCACGTGCTGAGAGCTCTTCGCGATGCTGTTCGCGGCATCTACCTTCTGCTGCTCCAGCGAGGAGAAGGTCGGAGCCTTGAAGGTGAACTCGAAGGGAGCCGCGTAGTAGTTACCCAGCTTCGAAGAGAGCTTAATCTCAGGGGTCACAATGTAGTCGGAGCCGAAGGGGTGGTAGCCACCGGGGCGGGTAACGGTCACCTTCGAATCGGGCAGGTATTCGTTCAGGCGCTGGTTGAACTCGTTCTGGTCCTTACCGCGAACCTTCACGCTCACGATGGTGGCGTCGCCGTCCTGACGAACCTCGGTCTCGTCATTACCGCCGCCTGCGAAAACGTCCTTGAGCTTCTGCTCAGCACCCGCAACATCCGCGGTCGGGAATGCGTAGAGGAAACGAGCTTCCATGGAACCATCCAGGCCCAGGGAGGTAGCCACCTTCATGCTCTTCATCTCAATCTGACGTGAAGAAACACGGTCAACCGCAATGAGAGTACTGCTACCGCCAGAACGGGAGGAACTAGCGCGACCCTCGGGGTCCACCATGTAGGACTTATCGTTGGTGTCCATGATGGTCAGAGTCAGGCCATCACCGCTCGGGGAGCACAGTAGCGCGCAGTCCAGCAGACCCGAAATCTTCTTCTGAACGGTGAAGTTATTATCCTTCGCCACTACCTCACGGCTGGCGGAGAGATCGGTACTACCTGCACCAAACAGCTTCTTGAGGCCGTTGCTCAAATCTTCAATCGAAGAAGCGCTAAAGGTCAGGGTACGACCCACTTCTTCCTTCGCGCTGGCGGTCGATGCGGAAGGAGCGTATGCCTTCGCCTGCGAGGACTCCAGACCCTTCTTCAGCTCGGAGCCCTCAGGCTTGACCTGGTTCAGGTAGGCGTCGACCGCCGAGGCGGTCTCGGTGTTCATGATTTCCTTCGCGACGAAGGAAACCATCACGGAGTAACCGCCGTCCTTCTCCTTCACGTCAAGAATGACGTTACGGAAACCGCGGTCCTGAACATCCTTCGCAGAAATCTTAGAACCACCGGAGTTCTTCACTTCCTTCTCGCCAAACTTCACAGTGGTTTCATCGCTGCTGCTGAGGACGCTGTTCTTATTAGAAGCAGACACCACACCATCCACGACCAGCGCTTCCGGAAGCCAGCCCAGCAGGTCGCCAGAGCTGAAGTTTTCCTTCACCTGGATACCCTGCACCAGGCCCTGGTCAGAGTTGATGATGCTAATCTGCGGCTTGATGTCGGAGCCCGAAGCCTTCAGCAGAGAGGTCACCTTGGAGTGGTATTCGTCCACGGAGGAGAAGGAGACCTTGAAGGTCGCACGAGCCTTCTCGCCCTCAGACTGAATACCTTCGTACTCCATGCCCTCGGGCAGGTGCTTACGAACGGACGCATCCAGCGCCTGGGTGCCGCCCTTAACCTTGTCCTGGTTATCCTTCATGTTGAAGGAAACCAGAATCGTACGAGTACCCTTCTCGGCGCTCTCAAGACCCAGCTGGGTCTCAATCTTCGCGCTGCAGGCACTCAGAATCAGCGCTGCAATGGTCAGCAGAACCGCCAGGAACATCCAGCGCTGACGAGCCGGTGCAGCCGGGGTATGAGTCATCGCGTGCATTCTAGGCTCCCATCAGGCGAATAGCCACGTAGTAAACAACCATGGATGCCAGAACCCATGCGGTGCTCAGCGCCGCGTGCATGATAATCGGGGACTTCGCGAAGCGGCCCAGACGGTTCAGGCCCAGGTAGGTCAGAGCCTCACCCGAGAACACCGCAAAAGCAAGCACCAGAACCATGAGCATGGTCAGGAAGAACGCGCCGTCACCGCTACGGGTGAGGCGCAAGAAGAACACGAGCAGGTTCAGCAGCAGGAACGAAGGAATCAGCACCAGAGAAGACACCGACACAGCGTGCATACTCGCGGTGAAGGACGCCGGCGCCTTGCCAATGCGCGCGGTCAGCTGCAGCTGCACACCGCGCAGAACCTGCACGCCGAAGATGGCGAGAGCCATCAGCACGTACGCCAGAATCATGCGTCCGGTCGGCACAGCCTGTGCGGCGTAGGCACCACCGTAGGCGGCACCACTTCGGCCACCAAACATGTAGCCCAACATGGACATCATGACAACCGCCGCCAGAATTACCAGCTGGCTGAAGAAGAACGCGCCCACTAGCGCCTGCAGAGTCGTGGGAACAATCCAACCCCACGCACCTGCGGAAGAGATGCGAGCGTGCGCGGTCGCCGGGTTGCTGGAGAAAACGTCCAAGAACGCGTTCCAGGTAGCACCCAGTGCCTTCACCGCCGGATGCGGTGCGCTCGGCGCATAGGTTGCCTGGCCGGGCTGACCCGGCTGAGCAGCACCGGGCTGAGCAGTACCGGGCTGGGGCGCCTGCTGCGACTGAACGGGCTCAGGCTGAACGGGCTGCTGAGGTGCTACCGGTGCGGCAGGCTGAGCAGCATTACCCGGCTGGCTCGACTGCACGGGCTGGCTCGACTGCACGGGCTGGCTCGGCTGAGCAGCCTGGCCCGGAAGCGAAGCGTCCTGCGCGGGGTGTGCGCCGGCGTCGTAGCCGTAGCCTCCGGCTACACCCTGCGACGGGTTGTTGGGAGTGTTCTCCGACATTGAGATCCTCTCGTATGGTGTGTGGAAGCAACACCGCCAGCAGAATCGGCACCTACCGGCAGCATCGCCCTGCCTTTCGTGACAAGACCCTTCAACCCTACCCTATCGAGAACTATGATGCGTCTTCGTTCGTCATTTACCCATTTTCATCACCGTTGATGCATTCCATGCACGAAAATAGGGCGCGAAAAAGCCCCGCCCGCCGACAAGTGGGTGAAGTCGACGGGCGGGGCCGTAGGGAGTGCGGGGCTCGAACCCGCGACCAAGGGATTATGAGTCCCCTGCTCTAACCGGCTGAGCTAACTCCCCATCCGGTGCAGTGACGGCGCGCAATGGGCGCCAGCACCATCCTCTAGAGTACCTGAACAGCGACTGAGAACGAAAAACGCTCAATCAACTACTCAGCACCTAAAGAAGCTTATCGGCGCGAATCCAGGTAACGCTGGTACGGAGCGTCGCTCACGTACAGTTCCTCGAAGGTACGCCAGGTGTTCTCAGCGCTGTGGAAGCCCACGATGCGGCGGGACTCGCGACCCATCTGCTCACGCTCGGCGGCGGGCAGGGAGAGCACAGCCTCCAGCTTCTTCGCCAAATCCTGTGCGTTATTGGGCTCGAAGAGGTAGCCGTTCACACCGTCCTCAACCAGGTGCGGCAGAGCCAGCGCGTTCGCGAGCACCACGGGGGTGGAGGCGCTCATCGCCTCCAGAGAGACGAGAGACTGCAGCTCGGCGGTACCGGGCTGGCAGAATACGTCAGCCATCTGGTACACCTCGGGCAGATGCTCATCCGGAACGAAGCCGCGGAAAATCACGCGATCAGCCACACCGCAATCGTGTGCCTTCTGCTCGAGTGCCTCACGCAGCTCACCGCCGCCGGCAATGTCAAGCACCACGTGCTCGAGGGTATCCGGCAGCAGGGAGAGCGCCTCAATGAGAACGTCCACGTTCTTCTCTTCGGCAAGGCGACCCACGAAGGCGATACGCAGCTCGCCAGGCACCTTGCCGGCGTCGGCGCCCTCAGCCAGCTCGTAGTCGCTAATCTCAATACCGTTAGAAACCGGCATAACCGGGCGGTCAAAATGACCCAGGTCACGCATCGCATCCGCACCAATCTGGGTGGGGGTGGTAACGACCGCGGTCTTGGAGAAGCAGAAACGCATATCCTTCCAGGTCACCTTCTCAATCACGCGCTTCACGGGAGAGGGGAACGGCAGGAACGGATCCAGGTTCGCGGGCATGAAGTGGTTAGTCGCAATGACGCGGATACCGCGGTGCTTCGCCTGGAAAATCAGCGCACGACCAATAATGTAGTGGCACTGCACGTGCACCACGTCCGGGCGGACCTCGTCAAGGATTGTGCCGACCTCGGACCAGATCTCCCAGGGGATGCAGATGCGGTTCGTCTCGTGGGTCGGGGGCAGGTGCGAGCGCAGGCGGTGCTCCACGATGCCGCCCTCTACTTCGGTGCGGTAGCTGGGGCCGGGGATGGGGCTGGCGGCGACCACATGCACGGAGTGGCCTCGCTTGAGCATGGAGGTGGCGAGGCGGTGACCGAATTGTGCTGCACCGTTGATGTCCGGCGGGTAGGTTTCTGCGCCAATCAGAATCGTCTTTGCCTGTTCCATGACGGGGCTCCTCATCGGGGTGTAGTGTGTCGGTGACTTTGGGGGTTTCGGGTGCGACGGCGCGCCGCTTCTACCTCTGTCTGCCGCGTGCACCGGGTGGATCCAGTACGTACAGCACTTGTCTATTCTACCTGTGAGCTGCGTCCTTCTCCGACTTATGGCGGGCGGCTTTGGCTGGGAGTTACCTCTAAACCTCCCGTTGAAACAGAAGCCAGCAGCCTGCCTGTAGACGCACAAACGCCCCGATACGAGTATCGGGGCGTTTGGACGCTTGGCGTTAAACCTGTATCGGTTTTAGCGGCGAACAGTGTTTAGCGGCGTACCAGGCGGTTCAGGAAGTGCAGGACGGTTGCAATGGATGCGCCCAGTGCTGCGAAGGACTTCCAGCGTGCCTGCAGAACCTCGGGCTTGCGCACGTTCTCTGCCAGGCCGCGGCCGGTAGCTGCTGCACCTGCGGCAACTTCGGAGGGCACTGCCTTGAGAGCGTCCAGAGCCTGCTGGGTGTTGTTCTGAACGTCGCCGGTGTAGGACTGCAGGTCGTCGCGCAGGGCTGCCAGGTGCTGGCGGCGTTCTGCGGTGCGCTGCTTGAGCTCTTCGAAGGTCGGCGGCTTGGGCTCTTCCTCGCCGCGTGCCTTGCGCTCTTCAGCTTCCTGACGTGCGCGTTCTGCTGCTTCTTCAGCTTCCTTAGCCTTCTGCGCTGCACGCTCTGCCTGTTCCTTCTTCAGGCGCTCAGCGGACATGGCGGTACCTTCCTTGAGTACGCCGAGGTCGAAGAGCAGACCGAAGATTGCGGATTCGGGCTTGAACGGCAGCTGTGCCTTGACCTTCTTCAGACCGACCAGGGCGCAGATTGCCAGGACGATGAGGAAGATGAGGGCGAAGACCAGTGCGGATGCCCAGTAGGGCATGACGGTGCCGAGGCCAAGGATTGCTGCGGCGACCAGCGCAATAATCAGGAACAGACCGAAGACTGCTGCGACGCCGAAGAAGGCTGCGCCCTTACCAACGGCGATGCCCTTGGTCTTCAGCTCGTGCTTTGCAATCTGGATTTCGTCCTTGACCTGGCTGGGTCCGAGGGTCTTGAAGGTTTTGCCAGCGTCGATGATGTTCGCGACGCCGGACTTAATCCCGCTGATGCCAGCAAAGAAACGCTTGGGTGCCTTGGGATTAGTAGTAGTGGTCATGACCACCTCTCCGTGACGTGTTTTTGGAGGCTTCTTTTTCGCACTCCACCTCCTATAGTTTAGCCCCTTATGATACCTCCGCGTGACCGTTTGGGTGGGGGTTTGCGCTATCTCTTCAGGTATTTTCGACTTTCTGGAGGCTACATTGAGCTGCAGGCGTAGCTTTCTGGGTTTGGTTGCGCCTGTGGATTTGCTCTGGAGTAGGCGTAAGAGGATGCCGATGCGCCGCTCCCCCGCTACGCGCCGAGTGGGCGTGTGGCGTGTGTGGGCAGAGAACTTCTCTGTGCGTTAGACTTCACATTTTTGCAGGGTACATTTTTACAGGGTGAAGTATCTTTGCCTCGCCGAGGGCGCAAGCCCGAGGGGTTACTGGTTCGAGCCAGAGGAACGTATATAGCAAGAGCCCCGGAACTTCGTTCCGGGACTCTTGCTATATTTGCTCCCCCGACTGGACTCGAACCAGTAACCCTTCGATTAACAGTCGAATGCTCTGCCAATTGAGCTACGGGGGATTATTTTGTTTTCGTTGCTGGTTTCCCTTGCAACGAGTAATAACTATACCGGGGCTGTTTGGGCTCCGCAACTTGAAATGCTATGAAGTGCATCACTTTTGGGGTGTGTGGTTGGCTGTGTGGCTGGTTTGAGTGGTGAAAGAGGCTTCTACCCCGCGGTATTCCCCGGCAACCTGCAGAACACAGGACATTCGGCAGGTCGCCGGGGCGTAGCGGAAGAACCGTACTTAGCCGCGCTGTGCGCTGAGCTGGCGGCGGCGCATTTCCAGTTCGAGGAGCTGACGCTGTACCGCTTCGAACTCTTCGTCGTCGGGGTTTGCGCTGAGCTGCTCTAGGCGCATCATCAGGTCGGATTTTTGGCGGGCGATTTGCTGTTCGAATAGGGCGTTGAGCGCACCAGTCACAAAACCGGGCAGGCGCTCGGCGCTGCTGACCGGTAGCGGTGAGACGGCGAGCTCCGCGATGGCGGGGTGTACGCCCTCTACAGCGCCGGAGCGTACGCAGTTGATCCATTCGATGCCGGGGGTAGGTGCCATAACGGTTGCCGCGTGAATAATGCCGGCGGCCACCTCGCGGTGGGTGCGGTAGCGGAACTGCACGGTGGCGAGGTTACGCCACTGTTCCACGCTGATAAGCTCGGGGTGCTGCAGGGCAATCTCGAGCGCCGCCTTTTCGAGGCGGGCAACCGGGTCGCGCGGGTCGGGGGTGAGGAATTCCTCGACGGCGGGGGCGGTCGCCTCCGGCTGGGGTGCGGCGGGTTGAATGCTGCTCGGCGGGTGCGCGGCAGCGTTCTGCCCGGCGTAGGCGCTGGGTGCGGCGTGGTCTTCCGGTGGCGGTGCATCGTAGGCGGGGTCGTAGGGCGCGTCAGCATGAACTGTCCCCTGAGCGCCCGCGTAACCCGGCGCACCCGTATAGCCCGGCGTGCCCGGCACGCTCTGCGGCCCCTCGTTCAGACGCTCGTAACGCGGCGCGGCGGCGGTAGCCTCCGCCTGCTGGGTGCGCGAAAGCTTCGGGTGGTTCTGCGCGTACGCCACGGCGCGCTGAATCTCGTCGAGCTCCAGCCCGAGCTGACCGGACACCTTACGCATGTAGGCGGGGCGCAGGTCGCGGTCCTTAATGCCGGCAATAATCGGGGCGATAGCGCGCATCGCCAACACGCGGCCTTCAAGGGTCGCCAAATCGTACTTGGCGAGGGTCGAATCAATCGCAAACTCGAAGAGCGGGCGGCGCGAAGCGATTAGCGAGCGCACGGCGGCGTCGCCCTTGTGTAGGCGCAGGTCGCAGGGGTCCATGCCGTTCTCGGCAACCGCCACGAAGGTCTGCGCGACGAAGCGCTGGTCCTCCTGGAAGGCTGCCATGGCGGCTTTCTGGCCCGCGGCGTCACCGTCGAAGGTGAAGATGATTTCGCCGCCGGAACCGTCATCGGTAATCATGCGGCGCACCATCTTGATGTGGCCGGGACCGAACGCGGTGCCGCAGGTGGCAACGGCGGTGGTGATGCCGGCGAGGTGTGCCGCCATGACGTCCGTGTAGCCTTCCACGATGACGACCTGCTTAGTCTTGGTCATATCGCGTTTTGCCAGGTCAATGCCGTAAAGCACCTGGGATTTCTTGTACAGCTGCGTCTCGGGGGTGTTCAGGTATTTGGGGCCCTGATCGTCGTCAAAGAGACGGCGGGCACCGAAACCGATGGTTTCACCGGCGATGGTGCGGATTGGCCAGATGATGCGGCCGCGGAAGCGGTCGTACAGGCCGCGGTTGCCCTCCGAGAACATGCCGGTCGCCTTCAGCTCCTCATCGGTAAAGCCCTGGGAGCGAAGGTGCTTGAGCAGGTGGTCCCAGCCGCGCGGAGCGTAGCCGACACCGAACTTGCGGGTTGCGGCGGGGTCAAAACCGCGGGCGCCAAGGAAGCGCTGCGCCTCCTGCGCGTCCGGCGAGTAAAGGTTGCGTTCGAAGAACTCGGCGGCAATCTTGTGCGCATCGAGCAGGCGGCGGCGCATACCCGCCTCGTAGCGGTCGCCGGGCTTACCGCCCTCATAGTGCAGGGTGTAGCCGATGCGCGCGGCTAGACGCTCCACCGTCTCAACGAAGCTGGTGTGTTCCATCGCCATGACGAAGGAGTACACATCACCGGATTCACCGCAGCCGAAGCAGTGGTACGAGCCGACCTGCGGGCGCACATTGAAGGAGGGCGTGCGCTCGTCGTGGAACGGGCACAGCCCCTTGAAGGTGCCTATACCGGCGCTTTTGAGGCTCACATAGCCTTCAATGATTTCGCGGATATCGGTACGGGCGCGGACTTCATCAATGTCTTCTTTGCGGATTAATCCAGCCATAAACTCAATTCTACGGTGAGGGTCAACAGGTAGCGTCTGCAGGCGTTGCAGGAGCGGGAAATAACGCACGAACAGGCTCACAAAAGGATGCGCCGCGACGCGCAAACAGCACGCCGCGGCACACAAGTACAGGTGTTTAGCCGCCGGAAATATCCAGCTCAGCCTCCGCCAGGCCCAGACGCTCAGCGTCGCCCAGGATGCGCGAATCCAGCCAGCCATCGGGCAGGTGCGGTTGCTTGGGGCTACCGGCGCGACCGCGCGAACCCTCCACAGCGGCACCCGGGTAACCAATCGAGTGGTCCAGCTGAGCAATCAGCTCACGGAACGTCGCCAGGTCGGGCACCTGAGCCATCTTCGCGCGCAGCTCACCGCCAACCGGGTAACCCTTGAAGTACCACGCCACGTGCTTACGAATCTCACGCAGGCCGCGGGTTTCATCGCCGAAAGTCTCCACCAGCAGTTCTGCGTGGCGGTAAATCATGTCCGACACCTCAGTCAGGGTCGGGCGGATACGCTCCGACGAACCCTCAAACGCATTCTGCAGGTCGCCAAACAGCCACGGGCGACCCTGGCAGCCGCGACCAATCACCACGCCGTCCACGCCGGTCTGCTCAACCATGCGTACCGCATCCTCGGCGGAGAAAATATCGCCATTACCCAGGATCGGCACATCCGGAATCAACTCACGCAGCTGCGCAATAGAATCCCAGTCAGCCTTACCCGAATAATGCTGAGCCGCAGTACGACCGTGCAGAGCAATCGCCGCAACACCGGCATCACGAGCAATCTTGGCGGACTCCAAGAACGTAATGTGGTCATCGTCGATGCCCTTACGCATCTTAATGGTCAGCGGAATATCGTTGCGGGACGCCTCCTTCACCGCGGTCTGCACAATCGCAGTGAACAGGTCAGTCTTCCAGGGCAGGGCGGCACCGCCACCGCGGCGAGTCACCTTAGGAGCCGGGCAGCCAAAGTTCAAGTCAATGTGGTCGGCACGGTCTTCTTCAACGACCATGCGCACAGCCTTACCGACGTTGACCGCGTCCACACCGTAAATCTGGATGGATCGGATCTTCTCGTCCGGGTCATGCTCAATAATGCGCATGGACTCGGGCTTACGCTCCACCAGGGCGCGCGCAGTCACCATTTCGGTAACGTACAGGCCGCCGCCATATTCACTGCAGAGGCGGCGGAAAGCCTTATTGGTCACGCCAGCCATCGGGGCGAGAACCACGGGAGTATCAACGGTCAGATTGCCCAGTTTCAGGGGCGGAAGGGTAAGACGGGGTGCTTCAGAATTCACCCCTATATTGTGGCATACGGGGGCAAATCGAGAACCGGACTCAGCTGACGGGGTACAGAAGCGCAGTGCAGTGGCACGGCGCAGGCTCAGCAACCGTGAGGAGGCGCAGGTACGCGAGAGGGGCGGAGGAGCATTCCACTCCCCCGCCTCTTCAGCAAGAGTCAGCCAGCAGGCTCGGTACCGAGAATCTACCTAGTAACCTACTCGGTCACGTAAATATAGGTCGGGTCGCCCTCCACCGAGGCGGTACCGGCACGCAACAGCACGTCAGTCACCTGAACCAGCGCCTCCATGGCGTCGTCAACCTCAACCAGCACCGGGTACTTAGCGCTCAGCAGGGACAGCACCTGCATAATCGCCTCCACGGCACCCTCATTATCGAAGTCGTAACCCAGTAGCAACTCCGTGGCGGTCTTCTCATTCACCAGCGCCGCCTCCAGGTCAGTCTCGAAGGGGTGGTAGCTCACCGCAAACGCCACAATCGGGCCCTTCTTACCCTCTGCCGCCGCCTCACGAATATGGTCACGAAGCACCACAGCACCAAAGGCACGCACCTCATCCGAGAGGAAGTAGCGGTTCACGGTGCCCAAACCCACCTCAGCAGGAACATCCCACTCGTGGGCGCGGCGGTAGAAATCCCACAGCGCGGCTGTCAGCTCAACCGAACCGGTCGCCAAATCCTCAATCGCCTGAGTCTCGTTACCGTCAGCATCCTCACGCAACGACACCGGAGGAATCGCCCCCGGCTCCACACGCACCATACGGGAACGCTGAATCAGCTTCATACCAGCAGCCTGCGCAAACTCCTCACCGTCACTAAACGGCGACAGCTTCACACGCAAAGCGGTGGTCTGACCGTGCGCCGCCGCAATCTCACGCAACGCATCCAGCAGGGCAGTACCAATACCCTGACGGCGGTGATCAGCTGCCACCTCAATGTAGGACCATAGACGCGTCGGATGCAGCATCGAAGCCACCACAGTACCCGCAGCCACCGGCACACCCGAAGCAGTCACCACCAGGGTGCGGCTAAACGGCGCATCCGTATCCGGGCCGAAAAGGCCACGCTGGCGCTCCTCAACCTCATTGCGGGCAGAGTTCCATATCTCAAGCAGGGCAAGGTCATCACCCTCCTGCCAAGGGCGAATCTCAAATTTTTCGCTGAGGCGTTCAGCCATATCCGTGCACCTTTCCTTCGCTCGCGTCAAACGTGCCAATCAGTCTAACCAGGGTAGCCCAAATACACGACGGCGGGTAGCCTCTTTCGCTCTAAGAGGCTACCCGCCGACCATGTTATGAATTATTTTTAGCCTGCCAGGCGTGCAGCCAGGTAAGACTTCACCTGATCCAGAGCCACACGCTCCTGGTTCATGGTGTCACGCTCGCGGATGGTCACAGCCTGGTCCTCAAGAGTGTCAAAGTCCACGGTGATGCAGAACGGGGTACCAATCTCATCCTGGCGGCGGTAACGGCGGCCAATAGCGCCCGCCTCGTCGTAGTCCACGTTCCACAGGCCACGCAGCTCATTCGCCAGCTTAGTTGCCGGCTCAGACAGCTCAGCCTTCTTCGACAGCGGCAGAACAGCAGCCTTCACCGGTGCCAGACGCGGGTCAAGCTTCAGCACGACGCGCTTATCCACGCCACCCTTAGTGTTCGGTGCCTCATCCTCAACGTATGCGTCAACAAGGAACGCCATCATGGAGCGGGTCAGACCGAAGGACGGCTCAATCACGTACGGCACGTAACGCTCGCCGGTAGCCTGGTCGAAGTACTCAAGCTTCGCGTTGGAGTGCTCGTTGTGCACGCCCAGGTCGTAGTCGGTACGGTTCGCAACGCCCATCAGCTCGCCCCACTCGGAACCCTGGAAGCCGAAGCGGTACTCAACGTCAATAGTGCCAGCCGAGTAGTGTGCACGCTCCTCCTTGGGGACGTCGAAGCGGCGCATGTTATCCGGGTTAATGCCCAGGTCAACGAACCAGTTCCAGCAGTCCTCAACCCACTCGTTGAAGTACTTATCAGCGTCATCCGGGTGCACGAAGTACTCGATTTCCATCTGCTCGAACTCACGAGTACGGAAAATGAAGTTACCGGGAGTGATCTCGTTACGGAACGACTTACCGATCTGGCCAATACCGAACGGCGGGCGCTTACGAGAAGCAGTCACCACATTGTTGAAGTTCACGAAAATACCCTGAGCGGTCTCCGGGCGCAGGAAGTGCAGACCCTCCTCGTTGTCGACCGGGCCCAGGTAGGTCTTCATGAGGCCGGAGAAGTTCTGCGGCTCAGTCCACTCACCACGAGTGCCACAGTTCGGGCAAGCAATCTCTTCCATGCCCTCAGCCGCGCGGCCCTTCTTCGCCTCAAAGTTCTCCAGCAGGTGATCCTGACGCAGACGCTTGTGGCACGACAGGCACTCAACCAGCGGGTCGGTGAAGGTCGCCACGTGACCGGACGCCTCCCACACCGCACGAGGCAGAATAACGGAGGAATCCAGGCCGACCATGTCCGCACGGGAGCGGACGAAACGCTGCCACCACTGCTGGCGGATGTTTTCCTTCAGCTCTGCACCGAGCGGACCGTAGTCCCATGCGGAGCGGGAACCGCCGTAAATTTCACCGGCCTGGAAAACAAAGCCGCGGCGCTTCGCGAGCGCAATAACGTTATCGAGGGTGGACTTTTCAGCCATAGTTACTCCTTCTGCCCCGCCACCGGCTGTGACGTGCGTGAGTTCGGGTTCATAAGGGACGCAACCCAGAACGGGGCGCCCGTATTCGCGCTCATCGGCGCAATATGCACACTTTTTGATGCAAGACACTAGGGTACCATCACCAACCCGCCCCTGGGTATGCCCACCAGGCCCACCACCGCCCCATTTTTCGGGAAGCCAGGACGTACCCGGCGGGATAAACTAGGAAGCATGGAAGAAATTTTTATTCGCGACGACATGATCCGCCTCGGCCAGTTCCTCAAACTCGCCAACCTCGTAGAGGACGGCGCGCAGGCACGCGAGGTCATTCAGCACGGCCTGGTAAAGGTCAACGGCGACATTGAGGAAGCACGCGGCAAGCAGCTGCACCCCGGCGACACCGTCACCTTCAACGGCGTGACCGTGAAGGTTGCGCACGAGGACTAGTCCTCTCTCTGCTTGGTTAGGGCTACAGGCGAGGGGCAGTGACCGTCCTCGTTCCTCCCCTCACCAAGCAGGGGCGGGGCGCCGCATATTTCCTCCGCGCCTACGCAGGGGCACCCGTCACCCGGACGCTCCGCCCCTCCTCGCTTCGCTACGGAGAGCGTCCGGGCTGACACCCTGAGGGCGCATCCGGAAAACGCGGCCGCACCCGCACAGTACCCCAGCGAGGAAAGGCGGTATCGTCCGAAAGTGACATCAGGGTGCCCGAAGCGAAGCGAGGGCGGGTTCCCTGTAGGAACGAGGACGATAACCGCCTTTCCAAGCGGAACCGTGCATCCCACGCGGAAGCAGAACTACAGCAAAGCCCCCGAGTCATCAGACCCGGGGGCTTTCCATATGTCGTTTTAGGCGTCAGAGCCTTCCGCGGTGCCGGTCGCCTCCGCAACCTTCTGCGCACGAATACGCGGCTCCTTACCCTGCACCTTCACCTCCAGGAACTCGCCCACATGGCGAATCTCCATGGGGCCAACGCCATGGCCGATACCGGCGTACAGCACCTTAATGCCGTCGGTGTACTTGCGGATCCAGTCGTAGGTGTAGTTCACCATCTCCTGCGGGATGACGGGGTCTTCCTGGTCGCGGCCGAAGAACACCGGCAGTTCGGTCTTCTTCAGCTCCTCATCCTTGAAGTACGGCGAATCCGAGTCCACGGCGTAGCCGGACAGACCCACCACAGCGGCGAACTCGCCGGGAGCATGACGCACCATCGAAGTTGCAATGCCCATACCCTGCGAGAAGCCCAGCAAGGTCACCGAAGCGTACGGTTCACGGTTCGCGCGCGCCCACTCCAGCACGTAGTCGCTCGCCTGCTCAATGGCGCGCTGGTCAGATTCGAGCCGCTGGTTCAGCGGGTACCACTGGTAGCCGATAGCGTCTGCGGCAATGTAGGCGCCGGTCGAGTCCGCGGAGAACTGAGTGCCAACCGGCTGCGGTGCACGCATGGAGGCGTAGGTGAAACCCTCCTGCGGAAGGTGCGCCGCCAGGGACAGCAGGTCGTGCTCCTGGGAGCCGTAGCCGTGCAGCATGAGCACCAGGTGGGTGCCTACACGTTCGTTCTCGGGGCGGGTGTATTCGACGACGTATTTGTTTTCGCTCATGAACCCATCTTAGCGAGGACTCCCCCGCAACCCTGCACCGCAGGTTCCGCCGCTAGCTTGACCCTCACCTAACGTGAGGTTTTAGAGTGAAACCATGGACGCGAACAGAACACCGCCTGACGGGCAACACGAATACACCGTAGGAGAAGCGGCATCACTACACGGGCTAACAGTGCGCACACTTCACCACTGGGAGCAACGAGGCCTACTCAACCCGGCACACGATGAGTTCAACGGGTACCGATACTACACAGATACAGATCTTGAACGAATCACCGTCATCATGGGATACCGCGCCACCGGCATGAGCCTTGATGCCATTCACAAAATACTGCAGGACGAAGCGAACAGCACCGAGCATCTACTCGCTCAGCGGGATATGCTTCAACGCAAAATCGTCGCGTACGGGCGCATGCTTGAAACCATCGAACATCTTTTGGAGGACGCTATGGCACCTAAGAATGAGCAGCTCAGCGCTGCTGAGAAAGCAGAAATTATGGGCGAGGGATTCAGCCTCACCCACCAACAGGAGGCGCAGGACCGTTACGGAAAAACTGACGACTGGGCCGAGTACCAGCGCCGTACTGCGTCAATGGACCGTGCCGACTGGCAGAACGGCAAACAGCAGGTTGAGGAAGTAGAACACGCCCTCGTCGAGGCGTTCAACCGCGGCGTGCAGCCGGGCAGCGAGGAGGCAAACGCGCTCGCCGAGCGGCACCGCGCCTCCCTGTTCTTCTTTGAGGTCACCCCCGCCAAGCACGCGATTCTGGCGCGCGGCTATGTTGAGGATGCCCGCTTTAAGGCGCACTACGAGAAGCTTGCGCCTGGGCTTGCGGAGTGGCTGAGGGAGGTCATCTTTGAGAACGCTCGTGCGCACGGTGTCAACCCCGAGGAAGCTACCTGGGGTTAAATCTTTGGGCTGAAAATACCCAGTAACTAGGGGTGAGTAGCTGAGTGTGAAAGCTGAGCACAAAAATACGCCCGGTATTCCCCACGTCGGGAATACCGGGCGTCGGCGTGCATACCTGCATGAAAATTAGACGGTTATCTAGCGGGTGCCATCGAGGTGACTGCGGTGCTCCTGAATACGGCGATCCAGGTGCTCAAGGTTCTGCTGCAACCCCGCAATCTCGTTTTCAATCTTTCGGCGGGCTCGCTCCATCACATCAACGGAGAGTGCATGATCATCCGGATTGTCCAAGATTGTACGAATGTCGGCAAGACTCATGCCGGCCTGACGGCAGGTAGCAATAAACCGTGCTGCGGAGATAGACTCCTCATCAAAAATACGGGTTCCGTGAGCATCACGGGGCACCGCAATGAGCCCCTCTTTTTCGTAATAGCGCAGGGCGTGGGTGCTCACCCCCAACTGCTCCGCTACCTCTTGAATACTTACCACAGCGTTAATGCTATGGGGTTAGAGCGGGTCTAAAGCAAACTGAGAACCCTTACCTTCCAGTGCAACAGGAGGCTGCTTCCGCGGTATCTCGCGGAGCTTTCAAAAAGTGCCAGAAAAACCGGAAAATATTCCCTGACTTGGCACAACACACTTCAAAAAGATAGAAAAAATGCCGGACACTCGCATCATACGAACGCCCGGCATTCTATTACATAACCCTAAGGGTGAAGGTTAATTCACGGTGGGCGGAAGGACAGTTGAGAATACCCAGTCATTCCCTCACAATCCCACACCCACTGTTTGGATAAAACAACATTCAACAGGATGCGTGAAACGCCTTCGGGTGCCGGTTGAGTTAGCGAGTAACAGCGCCGTACAGACGAGTCATCGAGTCCAGCGCCTCACGCTCACGCTGCGCCTCGCTCGGGGTAGCAGATTCATCTTCAACACCCAGGGCGCGCGCCAGAATCTTCTCCACCTGCTTCGCCTCAATCAGGAAGCCGTCATGGCCGTGGTTCGACTCGATAATATCCACGGCGACCGGGGTGGGCAGCGCCTCCGCCAGACGGTGCGACTCGTGCGGGAAGAACAAGCGATCCGTGTTCACCGCCGCAATCGTCCACTCGCAATCGGTGTGCGCCAGCGCCTGCGCCAGGGTGCCGCGGCCACGCGCCACATCGTGCGAAATCAGTGCCTCGTTCACTGCCAGGTAGCTATTCGCGTCAAAGCGCTCAACCAGCTTGGCGCCGTGGTGGTCCAGGTAGCTTTCGATGGCGTAGCGGCCACGCGGCTCACCCAGCGAGCCGCCCACGGTGCTTTCGCCACGGTTCTCTTCGCGGCCGAAGCGGTGCTCCAGCTCGGCGGGGCTGCGGTAGGTGGTGTGCGCAATACGGCGTGCCAGGGCAAGACCGGTCAGCGGCGCGGGACCGTCATAGTAGTCGCCACCGGCAAAGTTCGCGTCCGAACGAATCGCAATATTCTGGGTGTGTGCCCACGAAATCTGTTCCGCCGTAGCCGAAGGACCGGAGGCAATCACCGCGCATCCGCGCACCAGCTCGGGATTGGTTGCCGCCCACTCCAGGGCGCGAGCGCCACCGAGAGAACCACCAATCACGTAGCGGAAGCTGGTCACGCCCAGGGCACGTGCCAGGTGCGCCTCAGCACGCACAGAATCACGGATGGTTACCTGCGGGAAGCGGGAACCCCAGTGCTCACCGGCACCCGGGTAGCCTTCCGGAATAATGCTTGCCGGTCCGGTGGAGCCGTAGCAACCGCCCAGAATATTGGGGGCAATCACAAAGTAGCGGTTGGTGTCTACGACCGAGCCGGGGCCCACGATGCCTTCCCACCAGCCGTCCGACTCGATAGCGCGAATCAGCGGGGCGGGCATGTCGGGGGTGGGGACGCCGCGGGAGACATGCGTATCGCCAGTGAGCGCATGCAAAATCAGGATGGCATTATCGCCAGCCTCATTGAGCGTACCCCAGGTTTCGTAGCCGATGGTGACCTGCGGCAGGGTTACGCCGGATTCGAGCTCCAAGTCGCCGATGTTCAGCTGACGCAGGTAGCCTTGCGCTTCGGGGTGCTCGCGCTGGGTGCCCGCCACGGGGATGGGCGCGGTAACAGGCTGGTTGATAGTGCCGGATTGCTTGGAACTGGACAGCGTGGTGCCGGACTGGCTAGTGCTCTGGGTGGTCATGGGGTTCCCTTCACTGGGTTGGCCGGCGAGGTGGTGCCGGGTGTGAGCGGGGTACTCGTCTGCGGGTTGAATCTGCGGTTGAGTCTGCGGGTTGAGGCAGCGAGGCGGCGGTGCCGCGCGCTTATGAAACGCTCCCTAACGGGGAATCCGCAGGTGGACCGAAAAGCCGTAGCTTGCCGGTCCACCTGCGGGTGCATCACCGTTTAGGAGAGGGTGTCGAAGCCCAACTGCAGGTCGGCGAGAATATCATCAATGTTCTCAATGCCAACTGCCAGGCGCACAAAGTTCGGGTACACGCCGATCTTCTCCAGCTCCTCAGCGGCAAGCTGGGAGTGGGTGGTGGAGGCGGGGTGAATTACGAGCGAGCGCACGTCACCGATGTTCGCCACGTTGGAGTGCAGCTTCAGGGCATCTACGAAGTCGCGGGTCTGCTCCAGGGTTGCGTCCTTGAGGGTGAAGCCGAGCACCGCGCCGGGGCCCTTGGGCAGATACTTCTGTGCGCGCTCGTACCAGGGGGAGGATTCCACGCCAGCCCAGATGACCTTGTCGACCTGCGGGTTTGCTTCGAGCCAGTGGGCGACCTTGGTGGCGTTCTCAATGTGGCGTTCGATGCGCAGGGAGAGGGTCTCCAGGCCGATGCCGATGTTGAAGGCGTTGGTCGGGGAGATGGCGGCGCCGGTGTCACGTAGCAGGGAGACGCGCGCCTTCAGGATGTAGGAGAGGTTCGCACCGAATGCGGAGTCCTTGCCCAGGTCGCGTGCGTAGACAAGGCCGTGGTAGCCGGGGGCGGGCTGGTTGAACTTGGGGAACTTCTCGGGGTCTGCACCGTAGTCGAAGTTACCGGAGTCAACAATCACGCCGCCGATGGAGGTTCCGTGGCCACCCAGGTACTTGGTTGCGGAGTGAACCACCACGTCCGCGCCGTGCTCGATGGGGCGCAGCAGGTAGGGGGTGGGTACGGTGTTGTCCAGGATCAGGGGCACGCCGTTTTCGTGCGCAATCTTGGCGATGGGCTCGATGTCGAGCACGTCGTTGCGGGGGTTAGGCACGGATTCTCCGTAGAACAGCTTGGTGTTGGGACGAACCGCGGCGCGCCATGCGTCCAGGTCGTCCGGGTTCTCAACGAAGGTGGTTTCGATGCCGAGGTCGGCGAGGGTGTACTTGAGCAGGTTGTAGGTGCCGCCGTATATGGAGGGCGATGCAACCACATGGTCGCCTGCGCCGGCAATGTTCAGGATTGCGTAGGTGATAGCTGCCTGACCGGATGCCAGCAGTAGCGCGCCAACGCCGCCTTCCAGGGAAGCGATGCGGTTTTCGATTACTTCCTGGGTGGGGTTGTTCATGCGGGTGTAAATGGGTCCCAGCTCGGCGAGAGCGAAACGGTTCGCTGCCTGCTCGGCGCTGTCAAAGACATAAGAGGTGGTCTGGTAGATGGGTAGTGCCCGAGCTCCCGTTGCGGCATCCGGCGCCTGACCTGCGTGAATCTGGCGGGTTTCGAACTTCCAACCGGCGGGGTTGGCGGGAGTCGGGACGGTAGTGTTGTTGCTCATGCTTGGCTCTCCTAAGGGGATAGTTAGGGGGCCGCATGCCGAGCGGTACAGGAATCGTCGTCGAATAATCCTGTCACGATTGATGTACCGGATTCGGTCACATCGGTCCCGCGCTTGCGTCACGCTTTTGCGTGCCGCCTGGTCTTCACCCAGGGCACCCCACCGCGGAGGAGGGTTGCCGGCCAGCTAGCTGGGGCTTGTCGCTGGCGCTCTTGACCTGTCATTAGGGTGTCATAATCGGTTGCGCGGGGTCAAGGGTTTTAGGAGTGCGCGACACTTTAAGACGCTTCATTGCAAAGATGACGTTTTATGAATTGCCTTTGCTCTGACCTCATTTTAGGGGTTCGCATACTCTCAACCCGATTAGCCGAGTCAGGCACCTGTAGTATCCGCAGCAGATTCACCCCATTGGCCTTGACCCGGTGGTAGTCCAACAGAGTCTAAAAGACCGGGGAAAAGATTCTCAATCACGCTGTCTCGGCGTGTAATTTTACGGTGCGTTCCCAGCACTTCGGTGTGCATGAGCCCTGATTCTCGGAGCACTTTGAAATGATAAGACATCGTAGATTTGGCGATTCCATAGTCAAAATCACCGCAGAACTGTGGCCCGTGGTCTGCGATACGGGCGAGAACATCTCGTCGAATGGGGTCTGACAATGCGCCAAGGACACGATCCAACGTCACGTCATCAGAGGTGGGGTGATACAGCCGTTCCTTACCCATAACCACGCCTTTCCGGGTTTTTCGCATAACGTATTGAGCCTTCATGACTCTGTGACAGAATATTACATCTTGGGCTTGCCCTCTAGCATAATATAGATTTATTCTAATTTCGACGAACATAGAAATAACATGAAAGGATGCACAATGAGTTCTCACAATACATCTCATCAGCTACCTCAAAATTCTGAGGCAACCATGCGGCTTGTATCATTCAGCACTCTCTTTGTCATCGGCACAGATACTTTTCTCACTGCCCCTCTGCTTCCGCTACTCAGCAAGGAGTTCAACACCAGCACAGAACAATCAGGGTGGTTCGTCTCTGCATACGCTTTAGGGTATGCAATTTTCGCACTCATTGCAGGCCCGCTGTCAGACCGCGTTGATCGCAGGCGCATTATTCTTACCGGGTCCATCGGCTTTACGCTTTTTACGGGCTTATGCGGTTTAGCATGGGGGTTTTGGTCTCTTTTTACCGCCCGGTTTCTTGCGGGAGTGTTCGCTTCTCTGATCTCACCGCAGATTTGGGCATCTATCCCCATGACAGTGCCGAAACAAGCCATTATTAAAACTATGGGATATGCAACGGCTGGACTTGCCATAGCCCAAATCGCCGGTATTCCTGTAGGTTCTTTCCTCTCCACTTATGGATGGCAGATACCATTTTTTGCAATCGCCGCAGCGTCTCTTCTTCTCTTGGGTATACTCTATTCACGTTTTCCCAGCATTCCCCCTGTGTCTGCAGCGCAAGATGGAAATTTTCTGACTCCCTACCTGCACGTTTTAAAAGCCCCTTCACTTTTGCTATCCCTCCTGGCGTACCTGATTTTCCAGACAGGAGTATTCGCATCTCTATCTTTCATAGGTTCATGGTTCGCGCGAGACTTTGGGGCATCGCAGACAACCATCGGTTTCGCCATGCTTGTAATCGGATGTGGCAACGCTCTAGGCTCCCTCACAGGGTCACGATTCGTCGCACATATAGGTACGCAGAAGACTATGCTCATGGGACTTATGGCACTCAGTATTGTGTATCTCTCGGCGTCATTGACAGCTAATTTCTGGACTGCTTTAGGTATTTTTACTCTTGCACTTTTTCTCGGAGGAATTATGCTCCCCGTCCTCATGGGAGAGCTACAAAGCCATACCGCTATAGCTCGCGGTACTGTATCATCCCTCTCAAACACGGCAATGTACGCTGGAACAACTATCAGCGGTGCCGTTGGCGGTACATTACTTACGCAGTTTCCGGGGTATAGCGGTATAGCCGTCATGAGTGCATGTGCAGTCGCAATTTCTCTTGGTGTCTATGCACTTGGTGGGGCATTCCGATCGAATAACGGGGGATCGTTTTAACTTCTTCGAATAAAATCAAAAAAAATTTAATCACAGCATTCCGTGAGCCGTGCTACACTGATGGAAACCTTGAATCTAGGAGTGATGAGGTATGACCTCCCGCTAAAGTCGCACCGGCTCGCGGAATGCCCGCCCAGATGGTGGGCTCTAAAAAATTTCAGAAACAACCCTGCTTTGGTTCGATACATTTCAGGAGCGCATAGTGTGCGCTTGGGATACCAAAGTTCTGAGGGTTTCGTTGTTATACCTTCCGCACCTGCAGTCGGTGACTTGGGATTATTCGGGCACTACGTAGTGCCTCTCTCACGACTATTCATCTCACCCGTCCCACGTATTGCAGGCCTGCGAACACCATGCTCAAGCGGCTTCGGGTGACTAAGCACCGCAAGGTTTTATCACGATGTCTACAATTCTTGACGCGGCACGGCTTCGCCGCGTCTTTGGCACAGGCGAACGTGCCTTTACCGCCGTCGACCGGGTGTCGCTTCGCGTCAGCTCCGGTGAAATTCATGCCCTTCTCGGCCCCAACGGTGCGGGCAAAACGACGACCGTGCAGATGTGCTCGACCCTGCTCACTCCCACCGGCGGTAGCCTCACCGTGAACGGCGTTGATGCTATCGCTCACCCGCAGCGGGCGCGCCGTCACGTGGGTCTCGCGTTGGGCGGGGAGAACGGCTTCTACCCACGCGCCAGTGCCCGCGATAACCTGCTGTTCTTCGCCGATATTGCGGGGGTTTCCGGGCGGGCTCGACGACACGAGGTGGAGCATGCCCTAGCCCGTGTAGAGCTCACCGACGCCGCCACGCGGCCCGTCCAAGAGTTCTCCCGCGGCATGAAGCAGCGCCTGCATATTGCCCGCGCCCTGCTCGGCTCCCCCGCCCTGCTCCTGCTGGATGAGCCAACCAACGGGCTCGACCCCGATATCGCCCTGACCGTGCGTACCCTCATCCGGTCTCTGGCGGATGAAGGTACCGCCATTCTGCTGACGAGCCACCTCCTCGGCGAAATTGAGGATCTGGCGCACACCATCACCGTTTTGGGCGCCGGTTCCGTTGCGGTGAGCGGCACCCTCGAGGACGTTGCCGCGCACGCAGGTATTGCCGCCACGACCGTGGTTCAGGTGGACCCCACTGCTACCGAGGGCATTGATACACTACGCGGCTTCCTCGGCAATAAGGCGGCGGTGCTGTTTGCCCCGCGCGGTTCCGGTTGGGAGCTGACCCTCTACTGGCACGGCGAGCGCGCCACGTTCGAGGCGGGCGAGGCGCACCACATCCTGGCGGAGGGGCTCACCGCCTCACGCATTGGGGTACGGACCGAGCCGTACACTCGCCCGGCAACCCTGGAAGAGGCATACCTGGCGATGGCGGAGGGGCTCAAACGATGAACGCTCAGACACGGCGTCCGGTAGAGTCCCGGCAACAGCGCCGAGGGTACAACCTGTGGCAGGAGTGCGCCCGTCAGCTGCGGCTCATGGGCTTTAGTCTGCGGCAGTTCCTGACGGTCCCCTACTTCATCCAGCTACTCATCAGTACGGTACTCGGATCGGTTATTATTCAGGCGCTCGCCGTGCACGCGGCGGCGCAGAGCTCCGCGGGGCAGACTGTCGACCCGACCCTGGCGTGGACCCGCGCGGGCATTGTGGGCATGTGGTCGGTCTGCATCGTATCGGCAGGCATCATTAATTTTGAGCGCTTCCGCGGGACCCTCGTGTACCTGTGTTCGGGGTCGATTTCTCCGCTGCGGGTGCTGGCGGCTATCGTTTCGAGTGCCTCCATTGTGGGTCTGGCAGCCCTACCGCTGGCGTGGTTGACGTGGGCCCTGGCGACCCTCAACCCGCAGGTCACGGACTTTTCTGCCCTCTGGCCGCGCTACGTTCTGGGCGTTCCCCTGCTATGGCTTGCCTGCCTGTCGGTCACGTTCATGATTGCGGTGTTCTTCGTGGCCACACCGAACGCTATCGCCTACGAGGAGCTTCTGCTCGTACCGGTTTTTATTCTTTCCGGGGTTCTCTTCACGACCGTTGAAGCGCCCGCCTGGCTGGATGCCGCGGGCGTGCTCATTCCCCTGCAGGCGCCGGTTCACCTCCTACTTGGGCGTACCGCCATCACTACCCCGGCGGATGCACTCTTGCCCGTAATTCAGACCCTGGTCGTGAGCTTCATCTGGGCGTTGTGCGCCTTCCTCTTTGCTCGGAAGGCTCTCGCCTCCGCCCATCGTCGCGGCACTCTGGGGGCGATGTAGCGTGCGTATTCTCTCTACTGATTCTCTGCCCGGCGTGGTGCGTCGGGCGCTGTCTACCGCCTCTATTGGCTGGTCATCTTCTATTACCTTCGCAACCCTCGGAACGGCCATCACTACCCTGGTGCTCGTGCCGGGCCTCAACGTGCTTTTCACGGTGCTTTTGGGCGCCGACCTCGCCGCGAATGATACGGTACGCATCGGCTGCGCGACCGCGCTGATTGCGACCCTCAGTTCGGTGGCAGCCGGTATTGTTGCACGCGTTGCCACAGACCGGTGGATTGGTGTCTTCGAGTACGTGTGTACGGCTCGCCCGGTGGATGCTGGCTACTGGCTCGGTGCGGCGGCGGTACCCGCGTTGCTGGCTTCCGTGACGGGTCTGAGCAATGTGGGCATCGTGTGGTTACTCTCCCTCACGGCGCCCTCTACCGGGGCGGCTTCGGGGCTTCTGATTGGAGCCATTGCGCTGATGCCGGTTGCGATTCTAGGCGGGGTCTGCCTGGGTATTTTTGCTGCCGGCTTGGGCCTGTACCTGTCGGATCCGTACACGGGCTCGAATGTTCTATCTATTGTTCTGCCGGTCAGCGCGGGCGTGATTGTGCCGGTGAGTACCTATCCGGCGTGGCTTGCCTGGGTATGTTCCTGGGTTCCCGGGTCCCGGCTGGTGCAGGCTTTAGATACCTCTAGCGGTATCGCGAACGGCACCGCGCCGGAGCTTTTCGCGCTCCTGGCGACGGACGCGGCGCTGGCGGTGCTCTACGCCGCAGTGGGGTTGGGGCTTACGTTCCTCGCCGCCCGCCGCATCCGTGCCGGCGCCCGCGCCTCGCTGCTATAAGGCGCGTACCCGAGATAAAAAGAACGAACCTTTTAAACGCCCTCTCCCCCGGCGCGCTATCCAGGCATGACAACCAACCGGGCGCCGAAACCACGAAAGACTATTCCTGTGACCGTTACTCCCGCTTCATACACCTTAGAGGCCCTCGGCTTCGACCCCTCCTGGCAGGGTTCAGCAATTCGCGCCGCGTTCACCCTCGACGGCACCCTTGATGATTTCACCCTCGCCCGCGTCAGCGCCGTGCACCGCACCCGCTGCGAGCTGCTGACCTGCGAGCGGGGCGAGCTCGTGAAGCTCTCCGCTCCCCTGCGTCCGGTCGAGAACGACTACGGCGAAGAGGAATACCCCGTCGTGGGCGACTGGGTGCTCGCCCAGCCCATCCCCGGAACCGGCGGTGAAACCCAGCCCGCAGAGCATAAGCCCCTCGCGATTCTGCCCCGGCGAAGCTACCTCACCCGCCCCAGCGCCACCCGAGAATCCGCGGATCAGCCCGTCGCCGCCAACGTGGATATGCTCTGCATCGTTGAGCCGTGCTTCCCCGAGCCGTCCATCGGGCGCATTGAACGCTACACCGCCCTGGCGCACGCTTCCGGGGTGCAGGTCGCGCTGATTCTCACCAAGGGTGACCTGGTGACGGCCGAACAGCTCGCCGGCTACGAGGAATCCCTCGCGGGCGGCGTGGATGCGGTGCTCGCCGTCTGCACGGACAACGGCTACGACCCCGCTCCAGTGGCGGAGCTCGTCGCCGGACGCACCGCCGCGTTCCTGGGCCGTAGCGGTGCTGGTAAATCAACCCTGGTCAACGCCCTGCTCAACCCCGGAGCCGACCCCCGCGAGGCCAGCTCAGAAAACCGGGTGCAAGCAACCTCCGCGGTTCGCGGCACTGACGGCAAGGGGCGCCACACCACCACCAGCCGCCAAATGATTGTTCTGCCCGGTGCTGGATACTTCGGTGCTGGAGAATCCGGCGCAGAAGGCTCCGGCACAGAATCCTCAGCTGGCACAGTGCTGATTGACACCCCGGGCGTGCGAGCCCTCGCCGCCACGAGCGATAGCGCTGCCATTGACGAAACCTTCGACGACGTCTCCAGCTACGCCGCCGCCTGCCGGTACAGCGACTGCTCCCACGGCTCCGAACCCGGATGCGCGGTGCAGCAGGCGCTCGCTGACGGTGCCCTCGACCCCGAGCGCTTCGAACGCTACCGCAGGATGATGGTAGAATCCGCGCGCCTGCGCCTGCGGTCTCAGGAGCGCGAATACCGGCAGAGTAACCGCGCCTTCACGAAGGCGAATAAGGCGGGTCGCCGCACCCTCATGTCCATTAAGGGGCGCGCCAACTAGCCGCCGAACGCACATGTCCCGGCGAGGCTCCAGTGCAGAAGACTCCGGCGAGGCTTCCACAAGCTGAGCCGGGCAATCTCGCACAGACAGCAATATAGTAGCCTGCCTCACTCTTCGATACACTAGAACTAGGCGTGCCCCCACTCCCCCGCACACCCTCACCGCCACCGGGCGGCGCAGGAACGCGGGCGCAGACGGCACACACCATTCACAAACCCATAACTCATTGAAAGAGGTGGCAGCATGGCTGAACAGAACCTCACCCCGCCCGTACCGAAGAAGGTTGAGCACCGCCGCGAACACCACGGCGACGTCTTCATCGACCACTACGAATGGCTCCGCGACAAGGAAAGCGAAGAGGTCCTCAACTACCTCAAGGCAGAAGCCGAATACACCGAAGCTGTCACCACAGACCAGCAGCCCCTCCGCGAATCCATCTTCAACGAAATCAAGGACCGCACCCTGCTGTCAGATCTGACCGTCCCGAACCGTATCGGTGACTGGTGGTACTACAGCCGCATGGTGCCCGGCGGCCAGTACCCCGTCTTCTACCGCTACCCCGCCCTGCACGAAGGCGACGAGGTGGTGCGCTACACCCCGCCGACCGTCACCCCCGGCGAAGTACTCGAGGGTGAAGTCGTCATCCTCGACTGCAACGAATACGCCAAGGACATGGAGTTCTTCTCCCTCGGCAGCTTCCAGCCTGCACGTAACGGCAAGCTGCTGAGCATCTCCGTGGATGAGAAGGGCGACGAACGCTACGAGCAGCGCTTCCTCAACATGGAAACCGGCGCCTTCCTCGAAGACACCATCCCCAACATTGCGGCGGGATCCTTCTTCATCAACCACGCCGAACAGCTCATCTACCTCGTGCCCGACGAGTCGTGGCGCCCCTGGCGTGTCTACGTGCACGACGTCGGACAGGGCACCGAAGACCACCTGATTTACGAGGAACCGGACAACACCATGTGGCTCGGCGCCGCCATGAGCTCCGACCGTTCCTCCGTGGTCATTACCAGCTCCAACTCCGAGTACACGGAGGTGCGTCTCATCCCCACCCGCGAACCCAAGGGCGAGCCGACCCTGCTCATCCCCAAGAGCGCGGGCATCGAATACTACGCTGAGCCGCTCAACATTGCCGGCGAGCAGCACCTGCTGATTCAGCACGACTACAATGCGTTGAACTCCGAGCTGGTCCTCGCAGACATGCCGCGCGAAGGTGAAAGCCTCGAAGAGTACGCGCAGCGTTGGGTGCCGGTCATCCGCCACAGCGAACACGTGCGCTTGGAGGGCTTCACCTTCACCGCAACGCACCTGGTCGTCACCGCCCGCGCGGACACCACCACCCGCATCTTCCTCGCACCGCGTGAGCAGCTGCCCATCCAGTGGCGCCGCCGCCGCCCCGCCGGTGTGACCTTCATGGAACCTGCCGGCTTCGACGAGGAACTGTACACCGCCTCCGTGCTGCGTGCGGAGAACTACTCCCCCGTGCTGCGTATCGCCTACACCTCGTACCTGACGCCGCGCCGCGTCTACGACTACTTCCCCATGTCGCAGACCCTGCTGCTGCGCCGTGAAACCCCCGTGCTGGGCGGCTACAACCGCGAGGACTACCGCGCCTACCGCGACTGGGCACCGGCGGCGGACGGCACGCTCATCCCGATTTCGGTGATTCACCGCGCCGACCTGGACATGAGCAAGCCGCACCCGGTCATCCAGTACGGTTACGGCTCGTACGAGTCGTCCATGGATCCGATGTTCTCCATCCCGATGCTGTCGATCCTGGACCGCGGCGTCATCTACGTCATCGCGCATATTCGCGGCGGCGGCGAGATGGGCCGCTCCTGGTACCAGAACGGCAAGAAGCTCGCGAAGAAGAACACCTTCACCGACTTCGTGGACGTCACCAGCTACATTGCGGCTAAGCCGTGGGCTGATGAGGCGCGTATCGGCTGCTACGGCGGTAGCGCCGGCGGCCTGCTCATGGGCGCCGTCGTGAACCTCGCCCCCGAAAAGTACGCCGCCTGCCTGGCTGCCGTACCGTTCGTGGATGCGCTGACCACCATCCTCGACCCGGAGCTGCCGCTGTCGGCGATGGAGTGGGAAGAGTGGGGCAACCCGATTGAGGACCCGGAAGTGTACGCCTACATGAAGTCGTACACCCCGTACGAGAACATCCGCCCGGTCCGCTACCCGGCAATTGCTGCGGTGACGAGCCTGCACGATACGCGCGTGCTCTACGTGGAGCCTGCGAAGTGGGTTGCGGCGCTGCGTGAGCAGATTGACCCGTCCTCGCCGGTGCCGCTGCTGAAGATTGATATGTCGGGCGGTCACGGTGGTGGTTCGGGCCGGTATACGCGTTGGCGCGAGATGGCGTGGGATTACGCGTTCCTGATGAGCAACCTCGGCGTTACTGAGTAGGCTATAACCAAGCAAGCCACGCGTTAAAAAGAACGCTCCGTCTGTATCTAAGTGATACGGACGGAGCGTTCTTCGTTTAAATACGTTGCGTTACTGGAGGGACAGTGTTCGTCCTCATTTCTCCCCTCACTAAGCAGGGGCGGGGCGCCGCATATTTCCTCCGCGCCTACGCAGGGGCACCCGTCACCCGGACGCTCCGCTTCCTCCTCGCTCCGCATCGGAGAGCGCCCGGGCTGACACCCTGAGGGCGCATCCGGAAAACACGGCCGCACCCGCACTGTGCCCCAGCGCGGAAAGGCGGTATCGTCCGAAAGTGACATC
>NZ_KV832005.1:115435-229511 GCF_001837295.1 Rothia sp. HMSC065C03
TGTAGGAACGAGGACGATAACCGCCTTTCCGTGCGGAATCTAAGCGGAACCGTGCATCCCGCGCAGAACCTGGAATGGGGTAAAGCACGAAAGAGGCGCCGCCTCCCACCTCGGGAGACAGCGCCTCTTTCGTTAGAGCCGGGTCAGCGGAAAAGCTTAGCCTTCCACGCCGCACTCAGCCAGAATCAGCTCACGCACACGGGCGGCATCAGCCTGACCGCGGGTAGCCTTCATGACCTGACCGACGATAGCGCCAGCAGCCTGAACCTTACCGGCACGGATCTTGTCGGCAACATCGGGCATTGCTGCCAGGGCTTCCTGAACAGCTGCGGTGAGCGCACCGTCGTCGGAGACCACGGCGAGGCCGCGCGCCTCAACGATTTCGGCGGGGGTGCCTTCACCTGCGAGGACGAACTCGAGCACCTGACGGGCGATCTTGTCGTTGATCTTGCCTTCGGAGATGAGCGCTTCGAGGGCGACCACGGTTGCGGGCTCCACGCCGAGGGCGGTGAGCTCAACTTCAGCCTGCTTTGCGCGGCGGGCGATTTCGCCCATCCACCACTTGCGGGCTGCTGCTGCGGTTGCGCCTGCGGCGACAGTCTCTTCGATAACGTCGAGTGCGCCAGCGTTGACTACGTCGCGGAACTCTTCGTCAGAGTAGCCCCACTCGCCCTTGAGGCGGCGGCGGCGCTCTGCCGGGGGTTCGGGCAGTTCGGCGCGCAGACGCTCAATCCAATCGCTGTTGGTGACGACCGGTACCAGGTCCGGTTCGGGGAAGTAACGGTAGTCGTCAGCGTCGGACTTGGGGCGGCCCGAGGAGGTTTCGCGGGTGTCTTCGTGCCAGTGGCGGGTCTCCTGGGTGACCTTTTCGCCGCGTTCGAGGATCGCTGCGTGGCGGCGAATCTCGTAGCGGACGGCGCGCTCAACGGAACGGAGGGAGTTCACGTTCTTGGTTTCGGAGCGGGTGCCGAACTTCTCTGCGCCCTTGGGCATGAGGGAGACGTTGGCGTCGCATCGGACGTTACCGCGTTCCATGCGGGCGTCGGAGATGCCGAGGGAGCGTACGATGTCGCGGATTGCGGCAACGTAGGCGCGTGCCAGTTCGGGTGCGCGTTCGCCGGCACCGACGATGGGTCGGGTGACGATCTCGATCAGGGGCACGCCTGCGCGGTTGTAGTCGACCAGGGAGGAGGTTGCACCCTGGATTCGGCCGTCTGCGCCACCAACGTGGGTGAGCTTGCCTGCGTCTTCTTCCATGTGGGCGCGCTCAATTTCGACGGTGAAGATGGTGCCGTCTTCGAGCTCAACGTCCAGGGAGCCGTTTTCCGCGATGGGACCGCCAGCCTGGGAGGTCTGGAAGTTCTTCGGGGAGTCCGGGTAGAAGTAGTTCTTGCGGGCGAAGTAGGACTTGTCTGCGATGTCGCAGCCCAGTGCCAGGCCGAGCTTGATGGCGGACTCAACAGCGGTCTTGTTCACCATGGGCAACGCGCCGGGCAGGCCGAGCGATACGGGGGTGACGTTGGTGTTGGGCGTATCGCCGAACTCGTTGGGTGCGGAGTCGAACATCTTGGTCTTGGTGTTGAGTTCGACGTGCACCTCGAAGCCGAGGACCGGGTCGTACTTTTCGATGGCTTCTTCGAAGCTGAGGACTTCTTCACTCATTACTTGGTTCCCCCAAAGTCAAAGTCGCGGATCAGAGTTTCAGTGTCGGGCAGGCTCTTGTAGAGCGGTGCGCCCCATTTTGCGGTCAGCAGTTCTTCCAGTGCTGCGCCGACGCGGTAGAGGCGTGCATCTTCGCGTGCGGGTGCGGTGAACTGGATGCCGACGGGCAGGTTGTTCTCTTCGGAGAGGCCGCCGGGCAGGGAGAGCGCCGGGACGCCTGCCAGGTTGACGGGCACGGTTGCGACGTCGCCCAGGTACATTGCCATGGGGTCGCCTTCGGTCTTCTCGCCGAGCTTGAACGCGGTGGAGGGCGCGGTCGGGGAGATGAGCACGTCGCACTTTTCGAATGCTGCTGCGTAGTCGCGCTGGATGAGGGTGCGTACGCGCAGTGCGGCGCCGTAGTAGGCGTCGAAGTTACCTGCGGACAGTGCGTAGGTGCCGAGGATGATGCGGCGCTTGACCTCGTGGCCGAAACCTGCGGAGCGGGTTGCGGACATGACGCGTTCGATGGTGACGGGGCCGTCTTCGGGTACGACGCGCAGGCCGTAGCGGACGCCGTCGTAGCGTGCCAGGTTGGAGGACACCTCAGAGGACATGATCATGTAGTAGGCGCTGATAGCTTCGGTGACGGAGGGCAGGGAGACCTCGATGATCTCTGCACCTGCGGCACGCAGCTCTTCAACGGATTCGCGGAAGCGTGCGAGCACACCGGGTTCGAAGCCTTCGCCGTCGCCGCCACCGAGTTCCTTGATGACGCCGACGCGCAGGCCGGACAGGTCGCCCTTGCGTGCGGCTTCTGCGCCTGCCTTGGCTTCTTCAACGAAGTTGCCGGGCTCATCGGGCAGGGAGGTTGCGTCGAGCGGGTCGTGGCCTGCGATTGCTTCGTGGAGCAGTGCGGTGTCCAGGACGGTGCGGGCGACGGGGCCTACCTGGTCGAGGGAGGATGCCATGGCGATGACGCCGTAGCGGGAGACGGAGCCGTAGGTGGGCTTGACGCCGACGCTACCGGTCAGTGCTGCGGGCTGGCGGATGGAGCCGCCGGTGTCGGTGCCGAGTGCCAGGGGTGCCTGGAAGGCGGTGACGGCTGCTGCGGAGCCGCCGCCGGAGCCGCCGGGTGCGCGGTCGAGCGCCCAGGGGTTGCGGACTACGCCGAATGCGGAGTGCTCATTGGAGGAGCCCATTGCGAATTCGTCGAGGTTGGTCTTGCCGAGGATGGGCATGCGTGCTTCGCGGACCTTGCGGGTGACGGTGCCGTCGTAGGGGCTCATCCAGCCTTCGAGCATGCGGGATGCTGCGGTGGTGGGCTGGCCCTTGGTGACGATGAGGTCCTTAACGGCGATGGGCACGCCGGCCAGCGGGGGCAGTTCCTTGCCCGCTGCGCGGTCTGCATCCACTGCTGCCGCGGTGGCGAGTGCTTCTTCGGCGTTGACGTGCAGGAAGGCGTTGAGGCCGCTCTTGCCGTCTGCGCGGTTATCGCTCAGGGGTGCGCCATCGGTGGCGGCGATACGGTCCAGGTGCGCCTGGGTGAGTTCGACGGAGGTAATCTCGCCGGCGGCCAGCTTGGCGGCGGCTTCGGCGGCGGTGAGCTGAATCAGTTCGTTCACTTGGTGTGTCTCCTCTTAGTCTTCGTCGAGGATTGCCGGCACGCGGAACTTGCCGTCCTGTGCGTCGGGGGCGCCGGAGAGCGCCTCTTCCTGGGTGAGGGTCGGGACGGGTACGTCTTCGCGGAAGACGTTCTCGAGGGGGATCGGGTGGCTGGTCGCGGGGATGTCGGCAGTTGCTTTCTGCGACATGGTCTCAACGGATGCGACGATGATGTCGAGTTCAGACGCCATCGCGGTGAGTTCTTCATCGGTCATCTCAATGAGTGCCAGCGATGCCAGGTGCTTTACCTGTTCAAAGGTGATGGCAGACATGGTTCTCCCGTAGTTTGTTTTCTTGTCTCTTCTCTAGTGTAGTGGAGGTTGCGTTTTCCGTCTCATTGGGGGTTGGAGGGTTTACCTGCTGGTTTGCGTGGTCAGGCGGTGTTATCCTCCCCTGTTTTCGGGTTAAATGCTCAACGCCCCGCTCCTCGTGTGAGGTGCGGGGCGTTGGGCTACAACGTGTCCACGTTACGCTTGAGGGTTAATCCTTAGGCGGGGATGGTCAGAACCTGGCCGGGGAAGATCAGGTCAACGTTGTAGATGATGTCGGTGTTCGCAGCTGCGATTGCCTGGTAGCCGCCTGCAACGCCGAGCTTTGCAGCGATCAGCGAGAGGGAGTCACCGGGAACCACGGTGTAGGTGCCTGCTGCAGCCTTGGGAGCTGCAACGGGAGCTGCTGCTACGGGAGCCTCAACTGCCGGTGCAGCGGGTGCTGCTGCGGGAGCCTCAACTGCTACGGGAGCTGCCTGAGCTGCCGGTGCAGCGGGTGCTGCTGCGGGAGCCTCAACTGCTACGGGTGCAGCCTGAGCTGCAGGAGCTGCGGGTGCAACCTGTGCCGCGGGAGCGGTGTAGGTCTGCTGGGTCTGCGACTGTGCAGCCACGGTGGTGGTGGGCTCGGTGTAGGTGGGAGCTGCGCCGGTCTTGCCGTAGAGGCCAAGCTTAGCGGAGCATGCGGGCCATGCGCCCCAGCCCTGGATAGCGAGCAGACGCTCGCCAGCCTCGATCTGCTGTGCACGGGTAGCGGTCGCGGGGGAGCCGGACATGCCGACGCCGTTCCAGGACTGCTGGGTGAACTGCAGACCGCCGTAGAAGCCGTTACCGGTGTTGATGGACCAGTTGCCACCGGACTCGCACTGTGCCAGTGCGTCCCAGGTAGCACCGTCTACTGCGTTTGCAGCGGGCATCGACATGGTAGCTGCTACAGCGCCACCGATGGCGAGAGCTGCTGCGGTACGACGAATGGAAGTGTTCTTCATAATGCTCCTTGGGGCCGTCCCCGCTCGTTCCGTCCCCGGAACTCTAGCGCGCCGCCGCTCACCCTTTGATAACGAAGTAGGTTACTCATGTTCTGGCTCTACCATGTGAGCGGCTCTCCACCGATTTCATGTCACCGTGAGCGATTCTGCACTTGTGTGCGGAATCCGGGTGGCACTTCCTCGATGGGGACGTGCGGTAGAACCGGGCATCGTTTCAAGCATTCCAAGCTTGAAACCACACAGGTGATTCTCTTGCGAGAATCCATCTGGTCTCAAAGATAGCCGAGGTTTTTTATGATTCCAACCCGACTTCAAGTTCACAGCGAACGTCCCGGGTTCTCCCAGGGTTCTTCCAGGTTAAAAGTGCAGGAAACATTAATGGGGACCTTGAACCCCGCGCATATTAAGGGTTTTCCCCCGGAATTTCGGGGTTTTCTAGGGTTTTAATCCGGAGGCACTCCCCCGCCGAGCTTTCTGATTCGGGGTTGGCGCGCGCCCCCTTTAAGGGTTTTGAACAGCGTGTAAATATTTTTTAAATATTTCTTTGCTTTGGGAGTGTTTTAAGGCGCCTTCGCCTTAAAAGCTGTGGTAATTATAAATGCCAAAAATTGGCATTCAGGCTCTGAAGCACGCGCCTCAGAGCCTGAATGCTCTATATATTGCAGGGGTCAGATTCAGATGACCCCGCTACCGGGTCTACTCCGCGGCGCTCTCGACCGCTTCCGGACCGCCCTCAAGCAGGGCGGTGAAACCTTCCTCATCCAGGACCTTCAGACCCAGCTGCTGAGCCTTATCCAGCTTCGAGCCAGCGTTCGCACCGGCAACCACAAAGTGGGTCTTCTTCGAGACCGAACCGGATGCCTTACCGCCGCGAGCAATAATGGCTTCCTTCGCGCCATCACGGGTGTAACCGTTCAGCGTGCCGGTCACGACCACGGTCAGACCCTCCAGGGTGCGTTCCACAGACTCGTCGCGAAAATCTTCCATGCGCACACCGGCGGCAGCCCATGAGTCCACCACCTCGGCGTGCCAGTCCTCGGCGAACCACTCAATAATCGAATCGGCAATCGTGGTGCCCACACCATCCACAGCGGCAAGGCGTTCACGGTCAGCCTCGCGGATCGCCTGCATCGAACCGAACTCCGCGGCGAGCGCGCGGGCAGCGGTCGGGCCCACGTGGCGAATCGAGAGGGCAACCAGCACACGCCACAGCGGCTGTTGCTTTGCTTTCTCCAGCTCGGCGAAGAGGTTCAGCGTATTCTTCGTGGGCTTCGGCTCGGGGCGTGCCTTGGTCGGCTTGGTGTAGAAGTAGGGCACGCGCTCCATCTTTCCAGTGCCCACACCCTTGACCTTCTTCTCACGTTCGATGGTGACCTCGCGCAGGTCCTCAATGTTGAGGCTGAACAGGTGCGCCTCGGTCGTTAGCGGAGGGGTGTGCGGGGTTGCGGGGCTGGTGAGTGCCTTTGCTGCTTCGAAGCCGAGCGCCTCAATGTCGAAGGCGCCGCGGCTTGCCGCATAGTACACACGCTCGGTCAGCTGCGCCGGGCAGGAGCGCGGGTTCGTGCAGCGCAGATCCACGTCGCCTTCCTTGCCGGGGGCAAGGGGCGAGCCGCAGGAGGGGCATTCGCTAGGCATGACGAACTCACGTTCGGTGCCGTCACGTAGGGCAACCACGGGGGCGACGATCTCGGGGATCACGTCACCTGCCTTGCGCAGCACCACGGTGTCACCGATGAGCACACCCTTAGCCTTGACCACGTCCTGGTTGTGCAGGGTGGCGCGTTCCACGGTCGAACCGGAGACGAACACGGGCTCCATAACACCGTAGGGGGTCACGCGGCCGGTACGTCCCACATCCACGCGAATGTCTAGCAGCTTGGTGTGCACCTCTTCGGGCGGGTACTTGTATGCCACAGCCCAGCGCGGCACGCGGGAGGTGTAGCCCAACTGAGCCTGGGTCGCGAAGTCGTTGACCTTAATAACGATGCCGTCGATCTCGTGCACCAGGGAGTGGCGCTGCTCGCCGTACTTGTTAATGAAGTCGAAGACCGCCTCGGTGTTTGCGGCAATTTCGCTGTAGGGGCTCACGGGCAGACCCCAGGAGGCGAGCAGATCGTAGGTCTCGTACTGGGTGGCAACGTCCAGGCCGGTGCGCGAGCCGATGCCGTGCACGTACATGCTCAGCGGGCGCGAGGCGGTAATCGCCGCGTCCTTCTGGCGCAGGGAGCCTGCCGCGGCGTTACGCGGGTTCGCGAAGGGGTTCTTGCCGGCGGCAATCATGGACTCGTTGAGCTTCTCGAAGTCGGCGGAGGAGATGAACACCTCGCCGCGAATCTCGATTTCTTCGGGGTGGTTCTCACCGGTCAGCTGCTGCGGGATGCTCGCGATGGTGCGCACATTGTGGGTGACGTCTTCGCCGGTGGTGCCGTCGCCGCGGGTTGCCGCGCGCACGAGGGTGCCGTTGCGGTAGAGCAGGTTCACGGCGAGGCCGTCAATCTTCAGCTCGGTCAGCCACTGCGGTGCGGCGCCGGTGAGGGTTCGGACGCTCTCTTCGGTCTTGGTCAGCCAGGTGCGGAGCTCTTCGAAGGAGAAAACATCCTCGAGGGAGTACATGCGCTGCAGGTGGGTGACGGGTGCGAAAGCCTCGATGGCTTCACCGCCAACTTCCTGAGTGGGAGAGTCGTTCGCGATCAGGTGCGGGTGCTCCGCCTCAATGATTTCGAGGCGGCGGTAGAGCTTATCGTACTCGGCGTCAGAGAGGAAGGGTGCGTCCTCGTTGTAGTAGGCGCGGCGGGCGGCACGAATCTTATCGGTCAGTTCCGTGTACTCAGCACGCAGGGCCTCGGTAATCTCCACGGTGTTTTCTGCGGTGTTTTCCACGGAGTTTTCTGCGGGGCTCTCTGCTCGAGTCTCGGCGGGGGCAGTCTGCTGGGCGGTGTTGTTCTCAGTCACCCGTCCAGTCTAGCGTTTTTGCTACGCCTCTCCCCTATCGCTCGTCATATTGCCGGGTTCCGCAAGCACGAACGCTGACGCAAGAGCACCGTAGCCACTTCCTGGATCGCGCTTCCTTAGTTTCTGTGCGCGAATACAGTTCACCCCCGCCTTCTGCAGACACTCGCACGAGTACCCGAAGAGAGCGGGGGTGAATCATAAGGTATGAAGTTTAGGCTTCGACAGCGTCGGCAACAATCACGGTAATGTTGTCGCGGCCGCCCGATCGCAGCGCCTCGTGCTGGAGCACGTCAGCGGCGTCCTGCGGGTGGCGAATCGAAGTGAGCACACGCGCCATGTACTCGTGCGAAAGCTCACCGGAAAGGCCGTCGGAGCAGAGCATCAGGCGGTCACCGGGGCGGGCGGGCAGAACCCAGAAGTCCGGTTCCCAGTAGTTGCCGGTACCCAGCGCGCGGGTAATCACGTTGCGGCGCGGGTGGGTCAGCGCCTCCAGGGCGGTAATCTGACCCTCGTCAACCAGGTACTGCACCTCGGAGTGGTCGCTCGTGACCTGCTCCAGCGAAGCGGAACCCTCAGAGCCGGGCAGCTTCTCCATCGCGGAGTGGTGAATACCCTCGTCTTCACGTAGCAGACGGTAGGTGCGGGAGTCACCCACGTTGAAGATAACCCACAGGTTGCGGTCGCCAATGCGGGTCAGCCATGCACCCGTCACAGTCGTACCGCCAGCGCGGGAGAGTGCCTGCTTAATTTCTTCGTTGGTTTCGCCGAGAATATCGTGCAGGCGGTTCAGGGTGCCCACGATTTCGTTGTTGAGGACGGTGTTGGCGCGGCGACGACGCTTGGCGGGGTCGGAGTCGTCAATGGCGGCGAGGCGTTCAGCGTAGGCCTGCTGCTCCTCTTCGCTACGGCCACCGGGCATGGTGAAGAAAGGCGAGTAGGCAAGCTGACGCACGCACAGGCGCGATGCTACTTCGCCGGCTTCGTGGCCTCCCATGCCGTCCGCGACCACGCAAAGGGAACCGGCAACGACCATCGAATCTTCGTTATTTTCTCGATGTGCGCCGCGGTGCGTTGCACCACCGGTACGTAGTTTCAGTTCAGTCATGAGAGGTCTATCTCCATTGTGTAGTTCGCGCGACGAGTCACCGCCACGGGGTCTACGTTACCAAAGCTTCTAACGTTTCGCGTCCCTTGAGAGGTGAGAATATAGCGATTTCCCACCTGTCGGAGCGTGTTTGCTGTCTCATTATCGGTCAGTACGGTACCCGGTTCAGCGAGGGAGACCAGGCGCGCAGCCAGGTTCACGCTGGAGCCGTACACGTCGCCGCGGTTAGCCAGAACTTCACCCCAGATGAAGGCGACACGTGCATCCGGCAGTTGCGGGTCGGCACCAATCTTTTCGGAGAGCTGCAGGCTAATCTCTGCGATAGCGTCCGGGGTTTCGGTGAGGAAGAAAACTTCGTCACCGAGAGTCTTAATAATGCGACCGCCCAGGGGCGCAATAACGTCCAGGCAACTCTGCTCAAAGTGGTTGATGAGCTGAGAAAGAGCCGCCGCGTCTAGGTTACGTACCAGAGAGGTGTACGAGACCAGATCCACGAATCCTACACCGCGTACCAGGGGCAGGCGGGAGAGGCCGGAGGTGGTCACGTTGTTTTCGCGTAATCCCAGGCGCAGGATTCCGGCGTACATCTGGCGACGGTATGCGTATAGCGCCAGACGCTCGAGAACCTCGAGGTAGCGCGGGAAGTCTTTGAGGAGCTTGCGGCGGGCATCATTATCGCTGAGGTTTTCGGTGACCATGATGTTGTGCACGAGCGCCTCAATCTGCCAGGCGACGGTGCGGTCGGTCAGTTGGCCTTCGGCACGCACGAGGGATGCCACATATTCCATGCGGATATCGCCTTCTGCGTCCAACTTCTGTAGGTCGGCGAGCATCTGCACGTCTGTTTCAGTGAAGTAGGGCGAGTGGTTGGGAATCGTCGGGAAGCCCATATTGTGCCAGATGCGCTGGGCGGTTTCGAAGGGAAGTCCGGCGCATTCTGCGGCTTCTAGGGGGGTGTAGCGGCGGCCCTGTCCCAGGAGCGACTTTTCGAGGGCTCGGATTCCTGCCTTGGATTCCTCGTCTCGGTAGATATTGTTCTGGGCGAGGTTCTGCAGAATTTTGAGGTTCAGCATTTGGGTTTCGGGGCCCATGGTGGCGCCGGTGCCCTGCGGAGAGTGCGCAGGTTCATGGTGGTCTGCCGTGCTCATTGCCGCTGCCGCTCCTTTCATCTCTGCCGGACAATACTGTCTGGTTTACACCGTGGTGGCACGAGGTTACGAGGTGCCTCGTTACACTCTGTGGGTTTTGCATTGCGTCACTGCGATGATGCTCACCGTGTAGCGCCTTGTTAATATACCCCTCCGCTGTGGTGTTTGGGTCACAAAAGCGCCCGCACCCTAGGATAGTTTAGTGGAGTAATTCACATTTAAGAATACTCTAATCCGCATTTTTTCGGCAGATTTAGCGACTGATTTAGGCTCTGAGCCAACCCGACAGCTCCCGCCCGAGTCGGCGGCGGGGGCGAAGAAGCTCTAAATATAGCGAGAGCGCAGGGCGTAGCAGTCACGTCGGGCGGCTTTAATTTCTTTTTCAAAGCGCTTCGGGTCGGGCACGTAGGTCAGGCGGTGATGCACGCCGCGGCAGACTACGTACACCGAACCGTAGCCTAGCCAGGCTCCCGGGCCGCGCTGTTTTGCCCAACGCTCCCCCATGGAATCCAGGTAGAGGGATTCGTCTCCGGTTCGGGTCATTACGCCGCGGCGAACCACGAGCCGGTGGGTGGTCAGCAGGTAGTAGGTGGTTGCCCAACGCCAGGCGGTGCGCACAGCACCGAGCAGGGCACCTACCGCGCAAATCATGCCAAGAGTCCACAGAATCGGTGAGGACCGTGCCGTGGAGGCGAAGGTTGACGCGGCGATAGCAACCAGCAGGTAGGCAAGCGCGGGCAGCAGGGCACCGTAGTGCTGTCGGGTGGCGATGATGACATGCTCACCGGGGTTGAGTTTTCCGCGCAGGCGCATGGTGTTCCTTAGCTGTGCTGGTTGTTATATTCCGGCTGGAGGCGCCGGTTGAGGTGGTGTGGGTTAATGCAGTTGACGTGCCGGGCTGACATTTTAGGGGTTGGTTCTAGTGTGCCTGCTGAAAATCTCCGTAGCTACCGTTGGCGGGGCGAAGGTGCTCAATATCGCCCACCGCGTAGGGCTCTAGGGATCCGTCCTCGCGGCGGATGAGGATGCGCCCCTGCGCGTCGAGGTCTTTGGCGGTGCCTTCTACGGTGCTTCCGTCGGGCAGACTCATGCGCACGCTGGCGCCGAGGGTTGCGGTGGCGGCGCGCGCCTGGTCAAGCAGGCTGAGGCTATCAGGGGTGAGCGGGTCGGGGCGTTCGGGGTCGCCGCCGGCGCGCACGAAGGCGCGGTAGCGGCGGGCGAAGATGCTGAGCAGCCGGGTGAGCACCTCGGAGGAGTCAATCACAGTACCGGTGCACAGGCTCAGGCTCGTGGCGGTGGGTACGGGCAACTGCTCGGCGGACATGTTCGTGTTCTGTCCGATGCCCACAATAATGCTGCGTTGCCCCTCGGTGGAGCCGCTTTCGGGAACGAGCTGGGCGAGAATTCCGCACCCCTTAGCACCCTGCGCGATGACGTCATTGGGCCATTTGAGGGCAGCATCGACGCCGTAGCTGCGCCAAATATCGACCACGCTGAGCCCGGCGATGAGGGTCATCCAGTGGTAGCTGCCTTCGGGGAGTTCTCGGGCGAGCGGGTCTGCGGAGGCGTGCGGGCGCACCACGATACTTGCGGCGAGGCAGGCTCCGGGAGGGGCGGTCCAGGCTCGGGCGAGGCGGCCGCGTCCGGCGCTTTGGTAGAGGCTGGCGTAGACGGAGAGCTCACCGAGCTGTTCGCGTTCGGGGTCCGTGCCGTCCATAAGTAGCTCGCGGGCGCGGGTGGTGGTGGAGTCGACCTCATCGTAGAGGTTTACGCTGGAGTACCCGGTTTCCATTGCAATGGTGCGGATGCGTGGCACATCCAAAACCGAATAATCGCTCTCGATGTGCATGTTCTTCTCCATAGCTTGCGCCTTTCCACTCTGTCCGAAACTACTCTGCAGTATGCCGACCCTCTTTCAGCTCACCGTCGAAACCTGCCAGCTTCTACCGAGTCGCACTGGTTTCTCACCATACCAATTTCTTGCCGCCGGTGATGCCCACCCGGCGCCCGAGACGGTACATTAGACAGTGAGGGTGCATCAAGCACCGACCGGCTGCGGAGGTTCCTCCGCCCTGCTCGAAAGAAGACCGCTATGGCTTATTACGCAATTACTTACGTTTACGCAGCTCCCGAGGAGCAGGCGAAGTACCGTCCGGCTCACCGCGAGTACCTTGGTTCGCAGATTGAGGCGGGCAACCTGATCGTTTCGGGTCCTCTGCTGGACGGCGAGACCCCCGCTGGCGCTCTGCTGATTGCAAAGGTTGACTCCGTTGAGGCAGCTGAGAAGCTGGTTGCTGGCGACCCCATGAACATTGGTGGCGCGGTTCTGTCTCACACCATCACCGAGTGGAACCCGGTCCTGGGCACCATCTAAGCGTCATTTCACGCTGAAAGTTTGAACGCAAACCCCCTTTCCGTCGACAAGGATTGCCGAAGCGAAAAGGGGGTTTTCTGCGCTCTTTTGAGCCGCGCTTTCGCACTTTTCGTTTACTATATGCACCTTCTTGGGTACTGAGTGCATAAAAGTGTATCTAGTGTTGATATTCTGGCTTCTCACCTGGCATATGTGGGCTAGTTCGCACTATAGTTGAAAGATATGCACATTGTTCAAGAGTGCTCTTCGGGGCACCTGAGCACCTTATCACCGCAACCACTGGCTCCCGACGATCGGGTGGAGCAGGAACGAGGAATAATGTCCGAGAACCTCCAGCAGGAATTTGATTTGAGCACCACCGCCGGTAAGCTCGCTGATTTTTATGCACGTCGAGAGCGCAGCTTCGCGCCCAGCGGTGAGGCAGCTATCGAGAAGCAGCACGCACGCGGCAAGCACACCGCCCGCGAGCGCATCGATATGCTTCTGGACGAGGGTTCTTTCGTAGAGTTTGATGCCCTCGCCCGCCACCGCACCACCGCATTCGGCATGGAGGCGAAGAAGCCTCTGGGTGACGGCCTGGTCTCCGGTTACGGCACCGTGGATGGTCGCCTGGTTGCCGTGTATTCGCAGGATTTCACCGTCTACGGTGGTTCTCTCTCGCAGGTGAACGGCGAGAAGATTGTGAAGGTGCAGAAGTTCGCTCTGAAGAACGGTTGCCCGGTCATCGGCATTAACGATGGTGGTGGCGCCCGCATTCAGGAGGGCGTGGCTTCCCTGGCGATGTTTGCCGACATTTTCCGTATGAACGTGCGTGCGTCCGGCGTGGTTCCGCAGATTTCTGTCATTATGGGCCCCTGCGCTGGCGGTGCCGCGTACTCCCCAGCGCTGACTGACTACATCATCATGGTGGATAAGACTTCGCACATGTTCATTACCGGCCCGGACGTCATTAAGACCGTGACCGGCGAGGATGTGGACATGGAGACCCTCGGCGGTGCGCGTCAGCACAACTCCGTGACCGGTACCAGCACCTACCTGGCTGAGGATGAAGAAGACGCGTTCGATTTTGTGCGTGAGCTCCTCGAGTTCCTGCCCTCGAATAACCTTGCAGAGTCCCTGCCCCTGGAGCACGACCAGGAGCCCGTGGTGACGGTAGACGATCTGGACCTGGACACCCTGATCCCGGATTCGGCAAACCAGCCTTATGACATGCGCGCGGTCATTGAGTCCGTGGTCGATGACGGCCACTTCCTGGAGATGCAGGCGCTGTACGCCCCGAACGTGATGATTGGTTACGCCCGCGTTGAGGGCCGCACGGTCGGTATTGTGGCGAACCAGCCGATGCAGTTCGCCGGCTGCCTGGACATTTCGGCTTCCGAGAAGGCCGCCCGCTTCGTGCGTCATTGCGATGCGTTCAACATTCCGATTCTGACTTTTGTGGACGTTCCCGGCTTCCTGCCCGGTACCGATCAGGAGTTCAACGGCATTATTCGCCGCGGCGCTAAGCTGCTCTACGCTTACGCGGAGGCGACCGTTCCGCTGGTTACCGTCATTACCCGTAAGGCGTACGGCGGCGCGTACATTGTGATGGGCTCGAAGAAGCTGGGTGCCGATATTAACCTGGCGTGGCCCACCGCTCAGATTGGTGTGATGGGCGCTCAGGGTGCGGTGAATATTCTGTACCGTCGTGAGCTGGCTGCTCTGGCGGCTGAGGGTGGCGATGTTGAGGCTCGCCGCGCTGAGCTGATCGCCAAGTACGAGGAAGAGCTGCTGAACCCGTATCAGGCTGCTGAGCTGGGTTACATTGACGAAGTTATCGCCCCGAGTGAGACTCGCGTGCGCATCATTTCTTCGCTGCGCGCCCTGCACGATAAGCGTGCGTCTACCCCGGCAAAGAAGCACGGCAACATCCCGCTGTAGGCTTTCCCTTGTGCCCGCACCATTTGTGGCGCGGGCATTCCCAGGATTTTAGGTTTTCTAAGGAGGCGTGCCTTTGGCCGGCTACAACCCGCTGAGTTATTTCTCATTCGGTAAAAAGAAGGATAGTTCGGAGGCTGCTGAGAGCGCCGAGCAGCTTGAGCGTAGCTCCGCACATTCTTCTGCGCACGCAGATACCGCATCCAGCGCCCCGCCGAAGGATTCTGCTCAGCCTTCGGTAGATGCTGACGCTGAGCAGGAGCCTCTACTGAAGGTGGTTAAGGGCTCCCCCACCCCGGAGGAGATTGCCGCCCTAACCGCTGTGGTGGCGATGATGCAGGCGAATGCCGCGCAGCAGGAGCAGAACTTGCTGGTGGGTGCCGCTTCGCGCATCCTGAACCGCGGTCAGCGCCTGGGTGTTTCGTTGCGTCCCGGTCCCGGTTCGTGGAGGCGCGCTCGCCCCAGGTAACGCGAGCTGATAACTCTGCTTCTTATATTCCCGTCACGCCAGCTGGTGTGGCGGGAATATATTGTTTTGCCTCAAATTCAAGATTGATATTGCGCTATTGAACATCTAATGCGCCGATTCTTGTGGTTTTGTCATATTAGAAACGATAAAGTCATGATGATACGTACTGATGCTACGATGTATATACCATCACATTAGTGTTAATAAATTGGCAGGGACCATGGCAAAGATGCTGAATAAAAACCATAGGCCCCCACCGGATGTCTATATCGCGCTTCTGTTGCCGACGCTACGGCGCTTGTCGAAGACTGTACCTCGCACCGCCGCCTATGTTAGTGAGCAGTTGCGGCAGCAGACTAAGGCATTGGGGTCGAAGAAGAACCTACCCGATCTTGAATCCACCGATTTTGCGGTGGCTGTACGTACCACCTTGAAGATCTTGGTGGCACTTCGTTATGCCCAGTTGATGCCTCGCCTGACCCCGTGGGAGAAGAGGAAGTACCTGCTCACTCCTCTGGGTGCCGAGCTAACCTGCACCCCGCACCTGCACGGTTCGGTGCCGCCGCGTGTGGTGAAGCAGGTGCAGGCGCTGTGTACTCAGAGTTTGACGGCGAAGAGCGTGAAGAAGCTGAAGAAGCAGGCGAACGCACTCCTGGCGACTGCGGAGGCGGAGCATCGCCTTATTTTTGGTGCTTCCGATGGTGATGCGGTCACCGGTATGGAGCCGTTCCTCCCCGATACCGGGGATTCTGCCCCCGCCCATAAAGCACCCGGTGCAGAGCACCTTGTAAACGCGTTGAATTCTGCGGGCACTGCGGAGGCTGCGGGGTCCTGGCCCGCCGGTCAGTCTCCCCTGGATATTATTTTGCGCGCCAGCGATTCGCCGGTCATTCACGCTCAGGCTGAGTTTGCGGAGCATTTTACGCAGGATTTGATTCAACATATTCACGCGGTGACGCCGGAGTACTTTGAGCAGATTGTTGCCGATATTTTTACGACTCTCGGTTTTACGACCGAGGTAACCGGCGGCGCCGACGATAAGGGCGTGGATGTTATTGCCCGCTATTCTGACGGTCTGGATTTTGCGCCGATTTATATTCAGGTGAAGCATTATTGCGGAACCATGAAGGTCACCCCGAACGAGATTCAGAAGCTTGCCGGTGCAGTGCTTTTGCACGGCGGCCTGCAGGGTGTTTTGGTGACCTGCGGTGCTTTTGCGCAGCCGGTTCCCGAGTATTTGCAAGGTTTGCCGGGCGCTCGCAATATTGCGCTGGTTGATCGGCACCAGCTGGTGGAGCTGATGATTCGTCACCGTGTGGGTGTTCTTGATGGTGAGGGCGAGTGCGGTTACCGCATTGACGAGGAGTATTTTGCCCGTGGCATGGAGTAGCCGGGGGTGTTTCTGGGGCGAGTATTTCTCTCCGAATATCTCTGATCTTCGCGCATTTCCCGCGTCATTTCACTTAATGTATTTTCACTTTTCCTTGAGGATATTTTTCACATATCGGCTGGTTTTAGAAATCTAGGTTATTTCTCGAACCAGCCGATACAATGAGAAGGTAGTGCGTTATATATTCTTCGCATTATTTCACGAAGTGTATATACCCGTGACGGTCTAGACACTTCACCCCAATTTATAGCGTTCTTTCTGAGTGCGCGTCATAGAAGACGGTGCGTAAGCGGGACGGGTTGAGAAAAAACTACCTACCTTGCTTCTCTTCACAGCGGGATTTCAAAGTGCCGGCCCAAAAATAAAGATGGTGCCGCTCACTTTCGTGATTATTTTCCCGCTCAAATGACTGCACTTCATGAAGAACGCCTGCACGATAAATAACACTAGATAAGGAGCCCGGCGTGGCTTTTGTGAATAAAACAATGCTCCATATCGATCATTCCGAATTGCACTCTTTGCAGCAGGAAACCTCGTGGGAGGCTCTACCCGAGGAAGCACGCACTCTCAGCGTTGCGGCGGCTTTCTCTCTGCTCCGCCATTTTGAGCGCGCGCAGGATCGTGGCGAGAAGGTTTTCTTCCCCGATATGTACACCCCGGTTGGCGTAGACCTGGGTTTCAATATGACTCAGCGTTTCATCGCTGTGGGTGACAATGTCCTCTTCCGTGAGGCGCTTAATAAGCTGATTGCGGCGCTGGTCAACGCTGATTATCTTGAGGTGTCCCTCAGCCAGCTGCATCCGGGCAATCTGCACTACACTCTGAGCGAGGCTGGCCGCGAGCTGTTGGGTACCCCGAAGGAGCAACAGGCTCAGGCTCTCTTGCCGGTTCTGCCCCTCCTCAGCGGCGTGTACCTCTACTACTTGAAGCAGTTCTACCCGGTTCTGCTCTCGCACATTACGGTGCGTGAGCTTCTGCCCATCGTCCTGAGCGTTACCCCGTCCTACCCCGCGGCGGCTCCCGTGAAGATTCGTGAGCTGGTGCTGCGCGAGTGCGGTTTCGTGCAGGGTTGGTACGGTCTGTCGTACCTGGAGCAGCGCATTGTTGAGCCGGTGATTGCTCAGGCATTGAGCCTGCTGACCCGTGAGGGCTACCTGCGCACCAAGACCATTCACGAGCACACGGATTCGCCGCTGACTCTGTACTCGCTGTCCCCGTCTGCGAAGGAGCTGGTGGCTCGTCATGAGGAGACCGGCGTGCCGGCGAGCGAGCTGAGCTCCGTGCTGGCGTTGGTGAAGGATGAGGGCACCTCGATTACCGCTGAGGATATTGCCGCAACCGACGCTCTGCTGACCCACATGGGCGTGCTTCTGCTCGATACTCTCAACGACCACGGCGCCGATGTGGAGCTGAGCCTTCCGAGCCTGGAGCAGGTCTTTGACCGCGACGAGCGTATTCAGCAGGCGTCCTCGAACCCCTATTTTGTGCAGATTGACGCGCAGGATTACATCTACGATGTGCTGACCGCGCACCACTACCTGTCCGAGCGTGAGACCGTCTACTCGCTGGGTTCCGCGTTTGCGCCCACCCTGGCGCAGATGGCTGAGCCGAGCGTTCAGAAGCTGGTGGCTTCGGCTCTGCTGGATCCTGCCGCTGTGGATGCTCTGCCGTACCCGCATCAGCTGCTGTACCCGATTCTGAAGCTCGTGGAGGAGAACCCGCGCATCTCCTACTACGACATTTACGATGAGCTGAAGATCGCCCTGGACATCCCGTACCTGCAGGGTGAGGTCGCGCCGCACCGCTACAAGCTGACCCCGCGTCTACGTAACCGCTATTCGGTGGCGATGCACGTGCTGAAGGGCGAGCGCTACCTGAACGCTCTGCGTGAGGGTACCGGTCGTACTTCCCGCAAGAACCCGGAGCGTTACGAGCTGAGCGAGGCGGGTAAGGAACTGCTCAAGCGTTTCCCGGAGGGCGCTCCGGAGGCGGTGACCGCCCGCATGGCGCCGCTGCCGCCCCAATCGCTCAAGCACAAGCTGCCTCAGGATATTGCCGCTGAACTGCAGGCTCGTGAGGAGGCTCTTCAGGCTGCCAAGGAGGCGCGTGCCGCGGAGCGTCAGGCTCGTCTGGCGGCCCGTGAGGGTCGTGAGCCGTTGGCTCCGGTACCGGGTGCTTCTCCGGCGCTGTTGGCGCGTCCGGCTGGTTCGCCGGTGGTGGCTGCGGCGCAGGCTCCCGCTGAGGTTCCGGCGGCACCGGTCGCTGCTGCGCCGGTCGTTGCGACTCCCGCCCAGCCGTTTGTTTCGGCTCCGGCTGTTTCGGCTGCTGAGCCCTCGACCGCGCTACAGGTGGCTGCCGCTCAGGTGCGTGAGGCTCTGAAGCGTTACCGTCAGGTCTTCCGCCGCGAGGCTCTGGCACCCGCCCTGGCGCAGGTGTCTGAGGAGCGTTTCCGTAGCATTGGTTTCGATCTGTTCCTGATGCGCGGCTACACCGTGGAGGCTCTTCAGGCGCAGGGCGTGGACGGCGTAGCAACCCCCGCCACCGGCGAAAAAGAGCGAGCATTCTATGTTCGCACTCTGCGCCCGGTAGCTGGCGGTGTGCTGTCCGCGAGCGTTCAGCCGCAGGATATTACCGCGTTCTTCCTGGCTATTCACGCCCGCGGCGGTCAGCTCGGCACCTTCATTACGAACGCCCCGTTCAGCGATGAGGCGTACGACGAGTTCATCCGCTGCTCGACCAAGTACCCGAACATTCTGGTGGACTTGGTGTCAGGTGATGAGCTGCAGGACCGCCTCATTGCGCACCGCCTCGGCGTGGTCGAGGGTGCGAACGGTCTGCTGGAGCTGAACGGCGAATACTTCGCCGGCTAGCCTCCCCTGCTAGTAGCTTGTAGCCCATCTTGGGCACGCCCCGGTTTTCTCTTTCCTGCACGTTCGGAGGGAGAAAGCCGGGGCGTTTTCGCGCATCCTCCCCGGTGAGTTGTCCACAGGTGGGCCCTTTTCTTGGCGTTCGGTGCCGCTCAGCACGTAATATTGCCGGTTTAAGCGACCCATATCACCGAAAATCGTGGTTGAAGGCACACCCCTGAGTTAGGATATGAACATGAGCACTTACCAGGAACTTCCCAGCATCTACCGATTGAAGCGCTCGCTGACCGACGTCGATCAGATTGCTAACGAATATTTTGAAAAGGTCCTCGACCTGAACCCCGTCCATGCAACCGAGCTTGGTCGCAAAGGCGTAGAGACCCTGTACCCCGACTACTCGCCCGCCGGCGAGAAGGCTTTCGCGCGCCTTGCGAAGAAGACTTTGAAGAAGGTCGATAACGTCCTGCCTATTGATGACGTTGACCTGGTCACCCTGGATGCTCTGCAGGAGCGCCTGAGCCTGTACCGCAAGCAGCACAAGGCTGGCTTTGGTGGCTGGCAGCTGAACAATATTGCCTCCGTCCCGCAGGAGGTGCGCTCGGTCTTTGACCTGATGAAGCGCAACACCCAGCAGGATTGGGAGCACATTATTGGTCGTATGCACCGCGTGACCGAGGCGCTGGAGGGCTACATCCAGACCCTTGAGGCGGCTCGTGAAGAGGGCAAGGTCGCCCCGCGCCGCCAGGTGGATATTGTCATTGAGCAGACCGCCGCGTACTACGCTCCCAGTGGTTTCTTTGACGAGCTGGCCGCTGAGGTCGCCGAGGCTGTCCCCGCGCTGAAGGACGAGGCTGCCGCAGGTGCCGAAGCTGCTAAGGAAGGCTACCGCCGCCTCAACAGCTACCTTGTGGAGACGCTACAGCCGATCGCTCCCTCCCGCGACGCTGTGGGCCGTAAGGCGTACAGCCTGCACTCCCGTTCGTTCCTGGGTACCACCATTGACCTGGACGAAACCTACGCCTGGGGCGTGAAGGAACTGGAGAGCATTATCGCTCGTCAGCGTGAGGTTGCCGAGGAGATTGAGCCGGGCGCAAGCATTGAGCGTGCGAAGCAGCTACTCGATGAAGATCCGGCACGTCAGCTGCACGGCACCGATGAGCTGAAGGCATGGATGCAGAAGCTCGCCGACGCCGCGGTGGAGAACCTGGCGGATACTCACTTTGAAATTGGCGGCCCCATGCGCCGCATTGAGTGTTGCATTGCGCCCACGAACGAGGGCGGTATCTACTACACCGGCCCCTCCCCCGATTTCTCGCGTCCGGGCCGCATGTGGTGGTCGGTTCCCGAGGGTGAGGATACGTTCACTACCTGGCGTGAAACCTCCACCGTGTACCACGAGGGCGTTCCGGGCCACCACCTCCAGATTGCTATTGCTACGGCTCTGAAGGGCACCATGAACTCGTGGCGTACGAACATGCTGTGGGTTTCCGGTCACGGTGAGGGCTGGGCGCTGTACGCCGAGCGCCTCATGGAGGAACTGGGCTATCTGAAGGATCCGGGTGACCGCATGGGCATGCTAAACGCTCAGCGTATGCGCGCCGCCCGCGTGGTCTTCGATATTGGTGTTCACTGCGAGATGCCGATTCCCGCGGAGTGGGCTGAGCAGCTGGGCGTTGAACCGGGCACCATCTGGACCTCTGAGCTGGGTTACGAGTTCTTGAAGCTGAACCTGGACGAGTCCGAGGGTCACCTGCGTTTCGAGTTCCTGCGTTACCTGGGTTGGCCGGGTCAGGCGCCGAGCTACAAGATTGGCGAGCGCCTCTGGCTGGAGCTGCGCGATCAGGCTGTACGCCGCGGCGATGACATGCGTGCATTCCACACCCGTGCGCTTCTGCTCGGTTCGGTGGGTCTGGACACTCTGCGCCGCGCCCTGACCGATGAGATGATGCTTCCTCTGGATACTGAGGATGACGACGATGAGGACGACGAGTAGCCTCTAGTCTGCTCGCTCCTCGCCGCTTCTGGAGTGTCTCCGGGCGAGGCTCTATAGATGAAGCCCCCGCTTCAGCTTCAGCTTTAGCTGAGGCGGGGGCTTCGTCTTTTCGTGCGAGGTTTATCTATCGGGATTCCGGGCTATCCGAAGTTTGCGGTGCCGGGGTCGGTGGTGCCGAATCCCATGCCGGTGGAGTCGTTCAGATCCACCAGGTGCGGGGCGAAGCGGCACCAGTAGTCGGTGAGCGCGCCGTTCGATTCGCGGATGCCCACGCCTACCGTGCGTCCGTCGACCACCCACACGCCGAGGATGGGATGGCTGACCGGGTTGATAATGCCCTCGTAGCGCGGTGCCGGGATGTATTCCTGGTAGATGAATTCGCTTTCGGGGGCGTTGGCGAAGAAGTCATCGTCTTCGGGCTTGATGAAAACGTCGTAGTCGGGGGCGTAGATTTCTACACCGTCGCCTTCGCGTCCGAAGATGGGCTTGCGAACCCAGTTGCGCATGCCGCCGCGGTGGCCCGCGTAGGTGGGTACGAGGTTCGGGTGGCCGGGGTACTTATCCCAGAGCGCGGCGAGCAGCAGCTTATTGGAGAGGAACATCTTCCACGCAGGCTCAATCCAGCGGTCCATGGCGCCGTGGTAGGCGAAGAGGAGCTTGTCGTAGCCTGCTTCGCTGTCGGTGACCAGGTCTTCCCAGGGGTAGAGCTTGAAGAGGTTGGTGATGCGCCGTCCCTGTGCGTCTTCCCAGCTCTTGGTGTCTTCGTTGAAGATGACTTCGTCGATGGGAATCATGTGGGTTTTGATGCCCGCCTGCTGTGCCGAGTAGGCGATGAGCCAGAGGTTGTTGTAGTCCTCGTTGGTCTCGTCAATCTCGGGGGGCACGTGCGCCAGGTGCAATACGGGCTGCACGCCCGCGGTGATTTCGGGGGCGAAGATGTGGCGCCAACGGTTGGTGAAGGCTTCGCCGATTTCACCCCAGTGGGCGTAGCCGCGGGTGTCGAGGCGCTGGTCTTTCGCCCAGGTTTTCTGGCTGACTGCCGCCTCCACGATGCCGGTGGGGGTGTCGGCGTTGTATTCGAGCAGTTTCATGGCGTCGCCGGGCACACCAGAGTAGGTGAAGTCGAAGCGGCCGTAGAAGTCGGCGTCGCGGCGGTTCCAGGATTCTACGGCGAGGTTGAATGCCGCCTGCGGCAGGCCGAGGGTGCCGAACGCGCCGGAGGCAATGTACTCGACGGTTTCCAGGCACATGCGGTGCATTTCTTCCGCCTGGGCGCGCACAGAGTCCATTTCTTGCGGGCTGAAAATGTAGGCGGCGTATTCGTTCCAGTAGTGGTCGGTGTCGTGGGGGCCGTCCACGCTGTAGGTGAGGCCTTCCTCAATGATGACGTTCTCCCAGTCGGGTCGGCCGACGGGAAATTCTTCGCGGCGCATGAGGGGCTAGGCTCCTTCGAAGTAGTGATTGGAAAGCGGTGTTGTTACGTCACCGCGGGTGTGGTTGTTCTGGTGAGGAAAATGCGGGCGGGACCGTTCAGTCCCTGCCCGCATTCAGTGTCATGGCTTATGGCTTAGCCGCCGGAGCGGCCGCCACCGGACTTGGAGCCGCCACCGAAACCGCCCTTGCTGCCGGACTTCGAGGAAGAACCAGACTTGGACGAAGAGCCAGACTTGGACGAAGAACCGGACTTCGAGGAGGACTTGGAGGTGTTCGACTTGCTGTAGGAGCCGGTGCTACCGCTATTGCTGGTGCCCTGCTTACCGCTGGAGACCGAGCCGGTGGTCTTATTGCGCACCGAGGAGGTCTTACCGGAGTTGTTGGTGCTGGTCACCTTGCCGGAGGAAACGGTGGAGGACTTCTTCGCGGTGCGGTAGGAGTCCTCGAAGCCGCCGCCCTTGGAGGACACGCCGCTGTAGACGGTGCCGTTGCTGGGGCGGGTGGTGCTGCCTCCGGAAAGCTTAGAGCCCACGGGAGGAATGTAGTGGGATCCGGAAGAATTGGATGCGCTCTGACGGCCCAGATAGTACCAGAGGAAAGCATTCGACGTATTGTGGCTGGTGGTCGAACCAGATGAGCCCGAGGAACCAGACGAACCGGAAGAGCTGGAGGAGCCAGAGGAGTTAGAGGAACCCGAGGAATCACTGCTGGACGAGCCGTTGCTGGATGAGTCGGTCGGCTCCTGAACGCCTGCCTTCTCACATTCGCTATCTTCCACGCGCAGGCCGGTCTTCGCGTCCTGGCAGACGCGGGCGTACTCTTCGCCCTGCGACAGGAATGCGTTCTCTTCCTGGTGCATGGAGTTGTAGGCGAAGATGCCACCGCCAACCAGTAGCACGCCGGCACCCGCTACGGCAATCATCTTGGCGATGCCGGGGCGGGTTGCGCCCAGGTTCAGGGTCTGCTGGGCAGAGGTCTGTGCGGCGCGGGTAGCGAAATCTGCGACCGCTTCCATGCGGTTGCGAGGCTTCTTCGGGCCGTTGGGGGTGGTGGTTCCGCCGGGGTATTGGGGAGCAGAACTCATGCATCTCTCCTTGAAAGGTGGTGCGTGGCGTAACGCTCAACGCGTACATGAAGCTGAGTGGGTACAGCATCATCCGGCGACTTTCGCCGGACTATCGGTGTGGTTCCAGCATATCAAGCCCTCGCTTTCGGGTTCTTAGCTGACGGCAAAATCTCAGCAAGCTTCGCCGCTTGTTGCGCAGTTGTTTCCTTTCTGTTTGCTTTTGCGGTGATTCCCCCTTAAATATCTGCCTCTAGCTACCTCACGAACTGCCGTTACGCTCGCTTGCAGGCGGGCCTGCCGGAAGGTCACGATTCGTCACACATCCCCTATACTGCACCGGGTTGAAACACTTCTTCACACAAACTCGCGCGCGAGTGCACAAAAGTTTTAGAGTATGCCACATGTCTACACCGCATGCATCATCTCGTTCGCGTCTGCCCAAGTGGGCTACGTCTTTCGGCAACCAAATCATTGCCTCCCTCATTCTCGGTATTGTCCTTGGCGCGCTCGCCCTCGCGCTGGGCGGGGATGCGAAGAGCAACCCCAACTGGCTCATGGTGACCCTGGATACCATCGGTTCCTCCTACGTCACCCTGCTGAAGGCGGCTGTTGTTCCGCTGATTTTCACCGCCGTGGTCGCCTCCATCTCGAACCTGTCGCAGGTGACGAACGCGGCACGCCTGGCGGTCAACACGCTCATCTGGTTTGCGATTACCGCGTTCTTCGCGGTGCTCATCGGTATTGCGATGGGCCTGATTGTTCAGCCGGGCGTGGGCGCGCAGGTGCAGGGCAAGGCGTACACCGGCTCGACCGGTTCGTGGACCGCGTTCCTAACCGGCCTGATTCCGGTGAACTTCCTGGGTCTGGGTGTCAGCGCCAAGTCTGGTGATTCCGGCATCACTGCCTCCGCGTCCTTTAACGTGCTGCAGATTCTGGTTATTTCCGGTGCGGTCGGCATTGCCGCACTGAAGGTCGGCGAGGCTGCTAAGCCCTTCATCGACGTGGTCAAGAGCGCTCTGGCGATTATTCAGAAGATTCTGTGGTGGATTATCCGCCTGGCACCGCTGGGCACCGTGGGTCTGATCGCTAAGGCAGTGTTCGCCTACGGTTGGGCGTCGATGGGTTCGCTGGTTGCGTTCGTTATCGCCCTCTACATTGGTCTGCTGCTGGTCTTCCTGGTGGTCTACCCGATTATTGTGCGTGCGAACGGCCTGTCGGTCCGCCAGTACTTCTCGGGCGTGTGGCCGGCGCTCCAGCTGGGCTTCGTGTCCCGCTCTTCGATGGGTTCGATGCCGATGACCCAGACCGTTGCCGAACGTAACCTGGGCGTTCCCCGCGCCTACGCCTCCTTCGCGGTTCCGCTGGGTGCGACCACTAAGATGGACGGCTGCGCCTCGGTCTACCCGGCTCTTGCCGCAATCTTCGTGGCGCAGTTCTACGGTATTCAGCTGGACTTCACCCAGTACCTGCTGATTGTGATGGTGTCCGTGCTCGGCTCGGCCGCAACCGCCGGCACGACCGGCGCAATCGTGATGCTGACCCTGACCCTTTCCACTCTGGGTCTGCCGCTGGACGGTGTGGGTCTGCTCCTGGCGATTGACCCGATCGTTGACATGGGTCGTACCGCCCTGAACGTTGCCGGTCAGGCTCTGGTTCCCGCGATTGTGGCTCGCCGCGAGGGCATCCTGGATGAGGAGCTCTACAACGCTCCCCGTTCGGAGGGCGGCTTCGTGGCTCAGGAATTCTACGATGAGCGCATCGCCGGCGAGGCGCAGCGTCTGCACGAGGTGGAGGACAACACCGTCGCGGCACGCCGCTAACCTGGCGACTCTTGAAGCTACACGGCGCTAGGCTGTACTGCCTAGCGCCGTGTAGCTTTCTCGCTCTCGTGCCCCAACATGGATGACATACTTTTGCCAAACGTCATAAAACGTCACGATTGATTCTTCTTTTCTTTAATGTTTGAGAAGAGTTATGATTTTGAACGGCGTGTTCCATCTCCTACGTGGTTGAGGGGGATGGGACACGCTCTTTCTCTATATCCCCTGCTTTTCCGCTCCCTCCCACCGGCTTCTCAGCACCCTCAATCTGCACCCGAGAGTAAGGGTCACTCGTGAGGCTCTAAAATAGAACCTATGAGTACCACACCGATCCGTTTGATTCTTGCCTCCGCATCCCCGGCACGCCGCAAGCTCCTGGAAGACTCCCGCATCGCGTTCACGGTGCGCGTCTCCTCCGTAGATGAGGACGCCGCACTCGCTACCGCCAACGAACAGGCGCGAGCGCAGGGACGTGCGGGACTCACCCCGGCTGAAACCGCCTCCCTGCTGGCGCAGCTGAAGGCGCAGGCAGTTGCCGCTGAACTTGCCGCCGAGGGTGTGCGCGATGCGCTGGTTCTGGGCTGCGATTCGGTGTTCGAGTTTGACGGCGTTGCCTACGGTAAACCGCACACTGCCGAGGCGGCACGCGAGCGCATCAGCGCAATGAGCGGCAACCACGGCGTGCTGCACACCGGTCACGCTCTAGTGGATTTGCGCGGTATTGAGCCGGGCACTGAACCGCCTGCAACTTCTGAGTTGCCCACTGTTTCTGAACTGCGCAGCGCCACCGTCCACTTTGATGAGCTCAGCCCCGAAGAAATCGAGGCGTACATTGCTACCGGCGAGCCGCTCTGGGTAGCCGGTTCCTTCACCCTGGACGGTTACGGTTCGGCGTTTATTCGCGGTATTGAGGGCGAGTTCCACACGGTGGTGGGCCTGTCCATCCACGCGCTACGCGATATGTTGCGCCGCCGCGAGGTTGCTGTGACCGATTTGTGGCTGGCGCCCCAAGATGAGGATTAGATTCAGCGCAATCGTATAAATCTGTCTCAAAGCGCGCCCTGGAATACACATTATTGAACACCAATCGATAAGATAGAACAGTATGATGCGCGTTATATTCGCCAATCCTGCCGATGTATCCTTGGAGCAGGAGATTAAAGGAGAGCTTTAAGTGACTCAGCACCAGGCAGAAGCCGCCAAGAAATTTACTGCAGTTCCCGGCCGCCACACCGGCCCGGTCAGCAAGATTCTGATCGCTAACCGCGGTGAAATTGCTGTCCGCGTGATTCGCGCAGCCCGCGATGAGGGTCTGCAGACCGTCGCCGTCTATGCTGACCCCGACCGCGACGCCCAGCACGTAAAGCTTGCCGATGAAGCCTACGCTCTCGGCGGTGCCACCGCGGCACAGTCCTACCTGGTGATGGACAAGCTCATTGAGATTGCTATTCGTTCCGGCGCTGACGCTGTGCACCCCGGCTACGGTTTCCTTTCTGAGAACGCGCAGTTCGCTCAGAAGTGCATCGACGCGGGTCTGACCTGGATTGGCCCCTCCCCCGAGTCCATTACCCAGCTGGGCGATAAGGTGGCGGCACGCCACATCGCGCAGAAGGTGGGCGCTCCCCTGGTGCCCGGCACCAAGGATCCGGTCAAGTCCGCCGATGAGGTTGTTGCCTTCGCGGATGAGCACGGTCTGCCCATTGCGGTGAAGGCCGCATTTGGTGGCGGTGGCCGCGGCATTAAGGTGGCGCGCGACCGCGAGAGCATTGTTGAGATGTACGAGTCCGCTGTTCGTGAGGCTACCGCGGCGTTCGGTCGCGGTGAGTGCTTCATCGAGCGCTTCCTGGATTCGCCCCGCCATGTTGAGACCCAGTGCCTGGCGGATGCGCATGGCAACGTTGTGGTGGTTTCCACCCGTGACTGCTCTCTGCAGCGTCGTAACCAGAAGCTCATTGAGGAGGCACCCGCCCCCTACCTGAGCGATGAGCAGAACGAACGCCTGTACGAGGCGTCCCGCGCGATTCTGCGCGAGGCTGGCTACCAGGGTGCCGGCACCTGTGAGTTCCTGGTCGGCACCGACGGCACCATCTCCTTCCTTGAGGTGAACACCCGTCTGCAGGTGGAGCACCCGGTCTCCGAGGAGATTTCCGGTCTGGATCTGGTTCGTGAGCAGTTCCGTATTGCCCGCGGCGAGAAGATTGAGGAGAAGGACCCGGTTCTGCGCGGTCACTCCTTCGAGTTCCGTATTAACGGCGAGGATGCGGGTCGTTCCTTCATGCCCGCTCCCGGTACGATTGAGAAGATGACCGTGCCCACCGGCCCCGGCGTGCGCTGGGATTCCGGCTTCGTGGCTGGCGACGTTATCGGCGGTAACTTCGACTCCATGCTGGCTAAGCTCATTGTTACCGGCGCGGATCGTGAGCAGGCTCTGCAGCGTGCCCGCCGTGCCCTGGCTGAGCTGACCATTGAGGGTATGCCCACCGTCATTCCGTTCCACCGCGTCGTGCTGGATGATCCCGCCTTCGCGCCGGCTGAGGGCGGCGAGTTCAAGGTGCACACCCGCTGGATTGAGACTGAGTTCAACAACACCATCCCCATGTACTCCGGTGCACCCGGCAGCGTGGATTCGGATGAGGATGAGCGCACCACCGTGGTCGTTGAGGTCAACGGCAAGCGTCTGGAGGTGTCCCTGCCTGATCTGGGTGGCGGCACCAAGCCTGCCGCTAAGCCCGCCGCCAAGACCCGCAAGTCCCGTTCGGCACGTAGCGCGGCGAAGGGTGGCGGCGATGAGCTGACCAGCCCCATGCAGGGCACCATCGTCAAGGTTGCCGCATCTGACGGCGACACCGTCGCTGAGGGCGACCTGATTCTGGTGCTGGAGGCAATGAAGATGGAGCAGCCCATTACCGCACACAAGGCGGGTAAGGTTTCGGGTCTGTCGGCTAAGCCGGGCGATACCGTCACCTCCGGCGCGGTGCTGGCGACCATCAAGTAACACTTCGCTCGGTACTGAGGTCTCGCGACTGCGAGCGCCATAGGCTATACGAATCCCCCGGAAGGGTATGAGGTAATACCTCGTATCTTTCCGGGGGATTTTCTATGTCCGCTCTTGCCTGTTTAGGTGGGATTTACGCCGCTAACCCCTGTGTTCGCGTCCAGATAGTGGCTGTATTTGTTTGGGTTTTTCTGAACAGAGTTATAATGTTGCACTTTAGAGGAGCCTTTCAGAATCCGACGCCTGCCGCACCCCACCCGGTGCGGTCACGGCACCCAGTACGCGCCTACGGCACACCCGCCTCCCGCGCTGACCGGCAACGGAACACCTACCTCAGGCTCCATGTGTACACACAAATTCACCATCTCGGGAGTTTTCCTCATGAGCGCTTCTGCATCCGACACGAAAGCGTCTGCTGCACCGGTGAAGAATACGACTCCTCGCAGTCGAGTTATTCTCGCCTCGCTCGTTGGTACCACCATCGAGTTCTACGATTTCTACATTTACGCCACTGCAGCAGTGGCTGTGTTCCCCGTACTGTTCTTCCCCTCGAAGGACGCAACCACCGAGCTTCTGGCTTCCTTCGCTACCTTCGGCGTCGCCTTCATCGCGCGCCCCCTCGGTTCAGTGATCTTCGGCCACTTCGGCGACAAGATCGGTCGTAAGGCTACCCTCGTCGGTGCACTGCTCACCATGGGTCTGGCAACCTTCATCATCGGCCTGCTGCCCACCTATCACCAGATTGGTCTGTGGGCACCGACCATGCTGACCATTATGCGTTTCTGCCAGGGCTTGGGCCTGGGCGGCGAATGGTCCGGTGCGGCGCTGCTCGCGAGCGAATACGCTGAGGATGGCAAGCGCGCCCGCGCTGCGATGTGGCCTCAGCTGGGTGCACCCATCGGCTTCGTGCTTGCGAACGGCTTCATGCTGTTGCTGACCAGCTGGATTACCTTCAACTCCGCAACCGACGCGAAGAACCTCGAGCACCCCTTCCTCATTTGGGGTTGGCGTATTCCGTTCCTGCTGTCCATCGTGATGGTCGCCGTTGGTCTGTACGTGCGTTTCAAGCTGGAGGAGACCCCCGTCTTCGCCAAGGCTGCCGCTAACAATGAGAAGGTGAAGACCCCGCTCGTTGAGGCGTTCAAGGTCGCTTGGTGGCCCATGATTCAGGGCACCTTCATCATGGTGGCATGCTACGTGCTGTTCTACCTGATGACCGCTTGGGTCCTCTCCTACGGTATCGGCAAGGCGGATAAGGGCGGCCTAGCGATCCCCTACCGCGAGTTCCTGATCATTCAGCTGATCTCCATTATTGGCTTCGCGATCTTCATTCCGATCTCGGGTTGGCTGGCTGACAAGTACGGCCGCCGCACCCAGCAGCTGTGGACCACCATCGCGATGGCTGTCTTCGGTCTGTCCTTCGGTCTGTTCATCTCCCCCTCCGTTGTTGGTACCGGCGCGAACGCAAACGCCGCTGTGGTTACCCTCTTCATCTTTATCGGTATGTGCCTGATGGGTCTGTCCTTCGGTTCCATGTCCGCATACCTGCCGGAGCTGTACCCCACTAACGTGCGTTACACCGCCAGCGGTATCGCCTACAACGTGGCGTCCATCCTCGGTGCGGCACTGACCCCGTTCGTGGCTGTTTGGCTGAACACTTCCTACGGTGTGGCTGCAGTGGGCGGCTACCTGGCATTCGCCTCGATCCTGAGTGTTGTCTTCATCCTGCTCACTCACGAAACCCGTGACGTGGATATGAACGCCGTCAGCACCACGAAGTAAAACTTCGCAGGGGCTAAGGCGTCTCTACAGCAAAGCGGTGGGGGTCGCCTCCTGAATCTAAGGAATTCAGGAGGCGACCCCCACCGCTTTTGTGCGTTTCAGAGATACCGGCTCTCTACAAGCCCAGGGTATCTATACGCGGCTTACAGGCCGCGAGTGTGCAGCTTGCGCGCAGCCTCAGCAATCGAGCCAGAGAGCGAGGGGTAAACCGTGAAGGTGTCCGCCAGGTCGTCCACCGCGAGCTTCTTCTCCACCGCCAGAGCAATGGGGTAAATCAGCTCGGAAGCACGCTGACCAACCACCACACCACCGATGACGGTGCCGGAGTGGCGGCGAGCAAAAATCTTCACGAAGCCGTCGCGCATCGCCATCATCTTCGCACGCGGGTTCGTGCTCAGCTGCAGGGTCACCGCGTCGCCACGGTAGGCGCCCTCGGCAAGGTCCTTCTCGCTCACGCCCACGGTCGCAATCTCCGGGGAGGTGAAGATGTTCGCCGCGACCTTATCGGTACGCAACGGACGCACCGCATCACCAAGGATGTGCGCCATAGCGATACGACCCTGCATCGCGGCCACGGAAGCCAGCGGGTACACGCCCGTGCAGTCACCGGCGGCGTAAATGCTGTTCACGCTCGTGCGGGACACACCGTCCACCTTAATGTGACCGCTCGGGGTCTGCTCCACACCGGCTGCTTCCAGACCCAAATCTTCAGTGTTCGGAATCGAACCAATAGCCACCAGGCAGTGAGTGCCGGACACCTTACGACCATCCGACAGGGTCACGATGACGCCGGCGCCATCCTCGGTGCGCTCAACAGCAACCGCACGGGAACGCGGCATCACTCGCACGCCGCGACGCTCGAAGACGTCCTCCAGCACGCGAGCTGCGTCCTCATCCTCACCGGGAAGCACACGGTCACGCGAAGACACCAGGGTCACCTTAGAACCCAGACCGTTATACGCCGAAGCGAACTCGGCACCGGTCACACCCGAACCAATCACAATCAGTTCCTCGGGAACCTCGGAGAGGTTGTACAGCTGAGTCCAGGTCAGGATGCGTTCGCCGTCAGGCATACCGGTCGCCATTTCACGCGGATGCGTACCCACCGACAACAGCACAAAGTCCGCGTGCAGGGGGTAGACCAGACCCGCCTCATCAGTCACCTGCACGGTGTGGCGGTCCAGGAGCTTACCGGTACCGTGAATAATCTTCACGCCAGCAGAGGCCAGGGCACGCTTAATATCGGCAGACTGCTGCTGGGCCAGGTCACGGACTCGGCGGTTCACGCGGTCCATATCAACACGAAGCTGCGGCGCCTTACCCTTCGTGTTTTCAATGCCCAGGCTACCCGCCTCGGAGAAGCGGGTCATCATATCCGCCGTAGCAATCAGGGTTTTAGAGGGCACAACGTCAGTCAGAACGGCGGAGCCACCAATGGCGTTGCGTTCGATCAGAGTCACGTCCGCGTTGGATGCGGCAGCCACCATCGCTGCCTCGTAGCCGCCGGGGCCACCACCAATAATTACAATTCGCTGAGATGCATAGTTCACCGTTGAAGTCATGCCTTAATTGTGAGCTATGCCGCCCCTACGGGGCAAACGCACTCGCCGTGCAGATATGCCATATTGTGGCAACCTGCACGGCGAGCATCTTCATGGTTCGGCATCATGGTTCGGCCGCCCGATATGACAGGGCGACACCTACCCCTGTAGGTCTCTACTCCTCGAGAGCCTGCGGCTTCTCGGCATAAATCGAGTTGATGAACTTCTCAGCCCACTGCAGCATCGCGCCGTCCACCAGGTCCTTGCCGCCCACCGGCATGGTCTTCGGGCGCGGAACCAGCGTCAGCCAGGTGTCCATACCCTTCGGCTGGGCGTGCGTGGAGCCAGGGTACACGCGCTTCAGACGCATCTGGCGGGACTCCGGCAGCGGCGTAGCGGTTACCACGCGAACCTTCGGCCCCAACACCACCAGCTCATGAATACCGGCGGCACGAGCGTGCATACGCACCGTCGCCACGGCAAGCAGGTTCTCTACCGCCTCCGGCAGCTCGCCGTAACGGTCGACCAGTTCCTCACGAGCCTCCGCGATCTTCTCTTCGGTATCGGCGGCAGCAATCTGACGGTATGCCTGCAAGCGCAGACGCTCAGAATCAATGTAAGTGTGCGGAATATGCGCGTTGACGGGCAGGTCAATCTTCGTCTCGACCTCGCGCTCTTCCTTCTCGCCGCGGTAGTTTGCGACCGCCTCGCCGACCAGGCGCAGGTACAGGTCAAAACCAACACCGGCAATATGACCGGACTGTTCGCCGCCAAGCAGGTTGCCGGCACCGCGAATCTCCAGGTCCTTCATCGCAAGCTGCAGGCCAGCGCCCAGCTCATTGTGGGTCGCCACCGCCTTCAGACGCTCGTGCGCAATCTCGCCGAGGGTCTTATCCACCGGGTACAGGAAGTAGGCGTAGGCGCGCTCGCGACCACGGCCCACGCGGCCACGCAGCTGGTGTAGCTGGCTCAGACCGTAGTTCTGGGCGTGGTCGACAATGAGGGTATTCGCGTTCGAAATATCCAGGCCGGTCTCCACGATGGTGGTGCACACCAGCACGTCAAAGCGGCGCTCCCAGAAGTCCACAATAATCTGCTCCAGGCGCGATTCACTCATGCGGCCGTGGGCGGTGGCGATGCGCGCCTCCGGCACGAGCTTGCCGATTTCGGCGGCAACATCGTCGATGTCAGCCACGCGATTGTGCACGAAGAAAACCTGTCCTTCACGCATGATCTCGCGGCGGATCGCGGCGGTAATCTGGCTGTCGGTACGCGGGCCGACGAAGGTCAGCACGGGGTGGCGCTCCTCCGGCGCGGTGGCAAGGGTGGAGGTCTCACGAATACCGGTTAGCGACATTTCCAGGGTGCGCGGAATCGGGGTTGCACTCATGGCGAGCACGTCCACGTTGGTGCGCATCTGCTTGAGCTTCTCCTTGTGCTCCACGCCAAAGCGCTGCTCCTCGTCAATAATGACCAGGCCCAGGTCCTTGAACACTACGCTGTCGGAGAGAATGCGGTGGGTACCGATCACCACGTCCACCGCGCCGGAGGCGATTTCTTCGGTAATCTGGCGGGTTTCCTTCGCCTTCTGGAAGCGGGAGAGCACGCGAATCTTCACGGGGAAGCCAGAGAAGCGCTCGCTGAACGTCTCGTAGTGCTGCTGGGCGAGCAGGGTCGTGGGCACGAGCACCGCGACCTGCTTGCCGTCCTGTACCGCCTTAAACGCGGCACGTACGGCGACCTCGGTTTTGCCGAAGCCCACGTCGCCGGAGATGAGACGGTCCATGGGGATTTCTTTCTCCATGTCCTCCTTTACCTCGTGGATGGCGGTGAGCTGGTCGGGAGTCTCGTTGTAGGGGAAGGACTCTTCCAGCTCTCGCTGCCAGGGGGTGTCTGCGGCGAAGGCGTGACCACGCGAGGCCTGGCGTGCCGAGTAGAGTTTCACCAGGTCGGCGGCGATTTCCTTGACTGCCTTGCGAGCGCGGGACTTGGTCTTAGCCCAGTCGCTGCCGCCCATCTTGGACAGGCTCGGGTTCTCGCCCCCCACGTAGTTGGAGATCAAATCCAGCTGGTCGGAGGGTACGAAGAGGCGGTCGGGCGCGCCACCGCGCTTGGCGGGGGCGTACTCGATGACAAGGTATTCCTTCATGGGCTGCACGCCGTTGACCGGGGATGCACCAGCAACCGGGCGGGAGGTCATCTCGACGAACCTGCCGATGCCATGGCGTTCGTGCACCACGTAGTCACCGGGATTCAGCGCGAGCGGGTCGACGGCGTTGCGGCGGCGGCGCGTCTTGAATTTCTGTCCTGCGGCGCCTCGGGGTGCGTAGGTTCCGCGGCGGCCGAGTAGTTCGGCTTCGGTGAAGACGGCGAGCTTAGCCTCCTCGATAAGGAAACCTGCGGAGGCGGGTGCCTCGCAGACCTCGACGATGCCGTGTTCGAGGTCGCCGGCGGGGTCGGCTTCGAGGCTGGTTCGGCGGGCTGCGGGTACGGCGGGTGCCCCTTCGCCGGAGTGGAAGAGGTCGATGAGTCGGTCGGTGGAGCCGCGGCCGTTGGTGAGGGCGAGGACGGTCCACTGTTGCTGGATGAGGTCGCCGACCTGGCTGAGCATGCGTTCGACGGAGCCGTTGAATGCGGTTGCGGGGGTGGCGTTGACGGTGTAGGTGTCGATTCCGTCTTCGATGGCGTCGGCGATGCTCTGGTTTTCGAGTGCGCCTGCGGCGGCGTCTTCGAGCAGGTCTGCGTCGGTGACGAGTTCGGTGATTTCCCACCAGCTGAGTTTGTCTTCGAGTGCCTGTGTGGTGGTTTGGTCGATGGTGCGGAATCCGCTGTCGCTCATGCGGAGCTGTCCGAGGTCGATGGGTGCTACTGCGTCGGCTTCTGCGGAGGTGTCCCAGGCGGCGGCGAGGAATTCTTCGTTGGTGGCGACGAGGTCTTCGGCGCGGGCACGCACACGCTCGGGTTCGACGTTGATAATCATGGACCCAGCCGGCAGTAGCTCGGTGAGGGTGTTCATGGATTCGATGAGTAGCGGGGTGAGTGATTCCATGCCTTCGACGTAGATTCCGCCGGCAATCTTTTCGAACATAGTTGCGGCTGCCGGGTAGTCTGCCTTCAGGCGTGCGGCGCGGCTCATGACCTCGGGGGTGATGAGCAGTTCGCGGCAGGGCAGCAGGGTGAGTTCGGTGAGCTCCTCTCCCCCGCTGAGGGTGCGCTGGTCGGCGACGGAGAAGTGGCGCATTTCGTCGAGTTCGTCGCCAAAGAATTCGAGGCGCACGGGGGTAGTTGCGGTGGGCGGGAAGACGTCGATGATGCCGCCGCGTACGGCGTATTCGCCGCGCTTGGCAACCAGGTCTACGCGGGAGTATGCGGCGTCGTTGAGGCCGCGCACCACATCCTTGAAGGGGTATTCTTCGCCACGAACCAGGTGCACGGGTTCGAGCTTTTCGATGCCGGTGACGATGGGCTGGATGACGGCACGCACGGGCGCGATGACGACCTGCGGGCGGTTAGCCGCATCCCCGGTCATGGCGCGCAGTACCTGCAGGCGGCGGCCTACGGTGTCGGAACGCGGTGAGAGGCGTTCGTGGGGCAGGGTTTCCCAGGCGGGGAAGAGCGCAATGTCTGCGGCGGGCAGGTAGGAACGCAGGGCTGCGGCGAGGTCTTCTGCTTGGCGGTCGGTGGGGGCGATAATGAGGCTGAGCGCTTCAGCGGTGGTGTCGCGTACTGCGGTGGAGATGTCTGCAATGAGCGCGGCGTGGGTTCCGGCGACGGCGCCGATGAGGGTGCGTGCGCTACGTTCGGTGGGCTTCGCGGAGGCGGCGGTGCGGATTGCGGCCCAGCTGCTGAGTTGGTTGAGGGTGTTCAGGAGGGGGTGCAGGGGTGCCTCGAGGGGCTGTGCGGTAGCTTTTCGGGTGGTGCTCACGGGTTCTCCTGAATCTGGGGTCTTCGCTTGCGGCGGTTGAGCTGGTGGAGGGCTTCTATGGATGGTCGGTATTGGGCGGTGCCGGTTGGGGTGTCCGAGTGAATTTGCCTTTATCTCACGGTGCTTTTTGTGCGTTTTGGGGTGTTTTTTGCGGCTTTTCCATTGTAGGACTTGTCTGCTTTTTCTGGCATTTTTCTCTTGTACTCTTCTGTGACGGAATATATTCCTTTTTGCACTCGATTGTCGCTTTCGTGGGTGATATTTGAGTATGGTTTTCTTCCGTGTCTGTTCCTGTGCCACAACGTTCATCGCATGGGGCGCAAATCACACACTCACGGGCATCTTTGCACTTTGTGCACCATTATTTTCACAGCTTAATCCTGTACCCTAATCATTAACGCTTACAGAAAAACCAGACAGTATATCCCCTTCCGGATTCTGTTTACCTCTTCCAACCAACCTCAGGTTTTCAGTATTTACTGCGGTTTTTCTAGTGCGCTAAATTCACCGTATCTTTCGATGTTTCTTCCGGAACGTCGCATCAGAAAGACGCATATGACAACCACATACACGAACAAACCCGCTGAAAAGCGCCATGCCCATTCATGGTCTGCTAAAAAGTGGGCCGCTTTCGCACTCGCTTTTGGTACCGCTTTCACTGCGGCACCGCTTACTCCTACTACTCCCGCTTCGGCTGCTACCGGCACCCATGATGGTTCCAGCAGCGATAAGGCGGCTGCTTCCTGCTACGAGGTCAAGCAGGTTAATCCTTCTGCCTCTTCTGGCACTTATTGGCTGTACACCCCGCAGATGAGCGGCCCGGCGCAGTTCTACTGCGATCAGGAAACTGATGGCGGCGGCTGGGTCATGATTGGTCGCGGTCGTGAGGGTTGGACCGAGTCTTACAACGGCACCGGCGACCCGAGTCAACTGCACCAGAACCCCACGGGTCCCTCCGCTTTTACTCCCGTCCAGCTTCCCGCAAACACTGTCGATGCCCTGCTGAACGGCATTAAGCCTCAGGACCTTCCCGACGGCATGCGCCTGCACCGTGCCCACAATGCAAGGGGCACCCAGTGGCAGAACGTTTATGTTCAGCGTCCTCAGACTGAGCAGTGGACCTGGGCGATGAGCTACGGTCAGCGTTGGGGCACCGTGAAGTTCACCGGTGCCGGTATTAACCGCACTGCGCGTATGGGCGGTTCCCCCTCGGAGATGGCTCCGGGTATTACCACCAGTTCTGTTCGTTTCTTCGCGAACCCGAACCAGGGCTACCAGATTGGTTTTGCGTACGGTGCGCTGGTGAACTTCGGTAATGAGAATCCGGATTCATATATTTACCACAAGCGTGGTTCCGCTGGTTACTCCATCCCCTTTACTCAGGTGTTCCTGCGTCCGAAGCTGACTCAGCGTGACTTGAACTTCTCGCAAATTGGTTCTGGCTCTGCCGCTAGCAACCGTCGTGCTCTGCCCAATAGCTACACGATGCCCGTTCGTTGGCGCACCAGTGAGCAGACTGGCACCGGCAAGAAGAACGAGATGAACACCTACGTTCAGGCTATTACTCAGGTGGGCGACACCGTCTTCACCGGTGGCGACTTCAAGTATGTGGAGTCGGCTGGTGGCGAGCGCGTGGACCAGTCGTACCTGGCGGGCTATAACGTGGATTCGGGCGAACTGGTTCGCTCTTTCCGTCCGACTTTCAACGGTCAGATTAAGGCTCTGGAGGCTCTGCCGAATAACCGCCTGGCAGTTGGTGGCGAGTTCACCGAGGTTAACGGCGAGAAGGTCAACCACTTCGTCATTCTGGACGCAACCACCGGCCAGATCGACCGCACGTGGGATCTTCAGATTCAGCGCCGTAATGGTGCTGCCGCGCAGGTGAAGACCCTGCTGGTTCAGGATGGTTACCTCTACATTGGCGGTAACTTCACCCATGTAAAGGGCAATACGTCTAAGGCGTACGCTTACTCGCGTGGTGCCGCTCGTATTAAGCTCTCGAACGGTGCGGTGGATTGGAACTGGCGCCCGAACTTTAACGGTACGGTCAACGGTATTACCGCTGCATCCGACAACTCGACTGTTCACGCTGCGGGTTACTTCACTGAGCTGAATAACCAGCGCGCGTTCCGCCTGGCGGCGCTGAATGGTTCTAACGCTTCGAACATTAAGTGGGAGTGGGAGCCGTCGCTGAAGCTGAACATTACTGACCGCATTGTGTACGCGTTCCAGTTCGATGTTCAGGATGCTGGTTCGACCGTGTGGACTGGCGGCGCTGACCACCTGATTGCGAACTACTCGAAGAACGGTTACGGCCGTATTTCTTCGTCTATCTCTAAGTACGGTGGCGACTGGCAGGATCTGCATCTGAGCGGTAACACCATTTACGGTGCGTGCCACTGCGGTGATGTCCTCTTCGAGGGTTCGACCGGCTACCACACGTATTGGAAGGAATCGAAGGCGGTTCACCGTATGCGCCTGGTCGCAGCGTTCGATAAGGATAGCGGCGAAGTCATCGGCGAGTTCAGCCCGGTTCTGAAGGGCGCTAGCGGCTACGGTGTTTGGGAGTCCTTCGTGGATTCTCGCGGCAACCTGTGGGTTGGTGGCGACATTAACCGTTCGCTGGGTGCTAATGGTGAGCAGCGCACTGTCGGTTTTGCTCGTTTTGCTCCTCGCGATGTGACCGCCCCGTCGACTCCGTCGAATCTGTCGGTTCAGCGTGATGGCTCGACCGATAAGCTGTCTTGGTCTGGTGTTCGTGAGAGCGGTGCTCGCTACCAGGTGCTGCGTGATGACCGTGTGATTGCTACGGTCTCGGGCACCAGCTACGAGGTTGAGCATACTGATGGCGCTCGCTACTATGTGCGTTCCATCGATGCGTCTGAGAACTTCTCGGCTTCCACGGGAGCTGCTCAGGCTTAGGTCAGATTGTTGATCTAGTTTCTTTGAGCCGCCGCCTGGTTCGGGCTCTGCAGGGTTTGCGGGGTCCGAATCAGGCGGCGGTGCACCCGGGGTGTATGCCCTCTATAGTTTTGGTTCGGTCCGGTTTTCCCAGTTTGCTATCTCTTCGCCCCTGTGGCGGCTATGATGGGTTGGGATTCATTGCGTCGGATGGGTTGCTTCCGTCCTTTCCGATGATGGGCTGAATCTTGATCTGTGGTGTTTCTTCGCTGTTGGTACGACAGAGGAAACTTCACAGATTTTTAGCGTTCCGCTTCGTACGGGTGCGTTGCCACTGTTGGCTTCGTGCGTGAGGGGTGGGGCGTATTCATTCAATTTCCGATAACTACACTCACTGATTCCGGCTACAGACTCGCTGTTAGCGCAGTTCATAACGCTTCCCCCTTACCCCGATGCCTGGTCACTATGCTGTGCCTTGTGTGGGGTGGGTGTTGCTGTGTGAATTGCAGTTTTCTGCTGTGTGCCGGTTGAGGTCTCTAGGAGAGACAAATGAATTTTCTTCCGTTCACGCGTGGAGGGCGCGCGCAGGGTGCTGCTTCCTCCGCTTCTGAGGGCTCTCGCGTAGCTTCTCGCTCCGGGTCCCGTGCTTTGGGTGCGGCGGCTGCTTCTTTTGCGATGGTTGCGGCTTCTTTGGGTCCGATTGCTTCGGGCGCGCAGGCTGCTGATGCACGCTACTATGACGGTTCGTCGAGCGAGCGCGCGGCTGCGAGCTGCTGGGAGGTTAAGCAGAATAATCCGCGTGGCAAGAGCGGCGCGTACTGGCTGTACACCCCTGCGATGAGTGCTCCTGAGCAGTTCTATTGCGATCAGGAAACTGATGGCGGCGGCTGGGTTATGATTGGCCGCGGTCGTGAGAGCTGGACTGAGAACTACTACGGTCGCGGTAATGCCGATCAGCTGTATAAGAACCCGACCGGCTTTGATGCGGTGCAGCTCTCCGGCGTGACCGTGAACGCGCTACTGAACGGTACCCGTCCGCAGGATTTGCCCGATGGCGTGCGTTTCCATCGCGCGATGAACGTTGAGGGCACTACCTGGCAGGATTTTAAGGCTCACCGTGATTCCAGTACCGAATGGACTTGGACTTTGCGTTCGAAGATGTTCTGGTCAAATATTTCGGTCAAAAACACCTGGCAGTACAGTAACCGTTATGACTACGCCAACCGTGGTCAGGTGGCTGGTAACATCTTCACCCATGATTCTGATGACTTCCGTTCCCTGAACTTCGAAGAGAAGGCATCGCAGGGCTACAAGTTGGGCTTCACCTACGGTCGCAACGCCAAGATTACATGGTGGACCGAGACCTACCTGATGAACCGTCCTTCGGCGTATATTTACCGCCCGGCGGATGATTCGACCACTCCCCTGGTATTTACTCAGATGTTCTTGCGCCCGAAGGTGACTCAGAACGATTTGGTGGCTAAGGGTCTGCATGATTATGGCCAGCAGGGCGCTGCGGCAAGTAACCGCCGCGCGCTACCCAATAGCTACTCCGAGAAGTGGAAGTGGCGTACCAGCGCTGATACCGGAACCGGTAAGAACGGCGAGATGAACACCCAGGTTGAGGCGATCACCGAGGTCGGTGGCGCTGTCTTTACCGGTGGCGATTTCGCGTATGTTGAGTCGGCAAGCGGCGAGAAGGTTGAGCAGGCTTTCTTGGCTGGTTACGAGGTGGGTACCGGCGAGCTGCGCCGTTCCTTCCGCCCGAAGATTAACGGTCAGGTGAAGTCGGTTGAGGCTCTGCCGAACGGCCTGCTTGCTGTGGGTGGTTCTTTCGACCAGGTGAACGGCGAGTACTACAACGGTTTTGTAATTCTGGATCCGCAGACCGGTCAGGTTGCTAAGGACTGGGATATCCGCGTGGTTAGCCGCATTGCTTCCGTACCGGTACAGATTAAGACCCTGCACGTGCGTGATGGCTACCTGTACATTGGTGGTTCCTTCACTCACTTGAAGGGCCAGACCTCCCCCACCTACGCGTATGCGAGGAACCTGGCTCGCATTAAGTTGAGCAACGGTGAGGTGGACTGGAACTGGCGTCCGGTCTTTAATGGCACAGTTAACGGCGTGAGCGCTTCTGAGGGCAATGCCGATGTGTACGTCGCTGGTTACTTCACCCAGCTGAATAACCAGGAGGCGTTCCGTCTCGCTCATATGCAAGGCAGTAGCACGAACCCGGTAGCTTGGCACCACCGTCCTTCGTATACCCCCAAGAATGCCCAAACCTGGGATTTGAAAAACGAGCGCAGGATGTGGGGCTTCCAGTTCGATGTTCAGGATGCTGGTTCCTCCGTCTGGGTGGGTGGCACCGAGCATATGATTACCCGTTACGAGAAAAGCTCGATGCGCCGCACGGACAGTGCGATTACTCGTGAGGGTGGCGATTTCCAGGATCTGCACCTGAGCGGCAACACTATTTACGGTGCGTGCCACTGCGGCGATTTCCTCTTCCAGGGCGCAGACACTGTCTATTCGGAGTGGGAGAACGCGACTAATGCTCAGACCATTCGCCTGGTAGCTGCGTTCGATAAGGACAGCGGCAAGATGCTGCCGGAGTTCGCACCGATTATGAACGGCGCGTATGGATACGGTGTGTGGGAGTCCTTCGTGGATTCCACGGGCACCCTGTGGGTTGGTGGCGATATCCGTAAGTCGCTGGGCGCTAATGGCGTACAGCCGACTATTGGCTTCGCGCGTTATGCTCCTCGTGATGTGACCCCTCCGGCTCCCCCGAGCGATCTGAAGGTCACGACGAACGGTTCCAAGGATCAGCTGACGTGGTCGGGTATTTCCGAGCGCAGGGTGAAGTACCAGGTTCTGCGCGATGATCGTCCTATTGCGACGGTTACGGGTACGAGCTATTCGGTGGATCACCGCGATGGCGCCCGCTATTATGTGCGCGCGGTAGATACTGCAGATAACTATTCGGCAAGTACCGAGGCTGTCCAGGCAGCATAACCCCTCATCAGGGCGATATCCACTTTTGTGACAAAGAATTTTAGTGATGTTCGCCCTATTGTCCCGGGCTGGTTCATGACCAGCCCGGGACTTTTTTGCACAATGTGAATCTATTTCATTCATTTACATGAAGGTTCTTTCATTCAGAGATATATATTTATCTTCCATTCGGGCAAAAATAGAGCATTATTTAGGGCTTATTCTCATCATTTATAAAAACGTTATTTTTGCGGGTCTAAGTGTTTTCCCAGCTTTGCGTGTTAGCCTTTAGGTGCTTTGCCATTGTGCGAGGTATTATCTTCCGGAATATAGTCATTCTCACTCCAACCACTAAAGAGGCTTCCTATGTCATCATTCTTCAAGCAGTCCTCCCGGTCCCGGCTTCTGGGCACCCTGGGCACCGTTGCGGTATCCGCCCTGGTTCTGAGCGGTTGCGCTACTGAAAACCCGAGCTCCGATAGCTCTTCTTCCGCTTCTGCTTCCGCAAGTGTTTCCGCTTCTGCACACGCTTCTTCCGCTCAGTCTTCGAGCGCTTCCCCTAAGGTTTCTGAGCAGGGCACCGCAGAAGCATCCGCCAATGCTTCCTCTGGGGCTTCGGCTGAGGCAAAGGATGGGGCAAAGAGTGAGGCGACCTCTTCTGACGGCCAGAAGCTTGAAGAGATTTACACTGGCGCTGAGGAAATGAAGAACGCTTCTTCCGTGCCCGTTGACGCTGAAGAAGTTAAGAAGACTACCGAGCTGGTCAATTCTTTTGAGAACATTCTGACTAAGGTTAAGGCAGCTCCTTCCGCTGCTCCCTCTCCCGAACGCACCGCTGACCCGAGCAGCGATGAAGAGGCTGAGCAGCAGAACGTTGAGCAGGCTCGTGCCGTTCTCGATGACGAGACGATTCGCTCCATCGAGGCTGTAGCCGTGGATTCCGCTGCCGCTGAGTTTGCCGTGCAGGCTTCCGAATACGCACTGGCAGGCTGGCACTATGAAGGTTCTTCCACTGTTGTGGGCACTCCCCGTATGACTGCAACTCAGTACAAGGGTCAGCCCGCGCGCATGCTGGAAGTATGCATGGATTCTTCCTCTGTGAAGATCTATGACGAGAATAATCAGCCCGTAAAGGATGACAATTCTCCGAAGCGTTCACTCAATATTTACACCCTCGTTCAGGTCGATGGTCAGTGGAAGATTGCGACCCATGATTTCCCGAACAATCCTGATTGTTAGGGTCTAACTAAAGATGCCGGTTTCCAGCTATGATTCGCTGGAAACCGCGCATTATCGTCCATAGCGCATTAATGTTGATGCGCGTTCAATAACATTTCTTGGCATTCATTTGGAGATATTATGAAAGCCCACCTTGGCATGACGGGCTCAGGCTTTTCTCGTTCTGCTATAACCCGCTCAACTCTTTGCTTGAGCATTGCTACGGCCTTGGCTTTGCCCGTAGCTATCCCCGCTATTACGCCGAGTACCGCTGTCGAACAGACTGCGGATAAAAGGGACTCTGCTTTCTACAATGGCACGACCTCCGAGCGTGCTGCCGCCAGCTGTTGGGAAGCCAAGCAGGCTAACCCCGAGGCAAAGAGCGGCGCCTACTGGTTGTACACTCCCGCGATGAGCCAGCCGACTCAGTTCTACTGCGATCAGGAGACTGATGGTGGCGGCTGGGTCAAGATTGGTGAGGGCCGTGACGGCTGGACCGAAAACTATGAGGGCCAGGGTGACACCTCCCAGCTCTACAGCGATGCCGCCCCCGCATCGTCCGGTTTGACTCTCGAGCAGGGCAAGCCTCTGAGCTCCCTGCCCGCCGCAAAGACCCCGATTCAGCTTTCGGGTACCACTATTTCTCAGCTGCTCAACGGCCCCCGCCCCGATCAGCTGTCCGATGGTTACCGTTTCCGTCGCGCTGTAAACACTTCTGGCACTAAGTGGCAGGAGGCGACGGTGGAGCGCCGTCAGACCTCCGAGTGGACCTGGGCTCTGCGTTCGAACGCTGTCTGGTCTAACGCGGTCGTCACGAACCCTAGCGAGTTCTCTTCCTACGACGAGAATGGCCGCAGGGACTGGCTTAACGGCGAGTGGCAGGACCATATGCTGGGCGGCCAGAACTACGGCTTCAGGACGATGCTCTTTGAGGAAATGGCCTCGCAGGATTACCGTATGGGCTTCCGTTACGGTGCGAACGCTCCCATTTCCCAGGATGGTTCTGAGCCGGCGATCACCGATGCGCAGAACTCCTACATTTACGGTAAGGAAAGCAACGGTGAAACCTCTTTCGGTTACACCCAGATGTTCCTGCGCCCGAAGCTGACCCAGAACGATTTGCATCTGGGTGCTATCCCGGATTCCGGTACTCAGGCGAGCGCTCGTCGTGCCCTGCCCAGTAGCCGTTCGGCGGATTGGCGCTGGCGCACCAGCTCTAAGACCGCCTCCGGTAAAACCGGCGAGATGAACACCTATGTTGAGGCCATCACCGAGGTCGATCACGGCAACGGCACCTCCAGCGTGTTTATTGGCGGCGACTTCGAGTACCTTGAGTCCTCTACCGGTGAGCATGTTGCGCAATCTAATATTGCTGCTTTTGACCCGGAAACCGGCGAGTTGCGCCGCGACTTCAAGCTGACTGTTAATGGTCAGGTGAAGGCTGTTGAGGCTCTGCCGAATAACCGTCTGGCGGTTGGCGGCACCTTTACCCTGGTTAACGGTAAGAAGCATGAGAGCTTCGTCGTTGTTGACGCTACGACCGGTGAAGTTGCCCCTGAATGGGCCCAGGTTAAAGTCGAAGATCGCATTCGTACCGAGGTCATGACGGTGAAGACCATTCACCGTCAGGGTGACTACGTGTATATTGGCGGCACCTTTACCCACATTTATGAAAGTGAAAAGGCGGGTGAGGCGTATTCGCGCAATATTGCCCGTTTTAAGTTGGGCGAGCCTTCTAACGGTGTGCCCGGTATTGTGAGTATAGACCGTAACTGGCGCCAGGTGTTCAACGGTACTGTCAACGGTATTAGCGCCTCCGCTGATAACTCTCATGTTTACGTAGCCGGTTACTTCACCTGGCTCAACGGCGGCCTTGCCTACCGCGTGGCTGATATTACTCAGCATATGCAGAAGGGCAGCCCGTGGGCGTACCAGCATTCTGAGATTCCTGCCGGCGCTAATGTCTCTGACCTGCGTAATGAAACCAAAATTTGGGGTTTCCAGTTCGACGTCCAGGATGCCGGTACCGGCGTCTGGGTGGGCGGTACTGAGCACCTCATCTCTCGTTACGATAAGGCCTCTCTGACCCCCACCTACACCGCGATTACCCGCGAAGGTGGCGACTTCCAGGATCTGCACCTGCACGGTAACACCATCTATGGCGCCTGCCACTGCGGTGATTTCCTCTACCAGGATTCGCGTAACAAGCGGACCCCCGTGGGCGGTTCGAGCGTGATTCACTCGGTCAAGCTGGTTGCCGCGTTTGATAAGGACAGCGGTAAGATGCTGCCGGAGTTCTCCCCCGCTATTAAGGGCGACCATGGCTTCGGCATCTGGGAGTCCTTCGTGGATTCGAAGGGCACCCTGTGGGTTGGCGGCGATATTCACCGTTCACTGGGTGTTCACGGCACTCAGGATACCGTCGGTTTTGCGCGCTTTGAGGCTCGCGATGTGACTCCTCCGGCTACCCCGCAGAACCTGCAGGTTGAGCTGAAGGATGATAAGGACGTTCTGACCTGGGATGCTGTGCAGGATACCGGTAGTGTCCGCTACCAGATTCTGCGTGACGACCGCGTCATTGCAAGCACTTCGGGTACGAAGTTCGAGATTGACCACACCGATAACGCACGTTACTTTGTGCGTGCTGTGGACACCTCGGATAACTACTCTGCCTCTACTCCGGTTCAGGTAGCTCCGGTTCGCCCGACTCCTACCCCCACGGAGACCGCGACCGAGACTCCTAGCGCTGATCCGACGGCAAGTGCTGACCCGACCGCGAGCGCTGACCCCAGTGCTTCGGCAAGCGCTACCCCGAGTGCAGAAGCAACTACTGAGGCACCGAAGGAAGAAACTCCTAAGGACGATCAGAAGGATGAGGCCGCTAAGGACCAGATTGTTCTGCCCTACGCATCCGAGTGGAAGTACATGGTTGCTGCCAATGCTCCCAACCGTAAGTACGGTTGGAAGTACAACTTCCACTTCACCCTGGAAGATATCGCGCAGGAAGCATGGCAGACCGGCAAGACCCCGATTGGTGTCGGTACCGGTAACCTCAACACCTCCGTTAATGTTCCGCTCGTGCGTACCCGCCACAACATCTACGCCTACACCACCATCCAGCTCACTCGTGAGCAGGCGAGCCGCGACCTGGTGCTGACCACCTACGCGGATGACGCTATTGCGGTGGGTGTCAACGGTGAAGAGGTTGGTCGTTCCAACTTCGACACCAGGGGCAAGCTGTGGAATAGCGTGGTAGCTTCCAGCTCGGTAGATACCGCTGAGGCCCAGAAGACTCCGGTGACCTTCACGGTTCCGGCTTCTCAGCTGAAGGCTGGCGAGAACCTGATTGCTGTTGAGGTTCACCCGGCATTCACTCGACGCAATATTCTACCGAACGTGAGCTTCGATCTGCAGGCTACTTCCAAGGCACCGGTTGCTGAGCAGCCCGCCGAGAAGGAAGCCGACAAGGAGGCGGAGGCTCCCGCCGCAAACGAGGCTGAGCAGCCCGTGGTCGATAACGCGAACAACGCAGCAGCCGACCAGGGCGAGCGACGCGTCGCCAATAACGGAGTCGGAACCCGCGTTCCGATGCAGTCCCGAAGGAACTAATACCTTCTAGACAATCTCAGCTAAATGGGGTTTGATTTTCTGAACGATTCAGGAAATCAAACCCCATTTGCGTATGCTCCCCACTTTTCTGTGTTTTTTGCATCATTTATTCCCATTATTTGTGATTCTGTTATGTGTGTCTCTGCACAATGTTCAGAAATATTTTCTAAAGCCAGAATTCACAGGAACAAAGCGCCGATAACCCCGCCTAACAGCACGCCGAACCCACCTAATGAATCCCGCAAATCTGCACTAAAGCGCATTGTCAGGGGCTTTTTGCGACACAATTATTGACCCTGACCACACCCACCCTGTCGCACTTTATCTCGTTGTAAAATATCTATATAGTGGTGTATGTGAAAAAGGGACCAACCACCTCTTTTTTCGCGTGCGGGACTTCCGGACTTTCTCGCAACCGCCCCGAAAGGGAGTAATTCACTCTCCTTCACTCCTCTCACCGATTAAAAAGGAATGTGCATGTCCACCTCTGAGGCACCTCACGCCCCGAACTCCGCGCCCGCATCGGGATTTGCCGCGAAGTTCTCCCACACCCTGCGCTCCCTTGAGGCAGCGCAGAAGCCCGGCATTGGCGTTCCCGCCTACACCCGCTGGGTCAACCGCCGAGTAGCACGCTACTTCGCCGCGGCAGCTGTCGCACTGGGCATCACTCCCAACGGCGTCACCGCAATTTCCGCTGCATGTTCTGCAGCTGGTCTCATCGTTCTGATTACCTGCCCGCCTAGCGTTGGTGTGGGTATCTGCGTTGCATTGCTTTTCGCTCTCGGTTACGGTCTGGATTCCGCTGACGGCCAGGTTGCTCGAGTGACCGGTGCATCCTCCCCTGCCGGTGAGTGGCTCGACCACGTAGTCGACTCCATCCGCGTGCCCTCCGTGCACATGGCAACCCTGCTCTCCTTCCTGCTGTACCCGGCGCATTACTCCTTCACCGGTTCCAGCGCATTCAACGGCTGGATTATTGCCATGCCGATGATTTTCACCGCGCTGACCGCAGGTCACTTCATGAGCCAGATTCTGGCTGAGCAGCTGCGCAACAACCGCAAGACCGCGGCTCCTCCGACCGGTGGCCCCCTGCGTTCCTTCATTAACCTGCACATGGACGCTGGCACCCTCTGCTGGATTTACATTTTTGTTGGTTTCGGCCCCGTATTCGTCATCGTCTACGCGCTGCTTCTGCTGGCTAACGCCGCAACTGTTCTGCTGTCCATGCGTCGCAAGTACGTTAGCCTCGCGACCCCCGCTGAGTAAGGAGAAACCCAATGATGCACTTCACCTCTCGCAACCCTGCCGTTTCCGCCGTGATTGCAACCAACGGCAAGCGCCCCGAACTGCTGCGCGTGGCGGTACGCTCCATCCTTGAGCAGAGCTACCGTGGCTTCGTTGAGGTTGTTGTCGTCTTTGACCGCGTTGAGCCCGACCATCTCGAAGATATTGAGGTCGGCGAGAACCGTGCTCTGAAGATTGTCTCCAATACCCGCTCCGGCGGTCTGGCTGGCGGCCGTAACAGCGGCATTATCGCCTCCAGCGGCGAGATGATTGGCTTCTGCGATGACGACGACTACTGGATGCCGTCCAAGCTCACCCAGCAGGTCGCTCTCTGGCGCGAAAACCCCGAAGCAGCCGCTATCTCTTCGGGTATTACCGTCCGCTCCGGCGGTCAGGACATCGTACGCCTGGCGCCCGAGCGCGCAACCTTCGCGGACTTCCTGCGTTCGCGCATTACTGAGATTCACCCCTCCGCCATGCTGTACTCCCGTGAGGACCTGCTCGGTGTTGACGGTGAGCCCGCCCGCATCGGCCTGGTCGATGAGGAGCTGCCCGCCGCGTACGGTGAAGACTACGACCTGCTGCTGCGTGCAACCCGCCACGGCGATGTGCTGAGCGTACCCGAGCCGCTGATTCTGGTGCTCTGGGACCGCCCCTCTTTCTTCTCCGGCAAGTGGCAGTCCATGGTTGACGGTCTGAGCTACATTCTGCGTAAGTTCCCCGAATTTGAGCAGGACCCCAAAGGCCTGGCACGTATTGCCGGTCAGATCGCCTACGCTCAGGCGTCTCTGGGCAACAACAAGGAGGCGCGCGCTTACGCTCGTGCCGCTCTGCGCCGTGACCCCAAGCAGCTTCGTGCTTGGGCAGCATACGTTGTATCCACCGGCATTATTAAGCCCGCTACGCTTCTTGATCTCGTCCAGAAGACCGGTCGAGGTCTCTAGCCAGGTATCGCACAGACATGGTTTCCTCTTCCGTTCTTTCTCATCCGGGTGCTTCGCCCGTGGCGCTAAAGGATTCCGCGGGGTCGGCTAGTACGCCGCCCAGCGGTATTCTGCGTGCCCGCGCGCGCATCCGCCCGATGTCGACAGCGCAGAAGAAGCTCCCCGCCTGGCCCCTGCTGGCGTTGCTGTACGGCTTCCCGGCGCTGTGGGCTATGGGGTTGCTTCAGATTGCGCCGCTGGTACTGGCTGCGATCATGCTTTTTTACCTCATCATTCGAGGTAATGTGCGTGTGCCCGGTTCCCTGTGGGTGTGGGGCGCATTCTGCGTGTGGGTTGTTGTTGCGGCACTTGCTCTGACCCGTTCCACCGACATGATCGGTTGGGGTCTGCGCTTTGTGAACATTCTCAGTGCAGGCATTTACGCCCTGTACTACTACAACGCGCGTTCCTCTATTAGCCTCAACAGGTTGTTGGGTGGTCTGGCGACCCTGTGGGTGACTCTCATCGTTCTGGGTTACGGCGGTGTTCTCTTCCCCGAATTCCGTCTGCGTACCCCGATGAGCTTCATCATGCCTTCTGGCTTTATGCAGAACCCGCTGGTGCGCGACTACATGCTTCCGCCGCTGGCGGAGGTTCAGCGTCCGTGGGGCGCTCCCGAGGCGTATATTCGTCCCTCCGCACCGTTCCCCTACGCGAATAGTTGGGGTTTGGCGTACACCCTGCTCACCCCGGTGATGCTGGCGTGCCTGCTGCGTCTGCGTTCCATCTGGCTACGTATTGCTCTGCTGATTGGCATGGCGCTTTCTACCGTGCCGGCGATTGCAACCAGTAACCGCGGCATGTTCATTGGTCTGGGTATCAGCGCGGCGTACGTTTTGTTGCGTCAGTTCCTGGCGGCTAATTGGCGTGCTGTAGGTATGGGTATTGCGGCGATTGCGGCTGTGGTTGTGGCGCTCTTCGCTTCGGGCACCGTGGACAATATTCTGGGTCGTCAGGACTACTCGGACTCCACCGGTGGTCGTGCGGCGCTCTACCGTGCCACCTGGAAGGCGACTTTAGAGTCCCCGATTATCGGTTACGGCACTCCGCGTATGGAACCGAGCATTGGTGTGTCGATGGGTACCCAGGGTTACCTGTGGACTCTGATGTTCTGCTTCGGTTTCGTGGGCCTGGCCCTGTTCGCGCTCTTCATGGTGTGCACTGTGGCAAGCGGCGCGCGAGTGAAGACTACGTCCGGGTACTGGCTGCATAGCGTTCCGGTCGCATGTTGCGTCGTCTTTATCTTCTACAGTTTCGATATTGCTCAGCTGACCATTCTGATGCTCGCGTCAATGGCGTGCATTCGTTCCATTCGGGATGGTGAGGGGCTATGACGAAGAATCAGTCCCCTCGTGGTTTAGATACTTCTGCGGTTTCATCTTTCGAGGATGCGTATTCGACGGGTGGTCATCCTAGCCGCCGTGCGCGTCTGCGTGAGAGCGGCGAGTACGTGGAGCCGGTGACGGAGCAGGCTGAGCCTGCTGCTGATGAGTTTGCTCCGACGGTGGACGATATCCGTTCGGGTCGTTTTCCGGCGACCACGGCTCTGTCGATTGTGCCTCCTGCTCAGGGCTTTGCCCCTAAGGAGTCGCTCCCTGAGTCTTTGGTAGCGGATTCTGAAGCTACAGATTCTGCAGACACGAACGCTGCTGTGGCGGGTGCTCATCTGCCCGGTTCCCGTCGGGTTACCTCGGCTACTGCTGAGTCTGCCGATTCTAAGGCGCAGGCTGATAGCGCCTCCGCGAAGGATGCGCCAGCAAAGAAAGCTCCCGCTAAGGGTAAGCAGCCCAGCCTGGCGAAGAGCGGCTCTCTTGCTTCGCTGTGCGTAATGTACGGTGCGGGTATCGCATTCGTGACCACGATGGTGGTGTCGAACGGTATTGGTGCTGAGGGTTCGGGCGAGTTTTTCCGTCTGATGGCGCTTTTCGCGATTGCGATTTCGCTGGTGACTTTCGGTGCAGATACTGGCTTGGTTCGTACGATGAGCGCTCAGCGTGCGCTGGGTCGTTACGGTGTGCTTCCGCAGCTGATTCGGTACGGTCTAATTCCTTCGCTGGTGACTTCGGTGCTTCTGGTGGCGGGTGTGTACATCTACACCGAACTGGTGCCGATGGCTCCGGAGTATCAGGCGGCGATGCGCGTCAGCTCGGCTTTCGTTCTGGTTGCGGCGCTGATGACGGTGTTCTTCGGTGCTCTGCGTGGCCTGCACCGTGTGGTGACCTTTACGGTTCTGCAGAATGTTCTGCTTCCTACGCTGCGTTTTGCGGCTGTGGGTTTGGTGGTTCTGTTCTCGGGCCAGCTCATGGATTTGGTGTACGCCTGGACTGTTCCGGTGGCGATTACTGCGGTGGTTGCCCTGTGGCTTTTGGAGCGGGCGTTCCCCAATGAGGAGCATGTGGAGGTTCTTCCTTCTGAGGATTCTCCGACTGAGACGTTCCGTTCGTTCTGGGGTTTCAGTTCTGCGCGCGGTGTCGCTACCGTTGTGGAGACGATCCTGGAGTGGATTGACGTGCTGGTCGTGACGGCATTCTTGGGTGCCGCTGCCGGTGGTATCTATGGTGCTGTGAACCGTTGTGTTCGTGTGGGCACCATGATTGAGCACACCGGACGCGTGGTGACCGGACCGTCGATTAGTGCGGCGTTGGCTACCCGTCAGCTGGATCGTGCTCGAGAGATTTTCTTGTCGACCACTCGCGTGTTGACTGCACTGTCTTGGCCGTTCTACCTCTCTCTGGCGTTCTTCGGCCCCGTGCTGTTGCATTTCTTCGGTAAGGGCTTTGAGGCTGGCGCCGGTATTCTCTGGGTGATTTGCCCGGCGGCGATGCTGTCGATGAGTGCCGGTGGTGTGCAGTCTGTTCTGCTGATGAGCGGTAAGAGCCGCTGGCAGCTGTTGAACAAGCTCTCCTCGCTGGTGGTGGCTGTGACCTTGAACTTCACGCTGGTTCCGGTTTGGGGCCTGTACGGTGCGGTGACGGCGTGGGCCTCTGCTCTGCTGATTGATACCTTCCTGGCGAGCTACCAGGTATTCCGCCTCGTTGGTATTCGCGCTTCGGTTCGCGAGATGGCTCCTTCGCTATTCTTGGGTGCGGCTGTTCCGACGGTGTGTGCTCTGGCGTCTTTGGCTTTCTTGGGTCAGAGCGTGCTGGGTGTCATCGTGTACGTGGTGCTGCTGGTGCCGGTGTACGGTGCGGTGTTGTTCCGCTTCCGCAAAGCACTCGGTATTGAGCGTTTCCTTTCCGCCCGCCGAGCGAAGTCTTAGCCTTCCGCTTCTTCTACAGTTTTTCTCCGATATTTAGTGTCCGTTTCTCTTCCTCAAGGATGTCCTCATGGATAACACCTCTCATACCTCCTCGGTTACCCTTGGCAGCCAGGTACGTCGCATTTTCCGACACCGTCTGCTGATTCTGCTGTCGGTTGTGGTTTTCGCTGTGGCGGGTGCCGTCTACGGCTACATGACCAATAGCAAGTACACTTCTAAGGCTTCGCTGGTTGTTTACCCGCTGGTGGTTGATCCCGCCGGTACCGGTAGCGCTAACTCCGCGAAGGTGGATATTGCGACCGAGTCTCGCGTTGCGGCCTCTCGTGAGGTTGCACAGAACGCAGCAAAGTCTCTGATTGCGAATGGCGATACCCTCTCTGAGGCTCAGCTGACCAGCCGCCTGATGAACTCCGTCAAGGTGACTGGCACCTCCCAGACTGCTGTTCTGGATATTGAGGTGACCCGCCCCAACGGCACGGATGCGGCACGTTACGCTAACGCTATGGCGAACGCGTACCTGCAGGTTCGTTCCGAGTCGCTGAAGAGCAGCGTTGATTCTGCTCTGCACCAGATTGATGAGCAGATTTCGGCCCTAGAGGGTGATAACAACCGTGCGGGTCTGCTCTCTCAGTTGCAGGAGCGTCGTGCTCAGATTCAGCTGACTTCCACCACCGGTGGCCGTGTGATGAGCGAGGCACAGGTTCCGTCTTCTTCCTCGGCTCTTGGCCCGGTGAAGATGGGTATTGTTGGTGCTGTTGCAGGTCTGCTGATTGGTGCTGTGCTGGCGTATGGTCGTGACCGCACCATGCGTCACGTTGGTTACGCTGATCGTCTGGAAGATGCCGGTATCCCCGTTCACGAGCTGGGTTCCACCTCTGAGGCGAATGACGCGTTCATGCTGCTGCGCACCATCGGTGCTCCTGACGGCGATGTGAAGAGCGCGGGGGCTTCCGGCATTGTGATTCTGCCCGGCACCGACCGCGGTGTTGAGCACCTGTACCAGATGCTGCAGCGTGTTCTGCCCACTGAGTACGCACGTTTCACCGATTACGCTTCGGTTCGTGACGCTCTGACCCGCCACACTCCCGAGTCGCTGGTTGAGAAGAGCGAGACTCCTCTGGTGATTAGCCTGAGCACCGCTACTCCCCTGTCGACCCAGCTGCGTTTCGTTCAAGCTGGCGGCGTGGCTCTGATTCCGGTGACTGCGGCTACTTCTCTGCAGCAGGTTCGTGAGCTCTTCGCTCAGCTGGATCAGCTTGAGGGCGTGAACGCTCTGGCTGTGTTCCTGGACCGCGAGTAATTGCGGGTAATCGGGTTTCTGTTGATGGATGCCTCGCTTCTGTGCGGGTTAGTCCTTCGTCCTTGAGCGTGGGGTGAGGTAACGCCTGTTGAGGCGGATCTGTTGCGGCAGGTCTGTTGATACAGGTGTTGCCGGACCCGGCAGCTCACCCTTATCTTCTCTTCTTATTTTTCTCTTGTATTGGGGCTTTAGGAGAACACTATGACTGAGGCAACTTCCTCTCAGGCACCGAAGAAGAAGCTTCTGCTGGTTTCTAGCAGTGGCGGACACTTGAAGCATCTGACGGCTACTTCTGCTGCGTGGCAGGATTATGACCGTGTGTGGGTTAGCTTTAAGCAGCCCGATGTTGAATCTTCTCTTGCTGATGAGAAGACCTATTGGGCGTATTACCCGACCACTCGAAATATTAAGAACGCTATTCGTAATTTGTTCTTGGCATTTCGTATTTTCCCGAAGGAACGCCCGGATGCGGTTGTTTCTGCGGGTGCGGGTGTTGCTGTTCCTTTCTTTGTTGCGGCTAAACTTTTTGGCGTAAAGACTCTTTATATTGAGTGTTTTGACCGCCCGACTCTGCCGACGATGACCGGCAAGATGCTGTACACCTTTGCTGATCGAATTATTGTTCAGAGTGAGGAGCAGCAGGAGAATTTCCCTGATTCTCGTGTGATTCATCCCATTTTCTAAGAGTGATGAATTTATCCTGGAAATGGCGTCCCCGTGTGTGCTGGGGGCGTTATTTTCAGGGTATAGTATTTATTAAACATACAGATACGCATAAGTCGTGCGCTCCACTGTGGACTCACCATCCAAGCGAACTAACCACTCGCCAGAGAAGCGTATGCGGAGATTACTCACCATTTTCTCCGGCACGACGCCGCCGCGTATACCCATGATGCCCTCCGGATTTTTGCGTCAGGTATACGGGGTTACTACCGATAAATACATAGAGAGGAATAGGCGATGTCTATTCAGAACTTCCCCCACGTCAGTGTTGATACTTCCAAGTTCGACCTGCCCGTATTTACCCCTGCCGTCGCGCCCGTTCGTATTCCTACCAAGACTTACGATTTGGTGGTGTCCCTCGGCACCGACGTTCACACTTTTGATCGTCTTCTGCGCTGGGTTGAGGCTTACCTTGAGGCTCACCCGCAGGTCACCTGCCTCGTGCAGCACGGCCACACTGCGCCTATTAAGCACGCAGACAACCTTAAGCTTCTTCCCGCCTCCGAACTGCTGGACTACTACGCAACCGCACGCGTAGTGCTGGTTCAGGGCGGCCCCGGTTCCATCCAGGATGCACGCCGCACCGGCGCTCTGCCCCTGGCTGTTCCGCGCCGCGCAGAGTTCGATGAGGTTGTTGACAACCACCAGGTCCCCTTCACCACTCTGATGGAGAAGCGCGGCCACGCTGTTGTCGTTGAGAGCCGTGAAGACCTCTTCGCTAAGCTCGATCTTGCTCTGGCGAACCCCTCCCTGTTCCGTACCGCTGAGCCGTACGTCTCCACTCCGGAGATTTCCGCAGCTCAGCTGGGCGAGGAACTGCAGGATCTGCTCGCTGGCAAGACCCACCGTAAGGATTCCTTCTGGGATCGCCTGAAGCAGGCTGCTCGCGCGCACCGTGCGGGCAAGGCTGAGATGGCTCGCATCGACGCGATGGCTCCCAGCGCCTAAGGTTTTCTTACTTTCTAAGCTCAGCATCCTCGTGATGCGGTGTGGGAGGTACCCTGCCGGGTGCTTCCCACATTTTTAGACCGGCATGCGAATCCTCCAACCACCCTGTGGGAGGCTGCGAACGTTTTCCCTTGTTCACGGCATATTCTCAGGTGGATTCGCGTCTTTACATTGGTTGCGAAACCCCGCGCACCGTATCCTTAGTAAGGGATAATGCGCGGGGTTTTCGCGCACTACGAAAGGAACAATTATGGCAGTTCAGGAATCGACCGTTATCAACGCAAGCGTTGAGCAGGTTATCGAGGCGTTCTCCAGCGAGGACTTCGCACGCTTCGTCTGCTCCGAGGTTGGCGTTGAGTTCAACAGCTTCTCCGTTTCCGGTGACACCTCCGCTGAGTTCACCGCAACCACCGAGCGCACCGTGCCCGCTGATCGCGTACCGGACATCGCTCGTAAGTTCGTCGGTAGCGGCGTCTCCATGACCCAGGTGGACACCGTGAGCGCACCGGCAGCTGATGGTGCACGCACCGTCTCCACCGAGGTGAAGGTCAACGGCGTACCCGTGTCCGCTCAGGCTACCCAGCACCTGATTCCCGAGGGTGACAAGACCCGCCTGGACGTCAACGGTGAGGTTTCCTGCTCCATCCCGCTGGTGGGCAAGAAGATTGCTGCCGCTGCTGAGCCGCAGGTTGGCCGTGTGCTGAAGGTTCTGGGCACCTCCGCTGAGAAGTGGCTGGCACAGCGCTAAGGCTTATTAGACGCTCGCCTTTGAGGTGTAGCTGATATACGGCTAGATACGCCAATATACAGAGGATCCCCGTCGTAAGTAATTACGGCGGGGATCCTCTGTTCTTTATGTGTCTCTATGAGCTCTAGCGCCCTGATAAGGGCCTATGCACGTTAGGAAGCGACAATCGCCTCGGAGTACTCGCGCTCACCGAGCAGCTCGGCGAAGCGGCGCATCTCTACGCGCAGGTCGTGCTCTGCTTCGAGCAGGTCAACGACCTTGCGGAGCTTGGTGCTGGAGGTGTGCTCGGTGTAGGGGAAGTAGTGTACTTCCACGCCGACCTCTGCGAAGCGTGCTTCGAGGGCGTTGCCCTTGTCGGTGCCCTTCCAGTCATCGCCCTTGAAGAAGACGTTGAAGGGCTTCTGCTTCCAGGTTTCGAGTTTGTCGGGGGTGGTTTCGACGTGCACTTCGTCCACGTAGTCGATGTGGCTGACGATAGCGGCACGCTCTTCGATGGGGATGACGGGACGGCGGCCCTTGGTCACTTCCAGGACGTCATCGTGCACAACGCCTGCAATGAGGTAGTCGCAGTTTTCCTTGGCCTTGCGGAGAATCTCGAGGTGGCCGTAGTGGAAAAGGTCGTAGGCGCCTGCGGCGTAGCCAATAATCATGGGGCTTCCTTGTGGTTGGTAGCGGCGATGGGTATTCCGGTGTGGTTGAGGTACCGGAGGGTGAGAAACATATCCGCAGTCTGGGGTGAGAGCCTAAGAATAAGTGAAGAATGTGCAATATTGAGAAAATATTTTCTTATTATTGCCCTATTTCTTCTCTCTGTCGTCCCAGAGTATGCGGGTCCGAAAAGAGTTTCTCGAGGGTGCTGGTTGGGCGCCCTTCGTCCTTTTATTTTACCAGTCACCTTTTTGGAGGAAAAAGGGAAAGATATAAATATGAGGCGGATACAGTGTAGTATCCGCCTCATATTTTCTATACGTCGCTTGAAATCAAAGAAAGCTTATATAGATAAACAATTAACCGCTAGATTTTAGCGAAGAGTTTTAGCCAGTATTTTCTGCAGGCTTTGACCGCACATGCTTACGTTCTCGTGCAATATTTTAGGTTGAGTAGCCATTCGGTATTTTCGATTGGCGTTCAAATACTAGCTACTCCCCCGCCGTTTCCGCCTACATTCTCAGCGAAGAGTTAGTTCTTGGCTGCTGCTTCCTTGGTAGCTTCTTCAACAGCAACCCACGAGAGCATTGCGCACTTCACGCGCGCCATGAACTTCGAAACGCCAGAGAATGCCGCCATGTCGCCGTACTCCTCTTCGTCCAGAGTCACCTTGCCACGCGAGCGTAGCATCTCACGGAACGCATCCACGTGGCTCTGCAGCTCGGAGATAGTCATACCGGGAGCCATCTCAGAAAGCACAGAAGCGGCAGCCATCGAAATGGAGCAACCGTCGCCTTCCCAAGAGATTGACTCGATGGTCTTCTCGCCATCCTTCAGCTCGTCAGAGAGCACCACGCGCAGGTTGATTTCGTCACCGCAGGTGGGGTTGTACTGGTGGTTATCGGCGCTTGCGTGACCGGCGGGTACCTCTACGAGGTGCTCGCCGCTACGCTGCTTGGAATGCTCCAGAATAATTTCCTGGTACAGGGATTCAAGAGACACGGTGTTCTTCTTCCGTCAGTTGGTCTGTCTGAAAAATTTGGGGCGCTAGCGTCTAACGCATCTACGTTTAGAAGCCGAAGTAGGGGCGCACCTCAGCAAGCGCCTTCAGGAAAGCGTCCACGTCTTCGGTGGTGTTGTAGATGTAGGTGGATGCACGGGTCGAGGCAGTCACGCCGGCACAGCGGTGCAACGGCTGGGCGCAGTGGTGGCCCACGCGCACGGCGATGCCCCGAGTATCGAGCAGCTGCCCCACATCGTGCGGGTGCACGCCGTCGATTGCGAGGGCTACCAAGCCAGCACGCTTGGTGGGGTCGGTGGGGCCGAGCAGTCGCACACCATCGATCTTCTGAACTCCCTCAACCAGGCGGGCGCCCAGTTCGTGTTCCCACGCCTCAACGTTCTCCATACCCAGGTGCTGCAGGTAGCGCACAGCAGCAGCGAACGCGACTGCCTGCGAGACGCGCTGGGTACCTGCCTCAAACTTGATGGGGGCGGGCATATACTCGGCGTCCTGCAGACCCACGCGGGTAATCATGGAGCCACCGGTCAGGAAGGGCGGCAGGGCGTTCAGCAGTTCGGCACGGCCATAGAGGGCACCGATGCCGGTGGGTGCCAGCATCTTGTGGCCGGAGAACGCCGCGAAGTCGACGTCCAGGGCGTGGAAGTCTACGGGCATGTGCGGTACGGACTGGCAGGCGTCCAGCACAACGAGCGCGCCGTGCTTGCGAGCCAAGGCAACCATGCGGGGCACGTCGGTAATTGCGCCGGTCACGTTCGAGACGTGGGTGAACGCCACGATGCGGGTCTTCTCGTTGATAATACCCTCGGCAGCCTCGTAGTCGAGCTGACCGTCCTCGGTGGAGGGGATGTGGCGCAGGGTCGCGCCGGTTCGCTGGGCAAGAATCTGCCAGGGGATGAGGTTCGCGTGGTGCTCAATCTCGGTGGTGACGATTTCATCGCCGGGGCCCAGCGCGAAACGCTCAGCGGCGGGACCGCCGATACCCTGGGAGGCGTTACCAATGGAGTAGGCAACCAGGTTCAGCGCCTCGGTTGCGTTGGAGGTCCACACGATCTCTTCGTCAGTGGCGCCCACGAAGTTCGCTACGGTGATACGCGCATCCTCAAACAGGTCGGTTGCCTCAACCGCGAGGGTGTGGGCGCCGCGGTGCACGGCGGAGTTAGCGTGCAGGTAGAAGTCGCGTTCTGCGTCGAGCACCTGAAGGGGTTTCTGGCTGGTCGCCCCCGAATCCAGGTAAACCAAGGGATGCCCGTTGACCTCGGTGTTGAGGATCGGGAAGTCCTGGCGAAGCTGGCGTACGATGTCGTCGCTCAGCGGGGTGTTGGCGGGGGTGGAGTATTCAGCCACGGGTACCTTCTTCTCTCGCTCATACGCTCCACGGGTCGGGTATTTTCCCGTCGTGGAGCGTATAACGTCATTCTTTTCTAGCTTATTCCCTCACCGGGCTCTTGCATAGTTAGGTAGAGCCTAGTTCACACCTCGACCCGAATCATGCGTTGCCCCGGTTCAGTGCTTGCCCGGCACGGGTCATGTGCTAGGAGCCTGCGCCGTGGTAGCGCTGCTGGGTTGCCAGCAGGCCTTCCTTCACGAGCATCATGGTGGCATCAGCGGCGTTCGAGATGAGGAAGGGCAGGTCTTTCGCTTCGGTGCTGCTGAAGGGCTTGAGCACGAAGTCTGCGGTGTCCATGCGTCCGGGAGGTCGACCGATGCCGGTGCGCACACGGTAGTAGTCCTTGGTGCCCAGTGCCTTGGTGATATCGCGCAGACCGTTATGACCGCCCTCTCCCCCACCAATCTTGAGCTTAATGGTGTCGAAGGGGATATCGAGTTCATCGTGCACAACAATGATATGGTCGGGGTCGATACCGTAGAACTTGGCGACGGCGCTGACCGGGCCGCCGGAGGTGTTCATGTAGCCGAGAGACTTCATGAGGATGACCTTGGGGCCACCAAAACCGAGGCGCCCCTCCACCACAACCGCGGAGGCCTTGGAATGCTTCTTGAAGCTGCCGCCAACTTCCTTGGCGAGCTCGTCCAGAACCATCTGACCAATATTGTGGCGGGTTTTCTCGTACTCCGGGCCCGGGTTCCCCAGACCAACAATGAGCCACGCATCAGACATATCTTCGCCCTTTCCACGGCGCTGTAAAAGGTTTTTTAGAAAATTCATGGACTACACCATTCTATGAGTATGGCCCGCTACCACCTCAGAAGAGAGGTAGCGGCGGGCCATCCACAGATCACTGTTGCGCTAGGCGCAGGGCGCGGTCTTAGTGCTTTGAGTTATCTGAGTCGTGAGCTTCGCCAGCCTAATCTGATTCCTCGGAAGCTTCAACGATGTCACCCTCGGGTGCGTTTTCGCCTTCTTCACCGGGCTCGGGAACGTCGAGTTCCTCGGGCTCAGAAACGTTAACGATCAGCAGTTCAGCGTCTGCAACCAGGGTTACGCCTGAGGGCAGTTCAACATCTGATGCCAGAACGTGAGCGCCAGCTTCGCGGCCTTCGATGCTCACGGTCAAAGCTTCGGGTGCCTTCAGTGCGTCAGCTTCAACCAGAAGAACGGTTTCTTCCTGGTTAGCAACGGCGCCAACAGCGGGCTCGCCTTCAACGTGTACAGGAACCTCGATCTCAACGCGCTCGCCGCGCTTAACGGTCAGCAGGTCGATGTGCTGCAGTTCGGGGCGGATTGCGTGACGCTGGATGTCCTTGATCATTGCGAGGTGTGATTCACCTTCGATGTCGAGGTCGAGGATAGCGTTGGGGACGCGGGCAGCCAGGGTGGTTGCGTGGCCGGGGAGTACTACGTGCTTGGGCTCTTCGCCGTGGCCGTAGATGACGGCGGGGATGTCGCCTGCCATGCGGATGCGGCGCGCGTAGCCCTTGCCGAAGTCGCTACGTACGGTAGCTGAAATTTTGATGGTATCTGACATGAGTCGTCCATCCTTTCTTGGTTAGAAGTGATGCGCCAAGTGGAATAGGGACTGGCGCCAGAAATCTCTTTCCAACCAGCCACCGTCAGTTACGGACCTACACGTTTCGTGTATTCCACCGCCTTGGCCAAGACAATATTGTACAGGTTCCCGGCTCTTCTTCAAGGGCCGGGAACCTGTGATATGGCGCTTTTCACGCCTTTTATGCTGTTATCAGCAGATATAGGACCAAATCCTAGAGGATTAGGAACCCATTTCTGCAAGGTAGGCGGCGAGCGCCTCGCGGTGATTGCGCGGGGTGAAGCCTGCAGCAATCAGCTTGGACAGGTCCATTGCCGAGTTCGTCGGACGGTGAGCGAAGAGCTCAGCGTTGGCGAAGTATTCCTCGGTGGTGGTGTCGCTGACTCGTGCCGGGTCGTGGCCGGTACCCTCGTACACTGCACGAGCGAACTGTGCCCAGTTGATGACTTCACCGGTGTTCGACACGTTGTAGGTGCCGTATTCAGCGCCGGAAAAGAGCAGGTGCAGGGCAGCTGCTGCCAGGTCCTGGGTGAAGGTCGGGCGGCCCCACTGGTCGGCGACCACGGACGGGTCGATACCGCGCTCAGCCAGGGATGCCATGGTGCCAACGAAGTTCTTGCCGGCGCCAACAACCCAGCTGGTGCGCAGGGTGTAGTGCTTACGCCATGCGGCGGCGGCAACCTCACCGGCAGCCTTGGATGCGCCGTAGACGCTCAGCGGTGCCAGGGGGTAATCCTCCGGGTATTCCTCGCCCAGGGGCAGGGAACCGTCAAAGACGTAGTCGGTGGATACGTGAACCAGCGGCAGGTTAGCTTCTTCACAGATGGAGGCAAGAGCGCTCACACCCAGAGCGTTAGCTGCCCAGGCATCACGGCGACCCTCGGGGGTTTCTGCCTGATCCACTGCGGTGTACGCTGCAGCGTTGATGACCGCACGGAAGGAGCGCCAGCGGAATGCGTCACGCCACTGCTCGGGCTTGCCCAGGTCGAGGCGGTCGCGATCCACAGCCAGGAAGGGTACGTTCTGCTCGGTGAGCTGGCGAACCAGCTCGGTGCCGAGCTGACCGCCCGCGCCAATAATCAGGATCGGGTCGGCTTCCAGGGGCTTGATCTCGTTCAGACGCGGGTGGTTACGGTCCTTCTCGGAGAGTTCTGCCTTCGCCAGGTCGATAGGCCAGTCGATTGCGACGGTCTCATCGGCAAGGTTCAGGAAGCTGTAGCCGGATACTGCATCCGCCGACCAGTGGTCGTTCACCAGGTAGGTGTAGGCGGTGTTCTCTTCCAGGGTCTGGAAGGAGTTACCCACGCCGCGGGGCACGAAGATTGCGGTGTCCGGGCCCAGCTCCACGGTAACGACCTTGCCGAAAGACTCGCCGGCACGCAGGTCAACCCATGCGCCGAAGATACGACCGGTTGCGACAGAGACGTACTTATCCCACGGCTCAGCGTGGATACCGCGGGTGGTACCTACCGAAGCATTGAACGAAATGTTGTTCTGCACGGGGTTGAAGTCGGGCAGACCGGCTGCAACCATCTTCTCGCGCTGCCAATTTTCCTTGAACCAGCCGCGGTTATCGCCGTGAACCGGCAGGTCAATGATGAGCAGGCCGGGAATCTCGGTTTCAGTAACCTTCAATTCCTTGGTCATTACTGGCCAGCCTTTGCGTACTTCGCCTCAACCTCAGCCTTCAGGGGCTCCCACCAGCCGCGGTTGTCGGTGTACCACTTAATGGTGTCGGCAAGACCGGACTCGAAGTCGGTGAACTTCGGCTCCCAGCCGAGCTCTGCACGCAGGCGGCTACCGTCGATTGCGTAGCGCAGGTCGTGGCCGGGGCGATCAACCACGTGCTCGAAGTCGTTCTCGTCCTTGCCCATCAGACGCAGGATGGTGCGCAGAACGGTGATGTTGTTCTCTTCACCGTCAGCACCGATGAGGTAGGTTTCACCAATCTTGCCCTGCTCCAGGATGCGCAGCACAGCAGAAGAGTGATCGGATGCGTGAATCCAGTCACGAACGTTCAGGCCCTCGCCGTAGAGCTTCGGGGTCAGACCCGAGAGAATGTTAGTAATCTGGCGGGGGATGAACTTCTCAATGTGCTGGTAGGGGCCGTAGTTGTTGGAGCAGTTAGAGATAGTGGCCTCAATACCGAAGGAGCGGACCCATGCGCGCACGAGCAGGTCGGAACCTGCCTTGGTGGAGGAGTAAGGGGAAGAGGGGTTGTAGGGGGTGGTTTCGGTGAACTTTGCCGGATCGTCCAGCTCGAGGTCGCCGAAGACCTCGTCAGTGGAGATGTGGTGGTAGCGAGTGCCGTGCTTACGGACTGCTTCCAGGAGGCTGAAAGTACCGATGAGGTTAGTGTGGATGAACGGTTCGGGGTTGGACAGAGAGTTGTCGTTGTGCGATTCCGCAGCGTAGTGGACAACAGCGTCTGCCTTGCCGACCAGTTCGTCAGCCAACTCGCGGTCGGCAATGTCGCCTACGACAAGCTTGAAGCGGGATTCAGGAAGACCCTCCAAAGACGCAGCATTTGCGGCGTAGGTCATCTTATCCAGCACAGTAATAGTGTGATCAGTGTTATCGATGAGGTGGTGAACAAAGTTCGAACCAATAAAACCGGCACCGCCGGTAACAAGAATGTGAGCCATACGGTATATTTTACCCACTTAAATAGCGATTTTTATGCCTCAACAACGAGATAAACATGACACAATAAGAAGTTATGAAGGGAATTATTCTTGCCGGCGGCACCGGAAGCCGTTTGCACCCTATCACTCAGGGTATTAGCAAGCAGCTCACTCCGGTCTATGACAAGCCGATGATTTACTACCCGCTGTCCACTCTCATGCTGGCGGGTATCCGCGATGTTTTGATTATTACCACTCCTGCCGATCAGGAGCAGTTCCAGCGACTGCTCGGTGACGGTTCCCGTTTCGGTATTAATCTCGAATACAAGGTGCAGCCTTCCCCTGATGGCCTGGCACAGGCATTTATCCTGGGCGCCGATTTTATTGGTAATGACCCCGTAGCACTCGTGCTCGGTGACAATATCTTCTACGGCCCCGGTCTGGGTACTCAGCTTGCCACCTACGAGCAGAAGGACGGCGCAACCGTCTTCGCTTACCGGGTTGCTGATCCTCGCGCTTACGGTGTGGTGGAGTTCGACAAGGACTTCAACGCGCTGTCCATTGAAGAGAAGCCCGAGAACCCCAAGAGCGACTACGCTATTCCGGGTCTGTACTTCTACGACTCGAAGGTTGTAGAGTATGCACGTCAGATTAAGCCTTCTCCGCGCGGTGAGCTGGAAATCACTGACCTTAACCGCGTCTACCTGGAACAGGGTAAACTGAAGGTTGAGGTTCTGCCTCGCGGTACCGCGTGGCTCGATACCGGAACCTTTGATTCACTCGCTGATGCCACTAACTTCATCCGCACTGTTCAGAGCCGTCAGGGTCTGTCAGTTGGTTGCCCGGAGGAAATTGCGTGGCGCCATGGTTGGCTCTCCGATGAGCAGTTGCGCGACATCGCTACCCCGCTTGTTAAGAGCGGTTACGGTAGCTACCTGCTCGGATTGCTCCGCTAATAAACACCAGGGGATTTTCGTATCCCTTCACCGCCTGCAACAACACTCCACGTTGCAGGTACACTAACTCAAACTTTCTGGAGTATTCTCACTACCATGACCATTTTGGAATTTTTCCGCACCACGAGGGCTAACCTCTGGCTGCTGATTATTGGCATCGTTGTCGGTGCCGCAGCGGGCTTCGGCTATGCATCACTGCAGCCGAAGGTCTACGCCGCGTCCTCCTCGGGCTACGTGACCGTGGGCGAATCCGGTACGGTGGATGTTCTCTCTGGCTCTACAGCCGCTAAGGAGCGCGCTCGCTCCTATGCAGCTATCGTCTCCTCTGAGGCCGTGGCACAGAAGATTAAGCAGAACAACCCCGAATTATCGATGACCACCGGTCAAATTCGCGGTAGCCTCACCGCAACTGCAGGTGAAAACGCTGCACTGATTACCGTGAGCGCTAAGGCTTCTTCCCCGAAGAATGCACAGTTGCTTGCTAACGGTGCATTGCAGGCTACTGCCGACTACATCAAGGAAATTGAGCAGAACCCCGGTAACGCTCAGGCTCTGGTGAACGGCGAAAACACCGGCGCAACCCCGACCGGTGGCAACACCGTTCGCGTGATTCCGCTGAATAACGCGAGCGTGAACCCGCCGCTGGTAGCTCCGAACTACCAGCAGAACGTGCTCATCGGTGCTGGCACCGGTTTGGTTCTGGTCTACGCGGCAATCTTCCTGCGCCGTGCACTGGATCAGCGCATCCGTACCCGTGACGACGCTACCAAGGCAACCGGCGCAAGCGTCCTCGGTGTTCTGCCCGTCAGTGACGACCTGAACGAAGACAACATCGTTAAGGGCGACACCGACGACCACATCGCTCAGGAATCCATTCGTCAGTTGCGCACCAACCTGCGCTTCGTGAACGTTGACACTCCCCCGCGTTCGTTCATCGTCACCTCCGCGGTGCCCGGTGAAGGTAAGTCGACCGTGTCGCTGTCGCTGGCTCGCGCAATGGCTGATGCGGGTTCACCCGTCATCCTCATTGACGCCGACCTCCGCCGCCCGACTGTGGCTAAGAAGCTGAAGCTGGACGCTAAGGTTGGCCTGACCCAGGTTCTGGCTGGCCAGGTTGAGATTGCTAACGCTGTGCACCAGCTTGGTGAGTCGAACCTCTTCGTCCTGCCTGCAGGCCGTATCCCCCCGAACCCCTCCGAACTTCTGGGCTCGGATAAGATGCGCCAGCTGATTAACGAACTCTCCGAAGAGTTCATCGTGGTCGTCGACGTTCCGCCGCTGCTGCCCGTGACCGACGCTTCGTTGCTCTCCCACTCCGTGGATGGCGTGATTCTCGTTGGTTCTATCGGACGAAGCCACCGTGAGCAGATGACTGAAGCTTCCAACATCCTGAAGAAGGTCAACGCGAACCTCCTCGGTATGGTGCTGAACCGTGCACCCCGTAAGGGCCTGGGTAACTCCTACTACGGCTTCGGTTACGCAAGTGCCTACGTTGGCTATGCAACCTACTACGGTTACGGCAAGGAAGGCGACAAGAAGTCGTCAAAGAAGTCCTCGACCAAGAAGTAATAACGTAATAAGCGCCCTAAAACATAGGGAGCGACTTAGGGCGGGATGGGCAGTTTTTCTGCCCGTCCCGCCTTATACTTATCTGGTATACATGTGCACCGAAAGGCTATTGTGACCACTCACTCACCCAATACGCCGGAGCCGCAGACCACTCCTCTTGCGGCACGGATTCGGCTTGCGCACGCCTACTTCCAGCGAATTGCCGACATGCACTCCATCGATATTATGCATGTCAAAGGCTACGCTTTCTCCCAGGAAATTTACCGCAAAGGCAGGTACAGTTCCGATGCCGACCTGCTGGTCCGTCCCTCTCACGTGGACCGCTTTGTAGAGATCCTTTTGGCAGATGGATGGCGTATCCAAGCCCATTTCGAGACAGGCTCCGTGTTCGAACACGCGATGACGCTCTACCACGCTTCATGGGGTCTGACCGATATTCATCGTTTCTTCCCCGGTCTTGGACGCCACGGCGATTATGAGAAGGCTTTTGAACGCGTCTGGGCGGCACGCAAGACCCGTATGATTGCTCACCGTCCCTGCGTTGTCCCCAGTGATTTGGACGCGCGTCTTCTCGTGGTGCTTCACCGCGCCCGCGCAGCATCACGCTACAGCGCAGATATTAACTATCTGGTCTCTCTGCTCTCGTACAGCGATTGGCAGCGCCTGCGAGCCCGCGCGGAGGAGCTTGACTCATCCCTGGCGTATAGCGCGGCTATGGGCGGCTTGGAGCAGTACCGTGACGACCGCGACTACCTGCTGTGGCTGTCTGTCTCTCAGGACGTCCCCCACTATATTCAGTGGGTTGGGCGCCTGCAGGCGGCGACCACCCTGCACGATAAGCTACGCACCCTCAAAAATATTTTCTTCGTGAATAAGGACCACTTGGCGATGCAGCTGGGACGTACCCCCACCAAGGCTGAAATTCGTGCCAAGTTCTTTGAACGTTTCGGAATCAAGGTGAAAAAATGAGCAACCCGGTAGATTCCCGCCAGACCGTCTACGGTATCCCCGAGAACATCGCGTACGTTCATTCTGAAGAGTTCGCTAAGTACTCCCCCACAGCAACGTATCTTGCAAATCTTGCCAATGGTGAGCTGTCTGTTCTTCAGGATTCTGCCTCCATTATTTGGAGTATCTTTGAGGACCCAATGTCTCTACAGGAAGCTATCGATTTGCTCTGCGAAATGTATGAACAGCCCGTAGAGACCATGGGACCGCAGATCGAGGGGTTTATCCCCGAGCTGCTAGCCAAGGGGCTCCTAGAAGCCCGCTAGGCCTCCCAGAAGACACAAAGAAGGCGGGGCGGTAGAAACTTTATAGTTTCTACCGCCCCGCCTTCTTCTATGAGCAGCCTAGCGCTTTTTAGTCTTCGGGCAGAGCCTGCACGTACGTCTTTAGACGGCTAATGAAACGAGCCTCCGAGAAACCGTCAACGTGCTCGCGGATATAGTCAGCGTCCCAGTCAGTCGGGTTGAAAGCCTTGAGAGCTTCCACCAGCTGCTCCACGGTCGGCTGGTTGATGAACATGCCGGTCTTGCCCTCCTGGATGGTGTCCAGGAAGCCGCCCGCACGGTACGCAATCACAGCCTTACCGCTGGCGCCAGCCTCCAACGGAGTAATACCGAAGTCTTCATAGGAGATAGCCAGCAGAGCCAGACAGTGCCGGTACGCGTAACGCAGCTGGGCGTCCGAAATGCCAGAAACGATACGAACAGTGGGGCCTGCAAGCGCTTCAAGGCGTTCCTTTTCCGGGCCGCGACCAACCACCAGCAGCTTCTTACCCAACTCATTGCAGGCTTCAACAGCCTTATCAACATTCTTGTAGGGCAGCAGGCGAGAAACGATCAGGAAATAATCGTCCGATTCGGTGAACTCTTCCAGGCCCGGGATAGGCTCAACCGGTGCGGTGGTGTCTACCGAGTGCGGCGGGAAGAAAATCGGAACGTCCTTCTTACCGTAGACATTCTCAATACGCTTCTTAATGACGCTCGCATTCGCCACATACACAGCCGAGCGGTGAGCAGCCCAGTGATCCCACAGCATCAGTGCAGGACGCAAGGTCTTCAGCAACAGCGGCACGGGACCGGTGCTCTTCTCGCCCAGGTACTGATCGCTCAAGTACAGCCATCGCGCCGGCGAATGGCAGTAAATGAACTTGCGGCCGGCGAAGTTGAAGCCGTGCGCCCAACCGGTCGTCGATACCACAGCGCGCTCAGCCGGTACCTTCAGGAAAGAAGAAGCAATCGGCAGAATTGGCAGAGCCATGCGGTGGTTACGACGTAGGTAACCAATCTTGTTCAGCGGGCTGGTGATGATTTTCGCATCTTTGAACTCCGGGAAGGTGCCCTCCGGGTCGTACAAAGTCGTGTAAATCGGTGCGTCAGGGAATGCACGATGCATTGCCAGCACAACACGCTCCGCACCGCCACGCTGAGTCAGGTAGTCGTGGGCAATTGCTATCTCTTCAGTAGCCTCAGGCTTGACCAGCGGCACGTAACGGCGCGCCAGATGGGCAAGCTTCTTGAGGCTCTTCGGGATATCCGCGAGCACCGCGTCAGGGTTCTTCGGCCCGGTAAACGGAGCGGAGGTCAAGAGCTGAGTGAGTGACATTTTCTTTTCCTCCTAAAAGACTTTCTGAGCACGCTCAGGGTAGTGAATACCGGCGTAAGATGCAGCCTCAACCTGCAGTGCCACAAGCTTCTCAGCGGCCTTAGCGGGCAGCTTCAGCAGAATCTTATCGCTCGCATCGCCCAGAGCCTTAATGGTCTTCTCCGTGGTGAAACGAGCGAGGGTCTTGACCAGCAAACCCCACGGACCCGTCGGATTCGGGGCGGGGTGTGCTTCTTCACCATGCTTACGCACGAAGATAGTGCGGGCAGAACCCGAGTGCAGGGCACGCAGGGCACGCACAGCAGTGGTGGTAGCCTCGGCGTAGTGCTTGACCTCAACCTCATCAGAGATGATGATGCGGCCACCAGCGTCATGAACCATTTTGCCCATGTCTACGTCTTCCCAGCCGTAGAGACGGTACGCGGGGTCGTAGCCGCCAGTACGCTCAAAGTACTCCGCAGAGATAGAAGAGTTACCGTTCCAGTACAGCCAACGGCCTTCTTCAGCTACACTGAGGGCGCCCTCTTTGAATCGAGCATCGCGGAAGTTACCGTACACACGAGAGTAGGGAGTGTCCGGGTACACGTTCTTCAAGGTACCAATCACACCGTCATAATCACGGTGCAGGCGGATCTGCGCCTCGACGTAGTCGGATGCCGGCTCAAGATCGTCATCGCAACGGATGAGGACATCCGCATCAGCCGCACGGTGGCCAGCGTTCAGCGCAGCCACGCGGCCACGGTTCTCCTCGAAAACGATCTTGGTCAGGTTCAGCTTGCCTTCGGCAATGTAGCGGTCAAGCACAGCTTCACTGTTATCGATATCGCCGTCGAGGACCACGATAACTTGGAAGTCCTTCTCGGTCTGGGCGGCAAGCACATCCAGCGGGTAGTGCAGAATATCTGCACCACCGCGAGACGGAATGATAACCGCAGCCTTGTAACGGTGGGTAGTCGTCATAATTTTCCTTCGGGGTTTGAGTGAGAGGATATCCGTTGGGAATGGCTTATACGTTTAGAAGCACCTTAGCGGATAAAACGCTCCAGAATCTCACCAACACGGACCTTACCTGCTTCAGGCGAGTAATTCTCCTGCCAACGCCAGAACAGCTCGGAGGTTCGCTCCGCCAGGGCATCCGTATCTTCTCGAAGCTCAGTACCCAGGCTCTTAATGGCCTGTGCAAGAGCTACCGGCTGATCAGCAGGCACAACGTACGGGTACGACGCGCCGCCCAGCACCTCCGACAGAGCACCAGCATCACTGACAACCACAGGGACGCGCGCGCTCATCGCTTCAGCGACCACCAAGCCAAAGGACTCAGGGGCAATCGAAGGTACAACAAGCATGTCAATGTCACCGAAAAGACGGTCCGGGGTAGTCCAGCCCAAACGCGTGCTGAACGTAGCAACACGGGCTAGAGCGTCCTCAACCTCAGCACGTTCTTCATCAGATGCAAAGACAGGCTCGCCACCAATCACCAGGTCGTATTCAATACCGTTAGAGTTCAAGGAACTCATCGCCTGGCACAGGGTTGCAATACCCTTGGACGGAGTCAAACGCCCCAGGTAACCGACGCGAAGTCGGCGCTCCCCCACACGGTGATCCAGCTCGGTGGATACGCCACTGACCCAGTTCGCAAACAGCTCGCTACCGGGGCAGGCACGAGCCACATAGCGGCTAGGCACCAGGGTGACAGACGCCTTATGGCGGGCAAAGGGTACGAGCTTCGCGTTCACACCGGTAGGCAGCTGGTGCAGGTGCACGATGCGGTTCTTACGGCCGCCCGTTGCCGCTGCGGGAACCAGACCATTGCACCACAACAGAACGTCCTTATGGCGAGCGTGCCAGCTACGCAGAGCCACCATGTACTGTGCGCGGTTCTTAGCCGGCAAGACAATGCGGGGGAACCCCTCATCCGCAGCAGCTTCTACAAGCTGCTTCGGCTCGGAAGGACCCACAATAGTGACCTTGTAGCCAAGGCTACGGGCTGCGCGGGCAATGTTCAGGAGCATGACCTCGCCGCCGCCCATGTCACCGTTATTGGTGGCGATGTAGAGTTCTTTCATCGTTATACTTTCCTCGCCTGCTGACGGATAGAACTGACGTCAAACGATTTAGAAGTAGTCAACTTCTTAGGCGTTTCTTGATGGGTTACAGAGGCAGGAGCTTCATTCTCGATGAGCTCGCCGTTCTGCAGCGCAGGTTTTTCATCGCTACTCTGCACCTTCTGCATAGCACCTGGTTCCTGCTGTCCGCTATCTGAAGCATCCAGATCCTTATCCGGGTTCAGGTACAGCAATGCAAGACCCACCACGATAGCCCACGGCACAGTCAGAATCACCTCTCCAAGACGCTGAGAGGTAATAATGATAATCACCATTGCGGCTTCGGCAATAACAATGCGCTGAGTACGCTGCTGCTTCCAGATGAATGCGGCAGAAATCATCAAGGATACAACCACAATCATATAGACCCATCCGGCCTCCTGGACCAGCGTCATATATGAGTTGTGGAAGTAAAAGTATCGGTCTTGTAGCGGAACCTGTGCAGTACCCAAACCGCCGCCGTACCACGGAACCACATCAATCATGCGGTACATTCCTTCGTCAATTCGCTGACGCAATAGGTCACTACCGAGGCGATCCGAGAAAGCACCAGCACGAGCAAAGTTATCTTCCAGGTAGTTCACGCCTAGATAGAACAGATACGCCAGAACAGCTTTGCCGAAGAGATTCAGACGGTAGGAGAAGTACAACCACAGGACGGCGAATGCGTACGCCGCCAATGAAGTGCGAGAACCAGTCAGCCACAACATGCCCGCGCTAACAGCAATAGCAGCAATACGGTGGCTTGTCTTTCTGACCATAGCGACAAAGAGGAAACCGAAAAGCGCATAGTACAGACCCGATTGGTTCTTATCATTGAGCCAACCGGTCAACGTACCACCATAGTTATCAGGTGCGATACCCGCGTAGAAGCCAATGACGTTGATCAAGAGGCCAAAGGCCACACCAAACAGTAGAGAACGGATATCAATCTTCTTCTGCGCAATCTGCAGAGCAAGCAGTACCACAACCGCCATACGCACAGCACGACGAATCGCATATTCAACAGGGAAGCTGTTGAACGTCAAAGTCTCAAATAGTGCCCAGCCAATGGCCAACAGAAGAATCGTAAAGAACAAGCCGTTGTAGGTGTTCTCGATTTTGGCAGGCTTAGTCAAGTTGTAGAGTACAAGCACCATCACCACAACAGTTCCAACTGGCATGGCGAAGAACGCTGTTGTAATACCAATAAAAATCAGGCCGAACCCCGCCCAGAAATCGAGCATCGATAGCTTGGACACACTACCAGCAAGGTACTTTGCTTCAGCCTTCGCAGCCTGCCCAAAGCGAGTGGCATTGCTCGATGCGGCACCTGGATACTGGGTTCCAGATGCAGGTTGAGAGTGAGCTACAGTCATTTCTTCTCCAAAATACGAGCGTATATCTCGGCGGTCTGAGCAGCCATCTGCGCGTTTGAGATCCAGGTAAAAGGCACCGATTCCCCCTTCTGCAGTTGCGCGCGCATAGCCTGCAGAACATCCTGAGTCAGAGTTGCACTCTGGCGGTCCACCAGCTCATCGGCGCCCAGAATCTCCGGGTTGCCGCCCACAGCGGTAGCGACCGTCTTCAAGCCGGCTGCCTTAGCATCCAGCAGAGTGTAGGAGCAGTTCTCCCACACCGACAGCTGAACAATCATGTCGCTGCGGCCCATCGCCTCAATCGGGTTAACGAAACCGCTAAAGGTCACCGAATCACCCAGGTTCAGGCGCTGAGCCTGAGCCTGCAACTCGGAAGCCAAATCGCCAGAGCCCGCAATCTCAAGATGAGCCTGCGGGTAATCAGCACGAAGCTGCGCAAAAGCGTCCAGCAGCACGTCAATACCCTTCTCAGGGGACAGGCGAGACAGCGAAAGAATACGCGGACCGCCATCAGCAGGCACACACTGCTGCTCAACAGCCGCGTGCACCTCGGGAATATCCACGCCGTTGTACACCAGCTCCACGCCACGAGCGCCCCACTTGGCACGCATCTGATCAGCGGTAGAACGAGAAACAGCAATCGCCTGATTGGTACCCCACAGACGCACACGGTGTACGGTCTCCATGAGCTTAGAACGCCAAGAGCTACCGTGATACACGGAGTCATTACCGGCGATACCGTGCTCAGTGGTCAGGAGCTTCGGCACACAGGTGCCGCGCTTGATGACGCTACGGATGCGTAGCGCGTTGACTACAGCGGTCGCTACAACGTCCGCATACGCCAGGTGGCTGTGCACGATATCCGGGCGGACCTGCTCAATAGCCTTCTGTAGAGAAGCAAAGGAAGTCTTAAAACCGTAGTCGGGGCCGAAGTCAGCTTTGATGACGGTGACGCCCAGTTCCTCAAGGCGGTTCGTGAGCTTACCCTCGGGTGCGAGAACCACCAGGTTAAAGCCGGGGAGCCCGGCACGTGCCATATCGACAACGTGCCGAGCTACCCCGCCAAAATCGGGAACCGGAACGACCCATAGAGCCGTTGGTGTAGAGGTCATGCCTTAGTCAACTTTCGAGTGAGGAAAGAACGGAAGGATGCAGAAACCTTAGTTTCAATGGAAATATGCACCAGGTAGGCGAAGCAAACCACCAAAACCAATGCAATAATACGTGCCCCCCAGGGACCAGCCACCGGGTAGAACAGATCCACCAGCATATAGCCGACCATAGCGTGGCCCAAGTACAGGGGGTAGGAAATACGTCCCAAGAAATTCAGCGGACCCTTTGCAAGTACCGGAACGTTCTTCAGGTATACAACGATGAAGAACACCAGGCTAATCAGCGCCACACCGATTCCATGAGCAAGATCATGCATCAGCGCTGCGTTGAGGGAAGCCAGAATTGCAAAGTACGGAATGTGCCAGGTGAACTTTCGATCATGACTGTACATGAAGAACATCATGCCCAGACTAAAGAGCGAAGAATGTTCCGCAACCGCAGCCCACACAATCATCTTCGGTGCTCCACCGAGAGAAGCCTCAGGGTGGAAAAGCAGACACAGAGCCGTACCGATAACCGACCAGGTAAGCAGAATCGTAGTCAGCTCCCCACGGTAAATCTTTCCCTTCCTGATAATCAGGTACAGGGCGACCATCACGTAGAACTGCAGTTCAACTGCCAGCGTCCAGTACACCTGATCCACGTTATCCACACGCAGGAAGCGTTGCAACATCGTTGTGTTGATTAGGGTCTGCGGAATCGTAATATGGCGTCCGGGGTTTCCATAGATGAAATACACCAGCGCTGATACAGCCAGCGCAAACCAGTATGTCGGGTAAATACGAGAAAAACGCGAAACCGCGAACTTCAGTGCCGACCCGCTCTTGATAGCGCTGAGCAGGATTACAAAGCCAGAAATAATGAAGAAGAGCTGAACACCCAGCTCGCCCAGAGGAATATCGTAAGGCGAGGGGGCGGTTCGCGGGTAATTTTGAGTAGCCGGAACACCCAGGTGATAAATCACCACGGTAATAGCAGCCAGGCCACGGAACCCGTCTAGCTCCCGGAAACGCCCGGGAGTAATGAAATTCTGATCCAGAATTTCACCCTCCCGAGCTTTTACGGTCTGAGACTTGGCCATAGACGCTAATCCTACAGCCACTTTTCGAGGCGGTCCAGTGCGGTGAAGAAGCCTTCACCGTTGTTGATGTGGCCCTGCCAGATTTCGGGAATGAAGGATGCCTTCGGCGCCAGCTCACGCAGCTGCTTACCCAGGGATGCCCAGTCGACATCGCCTTCGCCAACCTGAACGCCCTCACCGTCAACGCCGGTGCCGTCCACCAGGTGCAGGTGAATGGACAGCGGTGCCAGCTGCTCAACAGCCTCCGACAGCGGAATGTTCAGGAAGTTGCATGCAAGCATGGTGTGGGAGATATCCAGGCAGAGTGCGGTATCGAATGCACGCGAGAACTCTGCGGTGTCCTTCGGATCCAGGAACAGGTTGTGGTACTGCTGACCACCCATCAGCCAGGGGTACGGGGGCAGAGTCTGAGCAGCCAGGCGAACGCCGGATGCGTCCAGACGCTTCAGAGCCTCACCGATACGCTCGTACTTCTCAGCACGTGCAGCAGCGGGGATGTGCTTGTCCTTGGTGAAGCCACCCATGGTCACAACCATGACCGGGTCCTCGTCTACGGTGAAGTAGCGGGTCAGGTCACGGGTGATGTCGATAGTGCGCTGGACCTCAGCGATGGAGCGCTCCCACACCTCAGGATCCTTGGACGCGAGGTCCACCAGGAAGTCACCTGCGAACAGGTCGGGCAGGTGGGTGGTGAAGCCCATGTCCAGCTTGGAGTCAAAGACGTCGTCGATGTTAATCTCGAGGTCCTTGTAGGAGAAGTGGAACTCCAGGAAGTCCGGCTTAGCCTCTTCAATCAGCGGCTTGTAGTCGTGGTAACGAACCGGCAGACCCCAGGGGCGGTCGAACTTGAAGTCGCGGCGGGTCACCAGGTCGTCCTTCAGGTCACCCTCGAAGAAGAACGAGCCTTCTTCAACGTCGCGCTGCATGGTGCGGCCCAGCAGCTGCGGCAGGTAGTTCGGCTGCAGACCGCGGCCGGGGGACTTCACAGCAACATCAGCCTCGGTCACGACCTCGCCCTTAGCGATGTGGCGGGTAGCAACCAGGGACTTTGCCAGGTTCACGCGGTTCATCAGCTCACCGGTGGACACCTCGCGAGGAGCAGCAGAACCAATAGCGGTCTCAACCTCACGGATCTGCTGAACCATTGCCTTGAATTCCTCGGGCAGCAGGGAGACGGTGTGGTCGTTACCCTCGAGGGTCTTGTCGGTGGTGAAGTGCTTCTCGATAATCTTCGCGCCGCGAGCAACAGCAGCAATCGGCACGTGGTAGCCACGCTCGTGGCCGGAGTAGCCGACCAGGCACTGACCGATTTCAGCCAGGCGGTCCATGTACGCAAGGTTGACGTCCTTGAAGGGTGCCGGGTATGCGGACTGGCACTGCAGCAGAGCGTAGGATGCGCCAGCGTTACGCAGCAGGGCAACCGACTCGCGGATTTCCTCTTCGCGGCTCATACCGGTGGAGACCAGCATGGGCAGGCCGCGGGAAGCCACGTCGCGCAGCAGCTCGTGGTTGGTCAGGTCGGCAGAAGCAATCTTCATGCCCTGGATACCGTAGTCAACCAGTGCCTGAACGGAGGGTGCGTCCCAGGGGGTGCACATGATGTCCATGTCGTGCTGCTTGACGTGGTCGAAGACCTCGTACATCTGGTCAACGGTCAGGGAGAAGCGGGACAGCAGGTCCAGGGTGTACTGAACGCCCAGGTCCTCACCTGCGGTTGCTGCGCCGCGCTGGCGGTACAGAGCGTCCATGTCGCGCAGCTGGAACTTCACAGCGTCCGCGCCGGACTCAACAGCCAGGTCCACCAGTTCCTTAGCGAAGTCAACGCTACCCTGGTGGTTGTTACCAATCTCAGCAATGATGAAGGAGGGGGAATCCTCGCTGATGGTGTGCTTACCAATGCGCAGAACGTCCTGCTCGTCCATTGCCAGCGCCACGAGGTGACCGCGCTCGTCGGTCAGCGGAACGTGGTTGATGCCCTTCGCGAAGTATCCGCGCAGGGTCTCGGGGTCAGCGTCAGCCGGTGCGGTCTGCGGGTTGGTGTTCGCAGCGTCCAGGGCGCTAGTCTCCAGGGATGCGGTCGGGTTAGCGATCAGCCAACGACGGAAGTCGCCGTCAGAGAGCGAACCACGCAGAATACCGGACTCGTTCACCAGGAAGATGATGCGCTGGCCGTTAGCAGAAATCTTCTGCAGGGCGTTGAGAATCGGGTCTTCAGCGAAGACCACATAGGGGGCAATATTGCGTTCAATAATCACGATTTTGACCTTTTCGTTTGAGTGTTCAGTTGAATGCCTGAGTGCCGGTCAAGCCGGGCGCGGCAGACGAGGTACTGCCGCTGGTGAAGGTTACTTGCCTTCGGCCAGGATCTGAGTGAGCTGGTGCTCTGCCACGGAGAAGTCAATCGGTGCGTCAATGTCGACGCCCTCGACCTCGTCCAGCATGAACAAGTCAATGGTACCGCCGGGGTAGCCCGCCAGGCGGTTGTGGTGGTCCATGTACACGTGGGTCTTGGTGATGTACATCGAGCCGTTCTCGCGGTAGCGGAAGGTTTCCTTGGTCAGTTCCTGGCGGCGCGGGCGATGCATAATCTCGAATGCCGCGGTGGGCTCACCGTCTGCGTGCCAGGTCCAGATGAACGGACCAATCGGAATCACACCGACCATGGAGTCCTTACCGTTCTCAGCGAACTGGCGGACCGCACGAGCCAGGGTGCCGGGCAGACGCACGGGGCTGGTTGCCTGCAGCAGCATGACAGCCTCGGGCTCCCAACCGTTCTCGGCGTAGAACTCGATGGCATGCTCAATGACCGGCTCGGTTGCGGTGGTATCTTCAGCCAGGTGTGCCGGACGCATGAACGGTACCTCGGCACCGTACTCGCGGGCGATATCAGCCAGCTCAGCATCGTCGGTGGAGACGACAACACGCAGCTCGTGCTCGCCGGCGACTTCTTCCTTAGCAGCCAGTGCCTGCTCGATAGTCCATGCAACCAGCGGCTTACCCGCGATAGGACGCAGGTTCTTACGCGGAATGCCCTTCGAGCCACCGCGCACGGGAATGACGCAGAGAATACGCATTATGCCTCCAAAGTTTCAATCATTAGTTCAGCGATACGCTGTGCCGGTTCCTTCTTCGGCTGAACCGGCGCGGGGGTCGGTTCCTGGCCCCACTGGTTCATGCCGTAGCGGTCCCAGAACTCCACCAGCCATGCCGGCGGTGCAGGGTGGTATACCCACGCCGGGATTCCGCGGATCGCTGCCTCCAGAACACCGGTAGAGAAGATGGACACCACCGGGTTCGGTACCTCGTTCAGCGGGGTACCGGAGCGGTCAATACGGATACCTTCCTTCTCCCACAGCTTGTGGGTCAGCACCGACAGCTTGTCCTTCTCGCTCGGGTGCGGGCGGTAGGTTCCACCAAACTTCTTCAAGAAAGAGTGGGAAGCGTACGCGAAGGATGCGCGCGGCAGTTCCGCACCGTGCATCTGTCCCAGGAAAATCGGTTCCAGGTCGTTCTGCTTCTGCGCTTCAGCACCGGCAGCTTTCTGTGCCGCCAGGTAGAGTAGCTGCGAACCCACCGCGTGGGTGGTCACATCGCGGCGACCCGATGCCCAGAACTGGGCGTCCGCTTCGCTGAAAGCCAGCAGGGTGCATCCAACCGGTAGCGGCGGTGCCTGAGGCACCAGCAGGCCGTGCTGAACAACCCAGTACTCAGCGCCGATCGCGCGAGAGTACTCGTAGGCGGCCGCGCCGCGGGCCAGGTAGTGGCCGAGGGAAAGGACCACGCGCACACCGGGCAGGAGCCCCTGCAGCTGGTCGCCCGTCACTTCCTGCTCGGTCCAGGCATCACGGCCGTAACGCTCGGTGGCGTACTGGCCGTTGAGGTACTCCGAGGCGTCCTCGGGGACCCACAGGGCCACGCCCACGTTCTCGAGGTACTTGAGCGGCTCCAGCAGGGAGTTACGGCTCGTCGGGGAGAAAGAATCGAGCACGATGAGCACGCGGGGTACAGCGCCGCGGGTGTAGAGAACACCGCCAACAGGTGCTTCCTGTTCAGCCGCGCCCCCGCGCAGACGTCCGATAAGGCTGCGGGCCTCGCCCTTAGCCCAACGCAGGGTATTCTGGCGCTTCTGCCAGGCGGCCCATGCATCAATGTCGAGGGGATAGGTTAGGCCCATAGCTGCTCCAAAATCTTGACGCGCTGATCAAAGGTGTGCTCGGCCAGAGTACGCTTCTGACCGGCTTCACGAATCTTTCGCGCCCACTTCGGGTCACGGAAAATGCGGGTACAAATCTCGATGAGCTCATCGATGCTCTCGTACACCAAAACCTCTTCACCCGGAATGTAGTAGCGGTCCACGTCGGGGCGGTCAATCACCTGCAGGGCGCCAACGCCGGGCGCCTCGAAGGTACGCATGGTGAAGCCATCCTGGTTATTGTGGATGTTCAGCGTTGCCGGGGAGGACGCCATAATGCCGTACGCCTCGGAGCGGTCGATGTCGCGGCCGGCGGGAACACCGGAGTCCTTGAACTGCTTGGTGCGCAGAATATCGTAGGGGTGACGCGACCAGGCACGACCGTACGCGCGAACCGGCAGACCGGCGGCGACGAGGGCCTGCAGGGTCTCCTCGCGGTTGGGGTACTTGGCGCCCACGAAGTTGATGGAGTCCTCACGCACGGGAATAACCGGGCAGTGGGTGTCATAGGCGTTGGGCATGTCGAGCACCTCGAAGCCCTGCTCGCGCAGGTGCTGCGCGTCCAGCGGGCTGTAGCTTGCCAGCGAACCCAGGTGGTGCAGGTCCTCTTCGGTGTAGCTCATGCGGCGCATCTCGTCGTAGAGCCAGGTGCCGTAGCGAACGCCGGAGGTTTCCAGCAGGTCCCACCATTCGCGGGAGAGCATGTCGCCCTTAATGACCAGCACAATATCGGGGCGGAACTCGTTGAAAGCGTCAATAGCCTTTCGAGTTGCCTGAGCCGCGAAGCTTTCGGGGCGGTACTTCTCGGGCAGCTCGTGGGCAAGCTTGTTGAGGATACGCTCGGGCAGAGTACCCGGCGCATCGTAGATGTGGGTGCGCACTTCGTATCCGTGCACTTCCAGAGATGCCTGAATTGCCTTCCAGTACCCGTGGAATGCGGGCGAGAGCAGTAGAAGTTTGGGCTGAGTCATATGAGGATTGAATCCTGTCGGCGTTTGCTATACGAACCCGCAGGGTAAAACCGTGCGGTGCTATGTGTTGGAGTGAAGAGGAACGGAAAGTTTCACCTAGAACTTGAGGCAAAACATACCTACTGAAATTTTACAACGAAAGCAGGAGACGACACACTCGAGTGCACTGTGTCGCCTCCTACGTTCTATATGTGCCTTCTGTGATGTCGCGTTCAAAATCTTGCGGAACTACCGCTGTAGATTCCGCACGTTTCGCGTCTAGTTCTCGCGGCGCTCTGCCTTGGCGATACGCTCCAGCTCGGTGGCAAGGAAGCCACGAGCATCCACGTCCTTATTGCGCAGGCCGCGTACCGAGTTCACCAGGAAGTTCGCGTAGCTGGTAGCACGCAGAGCAACAGCAAGCTTCTTCTCCCAGCCCCACTTATCCGCATAAATGAAACGAGCAGTGGTCAGCCACTGTACACGACGCTCAGAAGGCGAAGATCCGCCACCCTCGTGGGTTACAGTCACCGAAGGAATCAGGTAACGATCCACACCAGCGTTCGAGAGGCGATACTGGAAGTCCACCTCTTCACTGTTCATGTAGAAACGCTCATCCATGCCACCAATGCGGTTGAAGGTCGCACGAGGAACAACCATGCACGCACCCATAACCCAGTCGACCTTCGCGTCCGAGGTGCCGGTGCAGGCCTCAACATCGTGGCCAACACCGCGGTGCCACCAGTTGGTCGGCTTGAAACGAGCCAGCGGAGTGAACCATTCCCACGCCACATGTGCCGCGGTGGGGAACTTGCGAGCCACCCACTGCTGCTTGCCGTCGTGGCCAATAATCTGCGGGCTAGCCAGGATCTCGCCGTGGCGTTCCACGGCTGCAAGCATACGCGAGACGAAGCTGTTATCCAGCTCCAGGTCGCTGTTGAGGATGAAAACCCATTCACCGGTCGCGGCAGCAACACCGGAGTTCACAGCCTTACCGAAACCACCGTTGACGGGGCGGCGAACCACGGTCACACCCTCAACCTCGGGGAAGGGGGTGGGAGAAACATCATCAGAGACAATAATCTCGATATCGGCGGGGTCAATGCCCTGCTGAGTACGCAGAGTGTCAATAATGGCAAGAACCGGTTCCGGCTCGCCGTAGAAAGGAATAACCGCAGAAACGCGGGGAAGGAAGGTCATGTATTACAATCTTTCTTGAGTGAGAGGGATAATAGAAACCACCGTAGCGGTGGGTGCTATCGTCTCTAGGATTATACAACTTCACTACTTTTTCAGCTGCACTTTTCGATTACCTATACAGGTAACAAATACTCACCCACTATCAACTCGCCATCTTACACATTCGAAAGGGGACTTTCTCGTGGATTCTGATATCCAACCCATCAATGAATCAGAAAGGGTCGCCGTATACACTGTTCAGCAACCCGCTTTCAAACGTGCTGTCACTGCAGCTTACAGCTCTATTCGCCATAAGTATTTGGGGAAATATATTAACCTTCTACGTCGCGGTGAAAAATTTATTCTCCTTTCCTACCCTATCTCCCGGGGAGGCAATTGGCTGTATCTATGGGCCCGCGCTGCGACTCTGCGCCATCACGGTACCGATAAAGCATCTTTGCTCTACGGTCCCGGTATGGAGGCATGGACCGAGGAATTCCCGAAACTTGCCTCTATTACGGCTCCTTTGTCAGAGTACACGTTCTTCACCCGCCGTAGCGGCTACTTCCCGACGGATATTGAGAAAGATATCAGCGAAGAAGATTTGCACTTTTTTATTCGCGAATATCTTCTTTCTTCAGAGGCCTTTAGTGAGCGCCTTGCAAGAATGCAGAATGTAGTGGATGAAAATTCTCTCGTCATTAATGTTCGCCGAGGCGATTACTATTCCGTGCCTCAAATTAGTGAGGTTTTCGGAATTGATACGGTGACCTATGTGGAGGAAGCACTGAAGAAGCTTCAGGATACCGTTACTCCTTCAAAAATTATTTTTGTATCAGATGATCTTCAGTGGTGCGAGGAAAATCTCTCACATCTGAGCTCAGTTGCGCCCTGCATTTTCGAAAAGCAGGGATCTGGCATGTTCGATGACCTGGCCCTTGTGGCTAGCGCGCCTTACCTGATTCTAACCAATACGACCTTCGGCTATTGGGGGGCTTACATCGGTGAGTTGTTAGCTCAGAAGGTTGTCCTTTCCCCTGATATTCATCAAGTTATTCCTGTAGACGATCGTGCCTATCAGAGCCGCCCAAAGATGCACCGCACTCATTGGGTTGCTGTGCATCATCCCGAAGGTAAAAACTGGATTACGGGTGAACTGCTGTGATTAACGCTCTTAAATCCCTCAAGCATCAGCTTTTCCTGCTAAAAATTAATCGTGATAAAAAACGCGAAGCGATTGAGCTCCGTGAGAGTGCTGAGTTTAAAGAGCGTTACGCTTCACTCAACAAAACATTTACCCACGCGGATCTCCCCTCTGGTCCCTTCATCTGGGGCATAACCATGGTGAAAAACGAAGCAGATATCGTCGAGCAGACGATCCGACATCTACTCAATCAAGGTGTGGACCATATCTTAGCAGCCGATAATGGCTCTTCTGATGGGACCTATGAGCTGCTGCTCGAACTCAGCAAGAATCTACCGGTGCACGTTATTCAGGACCGTGAGCTAGCCTACTACCAGTCAGAGAAAATGACTTGGCTTGCTGACCGGGTGATGGAAGCGGGCGCTGAATGGATTATCCCTTTCGACGCTGATGAATTTTGGTATGGTGTTTCTGCTCCGCTATCGGAAGTCCTACGCTCGCAAAAGGGTCATACTGTCGAGCTGACGAAGCTGTACAACGTTTTTCCCAGTATTGAAGGACCTACTCTCAGGATTGATCCAACTCCCCACTGGGATCTGAAAGTGTGTTTCTCACGCTGGGAGAATGCAGTTATCAAAATGGGCAACCATGAGGTCATTGCACCGGGTAAGCAGAAGCTTAATGAAGTTGCTATCATCCACTACCCCTGGCGTTCAAAAGAACAATTTACGCGCAAGCTACGTCAAGGGGCTAAGGCGTTGGAAGCCACCAATCTGCCTGAAGAGATGGGATACCATTGGAGACGTAATGGTGATATAACCGTTGAAAGTGCTACCCCCCTATGGGAAGCACTTTTGCGCGGCGAAGTTAACCATGAAACCGTCACTTGGCATCCAACTGGCCCTCTTACATCTATTGGCTCTTTACCTCAAGAGTTTAAAGAAATCGTTCATTTGCTCAAAGAAAAGACGGCTACAGGTATTTAACACGGATATTTCCAGACGGTAAAAAATACAACATAAACAAAAGAAGGGGCTCTCGTTCATGACGAGAGCCCCTTCTGCTTTAGATATGCAACCTATGAGACTAATCCGGCAACTGGCCCAGCTTCACCAGGTTAGCGAATTCAGCGTTGGCCTGCTGCACCTCCACAAAGGTACCTTGATTAGCAATCTGTCCCTTGGAGAGATAAACCAGCTGGTCAACATTACGAACCGTCGACAATCGGTGAGCCACGATAATAACCGTAATGTCCTTAGAAATACGCTCGATGGTCTTCGTGATCTTGTGCTCGGTCTCGTTGTCCAATGCGCTGGTTGCTTCATCCAGAATCAACACACTCGGGTTACGGTACAGTGCACGGGCGATACCCAGGCGCTGCTTCTGACCACCCGACAAACGGGTGGCGTTGTAGCCAATCTTAGTTTCCAGGCCATTCTCCAGAGAGTCGATAACCTCGGTCAGAGCAGCCACTTCGAGGCAGTACTTGACACGTTCCACGTCAATTTCCTCAGGCTTTAGTCCGAATGCTACAGCCTCCAGCACAGTGGAATCTGCGATAAAGACATCCTGGGGAACGTAGCCGATATGTTGGTGCCAGGAACGCAGGTCCTTCAGAATCGACTCACCATTCTGCAGCACCTGACCACGGGTCGGTGCAAAGAGACCCAGAATAAGGTCAATCAGAGTAGTCTTACCCGAACCAGAACCACCCACAAAAGCAATTGAGGAGCCCATCGGGATATCAAGAGTGATGTCCTTCAGCACAGGCTTATCACCGTCAGGGTACTGGAAGGTCAGATTATCAATCTGAATATTAACAGGCTCAATGCTCTTGTTGATGTAGTCGTGATCCTTCGGGACGACCGGTGCGGAGGGCATCTTGAACATACGCTCTTCAGGGGTAAGGTGTTCAAGCTCTTCCAGCAGTGTATCACTCGCATGTTCACCTGCACGGATGCTACCAAGAGAGGCAACCATACGGGTGTAGTTAGGCAAAATACGAATGCAGGCACCAGCAAAGAGAAGCAAATAGCCAGTGCTATCAGCACCTTGCGTAGCGCTCATAAAGGCCAAGAGAGCAGCAATACCAACAATGAAGATGATTTCCAAGGTGTACTTCGGGAAATCGGAGAGGAAAGCACTACGCATTGACGCATTAACAGAGTCAATTCGCTTTTCCTGGTAGCGGTAGGTGTAGCGTTCAGTCACACCGTACATGCGGATTTCACGGAAGCCCACTACAGCTTCGATAGCCGCGTCCAGCGCGCCCTTAGTCGCATTCAGTACGATGACGCCCTGTTCGCGGTTCTTGCGCTTGAGCACAGCCTGTAGCACGAACGAAGCCAGACCGAAGTAGATAAAGGCGAGAAGAGCAGGCACCGGCATAATGACTAGTAGCATTACCATCAACACAATAATTGACAGTAAGTCACCGATAAAGCCAAGCACACCGTTGACAAAGGTACCGTAGGCCTGACCCACCACATCATTTACGGAGTTCAGCACCGGGGCGGTACCACGCTTACGGTGGTCCAGGTAGGGCTCGCGCATGTAGCGGTTTAGCAGAGTCACTGAAACAGCGCTCTGCTGGGTGGCGATGAAGCCGAGGCTCCAGCGACGAATAATTAGGGAGAAGACACCCTTGAAAACAAATGCTGCGACGAGAGCCACGCCGAAGATAACAATTAGGGTGGGGGTATCCGGATCGCCGAAGAAGTTAGAAACTTTCAGGATGAAGCCTTCACGTGGGGTTCCCATAGCGAGGTTCACCAGAGGAAGCACGAGAGCCACACCAAGCATCTCAAAAAGCGATACCGCAAAGAGACCCAAAATGTTTAGTACCAAGAGCCTAAACTTTTTACCCGGGAAAAAAACCCGAATTTTAGAGTAAACACTCTTCACAATAAAACCTATACCTTCTGTGAATATTTTTTCACAATGAAACGATGAGCTGGACGCTCAATATAATAATGAGCCAGCAGCGCGAGAATACTCGCGATGATAAGAGAAACTACGACGTACACCAGACCCGTTATACCGCCGTGAGCGGATGCAGCCGAAGGTACCGATCGCACGTAAGCCAGCACCAGCTCATGCACCAGGTAGAATGCGAAACTTGCTTCACCAGCAACGACCCCAATCTTCCAGAACACGTTCTTTTCGCGAGGCTGAGCGGAACGTTGGATATCCCAGAGCCCCAATACAAGAATCAATACCGCCCAGACCGGTGCCAGTAGCAGGCCATGAGCCGTCTGTAGCAGGTAGAACTTCGAGCTGACGTACATGGCGCCGAGAGCTATAGCAATCATGGCCAAGCAGTGGTAACCGTGAATCACGGGAACGCGGTAACCATCACGCACCTTGAGAGCAAAGAGGCCCAGAGCCAGGCCGAGTGCGAACTCGCCCGAGCGCAGAAGTGGGTTAGCGTACACCACCACGTCCATAAAGTTCGACTGGGCGGCCAGAATATAGGAGACCGTTGCCATCAGTAGGAACCAGCCACCCAGTAGAGCAGCCTTCACACGGTAGCGCATACCATCCAGGCGGTTCAGTACGAACGGGGTCATGAGGTAGAAGAATGCCTCGCAGGAGAGTGACCAGCTCACCGCATTATTTGAGAAAATAACTTCCCAGGACGGTACCCATGCCTGCAACAGAACCAGATTCAGCAATGCACTCAGCGGGTTGAGGTCTCCAGCAGAGTTAGACACTCCGAACAGTAGAAGACCCAGCAACGCCACGCAATAGAAGAAGAGATGCAGAGGGTATACCCTCGCAAAGCGGCGAAGATAGAAGTTCTTCGCCCCAGCGTTCTTGTTATACGACCATGCCAACACGAATCCAGAAAGAATAAAGAAGAGCGAAACACCCACATAACCGAGGCGCGCACCCGGAAGCCAGTTAGCCCATTGAGTCCCGTGGATAACGTGGTACCCGAACACAAGAAGTGCCGCCGGACCGCGCACAGCAGTCAGAGAATCCAACATAATCCTGGATGCTGGGCGTACGGGCGCTGTCATTAAGCATCTCCCTTAGCAATCGAACCGTCTTCATTCCAGTAACGCCACTGTAGGAATTTGCCCCACACCATCGGCCCCTTAGCTACGAATTTAATACGCTCATCGGGACGGCCATGCGAAATGTTCTCCCATACCTCAGCAATTTCAGCATCGCTGAGCTTGCTACCCGCTTCCCAGTGAGGCGCGAAGTAGCTCAAATCCTCACCAGTACGACGGGAGGTCTCGGTTCCCACGCGTACCTTACGGGCAATCTGAGCAATGCCTCGGTACTGCAGGTGAACAATCTCAAGTCGCTGCTCAATATTGCCAAGACGGCACACATCGTGATTACCTGGGATGACCACAGCGAAGGGGTGAGAGCGGAAAGCACACTTGCCAGGGAAAGGATAGGACGTATCCATCACCAACTCGGTGTCCACGATATTCTCTGGTGAGTCCACAGTGGGTACAGTGTGGTGGAATCCTGCGTAGTAGACACCCATGTTATCGGGTGCATTGCGCAGGAAATCACCGAGCTTCTCATCCTCCGCATACCAAAATTCGTCTCCGTCGAAAGGAATAATCCAGCGAGCGCCGCTCCGCCATGCCAGATGTGAAAGATATGTCATCTTCTCAGACTGAATGTGTCGGTCGCAGTTATCTTCAGCAAAGATAAGTCGCGGATCCTCGTTTGCTCGCTGGCTCAAGTACTCACGAGTGCCATCAGTCGAGAGGTTGTCAGCAACAATAATCCGATCAATTCCCTGGGCAAAAAAATGGTCGAGAACAGAGGGCAAAATATCGAGCTCGTTCTTAACGACAGAAACAGCCCACACTTCCTGACGAGGACCTTTAAGATGCGGTGCAGGAAGGTTATGGACTTTAAGAAAACGAATGGCTTCAACCTGATCTCGCCAGAGTTTAGGAGTATTTCGCCGTTTAAAGGAGTAACTGAGCTGGCCCAATTCTGAACGGATTTTTGAGAGAAGGTTCATGATGCCTTTCTCGACCCGCCATAAATTGCAGACGGGCCCATGTATTTGAGGAGTGATGAGTAGAGTCTAGGCATAATTCTAACATGCAGGCTTTCTTTAGCTTCGGAGACCTTTCTGTACTTTAGGTCATTTTTAAACGGATGTTCCTACGGATACTGTTGCTCTTCTACGCACTTGTAGGGTATTCGCCACACACAGGAAAAGGACCCGTTGAAGGTGCAAGTAACTCGGTATGATAGATACTATTCATTCAGCAAACCCGACACTTCCGGCTTCTCTGTTCACTGTTGGGTACGTCAATTAGAAAAGGCTTTTTGATGGGCATCTTCAACATCAAGTCCCTCAAGGACAAGTACGCGTGGGGTTCCTCCGAGGACAAAACCAACTCAGCAGAAACTGCCGAGGCGCAGCAGGCAACCGCCGCCTCTCCCTCCGCAAATATTGCTGATGGAGTCCGCTCCCTCATTAAGAGCAACCCCGAGCTGGCAGGCAAGAACCGCCACGGGGTAGCCGGTCGCACCATTTCCCCTGACGGTTCCCTCCTCGAAGCAGTAGACGACTACGAGGCATACACCGCTACGCAAACCCATCAGCAGGAAGTCACCCCGGAAGAAGAACTGAGCGCCGACGGCACCGCAACCGTCTCGCAGCCTCTCACCCATACCGATATCGAGGCAGCCCCCGGTGACATCCTCGATGTAGACGGTAAGCCCACCGGCCCCAGCATTATCCGTGTGAGCCAGCACAACGCGCCCATCGTTGATGCCGAAGAGCTCGCCAACCCCGAAGAAGCCAACAGCCAGAACGCACAGGCTTCCCGCCCGGCTACCACGCCCCGCGGCGAACGCCCCTCCCTCTTTAAGTTCTCCCCCAAGACTCTCAACCGTACCGACAGCGCCCGCAAGGACGGCCCCTTCGAAGCGCTCTTCGTGTGCACCGGCAATATTGCCCGCAGCGCATCCGGTGAGGTAATCTCCAAGCACCTCGCCGCAGAGTACGGTCTGGAAGACAAGTGGATTTTCTCCAGCGCGGGCACCGGCGCTCTCGTCGGCCACGGCGTCTACGAACACGTAGCCAACGAACTCATCGAACGAGGATACAACCCCGAAGGTTTCGCCTCCCGCCAGCTCAACGAGCAGATTATTGAAAACGCCACCATCATTCTGGTGGCCGAGAAGGTACACGCCGACTGGATCGTGCGCGAATGGCCCCAACACCACTCCAAGATTAAGCTTCTCAAGCAGGTTGCACGTATCCGTGAGGATGCACGCCGCGCCGAGCCGCTCTCTTACCTCTACTCCTACGGTGCCCGTCCGCTCGATAGCGACAAGTTGGAAGACCCCTACCGCCGCGGCCCCGCAGCAGCGAAGGTTGCCGTGGACGAGGTGGAGCAGTCCCTCCGCGTGATTCTGCCTTGGCTCGCACAGGCGCATCGCTAACCATACGAGGCTAAATACAGCGCTAACCCGGCTGGAACAGATATCTGTTCCAGCCGGGTTAGCTTTAGCCTCTACAACTTAGCCTCAAGAGTAGAAAGTCCCCCGCCGACAGTAGTCAGCGGGGGACTTTCGTTAGGCTTTAGAAGCTTAGTGATCGAAAATCTCGGTCACAGAACCCTCGTCGAAGACCTCGCGGATAGCGCGAGCAATCAACGGAGCAATGGAGAGAATAGTCAGGTTATCGAACTGCTTCTCTTCCGGCACAGGCAGGGTGTTGGTCACGACGACCTCCACAGCACCGCACTGAGACAGACGCTCAGCAGCCGGGTCAGACAGAACCGGGTGAGTTGCTGCGATGATAACTTCCTTCGCGCCCTTGTCCATGAGGACCTTCACAGCGCCAGCAATGGTGCCGCCGGTGTCAATCATGTCGTCAATCAGCACGCAGGTGCGACCCTCAATGTCACCTACAACAGTCTTAGAAACAGCCTGGTTGGGGACATTAATGTCGCGAGTCTTGTGCACGAATGCCAGAGGTGCGCCATCCAGCAGGTCAGCCCAGTGCTCAGCCACACGCACACGACCGGTATCCGGGGACACGACGGTCACGTTCGACAGGTCCTCAACGCGCTCACGGATATGCTTAGCCAGCACCGGGATTGCGAACAGGTGATCCAGCGGGCCGTCGAAGAAACCCTGAATCTGCGAGGTGTGCAGGTCCACGCACATCAGGCGGTCAGCACCAGCAGTCTTGTACAGGTCAGAAATCAGGCGTGCCGAGATAGGCTCACGGCCCTTGTGCTTCTTGTCCTGACGAGCGTAGGGGTAGAAAGGAGACACCACGGTAATAGAGCGAGCGGATGCGCGCTTGAGCGCATCAATCATGATGAGCTGCTCCATGAGCCACTCGTTGATGGGTGCCGGGTGCGACTGAATCACGAAAGCGTCCGCACCGCGCACCGACTCCTCAAAGCGAACGTAGGTCTCGCCGTTGGCGAAGGTGTATGCGGAGGTGGGCAGCAGGTCGTGATCAAGTGCCTGTGCAATCTCCTCGGCAAGCTTGGGGTGTGCTCGACCGGAGACCACTACAAGCTTGCGCTCACCGGGGTTGGTAATCTCGCTACTCATGGTGTTGTTCTTTCCTCGAATTAGGATTCTGCCGGTTCCTGAGCGCCAGCAGCCTTGGCGGCTTCGGCGGGTTCGGTACCAGCACGGTTCTTCAGGACCCAGCCCTCGATGGTGCGCTGGGAAGTCTCAGAGTAGGCGAGGGCGCCCGCAGGAACATCCTTACGGATCAGCGCGCCCGCGCCGGAGTAGGCACCGTCACCGACGGTAACAGGTGCAACATAAATGCCTGCGGAGCCCATACGGGCGTGCGCGCCAATAACGGAGCGGTTCTTCACCAGACCGTTATAGTTCGCGAAAATAGAGCCTGCACCAATGTTCGCGCCCTCACCGATGGTGGCGTCACCAACATAGGACAGGTGCGGGATCTTTGCGCCATCGCCAATCTGCGAGTTCTTAGCCTCGCAGAAGGTGCCAAGCTTAGCGTCCTTGCCCAGGGTGGTACCGGGGCGCAGGTATGCGAAGGGACCAACAGTTGCGCCCTCACCAATGACAGCGCCGTAACCGTGCGCGCGGATGATGGTAGCGTCAGCCTCAACGGTCATGTCAGTCAGGGTGGTGTCCGGGCCAATGGTGGCACCGGTAGCGACGGTGGTGGAACCGTGCAGCTGAGTGCCCGGCAGCAAGGTTACGTCGTTTTCAATGGTGACGGTAACGTCAACCCAGGTGTTCTGCGGATCAACAATAGTCACGCCGTTACGCATGTGCGCCTCAAGGATGCGGTTGTTGAGCATACGACCCAGCTGAGCCAGCTGCACGCGATCGTTAGCGCCCTCAACTTCCCAACGGTCCTCAATAGCCAGAGCGGAGGTGCGGTGGCCCTTCGAACGAGCGATGGACAGAACGTCGGTAATGTACTTCTCGCCCTGAGCGTTGTTGGTGGTCACCTCAAGCAGCGCCTCACGCAGGACTGCAGCATCAAAAGCGTAAATACCGGAGTTGATCTCGGTGATTTCGAGTTCTTCGGGGGAAGCGTCCTTCGCCTCAACAATGGCGGTCACTTCGCCAGCCTGGTTACGGACAATACGGCCGTAAGCGCCGGGCTCATCCACGTGGGTGGTCAGCACGGTTACGGAGTTCTTGTCGTCCTCGTGGAAAGCAATCAGCTCACGCAGAGTCTCGGGGCGCAGCAGGGGAACGTCACCGTAGGTCACCAGGACGGTGCCAGAAACGGGTGCCTGCGCATCCAGTGCATTCAGACCGACCTCAACAGCGCGGCCGGTACCGGGAATCTCATCCTGGTCAACAATGGTTACTTCAGAATCAAAAGCGAGGACGTGCTCAGCAACCTTATCGCGCTGGTGGCGCACCACAACAGCAAGGCGCTCGGGGTTCAGGTCACGTGCCGCGGCAACAGCGTGCTCCACCATGGAACGACCACCAATACCGTGCATAACCTTAGGGGTAGCGGACTTCATGCGCGTACCAGCGCCTGCAGCGAGAACAATCACTGCAGAGGGTGCCAGTTCAGTATTCACTGGGAAGACTCCTTAGACGAGGTTGTAAGAGTGAGGAGTGAGCGCGGACCGCTAACTCTCTAATCAACGGTGCCGTTGAGTGCTTACGCTCCGCCACTAGGACTCGAACCTAGACAAACGGCTCCAAAGGCCGCTGTGCTGCCATTACACCATGGCGGATTATCCTTACATTCACGACAAGCCCCCGCTAGCGGGTCCTCATCGTCATTGACCGCCATTTTGGGCACAGAACAGCGCAATGCAGGAAATGCTTTCCTCAGTTTATCAAATATCTGTGCTCAACTTAGCCGCGCGCCCCGCAATCCCCACAGCTTTTCTCAGCACCGCCAAGTAGCCCCTCATCAAAGCTTGGAGCGCTACTTGAACTGAACACTCACCCTGTACCCTAGAAGGCGTGGCACATCTACTTGGCGGCGAATCGCTGCACCTCGAATTCCCTACCCGAACCATCTTTGAAGGCATCACGGTCGGCCTGAACGAAGGCGACCGCATAGGCATTGTCGGTCGCAACGGCGACGGCAAGTCCACCCTCATGAAGATCCTTGCCGGCCGGCTCGAACCGGACTCCGGCCGCGTTACCGTGCGCGGCGGCACCCGCATCGGCTACCTCGACCAGTCCGATGTACTCGACGACGACCACACGGTCGGCTACGCAATTGTGGGCGACACCCCCGAATATGAGTGGGCGTCCCAGGCGCGCATCCGCGACGTTATCTCCGGTTTGGTTTCCGACCTGCCCTGGGACGCGCCGGTTTCTTCTCTTTCTGGTGGTCAGCGCCGCCGCGTAGCGCTCGCCTCCCTGCTCGCGCAGGAGTGGGACGTGCTCATGCTCGACGAGCCCACCAACCACTTGGACGTCGAGGCCATCACCTGGCTCGCCAACCATCTGAAGTCCCGCTGGTCGAAGAACGCCGGCGGCCTCATGGTCGTCACCCACGACCGCTGGTTCCTCGACGAAATCTGCACCGACACCTGGGAGGTGCACGACCGCATCGTCGAGCCCTTCGAGGGTGGTTACGCGGCGTACATCCTGCAGCGCGTGGAACGTGACCGCCAGGCAGCCGCAGCTGAGGCGAAGCGCCAGAACCTGATGCGTAAGGAGCTCGCTTGGCTGCGCCGCGGTGCGCCCGCGCGTACCTCCAAGCCGAAGTTCCGCATTGATGCCGCGAACGCCCTCATTGCGGACGTTCCGCCGGTGCGTGACACGGTGGAGCTGAAGAAGATGGCGGTCTCCCGCCTCGGCAAGGACGTGGTAGACCTCGAAAACGTCTCGGTCACCTACGACGACCCCTCGATGCCCGGCGGCAAGCGCCCGGTGCTGAAGAAGGTCACCTGGCGTATTGCTCCCGGCGAGCGCACCGGAATCCTGGGCGTGAACGGTGCGGGTAAATCGACTCTGCTCTCCTTGGTCACCGGCGATTTGAAGCCGACCGAAGGCCGCGTCAAGCACGGTAAGACGGTGAAGATTGCAACCCTCACCCAGCAGCTCGACGAGCTCAACGAGGTCGCTAACGACCGTGTCTCGGATGTGATTGGCCGCAAGAAGCGCAGCTACATTGCCGATGGTAAGGAGCTATCCCCCTCGCAGATGCTGGAGCGTCTGGGCTTTACGAGTGCGCAGCTGTCTACCCCGGTCAAGGACCTGTCGGGTGGTCAGAAGCGTCGCCTGCAGCTCATGCTGATTCTGCTGGATGAACCGAACGTGCTGATTCTCGACGAGCCGTCCAACGACCTGGACACCGATATGCTCGCCGCGATGGAGGACCTGCTGGACACTTGGCCGGGCACCCTGCTGGTGGTCAGCCACGACCGTTACCTCATGGAGCGTGTCACCGATCAGCAGTACGCCGTGATTGACGGTTCGTTCCGTCACCTGCCCGGCGGTGTGGACGAGTACTTGGTGCTCTCAGCAGCTGGTGCTGGCGGTTCTGCCGCCGGTAGCGCGCAGGCGCGTGCCGCCTCCTCGGCGCAGGCTTCTGCTGAGCCGGATACCCCGAAGGTCTCCGGTGCCGAGCTGCGTGCGGCGCAAAAGGAATCCGGTGCGATTGAACGCCGCCTCGCCAAGCTCGCTACAGAGCAGGAGAAGCTCTCCGAGCAGATGAGCGCGCACGACGCCTCCGACTACGCCGGTTTAGCGGCACTCGGCGAGCAGCAGCAGACACTTCAGGATGAGATTGACGAGCTAGAAATGCGCTGGCTCGAACTCTCCGAGCTACTAGGCTAAGGTCTATTGGCATAGAAGAATGCCGGTTCTAGATTCAATCTAGAACCGGCATTCTTCATATATTCAGCGCTCAGCTACAGCGGCAACTAAGGGTGATTCAGAATCGCACTAACCGCGCTCACAGCGTGGTTGCCCGCAGCGCGAAGAGTGGAGGCAAGAGCCTCCGCCCGAGCCTGCGAAGAAGTCAGCAGAAGCACCGTCGGACCGGAACCGGACACCAGGGACGCATCCACGCCCTCGCTCTCGCGCAGGTTCAGGGTCTGTTCCAGCTGCGGGGCGCACGAAAGTGCGGGTGCCTGCAGGTCGTTACGCAACAGCGACGCCAAGGAGGCGAGCGCCGCCTCCGAACCGTCATAAGAATTCAGGGCGCTCAGAAGCTCTACGGGTTCCACCAGCTCGCCGGAGGCGGGATACTCACCGGCGGCACGGCCCGCGTCCAGCTGCTTGAATACGCTGGGGGTGGAGAGGCCAAACTGCGCGGCAACAATCACCAGGTGCAGAGGTTCCCGAGGCGCCGCAACATTCTGCAGCTCGGTACCGGTCCCCTGCCCCAGGGCGAGGGTCTGCCCAAGCGCGGCGCGCACGCTAAAGGGAATATCGGCGCCCAGCTGCGCGGCAAGACGTTCATAATCCGTCTGGGTCAGGAGTGCACCGGTGCGACCGGTTGCGTGCAGATAACGGTCCGTAGCAATGAGGGCGGCAGCCGCGTCCGCTGAACCGCCCGCCATACCGCCAGCCACGGGCACAGCCTTCGCAATATGCAGGTGCAGCGCCGGGACAGATTCGATACCGTGCTCCGCAAGAATCAGCGCAGCGGCACGATACACGAGATTCCGCTCATCCATCGGCACAGCGGCAGGGTCGAACTGCCCCGCCTGCATCTGCTGATCTACCAGGGAACCGGGCACAATATCCATGCTCAAGCTCAGCCCGGGTGCAGCCCCTTCAGAAACCGTGATGGTCTCCGTCAGAGAGACCGCCGCAAAAAGCGTAGTTAGCGGGTGGTAGCCGTCCGGGCGGACGTCCCCCACAGCAAGGTACAGATTGACCTTGCCGGGAGCATCAACCGAAATAGCGGTCTGGGAGGCGGTACTCATCAGCGCATACACCTTTCGTGCGGAAACTCGCGTGAGAACGTCAGTGAAAAATTTAGAGCGGGAAGAAGCTACTTCGTTACAGGCTCAGCCGGGACAGTCAGCGAAGCCTCCGCAATGCGGATAAAGCCGTGAATATCCAGCTTCTCACCGCGCTCCGTCGGAGCGATACCGGCAGCCACCAGAATCTGCTCCGCACGTGCACCCGACCCCGCCCAGGAGCTCAACGCGGCGCGCAGAGTCTTACGGCGCTGAGCGAAAGCGGCGTCCACAATCGTAAACACCAGGTCGCGGTCAACGGTCGAGAGAGGCTCCTCGCGCATGCGGAAACCCACCAGGCCCGAGTTAATCTTCGGCGCAGGCCAGAACACGTTCTTGCCAATCACGCCCGCCTTATACACCTCGGCATACCAATTAGCCTTCACCGAGGGCACACCGTAGATCTTCGAACCGGGGGTCGCCGAAAGACGGTCGGCGACCTCGTCCTGAACCATCACCAGGGCGTGACGGATACTCGGGAACTGCGCAAACAGGTGCAGGAGCACCGGAACCGCCACGTTGTAGGGCAGGTTCGCCACCAGAGCATCCGGAGTGCGAGGCAGCTCGGTGACCTTCAGGGCGTCCATGAGCACCACGTCAATATCGCCCGCCTTCTCAGGGCGGAACTTCTCAATCGTGTGCGGAAGCTGCTGAGCCAGCGGCGGGTCAATCTCCACCGCCACCATATCCTTCGCAGCGTCCAGGATGCCGAGGGTCAACGAACCCAGGCCCGGGCCGACCTCCAGCACCGTCTCCTCCGGTGAAATCTCTGCCGCGTTGACAATACGACGAATCGTATTAGGGTCAATCACAAAGTTCTGCCCAAGAGTCTTCGTAGGACGAATACCGAGCATCTCGGCAAGCTCACGAATCTCAGCAGGGCCGAGCAGGGGCAGATCGTTCACAGCGTTCCTTCACATAGGTGGATGGTGGGGAGGTTACAGTTTAGGTTACCGCGAGAAACGCTGCTTTACCTCATCAACAGTGGCTTCCAGAGCGTTCTTAGCATTTGTAATACGCTTCTTCGGTGCCAAAGCGATACGCACTCGATCCAGCGGACCAGTACCGTGCTGGAGACTATTCACCTTATCCAGATGACGCTTACCGGATTCCAAAATGACGCTGCTGCCTTCCCAGCCGCACAGGCCAGGCTGCACAAAACGCACATCCACACCCCACTGCTGGTACAGCTTGTAATCATCAGCTACGGTGCCCGGTACCTTATCCTCAAATTGCTTGAGCAACAGCTCAGCACCCGAACGGGAAATCAGGTACAGACCGGTGCAAATCAGGGGCCACGTACCGTACGGCTTACCCATACGGTACTTACCGTGTACAAAAGGAGACAGCAGAGACAGGCGGATGTATTCCACCTGCGGGTTCAGCTTGCCGGCATCATTCGCAAAAGAATCGCTGAGGTTCACCAGCTGCACCTGCGGGTACTTCGTGATGATTGCGTTCACCACCGCCTCAGCATCCGGAGAAAGAAGAATGTCGTCTTCAGCAATCAGTGCCCAGTCGGCGTCGCTCGCAACAAAGTCACGCCACATCTTCACGTGGCTAAGCATGCAACCCTTCTCCGCGGGGCTCGGGTCGCGATGCCAGCGGCTACGGAAAAACTCAACGTCAAATTCTTCATCAGTGACGTGATTATCGCGGTTATCCACCGCAGAATAACGGACAAAATCCTGCGCGGGTGCGCCCACCGAATAGAACGAGTCAAAACGGTTCGCGCCATCCAGGCCCAGAACATACTTCAGAATCTTTGCCATGTTTTTCCCTTCAATAGCTCATCCAGAAGACCTAAGCAGTAGAAGATCGCGTCGGCTAATGATGAGCTTTCAGAACTTCAGACCACCTGCACAACAGAGGGGTTCATCAATCTTAAAAATCAGTGCGTAAACGGCAGGGAGTCTGAAATATTGAGCGTGTGATAAATACGCACACCGCAGTGCAACGTAAAAAGAATTCTATCATTCACCAGGCGCCAATCTCAGGTCTCCTCAGGTTAAAACGCGATATGGTACGCGTCGTACTAGTGCACAGCAAAAATCCCCTCCCTACCGCAGATACACGATAGGGAGGGGATACTAGACAGGCAGAAGACCCACATATTTACATTTTTATGTGATGACAGTAGCCCAATCCGTCTCTGGGTTATCGTCCCAGGCGCTGCTTCACATCATCAATGGTGGCTTCCAGAATGTTCTTCGCGTTCGCAATACGCTTCTTCGGCGCCAGGGCGATGCGCAACCGATCGAGAAAACCAGTGCCATGCTGCGTGCTCTTGAGACTTTCCAAGTGACGAACGCCAGAAGTTTGAATGAGGCTAGTACCTTCCCAACCGCATAGACCGGGTTGCACCAAATATACGTCTACCCCCCATTCTCGATAGAGGGAATAATCATCGGCAACAACGCCAGGAACCGTCTCTCCATAACATTCCACGAGTCGTTCAGCCCCAGAACGCGAAAGAAGATACAGGGCAGCACCGTACAGAGGCTTTGAACCATAGGCATTACCCATACGGTACTTGCCGTACACAAAAGGAGAAAGCAACGAAAGACGAGGGTAATCAACCTGCGGGGTGAGCTTGCCAGCTTCAGAAGCGTAGATATCGCCCAGGTTAACCATCTGCACGTGAGGATACTTTTCGATAATCCTATCCACTACAGGTTGCAGGTCAGGGGAAATGAGGACATCGTCCTCAGCAAACAAAGCCCAGTCGGCATCTGAAGCGAGGAAGTCCTTCCACATGTGGTAGTGGCTCAAAGCGCAACCCTTCTCGGCAGGCCTCGGCTCTTTACCGTAACGAGCCAAGAACTGCTTGCTATCGAATTGCGCATCAGTGACGTGATCATCGCGGTTATCCACCGCAGAATAACGCTGAAAATCTTGAGCGGGTGCCCCCACCGAGAAGAAAGAATCAAAACGGTTCGCGTCGTCCAGTCCCAGAACGTATTTCAGGATTTTTGCCATGGTTTTCCCTTTGCTGTGGCACGCCCATACAGTCTTTATCTGAAACGACAGAAGCCACGCATGAGTGCCGAGTATTGACTTGGCAACGACAAACGCAAAGCGCGCAGAAAATATGCGCGCACGATAACAAGTCGCCCAGTCAGTGAGTGATGAATCGTATGTATAAAAATACACTATCATTCAATTGAATGATAGTACCCAACAATTGGCGTACGGCCCCCTGTTATGTCTCGCACGTTACATGCTACCTCACGCACTAGAGCTGAAAATAGCTACAAAAAAGCCTCTCCCCGCCATACATATATGACAAAGAAAGGCTTTCTCAAAGAGGCTTACTTATTTCGCCTTGCCCAGACGCTGCTTCACCTCATCAATGGTGGCGTCCAGGGCGTTCTTTGCATTCGCCAAACGCATCTTTGGAGCCAAGGCAATACGCAGGCGATCCAGAGTAGCTCTCCGCTACAGGCTGTACGTGCCTACCACTGACCGTAAACGCGCTCCGAATTCTCACGGATACGGCGGCAGAGCGCCTCCAGCTCCTCACCGCGATGAGCCGCCATAAACCGCACCGTGTAGTTCGTCATGTAGGACGCATTCGGGCGGCCGCGGAACGGATGCGGGGTCAAGAACGGTGCATCCGTCTCAGCCAGCATCAGCTCCGGGCGAGCCATCGCCAACGACTCCTGGATTCCCTTCGAATTCTTGAAAGTCACCGTGCCGGCAAAGCTCATGTACCAGCCACGCTCATTGCAGATCGCGGCAAGCTCCGGACCACCCGAGTAGCAGTGGAACACGGTACGTTCCGGTGCGCCCTCTTCATCCAGGATGCGCACAACATCCTCGTGCGCGTCACGGTCGTGAATCTGCAGCGCCAGATTGTGCTTCTTCGCAATGCGAATATGCTCGCGGAAGCTGTAGTGCTGCGCCTCCTTGCCTTCCTCACCGGTGCGGAAATAGTCCAGGCCGGTCTCGCCAATAGCGCGCACACGGTCGGCGGTGGCGAGCTCGTCGAGGGTGGCGAGCGCCGCCTCCAGCTGACCGGCTGCAGCCAGCTCAGGAGCGGTGTTGGGGTGAATCGCAATAGCGGCGAGGACGCGCTCATCAGCCTGCGCGGCGGCGACCGCGTATAGGGAGGAGGGGATATCGCATCCGACCTGCACGATGGCGGCGATGCCGAGCTTCTCACCGGCATCGAGTGCATCGCGGGCGCTGATTTCTACTTCGCCGTCGAGCAGGTCCATGTGGGTGTGGTTATCCACGATGGGGTACGGCAGCGGTTCGGGGGCGGGCGGGAAGACCAGATTGCGGCTGCGGCCGTTCTCGCCGGTGGTGGAGCGGCGGCGGGTTCCTTCTCCGCCTTCGGCGTCGCTGATGCCGGTGTAGAGTTCCGCCTTATAGGGTGCGGGGACTTCACCGGGGACAGGCGCCCAGCCGTTAGGCAGGGCGGTTGCCTGAAGTGCCGCGGGGGTGGGCAGGGTGTAGTTCGCCAGGGCGGCGAGGGAGTTCAGGTACTCCTGGGTGATTTCAGGACCGGGATAGCTCTGACACATTGATAAATCCTCGGGATAAAACAGCGGGGTAAAACTTAGGGGGTAAAATTGCGCGGTGATTCTGGGCTATTCGGAGCGGGCAGCCAGTGCCGCCTCATACAGGTCGCGCTTGGAGGTGCCGGTCTCAGCGGCAACCGCGGTGCAGGCGCTCTTGAGGCGCTCGCCGCCAGCCACGCGGTCGAGGACCAGCTGCACTACGTCCTGCGCTTCGGGGGTTTCGGGGGCTTGTGCGCCCTCAACAATAATGACGATTTCGCCTCGGACGCGTTCAGAGTCAGCCCATTCGGCAAGCTCAGCCAGGGTACCGCGTCGAACCTCTTCGTGAAGCTTAGTTAGCTCACGGCTGACCGTTCCGCGGCGGTCAGCGCCGAAGGTCTGCACGAAGTCTGCCAGGGTTGCGGCGGTGCGGTGCGGGGATTCGTAGAAAATCATGGTGCGCTCCTCCCCCGCCAGCGATGCAAGGCGGCGGGTGCGCTCGGAGCCCTTGCGGGCGAGGAAGCCTTCGAAGGTGAATCGTCCGGTGGGCAGGCCGGAGAGCGCGAGCGCGGTCAACGCGGCGGAGGGGCCGGGCACCACCGTGACGGGCAGGTCGGCTTCCGCGACGGCTGCGGCGGCAACGTAGCCGGGGTCGGAGATGGTGGGCATGCCCGCGTCCGAGAGCAACAGCACGCGCTGACCGTCCTGTACCGATTGCACGATGGTTTCGCTACGTTCGGCTTCATTGTGGTCGTGGTTGACGATGACGCGACCGCGGGTGCGCACGCCAAGCCCGGAGGCGAGGGTGCGTAGCTTGCGGGTGTCTTCAACGGCGATGAGGTCTGCGGTGGCGAGGGCTGAGCGCAGTCGGTCGGAGGCGTCGGCGAGGTTGCCGATGGGGGTGCCGCCGAGGATGAGTACGCCGCCTTCTTCGGAAGTGACGGCGGTGTCAGTCTCGGGTGCCTCGACCGTTTCTGAGGGGGCGGCGGTTTCTTCGGTGTATTCTGCGGGTGCGGTCATGGCAGGCCTCGTGTTTGTGTCTGGTCTTCGTGTACCCACTAAGTGTAACGCCCGCGCTCAATCCAGTACCGGGTGGGACTCCGCGTCAGGCACAGGTGCCAGTGCGTCATATAAGCCGTTCACGGGCTGAAATGGTGCATCGTGCGTTCTGACCCTTTAGGATTGATGGGGTGAAGATACCTAAGCTACTTTCTCCCGCGTCTGCCGCCACGGCTGGTTCGGCTGGTTCTGCCCGTTCTTCGTCTGAACGTGGTCGTTACAGCCTCGATTCTCTGCTGGATGCGCTCGCTGTTGCCTATATTCGTGCCCCGCGTTGGGGCTGGCTGGCGCCCGCACTGATTGTGCTGGTTGCCGGTATTCTGCGTTTTTATAATTTGGCGCATCCGAATGCCATTGTTTTTGATGAGACGTACTACGCCAAGGACGCCTACTCGTATGTGCATTACGGCTATGAGTTGAGCTGGTCGAAGGACGCTAATGCTTCCTTTGCGGCGGGTCACCCGTCGGGTCTGTTGACGGATTCGCCGGAGTATGTGGTGCATCCGCCGTTGGGTAAGTGGATGATTGCCGCGGGCATGGCAATTTTTGGTGATAATAATCCCTTTGGTTGGCGTGTTTCTGCTGCGGTGATTGGCACCCTGTCGGTGGCGTTGATTGCGTATGCTGGCTGGTTGCTGTTCCGTTCGATGACGGTGGCGACTATTGCGGCTCTGCTGGCTGCGGTGGATGGTCTGATGCTGGTGGAGTCTCGCCTGGCTCTGCTGGATATTTTCCAGATGTTCTGGATTCTGGCGACTTTTGTGTGCCTGGTGCTTGACCGTATTCAGGCGCGGCGCGTGTTGGCGCGCAATATTGCGGAGGCGGCACGCCAGAATAGCGGTGTGCTTCCGCCGATGCCGTGGGGCCCGAGTATGGGTCTGCGCCTGTGGCGTTTTGCTGCCGGTGTGTGCGCCGGTGCCGCGGTGGGTGTGAAGTGGAATTCGCTGTTCTTTATTGCGGCGATGGGTCTGCTGACGGTGTTCTGGGATATTAATGCTCGCCGTATTGTGGGCCTGGATAAGTGGGGTTTGACGGCGCTGGTGCGTGACGGCATCCCCGCGTTCTTCCAGATGATTGGTGTGGGTCTGCTGGTGTATCTGAGCACTTGGGCGGGCTGGTTCCAGTCGTCGAATGCGTATTTCCGCCGCTGGGCTGTTGAGAACCCCGGCAAGGGTGTCATGTGGCTTCCTGAGGATTTGCGTTCCTTGTGGGAGTACCATGTCTCGGCGTTTAAGTTCCATTCTGGTTTGAGTAGCCCGCACACGTATTCTTCGCAGGCGTGGCAGTGGCTGGTTTTGGGCCGCCCGACCTCGTACTACTATGAGTCGCCGAAGCTGGGTTCTTCTGGCTGTACCGTGAAGTCCTGTTCCGAGGCTATTTTGAATATCGGTAACCCGGCGATTTGGTGGGCGTTTATTCCGGCGATTATTGTGGCGCTTCTGGTTCTGTTGCTGAAGCGGGATTGGCGTTTTGGTGCGCTGCTGGTTGTGTTCGGTGCGGGCTATTTCCCGTGGTTTATGTACCCGACCCGCACGATGTTCTACTTCTACGCTCTGTCCTTTGAGCCGTTCCTGATTCTGCTGTTGGCGGGTGTTTTGGGTCTGGCGCTGTCGGGTGCTCGCGGTTCGGTGTTGCGTGCCCGTTTGGGCGTGACGCTGGTGGCGATTTACCTTGTGGGTGTGCTGGTGTTGAGTGCATACTTTATGCCGCTGTGGACTGCTCAGGTGATTCCGTATGAGCAGTGGTATTCGCACATGTGGTTTAAGTCCTGGATTTAGGCTCGGAATCTAGCCTCGGGTTTTAGAGCCGGGTTTTAGGCTCGGGTTTTAGGCTCGGGTTTAGACGCGAGCGATGCAAGCTTGGGTATAGCGAAGGGGGCTGGGTTCTACCGTATGGGTAGATGCCCAGCCCCCTTTGTTGTGCCCTCTGCGCTCTAACGCGGGGAGCGAGAAGGCTTATGGAATTTAGTTCTCGCCGACTCGTGCGGAGGCGAGCTTGACGCGCAGCTCCTGGCGTTCCTGGCGGCGGCGTTCCGCCTTGAGCTTGCGGTATTTGGTGGGCCAGGTGGTCACGAGCAGGAGGGTAATCTGCGCTGCCACGAGGACCGCTACGGCGATTGCCGCATCAATCCAGAACTGCGGCGGGTAGAGGCGGATTAGGGAGCTTCGCACCGAGAACTCCCAGTTGCCCTGCGGGAAGAACACCTGGTGGAAGGTGGTGAACAGCCATTCCCAACCGAAGGCGCCCACGACGCCGAGCACCACGATAAGGCCCAGGGTAATCCACGCGCCCGAGAAAAGGCTGCGGCGGATGGTTCCGGGGGCACGCTCGCGCAGGGAGATGCTGCTGAAGAGCGTCACGAGGAAGAGCACGGCAACGGCTACGGTAGCGATGAGCAGCACCCATTTCACGTCGTGCATGTGGTTTACTTCTGCTTCGGTGAAGGCGAGGGTATTGTCGGCACCGGTGGTGACGCGGGCGAGGTATTCTCGCGGCGCGAAGTTGTTGATGTAGTCCACGCCGTAAGAGCCCAGGCGCATCCTCTCGATGAGGTAGTAGCCGTAGCTGTCTTCGGGGAATCCGGGTCGGTGGTATTCAAGCCAGAGGAAGGGCGCGGAAGCGACGGCACGGATCGCGATCATGAGTACGGTCAGCGGTACGGTGAGCGCGATGAGGGTTGCGCGGAGCTTGAGGAGGCGCGGGGTGTCTTCCACGGCGTCTTCGCGTGCCGCGGCGCGTTCAGCGGCCTCGGGTGAGGCTGCCAGGGAGGACAGAGGCGCGTTGGGGTCTGCGACCGCGTGGGTGTGGCCGGTGCGGGTGGTTTCGGTGCGGTACTTGCGTCCGGCGGTGGAGGCGCTTGCCGCCTCCGCGGTAGCGACGGTTTCTGCTTCAGCGGCTTTTTCGGCTTCTGCTGCTGCCGCGGCTTCTGCTTCGGCGGCGCGCTGCATGGTTTCGCGGTTGAGGTCGCTGAGGGTCGGGTTTTTGGGGGTGCTCTGCGAGTCGCGCACGAGGGGCACGAAGCCGGTGGAGACGTTGGTGCGGGTGCGCACGCGGGTGCCGACGCCCTGTTCACGGAGTTTGCTGCGTGCGGGGACGACGGGTACGGAACCGGTGGGCAGGTCGGGTTCTTCAGCGACGGTGGGTACGTCTGCTACGATGCGGCCGAATGCGCCGGTGTGCGGTGCCGGTTCGCTGGTGACGGTCTCTGCGCGGCGGGCCTTGAGAAGTTCTTCGGCGCTATTGCGGCGGATGGCCGGGCGCAGTGCGCCCCACATTCCTCGGTGTGTTTCTTTGCTCATTGATCTCGCGTTCTTCTTCGAGTGAATGGTGTTTGAGTGAGTTGCGGGTGTCTGTACTATCTGCCAGTTTCTCATACGCAAAGAACCTTCCGTGTGAATTCACGGAAGGTTCTTTGCATTCGGGTGTTTAAATCTTGGGTCCGAATTCTAGGATTCGATGGTGTCCGCACCCTGGACGGGTACCTTGTAGACCACTCGCCAGCCCTGAGGTGCCGTCAGTCGTGCGGCGTGATCGTCGCAGAGGTCGTAGGCGTGGGGTTCGCGGAATTCAGAGAGTGCATCAATGAGTGCCGTGGAATCTGCGTAGGAGTAGTGGAGAGTAACAGTCGCCTCTCGCTGGCAGGTCTGGCGGGAGCACAGTCGTGCGGTCTGCATGTAGATGGTACCTTCCTGGCTTAGCTCGCCTGCTTGCGCAGTCGGCGGCGTTCACGTTCTGACAGCCCGCCCCAGATTCCGAAGCGCTCGTCATTGTCCATTGCATATTGTAGACATTCTTCGCGCACGGGGCATACACCGCATACCCTTTTGGCGTCTCGGGTGGAGCCGCCCTTCTCGGGGAAGAAGGCTTCGGGGTCGGTCTGGGCGCAGAGTGCTTCAGCTTGCCAGGCGAGTTCTCCGTCTTCGCCTTCGGTTCCGTAGAGTCCTGCCGCTGCGGTCCATACGTCGGTGCAGGCAGGCATGTTTCGTTCTGCGTCTGCGAGAAAGGCGTCGGTGGCTTTTTCGAGAGATTGAGTGGGATTCATGCTACGGTGCTGAGCGCCTGATGCGCGCGCGGCCGCGATGGAGCGGTCCGATGCAATGTAGGAGCCCATGGGTTTTCCTTCCGTGTTCTCATTGTGAGCTTAATGAGTCTGCGGATCCGTCGTCGACGGAATCTTAGTGTGTATGGTGTGGCATGGTTCGCTTTGGCCTCTACGGTCCCTCCAAGGCAAACACGCTTATATATCTATTAGACGTGCGACACGCCGTTTCGTCAAACTAGACTTAAACAATATTTAGATGTATGTGTTAGGGGCGTCATATTTAATGTAAATTTGACCTTTATATATTTTCCCACGCACCACTTACCCTCGCTCACACCTAAGGGACACCCAGGTTTTCCCTTCTCCAGGAGTGGTTTCCATCGCCCGCAAATTCCGCATCCTGACTGCAAATATAAGGGTTCATGACGACCATCCCACACGCCCCATCTCGAGTATAGGGAAAGATTCTAATAATTAGATAAGAAAAACTTATCTTTTTCACCATGCGGTTTCTGAATATTTTTCGAGGCATTGCGAACCATTTACATTTCCAATTTATATTTATGCCACATTCCAAAATGAGACATTAGGGCTGTCAAACATTTTGAGCCATTAGATTTTTTAAGGCATCCTTAGGCGTTTTTACTTTACCCCTGTATCTTTTACTCCCGCGTCGGCTTCTCCACGCGCCCCACCACACGGTGCGGTAGAGTAAAACCCATGGTTACTCTCTCCCCCACCGGCGCCTCCGTGCCCACAACTCTGAACCGCTTCTTTGAGAAGCTCAGCAGCCAGCAGACTCCCGCCCTCATCTGGTATTCGGTAAATGGCGAGCGCATCGAGCTCTCCGGCAGGGTCCTCATGAATTGGGTTGATAAGAGCGCAAACCTGCTGGTTGAAGAATGCGAGCTGGAGCCTGGTGAGGACTTTGACCTTCAGGCTCCCCTGCACTGGCGCACTATTGTTCTGGGCTTGGCGGCGCTGCGTGTGGGCGCTCTGCTGAACCAGGATGAGCCGTTGGTTGCCGCAGTCTGCACCGAGCAGGAGGCTGGCTACACGAACGACCCCGCGTACCTTCTGGCGGTTGATCGTGCCCCGCTGGCGCTTTCTTACACCGGTGACCTGCAGGCGCTGTCCTCCTATGCCGATGAGGTGCTCGATTATTGCGCGCTGGTGCGTAGCTTTGGCGACCAGTACTCCGGTATGCTTCCGGATGACTCGGCAGAGGTGCTTGAGGGCTTCACATACGCAGAGGCGTACGAGCAGGCGCTTGCACAGGCGCAGATTTATCGCACGGCGGGTTATGCGCTGCCTTCGGGTCAGCGTGCGCTCGCGCTGGAGTTGAGCCCCGATTACGCTTTTGATGCGTCGGAGGCGACCATGAGCGCCCTGTTGGAGGTTCTGGCGATTTTGCTCTCCGGTCATGCGGTGTTTGTGGCTGACCCGAGCGTGGACTGGCAGGATGAGCAGCTGGCGTCTCTGATGGATTCCGAGCGTGCAGTGGAGATTCCCCGCAGCTAGTTTCCCGCGCCTAGTGAGTCTTCCAAAGTTTCTAGATTTTTAAAAAACTTATCCCCCGATACAGCGTGTATCGGGGGATAAGTTTTTGGAACAAGTCTTAGCTGATGGTCGGCCTTAGGCGGGTCTAGGAGTTCTGCGAACCGGGCTTCGACTGCGCCTCGGATGCAGCCGCTTCAGAGGTTGCCTTACGTGCTGCGGGCTCTTCGCCGTCGAGAATGGCGGCAGCTTCGTCAAACATGCGGCCGAGCTCCTCGTGGTCGGTACCTTCGCCCTCTTCGACTTTCTGGCGGTGCGAACCGTACACCCAGAAGCGGTAGAGGAAGTAGCGAAGGATGGTGCCCAGGATGGTACCGATGATCGTACCGGAGATGAAGGACGCCTCGGGGGTGCGCAGGTTCAGCACGTAGGTACTGAATGCCACACAGCCGGCCTCAACGAGGATGCCGAGCAGATTGACCAAGCCGAATTCGATAGCTTCGCGCTTCCAGTTCTCGGAGCGGGATTCGCGGAAGGTCCACAGGCGGTTCATGAGCCAGGAGAAGATGGTTGCGACAACACTTGCAACGACCTTCGCCTTGGTGTGGGACTCCGACATGATGGTCATCATCAGCACCCACACCGTCACAGAGTTCACGATGAAGGCGGCGCCGCCCACGGTACCGAATTTGAGCACCTCAATACCGTAGCTGTCCCAGAGGGATTTCAAGCGTTCGGTGAGGGTCGGTTTCGTCTGTGCGCTCATACGGGGCCTATCTAGCGGAGTTTTATCGGGAAAAAGGGGCGATATGCGACGGTGGGCGCTAGTTACGCGGCGACGGTCGAATGCTTCAGCCTCTTTTACAAGCTCTTATATGTTAATACAGTCCTGCTGTCTTCTCTGTACCTCTGAGAGTTTTTCCATGGACCTCCCAGCTATCGGGACGCCTCCGTTCACCTCGCCCCTGATGATGCCAAAGAGGCAAGCTTGAGGGCTTTACCCGCGTATCCGCCGCGTTACATCAACGGCGCAAGAATCTATGCGCTGGATTGTTTCACCTCCCTGGCACTCATTCTGTGACCTTAATGTGGTCTTGCTCCCATAAGCACTCTGAAACCGGTACACTTAGGTGCTGTGACTTACCCTGTGACTGGACCCGTAATTGGCGTCATCGGCGGAGGCCAGCTGGCCCGCATGATGGCACCCGCAGCAACTAACCTTGGCCTCGACCTGCAGATTCTTGCGGAGGCGCCCACCGTCGGCGCCGTGGCAGCGGTACGTACCGCACCCGTCGGGGACTACAAAGACCTGGACACCCTCCGCGAGTTTGCTCGCGGCAAGGATGTCATCACTTTCGACCACGAGCACGTGCCCACCGATTTTCTGCGCGCTCTCATGGCAGAGGGCGTGAACGTTCAGCCCCGCCCCGAAGCCCTGCAGTACGCCCAGGACAAGCTCCTGATGCGCCAGGCTGTTGAACGCCTGGGTCTGCCGAACCCGCGTTGGGCTCAGGTTTCTACCCTGGACGAGCTGCTCGCCTTCGGTGATGAGATCGGCTGGCCCGTGGTGTTGAAGACCCCGCGCGGCGGCTACGACGGCAAGGGCGTTCTCGTTCTGGATTCCCCCGCCGATGCTCGCGAGCGCAGCGCCGAGTGGTTCGAGCAGCTGCCTTCCCGCACTGATTTCTCCGCCCTGCTCGCTGAGGAGAAGGTGCCCTTCACCCGTGAGCTCTCCGCGCTGGTTGCTCGCCGTGAAAGCGGCGAGGTGCGCCCCTGGCCGGTCGTTGAGACCATCCAGGTGAACTCCATCTGTGACGAGGTCATTGCCCCCGCGCAGAATCTGGACCCCGAGATTGCTGAGGCTGCCGCTTCCGCCGCCGTGACTATTGCTTCCGAGCTGGGTGTCACCGGTGTGATGGCTGCTGAGCTTTTTGAGGTACCCGGCTCCCCCGCAGGCTTCTACATCAACGAACTGGCGATGCGCCCGCACAACACCGGCCACTGGACTCAGGACGGTTCGGTGACCAGCCAGTTTGAGCAGCACCTGCGTGCGGTGCTTGATCTGCCGCTGGGCGATACCTCCGTGCTGGAGGGCGTTGCAGTGATGAAGAACTACCTGGGCGGCGAGAACGAGGATATCTTCGGCGTCTACCCGCTGGCGCTTTCGGCTGAGCCGCGCGCAAAGATTCACTTCTACGGCAAGGAAACCCGTCCGGGACGCAAGATTGGTCACGTGAACATTACTGGCACGGTGGCTGAGCTTGACGAGTTGCGCCACAGCGCCGCGAATGCCGCCTCCATTTTGCGTGACGGCCGCCCCCTGTAGCCCTATTTTTAGCCGGTGCGTGGGGTGAGAGCATCCTGCGTATCCGACGCACCCTATTGATGGTGGTTCGCCACCGCATCCTGAAAGGATATGAGGATTATGTCTCAGTCTCCCTATAATTCTTCCCAGCCCATTGTTGGCATTGTGATGGGTTCGGATTCGGATTGGTCGGTCATGGAGGCCGCAGCCGAGGTTCTGGACGAGTTCGACATCCCTTACGAGGCTGATGTTGTTTCTGCACACCGCATGCCCGAGGACATGATTGAGTATGGCAAGAAGGCTCACAGCCGCGGTATTCGCGTGATTATTGCCGGTGCCGGCGGCGCCGCTCATCTGCCCGGTATGCTCGCTTCCGTCACCGCTCTGCCTGTGATTGGTGTTCCGGTGCGTCTGAAGAACCTCGAGGGCATGGACTCGCTGCTGTCGATTGTTCAGATGCCCGCCGGTGTTCCGGTAGCTACCGTCTCCATTAACGGCGCTCGCAATGCGGGTCTGCTGGCTCTGCGTATTCTGGGTTCGGGCACCGATGCGTTTGCTCAGCAGGTTCACGCTGATTTGCGTCAGTTCTCTCAGGATCTGCGTCAGAGCGCTATGGACAAGGGCGCCGCCCTGCGCGCCCGCGTAGCCGAGGCGAAGGCGAAGGCTGCTGCCGAGCATGAGGCTGAGGAGAGCACCTCCTCGACTCGCCCGGCACCTGCCCCCGAGGCTTCCTCGGAGCCGCAGGCTTACGTTCCCTAAGCTCGGATACACTAGAAGTATGAGCAATATTCTTCAGTCCGATATTTGGGCACGTTTTCAGGAATCTAATGGTCACACCGTAATTCGTAAGAGCGGTAACGGCTGGTCGTACCTTGCGACCGTTGAGGGCGGTGCTACCGGCCGCTACTTGTACAGCCCGTACGGACCGGTTGCTTCGAGCGCTGTGGCCTTCGACGAGGCTCTTGCCTCGTTGAAGGAAGAGGCCGCGAAGCTTCGTTGTCTGTTTGTGCGTATTGAGCCTACTGAGTCCGCCATCTGGGGCGATCAGGATGCTGCGGCGTTCCTGGCTCGTCGCGGTGCGGTTCTGGCTCCTCGCCAGGTGCAGCCTTCGCACACGCAGATTATTGACCTCTCGGGCACCGAGGATGAGATCATCAAGGGAATGATTTCCGGTTATCGTACTCGTCATCGTAATATCCACAAGAAGGGCGTGACCGTTGAGGCATCGACCAATCCCTCGGATATGTCGATTCTCTTCGGCTTCCTCGAGGAGACCGCGGAGCGTAACGGCTTCAACCGTCAGCACGACGACTACCTGATGCAGGCGGCTCGCGTGCTGATGCCCGCCGGTGCGGCGTCGCTCTACATTGCGAAGCTGGCGGGCGAGAACGGTGAGAGCACCCCGATTGCGGCGGCGTTCGTGTACGATTCGGACGATACCCGCACCTACGCGCACGCGGCGGCATCCTTCGAGCACCGCACCCTTAGTGCCGGTGTTGTGGTGATGACGAACTTAATCCTGGACGCTAAGCGTAAGGGCCTGAAGTACGTTGACCTCTTCGGCATCGCGCCGGAGGATCAGCCGGATCACGAGTGGGCCGGTTTCACGAAGTTCAAGAAGTCCTTCGGCGGCGAGTCCGTGGAGTACCCGGGTACCTGGGATGTGCCGGTCACCTCGCTGGGTTACCGCGCCTACACCCTGGCGTACAAGGCTCGTCCTGCGGTTTGCGATGCAGTGGCAAAGGCGAAGGCAAAGGTTCAGTCCTTCCGCTCTCGCTAACGACTTCAGGCGCCCCAATCTGGGTAGGTTCTGAGAGCTAAAAGCTAAATATACGAGCTCAATATACGGGCTAAATATACAAAGGAGCCGCCTCCGACCGAATCACTCGGTCGGGGGCGGCTCCTTTATGCTTGGGGGCTACCTCAAGGGCTTATGCTTCGCCGGGGCTCTTGGTGTGCGAGAGGATCTCGCGCAGGCGGGAGAGGCGGTGCTCAGCCTCAACGGTGCGCACGGTGCCCGAGGAGGAACGCATGACCAGCGACTGGGTGGTCACAACGTTCTTGCTGTAGCGCACGCCGCGCAGCAGCTTGCCGTCGGTGATACCGGTTGCGGCGAAGAAGCAGTTGTCGCTGGTGACCAGGTCGTTGGTGGTCAGCACGCGGTCCAGGTCGTGACCGGCTTCCAGTGCCTTCTCGCGCTCAGCCTCGTCGGTCGGTGCCAGACGGCCCTGAATCACACCGCCGGTTGCCTTGATAGCGCACGCTGCGACGACGCCTTCGGGGGTGCCGCCGGTGCCGAGCATCAGGTCCACGCCGGTGTTCTCGCGGCAAGCTGCGATAGCGCCTGCGACGTCACCGTCGAGGATGATGCGGGTACGGGCGCCTGCCTCGCGAATCTCCTGGATCAGCTTGGCGTGGCGGGGGCGGTCCAGCACACAGACGGTCAGCTCGCTGACCTTCTTGCCCTTAGCCTTAGCGACCAGGTGCAGGTTCTGCTTGACGGGCAGGCGCAGGTCCACGAACTCTGCGGCTTCGGGGCCGGTGACCAGCTTCTCCATGTAGAACACTGCGGAGGGGTCGAACATGGTGCCGCCGTCTGCCACAGCAATCACGGAGAGGGCGTTGTCCATGCCGAGTGCGGTCAGGCGGGTACCGTCGATGGGGTCCACTGCCACGTCGAGGGAGGGGCCGGAGCCGTCGCCGACGTTCTCGCCGTTGTACAGCATGGGAGCCTTGTCCTTCTCGCCTTCACCGATGACGACGGTGCCGTTGAAGTTAACGGTGGAGAGGCGGTAACGCATGGCGTCGACAGCTGCGCCGTCTGCGAGGTTCTTTTCACCAGCGCCAACCCAGGGGCCTGCGGCGATAGCTGCGGCTTCGGTGGCACGCACCAGTTCCATTGCGAGGTTGCGGTCGCCGTGGTTATTGTTCGTAGTCATAGACTCACCTTCGAGATTTCTGAATACACTGTCGGCTGGCTGGTTCTTTCCAGCGCGAAGTCGCCGACGCAGTAGTGCTCCTTTCAGGATAGCGCGCTCAGGCTTCGTTTTTCTTGTTCTGAACGAGTTTGCGTGCGTGTTGACTGTAAGGTGAGCAGATGCGGCATATTGGTGAGGGCTGCGTCTCTCTTCGCGTTATTTTGTGCTGCTGGGTGCCGAGAACGAAGCTGAGAAGGCGTGCCAAACTAGCTATTTTTCGCATTTTTAAGGCATATTTGAGGTAGGTTCTTCGCCGGGTTCCGGCAAGGAGCTGAGCTTCAGCGCGAGCGCCTGAAGCCCCACATACCCGATTCGCAGATTCGTTTGCTCTGGCGCAGGCGTTTTCTGTACTTGTCCGCTAAGGAGCATCACATGGCTGGTATTCAACCGACCCCCGCAGAAGCATGGAAGCGTCTGAAGGACGGTAACCGCCGTTTCGTTGAGGGTAGCAATGAGCACCCCAACCAGGACACGATCCGCCGTACCGACCTTGCATCAGGTCAGTTCCCGTTCGCCTCGATTTTCGGTTGCGGTGACTCGCGTCTGGCGGCGGAGATTATTTTTGACCTGGGTCTGGGTGATGCGTTCGTGGTGCGTACCGCCGGTCATGTGCTGGAGAACGCGGCGCTCGGCTCGTTGGAGTACGCGGTTGAGGAGTTCGAGACCCCTATCGTGATGGTTCTCGGTCACGACTCCTGCGGTGCTGTCACCGCAGCCAGCAAATCCCTGGAGTCCGGCGAGATGCCGCACGGCTTCATCCGTAACCTGGTGCAGCACATCCTGCCTTCGGTGATGTCCCCGAAGCTGCCGGAGAACCCGGTCGTCAACGACATGGTGCGTGAGCACACCCGCCAGACTGCTATCCGCATTATTGAGCAGTCCCACATCATTTCGGATGCGGTGGTTGAGGGTAAGGTCGCCGTGATTGGTGTCTTCTACCACCTGAAGGAGGGTAAGGCTGAGCTGGTGTTCAGTTCGCAGGACCTCACCCTGCCGGAGGAGAAGAACAACGCACAGAACCCGCCGACCCAGACACTTCCGGTGGTCGTGAAGACTCCCCCGCGCGTTGTGGTTGCCGAGAACCTGGCCTAGGTTCCTTCTCCTCCGCTCGTTACGAGCCTTAGCGCGAGAACCCACATGCTCGCACTTAACAACAGATTTTTCTATGGGATACCCCCGCCACGGCAGCGTGTTCGCACATCTATCGGGGCGGGGTTTTTCTGCGCCTTCTCACGCCTCAAAATTTATGAGCGTTTTTCCTCTTTTGACACCTTTTCGAGGCGACGTAAGCCACTTTGAACGCCTATCCTAGAGATATGGCTGAAAACATTGAATACCGCATTGAACATGACACCATGGGCGAAGTTCGCGTTCCGGCTGATGCGCTCTACCGTGCACAGACCCAGCGCGCAGTCGAGAACTTCCCGATTTCGGGTCAGACCCTCGAATCCGCCCATATTCGTGCGCTTGCCCTCGTGAAGAAGGCAGCCGCGACCGCCAATGAGGAACTCAAGGTGCTCGACGCTGAGCGCGCCCAGGCTATCCGCGACGCAGCGGATCTGGTAGCAACCGGTAAGTACGACGCCCACTTCCCCATTGACGTCTTCCAGACCGGTTCCGGTACCTCCTCGAACATGAACGCGAACGAGGTTCTGGCAACCCTGGCAACCCGTTCCCTGGAGTCCAAGGGCATTGAGGTTCACCCCAATGACCACGTGAACGCATCCCAGTCCTCCAACGACGTCTTCCCCACCTCCGTGCACGTTGCTGTGACCGAGGCTCTGGTGAAGGACCTGATTCCCGCTCTCGAGGTGCTCGCTGAGTCCCTGGAGCGCAAGTCCGCAGAGTTCAAGGACGTTGTGAAGTCCGGTCGTACCCACCTGATGGACGCAACCCCCATCACCCTGGGCCAGGAGTTCTCCGGCTACGCTGCAACCGTACGTTACGGAATTGAGCGTGTGAACGCTTCCCTGCCCCGCGTGGCTGAGGTTCCCCTGGGCGGTACCGCTGTGGGTACCGGCATCAACACCCCCGACGGCTTCTCCGCTCGCGTGATTGAGCTGCTCGCTGAGGAGACCGGCCTGCCCCTGACCGAAGCTCGTAACCACTTCGAGGCTCAGGCTAACCGTGACGGCCTGATTGAGGTTTCCGGTCAGCTGCGCACCCTGGCGTACGGCCTGATGAAGATCAGCAACGACATCCGCTGGATGGGTTCGGGCCCGAACACCGGCCTGGGCGAGCTGCACATCCCCGACCTGCAGCCCGGCTCCTCGATTATGCCCGGTAAGGTCAACCCCGTGATTTGTGAGGCTACCATCATGGTTGCCGCTCAGGTTATCGGTAACGACGCAACCATTGCTCTGTCCTCCACTAACGGCGCGTTTGAGCTGAACGTGGGTATCCCGGTGATGGCTGCTAACCTGCTGCAGTCGATCCGCCTGCTCGCTAACGTCTCCCGTGTTTCGGCTGAGAAGATGATTGACGGTCTGACCGCTAACGTTGACCGTTGCCGCTTCCTGGCTGAGGCTTCGCCGTCGACCGTGACCCCGCTGAACAAGCTGATTGGTTACGAGGCTGCTGCGAAGATCGCTAAGTACTCGGTGGCTCACAAGGTGACTGTCCGTGAGGCAGTTGTGGCACTGGGCTACGTGGAGCGCGGCGAAGTGACTGAGGAGCAGCTGGATGCGGCTCTGGACGTCACCAAGATGCTGGGCAACTTCTAATCTCACCCCGTCTGAACCTCGCCTGAGGTTCGCGGCTTAACCATAGAGGGAGGGGCGACTCGCCATGACGGCGGGTCGCCCCTCCTTCTGTGTATGTTCTCTGCCCCCGTCATTAAGGTGGTAGCGGGTTCTCACTATTGTTCAACGATATTAAACACTTTGAACTGTTTATAGTGGACCAGCGTGTAGATGAGGCAGAGTACAGCCGGAATACTGACGACAAGCGCAGCGTTGAAGGAGCCGAGATGGTCAAGCATCAGTGCTACCGCGCCCATGGAGTACAGCGTTCCTAGTCCAAACACGGCACCGTCAAGGGAGCTGGCACGCCCCAGTAGCTCATTCGGTGTAATGCAGTCACGCAGATTGTTGGAGAAGATGAAAGCTGATGCCCATCCTACGTCCAGGATGAAGAGCAGGGCGCCGAGCACTACGGGGTTATTGCTGACAGTGACGAGCGGTATTCCGAGCAGGGATACGACATTGGCGACCAGCAGCATTCCTCGTGTGTTCTCGAAAGAGAGGAAACGATCGATGATGAGTGCCGCGACAATACCGCCGATACCACTGCAGGCCATAATCATGCCTACCACTGAGGCTTCAAAAGTGAGTTCCTCGTATAGGCGGTAAATAATGATGAGTGAATACGATGCTGTAGCTGCCGCCAAGAAGAACGTGTAGACAAGGATAAGTCTCTGCGGGGCGCCGGAGAACATGTATTGGATACCGTCAAACATTCGGTGAATAAACCCATGTTGTGCGGTTTCGCGTTGCTCAGTTTTAGTTTCCATCTCTACGGATGGCAACGTTGCGTATGAAATAGTTGCCGCTCCGAAAAGGAGCACCGGGACGATAAGACCGACCGTTGCGCCCGCGACAAGAACAATAAATCCTGCTGTAGGGGGCGCAATGATTGCGGATATTCCCTCGCAAATTTCACGACGTGCGTTGTACGAAAGAAGGTTTTCTCGTCCGAGAAGCTGCGGGATATATCCTGCTTCTGAGGCAGCAGCCAGTTCAGAGAAGACACCGCTCACAAATCCTAGTGCGGCGATGGCGAACCATGACAGCATATGCTGCTCAATCATCAACGCCAAGGTAAGGATGCTGAGGATGTTTACTGCCCCGGCAATCACGATCATAGGTTTTCGAGGCAGACTATCCGATAGGGTTGCTAGCGGATATGCCAAGGCGATATTGGGGATTTGCATGGCTACCGCCATCACGCCGGCCAGCCCAATTTCGCCTGTACTAGCGAGAATCGCAATGGGTAGGGCGAAGGAATATATTCCTGTACCTACCAGAGAGCCGATAAGGGCTACGTAGATTCTCCAGGGTATTTTGTGTGTTGTCATGCTTTACTCCTTCCAGGACGCATCAAAATAGCGACCAAGAATTGCGATGAACACAATGAGCCTAGTTCACAGAAAAATGGCATGCCTTAAAGATTTATAGGCAGAGTAAAAGGAAAGCGACTACGCTCACCAGAACATCACGTGAACGAATCTTTCTCGGGTTACTGACTAATACGGGGCCGTCACTCCCAATGTAACCCGTGTCATATATAAAGCATCTCATGCGCACCACCCATAACTCGACACACAGGCGCAACTTAAAGTAAAAAAGACAAAAACAAAATAAAACCACGGCAAAATTTAGGCCTCCACCCCCCCCAATCCCACAGGAAAACGGGAAAAACCACCCAATACCATGTAACAAACTGTCATAAAATACTGGGAGGGGCGACTCGCCATGACGGCGGGTC
>NZ_KV832005.1:229611-299831 GCF_001837295.1 Rothia sp. HMSC065C03
GGAGGGGCGACTCGCCATGACGGCGGGTCGTCCCTCCTTCTGTCTATGCACGCCTCAATCAGCGGCTTTCACGAAGTCTAGTAGCCGGTCTAGAGGTCCTCCGGCGGCACCGATTCCAGCCCAAAACGGCAGTGGCCGTCATAGTTCAGCGCCGCATCAATACGGTCCAGCATCCGCTCTGAAAGCAACGCACGCTCCGCAGGGTCAGACACATCCACCCAACGCACCTGCGAAGACTCCTCATCATTCACTTTCGCCTCACCAGAAACCCAGCGGCACAAGAACGTATGATCCAAGAACTGGCAGCGGTCACCATTACCGAACTGCATGGCCGGATCGGCCTTCACCTGAGCCAGCTCCAGCACCTCAATCTGCACGTTCGCCTCCTCCTGCGCCTCACGCAGGCAGGTCAGTGCAGGGCTCTCCCCCGGGTCCACAATGCCCGTAATCGGGGTCCACGCCCCGTTATCGCTACGGCGCACCAGCAGCACCTTAGAATCCTGCTCACGGTACACCACAGCCGTCGCACCGGACAGCCACAGGTAATCCGAACCGATCCGCTCACGCAGCTTACGGATATAGGGAGGAGTAGGCATAACATCAACCTTTCAAAAGCCCCGGCAGTTCCGCCGAGAAATAGGTGCTAGAGAGCAGAGCAAACAGCCGCGAGCCGCACACAGAACAAGCCCGCCACTTAGCCGGACGGTCACCCTACTTCGAAATCTACCACAGAGAATACGCCGGAGCAGCCAACGCCACCAGCGCCCCCAAAAGCATAAACGGACCGAAAGCAATGCGGGTGCTACCGCGCGCCTTCGTAAACAGCACCAGAGCCAAAGACACCAGACCACCGGCAAGGAACGTCACCAGCGACGCCCAGCCCAGATTCGCCCAGGACAGGTACCCGAGCACGCCGCCCAGAATGCCGGCAAGCTTCACATCCCCGCGGCCCAGCGCCCCAAAAGACAGGATACGCAGAAGCAGGTAGCAGAACCACAGCACCAGACCGGCACCAATCACACGCCAAATATCGGCGGGGCGACCGGCAAAAAGCAAAGACACCGGCAGCGCCGTATAGGTGGCAATAGCCAAAGGAATCAGGATGCGGTGCGGCAGACGGTGCTCCCGCACGTCCATACGCCACAGCCGCAGGGTGCACCACAGAAAATACAGCAGGTAGCTGCCGAGCACCAGAGCGGCAATAACGGAGGTGCCGCCTGCGTGGTAGAGGTGGGAAAGCTCAGCGAGCATAGAACGTCCATTCTGTAATGCTGGAGGCTGTAACGTTGGAACCTGTACTACCGGAGGCTACCAGCCGAGAAACACAATCCGACGGCGCTAGACCCATAGCCTCTAGGAAGCTTCTAAGAGCCGAAACGGCGGGAACGGTTCGCGTAGTCCCGCAGGGCACGCAGAAAATCAACGCGCGTAAAATCGGGCCACAGGGCGCGGCAGAAATAAAACTCAGAGTACGCGCTCTGCCAGGTCATGAAACCGGACAGGCGCTGCTCGCCCGAGGTGCGAATCAGCAGGTCCGGGTCGGGCATATCGGCGGTGTACAGGTGCGAAGAAATATCCTCAACGCTCAGCTGTTCAGCAAGCGATTCCAAGGATGCACCCTCAGCGGCGGCCTCACGCAGAACCGAGCGGACCGCATCCACAATCTCCTGGCGGCCGCCATAACCGACCGCAATGTTCACGCGAACACCGGGCAGGCGCGCGGTCTGCTCAATCGCCCAGTCCAGGCGCTCATGCAGCTGGCGGGGAATCAGGTCAATATTGCCGATGGCGCGCACCGGGCCGCAGGCAGACTCCACCAGACGAACCAGGAACGCATCAATCACAGCAACCAGACCGGTCAGTTCCTTCTCGGGGCGCTTCAGGTTCTCAGTGGAGAGCATGTACAGGCTCACCTGCGGAATCGACAGCTCAGTACACCAGGCCAGAAAATCAATAATTCGCTCCGCACCGGCGGCGTGGCCCTCACGGGTGCTCAAGCCGCGCTGAGCCGCCCAGCGGCGGTTACCGTCCACCAGCACTCCAATATGTGCCGGCAGGGATTCGGGGCTCAGCGAGCGCGCCAGAGCCTGCTCATAGACGGTAGGCTCAGTGACAGTGCCGGGGTTGCTGGCGTGGCCGTGCACAGTAATCACGGGCAGGGCGTTGGCGCTCATAGCTCATACCTCATTCGGCTGTCGTGGCAGATAATTCAGCGGGCTCATAACGAAAGAGTCCAAGCTCTTATTCTACGCCGCCGCGCCGTACCTTCGCGGCAATCGGCATCACGGTTGGGCTGAGAATCGGCTCAAAATTTGTGGCATCTGGTGGCGGCGTTCGGGGTTGTGCACAGGGGCTGCACGCATCGCGCGCCTAAGAATGGATGATGCCCTTCACCTACGACTCATATCGTGGGTGAAGGGCATCATTGTAACGCGCGGGGCGATGCACCCCAGCCTAGATAACGTAGTAGTCGCTCAGGCCCTCGTCCAGGCTAGATTCGGGCAGCTGAACCTCAGCGTGCGAGGCGGCCAGCGTGTAGTCCTCCCAGGGCCAAATATCCTTCAGCTTCTCACTGGGAACGGCGAAGAACACGCCGTTCGGGTCCACCTGCGAGGCGTGCGCGCGCAAAGCCTGATCGCGCTGCTCAAAGTGCTCGTGAACCAGGATGCGGGTCGTAGTCTCGTGGCGAGGCGCCTCCCCCGAGGAAGCGCGGTGCGCGATGTTCTCAATCCAGCCGCTCAGCAGGCTCTCACCGTGCGTATCGAGCAGATGCTCGTGCAGGGCGAGGGTGCGTTCGGGGTTGAATGCGCGGTCGTAGTAGAGCTTCAGCGGGGTCCAGGGCTCACCCTCACCCACGTACGCCTCGGGGTCGCCTGCCTTCTCGAATGCTTCCACGGCAACCTTGTGGGTCATGATGTGGTCGGGGTGCGGGTAGCCGCCAATCTCGTCATAGGTGATGATGATGTGCGGGCGGTACTCACGCACCAGACGCACGAGCGGCGCGGCGGCACGATCCAGGGGCATGGTGCCAAAGCTACCGAAGGGAAGCGGCGGCATGGGGTCGCCTTCGGGCAGACCAGAGTCGAAGAAGCCAATCCAGCGGTGCTCAATACCCATAATCTCGCGGGCAGCCGCCATCTCAGCACGACGCAGACCCGGCAGGTCACGGTGCGCACGCGGGCTCTTATCGACCTCCCCATTCAGGATGTCACCGCGCTCCCCGCCGGTCATCGTCGCCACCATGAAGCGGGCACCACGGGCAATATACGCCGAGGCGGTACCGGCGCCCTTGGAGGACTCGTCGTCCGGGTGGGCGTGCACCGCGAGGATACGCAGACCGGTGTAGTCCTCCTCCAGCGGTTTGAGGGAGTCCACGGGAGGGTGAGTCGGCAGGTTTGCCTTCAGCTGTTCAATGGCTTCGCTCACGGTGGTCTCCTTTAGGTGATGCGCCAGGGGGTCGATGATGTGTCTGTGACTCGCGAATACGAGCGCTACACGGCAGAAATTTTACGGTTGTAGCTTCTCGTATGATACCCAAGGATAGCGCCGGTACACTAGCGCAGATGACGCCGTGTGACATCGTGAAACATGCCGTCATATCAGCAGATTCTTGGGCATGAAACAGGCTGATGCTGGCGGAGCGTTCAGCTACAGGCGTGCGTACCGACGAAGATGCGCTCAGAGGGGAAGATACGACCGGCATAACAGCCGAAAATCCTCCGGTGCTCTAGAATAGGTCTGTTGATTCATTCCGTTACCGGCACCTCCGCGCATTGAACGCGGCACGCGGTAGCGGGTTTATTCGTTTCGCACCGGCAGAGCCGGCGCATAAGCAAAGGACACGCATGGCTGAAAACACCGGTGCATGGCTCACTCAGGATGCCTTCGACCGCCTCACCCAGGAGCTGGAGTACCTCTCCGGCCCGTACCGCCAGGAAATCGTTGACCGCATCGCGCAGGCACGCGATGAGGGTGACCTCCGCGAGAACGGCGGCTACCACGCCGCCCGCGACGAGCAGGCTAAGAACGAAGCTCGCATCAAGCAGCTCAAGCACCTGCTGGAAACCGCGCACATCGGCGACACTCCTGCTGACGACGGCGTGGTAGAACACGGCATGGTTATCGAAGCTGAGGTTGCCGGCCGCACCCTGAAGTTCCTGCTCGGCTCCCGCGAAATTGAGGACACTCTGCCGGCAGGTAGCGACCTGAAGGTCTTCTCCGAGAAGTCGCCGCTGGGTGCCGCAATCATGGGCGCTAAGCAGGGCGACGAGGTCACCTACACCGCTCCGAACGGTAAGGAATTGAGCGCCAAGATTATCTCCGCAACCCCCTACCAGGGCTAAGAGATTAGAGCTAAGAGACAGCGCTAGATATAAAACAAACAGTGCGGGGTGCTGACCATCAACGGTCAGCACCCCGCACTGTTTTTGTCTATTCTCGCGTTCTGCCTATACGTCGCAGGCGCACCTATTACAGCTCGTCGGCTAATAAATATATCGGCTTAGTAGACGATGATGGGCTTGAAACCCTCATCCTCCAGGGCAGAAATAACCTGGCGGCAGTGCTCCACACCCTTGGTCTCCATGTCGATCGTAATCGACACGTCACCCATGGAGAGCGAGCCACCCACGCGGGTGTGGTCCACACCGGTGACGTTCGCGTCGTTCTCGGAAATAATGCGGGAGATGGTCGCCAGCTCACCCGGACGGTCAGACAGCATCATCTTCACGGTCATGTAGCGGCCAGCCGCCGACAGACCGCGCTGAATCACCTTCAGCATCAGCATCGGGTCAATATTGCCGCCGGAGAGCACGCACACGACCGTACCCAGGTCGCCGTACTCTTCCTTCAGCTTGCCGTTCATCAGCGCCGCCACGGGTACCGAACCGGCAGGCTCCACCACAAGCTTGTTACGTTCCATCAGGAAGATCAGGGCGCGAGCGATATCGTCTTCGCTCACGGTCGCCACATCGTCCACCAGCTCCTTGATGATGGAGAAAGGCATCTGACCGGGGCGGCCCACCGCAATACCATCAGCGATGGTGGAAACCTTCTTCAGCGGCACCAGAGCATCCGCAGCCAGAGACAGCGGGTACGCCGCCGCGTGCTCCGCCTGAACACCAATAATCTTGATCTTCTTGCCGAGCTTCTGCTCCTTCGCGCGGACAGCAGCGGACAGACCAGCCAGCAGACCACCACCGCCAACACCCACAATCACGGTGTCAACGTCCGGAACCTGCTCCAGGATCTCCAGACCGATGGTGCCCTGACCGGCAATAATGTCTTCATTGTCGAAGGGGTGCACGAACACCGCGCCGGTCTCTTCGGCGTAGCGCTTCGCCTCCGCCAGAGCCTCATCCACGGTCACGCCGTGCAGCTCAACCTCAGCACCGTGATCACGGGTCGCAGTAATCTTCGGCAGCGCCGCACCCAGCGGCATGTAAATACGAGCCTTAATGCCCAGACGGTCAGCCGCCAGAGCCACACCCTGAGCGTGGTTACCCGCGCTCGCCGCCACGACGCCGCGCTTCTTCTCCTCCTCGGAAAGCTTCGCCATGCGCACGTACGCGCCGCGCACCTTGAAGGAACCGGCACGCTGCAGGTTCTCACACTTAAAGAAAACCTCGGAACCGAGGCGCTGGCTCAGCGCACGCGAATGAGCGACGGGGGTGCGTTCAATAACGCCTTCGAGCAGCTCTGCGGCACGTTCAATGTCGGTGAGGGTCACGGGCAGGGAGTCGAGATCTACGCTCACGAGGTTTCCATTCTGATGGTACGTATTCTGGCGGCATCTAGCCCCACACGCAGAAGGGCGCGCGGTGGCACAGTGCACACTCCATTTTAGAGGATGCGCCGACATAAAGCAGGGGGCGTCCCCGCACTCTCAACAGGTAGTGCAAGAACGGCCCCCGATCTAGGTTATGTGCGAGCGTCTAGCCCGCGGTTAGTCACAATGAACTGAGTTCTAAGCCTTCTCAGATTCCTGAGATTCTTCAGAGCCTTCGGAGTCTTTAGCTTCCTTCACCTTTTCAGCCTCTTCAGCCTTCTTACGTCGCTCCAGCTCATGCGGGAAGAGGAACTCCTCCTCACGAGGCGCCTCCTTCTCCCAGTCACGATTCGCCAGATAACGCACCACCGAGTTGACCACAGCCAGAGTCGGCACGGCGAACAGAGCACCCACCGCACCAAAAATCATGGAGCCACCAGCTACCGAGAAAATAACCGCCAGCGGGTGCAGGGAGACAGCCTTACCCATAATGAGCGGCTGCAGAATGTGGGATTCGAGCTGCTGAACCAGCAGAACGATACCGAGCATAATCAGCGCCTGCACCGGACCCAGAGCAACCAGCGCCAGCAGCACCGCCACAGCACCAGAAATGAGGGCACCAATCACAGGAACGAAAGAACCGAGGAAGACCAACACACCCAGCGGGATAGCCAGCGGAACACCCAGAATTGCAGCACCAATACCGATGCCGATAGCGTCAATAGCCGCCACCAGAATCTGAACGCGCACGTACGCACCCAGGGACTTCCAACCCGCGCGACCCGCACCGTTGACTGCGGCACGCGCATCCTTCGGGAAGAGGCGAGTGACGAACAGCCAGATACGCTCGCCCTCCATCAGGAAGAAAACCAGGGTAAACAGAGTCAGCAGGGTACCGGTCGCAACCTCAGCCGCAGTCGAACCCACCTGAGACACACCGTGCAGCACGGAGCTGGGGTTATTGGTTACAGCGCTCTCCATCTGATCCAACAGCTGGTTCAGCTGGTCTGCACCGAACTCGTAGCCGAGGTTCTTCAGCCAACCAATCAGCTGCTGGTAGCCCTGCATCGCCTTATCCGCCATGGACACAAAACCGCGCAGAATCTGCTGACCGGTCAGCGAAATAATACCGGCGAGCACCAGAATCATACCGATTTCGGCAATAGCCGCCGCGCCACCGGCACGAACGCCCTTCTTACGCAGAAGCATCACGGCGGGGCTCAGCAGAGCCGCCAGCAGCAGAGCCACCAGAAGAGAAATAACCAGCAGGGAGACGTGCCCCAGGCCCTTCCAAAGGATCCAACCGGCACCGGCAATCATAATGATGCGCCACGCCCAAGCACCAGCAACTTCCATAGCAAAAGGCACCCGGTAGCCGCGCTCCTCCTCGGCTACATGCTCTTCTGCAACAGGTGTAATTTTCACGGTGTCTCCAACTCGTTATCGGTGTCGCGCCCGCGCGGGGCAGCTTCGGCTGCCCCAGCGGAGGCGGTATGTGGTGATGTTGTTGCGCCCCTCCCCTGCGCCTCGATACATCGGGGAAGTAAAGCGGCAAAGGCGGCGGCACCATCACGGTACCGCCGCCTCAAAGTGAGCTTTAGTCGTTGCTAAAGATGCTTGCCAGGTACATGAGAACACGCAGGATCTCAACATACAGCCAGACCAGAGAAGCGGTCAGGCCGAAAGCAAGGCGCCAAGACTCACGCTCGGGCAGGCCAGCCTCCACAGCCTCGGAGGTGGTGGTGAAGTCCAGCAGCAGCGAGTAGGTTGCCAGCGCAACAGCGAACAGACCAACCACCAGGCCCAGCGGAATACCACCAATAGAGAAGCTGTTCAGCGAGGAACCGAAGATACCCGCGGTCAGCATGGACACCAGGCCGTAACCCAGGTAGCTGAGCGCACCAATCATGAAAATCTTATTCAGCTTGGGGGTTGCGCGCAACTTACCGTTCGCAAACAGAGCCAGGGTGGTACCTGCAACCACGAGGGTTGCCAGAACCGCCTGAATTGCCACGCCGGGGTAGCGCATATCCACAACTGCGGACAGGCCGCCGAGCAGCAGGCCTTCCATGAGCGCGTAGGTCATGACCAGGACCGGGGAAACCTTCTTCTTGAAGGAGTTCACCAGACCCAGCACCAGGCCGCCAACCATGCCCAGGAGCAGCAGCACCGGTGCATGCCATGCAACGGCGGCACCGACAGCGACCAGACCCAGGTTGATACCGGTCTTGACCATGACATCGTTCATGGTCAGACGCTCACCTGCGGAAATGGGCTCCGAGTAGGTGGGAGCCGCTACGCCGTAGTCAGCCTCACCGTACGGCTGGCCGTACTGTGCCTGCTGGTCATACTGGGGCTGGCCGTACTGCTGACCATAGGGCTGCTGACCGTACTGGGGCTGACCGTATGCGTTCTGACCGTAGCCCTGCTGGCCGTACTGGCCGTAGGACTGCTGACCGTACTGACCGTAAGTCTGCTGGCCGTAGCCCTGCTGCTGACCGTACGCCTGCTGGTTGTTCTGCTGAGACTGCGCACCAAAGCGACCGAAACGAGAGTCACCCTGAGTGGCATTCTTCGTCATTGAATTCAGAAGCGGATTTCCCGCCATCATTCTCTCCTTCATACGGGGACAAAACTAATTCTTGTTAATTCTATCGGATAGATTCTGCGCTCACGGGCGCTGTTCGTTACCAGCAAGCGCATCTGGCGACCTTGCCAGAATATTTCAGGGCGGTGTTTACCTGAGGTTCACCCAAGTCCACACCGCCCCGCACGCAAACGCTTCTGTGTGCCTCTTCGTGAAGTCTCTATTGCGAAGCTTCCAAACGATCCAGGAGCTGCTCCAGATAATCCAGAACTGCTTGCTCCTCGTTCGAGCCGATCACCTCGTCAGCAGCATTCCGCACAACCTCCGGGGCGTTAGACATAGCAACACCCCAGCCCGCATAGCGGAGCATCTCCATGTCATTCTCACCGTCACCGAAAGCGAGAATACCCTCCGGGTCGGCGTTCAGGCGCTCACACAGGTCCTTCAGACCGGTTGCCTTGTTGACGCCGGTGCGCACCAAGTCGATGGCGCCAAAGCCGCTGACCATCGGGGTAACGGTCTGCGGAAGAACCTCACGCAAGTAGACGCTCAGTTGCTGCGTCTGCTTAGGCGGAGTCAGCAGCGGGAACTTAATGGGTGCACCCTCAAAATCTTCAATAGAGTCAACCATGACCGAGCCGGGGAAGAAGAACGCCGCAAAGTCCTCCAGGGTGAGGGTTTCGGGAAGCTCCTGACCGGTGTCTTCAAAATAGCCGCGAATCATGTGCACAATCTGATCGCAACGATCCTTGGGCAGGTAAATACCCTCGGTGGTGCACACCAGCAGACCGATCTGGTCCAGCCCCTGCACTACCTCAATAATGCGCGGGATATCCTCTTCCTCAAAGGGATGCACGGCAAGCTGACCGCTGTCATCGGCGAGGTACGCGCCGTTCTCAGCAATGTAGGTGAGGCCCTGGTCCTCGAAACCGCGCATATAGTCCTGTAGCTTGGCATGGGTATTTCCGCTCGCCACGACGAAGTGGATTCCATGCGCCTGCAGGCGGGGCAGGATGCGCGCGAACCGTTCGGTGTCGAAGGTTTTGGAGTCGGTGAGGAAGGTGCCGTCCATATCGACGGCAATGATGGAGGGTTTAGTCTGCATGCTGTGCCTTTCTGACTCTGCTCCCCCGTTCAGGCAGGGGTGCGTCTGTGGCTGTGTCTCTTTATAGGGTCTCACGTTTTTTGAGCTCCGGAAGACGGTTCGCGGGTGTTTTAGGGCGTGGAGCCCCGTCACAAAACGTCATCTAAACCCCCTGTTTTGCACTCTTTTTCTCCACAAACTAGACTTACTTGAAGTGTAAAACTTTACTTGTCAAGCTTGAAGGCATGAACAACACCACGAAATACAGCGGCGCAGGCAAGTTCTCCATCGACGCGCTCGTGACCGCGCGCCGCAAGTAAGCTTTGAACCGCCTCCTGCCTCCACACATGACCGAGGCAGGCAATCACCTGCAGGTTCACCAGACTTCACCGCCAGCCGTCCTGATTCCGGCAGAGGACGAGCTCTTCTATCCGCGGTGAAGAGAGTGCGCGGAATGCCATAGCCCGCACCGCCACTCCACGATGCCCCCGATAGTATGGGTCGGGGGCATCGTCTTTTACCCCCCCCCCCAAAAAACCCAGACATGTAAACCTTCAAACACGCGAGCGGCGACTCCTCCCCTACGGGAAGAGCCGCCGCTCACTTATATATGCCTATCGGCTCTATATTGCCTCTCAACGCAGTGCCCCCACTGGGACTCGAACCCAGAACACAAGGATTTTAAGTCCTCTGTCTCTGCCAATTGGACTATGGGGGCGCACCCCGCATAGTTCGGGGCACAAACACCTATTATTCCACGAAAACGCACCCGAACCTAAGCAGAAACACATTTCAAACGGTTCCCCACGCTCAGCCACAGCAATCACCACGCAAAAGCACAGGTGGGCGACTAAGCCGGGCAGCTGGCGAGCATCCGGACACAAAAACGGGCGGTGCAGAAGACCGAAGTCTTCCACACCGCCCTTTGCTTTATCTCAAGTGCGCTATCTCAGGGAGCATACCCCTAAGTCAGGCTATTTTAGAGCTTTGCCTTCTGGCGTGCCGGTGCAGTACCGGTTGCTTCCTGGAATGCCAGGCGCGGGGAGCGCTGGTGGCGAATCGAGGAGGTGTCGCGGCCGAAGATCTGGTTCAGTGCCCAGGTGGTCATAACGCGAACGGTACGCTCGGTGGTGGGGATTGCAGAGCCGTGGTAGCCGCGGTGCATGATCCATGCCAGCGGGCCGCCAATGGTCTTGCCCTTGAAGTTTGCAACGCCCTTCCACAGGCCCAGACCTGCCACAACACCGATGGTCTCGTGGTAGTAGTCGGTCAGGGGCTCGCCGCGGCGAGCAGCCAGCAGGTTCTTAGCCAGAACGACAGCCTGGCGGGAAGCGTGCTGAGCGTTGGGAACGCAGAAGCCACCCACGCCGCCGCCGGAGAGGTCCGGAACAGCTGCGTTGTCGCCTGCAGCCCATGCACCCTCAACCACGCCGTCATCGCCGGTGACGCGCAGGTCTGCGCTCACGCGAACGCGGCCACGCTCGTCGATCGGGAAGTCGGTGTTCTTCAGCATCGGGGATGCTGCCACACCTGCGGTCCAGATCAGGGTGTCGGTCTTGATCTCGCCTGCGGGGGACTTGTCAGCCATGTTGATCAGCTGCAGGTTGCCGTCGGTTGCGTCGGAGAGGGAGGTGTTCAGCAGAATCTCGATGCCGCGTGCACGCAGCTCTGCAACAACCTTCTCTGCACGGTCTGCGGGGACCTCGGGCATGATGCGCGGTGCAGCCTCGACCATGACGAAGTGCAGGTCGGAAACGGAGAGACGCTCGTTGCGCTCGACAGCAACGCGTGCCATGTCCTCGAGCTCGGAGATGGTCTCAACGCCAGCGAAGCCACCACCAACGATGACGAAGGTCAGGGCGCGGCGGCGCTCTTCAGCGTCGGACAGCATGGATGCAACCTCGATGCGGTCCAGAACCCAGTTACGAACGGAGACTGCCTCTTCAATGGTCTTCAGACCGATAGCGACCTCTGCCAGACCCGGAATCGGGAACGCGCGGGTCACAGCGCCTGCGCCGAGAACAATCTCGTCGTACTTCAGCTCGAAGGGCTCACCGTTGTCGGTGGGCTCAACAACAGCGGTGCGGTTTGCGTGGTCGATGGAGACAACGCGGCCGGGGATCAGCTCGGTGTCGCGCAGGTGCTGGCGCAGCGGCACAGTTGCGTTACGGCCTTCCATGGAACCTGCTGCAACCTCGGGGAGGAAGGGCTGGTAAGTCATGTAGGGGTTCGGCTCAACGATGGTGACGACGCCACCGGTCTCCTTGATAGCCTTCTGAATCTTCTTAGCAACGGTGAAGCCGACGTAGCCGCCACCGACGATCAGGACGCGAGGACGGTCCTGTGCCACCTTAGTGAATGCCATTTTGTTACTTCCTAGTCTTCAGGTACCGAAGGTTTGGTAGCCCTTCAGTAGGGTGGTATGTGCAACTTTCGGCTCGTTCCGAAAGCTCCCCTGACGTACAAAGTGGCTCGCTCTGGAAGTCCTTGCGCAACGCGAAGTGGCTAGCAGCTCGAGCCTGTCTATCACATACCTGTTGTCTTTTATTTTACGCCTTTGTTTAGGTGATTTCGCACTTATGGCCCCTTTGAGCTGACCCTAAGTTAAAAGTTTTGAAGATATGAACAGGGTTCATCTCGCGATGCGGGTTACGGTCAAAATTACCCTTTCTGTTTTTTGCGCGGCATGTTCGATATTTTCGTTTATTGGGGTGTTCCCCCGTCGAAAGCCAGCCCCCGCATAACAAAGCCCGGGACTAACTCAAAAGTCAGCCCCGGGCGAACAGGAGAAGCCCCCCACAGAGAAGAAAAACACCGGCATCCCAGACTCACAAGAACCCTAACGAGTCCCCTTCCGAGCACCCTGCTGCGACCCCTTTGAAACACGGTGCTTTCCGTGATGAGTACCCGGATGATGTGCCATCTCACGAGCCATCCGCGCAGCCTGCCCCGCACTCACATGCATCCTATGCAAACGATGCACCGAACCAGCCGTAATAATCGTCAGCCACAACGTCAGCGCCGCCAAAATCACCGGCGGCAACCAGCCACGATCCTCCGGAGGGCGACGCGCATCCGGCGCAGCCGCTTTCACAATGCTCTCGCCCTCCTCATGGACCGGCGCAGCATCGCTAGGAGTCGGCTCACTCACCTGCTGCTTACGGTGCACCGCAATCCACTCAGAAATAGAACCCAACGGATTCGCCGTCACCGTAGGCGCCGCTAAAGCCATCGCATCCTGCGGGTTAAACACACCGTAGCCGTACAGCGGATCACGACCCGTAGCGCCAGCATCATCAGCCGAAGCAATCAGACGCTGAGCCAACTGAGCCGCCGACTCCTTCGGATACTTCTGCTTCAACAACGCCGCAACCCCCGTCACCAACGGAGCAGCAGCCGAAGACCCCGACCAAATCATGTACCCATTACCCGGAGCAGCCGCAATCATATCCGTACTCGGAGCAACCACAGCAATCGAAATACCCTGAGTCGACGAGCCCTCAGAAACCTGCTTATTCCGGTCAATACCGCCCACCGTCAACACGCCAGGAATCGTCGCCGGAGCACCAACCTGCGTCAAGCCGCTACCGCGGTTACCCGCAGCCGCAACAATCAGCACGCCCTTCTGCTCCGCATAGGCAAACGCCTCATCCCAGCTCTGCGGCCAGCTCGTCTTATTCGAGCCAATCGACATGTTAATAATCTGAGCCCCGTGGTCGACTGCATAACGCACCGCCGCCGGGATCTGCTCATCAATACTCTTACCGCCGGTCGTACCCATATTCAGCGAAATCGGCAGAATTTTCGCCTCGGGAGCCACACCAATCACACCGGTCGGCTTACCCGGCTGACCCGCAATCGCAGAATAGCCCTGCGTATCGTGACCGTGACCGGCAATCAGAGAAGCGACCTCCGTGCCGTGCATCGGCTCAGCACCCAGGCCCTTCCAGCCGTCCTCGCTGCCCACGCCCGAGGCGTCATAACCACGCAGAACATTACCCTCAAGATCCGGGTGAGTACCATCCACGCCCGTATCAATCACAGCAACCGTCACGCCCTTACCCGTAGCCTGCGACCACAAGGACGTAATACCGTACTCCTTCAGCCAATACTCACGCTGACGAACATCATCACCATTCGTGGTCGATGTGCCCTTACTCGGAGTCGCAGAAGTCTTCGGCACCGCAGTAGCCGACGGCGAAGGAGTCGCAGTCACCTCCCTTTTCGGGCTCGGGGACGCGGAAGGCGTCGGGTCAGTCGCCCAAGCGGCAGGCGCCAGCGGAGTCCACAACGGCAGAAGAGTCAACGCGGCACTAGCGCCCAAAGCTGCAACCTTAGGGATGCGGCGAGTAGCGCCTCGGTCAGAACCAACCGAAGCGCGCACACCAAATACACGAGACGCACAGGCGAAAGACGGCGCAACAGACCAGCCGGGCAGGGGCATACCTCGCCGACGCTCAGAATGGAACATTAAAACTCCTCAAGCTGAGCCGCGCCGCGAACCACCATCGGTTCACGGCGCGAGCGCTCAAGCCTACAGCTGGGACAGAGCGATACCGTCCAGAATGTCGTGCTCGCTGACGGTCACCGAATCCACGGCACCATCAGTCATCTCATTCAGACGGGTCAGGATGCGAGCGTAAATCGTCGCGCCGGCACCAATCACATCCACCCGGCCGGGGTGCATGTAGCCGAGCTCCTCACGCTCGGCTCGGCTCAGCGAAGCCAACCAGCGGGCGGTCTTCTGAACGGTCTCTACGGAGAAGCTTTGAGCGTTAATAGCCTCAGAATCGTAGCGGTCCAGACCCAGGGCGGCAGCAGCCACAGTGGTTGCGGTACCAGCCACAGCCACCACACGGCGTGCATCCTGCAGGGGCACAGTCTTACGAGCCACCTCGAGAGCCTCATCAGTATCAGCCTCAACGCGGGCAATCTGCGACTCAGTCGACGGAGCGCTCATCATGTGACGCTCAGTCAGACGCACACAACCAATATTGACGCTGCGCGAAGCCTTTACGCCCGACTCGTCACCCAGCACGAATTCGGTGGAGCCACCGCCCAGGTCGAACACCAGGGTGTCGCCATCGCCGTAGCCAACAGCACGCACCGCACCGGCGAAGGACAGCGCAGCTTCCTCATCACCGCTGATAACCTCGGGCTCAATACCCAAAATCTCGCGGATACCGTCCACAAACACCTGACGGTTACCCGCATCGCGAGTCGCACTGGTCGCCACAAAACGTACCGAATCAGCGCCGTGCTCCTTCAGCAACTGCGCGTACTCACGAGCCGCAGCGAAAGTACGGTCCAGCGCCTCCTGCGCCAGCCAGCCGGTCGCGTCCACACCCTGACCCAGACGCACAATGCGCATCTCACGCACAACGTCCTTCAGGACGGTCTTCTCGACCCCGTCCACCACCTCAGTAGTGGAATCAGCAATCAGCAGGCGAATAGAGTTCGTACCGCAGTCAATCGCTCCAACGCGCACGGTGGGTTCCTTTCAGGTCTTCAATACCAATCAGTGCCAAAAGGCAACGCGAGCGCCGTAGGCGAAAAATTTTCGCTTTTCGGCGCTCTTTCTTCTATCTATTATGCGCCCGCACCGTCCTTCAAGACGATGCGGGCGCACCAGAATCAATATTTAGGCTTCTTCACGCCACGCGGGGTCGCAGGAGCAGACCTCGGGGGTCCACCACTCGGCGATAGCGTCCAGGCCGCGGTCACCCATCGGGTTCACGCCGCGACCCACCGACAGAGTGTGGCCGATAACAGCGTGCAGGCACTTCACGCGGGTCGGCATACCGCCGGCAGAGATACCGTCAATCTCCGGGACCTCTTCGGTGCCGCTGATCAGGCGGATGCGCTCACGCTCAGCCAGGTAGTTCTCGTGTGCGGCAGCGTACTGTGCCGCCAAGTCGGCGTCCTCAGCCAGCGAGTCGGTCATCTCGTACATCAGGCCGCCCGCCTCCAGACGGGAAGCCGCAGCGGTAATCACCGGATGCGCCAGGTAGAACACGGTCGGGAAGGGGGTGCCGTTGCTCAGGCGCGGCGCGGTCGCAGCCACAAGCGGGTTACCGCACACGCAGCGTGCCGGAATCTCAACCACGTCGCGGACCTTACGGCCCAGCTGCGCGGAGAGAACGCGGATGTCCTGCTCGGTGGGGGTCAGGGTTTCAACAGTTACGCCGAAGCCGCCGGGGGTGCGTGCCTTCAGCTCTTCAATGGTGTTTTCGGTGCTCATAATCCTAAGTTCCTGGAACGAGGGGTCACCTCGTCCGCTTGTGCCGGGTGCTTGCCAAGGCAGGGTTCCTGCCGGTGGCTGGGGCTAGTTCTTCTCGAGAGAATTCCAAACCTTCGTGGTCCAGGCTTCCTCGGGGGCGTTCTTCGCGTTCGCAGAAGTACCGTCCGCCTTCGTGGAGTCCTCGGTAATGCCGGTGACCACGTAGGGGGTGTCGCCGGGGTTCACGTAGTAGAGGCGGCTACGTGCCTGCTGACGAACGTAGTTGTCGTCGTTCCACCAGGTCTGCTCCGCCTTCAGCTGGGCGTTCTCCTGTTGCAGCTGGGAAATGTGCGTGTTGATCTGCTTGATTTCCCGGTCCTGGTCAATGTAGGTGACCACCGGGTATGCGGTACCGAGCGCAATCACGCCCACCACAACAGCGGTCAGGAAGCTACGACCGGAGAACATATGAGCCGCCACGGGGGCATCGTATCCGCCTTCTTCACTGCCCTGCTGGGCTGCGGCGCGGCGGCGGGCACGCTCCTCACGGCGAGCCTGCGCCTGACGTTCACGCTCGGGGTGGCGCTGGTTCAAGCCCACGCCGAAGAAAAGGGCACTAGCCTTTTTCATCAGGGAGGTGCGGGCTTCCTTAGCGGCGCCACGCGGTTCTTCGGAGGTGGTAGCGCCCTGAGCGGGTTCGGTGGAACTCTTAGAGTGCGACCGGGTCTGCTGGTTTGCTCGCTGGCTCATTGCTCTGTCCCTCGTTCCATTCTGTACCGCTAAGCGCTTCCTTCATATTCTACCGGGTTCGTAGCACCACTTTTCTTCACGGATGGGGCAGGAGCTGAGGATTATAAAATCTGTCGTTGACGCAGAATATCGAGCAAATCCTGCGATTTTTCAGCATCAACTTTTCGGATGAACCACTTACCTGACGCATCAATCTTCTCAAGATCACCACTATTTAGAAGAGCGGGGTTCTCGCGTTCAGGATCCCAATCAATGTAATGGTGATAAACTTTGTTCTCTTCCTTCATAGTTCCAGGAACAAGCTGACCATCGGTATCCCAGTTGGTAGCATGTTCCTTCGCAGAAGAATTCAGGAGAGCAGTGGCACCCCAAATCTCATCAGAAACGTGGGTTTTCCGCAAGAACTTCTGCATAGCCTTGCCCTGATTGGAATCAAGGAATTTCACCATTGCCAGCGCTCCTTCACGAGAAACAACCCAAGAAGAAGAGCCACGGTAAAACTGCACCGGATACTTCATGCGAGGCCGACGAGAGTAGTATACGTCCCAAAGTTTCTGAACCAGGGCGTACACCTTATTGCCCAAACGCGCCTTCAAGTCATAGGAACGCGGGTACTTCAAAACAGTATAGAACTGCGTACCAGGTGCCATTGCGTAGAAGTTCATCCAGCATCGGTCACGGTTCTCTTCTCGGCCTAGGTACTCAATGTATTCAGTGAGCGGACGAGCCGGATAATCTTGGCCAGACAAGAAAATATAGTGATGAGCGTCGGGGTAGGTTTGCAGAGCCTCACGCAGCAGAACCTGCATAGCACGTGTCAGGGAATAACCTCCCCAGTTAACGTTAAACCGGCGGCTTACAAAATGAGCATCAGCAGTTTCAAATTCCTGCAAATTAGCTTTTTTATCAATAAAAGCGACTGTTTCTCCACCCGAGTTTTTAATGATTCGGGTGAGTTCAAGAAATTGCTGAGGTCGCGAATGGGCGAGGATCATAAAACATACAGTCATGACAGTCCTTTAAGAAATTGAGTGGAAAGATCTGGGTGTCCTATCAAGGCATAAAAAATAAGGCCGCACCGCAACTACCAGTCATGAATCACATCACGAGATAGTCAGGTACGACCCGATTAGCCGAGCAGAGAGCACCAGTTAGCTCATAGGCTTAAGCCGTCAATTGACGCATTAAACCAGTTGAAAGTATGAAGCGTGAGTGAGTATATACCCAATATTATATGCCTCTGACAAGGAAAAACCGGGCCGACCCACAATACATAACGTGATGAATTACCTCACGATGTATTGGGATCGACCCGGCCTGTTCAGGGAAGTTCAGCAGAGCATCCCCTTATAAGCTTTCAAGCGTCATTATGCCTTGAAACGGGGGAATGCGGACTTGCCAGCGTAAACAGCTGCGTCGCCCAGCTCTTCCTCGATGCGCAGCAGCTGGTTGTACTTAGCAACGCGCTCGGAACGTGCGGGAGCACCGGTCTTGATCTGGCCAGCGTTGGTTGCAACAGCCAGGTCAGCGATGGTGACGTCCTCGGTCTCACCGGAACGGTGAGAAACCATGCAACGGTACTCGTGGCGCTGTGCCAGCTCCATTGCATCCAGGGTCTCGGTCAGCGAACCAATCTGGTTCACCTTCACGAGCAGAGCGTTAGCTGCGCCCTCTTCGATACCGCGAGCCAGACGCTCGGGGTTGGTCACGAACAGGTCGTCACCGACGATCTGGACCTTGTCACCGATCTGCTCGGTCAGGGTCTTGTAGCCCTCCCAGTCGTTCTCATCCAGGGGATCCTCAATGGAAACCAGGGGGTACTTTGCAACGAGGTCAGCGTAGTATGCGCTCATCTCAGCTGCGGACTTCTTCTGGCCCTCGAACTCGTATGCGCCGTCGTTGTAGAACTCGGAGGATGCAACGTCCAGTGCCAGTGCAACCTGCTCGCCCGGCTTGTAGCCAGCCTTCTCGATTGCCTCAACGATCAGGTCCAGTGCAGCTGCGTTGGACTCCAGGTTGGGTGCGAAACCACCCTCGTCGCCCAGGCCGGTTGCCAGGCCGCGGTCGTGCAGCACGGACTTCAGGGAGTGGTAAACCTCAACACCTGCGCGCAGAGCGTCAGAGTAGTTGTCGAAGCCGATGGGAGCAATCATGAACTCCTGGATGTCAACGTTGGAGTCTGCGTGAGAACCACCGTTGAGGATGTTCATCATGGGGACGGGCAGAACGTGAGCGTTCGGGCCGCCGAGGTACTTGTACAGGGGCAGGTCAGCGGACTCAGCAGCAGCCTTAGCAACAGCCAGGGAGACACCCAGGATTGCGTTTGCGCCCAGCTTGCCCTTGTTGTTGGTTGCATCCAGAGCAATCATGGCTGCGTCAACAGCGCGCTGGTCGGAAGCCTCAATGCCGATGACCTCTTCAGCGATTTCTTCGATAACAGACTTCACTGCGCCCAGAACACCCTTGCCCAGGTATACGGACTTGTCGCCATCGCGGCGCTCAACAGCTTCCCACTCACCGGTGGATGCGCCCGAGGGCACAGCTGCGCGTGCGAAAGCACCGTCTTCGAGCAGAACCTCAACCTCAACGGTCGGGTTGCCACGGGAATCCAGGATCTGGCGTGCGTGAACTGCGGTAATAACAGCCATGAATTGTTCTCCTTATGAGATGTCAAGGATGTGAACGGCTCACCCGGTAGTGGACAAGTCGCGTCCCCTAAATTCTAGCAAAACTCCCACACAAACACACTAGTTGCCACCGCTTTTTTATTGCCTTAATGAAGGTCTAGATAACCCTTAGTCAGGCGCTACAAAGCGGAACAAGACCCACACTCCCCCACATTGTGAGGGTGTGGGTACTCGACCAAAGCACAACATGAGCCCAAATGCCGGGGCATGTGCCACGAGCATCCTCACGGTTGCCCAACACAACCCCAAACAAACAGAAGGCGCTTTGAAACCTTTCATTCCCTCAGAGAACAGATTTCAAAGCGTCTCACAGAAGAACTCAACCAGCGTTTCTAATAGCTCGGCTCATCATGCGTATGCTGAGCAATATAGCGACGAGTGTACGAACGCAGGGCACGCTCCGGATCCAAACCATTACGCTGTGCGCGGCTCACCAACGCAAAGAGCAGCTCGCCGAATTCCTCTTCAGTGTGCATATAGCGCAGGTCGTCCTCCATGCTCGTGGGCTCCGGCGGCAGAATAATACCCGCCTTACGTGCCTTCACAGCAGTCTTCTCAGCCATAGCGAGCGCCGGCAGATGCGGTGGAATACCATCCAGCGCGCCACGGTCGCTCTTCTCCTTCTTCTTCAACGCATCCCACGCCGCCTGCTGCTCAGCCGCGGTGCGAGGCGCCTCCGAAGAGCCCTCAGACTCAGCCGCAAACACATCGGGGTGGCGCGAACGAAGCTTCTGCACAAGGCCCTCAACCACCTGCACGATGTCGAAGCCCTGCGGGTTTGCCGCAGCAATATCAGAGTGGAACACCACCTGTAGCAGCACGTCGCCCAGCTCCTCACGCAGCAGCGGCATATTCGGCTCGCCGCCGGTTTCTACCGCCTCGACAACCTCGTAGGCTTCCTCCACCAGGTAGCGGATTAGGGAGGCGTGAGTCTGCTCAGCATCCCACGGGCAACCGCCCGGTGCGCGCAACAGCGCCATGGTTTCCACCAGGGTGCCGAAGGCTTCAGCCGCGCGGGCGGCGGTGTCCTGAACGTTCTGCGCCGCAGAAGCCTCAGGAGTATTAGGGGTATCAGTCATAACAATCTTCCTCATCGAAAAAATGACAAACATAGCGCGCCGCGCCGACCCCCACACGGGGAGCCGGCGCGGCGCACCTTACAAGGTTTTAGAGGTTCCAGTGCGAAAGCGCGCTCGTCATATGAGCCGGGATCTTCGAACCCAGACGCGGGAACATGCGCAGCTCCTCAACATAACGCTCAGCATCCAGCGGACGCGGGTAGGTGACAAACGCCTGCTCATTCGCATAATCGAATGCCGCCTGAACCGGCACGCCCGGGGTGAAGGTCAGGCTCATAGCCAGCGGCGAGCCCTCACCCTCGCTGTACGAGTCGGTCTTCAGCGCCGGAATGTCCAGCAGGGTTTCGGGAATCAGCTCGAAGGTACGGACCTGCTCCCAGAAGCCGTTGCGGCGCACGTGGGTCAGGGCGTCGTAGTAGGAACCGAGGGCGCGTACACGAATCAGCACGGTAGTGGCGTCCTTTGCGGTGCCGTTCTCGCCGAAGAGGTGCTCGACGACCGGCGCCAGACGCTGAGCGACCTGAGCCTCGGTCAGAACCAGGTTACCGGCTGCCAGCTGAGTCTCCGAGGGAACCAGCGGGCTCTGCACCGCGGCGGAGGGGGTGTCCGGCTCAGCCACGATGGTGGGCAGCTGGTTGAGCTCGCTCAGCGCGGATGCCGAGATGCTGGAGGAGATACCTGCCGGGGTGCTCTCCGGCAGGGCAACCGGGGTGGTCGCCGCAGCGGGTGCCGCCTCTGCTACAGGTGCTGCCGGTGCAGTCTGAGCGGTAGCCTCGGAGGCGGGCGCAAGCGCTACGGGAGCCTCAGCAATCTTAGCTGCGGGGGTCACCTCAACGATCTTGAGCTCAGCGACCTTCTCAGCGGGCTCTTCCTGAACGCCGGTAGCCTTCGCAGCGGCACCGGCGGTGCCCACTGCGGCAGCTGCGGCAAGAGCACCAGCCAGGCCGGGTGCCACAGATGCGCTCTCAGCGACGGGCTCAGCGTCTTCCAGGGCAGGTGCCTCAGCGTGCGCTTCAGCGGAAGCAGCGGAGGTCTCCTGCTCAGCCAGCAGTTCAGAGTCGTCCAGGAACGCGGGCAAGGCGGGCTCTTCAGCCTTCTCTGCGACCGGCTCATCAGCAGATTCCTCAACGGGCTGGGTACGATCCAGAGTGAAGGACTCAGCAACCACGGGAGCGGCAGCCTTCTGTTCCTCGACAGCCGAAGCTTCCTCAGCGGGTGCTTCCTCAGCAACTGCGGCAGTTTCCTCAGCGGCAGGAGCTTCTTCCTCTGCATCCAGCTTCTTCTGAGCGTTGGCAACGATGGCAGCCAGGGCGGCTTCCATGTCTTCGCCAGACTCATCAAGCTCCTCAGCGGAGGTCTCAGAAGCCTCAGATGCCTCAGCGGCAGACTCTTCAGCCTGCTCAGTCTCGGGCTCTACGGTAGCCGCACCGAAGACCGGGTCGTTCTCGTAATCGTGCTCGAATTCAGCTTCAACCGGCGCAAACTCAGCCTGGGCAGGCTGGGCAGGCTGGGCAGAAGCTTCAACAGCCTCCTCTACGTCTTCCTTCTCCTGCGCAGAAGCGACAGCAGAACCAGCCACAGCAGTACCGGCCGCAGCAAGACCTGCAGCAGCCGCCAGGCCCGAAGAGGCAGGCTCTTCAGCAGATTCAACAGCGGCCTCAACCTCGTTAGCTACCTGCTTCTGAGCAAGCTCAGCCTCCAGCTCACGCTCAATAGCCTCACGTTCAGCCTCAACCGAGTCAACGCTCTGAACAGCAGCTTCCTGAGGCTCATCCTGCGAGGTAGCCTCAGCGGCCTCAGCGGTCGCAACGGGCTTAGCCTCGACAGCGGAGCCTTCCAGCAGGAAGCTTTCGTCGGTAGTCTGACCGTCCGCAGCACCCAGGTAGGATGCGTGAACCTCCAGGCCGTCCCCCAGACGCGGGTTCAGGGAGACCGCCGCACGGTTCCAGGTCGCGCCGGCCTGCTGAGCCTCGGTGTACAGTGCCGCCACGGGCGCGAACCAGTCAACACCGGGCACCACAATGCCGGTTTCAACCTCGCGACCGCGGTGCAGCAGACGGTAGTGCATGTCCTCATCTACCTGGCGCAGTTCCAGGCTCATGGTGCCCGAACCGCGGGTGCGCATGAGCTCCGCCAGGCTGTAGAGAGCGCGCTGCTTGGGGAGAGCGGGCAGGGTTGCCGCACCCTCGGCGGGCTCGCTCAGGATGATGGACTCGGCAACCAGCTCAGCCTCATCTTCGCTGAGCTTCTGCTCAGCTTCCTTCAACTCTGCAGCGGGCTCCTTAGCAGACTCTTCACGAGCGGAAGCCTCCTGCTTCTCCGCTTCCTTCTTGTCGATGGCCTCTGCGGTCAGGGCGACACCCTGAGAGGTGCCCTTCTCAGCCTTCTCCTCAGCCTTCTCCTCAGCCTTTTCAGCCTTTGCGGCGGAGGCAACAGCAGCGGCAGCAGCCACGGGTGCAGCAACAGCGACAAGAGCAGGAGCTACAGAGGCGCTCTTGGCAGGCTCACCTTCCTCAGAAGCGGAACCTTCAGCTGCGGAGTCCTCAATCTTGGTAGCAGGCTCTTCCGTAGCGGTTTCTTCCACGGTGCTTTCTTCAACAGCGGAAGCGTCAAAGATCAGCTCTGCGGTGTTCTCTTCTTCAGCGTCGAAGTCCTCAGCCTCGAGCGCTTCATGCTTCTCCTCAACGGATACAGCGGAGAGCAACTCGGTCTCATCAGAGACCGCGTCTTCTTCCTCAGTAAGTTCAGATGCCAGCAGTTCGGGTGCCTCAACGACGGCCTCAATCGGCTCTTCCTCACCAGCGGCAACAGGCTCTGCAGCCTCTTCTACGCCTGCGGTAAGGTCAATGGTCTCTTCGGCTTCGAAGTCTTCAGAAACCTCAGCAACAGGTGCGGGTGCCTCAGAGGCCTCAGCGTCTTCGACAGATTCAGCAGACTCTGCTTCCTCGGCAGCTACCTCATCAGCAGGAGCTTCTTCAGCGATTACCTCATCGGAGGCGACCTCGCCAAAGGTCTCCTCTTCGCTATCGAGGGTGATGCCCAGGCGTGCCGCATAGGCTGCCGCCAGGTCGTCCAGACCGGTGTTCTGTGCCTCGGTGACGGCGGCGCGGGTACGGGCAGCCTTCATGTCTTCTACGGTCAGGGACTCCTCAGCATCAGCGGGAGCATCCTCAGATGCAGGCTCAGATACAGAATGAGCGTTCTCAGACTTGTTGTCGGTGGGTTCTACAGATGCTTCGACGACCTCATGTTCTTCGCTGTCTTCTGCCTCGCCTACAGTCTCCTCAGCGACCTCAGCGGCAGTATCTTCGGTGTTCTGGGCACGCACAGCACGCAGGTGCTCCTCAAACTGGGAACGCGCGTCCTCAGCGGCATCCTTAGGTTCCTCAGCCTCTACAGATGCGTCCTCGGCTTCAGTCTCTTCGTCATCACGCAGGAATGCGGGGGTAGCGGGCTTAGCAGCCTCAGCAACCGGGGCGGCTTCTTCTTTAACGTCCTGGACCTCAGTAATCTGCTCGACCTCAACAGGCTCCTCAGAATCCTGGGGGAAAGCGCCAAGCGCCGCCAGCAGGCTACGGCGCTCCTGCTCCTCCGCCTGTTCCTCGGTCAGCTCCTCAGCAGCGGAAGATTCTTCAACCTTCTCATCGCCGTGCAGGAGGGCACGCTTGAGATCCTCAACAGCGCGGTGCTCCTCGCTCTGCTCTTCGTCGTGGTTCTGGTGGCGTGCGCTCTCAGACTTCACGAAGCGGCGCAGGGAGTCCTCCCACTGCTGCTGTTCCATAATCTTCTGGCTCAGTCGTGCATTCTTGGGAGCGTCTTCGCTTGCCTGTTCTTTCTGAGCCTTGGCAGTTTCGGCGCTCTGTTCTTCGCGCGACTGTTCATCCAACTTCTTCTTGCCGATTCCAAAGAAGCTCATTGGGTGTCCTCCTCCGGCGTGCGCCGTGTGATGATGCGCTATCTCCTTCATCCCCCGAGGGTGTGTGAGCACGGGGTCGGGAACATAACGCAAATGTCCTCATAATCCTTTTAATTCTATCGCGTGCATAGAGTTTCACCCCGTCACTCGGTGAGAGGTAACGGGGTGAAACTTGTACAGCTTTCAAGGCTTGATGCGGCTATATAGCCGTACTTTCAAGCCTGGCTTATAAGCTTTCGAAAAGCTCTTTAGCGTGCCTCATCGCGGATGGGGTTTGCCGCCTTCGCTGCCTTCGCCAGCTCAAAACGGACGGCACGCAGGGCAGTTGCCGCCATGACGCGCACACCAATGCCGATCGCCTGCTCGCTCGGGGCGTAATCACCCTGGTGCAGATCATAGGTGGGGTCGCCGGGGGCGCGGGTACCCAGGCGGAACATGGAGCCGGGAACTTCCTGCAACATCCACGCGAAGTCTTCGCCGCCCATGGACTGCTCGACCAGCACGATGGAGTCTTCGCCCAGCTCGGCGCGAGCCGCGTTCTCCAGCATGGTGGTTTCCAGGTCGGTGTTGACGACCGGGGGCACGCCGCGGATGTGCTCCACTCGCGCCTTCACACCGAAGGGCACAGCGACCTGCTCGATGACTTCATCCAGCAGGTTGCCCGCCTGGCGCCAAACCTCAACGTCCAGGCAGCGCATGGTGCCCGCCAGGTAGCCTTCTGCGGGGATAGCATTGGGGGCAACACCGGCACTGACCTGGCCCCATGCCACCAGCACGCCCGAACGCACGTCGGTGCGGCGGGTCAGCACAGCGGGAACCTGTACAGCAATCTGGCTCATCGCATAGATGAGGTCTTCGGTCAGGTGCGGGCGGGAGGTGTGGCCTCCGTGGCCGCTCAGGTGAATCTTCACAGTATCGGAGGCGCTAGTAATCGCACCGATACGGGTACCAATCTGGCCCAGGTCCACCTTCGGGTCGCAGTGCAGGGCGAACGCACGCGGAATGTCCTTGAGCAGACCCTGCGAAATCATCTGCACCGCGCCACCGGGCAGCTGCTCCTCAGCGGGCTGGAAGAGAATACGGACGCTACGGCCCAGCGGGGTCTTCTCGTTCAGCTCATGCAGTGCCAGCGCCACGCCGAGCATGACGGTCTGGTGAATATCGTGGCCGCAGGCATGCATCACACCGGGCACGGTGGAGGCGTAGGGCAGGTCGGTCTGCTCAACAATGGGCAGAGCATCAATATCGGCGCGCAATGCCACGGCGAAGGGGCCGCTTCCAATGTCGACGTAGCAGCCGGTTCCTTCGCAAGCGACCGGGTTCATGCCGGCTTCTCGCAGTCGATTCATGAGGCGCTCAGTGGTCGCCACCTCACGGAAGGAAAGCTCCGGGTTAGCGTGCACTTCGCGGCGGAACTGCACGAGGGTACCCATCATGCGCTCCACCCAGTCGTCAAAGACGGGGGTAGACAAATCGTAGCGAGAATTAGCGAAAACCATACACAGTAGAATAACGCCGCACACCGAGGTTTACCTACCTACTCCCCCTTTCTGACAGCCCTCGAGAATATCTATGACTTTATGACAGATTGTGAAGAGTTTTTGTGTGCCCCGGAGCCCCGATTGATGCTCTGTTCAGCCTTTTCTGCCGGGCCTTTTCTGTCAAACAATTCAAGCCGCCACCCGGTGTGGGTGACGGCTTGAATCGTCAATGCTGTATCAGCTGATACCGCGTGCTCAGATTAGAGCGAGCGGCTCAGGATTGCCTGCTTCACCTCGGCAATAGCCTTGGTGATCTGGATGCCACGGGGGCAAGCCTCGGTGCAGTTGAAGGTGGTACGGCAACGCCATACGCCTTCCTTATCGTTGAGGATCTCCAGACGCAGGTCGCCTGCATCATCGCGCGAGTCGAAGATGAAGCGGTGTGCGTTCACGATAGCGGAGGGGCCGAAGTACTGACCGTCGGTCCAGAAGACCGGGCAGGACGAGGTACATGCTGCACAGAGGATGCACTTGGTGGTGTCATCGAAACGTGCACGATCCTCAATGGTCTGCAGGCGCTCACGCTCAGGCTCGTTCGAGTCGTTGATGAAGAACGGCATGATTTCGCGGTATGCCTGGAAGAAGGGCTCCATGTCAACGATGAGGTCCTTTTCGCAGGGCAGACCCTTGATGGGCTCAACGGTAATCGGCTTGGACAGGTCAAGGTCCTTCAGCAGGGTCTTGCAAGCCAGGCGGTTACGGCCGTTAATGCGCATTGCGTCCGAGCCACAAATACCGTGTGCACAGGAGCGGCGGAAGGAGACGGAGCCGTCTACTTCCCACTTGATCTTGTGCAGGGCATCGAGCACGCGGTCGGTGCGGTACATGGTCAGCGGGAATTCGTCCCAGTAGGCCTCGGAGGAAACTTCCGGGTTGTAGCGGCGAATCTTGATGACCACATCGTAGGTGGGGATGGAATCGGAGTCGCCGCCGGTCATACCCTCAAACAGCTTGACGGATTCCGGTTCGGGGAGTTCGTTTTCAGCCATTTTAGTACTTACGCTCCTTCGGCTCGTAGCGGGTGTAGACAACGGGCTTGGTTTCGAATCGCAGGCCCTTGACACCCTCAAACTCGGATTCGGGGTCGAGGTAGACCATCGAGTGCTTCATGAAGTTGACGTCGTCACGCTTGGGGAAGTCCTCGCGGTAGTGACCACCACGGGATTCCTTACGGTGCAACGCGCCAACGGACATGACCTTTGCCAGCTCAATCAGGAAGCCGAGCTCGACAGCCTCGAGCAGGTCGAGGTTGAAGCGCTTGCCCTTGTCCTGGATGGAGATGTTCTTGTAACGCTCTTCCAGTTCAGCAATGGTTGCCAGTGCTGCGCGGATGGTCTCGTCGGTACGGAACACCTGCATGTCAGCTTCCATAGCCTTCTGCAGGTCTGCGCGGATAGCGCCGACCTTCTCGGTGCCCTTGCCTTCGAGGATGCCGTTGAGCATGTTCAGAACGCGATCTGCTGCGTCATCCGGAACGGGTACGAACTCAGCGGATGCTGCGTACTCTGCAGCCTTGCGGCCTGCACGCTTACCGAACACGTTGATGTCCAGCAGGGAGTTGGTGCCCAGACGGTTTGCACCGTGGACGGACACACAAGCAACCTCACCAGCTGCGTAGAGGCCGGGGATGGTCTCCTTGCTGTTGTGGTAGACCTCGGTCTCGTTGTTGGTGGGGATACCGCCCATTGCGTAGTGTGCGGTGGGGAACACCGGGATGGGCTGGTGGTGCGGTTCCACTGCCAGGTAGGTACGAGCGAACTCGGTAATATCGGGCAGCTTCTCATCGATGTGCGAGGGCTCCAGGTGAGTCAGGTCCAGCAGCACGTAGTCCTTGTGGGGACCGCAGCCGCGGCCTTCGCGCACCTCGTTCGCCATTGCACGTGCCACGATATCGCGGGGTGCGAGGTCCTTAATGGTGGGTGCGTAGCGCTCCATGAAGCGCTCACCGTCAGCGTTACGGAGAATACCGCCTTCACCACGAGCACCCTCGGTGACGAGAATGCCCAGGCCAGCCAGGCCGGTCGGGTGGAACTGAACGAATTCCATGTCCTCCAGGGGCAGGCCTGCGCGCAGTGCGATAGCCATGCCGTCACCGGTGAGGGTGTGCGCGTTGGAGGTGGTCTTGAAGATCTTGCCACAACCGCCGGATGCGAAGATCACGGACTTAGCCTGGAAGACGTGAACCTCGCCGGTTGCCAGGTCGTAGGAGACGACGCCGGCGGGGCGGGGCTTGCCCTCTTCGTCCTTGACCAGGATTAGGTCGAGAACGTAGAACTCGTTGTAGAACTCCACATTGTGGCGAACGCAGTTCTGGTAGAGGGTCTGCAGAATCATGTGGCCGGTACGGTCAGCTGCGTAGCATGCGCGGCGCACAGCGGCCTTACCGTGGTCACGGGTGTGGCCACCGAAGCGGCGCTGGTCGATGCGGCCTTCGGGGGTTCGGTTGAAGGGAAGACCCATCTTTTCCAGGTCGAGCACAGCGTCGATAGCTTCCTTAGCCATGATTTCTGCTGCGTCCTGGTCAACCAGGTAGTCGCCACCCTTGACGGTGTCAAAGGTGTGCCACTCCCAGTTGTCCTCTTCAACGTTAGCCAGAGCGGCGCACATGCCACCCTGTGCCGCACCGGTGTGGGAGCGGGTGGGGTATAGCTTGGTCAGTACCGCGGTGCGAACTCGCTGACCGGCCTCAATGGCGGCACGCATACCTGCGCCGCCGGCACCGACGATCACTACATCGTACTTATGTACCTGCATGATGTTCTTTCTGTGTTTTAGATGTTTTCGTTTGTCTCGGATACGTCGCCGTTAGCGTGCCGAGCAGAAGCTGGGGAGCAGTTCAGCCGCTGCGCCGGAGGGGCAGGGGTCGAACGCGAAGATGGTGAGGGTACCAACCAGCAGGACGAATGCGCATGCTGCGAAGAGGATGACCTTCAGCCAAACGCGCAGGCGGTCCTTCTCTGCGTAGTCATCGATGATGACGCGGATGCCGTTAGCACCGTGCAGCATAGCCAGCCAGAGCAGCAGCAGGTCCCAGACCTGCCAGAAGGGGTTCGCCCACTTGCCGCCCACGAAGCCGAAGTCGATGGCGTGGATGCCGTCGCCGACCATGAGGTTGGAGAACAGGTGACCGAAAATCAGCACGACGAGTACGACGCCGGACAGGCGCATACCCAGCCAAGCGAACATCTCAAAGTTGTTGCGCTTGGAGGAGGAGCGGTTGTATTTCACACCGTCGATGCGGTTGTCACGCAGACGGGGTACATAGGTGCGGGGCTTAAGCGGAGTAGCCATAGTTTAGTGACCTCCCATGTGCGAGAAAACGATCGGCAGGTGACGTGCTGCGAAGCCAGCAACGGTGATTGCCCAGAGGAAAAGCACAACCCAGAGAATCTTGATGTGCGTGTAAGTTGCCTTCTGGCTGATTTCGACGTTGCCGTCCTTGTTCTTCGCCTGGATGTGCTCCACGTGTGAGTTGGTTGCCTTACCCCAGAAGTCAATGAGGATAATGCGGATACCGTTGAACGCGTGGTAGACGATGGCGGCGACAAGCGCGGTCTCACCCAGACCCATGATGGGGTTCTTGTACAGGCTCAGTACGCCGTTGTAGGCCTCCGGGGAGATACGCACGACGGCAGTATCCAGGATGTGTACAAGAAGGAAGAAGAAAATCGCGATACCGGTAATGCGATGAGCAACCCAGGACCACATGCCCCAGCGGCCGCGGTAGAGGGTTCCTTTAGAACCATTCAACACTGAATAACCTCCTGCTGCGACGGCGAGCTTCCGGGTTCTGAGGGGTCATTGTGACCCTCAGCTTCCGGGCACAGCTGTGTGCTCACCGACTGCTTTTGTTCGTCTGTTACTTCCAAGATATCAGGTAAATTCACAGCTTATTGACACCCTGTTTAGGGAATTTTTACAGGTTCTAAAAGTGAATTAGGGCATGTTTTTATTACCATATCGCCTACTTCCCTGTGTTTGTGCGGAACTTACCTTAACCTAACCTCAAACATCGCCTAAATGAGAGCCGCCTGACACTTTTTTGTTAAAACCTAAAAGAATTCGATATATGACAAATTGACCCGCTATTCTTGAAGCGATGAATACTGCACTCACTCGATTCCGCCCGCTCATTCCCGCCGGCGGTGTTGGCTCGCGTTTGTGGCCCCTGTCCCGCGCGCACGCCCCGAAGTTCCTGCTCGACCTCACCTCGTCGGGCAATTCTCTGCTGCGTGACACCTACGACCGTCTCATCGATCTCAGCAACGGTTCCGTCATGGTGGTTACCGGCACTTCGCACGCCAATGCGGTTACCCAGCAGATTCCTGAACTGCGGGCCGCTGACCTGGTACTGGAGCCCTCCCCCAAGGATTCGGCTGCAGCTATCGGCTTGGCTTGCGCCATCATCCACCGCCGCGAACCGGACGCTATCATCGGCTCCTTCGCAGCTGACCACGTCATCAGCCCGGTGGACGAGTTCCAGCGCGTGGTGACCGAGGCTGTCATCACCGCGGCAACCGGCAAGATTGTCACCATCGGCATTACCCCCACCGAGCCCTCCAGCGCATTTGGCTACATTCACGCCAGCGAGTCCCTGGGCATCGAGGGTGCACCCAACGCTCACGCGGTGGACACCTTCGTGGAGAAGCCGGACACCGCTACCGCACAGAAGTACCTGGATTCCGGTGAGTACACCTGGAACGCAGGCATGTTCGTGGCACCGGCAGCCCTGATGCTCAAGCACCTCGAGGCGAACGAGCCCGAGCTGTACGCGGGCATCATGGAGATTGCTAACGCATGGGACACCCCCGAACGTGAGACCGTCATGGAGCGCGTGTGGGAGACCCTGCCGAAGACCGCTATTGACTACGCAGTGGCAGAGCCTGCCGCAGCTGCAGGCGACGTTGCAATGGTTCCCGGCTCCTTCAGCTGGGACGACGTTGGAGACTTCGACGCCGTGGCACGCCTGAACACCGAGAAGAGCGGCGAAGAGCTGACCATCCTCGGCGAGAAGGACAACGTCATTAACCACGGTTGCTCCGGCATTGTTGTTGCGAACACCGACCGTAAGATCTCTATCATTGGTCTCGATGACATCGTTGTGGTGGATACCCCCGATGCTCTGTTGGTCGCTCCGCGCTCCAAGGCTCAGGCTGTCAAGGACGCTGTGGGTGAGGTCAAGGCGCGAGGCCTGAACAACCTCCTTTAAGTTTTTAGCCCCGAGTAGGTACGTGAACCCTATTCGAGCAAAAGACACCTCTAGAAACCGGCTCTCTTCTTTTCAGAAGGGAGCCGGTTTTTCTTATGCCCTGATGAGACACTTCGCGGGTCGGTTCAAGGCTTTCGCATAGTGGGGCCGGGAAGGAATCCCCCTTCGAATGAGAAGAGCGCAGGACGCCCTGCAGGCCCGACGCAGACTGCACTTCCAGACTCTGATATGAGCCAAGGAGTAGCTTCTATAGAGAACCATTCTCATGTTAATCTTGGTGCATGCACATGACCCGTAAGTTTTTCCTCACCCGCGCCGGCGCACTCGGCGCAGTAGCCGCCCTCGCCCTGACCGCATGCGGCTCCCAGACCACCCAGAACGCACAGACCAGCCCCAGCGCTTCCACCTCCGCGAGCGCAACCCCCGCACCCATCACCGAAGGCAAGGGCGCGGCAAGCCGAGTCGCCATCACCTACGACGGCGGCGTACTCGTCTACGACGCTAAAGATATGAAGTTGCTCGCCGACATCCCCAAGGAAGGCTTCTTGCGCCTCTCCGACGCTGGCGATAACCGCCACCTCGTCGTTGCAGACGGCAACAGCTACACCTTCCTGGACACCGGCGTATGGTCCGTAGCGCACGGCGACCACTCGCACTACTACACCACTTCCCCGTCGCTGTCTTCGCTGTCTCTGGCGGCTGACCACACCGGTCACGTCATCAAGGACAACGGCAAGGTCGCGGCATTCGCTGACGGCACCGGCTCCTTCGCCGTGTACGATCCGGCGAAGCTGACCCATGACAAGCGCACCGCCTCCTCCCTGGAGACCACTACCGTCACCCTGCCGAAGCCGCACCACGGCTTCGCAATCCCGCTGCCCAACGACCAGTACCTGGTAGCGGTTGGCGATTCGAAGACCCGCACCGGTGCCGCTGTTGTGGATGCTCAGGGCAAGACCGTCACCGAGAGCCCCGCCTGCCCCGGCGTTCACGGTGAAGCTATCGCCAAGGACGGCGCGTTCTCCATCGGCTGCACCGACGGCGCGCTGGTCTACAAGGACGGCAAGTTCACCAAGATCACCAACCCCGAGGACCCGTACTCGCGTTCCGGTAACCAGGCTGGTAAGGCTGACTCCCAGTACGTTCTGGCGGATTACAAGACCGACAAGGACGCTAAGCTGGAGCGCCCGGAGAAGTTCTCCATTATCGACACCGTTGCGGCAACCCGCACCGTCTACTCCCTGCCTTCTGGCGTGAGCTACACCTTCCGTTCGCTGGCTCGCGGCCCCCAGGGTGAGGCGCTACTGCTGACCACCGACGGTAAGCTGCGCGTCTTCGATCCGGCGACCGGTGCCGAGCTCGGCTCCGTACAGCTCATGGAGGCGTGGACCGAGTCTGAGACCTGGCAGGATGAGCGCCCGGCGCTGTGGGTGGACGGTAAGACCGCCTACGTGACCGACCCGGCGACCAAGAAGCTCATTGCGGTATCCCTGTCGAACCCGGCAGCACCCAAGGAGCTGATGAGCGTGGAGCTTCCGAAGACCCCGAACGAGATCCTGGGTGTTTCTTCCGCGAATGCTGCACCGGTTGAGGCTGAGGCGCACGGCTCGCACGGCGCGGCTTCTTCCTCAGCTTCCGCAGATGCTCACGAATCCGGCGAGGCTCACGAGGGCCACTCCCACTAGGACGCTCTCACTAGCACGTTCACACTGAGATAAACCGAGCGAAAGCATAAAGAGAGATGCGACCGATAACCTATCGGTCGCATCTCTCTTTATGTATGCAGGGTTTATGCGCCAGCCACTAACGGAGCGGCAGAACCCCAATCTCTTCCCAGTTCTGCCCGTCGTAGGAGTAGTAGTGCAGATGATCCACGGTGAAGGTACGCTGCTCGGCGGGTAGGGCATCAAACACCTTGTGAGCGTTCGCCACCTGCGCCTCCGTGAGCCCGTGGCCCAGAGTCACGTGCGGCACGTACGGGAAGGACGCCGCGCCGGCACCGAATAGCTCAACCAGCTTCTGGTGAATCTGCTCGAACTCGGCCCTACCCGCCTCCAGGTTCAGGTACTCCACCTCGGTGACCGGGCGGAAGGAGTGCACCGAACCCCAGCGCGCCTCAAAACGCGGCGTGTCCAGCGCGTCGCGGAACTGCGGGGACTGCACCTCAGCCATTAGAGACTCGTTCAGCTCCGTCAGGTACACGGTCACGTGGGTACTGATAGGCGCCACCGCACCACCGGCTACCGCGCGCTTCCACTCTTCCAGGCGCTGAACATTCTCACCGCTCACGTGCGCAATAACGCTCAGGTAGCGGCGACCGGGTTTCAGGGTCGGGGATACAGGAGCCGTCGTGGGGCTCGAAGAGTTCTCTTGTGCTGTCATCTCAATCGTGCAGGTAATGCGGCGTCTCAGCCGGACTGGCTGAACAGCGCGCTAGATTGCTGCGGCAGGCAGGAAGCCAACCTTCTTGTACACGTTCTCAATGGTGACCGTAGCGATCTCGCGGGCAGCGGATGCGCCCACAGCCAGCAGGCGATCCAGCTCGGCGGGGTCGTCCATCAGCTCGAGGGTACGCTCACGCACCGGGGTGAGGCGCTCCACCACGATATCGGCAAGGTCGACCTTCAGGTGGCCGTACATCTTGCCCTCGTAGCGTGCCACGATCTCATCGATGCTCTCGCCGGTCATTGCCGAGTAGATGGAGAGCAGGTTGGAGACGCCGGGCTTAGCCTCGCGGTCGTAGGCGATGACGGAGCCGTCATCAGTCACGGCGGACTTAATCTTCTTCTGGGTTGTCTTGGGGGTGTCCAGAAGCTTGATCAGGCCCTTGTCGGTGGCTGCAGACTTGGACATCTTCGAGGTCGGGTCCTGCAGGTCGTAAATCTTAGCGGTTTCCTTCAGAATCACCGGCTCGGGTACCACGAAGGTCTCACCGAAACGGGAGTTGAAGCGCTGAGCCAGGTTACGGGTCAGCTCCAGGTGCTGACGCTGGTCCTCGCCCACGGGCACGCCGTCCACCTGGTAGAGCAGGATGTCGGCAGCCATCAGAATCGGGTAGGTGAACAGACCCACGGAGGCGTTCTCAGCGCCCTGCTTCTGAGACTTGTCCTTGAACTGGGTCATACGGGACGCCTCACCGAAGCCGGTGAAGCAGTTCAGAATCCACGCCAGCTGGGCGTGCTCGGGCACGTGCGACTGCACGAACAGCGGGGTGCGGGTCGGGTCGATACCGGAGGCGATGTACTGCGCCGCGGTCAGGCGGGTACGCTCACGCAGCTCCTCGGGGTTCTGAGGAACGGTGATGGCGTGCATATCCGGGATAAAGAACAGACATTCGTTATTCGGGTCGTCCTGCAACGCCACCCAGTTGTTCACAGCACCAATGTAGTTACCCAGGTGCATCGAATCAGCCGACGGCTGCGCACCCGAGTAGATACGCGCCTTCTGCTGAGAGGCGTTAGGGATGAGGGACTTATCCTGCTTCTTTTCGTCTGCCATAGTTATTTCCTGTGCAGTTCTTCCTGTGCGGTGCTGCGGACGGTGCAGCACATCTTCAAAAACTTATCTGTAGGTGGGTCCGCGTCTTACTCACCGATGCGGTAGTCAACCACGAGCGGCGCGTGATCGCTGAAACGCTCATCGTAGCTTGCCGCGCGGTCCACGACCGCCTCCACGGCGCTTTCGGCGAGCGCCGGGGTCGCCATGTGGTAGTCGATACGCCAGCCTGCGTCATTATCGAACGCCTTGCCGCGGTAAGACCACCAGGTGTAGGGGCCGGGCACCTGACCCGCCAACTCACGAGCCACATCGCGGTAGCCGATATCGCCGAAGAAGCGGTCAAAGTAGGCGCGTTCCTCGGGCAGGAAGCCGGCACGCTTCTGGTTAGCCTTCCAGTTCTTAATGTCCAGCTCGGTGTGGCCCACGTTCAAATCGCCCACGATGAGCACATGGTCCGAATGCTTTGCCAGCTCAGGCATGCGCACCAGCATGCGCTCCAGGAAGCGGTACTTATCGTCCTGCTTCTGGGTGCCAACCTCGCCGGAGTGAACGTAGGCGCTGACAACGGTCAGGGTCTTACCGTTGGGCAGAACGTAGTCCGCCTCAACCCAGCGGCCCGAATCGTCAAAGTACTCTTCGCCAATATTCGAGCGGGTCGCCACCGGCTGGTTCTCCAGAACTTCACCGGCCGAGTTCGGGGTGCGGCGGGTCGCCACCAGCACGCCCGCACGGCCCTTCGCGGCAGCCTCCGCGTGCAGAATATGCCACTGGGATTCGTCCAGCAGCTCACGCACGATAGCGTCGGGGGCGCGCACCTCCTGCAGGCAGAGAATGTCGATGTCACGGCTCGCCAACCACGCCGCCATATCCTTCTTGTAGGCGGCTCGGATACCGTTCACATTCACGCTCGCCACGCGAAGCAGACCGCTCGGGCGCGGTGCAGGGGTGTTAGAAAAATGCATAGTCTTAATTATGCCAGTTTGAGGGAAGAGAAATTTTCACTCGTGCGCGTTTTTTCTCTGGCTGAACGGTAAACTATTGGGTGATGAATTCACACTCCTCACATACCACCGACCACGGTGCCCCCTCACATTCTGCGGGCACCACCGCATCCGAAAGTACCGCTCACAACGCTGAGAGCCGCTACGAGCTACCCCCGATTCCCGGCCCGAAGTACGAGCAGGTCATCCACTACATTGAGCAGCGCTACATTATTCCCGGCAAACCCGGCGATAAGCTGCCCACCGAACGCATGATTCAGCAGAACTTTGGGGTGAGCCGCCAGACGGTTCGTAGCGCCCTGAAGGTTCTGATTGAACGCGGCCTGCTCTACAACGTGCAGGGCTCCGGCACCTACGTTGCCGAGCGCACCGACGCCACCTACATTCCGCGCGTGGACACCTTTGTTGACGATATGCGCCGCCGCGGTTTTGAGGGCTCCACCCGCATGATTGCGACCCGCTGGGTGGACGCCACCGAAGAGATTTCCACCCACCTATCCGTGCCGGTGGGCGAGCAGGTGCTGTTCGTGCGTCGTCTGCGTCTTGCCAACCACGAAGTCATTGGCTTTGAGCGTTCCTACTTTGTCAAGGCCGCCGCAAGCAGCATCCTGGACGCCATGATGGCGGAAATGTCCGGTGCGATGAGCTCGCTAGACCAGCTTGCCGACACCCCCAACGCCATTAAGCACGCCCGCGTACGCACCAGCGCCGCGCTCTTCACCGACGCCGACGCCGAGGCGTTCAACCACCAGGTTCCCGTGGGCGAGGCGGCGTTCAAGGTCTGCGCGACCGGCTACACCGAAGAAGGTAGCCCCGTAGAGTACGCAGAGACTCTGTACCTTGCCGATGCCTACTTCTACGAGATGATTCTCTAGCACATGCCTTTTCTCTTGTGATGACAGTGTGAAGGGCGGTGCCCCGGTAGATTGTTCTACCGGGGCACCGCCCTTTTGAGTTATCAGCTCTGAAATGTTGCGAGCCTTACGCCGCCTGACGCTCCGCAGTCTCAACCACGTTCACCAGCAGCTCCGCGCGGGTCATCGGGCCCACACCGCCGGGGTTCGGGGAAACCCAGGACGCCTTCTGCGCGGCCTCCGGGGAGACATCGCCGAAGAGCTTCTTCTTGCCGGTTTCCGGGTCCTCAGCGCGGGAAACACCAACGTCCAGCAGGATTGCGCCGTCCTTGACCTGGTGAGCCTTCAGCACGTGCGGAACACCCACAGCGGCAACAATGACGTCAGCCTCGCGCAGCACCTCGTCCAGGTTCTCGGTACCGGTGTGCGCCAGGGTTGCGGTCGCGTTCACCTCGCGGCGGGTCAGCAGCAGACCCAGCGGGCGGCCCACGGTAATGCCGCGGCCGAGCACCACAACATTCTTACCGTTCCAGTCGATGCCGTGGCGCTTCACCAGCTCAATGACACCGTTGGGGGTGCAGGGCAGCGGGGAGTCCAGCGGCTCAGAAACGTTCAGCACGAGCTTGCCGAGGTTAGTCGGGTGCAGGCCGTCAGCGTCCTTCTCGGGGGCGATGCGCTCCAGCACGCGGTTGGTGTCCAGGTGCTTGGGCAGGGGCAGCTGCACAATGTAGCTGGTGCACGCCGGGTCGTTGTTCAGCTTGTCGATCTCTGCGTCGAGCTCTTCCTGAGTGATGTCACCGGGCAGGTCCACACGGATGGAGTTAATACCGATCTCTGCGCAGTCGCGGTGCTTAGCGCCCACGTACGAGCGGGATGCGGGGTCGTCACCGACCAGCACGGTACCCAGGCCGGGGGTAATACCCTTAGCCTTGAGCTCCTCGACGCGCTCCTTCAGCTCTTCCTTGATGGCTGCGGCGGTTGCGTTACCGTCTAGAATCTGGGGCATTGTTTTTTCCTTCCATAGATTGCGGCGGGTTCGCCGAAACGGACGGTCTGTGTGTTGGGTTCTAGGGTGTACCCCTAGAGGTACCACTCCCCCGCTACGTCCCTGAACGGGTGTAGCGGGTAGAGCGGCAAAAAGTAAGAGGGCGAAATAACCCCGCCCGCTCAGCACCCACGAGGAGATGTTGAGCGAACGGGGTCATTCATGGGTCTACCAGTTCTCGCTACCCTGGTAGAGGGGGTACTTGGCGCACAGTGCCTCAACGCGGGCACGCAGCGCGGCGATGTCCGGGTTCGGCAGCAGTACGGAGGCGATAATGTCGGCAACCTCGGTGAAGCCCTCGGCGTCGAAGCCGCGGGTCGCCAGCGCGGAGGTACCGATACGCAAACCGGAGGTCACCATCGGCGGGCGCGGGTCGTTCGGCACAGCGTTACGGTTGACGGTAATGCCGGCATCGTGCAGCAGGTCCTCCGCTTCCTTACCGTTGAGGGCGTGGTTGCGCAGGTCAACGAGCACCAGGTGAACGTCGGTACCGCCGGATGCAATCGAAACGCCGGCGTCCTTCACGTCCTGCTGCAGCAGGCGCTTTGCCAGGATCTGTGCACCCTCAACGGTGCGCTTCTGACGGTCCTTGAACGCATCAGATGCGGCAACCTTGAACGCGGTAGCCTTCGCAGCAATCACGTGCATGAGCGGACCGCCCTGCTGGCCGGGGAACACAGCGGAGTCAATCTTCTTCTTCAGTTCCTCGGTGCAGAGGATGAAGCCGGAGCGGGGGCCGCCCAGGGTCTTGTGCACGGTGGAGGAGACCACGTGTGCATGCGGGACGGGGTTCGGGTGCAGACCCGCAGCCACCAGGCCCGCGAAGTGTGCCATGTCCACCCACAGGTACGCGCCGATTTCGTCCGCAATCGCGCGGAATGCGGCGAAGTCCAGCTGGCGGGGGTACGCGGACCAGCCGGCAATAATCAGCTTGGGGCGCTCAGCCAGAGCCAGCTCGCGCACCTGATCCATGTCAACGTAGCCGTTCTCGTCCACGCTGTAGGCGACAACGTTGTACAGCTTGCCGGAGACGTTCAGCTTCATACCGTGGGTCAGGTGGCCGCCGTGTGCCAGGGACAGACCCATGATGGTGTCGCCGGGGTTCAGCAGCGCGTGCATGACGGCGTTGTTAGCCTGCGCACCGGAGTGGGGCTGAACGTTAGCGTGCTCAGCGCCGAAGAGTTCCTTCACGCGAGAAATAGCGAGGTCCTCGACGATGTCAACGAATTCGCAGCCACCGTAGTAGCGGCGGCCGGGGTAACCCTCAGCGTACTTGTTGGTCAGTACCGAGCCCTGGCTTTCGAGGACGGCACGGGGGACGAAGTTCTCGGATGCAATCATCTCGAGGGTGTTCTGCTGGCGCTTGCGCTCCAGCTCAATGGCTTCTGCAACCTCGGGGTCGAGGTCGGCGAGGGGCATCTCGAGGATCTTCTGCTCGGACATTACGCTCCTGGGAGTGTTTTTGCGTTATCTTCGGTCGCTCATCATCGGGGTTGCGGCGCTGTCTGCGGCTGAAAACCCTGAATGAAAAAATATGAGCTACACCTCATAATACCGTAAAGCCCGCTTTCCTTCGAGAAGGAAAACGGGCTTTACCAAGCATCACGATGAAGTTTTACAGCGCCACCGCAGGGCATATAAACCGGCCTTTAGGCTTATCGGCGGTAGCTACGCGGGTCTACAAACCCTACGCCTGACGCAGGATAGCGGAAGCATACTCCAGGTACGCCTCGCGAGCGCTCTCCTTCTTACCGCCAGCGACCAGCTGGGTCTGCACCACGTAACCGGTCAGCACCGACAGCACCGCGGCACCGATAACGGTCAGCCACTCTTCAAGCTCCTCTTCGGTGAAGTCCAGCTCAGCGGCTCCCCAGGCACGGTAGCGCTCCAGGGACTGATCGCGCAGGTAGCTCAGCTGTTCAGACACCACGGTCGCCAGCTGCGGCATTGCCACAGCCTCGCCCCAGGTGACGAGCAGGTGACGGCGAATCTTGGGGGTGTCCAGCACCTTCAGGCACCCGAACACGTAGTCCCAGGGCTGTTCGGCGCGGATACGGTCGAAAGGCGCCATGTCCATGCGGGCTGCCGCCAGGATAATCTCATCCTTGGAGGAGAAGTGGTTATAAATCGCTCCAGCAGACAGGCCAGTGGCCGCAATAATCTCGCTCATCGAAGCCTTCTGATAACCCTGCTTGATGAAGCATTCGCGGGCGGTCTCTACAATCTGAGAACGCCTGTTCTTTTTGTATTCTTCGCTGACTTTAGGCACACCCTAATCCTAGCGAACTTTTAGCCAATCCGTGCGCATCCTGGTCGCTGTTGACGCGCCCTCATGCGCAAATCCGGCGCAAAATAGAGCAAAAATTCTATAAATACGACTGCCCACAATACGGATGCTCCACCGCAGATGTTCCAACACGAATGTCCCAGGTGGAGAGTATGAAAAAGCGGGGCATCCCAGGCTCACCAGAAGGTTCACCCTAGAATGCCCCGCTCACAGCGGGCAGCTCAGCGCAGGCTGAGCCCGCTACACATTTTTAGTGGAAGAAGTGGCGGGTACCGGTCAGGTACATGGTCACGCCAGCAGCCTTAGCCGCCTCGATAACTTCCTCGTCGCGGATCGAACCGCCCGGGTGCACGACGGCACGCACGCCGGCGTCCAGCAGCACCTGCAGGCCGTCAGCGAAGGGGAAGAACGCGTCGGATGCTGCAACCGCACCGCGAGCACGCTCGTTACCTTCACCGCCGAGAGTGTTCGCACGCTCAACCGAGAGCTTGCAGGAGTCCACGCGGTTCACCTGGCCCATGCCGATGCCCACAGCAGCGCCGTTATCGGCAAGCAGAATAGCGTTGGACTTGGGCGAACGCAGCGCACGCCACGCGAACTCGAGGTCGCGCAGGGTAGCCTCGTCAGCAGCCTCACCGGCAACCAGGGTCCAGTTCTTCGGGTCGTCACCCTCAGCCTGCAGGCGGTCAGCCTCCTGGAAGAGCGCACCACCGGAAATGGGGCGGTACTCGATAGCCTCGCGGGCGAAGCCCTCGGGCAGCACCAGCAGGCGCAGGTTCTTCTTCTCGCGCAGAATCTCCAGTGCCTCGGGCTCGTAGCCGGGAGCCACAACAACCTCGGTGAAGATGCCCTTGACGGTACGTGCCATTTCGGCAGTCACGGGGCGGTTAGCGGCAATCACGCCACCGTATGCGGACAGCGGGTCGCAAGCGTGCGCCTTCGCGTGAGCGTCCGCAATGGGGTCAGCCGCGCCGGGGGTTGCCACAGCAATACCGCAGGGGTTGTTGTGCTTGATAACGGCAACAGCGGGCTCGTCGAAGTCGTATGCGGCACGCAGAGCGGCGTCAGCGTCAACATAGTTGTTGTAGCTCATCGCCTTACCGTGCAGCTGCTCCGCCTGAGCAATGCCGGGGGCTGCAGCCGGGTCAACGTACAGGGCGGCACGCTGGTGCGGATTCTCGCCGTAACGCAGGGTCTCGCTGCGCTCGAAGCCCAGGCCGGCATACGGGGGCCAGAAGTTAGCGTCCTCATCCTGCAGGAACTGGGATGCGGTCCAGGTAGCCACGGCGGTATCGTATGCGGCGGTGTGGGCGAAAGCGCCGGCGGCCAGGCGGCGGCGCTCATCCAGGGAGAAACCACCGTTCTTAGCGGCCTCAACGGTGCGTGCGTAATCGGCGGGATCCACAACAATAGCGACAGCGTCGTGGTTCTTCGCAGCTGCACGAACCATGGAGGGGCCGCCAATGTCAATCTTCTCGATGATGGCGTCCTGACCGGCACCGGATGCGACGGTCTCAACGAAGGGGTACAGGTTCACGACGACCAGGTCGAAAGGCTCGACATCCAGCTCGCCGAGGGTGTCGATGTGCTCCTGCTTGCGGCGGTCAGCCAGAATACCTGCGTGGATGCGCGGGTGCAGGGTCTTCACGCGGCCTTCGAGGCACTCGGGGAAACCGGTCACTTCGGTGACCTCGGTGACGGGTACGCCTGCTGCCGCGATGGTGGATGCGGTGGAGCCGGTGGAGACCAGCGCGACGCCAGCCTCGTGCAGGCCGCGGGCGAACTCCTCCAGACCGGTCTTGTCGTAGACGGAAATGAGGGCGCGGCGCAGGGGCACGCGATCGAGCTCAATGAGAGACACAAATACTCCGATGCTTTAGACGTGCACGCCGGTTCTCGGCGGCACAGCTGGTGGATGGACGTAGCCTGCCCGGATAGACAGGGCATGTGTGGGGGTATTCCCCGCCGCTGTGCACCTTCCCCTCAGGGGTACTCGGGTGCCACAACGGAACGTGTGTGGGCGGCGGGGGTTGAGCTCGGCTCATTCCGCCGCGAAAAATTTAGTGGGCGGAATTAGCTGTCAGATACAGCACCGTGGGATTCAGCGCCGTGGGATTCAGCGAGAGATGCGATGGTCTGCACGAGCAGGCGGCGCTCCTGCACCTTAATGCGTTCGTGCAGGGTCTCTTCGGTATCGTCGTCCAGAACGGGCACTGCCGCCTGGGCGAGGATGGGGCCGGTGTCAACGCCCGCATCCACAAAGTGGACGGTCAGGCCGGTGATCTTCACGCCGTGGGCCAGGGCGTCACGCACGCCGTGCGCACCCGGGAAGGAGGGCAGCAGGGCGGGGTGGGTGTTAATAATGCGCTTGCTGAAACGCTCAACCAGCTGCGCGTCAACAATACGCATGAAGCCGGCGAACACAATGTAATCGGGGTCGTAGGAAGCGATCTTTTCTTCCAGCGCGCGGTTCCAGGAGGGGCGGTCGGCGTAGTCGCCGGGCTGCACCAGGAAGGTGGGCACACCCGCCGCCTGGGCACGCTCAATACCCAGACAGGGCTTGTCGGCGCCCACTGCCGCAATGTCGAGGGGAAGCTCGCCCGCCGCTACGGCGTCGAGGATGGACTGAAGATTCGTTCCGGAGCCGGATACCATAACCACAATTCGCACCCGACTAGTATAACCCTTCTCACACCCTTATCCAAAGGGATAAGAGGCTCACAGCACACCCAAATCCCGAAGGCGAACACGAAGAAACCCCGGCGGGACGAATCCTCACCGGGGTTCACTAGAGTTCACCAAGGTTCACCGGGGTTTGCTGGATACAAACTCAACAGGTCGCGAACTCAATAGGTCACAGACGAGCGGGACGGTACCCTTATAGGTATGTCTACTCCCCCGCAGAACACTCCGAACAACGCACCGAACAACACGCCGCAACAGCCCACCCCGAACAACGGCGCACCGCAGAACCAGCAGGTTCCCCCGCGAGCGCCGCAGCAGGCACCTCAAAACATGATGCCGCCGCATCGGGCGCCTCAGGGCAAGAAGCCTCGCAAGCCCATCGACCCCGTCGAGCAGCAGAAGGCGAACATTCGCACCTCACTCATGCTGATTGTTGCCGCGCTGGTGATTTTTGCGGCGTCATCCTTCGTGCTCTCCACGATGCCGCTCTTCTTGGCGCTTTTCCTCTTCGCACTGGTCGGCATCACCCTGAGCATCATCGCGATCGTGCGCACCGCAATCTACCGCGGCCCCTGGTTCTTCTACATTGCCGCGGGCGTCAGCATCATCTACGGCGCAATGACCCTGCTCGGTGGCATTGGTCTTGCCTTCATGCCCGGCGCGCAGGAGTACCGCGAGTGCCGCGCCGCCGCGCTGACTCAGACCGACATGTACACCTGCGATCAGAAGTTCCAGGGCACGATGGACAAGCTCACCGGCGCGTCCAGCTCTAGTTCTTCTTCGGCGCGCTAGAGCCCTGGGGCTTCGAGGAGCTGACATCCAGCGGGGGCAGCTCCACGGTAGACGCCTCATCGGTCACCAGCGGAAGGATGCCGGTCTGGCTACGAACCTCAAAGATGCGGCTCATCGCCTGATCGGCGGAGAGGACATCCAGCTCGCGGTCCACAAAATCACGCTCTAGGCCGTTCTTCTGCTTCTTGCGTGCCGCCTTAGCCGCCTTCTTCGCCTCACGTTTCTGCGCGCGGTCGTTGGCGCGGTCCTGAGCGGAATCCTGCGGAGCGGGTTCAGCGTGGGTACCCTCTGCGGACTCGGAACCCTGCGCCGCGGCGGGCTGTTCAATACCAAAGCCGAAGTACGCCATAATGCGGCTCGCGCGACCCTTAGAACGCGGCGCCTGCTCTGCAGACTCGTCAGTGACAGATACGCGCTGAGATTCCGCAGGTTCAGCAGCCTCGTAGACGGGCTCCTGAATCAGCTCGCGAGTCTCCTCCTCGGAGGGGTCATGCGCGTACAGGGCGGGGTCATAGGATGCGGGCTCGGCGGATGCTTCGATGCTCTCGTAGTCCTCCACCTGTGCAGAGTCAGCGTGAGCAGAGTGCAGGTAATCGACCTGCTGAACGGCCTCAATCGGCTCGTACTCCTCAGCGGAGTTTTCTTCAGCAATAAGCTCTTCAGAGGCGGGCTCTTCAGCTACCTCTTCGTGTTCTGCAACAATCTCGGCGAAAGCGTCCGCCGCCGCGCGCTGCGCCAGCTGCTCGGTCGCCTCCACGGGGACGGCAACCACCGGCTCCTGCGGGTGGACCGGCACGTGACCGGTCGCCACCTCAGATACAACAGACTGCTCAGGCTCAGCAACGTTCTCGGAAGTCTGTGCGCGTGCCGCCTCCTCAGCTTCACGTTCAGCCGCCTCGCGCTCTGTTGCTTCACGCTCAGCCGCTTCACGTGCGGCGGCTTCCTCAGCCTCACGCTCCATACGCTCCGCACGCGCCTGCGCACGCTGCTCACGGTACTCCGCAAAACGCTCACGGGTCGAGACAGTAAAGCTCATCAGACGCTCACCCAGGTTCGGGCGCTCATCCGCAAAACGAGGCAGCTCACGGCTGCTATCCGGTACCAGGGCGCGGCTCAGCAACATACCAAAAGTCACGCCGGCACCCACCGTCAACGCGGTATGCGCCGCAAAAGTCAGCGGCTCAGCACCAACCTCCGTAAAACGACCAATACCCAGGGAGCCGTACGAAATCCAGCCCAGCCACAGGGCACCAAACGACGTCATAATACCGGTCATCATGCCCAGCACCACCGCAGAAATCAGCGCAGACAGCGGGCGGAACGGAACCTTCAGGGCAACCCACTCATCCAGGTGATCCTCACCCTCACGCAAGAACCACCAGCCAGCAATCGCACCGGCACCCAGCGGCACCAGCAGACCCACCAGACCGAACGTGCCCATTGACTCGGGCACAGCACCCAGAATCGGAAGCATCGGCAAAGTACCAACATCACTACTGGTCAAACCAACCGAGGTACCCGCACCAAAGGAGAAACCGGCACCGGTCGACCACGCAATCGCATAAATCACCAGGTTCGGCAAGAAACCCAGCTGCAACAGAGTCACCGCAGTATCACCCACAGCGCCCGCATGCAGCTCCTGGTAGGTGGCAACAATCTGCGACCAGCCCGCCAAAATACCGATACCCAAAAGCACCGCACCCAGACCAACCAGCGCCACAAAAGCAACCACCGCAGCACGCACCACAGCCCAGGCATACGAACCCGCCCAACGCGAATACTGACTCATCTGCGAAATCTGCTCCGCAGTATCAACACCCACCATGCGCGAGAGCGAACGCGCCTCACGGTAGCCACCCCACATCAGACCAGCCACCACAATACCCAAAGGCACCAGGGCAGCATTCAACGCCTGAAGAGGCTGCGGATGCGGGCTCGCCCAACCGTACATCGCCGAACTAATCAGCGCATAAGTCACCGAACCGGACAGCACCGGAATCAAAAACTCACCCTCATACGAGGCGCGCGCCAGGCGACGACCCGAACGGTAACAGAGCAGCAGAGGCAGAATACTCAAGCCCAGCGGCACCAGCGTCATCGTGCCGGCAGAAGCACCAAAAGCAGCCGCAAGATCCAGCGGAACACCGTGAATCAGAAGCCACAGGTGCGCCGACATGGCGGCCACGGAGGAGAACTCCATGTCGCCAAAACCTTTAGTCGCCCACACGGCAGACATCGCCGCAAACACGGCAACAGCAGAGAACAGGGCAGTAACAATTAGCTCAACAACACCCTGAAGCCACAGAGGCATGGGCATGGAATAACGCGAGATAGGTGAGGTGCTTTTCATCGTCCTTCAATCATGCCACGAATTAACGACGAAACCCGCCTCCGATTAACACTCGAAAGCGGGTTCTCACAACTATTCGCACAGGTATTCATACAGACACGCACGCGAGGGCGCACATACGGCGAAGTTTTAATTCTCAGTCCACGGGTTGGAAGCCTGAACCCCCCAGGCGCGGTACACCTGCGCCTTAGAAGAAATCAGCTCCAAATCATAGGCACTCGCGCTCGCCGCCATCAGACCCTCCAGGGCGGCGGTAGGCAGCGGACCGGCATCATCACGACCCACGGCGTGCACGCCGGGCGGTGCCTGGCGGCCCGCCCACTCGAGGCTCACACGCGCATCCACGTTAATAACGTGGTCGCCAAAGCGTTCGAGCAGCTCGGTAATCCAGCGATTAGTTTCCGGGTAAGGGTACAGGCCCTTCAGCTCGCCAATACTCAGCACAGAAATATACATGTGTCGGAACGAGCGGCGGCGCAGAAAAGCGACCACGGCGGGGTCTGGATCCGCCTTACGGATCTCCGCAAGAACGTCGGAGTCCAGGAGCATACCGGAGAAATTCATACCCCTAATGCTACGCTACGCGCAGACCGGCGTACTCAATAGCGGGAATGCCCTCGGGGTTGGGCAGAAGAAGGAAGTTCAGGAACTCGTCGCGCTTAGAAGAAATGCGGGAGTAGTCGTCAATGCTGACTGCGGTGTATCCGCCTCGCGCGGGGACAGCTGCGGCACGCAGGCTTTCCTGGTAGGAGCGGGAGGGGTTCAGAGAGATTGCTGCTTCGGTTGCAGAGCCGTTGTACATGTGACAACCTGCGCCGTGAGTGGCGCGATCCTTTCGCGTTGCTCTTGTCTGTACCGGTTACCACCGGTTATTCCGGTGGTGAATACAAACCGCTTCGTCATCCGAGCCACCCGTGAACATGGGGTTGGCGTTCGACCATAGTCGGAGCTTATCAGTCGAAACTCTTGAAGCTGGGTTCAGCTTACAGCATTTTCTCAAGTTAAGTAAAGCGTTTTTTGAAAGAGATTTAGACTATTAGCGTTTTTGCTTGTGGAAGCGTTTTTGATGGCGGGAATTTTTGATACGGTGCGGAATATTTTATGTAAATATAGGTGTTTTTATGCATCAAAAACGCATCCCGCGCACCCGCCCGGCAATGACCGGCGGCAAGGCGCAAACCCGCACGATACGCGATAATGAGCTGGTGAGCGCCAACAATCCTTTCCCCGAAATTCCGGTTACCGTACCGCAAATCATCCGCCAGGTCGGGCACCGCACCTACCAGCGCGGTGTCGCCTACCAGCGCAACCGCGAAGTCATCCGCTACAGCTACGACGAAGACGAACGCACCCTCACCGGGCTCGTCAACGGAAGCACCATCATCCCCTACGAAGTGACGGTTCGCTTCTTCCCCGCTGTCAGCGGCTCCGCGACCTTCACCGCCCGCTGCACCTGCCCCGTGCTCACCGACTGCAAGCACGCCGTAGCGCTCATGCTCACCGCGCTCGACCGCGCCTCCGTGGCGAAAAAGGCGCTCAGCGAACACCCCGGACCGGTCGGCGTACCCAATGCTGGCTCTCATGGCGTAGCAGCGAAGAGTGCGGATGTTGCAGAGGCGAAGAAAGCCGCCGACCCGCTCGCGGCGCTGCGCGCCTCCGGTGCGCTCACCACCGCGGCAAAATTGCCCGCGCCCGATGCAGCGACTGCCAAGCCCGAAAACCCCCAGGGAAGCTTTGCGCTCAACGAGCTAGGCGCCTCCCCGAGCCTGCAGGCAGAGGCATCCGCCACCAAAATCTCGGCATGGCGACGCGACCTCTCCTCCATCCTTTCCGCACGTCAGGACCTTGCGGGCATCGATTCGATGCGCGTGAGCGGCGCCCTGGATTTCTCGCTGAGCGTCTCCGGCTCCTACGCGCGCGGCCGCAATATGCCCGGCGCAACCCCCAGCATTAACCTGCTCGCCCGACCGCTCATGGCGTCCAAAACCGGCCGCTGGATCAAGGGCGGACTCAGCTGGGAAACCTTCGCCTCCAGCGTGGGCGGACCCGTCGGACGGCACGAAATCTACCCCGAACACGAACGGTTCTTCGCCGAGCTCTACTCGATTGCCCGCCCCTGGCAGAACATGTACTCCTCGCACCGCGACTGGATCTCGATTAGCGCTTCTGCCTCCACTCTGCTCTGGGATGTGCTCGCCCGCGCAGAGGATATTGGCCTGCCCCTGCTCGTCAACGGTCGCGAAGTGAACTACGCTGTGCTGAGCCCCGCACAGGTGCGTCTGCACGCCACCGCAAGCGAGGATGCGCACGACGAGGGCGCCGGCCTGCAGCTTCAAGCAGCACTCAGCTGGGAAGGACGCGAAGGCGAACTGCTACGCCAGCTCTGGCTACCCGCCGCCCACTGCCACCCCATCGGCACCCCGCGCACCGGCTTCTTTGCCCTGGGCGGGCTCGCCCAGCAGGAGTACGAGCAGGCGGCAAAGGCGGTGCACTGGAAGACCGCGCGCCCCGGCGCACTGGATGAAGTGGGCCGCGAATCTTTCGTGCAAAAGACTGCCCAAAAGGACGCGCAGGAGGCTCCTACTGAGGAAGTTGAGAATAGCGCACCGACGATTGCCCCTGCGCAGAATAACCCGGTGCAGAATAACCCGGCGCAGGGTGAACGGGTGCGTTACTCCCCCGCCGTACCCGAACTGCCCGAGGGCGTGGAGCTGGCGCTCATCCCCCTGGTCGAGCCGCTCGATGCCGCCTCCGAATCACTCATTAGCGCCGGAACCGTGCACATTCCCGCCGCGGAACGCGCCACGTTCCAGAAGGAATACCTGCCCGCGCTCAGCCGTTCCATTCCTTCGTTGACCCCCGACCCGGCGCTGGCGCTACCGCGCGTGAAGCCGCCGCATCTGGTGCTTGAAATCAGCTTTGACGAGCAGGTACGCCACGACGCACAGCTGAGCTGGCGTTGGGAGTACCCGCTGAACCCCTTCGCGGAGGACAGCGCAGAGGAGGCGAGCGCGCAAGAGGCGAGCACGCAGAATCCTGCGGCCGGCTCCGATGTGTACTCCCTGCCCGTTTTCGGTTACCCCGGTGAAGAGGGTGGCGAGGTACGCGATGAGCGTTTTGAGGCGCGCGTGCTGCGTTCGGTGCGCGCCATTCTTGCCGCCCACCCGGCGCTTTCCGGGCTGGAGGAGCGCCACATCGAAGGTTGGGAAACCCGCGAGCTGCTCAGCGCGATTCTGCCGAAGCTTCGCCGTGTTTCCGCTGTTCAGGTGCGTTTTAATGGCACCCCGCCACAGTTCGTGGAGGCAACTGACGCGCTCATTGAAATCACCGTGAGCGAGGGCAATTCTCGCGACTGGTTCGGTCTGGGCATTGCGGTAAAGGTCAATAACTGGACCGTGCCGTTTGCGCAGATTTTTGAGGCACTCGATCGCGGGGCAGACCGTATTCTGCTCGGTAACGGTACCTATTTTTCGCTGCGTCGACCCGAGTTTAAGACCCTGCGCACCCTCATCGCGGAGGCTCGCGAACTTGACGATGCGGGCGGTGAGTTGCGCATTAACCGCCACCAGGCGGGACTATTCTCTGAGCTGGAGTCGCTGGCGGCGAGCGTGCATACGACCGCGCGGTGGGACGCTCAGGTGCGTTCGCTACTGGAGCTGGTTGAGGGCCTGGAAGATGCCGAAGAGAGCGCTGAAAAGGGCACTGAACAGACCCTTGACAAGGGCACGCAGGATTCCCCCGCACCCCAGAAGACCTCTCGCAAGAAGACTTCCCGCCAGATTATTCCGAGCTGCCCGGTACCCACCGGCCTGCAGGCGACCCTACGCCCCTACCAGGTGGAGGGTTTCCAGTGGCTGTCCTTCCTGTACGAGCAGCGTCTGGGCGGTATTCTCGCCGACGATATGGGTCTGGGTAAGACCGTGCAGGCTCTCGCTCTGCTCGCCCACGCCATCGAGGAGCACAGCACCGCGGCTCCCGGCGAGCCGTTCGCACCCTTCCTCGTGGTTGCGCCGACCTCCGTCATCACCAACTGGGCGGCGGAGGCGGAACGTTTCCTGCCCGAGGCGAAGGTCGTGACCATCACCGAAACCACCGCCGGTAAGACCCCGCTGGCTGAGCGCATCGCCGGGGCTCACCTGGTGCTGACCAGCTACACGCTGTTGCGCATGGACGAGGACGCATACACCGGTTACGCCCGCACGCTAGGCCGTACCGTTGACGAATTCACGGGCGAGCAGTCCGCTCCCGAAGGCTGGGGCGCGCTCCTGCTGGACGAGGCGCAATTCGTCAAAAATACCGGCACCCGCGCCTGGTCCATCGCCCGCGCGATGCCCGCCCGCACCAAGATCGCGATGACCGGCACTCCCATTGAGAACAACCTCATGGAGCTGTGGGCGCTGCTGGCGATTGTAGCGGACGGTCTGTTCCCCTCCGCCCGTGCGTTCCGTGACCTGTACGCTCGCCCGGCGGAATCCGGCGAGGACCCGGCGCACGCCGCGGCGACGGCTGCTCGTCTGCGCCGGCGCATCCGCCCGCTTATGCTACGCCGCACCAAGGAGCTGGTGGCGGCGGAGCTTCCGGCGAAGAACGATACCCGCGTGAACCTGCCGCTGGCTCCCGGTCACCGCCGCATCTATGACACGCATCTGCAGCGTGAACGCCAGAAGGTGCTGGGTCTGCTGGAGGATATGGACAAGAACCGGTTTACGATCTTCCAGTCGCTGACCCTGCTGCGCCGTCTGGCGCTTGATGCCGCGCTGATTGATCCGGAAGCCTACGCCGGGGTGTCGTCGGTCAAGCGCGACTACCTGGTTCAGCAGCTACCCGACCTGCTCGAGAAGGGCCACCGTGTGCTGGTGTTCAGCCAGTTCACCGGCTACCTCAAGAGCATTTCAGCGCGCCTGGCGGAGGAAGGCATCGGCCACCTGTACCTGGACGGTTCGACCCGCAACCGCGCCGAGGTCATCGAGGCGTTCACGAGCGGTCAGGAGCCGGTGTTCCTCATTTCGCTCAAGGCTGGCGGTTTCGGTCTGAACCTGACCGAGGCGGATCACGTGTTCATCATGGATCCGTGGTGGAACCCCGCCGCCGAGCAGCAGGCGGTGGACCGTATTCACCGCATCGGCCAGGACAAGGAGGTGCACGTCTACCGTCTGGTCGCCGAGGGCACGATTGAGGAGAAGGTCATGCAACTCAAGGAGTCGAAGGCGGCGCTCTTCGATGCGGTGGTCGGTGAGGGTGAGTTCGCCTCCGCGGCGGTGACGGCTGAGGATGTGCGTGAGCTCTTTGCGCCGGCTGTCGAGCGATAGCCGCCTTCCAGCCCGAGCGGTAGCCGTCCTCGAGTCTGAGGAGGTGTCTGGCACCCGTCATTTTTTGTCATCTGGTTACGCCTCGGGCTAGATTCACGCCCGATTCTGGCCCGGCTCTTCTCAACGGGGGCTCTGGGGCGTAGCCTTGTAGGACTGCTTACGGAGGCGCCGCCTCCCCATAGATTCCAAAGGAGCATCATGAGCTACAACGTACCCAACGTAAAGTTCAACGACGGCCGATCCATTCCGCAGCTGGGCTACGGCGTGTGGCAGGTTGAGGACGAGGTCGCCGAGAAGGTCGTGGCCACCGCCCTTGAGACCGGCTACCGCCACATCGACACCGCCGCTATTTACGGCAACGAGGCGGGCGTAGGCCGCGCTATCGCTAACTCCAACGTGGCTCGTGAGGACATCTTCCTCACCACCAAGCTGTGGAACTCCGATCAGGGCTACGAGAGCGCTTTTGAGGCGTTCGAGGCGTCCCTTGAGAAGCTGGGCACCGACTACGTTGACCTGTACCTGATTCACTGGGCTAAGCCGCAGCAGGGCCTGTACCTGGATTCCTGGCGTGCGCTGATTGAGCTGCAGAAGCAGGGTAAGGTCCGTTCCATTGGTGTTTCGAACTTCCCCGAGGAGCAGCTGCGCGAGATTATCGAGGAGACCGGCGTGGTTCCGGTTATCCACCAGATTGAGCTGCACCCCTATTTCTCGCAGGAGGCACTGCGCGCCGTTCACGCCGAGTACGGCATCGCGACCCAGGCGTGGAGCCCGCTGGGTAACGGTAGTGACCTGCTGCAGAACCCCGTGCTGGCTGAGATTGCGGAGCGCCACGGCGTAACCCCCGCGCAGGTTGTGCTGGCGTGGCACCTGGCTAAGGGCACCGTGGCTATCCCGAAGTCTGTGACCCCCTCCCGCATTGAGGAGAACCTGGCGTCGGTGAACGTGAAGCTGACCGCCGAGGACATCGCGGCTGTGGATGCGCTTTCCACCCCCGAGGGTCGTATTGGCGCTGACCCGGCGAACATCGACTTCTAAGGTGCAGCTCGGGCGTAGAGCTCGAATCGAACCTACATAAAGCCCCGACAGGCACGGATAGTGCTTGTCGGGGCTTTTGCGTGCTCTTGCGGGAGCTAAGGTTTTAGAGAATGATCATTCGCGGATTGCCCAACAGGTCAGTGAACGCTCGTGCTCTCCCCCGCTAGTTCTCGTCCTCTACCAGCAGGGAAAGGGAGATGCGGCGGCGCGCCGGGTCGACCTCCACGACGCGCACCTGCACGATGTCGCCGCTACGCACAATATCGTGCGGGTTCGCCACGTAGCCGCGGCTCATCTGCGAGATGTGTACGAGGCCGTCCTGGTGCACGCCAATATCCACGAACGCACCGAATGCCGCCACGTTCGAGACGGTGCCCTCGAGTACCATGCCGGGGCGTACGTCCTCGAAATGCGAGACGGACTCGGAGAAGCGGGCGGTGCGGAAGCTACCGCGCGGGTCCAGGCCGGGGCGGCGCAGCTCGGTGAAGATGTCCTCGACCGTGTACACGCCGGCGGTGGCTTCGTCCGCGCTCGCCTGAGTATCGCTATCCTGCACGTAGTCGGCGGGGTTCAGCCCGGCGAGCGGGTCGGTTCCATCCGAGGTACCCAGGGCGCCGGCAACCCAGTGGGCGCCGTTGCGTGCCTGCGCGTCGGCAATAATGCGGCGCGCGAGCGGGTAGGCTTCCGGGTGCACCGCGGAGGCGTCCAGCGGCTCCTCACCACCGCGGATGCGGATGAATCCTGCCGCCTGGCGGAAGGTTTTCGCGCCCAGTCGCGGCACGTTCAGCAGCTGCTGACGGTTCGCGAAGGTGCCGTGTTCGGTGCGGTAGGCGACGATGCGTTCGGCGGTTGCGGTGCCCACGCCCGCCACGTGCGCGAGTAGCTGCACGGAGGCGCTGTTGAGGTTCACGCCCACGGCGTTCACGCAGTCTTCGACGGTGTCGTTGAGGGCGCGGCGCAGGGCGGCGGGCGGCACGTCGTGCTGGTACTGTCCCACGCCGATGGACTGCGGGTCGATTTTGACGAGCTCGGCGAGCGGGTCCTGCAGGCGGCGTGCAATCGAGACGGCGCCGCGCACGGTCACGTCGTAGTCGGGCAGCTCGGCGGCGGCCAGGGCCGAGGCGGAGTAGACGGATGCGCCCGCCTCCGAAACGGTCACCTTCTGGGGTGCTTCTGCACCCTCCTCGCGCAGGGCGCGAATCAGTTCGCTGGCGAGCTTGTCGGTTTCGCGGCTTGCGGTGCCGTTGCCAATGGCGATGAGTTCCACGCCGTGCTCGCGGCAGGCGGCGGCGAGCTCGCGCAGGGCTTCTGCCCACTGGTTGCGCGGGGCGTGCGGGTAGACGGTACCCACGCGCAGCGGCTCACCGGTGCCGTCGACTACGGCGTATTTCACGCCGTGGCGCAGGCCCGGGTCCAGGCCGAGGGTGGTCTTGTGTCCGGCGGGTGCGGCGAGCAGAATATCGCGCAGGTTGGAGGCGAACACCTCAGTCGCGTGCTGTGCGGCGGCGTCGAGTAGCTGGTGGCGGATGCGTTCGGCAAGGCGCGGGCGCAGGTGGCTGCGCCATGCGGTGCGCACGGTGGCGGCAAGCCAGCCGAGCACGCGGTCTTCGTCGTCGACGGTGTTGAGCACCTGCACGGGGATGCGTAGCGCAGCGGCAACTTCACGCTCATATGCAGAACGGACGTTCTCGTAATTTTCGGCGGCAGCCTCAGCTTCGGCGCGGGCGGCACCACGCAGGCGGCTGAGCGCCACGGGGGCGGGTGCCACATCCACCTTGAGGCGCACCACGCCGGCGTCCTTGGCGCGGTGCAGCGCCAGCACGCGGTGCGGCGGAATGGAACGAATACGGTCCGAGAAGGCGAAATAGTCGGAGAACTTCGCGCCGATGCTTTCCTGACCAGCAATCACGCGGGACTCAATCACGCCACCTTCACGCAGGCGCTTGAGGAGCTTTTCGCTCAGCACCGGGTCGGTGAGAGCGCGGTCAACCAGAATCGCGCGGGCACCGTCGAGGGCATCCTCGGCACTGTGAATCTGCAGGGCTTCGTCCGCCTCTGCAACCTCAATGCTCTCGTCCTCATCGTCCCCGTCGTCCCCGTCGTCTTCGGTGCCGTCGGTAATGTATGCGGCGGCGATGGCGTGCGCCTCGGCGAGGGGCACCTCCAGCAGGTCTTCGACGAGGGAATCAAGCCCGGCGGCACGCGCCATCTGGGCGCGGGTCACACGCTCGCTGCGGTACGGGGCGTAGATGGCGTTCACGTCTGCGATGGTGGCGGCGTTCATGAGCGAGGAACGCAGCTGCAGCAGGGTGAGCGGGTCGATGAGGCCTTCGTCGGCGCGTTCGGTGAGCGCTTCGAGCACGCGGTTGCGGCGCTCTTCAAGGGCGCGGAGTTGGCCCAGGCGCGACTGGATGGTGCGCAGCTGGGTGTCGGTGAGCGCGCCCGTTGCTTCTTTGCGGTAGCGGGCGATGAAGGGTACGGAGTTGTCGGCGTCGAGTAGCGCCACGGCTGCGCGGATGCGGTGCGGCGCGATGCCGGTTTCTACGGCGAGCGCGTTAATGAGGTGCTCGGCGGGCTGCTCAGTCTTGCCGCCGGTTTTGTGTTTTTCGCGGTGTGCGGCGCTGCTGGGTTCGTTGCCGGCGGAGCTGCTGGGCGCGGGGTCTGCAGCTCGATCCGCGCGCGGGCGGATGCTGCTCGGGAGGGGGTGTTCGCTCATCCTTCCAGTTTCGCATATTTCGCCGCGGCTCATGGGTTGGCCGGTAATGCTGAGAAAAGAGTCAGCGCGGGGCGTATTTTGCTCGCCTGTGCGGGTGCGGGTAAGCGTATTTTTCTATCGCATCTTCTAGTGCAGATTACGAGTCTTTACGCACATTTTGCCCTGTGGGTGCGCTAAACGTTGTCATCTTTTCGTAAGAAACCGTGTTAGGGGTTCACGTATTTGAATAGTGCTTAGTTTCAGCGATAAATTTAGATAAAAGAGCATATTTTTTTGAAAAAATATCTCTTATTCGTGCAGATAAGAGCTGGACTCACACCACGCAAACACCCTTATCTGCGTGCACACGTTCAGGGTTTCGGCGGCACGGTACGACATGGTGCCGCCACATCCCGCAGATGAAAGAGGGACCCATGCGCGAACAAGCCGCGCTATCAAACGCTCCGGAGGGCTACTTAGATTTTCACGACGAGTACGCGGAACTCATCGCCGAACTCGCCGCGCTGGGGTTCACCCCTACCCAGGTTCTCCGCCGCCTCAATTTTCTGTACCCGCACATCAACAAGAAGTACCTGAACTATGCGCTGGACTCCGGCATCTGGCAGTTTGGCCCGGTCACGGCAGACGCCCCGAGCTACACGGTACTCGCCTGCGGCCTCTGGTACGTTTTTGCGGAAGCCTACGATTTGCCTCCGGAGCCCGAGTACGCGGCGCTGATTCTTGATTGCGATATTATTCACGACCTGCCGCCCGCGCTGGAGGCACGCCACTTCAGCAATGAAGACATTGCGCACGTTCTGGCGAAGATCGGCGCTACGCTCAAGTACCTTGCCGCACACCCCTACTCCCAGCTGGAGGAAGAAGCCTACGCGCAGACCCTCGAGGACATCCGACTGCGCGGCGTGAAAGAAATCGGCACCGAGGGCGGTAGCCTGTACACCCTGCTTGCCGCCAGTATGGAGGGCGAATCGGCGTGGCCTGCCCCCGCACAGACGGTCAACGACTACCTCGGCGACGGCAACTGGTCCCTGGGCATGCTCCGCACCGGCATCTACCCGGCGGAGGCGCTCGAGAACGAGTGGTATATCGACGCCGCGGCGGTACCTGAGGATTTTGCACCGAAGACTCTGAGCCTGTTTTTGAGCTATTGTGCCCGCTACGACCGCGAGCCGACGGCGCTGAACTACGGCTACTGGTCTACCATTCCCACGCTGATTGAGCAGGTGCCGCCGCTGGGTGCGGTACGCGCCAAGTTCGGCTCCTGGCAGACGACCCTGCATCGCGGACGCACGCAGATTGCCCGCGAGCTGCGCCTGTGGACGAAGAACGAAGCAAACGCAGCTGCCGTGGAGTCGGGTGCCGCTGAGGCGAGCGCTGCTGAGTCGAGTGCCGCTGAGGAGCTTGAGCTCCTCGACGTTGAGCTGACTAATGCTGACGCTGAGCTGGCTAACGCGGAGCTCACCAAAGCAGAACTAGCAGAGTTGGATACCCCGGACGTCTCCCCTGCGGACGCTCCCGCGGAACCGGCAGAACCCGCACGTCTGAGCGCCCGCGAACTCACCGAGCAGGGCATCGGCGTGGTGCAGACCGCCCACACCGACCTGGCGGCGTACCACCGCACCCAATGGGAACAGACGGTGGAAGTCTTCGGCGAACGCCTCGCGCAGCTTGCCTGGAACCGCCGCCTGAGCACCTACTACTTCTTCGACGGAGCCTGCCTGGAAGACGCCGACCCGACCCCCGTGGTGACGGTCTTCCGCTCCCCCACCGGTTTCCTCTGCGAGCTTGAACCCACCGTCGAGGCGCTGCCCGCCTTCGACCCGGAGTTCCTGCAGGAGCACGGCTGGAGGCACCCGGTACCGGTGCATGCGCTGTGGAATCTGCACGCGCTCGACCCGTTGGAGGCAGCTGCCGCCGTCATTGAGGCGATGCGTTCCGGTTGCGGTTGTGAACGCTGGGATTTCTACCGCACCGATGATGACGACGACCCGCTTGCCGAAGAGGCTGAGGCGGCGCCCCTCTAAGCGCGCACTCCCGCGAGCCTCTCGAGTTCATCCCTGGAGACAGCGAAAGCCCGCGTCCCCCGCTCCCTGAGAGGAGCAGGTGACGCGGGCTTTACGCATGCGCTGATAGCCGGTACCGAGATAGCCGGCGTGGCTTAGCGTGCCGAGAAAATCTCGGACGCCTCCACAATCGCAATCTGCGCGGTGCGGGTCGAGATTGCTTCGTGGCGGCGTGCATCCGCACGGCGCTTGAAGAACCAACCAATACCCAGAATCGCGAACCAGACGGGCATCGCGAGCAGACCCCTGAGGGTTTCTTCATCCATAGCCAGCACACCGATGGTGAAGGCGAAGAACACCAACGACAGCCACGCGGAGAAACGGCCGCCGGGCAGACGGAACTTCGACTTCTCGTGACGCGAGGGGAACTTCTTGCGGTACATCAGGTAGCTGACCATAATCATCGCCCACGCAAAAATCACGAGTACCGCAGCCACGGTGGTGACCAGGTTGAACGCGCTAGAGATTGAGTCACCCGCGTAGAGCAGCACGATGGAGGACAGCAGCATCACGGCGGAAAGGAACAGCGCGTTACGCGGCACACCGTTCTTGGAAATCTTGCCCAGGAACTGCGGTGCACTGCGCTCGCGTGCCAGGCCGAATGCCATACGCGAGGTGGAGAAGATACCGGAGTTCGCCGAGGAGGTTGCGCTGGTAATCACCACGAAGTTGATGATGTGCGCGGCGATGCCCAGGCCCGCCAGGGTGAACATGGCGACGAAAGGGCTCTTATCGGGGCTGACCAGGCGCCAGGGGGTGACCATCAGGATGACGGCGAGCGCACCCACGTAGAAGACCATAATACGTACCGGCACGGCGTTGATTGCCTTGGGCAGAGTCTTTTCGGGGTCCTGGGTTTCTGCGGCGGTGGTACCGACGAGCTCGGAGCCCATGAACGCGAAGACGGCAATCTGGAATGCACCGAGGAAGCCAATCAGGTGGTTGGGGAACATTCCGCCGTCGTTCCAGAGGTTTGCGACGGATGCCTGCGCGCCATTGGGTGAGGTGAATCCGATGGCGATCATGCCGCCGCCAACGATAATCAGGGCGACGATGGCGACGATCTTAATCATGGAGAACCAGAATTCGATTTCGCCGAAGTTCTTCACGGAGACCAGGTTCAGGGTCAGCAGAACGCCGATGACGGCGAGCGCCGGGATCCATGGCTGCAGGTCGGGCCACCACATGTGCAGGTAGCCGACGATTGCGATGATGTCCGCGACGGCGGTGACCACCCACATGAACCAGTAGGACCAGCCGAGGAAGAAGCCCGCCATGGGGCCGACAAGGTCGGTGGTGAAGTCAGAGAAGGACTTGTACCTCAGGTTGGAGAGCAGAATCTCGCCCATAGCTCGCAGTACCAGGAAGATGACGGCGCCGATGAGCATGTACACGAAAATAACTGAGGGACCCGCCAGGGAGATGGCGCGACCGGAGCCCATGAACAGGCCCGTGCCGATGGCACCGCCGATGGCGATGAGCTGGATGTGGCGGTTGCTTAGACCGCGGTGTAGTCGCTCTCCCTGTTCGGGAGCTTTAGGATTCAGGCTGACGTTGTTCTGTTCAGTCACGACGTCCTCTTTTCAGCGGTTGTACCCCGTACCGCATGTACCCCTAGTGTAATGAGAATCATTAAGATTCAGGAGGTATAGCTAATGCATGAATATGCGGCCATTTGCTTGCGGGGTGTCCCCGGATTTCGGGGCGAGGCTGAGGCTCTGCCAGCTACCGCGCAGTATTCGGAAGTGTCACACTATCGATTGACGCGGAGTTTTTCTGAGAGCCCTCACAGCTACTTGGATAGTTATTCTACAGGTATTAAGTGCAAGAAAACAGGATTTACAGCAAAAATGTGACCTGTTTCTATTATTTACATCATATCAAGCAGTGTAAAAAATACCGCCCCGAACGTAAACAGGCAGGCATGAGGGCATGCGAAAGCCCCGCCTCCGCATCCTCAAAGAATGCAGAAACGGGGCTTACCAACAGCGCCGCAGAAAGAACAGAATTACTTCTGAGCAGCCTCTTCAGCAGGCTTCTCGGCGGCCAGTGCGCGAGCACGCTTCGCCGCATGGTGGCGGGTCAGAATCTCGTAGCCAATAGCCAGAGCGATGAACCAGATGGGGGTCAGCGCCAGACCGATTGCGGTATCCGGGTACAGGCTCAGGGCGTAGACCATAACAGCAAAGAAGACCAGACCAAACCAGCTCATACCAATACCCCAGGGCATCTTGTATACGGATGCCTCGTGGCGTTCGGGGAACTTCTTACGGTAGACCAGGTACGCAATCAGGATCATACTCCAGGTGAAGATACCCATCATCGACGCCACGGAGGTCACCACGGTGAACGCCTCCATAATGCCGCTACCGGCGTACAGCATGACCAGGCTGAACAGCAGCAGCACGGTGGTCAGGTACAGGGCGTTGGCGGGCACACCGTTCTTGGTGAGCTTGCCCAGTGCGGAGGGTGCGGCGCCGTCGTGTGCCAGACCGTACACCATACGGGAGGTGGAGAAGATACCAGAGTTTGCCGAAGATGCCGCGGAGGTCAGCACCACGAAGTTCACCAGCGATGCCGCAACCGCAATGCCCGCCAGGGAGAACATGCCCACGAAGGGGCTCATGGACTTATCCAGCTTGTCCCAGGGGGTCACGGCGAGGATGGTCATCAGCGGTACAGCGTAGAAGAGCGCAATGCGGAAGGGCACAGCGTTAATAGCCTTGGGCAGGGTACGTTCGGGGTGCTTGGTCTCAGCCACAGCGGTGCCGACGAGCTCAGCGCCCACAAAGGCGAAGAGAGCAATCTGGAAGGAGCCCAGGAAGCCGGTCACGCCCTGGGTGAAGATACCGCTACCGGAGGGGCCGGGGTGGTCCCACAGGTGGGTTACGGAGGCGGTAGTACCGTCGGGGCTGGTGAAGCTGAAGGCGACCATGAGCGCACCAACAATAATGAGGGCGACAATCGCGACGATCTTAATGACTGCGAACCAGAATTCGATTTCACCGAAGTTCTTTACCGAGGGCAGGTTCAGCAGCAGCAGAGCCACGATAACGGTCAACGCCGGGATGAATTTGGGCATGTCGGGTAGCCAGTATTGCACGTAGCCGGTAATCGCGATGACGTCCGCGATACCTGTGACAACCCAGAAGAACCAGTACGACCAGCCGACGAAGAAGCCGGCGCGCAGACCGAGAATGTCGGTAATGAAGTCGGTGAAGGACTTGTACTTGGGGTTGGAGAGCAGAATCTCGCCCATGGCGCGCAGAACAAAGTAGATGACGCTACCGATAATGGCGTACACCAAGACGATGGAGGGGCCGGTCAGGGCGATAGTCTTTGCCGAGCCGAGGAAAAGGCCGGTGCCGATGGCGCCGCCAATAGCGATCAGCTGGATGTGTCGGTAGCTTAGTCCGCGCTGAAGCTTAGAGTGCTCAGCTTCGGAGTCTAGGCCGGTGACGGAGTTGTGCTGCATTGGCTGCTGTGTCACGTGTTTCTCTTTCCTGCGTCGATTCGCCCTAAATTTCACTCGGGGGCGAGTCCGGGTGGTTGGTATTCGTGCATAATCCTGAACGGCGCGCCAGGAGGCGGTTCCCGCGCTTCCCGAGCCGGCGCGGTGCGCTTGGGCTTGTGGGCTCCGATTTTGCGGGCTTCCGACTTCTTGCATCGCCGATAAAAGGTTATGCAGAGAATGCATAATTTCAAATTTTACCCCCTCATACCCACACAAGTACAAGGAATACAACATCACCAAATTTTTGAGACGGGGCGATTGAGACGGGGCGAGCCTGTGGCATCCCTCAACCTCCACCCAAAACACGCCCCGCACCACCCCTGAGCCGCCGCACTTTTGTATGCGTGCTGAATTTCTGTGTTTCTCAGACCGGCATGTTCCCGGCTAGTTCAGTCTCACACCCGGCTAGTTCAGTCTCACGCCCGGCTAATTCAGCGTCATGCCAGCCCCGCACGCCGCGACACCGCACGGTATAGCGGCGCTACGCTATTCTTTTAGGTATGTCTACTGAGAACACGCAGCCTAGCCAGGCACCCGAATCCACCGAAGAAAAGGCCAAGAAGCCGGTTCCCGAGGAATTCTTCCGCCAGCCCTACTCCTTCGTCCGCCGCGGCGACCGCCTCACCGCGCGCCGCCAGAAGGCGTGGGACACCTACTCCCCCACCCACGTGCTGGACATTCCGCGCCTGCGCACCGACACCTCCGTCGCACCCGAGGCAACCTTCGACCCGGTCAAGATTTACGGCCGCGAGGCATACCAGGTCGTCGAGATCGGTTCCGGTCTGGGCGAGGCGATTGTGCACCGCGCAGCTGAGGTTCCCGAGGCGAACTTCCTCGCCGTTGAGGTGTACACCCCCGGCATTGCGGACCTGCTGCTGAAGATGGGCAACGCCGGCGTGGAGAACGTGCGTGTGGCTCAGGCGAACGCGCCCGAGCTGCTCGACAACATGCTCGAGGAGAACTCCGTGGACGAGCTGTGGGTGTTCTTCCCGGACCCCTGGCACAAGTCCCGCCACCACAAGCGCCGCCTGGTGTCCCCGGCGTTCGCTGATAAGGTTGCGCGCGTGCTCAAGCCCGGCGGCATTTGGCGTCTGGCGACCGACTGGGAGGAGTACGCCCTGGTCATGCGTGATGTTCTGGAGGCGCACCCCGACTTTGAGAACGTGAACCCCGGCACCGGTGCGACCGAGGAGGATCCGCAGGGTGGTTGGGCTCCGCGTTGGGAGGGCCGCACCCTCACCAGTTTTGAGCGTAAGGCTCAGGAGGCGGGCCGCCGCGCGCACGACCTGACTTACCGCCGCAAGTAAGCAGGGATGCGTCAGCGTTAGTTGGCGCAGCTGAGCGCGGGTCAGCGCGAATATACGTTAAGGAGGTGAGGCTCCCCGGTCGTTCGGGGGGCCTCACCTCCTTGTTCATATACGGATTCTTCTATAGCTAAACCCTATGATTCATCAGCCGACGCATGTTTCAAAGCCTTCTCGTAGATAAATCGGTAGGAGTCATTTCTAGATTTTTCAAACTCTTCCAGCTTCTTTATTTCTTTCGAAATATTAATCTGCATGGGTGCACCAGTAAGTTCTTCAAGAATCGAGAAATTTCCTATAGGGACATAATACAGAGGGTACTCAACAAGACCAGTTTCTTTAATGGTGCACCCTTTTAGCTCACGTTCTCCCATAGAATATATACTAAATGGACTTATCTTATTTTTTTCAAGACCCACCATTACAAGATAAGCCAAATAGGGCGATAGAATCATTCGATGCGCCTCAGATTGCTCTGCAACCCTAAACCCAAGATCAACATCAGCTCCAATAAAATCTATAAAATAGTCTTTTTGGATCTCGTGGAGATTAGTTCTACAATCACTGAATGATTTCAGGTCAGCGGAACTTCCAATACCCAAACCTCCTACCTGATTTTTTAAATCCTCCTTACCTTTTAGATTGTTATTCCAATCCTTAGGCATAAGATTCCAGCGATAATCCCAGGGGTTCCCTTGCGAATGAAGAAGAAAAGCGTAGCTACGCAGTTTTAGGGTGTATGACGAACCAGGAATCTGACTGGGAGAAACTGATTCAAGAGATGCAATAAATTGCTGCAACGCCTCTCCAATAGCTACCGGTTCAGGCCTGCCGTCGTCTCCAATAGGTATGATTCGGAGATACACCAGCTCATCGCCCCTGACTCTCCATAAGAACCACCCTGTATCGACGCCAGATTCAACCTGATGATTCGACTCCCTCAGACCTTTATCGAAGCTTTCCATAAAGGTTGATATTACGCCGACACCAGAAATAGGATACTTAATTTTTAAAGCAGTTGATTCACTAATATCAACACCACATACCAATATAGCGTGAAATCCACCCCCAGCCCTTCCAGAATCGATGGACCTATTATCTACATAATCAGCACTAATCAAGCCTACTTCACTTTCTTTTTATATGACATCCAAAGACCAATAATTACAAGAACACTAATTACAAGAGCAATAACCAGAGCAGAACATACCGGCCATTCATAGAAAATTGTAGAAATCCATGGGATAAATCCAGTCGCTGACAGCACCAAGAAGAGCGAACTTAAAAATACTGAGGTCTGAAGTTTCTGGACATTTTTAAATTTAGTATTTGCAATATTTGCAAGCTTCACTAGTTGACCACTGAGATATTCATCCCTTTTATCGAATGAAACATTTTTCAAAATATATCTTTGGTTACTATTTTCGTATGACCCATAAAAAAATACGTTTCCTTCAGCTCCTCCAACTTCTCTATTAGGAAACTGAAGAAATCCAATCCCGAAAGAGGTAATCACACTAACAACAAATGAAACTACCCAAAAATACGTCCATAAATTCCAAAAGCTATTATTTTTATCCATAGCAGGGATGAGTGAGCCATAAGCCGCTACGATAAAGCCCTGGACGGCCAACAGCATCTGGATTCTTACGTCAGCATTTTTAATCCAATCGGAGAAGTACTGAACAAGTCTCCATCTCTCCTCATAACTCACGCCCTGCTCAACCGGAGCTGGTGCTTGGGCCTCAGCCGGTGCCCGATTATTATCAGTTGCTGCATCGCCAGACCCTGCCTGATTCTCAGTAACTTTCTGCTCTTTGATAGCTACTGGCTTCCACTGCATAAAGGTGTTCCAGACGAACAAATTTTTCACTCTGCCAACCCCTCTTCCATCTCAATACCCCGAACTTGTTAGTCCAACTATGCTATCTCCAACTATATAACCAAGCAGGTGAGGCTCCCCGTTCGTTCGGGGAGCCTCACCTCCTTGTGTGTGGGTCCAAGTGCATGCGGGGCGGGGGTCTACCCTCCCTCGCTTCGTATGACGCTAAGACGCACAAGTCTATATAAGTAGCTGACTAGCCTAGACAAGCTAGAACAGCCGGGCTGTTTATCCCAGTGTAGCCGGTTAGCGCGGCTTGCGATAGAGCACCACTAGCAGAGCCTGCGTAATACGAGCGTGACCACAGATGCCCATCCAACAGGTAAGGGGCAATCTCATCCGCGTAATCTCGCCGTAAGATACGCGAGGAAACACCTTTGAGGGAATTGACCAACTTGGAAACAGCAACTGTTGCAGGGTATCCCACCAGCAAGTAAACGTGATTGGCCCCTCCGCTGAACTCTTCCAAGGTTGCGCCGAAGTTTTTACATACGTCCCGCATGATGTTTTCACAGGTTTTCAACATGTCATCTGTGAAGACATATCGACGGTATTTAGTTACAAACACCAACTGGACATGAAGATCCCAGATAGCTTGTCTTCCAGTGCGAATGTCTGCATTATCTGCCATGACACCAAGTATATAATGGAGATGTTATGTTGAAGCGTTACCGATACCGCGCATACCCAAAACCGGGCCAGGTCGAACCTATTGCCCGACTCTTTGGATGCGTGCGCGTAACCTACAACGACGCTTTAGCCCACGCACTAGAGACCTACCGGCTCACCGGCACTAAACCTTCAGCCGCTGAACTGTCCGCACGCCTGACTGCGTTAAAGAAAACCGAGGAACGATTCTGGCTGAGTGAGGTCTCCTCCGTACCCCTACAACAAGCCTTACGTGACTTGGATAAAGCCTATAAGGCTTTTTTTGCTACTGTCACTGGCCAGCGCAAAGGTAAACGCGGCGCTCATGCACCGCGCTTTAAAAAGCGCAGTCACCGCCAGTCAGCAAGGTTTACGAAGAACTCCGGGTTTATAGTGCATGAAACAACTCATCGAGTCGGTTTTGTGCGCTTGGCCAAAATTGGAAATGTGCGGTTCGTGCTGTCACGCCCTCTACCTGCTGAGCCATCCTCAGTCACACTCATTCGTGAGCCGGATGGGAAGTACTATGTCTCATTTGTTGTGGATGTGCCTGCTGAAAATATTCAGATACCGGAGCCTTCTGCATACGCTGTCGGTGTTGACCTAGGCCTGAATCGCCTGGCCGTAGCTGTCAATTCTGAGGGTGAACGGGTGTTCTTTGAGAACCCCCGCCCTTTAAAGAAGGCAGCGGCACGTCTTGCTACGCTTCAACGTCAGCTCTCCCGTAAAAAGCGCGGTAGCAACCGCTACGAAAAGCAACGCATCCGCCTAGCCAAAGCTCACGCCAAGGTACGCAATACAAGGAGCCATTACGCGCATCAGGTAGCAAACAAGGTGGTGGACGAGAACCAAGTCATCGCCCTGGAGAACCTGAATGTGGCTGGTCTGTCGCGTACCCGTTTAGGTAAGTCGGTATTGGATGCCTCATGGGGTTTATTACGCCGTCTGATAGAAGAGAAGGCTGATGAACGTCATCGCATGGTGGTCTTTGCTGACCGGTTTGCCCCCACGTCGCAGCTGTGTTCTGTGTGTGGTGAGCCGGGCGGTAGAAAGCCGCTGAATATCCGTGAATGGGCGTGTACCAAGTGTGGTATGCGCTTAGATCGAGATGCTAATGCGTGTGTGAATATTATGCTCGCCGCAGGACTTGCGGAGAGTTTAAACGAACAGAAGAGGGACGTAAGACGCCTGCTTGCGGGTGCTGTTGCTGTTGACGCTGTTAACCCACCGAGAGCCGCATACCTGTAGGGTATGCGGCTGGCAGGAGTCCTCTTTGTTCGCAAGGAGGAGGAAGTCAACCTCCCTCACGCGGCGTATACACAAAGACGCACAAGCCTATATGGGTGGCCGACTAGCGCAAATGAGCTAAAACAGCCGAGCCGTTTATCCAAGTGTAGCGGGTTTAGCCGGTTTAGCGCTGCGGCTTCGTATCATCCGCCGTAGCCGACTGGTGACGCTGACGGTACAACACCACAGCCGAAGAACGCTGACGAGGCGCCGGGCGGGTACCGCGGGCAATATGCACCACGTCGCCACTGGTACCGGCGGCGAACACACGCTCCGTCAGGCCCAGCTTCACCTTCGCATCTTCAACCTGACGCTGCAGTGCCGCAATCTGTTCCTGCTGCTCCTCCACGAGGGACTGCAACTCAATAATGCGGCGAATACCCTCCAGGGAGACGCCCTCCTGCGAGAGCTGCTGAATCTGCTGCAGACGGTTCACGTCACGCTGCGAGTAGCGGCGCGCCTTACCGGGCGCACGCGAAGGCTGAACCAGGCCGATACGGTCGTACTGGCGCAGGGTCTGCGGGTGCATGCCCGCCAGCTCAGCCGCCACAGAAATCACGAAAACCGGCAGGTCCACGCTGTGCAGCGGCTTGCCGCTACGAGACTTGGATGATGATTCTCGAGATGCCATAGTTTACTTCGCCTTCTTCAACAAATCCTTACGCGGGTTCTCCTGCGGTGCCAGTTTTACGAACTTGTCGAATGCTTCCTGCGCCTCTGCGCTCAGCTCGGTGGGCAGAACGATTTCGGGGATGACCATCAGGTCGCCATCGCCACCCTTAGCCTTGAAGCCGCGGCCCTTGGCACGCAGTCGGCGGCCAACCTGGCCGGGTGCCAGGCGCAGCTTCACGGTGGATGCGTCGGGCAGGGGCACCTCGATTACTGCGCCGTCGACGGCCTCGGCGAGGGTGACGGGTGCGCGCATGATCAGGTTGTTGCCCTCGCGCGAGTACACGGAGTCGTCGGAGACGCGCACGGTGACCTTCAGATCGGCGCCGTGCAGGCCCTTGCCGCGCAGGCGCACCTTCTGACCGTCCTTAATACCGGCGGGGATGCGTGCCTCGGTGTGGGAACCGTCCGGCAGGAACACGGTCACGGTTGCGCCGGTGTATGCCTGGGCGAGGCTGATGCGGGTGCTGGTGGTGCTTTCTTCGGGGGCTACGTGCTGTGCGCCGCCGAAGCCGCCACCGCCCATGCCGCCGAAGTCGGCGCTGGTGAAGCCTGCGGAGCGTCGGGAGCCGCCCGCGCTACCGCCGAAGAGGCCGCCGAGCAGGTCGTCAATGTTGATGCCCGCCCCGCCACTGCTGAAGCCACCGAATGCGTCCGCGCCGGGGTAGCCGGTGTAGCTGCCACCACCGAAGCCGCCCATGCCTGCGGCACCGTAGCGGCGGATCTGGTCGTACTCCTCGCGCTGCTTCTTGTCGGAGAGCACGTCGTATGCTTCCGAGATTTCCTTGAACTTCTTCTCCGCTGCGGCGTCGCCGGGGTTCAGGTCGGGGTGGTACTTGCGGGAGAGCTTGCGGTACGCCTTCTTGATGTCGTTTTCGCTTGCGTCTTCGCTGACACCCAGTGCCTTGTAGAAGTCGTCAGTTATCCAGTTTTCACTTGCCATGTGTTTGTTTCTCCTCTCGCGGTGATGCGCCGCCCTCCTCGGTTACGGGACGGCTAGCAGGGCACCACGTTCTTGTCTTAATGCTCTATATAAAAGTTTAGTCTACTTGACTCAATTTTGGAAGGGGCTAGACCAAAAAATAGCGCCCTCCAAGGGTTTTTCACCGCGACCACAGCTCGCCGCATCCCAGACAAACACTCCAGCAAACAGCCCCAGCAAAACAGCCCAGGCAAAACATCCAGGGTAAACGACACAAGGCAAACAACAGGGCGGGCACTCCCCCGCTGGGAGAGCACCCGCCCGTCGTTAGTTATTCAGCCAATGCTTAGCCGTCACCTTACGCTGCAACAGCCACAGCCACCTGAGCGGTACGAACCACGCGGTCGTTCACGCGGTAGCCGTAACGCAGAACCATGGAGACATGATCCTCAGCCACCTCGTCGGTGGGCTGCTGCAGTACAGCCTCGTGGATGTTCGGGTCGAAGGCGTCGCCTACTTCACCGAAGCGCTCCACGCCCTGCTTGCCGAGCAGCTCTTCAAGCTTGGTAGCGATGGAGGCGAAGGGGCCTTCCTGCAGGTCGCCGTGCTTGCGTGCGGCGTCGATATCGTCGAGCACCGGCAGCAGCGCGGTCACCAGTTCACTGGTTACGAAGCCTCGCAACTGCTCCTTTTCGCGGGCGGTGCGGTTCTTGAAGTTAGTGAACTCGGCCTGCAGGCGAAGCAGGGAGTCCAGGCGCTCTGCGGCGAGTGCCGCGTCAGCAGATTCTGCTTCTACGGCGTCCTGGAGCTCAGCCTCGACGGCTTCCGCAGCTTCCTCGGGGCTTTCGACCGATTCAGCTTCGGGGTGGCCTTCCGCTGCGGGGGCATTGAATGCCTCCTCCAGCGGGTCGGGGGTGGTGTTTTCCTGCTCAGCCATGATTACTTCTTCTCGTCTTCGTCGATAACCTCGGCGTCGACAACGTCCTCATCAGCGGCGGGCTTGGACTCGGATGCCTCAGCCTGTGCTGCTGCGTAGAGTGCCTCGCCCAGCTTGGATCGGGATGCCTGCAGCTTCTCGAATGCGGACTTCACTGCTGCGTCGTCGTCGCCCTCGAGTGCCTTCTTCAGCTCGTCGACATCGCCCTGGACCTCGGTCTTGACGTTCTCGGGCAGCTTGTCGCCGTTCTCCTTCAGGAGCTTCTCAGTGGTGTATGCGACGGACTCGGCTTCGTTGCGGGTGTCAGCAGCCTCGCGGCGTGCCTTGTCCTGCTCAGCGTGTGCCTCTGCGTCCTTGACCATGCGGTCGATGTCGTCCTTGGAGAGGGAGGTACCGCCGGTGATGGTCATGGACTGCTCAACACCGGTGCCCTTGTCCTTTGCGGAGACGTGCACGATGCCGTTTGCGTCAATGTCGAAGGTAACCTCAATCTGGGGCACGCCACGGGGTGCGGGGGCGATGCCGGTCAGCTCGAAGGTACCCAGGTTCTTGTTGTCGCGAGTGAACTCACGCTCACCCTGGAAGACCTGAATGGTCACGGAGGGCTGGTTGTCCTCTGCAGTGGTGAAGGTCTCGGAACGCTTGGTCGGGATTGCGGTGTTGCGCTCGATCAGCTTGGTCATCACGCCGCCCTTGGTCTCGATACCGAGGGAGAGGGGGGTGACGTCGATCAGCAGAACGTCCTTACGGTCGCCCTTCAGCACGCCTGCCTGCAGTGCTGCACCCATTGCCACGACCTCGTCGGGGTTCACACCCTTGTTGGGCTCGCGGCCGGTGAGCTCCTTGACGAGCTCAGCAACAGCGGGCATACGGGTGGAGCCACCGACCAGGATGACCTCAGAAATCTCGGAGATGGACACGCCAGCTTCCTTGATTACGTCGAGCACGGGCTTCTTGGTGCGCTCGAGCAGGTCGCGGGTCAGTTCCTCGAACTTTGCGCGGGTCAGCTTCTCATCCAGGTGGATGGGGCCCTCGGGGGTCACGGACAGGTACTGCAGGGAGATGTTGGTGCTAGAAGCGCTGGACAGCTCCTTCTTAGCCTGCTCAGCTGCTTCCTGCAGACGCTGCAGAGCAATCTTGTCCTTGGACAGGTCTGCGCCGGTGTTTGCCTTCACCTGTGCGAGCAGCCACTCGACGACGCGGTGGTCCCAGTCGTCACCACCGAGGCGGTTGTCACCGCTGGTTGCGCGAACCTGAATGGTGGAGAAGCCGTCGTCGTCCTTGCCAACTTCCAGCAGGGAGACGTCGAAGGTACCGCCACCGAGGTCGAAGACCAGGATGAGCTCGTCTTCCTTACCCTTGTCCAGGCCGTATGCCAGTGCTGCGGCGGTGGGCTCGTTGACGATACGCAGGACGTTCAGACCTGCAATCTCGCCGGCTTCCTTGGTTGCCTGACGCTCAGCGTCGTTGAAGTATGCGGGAACGGTGATGACGGCGTCGGTGACCTTGTCGTTCAGGAATGCCTCTGCGTCGCCCTTCAGCTTCATGAGGATACGAGCGGAGATTTCCTGCGGGGTGTACTTCTTACCGTCGATCTCGGTGGTCCAGTCGGTGCCCATGTGGCGCTTGACGGAGGAGATGGTGCGGTCGACGTTGGTCACCGCCTGACGCTTTGCAACGCTACCGACCAGAACCTCGCCGTCCTTGGAGAATGCGACGACGGAGGGGGTGGTGCGGGTGCCCTCTGCGTTAGCGATGACGACCGGGTCGCCACCTTCCAGTGCTGCTACGACCGAGTTGGTGGTACCGAGGTCAATACCTACTGCACGTGCCATATGTTTATTCACTCCTTAGGTGTTAGTGCCCCGCTTCTTCTAATGCGAGGCGGGATAGTTTGAAAGTTTTGGAGGCGGTCGGTGCTGCGCGTGCCGCTCCGTGTGGGGTGGTCTGCGCGGCTCCTTGAGCCTCATGTACTCAAGTATGCACCCTCTCGAAAGGGCTGTCAAGAGACTTGAGCGAACTTTACTCAACTTTTTTATGTTGAGGGGCGTGAAGGGTGGGGCTTTCGGGGGTCTGGAGGGGCGTTTTACGGGTGATTTTGAGGCGGCGGCGAGACGTGAATGGGCGGTTTTGCCGCGGAATTCCGCGGTTTTTGGGCGGCGTGTGGGCGCGGCGCGGCGATTCAGCGCACGGCGGACATGGGTGGGTGCTCGGGGCGAAAAAATTTTTAAGAAAGGGGCGGAAAACCGAAAAATTGGGGTGCGAGAGGTGCCGGGAGGTGGTCTGAGCGCACCTTATATAGGGTGTGCGGGGCGATTTTTAGGCGTGATTTTTAAGTCTGGAGGCTAGGCCCCTGGCAGCGCTGCTAGGGGTGCGCTTCGTGCAGGCTCGTCAGCTACAGGCGCCTGCCTGAGATCTCAGAGAGTCATTCCTCTTATATATAGAGGACATGTTTGCAAGCTCCATCGCTCGCTCTATGGAGGTGTCTTCACTTGTCCAACCCGTAATTCTTCAACCTTCACCTGTGGCTTGAGGCTACCCGCCTGCCGTATGCTGGTTACGACCATATCCTCTCAAAGTAG
>NZ_KV832006.1:0-46122 GCF_001837295.1 Rothia sp. HMSC065C03
GTTCACTGTATGGTTTTTGGATAACAATCCCGTAGGTTTGCGGTGATTATAGCGAGAGGGAAACGCCTGGTTCCATTCCGAACCCAGAAGCTAAGACTCTTCGCGCCGATGGTACTGCACTTTTGTGGGTGTGGGAGAGTAGGTCATCGCCGCTTTATTATTCAATAGCCCCGGCTTCGCCGGGGCTATTTTTGTTTGGGGAGGCCTAACCGCCTCCCCATTTGTCTTTAACATCCCATCAGTACGGGTGCACGGAAGGTGTTCTCTATACTAGAATGGTATGGCTTATGTTTAGGCATTAGCGGGTGCATCTAAGCACCCCTCATAGAGTTGATGCCTCAGGCAGCGGTTCGCCCGAATCGACTGCATACCCTACCCGCCCAAGAGCGGATACCTCCCAAGGAGATTCATGTCTGAGACCCCCCGTCACGAGTCTAACGGCTCCGGCCCCCGCCAGCACCGCAAGAACAGCGGAGGAAAGGACTTCCGCTCCAAGAAGGGCGGCAAGAACTTTGGCGGCAAGGGCGGTTTCAAGCGTAACGACCGCGGAGGCAAGAAGTTCGACGGCCGTCGCTCCGACTCCCGTTCCAAGGCACCTCGCTCCAACGGTCCCGAAGCAGAAGCACCTCGCGAAGAAGTACGCAGCATCGGTGGCCGTGTAGGCTACCGCCCCGCAAAGCCCAAGGCACCGGAAATTGACGATGACATCACCGGTCGCGAGCTGGACGGTGCAACCTTCCGTCAGCTGCGTGCTCTGGAACCCCGCAACGCAGAAACCGTTGCAAAGCACCTCGCCATGGCCGGTCGCTACCTCGACATCGACCCCGAATTCGCGCTGGAACACGCCGTTGCAGCATCCCGCAGTGCAGGCCGTATTGCCGCAGTACGTGAAGCCGTTGGCGTCGCCGCATACGTTGCAGAAGACTTCGAACTGGCACTGCGCGAACTGCGCACCCACCGCCGTATTAGCGGCTCCGTAGATCACCTGGCACTGCTGGTGGACTGCGAACGTGCACTCGGCCGTCTGCCCAAGGCAATGGAAATGATTGCAGAATTCAAGAAGGAAGAACTGCCCGCCAACGTGCGCGTAGAGCTCGCCATCGTTGAATCCGGCATCCTCAGTGATCAGGGCAAGAAGTCTGAAGCTGTCGTAGCGCTGCAGATTCCTCAGCTGAACCCCAAGCGTGCCTTCGAGTACAGCCCCCGTCTGTTCAGCGCATACTCCGACGCGCTGGCTAACGCAGGCCGTAACCAGGAAGCAGAACGCTGGGCACGCCTCGCATTCATGGCAGAAGCAGCACTGGGCCAGGGCAATTTCGCAGAACCCGAAATCTTCGACATGTTCGGTGAAGCTGGCCTCTTCGAGCAGGAAGAGAAGTCCGTAGAACTCACTGAGACCGCAGAAGAAGCTGAAGAGACCGCTGAAGCTTCCGCAGAAGAGGAAGCAATCGAAACTGCAGAAGAAGTAGCTGAGGACGAGAAGACCGAAGCTCCCAAGACTGAAGAAGCAGAAGAAACCTCCGCAGAATAAGACTGCAGAGAATCTAAGAATTCTAAATACGTGACCTAAGTGTCAGCGTGAAACCGCTGGACGCCACACCCAAGCAGGGGAGAGCGTCCAGCGGTTTTCCATATAATCGCCCGAAGGCGACAACGCTAGAGTGTCTAACAGGTACGATTAATAGCGACAACCGCCAGAGACCCCGAGAGGAACACTCTATGACCACGAACGCACTCCTATCCCGCTACGATGCCCTCCTCTCCGATCTGGACGGTGTAGTCTACGCGGGTCCCTTCGCCATCGAAGGTGCACCCGAAGCGCTCAACCGCGCCGAAGAAGAACTCAATGTACCGGTCATCTTCGTCACCAACAACGCATCGCGCTCCGTAGAATCCGTAGCAGAGCACCTGCGTGAACTGGGCGTGCACACCCGAGCAGAACGAGTCGTCAGCTCCGCACAGGCAGGCGCCGCACTGCTCGCACAGCACGTACCCGCAGGCTCCAAAGTACTCATCACCGGCACCGAAGCACTCGCCGACTGTGTGCGCGACGCAGGCCTCGAAACCGTACGCAAGGAAGAAGAAGGCCCCGTAGCCGTCATCCAGGGTTTCGACCCCAAGATCGGCTGGGAAGACCTCGCGGAAGCCGCCTACACCCTCGCAAACCCCGACATCCTCTGGATTGCAACCAACACCGACCAGAGCATCCCCAAGGAACGAGGCCAGGCACCCGGCAACGGAACCCTCGTAGCAGCCGTAGCAAGCGCAACCCGCCGCACCCCGCTCGTCGCGGGCAAGCCCGAAGCGCCCATCTTCCACACCGCAGCGCAGGCAGTAAACTCCAGCCGCCCCGTCATTGTGGGTGACCGCCTGGACACCGACATTCTCGGCGCCAACAACGCAAAGATGGACGGTGCCCTCGTCCTCACCGGCGTACAGACCTACCAGGACGTCATCGAGGCCGTGCCGAACCAGCGTCCGACCTATATTCTGCGCACCCTCGAGGACTTCTTCGCACCCTACCCCGAAATTGAGGTGCTCTACGAAGGCTATGAAGTCACCGCAACCGGCCCCACCTGGCAGGCCCGAGTTCGCGGTGAAAACCTGAGCCTGACCGGCCCCGAGATTGAAGACACCGAAGCATTCGCGGGCAGCGAGAGCGAAGCCGAAGCATGGCGTGTAGCCTGCGCGGCATGGTGGGCGGCAAACCCCGAACAGGGCGCACGCCCCAACATCCAGGGGATTCCCGGTGCCTAAAGAACCGGAGACTAATAGCACGGCAGAGGAAACTGCTGAGCTTGATGCAGAATTCGAGCGCCAGCTGGCGGCGACCCTCGCCATGGACCCCGTAGAGCGCGTCAAGCGCCTCGAAACGATGAGCGAGCAACTGGAGAAGGATCTCGAAAACCTCTCCTAGTTCGCGGCGGTGATCCCTCAGAACAGTAATGCTCTGAGGGGACACTAGATAACCCGTCACCAGACGACGACAGAAAGAAGACAAGGACACCGTGCGCCTCGATAAATACCTGGTCGAAGCCGGATTCGTGAGCTCCCGAACCCTCGCCGCAAAACTCATTGCCGCAGGGGACGTGCAAGTCAACGGCAAGGTGGCGCGCAAAGCGTCCATGCTCGTGGGCCCGGAGGATACCCTCTACGTGCGCCAGAGCGAGCTGACCGAATACGTCAGCCGCGCAGGGCACAAGCTCGCCGGTGCCCTCGACGCGTTCCCCGAAATCGAGGTAGAAGGCAAGCGTTGCCTGGATGCGGGAGCATCCACCGGAGGCTTTACCGACGTGTTGCTTCGTCGAGGAGCCGCCCACGTAGCCGCAGTTGACGTCGGACACGGGCAGCTCGTGGACACGCTACGCGAAGAACCGCGAGTCGGCGTGTACGAAGGACTCAACGTTCGCTACATGAAGCCCGAAGACATTGGTGGGCAGGTCGAACTGACGGTTTCTGACCTCTCGTTCATCTCACTGACCCTGGTTATGGAGGCGCTAGCGAACGCCACCGAAACCGGCGGCGACCTGGTGCTCATGGTCAAGCCGCAGTTCGAGGTCGGCAAGCACCGCATCGGACGTGGGGGAGTGGTGCACGAAGAATCCGCCCGCCGTGAAGCAGTAGAAAAAGTTCAGGCATCTGCGGTCAGCCACGGATTGCGTGTGATGGGTATGGAACCCAGCCCGCTCCCCGGACAGGACGGCAACGTAGAGTACTTCCTATGGTGCAAAAAATAAAGGGTCTTCGGAATATATAGTGGAATTACTTTCTTAATAGTTTAAAAACAACTGGTGTTTAAATCGGATTTTCTGGTGGGATGTTAGGATAATCAATAGTATTATATAAAAGTATCAATCACATACGAGTGATACTTTGGGAAAAAATAAAATAGTCCAATTTACTTGACCGTGTACTATGGTACATGGTTTATAATATTCAGGGGGTGAAATAAGATGATTTATCGCATTAGTGAGTTTGCAGATAAATGTGGAGTTAATAAAGAAACGATCAGATATTACGAGCGAAAAAATTTATTACAAGAACCTCACCGAACGGAAGCTGGTTATCGGATATATTCATATGATGACGTTAAGCGTGTTGGGTTTATTAAACGAATACAGGAACTTGGTTTCTCTTTAAGCGAGATTTATAAATTACTTGGTGTTGTAGATAAAGATGAAGTTCGTTGTCAAGATATATTCGAATTTGTTTCTAAAAAACAAAAGGAAGTGCGAAAACAAATAGAGGATTTGAAACGAATTGAAACTATGTTATAATAGAAACATTAACAAACGAAAGGAGCTTTTTTATGAATAAATTTAAGGTAAACATTTCAGGAATGACTTGTACGGGTTGTGAAAAACACGTAGAATCAGCACTTGAAAAGATAGGTGCTAAAAATATTGAGTCTAGTTATCGTCGTGGTGAAGCAGTATTTGAACTGTCCGATGATATTGAGGTTGAAAGTGCAATAAAGGCGATTGCTGACGCAAATTATCACCCGGGCGAAGCAGAAGAAATACAAGTGCAATCGGAAAAAAGGACAGATGTAAGTTTAAATGATGAAGGTAACTATGATTATGATTACATCATCATCGGTTCTGGTGGAGCTGCCTTTTCATCTGCCATTGAAGCCGTTACTTTGAACGCAAAAGTGGCTATGATTGAGCGTGGAACGGTGGGTGGAACTTGCGTTAATGTCGGATGCGTTCCTTCTAAGACCTTATTAAGAGCAGGGGAAATCAATCATCTAGCAAAAAATAATCCATTTGTAGGATTACACACTTCGGCTTCAAATGTTGATTTAGCGCCATTAGTAAAACAAAAGAATGATTTAGTAACCGAGATGCGAAATGAAAAATATGTGAATTTAATTGATGATTATGGTTTTGAATTAATAAAAGGTGAAGCAAAATTCGTAAATGAAAATACAGTTGAAGTAAATGGCAATCAAATCACAGCCAAAAGATTTTTAATAGCTACAGGTGCTTCTTCAACTGCACCTAATATTCCCGGATTAGATGAAGTAGATTATTTAACAAGCACTAGCTTATTGGAATTAAAGAAGGTTCCAAATCGTCTTACCGTAATTGGTTCAGGATATATCGGCATGGAATTAGGACAACTATTTCATAACCTCGGGTCAGAAGTCACTTTGATTCAAAGAAGCGAGCGTCTATTAAAAGAATACGATCCTGAAATTTCAGAAGCCATTACTAAGGCCTTAACAGAACAGGGAATTAATTTAGTAACAGGTGCAACCTATGAACGAGTTGAGCAAGATGGAGACATTAAAAAAGTTCATGTTGAGATAAATGGTAAAAAGCGAATTATTGAAGCAGAACAATTGCTAATTGCCACTGGAAGAAAACCAAATACAGAATCATTAAACTTACATGCAGCAGGCGTTGAAGTTGGTTCCCGTGGTGAAATTGTCATTGATGATTATCTTAAAACGACCAATTCCCGAATTTATTCAGCTGGAGATGTCACTCTCGGTCCCCAATTTGTTTATGTAGCTGCTTATGAAGGTGGACTTGCTGCTCGTAATGCAATCGGAGGACTAAATCAAAAGGTCAATTTAGAAGTGGTTCCAGGCGTTACGTTTACTTCTCCATCGATTGCAACGGTTGGTTTAACGGAGCAACAGGCAAAAGAAAAAGGATATGAAGTGAAAACATCGGTATTGCCGTTGGATGCTGTTCCAAGAGCGCTCGTTAATCGGGAAACAACAGGTGTTTTCAAATTAGTGGCAGACGCGAAAACATTGAAAGTGTTAGGGGCGCATGTAGTGGCAGAAAACGCAGGAGACGTAATTTATGCAGCAACATTAGCTGTGAAATTCGGTTTAACTGTTGGAGATCTGAGAGAAACGATGTGTCCATATCTAACAATGGCAGAAGGATTGAAGCTGGCTGTCCTAACTTTTGACAAAGATGTTTCGAAATTATCTTGCTGTGCAGGCTAAGGGAACTTTTTTACAACTCCCTATTCAACGGTGTCGAAAGTAAATATAGTGCCGAAAATAAATAGTGCTAAGGCAGTCTGAGAGAAACCGCTCGGTAACGCAGGACGCGTTGAGGGCGGGGCTTTCTCAGGCTGCCGCGCTATTCGCAGGTATTTTTACAGGTATTTTAGAGATACCCCAGCCGTACGCTATTCGAAATAATTTTCTAAAAATATAGCTCTTTAGAAAATCTTCGAGAACATATTCGGTATGATAGGTGTAGATACACCATCTCAACATCCCGATCTCAACACCCGATGGGAGAGAGTCGTTATGGCAGAACACGAAAGCCACGCACCGCAGGAAGCAACCGCACAGGTAGTTGCCGCAGGTGCGCGTCATAGTTCCGAATACCACAGTTTCGAACGTCATGGTTTCGAAGACTCGGTGGAACAACGTCACCGTAAGATTCTCGTCTTCGCCCATGTGGGGCGCAAAGAAGCACGAGATGCCGCCCGACAGGCATGCACCCAGCTCTACGAAGAGGGACTCGCACCCGTCATGACTCGCTCCGATCTGGAAACCCTGAGCGAAAACTGGGACGAGCCCGTCCCCGTGCAGGTCGTCCATGAATCCGTGGCGCTCATCGATATTGAACTCGGTGTGGTGCTCGGCGGTGACGGTTCGATTCTTCGTGCCGCAGAAATGGTGCGCCGAACCAGTGTTCCGCTCATCGGTGTGAACCTGGGGCACGTCGGCTTCCTCGCCGAATCCGAAGAGAGCGACCTGACCGAAACCGTTCGCTGCATCGTCAACAACGAATACACCGTTGAAGAACGCATGGCAATCGACGTGGAAGTCTGGAACGACGGCAAGCGCGTGCACAGCGACTGGGCGCTGAACGAAGCCAGTGTCGAAAAGGGCAACCGCGAAAAAATGATTGAGGTCATTATCGAGGTGGACTGCCGCCCGCTCAGCAGCTTTGGCTGTGACGGCGTGGTCATGGGAACCCCCACCGGCTCGACCGCCTATGCTTTCTCCGGTGGCGGCCCGGTCGTCTGGCCCGAAGTTGAAGCGATTCTTATGGTGCCGCTCTCGGCTCACGCGCTCTTCGCGCGCCCGCTGGTAGCAGCGCCGACATCCACTCTGGCGGTAGAAATGATGCCCGGAAACGGCGCCTCCGGCGTGCTCTGGTGCGATGGCCGCCGAACCGTGGAGTTGGACCCCGGCTCCCGTATTGAGGTGCGACGCTCCGAAAAGTCGGTGTTGCTCGCCCGTATCCACCCGGCTCCCTTCTCTGAGCGACTGGTGCGCAAATTTGAGCTTCCGATCCGTGGCTGGCGCGGCCCGCAGGATACCGAGAAGCACTAAAGAAAAGGAATGAACGTTCGTGATTGAGGAAATCCATATTCGAGACCTCGGCATCATCACCGATGCGAGGCTCCCCCTCGAACCCGGATTCTCCGTGCTGACCGGCGAAACCGGCGCAGGTAAAACCATGGTCGTCACCGCCCTCGGCATGCTCCTGGGCGCCCGATCCGACGCATCCAGCGTGCGCAACGGCGCCAAGAGCGCCCTTGCAGAAGCCGTGATTCGCCTGCCCCACGGGCACCGCGCCCTCGAGCTTGCCGAAGAAGCCGGCGGCACCGCCGAAGACATCGACGAACAGACCTCCGAACTGCTTCTGGCGCGCACCGTCAACGCCTCGGGACGCTCCCGCGCCCACGTCGGCGGTTGCTCCGCACCCATCGGAACCCTGTCTCAGATTGGTCAGACTCTTGTTGCAGTGCACGGCCAGTCCGATCAGCTGCGCCTCAAATCAGCGGCAGAGCAGCGCCAGTCCCTCGACCTGTACGCCGGCGAAGAGCTCGCCAACCTGCTGGAGAAGTATCGCGAAAACTACGAGCGATACCGCGCCGCCGCCGCAGAGCTGAAGGAAGTACGCGAAAACTCGCGCGCACGAGCCCTCGAAACGCAGACCCTGCAGGGTGCCCTCGAAGAAATCAGCGCCGTCAACCCGCAGGCCGGGGAAGAAGAAGAGCTCAAAGCCGAAATGGTGAAGCTCATGAACGTTGAAGCGCTACGCATTGCGTCGGCAACCGCCTCCGCAGCGCTCAGCGGTAGCGAATACTCCACCGGCGACGAGCAGAGCGTCATGAGTCTGCTCGATGCAAGCCGCTCCGCGCTCCAGGCGCAGGCAGACGCTGACGAAGAGCTTGCCTCCCTCGCCGCGCGCGTCAACGAACTGTTGATTCTTGCCACCGATATCTCCTCGGATCTGTCCTCCTACATGGCCTCCCTGGATGTTGAAGGCCCCGAACGTCTGGCGCAGGTGCAGACTCGCCGCGCCCAGCTGGCGACCCTCACCCGCAAGTACGGTGCTGACATTGCCGAGGTTCTCGAATGGGCCGAAGAATCCCGCGCACGCCTCGAGACCCTGGTGGATGACCCACAGCGACAGGAAACCCTGGAAACCGAACTGGTACAGCTACGCAAGGTGCTCGGTGCCCAGGCAGAAGAGCTGACCGCCCTGCGCCGTGCCGCCGCGCAGAAACTGGCGGACGCCGTCAGCGAAGAGCTCACTGCTCTTGCCATGCCGAACGCCTCCCTGGTCGTGGAAGTTGCCGAAGCTGAAAAGTTCTCGGTACACGGTCGAGACACCGTGACCTTCATGCTGGCGCCGCACCGAACCGCCGTGCCGCGCCCGCTCGGTAAGGGCGCCTCCGGCGGCGAGCTCTCCCGCGTGATGCTCGCTCTGGAGGTAGTGCTTGCCGAAGTGGACCCCGTACCCACCTTCATCTTCGACGAGGTGGACTCCGGCGTGGGCGGTAAGGCAGCTATCGAAATCGGTCGCCGCCTCGCCATGCTCGCCCGACATGTGCAGGTTCTGGTGGTCACCCACCTGCCGCAGGTTGCCGCCTTCGCGGACCAGCACATCCTCGTGCTGAAAAACGATGACGCGTCCCTCTCAAAGGTCAAGGTACTTTCCGAAGAGGAACGCGTGGTGGAACTGGCGCGAATGCTCTCCGGGCACGATCAATCAGAATCGGCGCGAGAGCACGCCCGAGAGCTGCTGGCCGCCGGTCGAGAAGTGCCGCAGGGGCGCTGAAACCGGCGGCAAACCGGCGGCAAACCGGCAGGGAAAAGCATGAGGAAAGTGCTGGCAAAAGCGCCGAAAGGCGGCATCTTTCGCACCAAAGACCATCAAAGGGGCTGAAGTGCGAGAGCATGCCTCGGAAAGTTGTCGGTGTAGCCCGTGCCGGTGACCAGCAGCGGCGCATGGAGCCCAGAGGATGTGAGATACTCTGTGAATGCTCCTACACCTGCTTCTACACGGCGCGGCGGGAATAATAAATCCCCGGCTCCGTTTACAGTGGTGATAAGGACAAATAGGGGAGGGAAAGCCGCCTGAGAGAATCCTCTCGCGGCAAAACCCTCTGCTTGGATAGCAGACAAGAAAATGGTAGGCTTGAATTCCGTGGTGAATGAAAAAAATAACGCTCTGAACGCGTCCTCTAACGACAAGGTAACCCGCCAGATTTTCGTGACCGGCGGCGTTGCATCTTCTCTCGGTAAGGGCCTGTCGGCCTCTTCCCTCGGTCAGCTTCTTCGCGCACGTGGCCTCTCTGTGACCATGCAGAAGTTCGACCCCTACCTGAACGTCGACCCCGGTACGATGAACCCCTTCCAGCACGGTGAAGTCTTTGTCACCGACGACGGTGCTGAAACCGACCTCGACATCGGACACTACGAGCGCTTCCTGGACGAGAACCTCGACCAGTCCGCTAACGTGACCACCGGCCAGGTCTACTCCTCCGTCATCGCAAAGGAACGCCGCGGCGAATACCTCGGTGACACCGTCCAGGTCATCCCTCACATTACCGACGAAATCAAGGCCCGCATGCGTCACGCAGCGGAAATTGACAACGCACCCGACATCATCATCACCGAAATCGGTGGTACCGTCGGCGATATCGAGTCCCTGCCCTTCATGGAAGCAGCACGCCAGGTACGCCGCGATGTTGGCCGCAAGAACGTCTTCTTCCTGCACGTCTCCCTGGTGCCCTTCATCGGCCCCTCCGGCGAGCTCAAGACCAAGCCGACCCAGCACTCCGTCGCAGCACTGCGCGGCCTGGGCATCCAGCCTGACGGCCTGATCCTGCGCTGTGAGCGTGAGGTCCCCGTATCGCACCGTACCAAGATCGGTAACGCATGCGACGTGGACAGCGACGCAGTCATCTCCTGCGCCGACGCACCCAGCATCTACGACATCCCCAAGACCTTGCACAGCCAGAAGCTCGACGACTACATCCTCGACTACTTCGGCATTGAGGCTCCCGCACCGGACTTCACCCAGTGGGACCGCCTGCTCGACGCAGTGCACCGCCCCGCCGCAGAGGTCAACGTTGGCCTGGTCGGTAAGTACATCGACCTGCCCGACGCATACCTGTCTGTCTCCGAGGCTCTGCGCGCCGGCGGCTTCGCAAACAACGTGAAGGTCAACATCAAGTGGGTTGCAGCCGACCTGTGCGCAACCGACGAAGATGCAGACCACCAGCTGCGCAACATGGACGCAATCCTCGTGCCCGGCGGCTTCGGCATCCGCGGCCTGGACGGCAAGATCGGCGCCCTCAAGTACGCACGCGAGCACAAGATCCCGACCCTGGGCATCTGCCTCGGCCTGCAGTCCATGGTCATCGAGTACGCACGCAACGTACTGGGTTTGACCGAAGCATCCTCCACCGAGTTCGATCCGGAAACCTCCGTACCGGTCATCGCAACCATCGAAGAGCAGAAGCAGTTCGTCGAAGGTGCAGGCGACCTGGGCGGCACCATGCGCCTGGGCTTGTACAAGGCAAACCTGGTTCCCGGCTCTCAGGTAGCTAAGGCGTACGGTGCAACCGAGGTTGCAGAGCGTCACCGCCACCGCTACGAGGTGAACAACGAGTACCGCGAGCAGCTTGAAGAAGCAGGCCTGCGTATCTCCGGTACCTCCCCGGACTCCTCGCTGGTCGAGTACGTGGAACTGCCCGCAGAGGCACACCCCTACTACGTGGCAACTCAGGCACACCCCGAGTACCGCTCGCGTCCGACCCGCCCGCACCCGCTCTTCTCCGGCCTGATTAAGGCTGCTCTGGAGCGTCGCGGCGCCTAACATCTAGGCACAAACGTTCAGCATCCCGCTCACCCCGCGCAGGGGAGGGCGGGATGCTTTCGTTTAAACCTGAACATACCTTATTCCGTGCCCGTACCTGACGCGCCAAACGTAGCGGGGCTAAGAAGCCGCCTACAATGAAAGAATGAGCAACAACCAGCAGATTATTGATGCACCCTCCGAACGCACCATCCGCACCCGCACCGTGAAGTACAGCGGCTACGTGATCGAAACGACCGTTGAAGAGTACGAACTCAACGAAAACACCGTGCTGACCCGCGACGTCGTGGAAATGCCCGGCGCCGTCGCGGTGGCGGTCCTCAACGACAACAACGAACTGCTGATGCTCAACCAGTACCGCCACCCGGTGCGCATGAACCTCTGGGAAGTACCCGCCGGACTGCTCGACATCGACGGTGAAGACCCCCTGGTCGCCGCGCAGCGCGAACTTGCCGAAGAGGCAGACCTGCAGGCAGATACCTGGAACGCTCTGACCGACTACTTCAGCAGCCCCGGCGCAACCAGCGAAGCAGGCCGCGTCTACCTGGCGCGTAACCTCTCGGAACTGCCCGCCGAAGAACGCAGCGAACGCACCGACGAAGAAGCAGAAATGACCTACCGCTGGGTGCCCCTCGCCGAGGCAGTACAGCTGGTACTGGGCGGAAAGGTTCATAACGCGCTCGCTATCCAGGCGGTACTCGCCACCTACGCGGCCGCACAGAACAACTTTGAAGGCCTGCGCCCCGCCGAGGGCGGCTGGGAATTCCACCCCTACATGGGGCAGCGACGCGAAAAGCCGGAGAACTTCCGCAACCACTAAGAACGGAACGTGGGACGGGGGACTAGCCTCGCCTACGGCAAACCCAAACGTCAAGAGGGCCAAACATCAACAGAACCGACAGAGGAGATAGCGTGAAGCAGGCAAAAAGCACGGCGAGCAAGACACCCCGCGGCGCGGGTCTGCTCGGCGTGCCCTCTTCTGCCGGTTCCTCCGTGCTGGGTTCTTCTAGCCGGGGTTCTTCTGCCCTGGGTGCTTCCCACCAGGAGGCGCAGACCCCGCTCCAGAGAGCAATCGAGCAGTACCTCATCCACCTGCGCGTGGAGCGAGGAAGCAGCGAGCACACCATCGCCTCCTACGCGCGCGATTTGCGGCGATACAGCGCCTACATGGAGACCCTCGGCGTCATCGACCCCGAACGCATCACCACCGCGCAGGTACGCTCCTTCATGCGGGAACTCGCCGCCCCCACCGTGCCCCTTGCCGGATTCGAAGTGGGGGAGAAGAACAAACAGAACGCGCAGGAATCTCAGGAAGCGCAGGAAGAAGCCGCAGAATCGCTGGCACTGATGATCGCCTCCGAATCGGGGCGAGGTGCAGGAAACGCGCGCGCTGGAAATGGGCGCGCTGGGAAAGGTCGTGCCGGACAGCCGGAGAAAGCCGGGGCACCAGAAAAAGAAACGCCAACCGCTGAAGGGGCACCGAACCTGCCCCTGCCCTTGGGACCGAACTCCATCGCCCGCACCATGGCGGCAGTCCGCGGAGCACACGCCTTCTGGGTCTCCGCGCTCATCGTGCCCACCGACCCGGCGGCACCGGTCACCCCGCCCAAGAACGTTAAACGCCTACCCAAAGCAGTCAGCGTAGAAGACATCCAGCGGCTACTCGCCGTACCCGACCGCGAAACCGCAACCGGGCTACGTAACCGAGCCATCCTCGAATTCCTCTACGCCACCGGCGCGCGCGTGAGCGAAATGCTCAACGCCGATATCGACGACGTGCACTTCGAAGGAACCCTCACCGATGAAGACGGCAACCAGATCACTCTGCCCGGCTACGTTCGACTCTTCGGCAAAGGAAATAAAGAGCGACTCGTACCTATTGGTAGCTACGCCCAAAAAGCAATCCAAGACTACCTGGTGCGTGCCCGCCCCTCCCTCGTAGCGCACGGTAAAGGCACCGCCGCGCTCTTCGTCAACGGCCGAGGCGGCAGACTCGGACGCCAAGGCGCCTGGCTCATCCTCAAGGAAGCCGCCGAAGCCGCCGGGCTCAGCTCCGACTTCTCACCGCACTCCATGCGCCACAGCTTCGCAACGCACCTGTTGCAGGGCGGAGCCGATATTCGCGTGGTGCAAGAACTGCTCGGGCACGCTTCCATCGCCACCACTCAGGTGTACACCAAGGTTACGCCCGAGGGGCTCATGGAGGTGTACCGCATGGCGCATCCGCGTGCTCACGAACGGGGATAAAACCCCGTCAATCCGCGGAACAGCCGCTCTTGAGGTAACCTTATAGACAACGCTTAAACTTTAAAACTTCGAATTCATTGATGAAGGTGAACCATTGACTGAAGCTCAGGCTCAAGAACTCGGCCCCACCGGTCGACCCCTGCGCGTATACCCCGACCCGGCTCCGCTGAGCAGCCACGGTCCCGCCCGCATTATCTCTATGGTGAATCAGAAGGGCGGCGTGGGTAAGACCACCTCCACCATTAACCTGGGCGCGGCGCTGGCAGAATGCGGCCGTAAGGTGCTGCTGGTCGACTTCGACCCGCAGGGTGCTCTCTCCGCCGGTTTCGGTGCGAACCCGCACGAACTGGACCTGACCGTCTACAACGTCATGATGGACCGCAAGGTCGACATCAAGGACGTCATCCTGCCTACCGGCGTGGAGAACATCGACCTGCTGCCCGCCAACATTGACCTCTCCGCAGCTGAAGTTCAGCTGGTCAACGAAGTGGCTCGCGAGCAGGTTCTCGCCTCGGCACTGCGCAAGGTCCGTGACGAATACGACGTCATCCTCATCGACTGCCAGCCCTCCCTGGGCCTGCTGACCGTCAATGCACTGACCGCTTCCGAAGGGGTCATCATTCCGCTGATTTGTGAGTTCTTCGCGCTGCGCGCCGTCGCACTGCTGGTCGACTCCATCGAGAAAGTTCAGGATCGACTGAACCCCGACCTCGAAATCTCCGGCGTACTTGCCACCATGTTCGATGCGCGCACCATCCACTCCAAGGAAGTTCTGGCACGCATCGTGGACGCATTCGGCGACAAGGTCTTCGACACCGTCATCAAGCGCACCGTGAAGTTCCCGGACGCATCGGTGTCCGCTGAGCCGATTCTCAGCTACGCCTCCAGCCACCCCGGCGCGGAAGCATACCGCCAGGTGGCACGCGAACTGATCTACAAGGGCGGCGCACGCTAAAGCCCCCACACCTATACGCCCTCTGCTGAGGTGATTCTCACCCTTGAGTCACACCGGCAGAGGGCGTATAATTGTGTGGATTCTAAAGACCCCGCACACTGCTTACGCCGAAAAAGTAGGCGAAGTAAAAGCCGCATCTGAGACGGCACCAACAAAGCCGGGGAGAATAAACCTAAGGAGAATAGGTCGTTTATGACCACGAACGTCGCTGCCGTGAGGGTACCGACACCGAACGCAGACACCGCCGCGAACGCCCGGACTGAGGGCCGCGGCCTGCAGAACCCGGAACGCGGTTTCACCCTCACCCTCAGTAATTTTGAGGGTCCCTTTGATCTTCTACTGACCCTCATTTCGCGCCGCAAACTCGACATTACCGAGGTGGCGCTCGCAGAGGTCACCGACGAGTTCCTCGCATACCTGCACGCCCTCTACGCTGAAGGCACCGAACGCGCACTCGACGAAGCCAGTGAATTTCTGGTCACCGCCGCAACCCTGCTGGAACTCAAAACCGCACGCCTGCTCCCGCAGCATCGTGAACCCCTCGAAGAGGACGTTGCACTGCTGGAGGCACGCGACCTGCTTTTCGCCCGTCTGCTGCAATACCGCGCCTACCGCGAAGTCGCCGATATTTTTGCCGAACGCTGGGCGCAAGAAGCGCAGCGTTTTCCCCGTGCGGTAGCCCTCGAAGAACGATTCGCCCAGGCGCTACCCGAGCTGGTCTTCACCGGAGGCGCCGAAGAGTTCGCCCGCATCGCCGCAGCAGCGCTGAGTCGAACCCCCAAAGAGCCCGAACCGGAACCCGAAGAAATCGTTGAAGAACTCAACGAGCACCTGCACGTTCCGCTAACCACCATCGCGGCTGAAGAACACTACATTTTGCACAGCCTGCTTGATACGGCGGCGCGGGAACTGAGCTTCGCCGAACTGGTTCAAGGATCCGGCGAACTAGAAATCGCGGTGGTTCGTTTTCTCGCCCTGCTTGAGCTCTACAAAGAAGGTGCCCTGCACGTGGAACAGGATGCACCGCTCGGAGCCATTCGGGTACGTGCAAGCGCGAGCGCGGCACAGTTCGTGATCCGCGAAGAAACTGCAGACACCGCAGGCACACAGGATGCGCACGAAACCAGCGAAGCACCTGAATCACCCGAATCACCCCAAGTGAACGAATCTGCGAACGAACCTGAAGCTAACACGGAACCGGTAGAGGAGGAGTATGAGTAATCACGGCTCACGCTTTGACCGTGAATTCACCCCTGACGACCTTGCCATCGTGAACATGGGCTACTGGGATCCGAACGCAGACGAGGATTCGGAACAGGCAGACTCGGCGCCGGTAGAGGCGGTAGAGGCTGAAATCTCAAAGCCTGCTGAGGCGGACGCTGAACCGGCTGAGCACGAGGTAGCGGTAGCTCCTCTGGATGAGGTGACCGAAGAAGCTGAGGTTACCGAAGATGCTGAGGAGGCTGAAGCCGCTGAAACGGTAGAGGACTCCGATGGTTCCGACAGCTCTGAGGAATCGCAGGAACCTGCACCCCGCGAGTCGAAGGAATCGGTAACGAAACCGGTAGCGAAATCGGTAAAGATTCCGGCGGGAGGCCCCTCCACCGCACCCAGCGTAGCGGTCGATGCCGAAGCCGAATTCTCCAAGGTCGAGGCAATCCCCGGCGGCGCCAAAAGCGCCATCGAAGCGATCCTCGCCGTTGCCGAAGCGCCCGTGAGCGTGCGTGAACTCTCCGCCGCGCTCATCGTCAGCGAACGAGCTGTTGAGCACGCGCTCGACCAGCTGTACCGCGAGTACAACGGCGAAGAAAGCGGCTACGGAGAAGACGAAAACCGGGTGGCACCCGAACCGCGCGGATTCCAGCTGCGGAACATCGCAGGAGGCTGGAAGCTCTACGCCCGCGACGACTTCGCCCCCTGGGTGGCACGCTTCGTGACCCGCTCCAAGAGCGCGACCCTCAGCAAGCCCGCCTACGAGACGCTCGCCGTGATTGCCTACCAGCAGCCGGTGACCAGGGCGAGGGTAGCCTCCATTCGAGGCGTAAACGCGGACGCGGCAATCCGCCAGCTGCTACAACGGCAGCTGATTCGTGAAGCAGGGCGAGAAGCCGGAAGCGGCGCGACCCTCTACGAAACCACGGAGCTGCTGCTGGCGAAGCTCGGGTTGAACTCCCTGGAGGAGCTGCCGGCGCTCGCGCCCTTCCTGCCCGATGATACGGAAGCCGCAGTGCTTGCCGAGGGCAACGACTAAGACAACGAATCAATAAGACGAAGGAACGTTCGGGAAAAGCCTGAAACGTTTGCACTATACGACAGAAAAGAGAAGAACACCATGGCATATGGAAACTCCTCCCGCGGCGGCCGCTCTGCATCCGGTCGCCCCCAGAACTCCCGCGGTGGCCGTCCCGGCGCTACTCGTCCCGGTCAGGGCGGTAAGCCCGGTGCTAAGGGCGCATCCGCACGCGGCGGTCGCCCCGGCGCACCGAAGAGTGGCGCAGGCAAGGGCGGCGCAAAGGGCTTCGGCGAGAAGAAATTCGGTGACAAGAAGTTTGGCGAGAAGAAGTTCGGCGCAGGCCGCGCAGGTTCCGGCCGAGGCCGCGGTACCGAACTGCCCAAGCGCGAACGCCGCGCACCGGGCCGCCCCTACCGCTCCGGCGAAGCCTTCGCAAACGAGCGTGGCGAATACCGCGTCAGCAACTACGCTGGCCCGCACCGCCCCCGCCGCCCCCGCAACGCCCCGGTAGACCACTACGAGTTCTACGACCACGACGGCGTGCGCCTGCAGAAGCTGCTGGCTCAGGCCGGTGTGGCATCCCGCCGCGTCTGCGAAGAAATGATTACCGAAGGCCGCGTTACCGTCAACGGTGAAGTCGTGACCGAGCTGGGTGTGCGCGTGGACCCCTCCAAGGTAACCGTGCAGGTGGACGGCATGACCGTTCAGACCAACGACAAGCTCGTCTACATGGCATTCAACAAGCCCGCCGGCGTGGTCTCCACCATGGAAGACCCCGAAGGTCGCCCCTGCATCTCCGACTTCCTGCGTTCCTCCATGAGCGAGCGCGTATTCCACGTGGGCCGCCTGGACGTCGAAACCGAAGGTCTGCTGCTGCTGACCAACGACGGCGAACTGGCGAACCGCCTCACCCACCCCTCCTACGAGGTGCCCAAGACCTACCTGGTGCAGGTTCCCGGCCCCATGGAGCCCGGCGTCGGCGCAGCCATGAAGAAGGGTATTCGCCTGGAAGACGGCGTGACCCGCGTGGACGAGTTCAAGCTGGTGGACTCCACCCCCGGCCACGTGCTCGTTGAAGTGACCATCCACTCCGGTAAGAACCGCATCGTGCGCCGCCTCTTCGACGCTGTCGGTTACCCGGTTGAGCGCCTGGTCCGCGTTGAGATGGGCCCGATCCGTATTGGTTCGCAGAAGCAGGGTACCGTCCGTAACCTCTCCAAGGTCGAGATCGGTCACCTGCTCGCTTCGGTGGACATGTAATAACGCTAAGGAGTTGTCATGAGCTCGCCCGCTGAGCTTTCCGCATCTGAGCTGCCCATGGACTCAACGCTGACCGGGCCGGTGCTCATTATCGGCTCGGGTCTGCTGGGTGCCTCCATTGGTTTGGGGTTGCGTGCGGTAGGATGCGAGGACGTGTACGTCCAAGATATTTCACCCACCGCCGAGGCTGTGGCGCAGGATATCGGTGCAGGTACAAGCATCTCCACACTGTCGGAGGAGGAGCGCACCGCGTTCGCCCCGCAGCTGGTGGTGGTGGCTGCGCCTCCGGATAGTGCCGGTGCCGTGTGCGCTCGCGCGTTGAACACCTATGCGCCTCGACCGGAGGCGGGCTACCCCGGCGCCGTGGTGACGGATGTTGCCTCGGTGAAGGTGCAGCCGCTGGCTGATGTGCTTGCTTCGGGTGCGGATGCGTCCCGTTACGTGGGTTCGCATCCGATGGCTGGGCGTGAGAAGTCGGGCCCGGTGGCTGCTCGCGGTGAGCTGTTCCAGGCGCGTCCGTGGATTATCTGCGAGCACGATTCGGTTCGCCCCGAGTGTGTGCGTCTGGTGCGTTCTGTGGCGGTGGAGCTGGGCGCGATTGTGACTTCTCTGAGCGTTGAGGAGCATGATCAGACGGTTGCCCTGATTTCTCATGTGCCGCAGGCGATGAGCTCGCTGTTGGCTTCGCGTCTGCAGGACACTCCGCTGTATGCGCTGTCCCTGGCGGGTCAGGGTTTGCGCGATACGGTGCGTATCGCGGCTTCAGACCCGACGCTGTGGGTGCAGATTTTTGCGGCGAACGCTGACCCGATTGTGCAGACTCTCTACGGTGTGCGTGATGACCTGAACCGCCTCATCGCGACGCTGGAGAACCCGACGGCTTCCGGCGCTCGCCTGGATTTGGCGCAGCTGATGAGCGAAGGCAACGCGGGCGTGAGCCGTATTCCGGGTAAGCACGGTACTGCCCCCGCCGCGTTCGCAAAGATGACGGTGCTGGTGGACGACACCCCCGGCACGCTGGCTCGTTTGCTTGCCGAGATTGGTGAGTTGGGTGCGAACCTTGAGGATTTGCGTCTGGAGCACTCGACGGGTGCCCCGGTGGGTATGGCTGAAATCTCGGTCAATCCGTCTATTCATGAGGCGCTGGTCCGCGATTTGTCGGCTCGCGGTTGGCGTGTTGTGAAGTAGAGTTAAAGCTGTATTTTCCGGCATAAAGTTTGAGACGAATTTTAAGGAGTGCTGATGCACGAGAACCCTAAACTGACGATTGCTATTGACGGTCCCTCCGGTTCCGGTAAGTCGTCTGTGTCTAAGGAAGTTGCACGCCACTTTGGCCTGGCGTACCTGGATACCGGTGCAATGTACCGTGCCGCAACCTACCGTGTGCTGGAACTTGGCATTGACCTGAACGACGCTGAGGCGATTGCGAAGGCTGTCGAGGAGATGCCCCTGGTGTTCGGTACGAACATTAAGGAAGAAGAGATTCTGATGGGCTCGACCGATATCCGTGAGGAGATTCGTAGCGAGCGCATTTCTTCGGCCGTTTCTGCTGTGGCTTCGGTTCCGGCGGTTCGTGAGCACCTGATTGGCCTGCAGCGCTGGATGATTAACCACGCTATTAACGGCATGGTCGCTGAGGGCCGCGACATCACCACCGTGGTTGCTCCCGATGCTGATGCGCGCATCCTGCTGACTGCTTCTGAAGAGGTGCGCATGGCGCGCCGCGGCCTGGAGAACGCGGAGAAGTCCGGCGCTTCGGGTGACTTGAGCAAGCAGATCGCTGAGCGTGATGCGAAGGATTCGAAGGTCAATAACTTTATGAAAGCTGCCGAGGGCGTGACCCTGGTGGACAGCTCGGATCTTGATTTTAATGCGACGGTCTCTGCAGTGATTAACGCTGTGAATGACCAGTTGAAGGCGAAGCGCGCGGGCTAGGCCCCGCCGAAACGCTGGGGGAGTGGTGCATCCGCTCCCGATAAGACGTTGAGCCGCGCTCGCGTGCTGACCCTCGGGTTGGGCGTGGGGCGGGTAGAGAAAGGAATGCGCATGGCTGAGGACGCTATCCGCGACGATTACGAAGATAAGTACCTGGGCGGTGGCGAGGACGACGTTATCGAGCGCCTCGCTGAGATTGATGATGAGACCGCTGATCAGCGTGCTCAGGCTCTTCTTGAGGGTCTTGAGGACTACGACCTGGATGAAGAGGACCGCGCCCTGCTGGGTGCTTGGGGCTTCGACATTGAGGATGAGGAAGAGCAGCTCGCTGATCCGGTAGTGGCGATTGTTGGCCGCCCGAACGTGGGTAAGTCGACCATCATTAACCGTATTCTGGGCCGCCGTGAAGCGGTGGTTGAGGATAAGCCGGGTGTGACTCGTGACCGCGTGTCCTATAAGGCTGAGTGGCTGGGTAAGAGCTTCACCCTGGTTGATACCGGTGGTTGGGAGTCTGACGCTCGCGGTATTGATGCTCAGGTTGCTGAGCAGGCTGAGATTGCTGTGGAGCAGGCCGATGTTGTGGTCCTGGTGGTGGATGCCCGCGTGGGTGTGACCGCTTCGGACGAGCAGATCGTGCGTATGCTACGCCGCGTGAAGAAGCCGATCATTCTGATTGCTAACAAGATTGACGACGCTCACCTGGAGCCGGAGATTTATAACCTCTGGTCGCTGGGTATGGGTCAGCCGTTCCCGGTGTCGGGTCTGCACGGTCGTGGCCTGGCGGATGCTTTGGACGAGATCCTTGAGGTCATGCCGGAGCACTCGCAGTTTGCTCAGCCGGAAGCGCTGGGTGGCCCGCGTCGTGTGGCTCTGGTGGGTCGCCCGAACGTGGGTAAGTCGTCGCTGCTGAATAAGCTGGCTGGTTCTGAGCGTGCCGTGGTGAATGACCTGGCTGGTACGACTCGTGACCCGATTGACGAGATTATTGAGCTGGGCGGCTACCCTTGGCGTTTTGTGGATACCGCGGGTATTCGCCGTCGCCAGCACATGGCTAAGGGTGCGGAGTTCTACTCTTCGCTGCGTACTCAGACTGCTCTGGAGCGCTCTGAGGTTGCCGTGGTGCTGTTGGATGTTTCCGAGCCGATCTCTGAGCAGGATGTGCGTATCGTGCAGACCGTGATTGATTCGGGTCGTGCGATGGTCCTGGCATTCAATAAGTGGGATACCCTCGATGAGGACCGCCGCTACATGCTTGAGCGCGAGATTGAGCGCGACCTGGCGCACGTGCAGTGGGCTCCTCGCGTGAACATTTCGGCGAAGACCGGCTGGCACAAGGACAAGCTGGTGCCCGCCCTGGAGCACTCGCTGGAGTCGTGGGATTCGCGTATTCCGACCGGTCGCCTGAACGCGTTCCTGGGCGAGATTGTTGCCGCGCATCCGCACCCGCTGCGTGGTGGTAAGCAGCCGCGTATTCTCTTCGGTACTCAGGTGTCTTCGCGTCCGCCGAAGTTCGTGCTGTTTACTACCGGTTTCTTGGATCCGGGTTACCGTCGCTTCATTATGCGTCGTCTGCGTGAGACTTTTGATTTCACGGGTACTCCGATTGAGATTTCGATGCGTGTGCGTGAGCGCCGCTCCCTGGGTGAGCGTCAGAGCGCGAAGGCTAAGAAGGGTAAGGGCGGCCGCCGCTAGTAGCGGGGTGTCTGCTTGATGCCGTGTTGCTGGGCTGGCCCCTTGCTAGGCTGGCTCTTGTTAGGTTTGGCCCCCGCGCGCTGGATTCTGTACGGAAAATCTGCAAGGAAATCCGTGAGGAAAAGATTTTTAAGATTTTTTCTAAAAATGGTGAATCTGGCTTGCGCGGGGGTTAAAAGCCCGGTATAGTTATTCGAGTGTTCAGGGGAAACCTTGAAAACAATATCGTGAATAACGAATCGGGTTGTGGCGCAGCTTGGTAGCGCACTTGACTGGGGGTCAAGGGGTCGCAGGTTCAAATCCTGTCAACCCGACAGATAAAGCTCCGGAAGGTTTTTCCTTCCGGAGCTTTTTTGTATGCCGTTTAGGGGTTTGCGGGGATTGATGGTGCGGGGCTGGGTTGTGTCGGTTTGAATGTTCCCGAGGCGCTGCGTGCTCTGGCTGGCTCTTGCCGGGCTTTAGTGGGCTTTGCTCCCTTGTAATAGCGGGGGAGCGGCTGGGCAGGCCCTCAACTCGGGGTGGTCTTTAGGTTATTTTGCAAATATGAGCTTGCATCTAAATGTTGGAATATGCCCGATTTTGTGGGTGTTCAGTGGTACATTGGGTACACAAGGAATCACGTTTTAGCGGTCAGAAATATTAGCTTTGGCACTGAATCTTCCTTGACAAATCAAGGAATATTTAGGTTTCTGTGACTAAAACACGACTTCATACACACTGAATTTCATAGCCGCAAAACCAACATGAACCCAAGTGAAGGCATATATCCCCAGAGGATAGCGCCCATAACGCATAAAACAGCTAGGTGCACGCACCTGCAACACACGGCACACACGCCGCCACAAGCGTCGCTGGGAAGGTTTTACGGCACAACTCGATCCCGCCCCCGTGGGCGTGGAAAGGAACACAATAAACCATGTGGCAGCAAGTCTACGACCCGCTGAACTCGAGCGCACTCTCCGCACTCGTAGCAGCAGTCCCGATTATTTTCTTCCTTCTGGGCCTCACCGTCCTGAAGCTCAGCGGTATTAAATCTGCCGTTATCTCCCTCGTTCTAGCTCTCCTCATCGGTTGCGCTATCTTCGGTATGCCCGTCACTGCAGGTGCCGGCTCCATCCTCTACGGTTTCCTCTCGGGCATGTGGCCCATCGGCTGGATCGTTCTCATGGCAGTGTGGCTCTACCGCATTTCCGTGCGTTCCGGCGGCTTCGAAATCGTTCGTTCCTCCATCTCCTCCATCTCTACCGACCAGCGCATCCAGATGCTGCTGATTGCATTCTGCTTCGGCGGCTTCCTTGAAGGTGCTGCAGGCTTCGGTATCCCGATTGCTATCTGTGCTGCACTGCTCGTGTCCCTGGGCTTCAACCCGCTCAAGGCTGCAATGTTCGCTCTGATTGCTAACGTGAGCTCCGGCGCATATGGCGCTATCGGTATCCCCGTGACCACCGCAGCAACCCGCGGCGGCGTGGACCTGCACGGTCTGTCCATCGAAATGGTCCTGGTTATCCAGATCATGGCAGGCCTGATTCCCCTGGTGCTCGTCGCTATTCAGGACGGTCTGCGCGGTATCCGCGAAGTCGGTCTGGTAGCTCTCATGGTTGGCGTTATCTACTCCGGCGGCCAGTCCGTTCTGCTCGCAACCCTGGGTAACCCCGAGCTCGTTGACATCATCCCGCCGCTGCTGGCACTGGTCGCTCTGGCACTGGTCATGCAGAAGTGGCAGCCCAAGCACATCTTCCGCGAGCCCACCGCTCCCTCCCTGGAAGAAGTCCAGGCGCAGCAGAGCGTCAAGCACACCGGTGGCGAAATCCTCAAGGCTTGGAGCCCCTTCGTCTACCTGTCCGTCGTGATTCTGCTCTGGTCCACCGTTCTGAAGCCCCTCTTCGCTGCTAAGGGCGCGCTCGGCTTCACCAACATCTCCTTCCCCCTGCCCTGGCTGCACCAGAGCATCTCGCAGGCGGCACCGATTGTTGCAACCCCCAAGCCTATCGACGTGACCTACACCTGGAACATCGTGGGCGCATCCGGTACCGCAATTCTGGTGGCTACCATCATCACCATCCTGACCTCCAAGATTAGCTGGGGCGAGGCTATCGAGGAACTCGGCGCAACCTGGAAGCAGCTGCAGACCCCGATCCTCATGATCTGCCTGGTCATGTCCGTTGCTAACGTCATGAACTACGCGGGTATGATTACCTCCATCGCACTGGCTGTTGCCGCTGTGGGTGCTATCTTCCCGCTGCTGTCCCCGATCATCGGTTGGATTGGCGTGTTCGTGACCGGCTCCGTGGTGAACAACAACATCCTCTTCGCTGGCCTGCAGGCTACCACCGCACAGCAGATTGGCGTCAGCCAGACCCTGCTGGTTGCATCTAACACCGCCGGTGGTGTGATGGCGAAGATTGTTTCCCCGCAGTCCATCGCAATTGCAGCTGCTGCAGTGAACAGCTCCGGCGAGGAATCCAAGATTACCTCCATGGCGATCAAGTACAGTGCAGCACTGCTGGCTATCACCTGTGTTTGGGTTTACGTCCTGTCCCTGGTCGGCCTGTAAATAGCGTGAGTACCTGATGCGTGTAACCTACCTTCTCTGAAAGGTGAGGTACCCGCGACACGGTTTAGCAAAAGCCCCCTTCTTTTGTAGGAGGGGGCTTTTACGTTATCTGGGCTTGTTAGGGGGCATGTGGTGGGATGCCTAGCTGATGGCTCGAGGGGGGTGGTTAGGGGCAAATACCGGGGAGTGTAAATATGCACATAAGTATCGTTTGTGCACACTTAAGGTTATCCTATCCTGAACTCATGAGGGAGACCTGATAGCTTAGACAGATAAAGTCATGAGCACCTAGTTAGCGGGAATAATCCCGCTTTCTTTCAGTTAAAACCAGGGAACAACTTCAGCCCCTGGGAACTGATGACCATAACGCTTCACCGATGGGTCACTCCGCCACATAGCGGAGGAACCCATCGGTTTTATGCGGCCTAGCGCTTCCATACAGCACAGGAGCCGTATCGGAAGAAGCAACCGCAACAAACGCACAGACCGAAAGGACCACCCGCCCTATGTGGCAGCAAACCTACGACCCGCTGAACTCACCGGTGCTCTCCGCACTGGTCGCAGCAGTACCCATCATCCTCTTCCTGTTGGGCCTGACCGTCCTGAAACTCAGCGGCCTCAAGTCAGCACTGCTGACCCTCGGCACCACCCTCATCATTGGTTGTGCCATCTTCGGCCTGCCCATCACCGCAGGTGCCGGTTCCATCCTCTCCGGCTTCCTCTCGGGCGCATGGCCCATCGGCTGGATCGTGCTCATGGCGGTGTGGCTCTACCGCATCGCCGTGCGCGCCGGTAACTTCGACATCGTGCGCTCCTCCGTCTCCTCCATCTCGAACGACCAGCGCATCCAGGTGCTACTGATTGCCTTCTGCTTCGGCGGCTTCATCGAAGGCGCGGCAGGCTTCGGCATCCCAATCGCTATCTCTGCGGCACTGCTGGTATCCCTGGGTTTCAACCCCCTCAAAGCATCCATGCTGGCGCTGGTAGCTAATGCCGCGTCCGGCGCATACGGTGCTATCGGTATCCCCGTGACCACCGCAGCTAAGGTCGGCGGCCTGGACACCGCACACCTGTCCGCAGGTATGGTTCCGGTACTGCAGATTTTCGTGGCAATCGTGCCGCTGCTGATGGTTGCAATCCAGGACGGCATCCGCGGCATCCGCGAAGTCGGTCTCGTAGCGCTTATGACCGGCGTGATCTTCTCCGGCGGTCAGGTGGCCATCCTGATGCTGCTCGGCTCGCCTGAACTAGTCGACATCATCCCGCCGCTACTCTCCCTGGTCGCCCTGGCGCTCGTGATGCAGAAGTGGCAGCCCAAGCACATCTACCGCGAATCCACCGCACCCAGCCTCGAAGAAGCTCAGGCTCAGCAGAGTGTCAAGCACACCGGCGCTGAGATCGTTAAGGCGTGGAGCCCCTTCATCTTCCTCTCCGCAACCATCCTGCTCTGGTCCACCGCACTGAAGCCGATTTTCGCAACCAACGGCCTGCTCGGCGCCGCAACCCTGGCGTTCCCCATCCCCGGCATTCACGAAGCCATCACCACCGGTGCCGGCAAGACCGTGACCGCGATGTTCTCCTGGAACACCCTGGGCGCATCCGGCACCGCAATTCTGGTGGCTGCAATCATTACCGTCCTGACCTCGAACATCAGCTGGGGCGAAGCCTTCGAAGAACTCGGCGGCACCTGGAACCAGCTGAAGATGCCGATCCTCATGATCTGCCTGGTCATGTCCGTCGCAAACGTGATGAACTACGCCGGTATGACCACCTCGATTGCGTTGGCGCTCGCGGCAGCAGGCCCGGTCTTCCCGCTGCTGTCCCCGATCATCGGTTGGATTGGTGTGTTCGTGACCGGCTCGGTGACCAACGCTAACGTGCTCTTCGCGGGCCTGCAGTCCACCACCGCAGCCCAGATTGCTGTTGACCCGACCCTGCTCGTTGCCGCAAACACCGCCGGTGGCGTGATGGGTAAGATTGTTTCCCCGCAGTCCATCGCGATTGCGGCGGCGGCTGTGAACAGCGCCGGCGAAGAATCGAAGATCACCTCCATGTCCATCAAGTACAGCGCTATTCTGCTGGGCCTGGTCTGCGTCTGGTCCTTCGCACTGTCGCTCATGGTTGGCTAAAGACCGATACCGGATTCGGCGTAACCCCGCGTAGAAACCCCTCGATGAGAACCCTGCAATTTTCTCTGCAGACGACGAATCGAGGGGTTTTATGCATATTCAGGGAAGTTCCGATAAGCCCGGAAGAAGCGTAGAATTACTTCTTGTGCTTGCTCCTGCATGATTCTGAACATCACCACAGGTTGTGCTCCAGAATAAAGAACGGGCAGGTGCCTAATAGAACACCTACTGCTTAAGGAGAAACAATGCAGGCACTCGCAACGGTCACCACCGTTTTTGCCTTCGTAGCAATCGCTATTCACGTGTACATCTGGATTATCGAATCCTTCCTCTGGACTAAGCCCAAGGGCCGCGAAACCTTCGGAATGACCGAAGAATTCGCCGAGTCTACCAAGGAGATGGCGGCAAACCAGGGCCTGTACAACCTGATGCTCGCCTGGATCGCCGCAACCGGTCTGCTGGCTTTCTGGTTCGGCTCCCCGCAGGTGGGTGTGGCACTCATGTTCGCAGGCCTGGGCTCCATGGCGATTGCCGGTGTCTACCTGTTCCTCACCTCCCCGGATAAGCGCAAGCCGGCACTGATTCAGCTGACCCCGCCGCTGCTGGCGCTGATTTTCCTCTTCGTGATGATCTAACCCTGTGGCGATCTAATTCAGAGCGGAACCTCTCAACGTATAGAAGCCGCGTGCTTACTTCTACGAAGTGGCGCGCGGCTTTTCTGCGCCCTTGCACGCAAGCACGCCAAGCGTGGGGAGCTTAGGGCGAGGGGGCTTAGGTAAAGAGCCCCGAACAGCCTCGCCGATGCGAGTCCACCAGGTGCGCGTTGACCATACCGACCGCGCACATAAGCGCATAGGCGGTCACCGGACCCAAGAACACACCTCCTAGAGCTTTAAAAGATTTGGCAAGAAGCGCGGACTCGGGTGTATCTGTCGGGATATCCTCCAGGGTATGCGGCGCGATAGTCTCGTGTGGCGCGAAGGACCACAGCCACGCCGGCAGCCCGCCCGGTACACGTGTGCCGTCAGGCAGGGTGCGCTCGCGCATCCGGTCCAGGTCTTCATCGCTTAGCGTACGAACTCGACGGCGGCGTGCGGCTGTCGCCTCGGTACTGTCTGCCTTAGCTGAGATGGATGCCGGAGCAATGAGGGGAAGATTAATATCCTCCGCGGATGCGTCATACGGCGTGGCGGCAAGCTCACGCATCCGAAGGGTCAGCCGCGCGTTGGAGATGACCGCGCGAATCTTCCGCTCGTTACGGATAATGTCTTCGTTCTGGAGGAGTCTCGCAACATCCTGGTCGGTGAACGCAGCCACGCGTTCGGGATCGAAGCCTTCAAAAGCGTGACGAAATGCCTCGCGGCGGGCAAGAATCGTTCGCCAAGAGAGTCCCACCTGAAAAGCCTCGAGGCTCAGGGCTTCGAAGAGTCCCCGCTCATCGGTGACGGGCATGCCCCATTCGGTGTCGTAGTAGTCGCGCAGAAGCTCATCGGTCACCCACGTGGGGTAGTTCGGGGTGTTTTCGAGGGGCTTGGCGGGAATGTTAGGTTGCGAGGTCACGGTTTCTCCTCTCTGAGATTGCTGAGCCGATCCGAGTGTTTCGGAATCATGTTCTACTTAAACAGTAGCCCTAGCGTGAGTAAATCGCAAGTATATTCGATTATATGTCGTGGTGCAGAGCAACGAAACCGAAAATAGGTACGACAGAGGGCAGAGCCCGCATCCGATGCACGCTCCGCCCTCTGACAAGTCTCAATCACCGCCGGGTGACATCGCTAGAAGAGCCGCGCCTCCCGCACCTCTTCCGGCTCCTCCAGATTGAGAAGGAACTGCTTACGTTCAACCCCGCCAGCGTAGCCAGTCAAACTACCATCAGCACCAATAACGCGGTGACACGGAATCATAATAGAAACCTTATTGCGGCCGACCGCCTGACCCACCGCCTGCGCCGGAGCACCGGGACCAACCGCACGCGAAATCTCACCGTAAGTGGTGGTGTACCCGGCAGGAACAGTCTTCAGATGCTCCCATACAATCAGCTGAAAATCGGTGCCCTCAGGATCTAGGGGCAACGTAAAAGAAGTGCGCTTGCGCTCAAAGTACTCGGAGAGCTCTGCCTCAGCACGCGACAGCAGCCGCGCCGCAGCATACTCACCGGTTGGCTCTTCCTCTTCCGCCGTGTTGTGCTCCCGTAGGTAGGTGACGGGATTCTCGATTAGTTCACCGAGCTCATGGGGGAGCGGAAAATGCGCCTGATCCTCGTACCAGATGCCCACAATCGCATCCGCACGGGCGGCAAGGTAGAGCACGCCGACGGGGCTCGAATAGCGAGTGTACCAGCGCGCGAGCGCTTCCGGCGGCTGCGGCGAATCGGTCGCTTTGGTCATGCTCTTCCTCGTTGGCTCGTAGGCGTGTATTGCAGATGGTATTAGAGGTAAATATCCCTTTCAACCATCATAGGGGAGGGGCACCTCCGTACCGTACCCGTAGCGGGTTTTGTCTATAACTGACCGCTATATATGAGATGTATGCACCGCCGTTGAAACATCTCAGGATGCCCGGTCAATTTTGTCTGAGCCCCAAGAGCTGGCATTCTGTGAAGTACACACCGATACACCGCAATTCAATACTCCGGCTTCTCCACCCCGCACCGGGTGGGGGATGACCTGTGTTTCTCGTACCCCAACGTTGGGTTCAACGACGACTGAAATTGCAAGGAGAAACATGGAAGACCTGAAAGACCTCCGCCGGGAACTCAAGGAAAACCCGGAGAGTCGAGAGCTCAATAACCGTTACGCGCAGGCGTGCCTCAACATCGCGAAAGAATACACCGTTATGTCCCAGGGGCATATCTTTATTTGCTCGCCCTCAGATTTTGAAGCCGTACAGTACGTCATGGCCAAAATCCCTGACGCTTCGCTTCTAGACGGCGAAACTCTGGAGGAATACAAACGCCTGGACAGAGCCGTTACCCAAGCTCGTATAAATAGAGGTAGGCCCGGTAGCATGATGGGCATTTACTATGCCCTCATCCTTTTTATAGTGATGCCCATAATGGCGGTACCAATCATTGCGCTGTGGGAACTCAGCGCGGGGAGCACCTCAGACCACACCCGCAACCCGAGCTTCCTCATTTACCTGATTCCGGTCGCTCTCATTACCGCTGCGCTCCTCTGGGTTGGGTGGCTTGTTGAACGAATCCCCGGCTGGAAATATAACGCTCTGATAGTCCAGGAGAATAAAAAGGCAGAACTAGCCAGAGCCGAAGCTGAAGCGCGTCAAAGTACTGACCCGACCGCTGAGAAATAATCTTGAGTGCAGGGCCGGCCTCTGCCCCTGACCATAACGTAAATGTGCCGCCTCACCGGTATTGGTGAGGCGGCACATTTATGCTGTCTAGGGGATAAGAAGCTCGCTACTTAGCGGCTACTCCATCAGCGTTGCCCTCCGTGTGGTGCAGATGCGGCAGGTGAGTCGAATGCAGGTCGTGACCGAGCACATCGTGCGCATCCGGGTCCTCGTTCGGGAGCACGTGCGAGTACTTGGAGTAGTAGCGGTACAGTGCGTAGGCGCCAATCACAGTCAGTACGATAGCAACGCCCAGAGCCCACGGTACAGCTGCGGGAGAATACATGACAGAGAAGAGCACCAACAGCCAGGAGAGAGCAGCTGCAAGAACCGAAACGTTCATAGCAATAATTGCAAGCTTGCGGCGACGGACATCAACCATAATCGGTGCGGGAAACCCGCTCCCTCCTTCCAACGGAGCCTCTCTCCGTTCTCATGAGCACCGGAAGGTGCCGGATGCATAACCAACCGCCATCTTCGGCGACCAGAATAGGGCTAATAAGCCTATATATCTATGATACGGCGCTTGAAGTGGACATCAAAGGCAAACAAACGCTGTTAGACCAACCCCACACAACATGTGAACGGGTATCTCAACAAGGGGCATAAAACCAGTGATTTTTACAGCGAGAACTGCAGCACGAAAAGCGAACCCCACTCATCGTTAACGCAGAGAACCCAGTAACAAGAGATAAAAGTCCGTCCGCCGCGGTACGTGAAGCACCACAGCGGACGGGCGTGTAAATAAAGTATCAGCGCGAACCGTCGACTCCTGTCAGGACAGCGCATGAATATGTCGCGTACGCGTCCTGTGCGGTACTGACACCTCACGAACAATACCGCAGAAAGCAGCCGGCGGAAGATACTGCATTTACAATCACCCACCGTACCCCAGCACTAATTTTTGTAGAAATTACGCCGCAATAAACGCTGAATTGAGCGTCATAAAACAGCGAAAAGCCCCGGCTGCTTCAACCCCATAGCGGGGGAGAAGCAGCCGGGGCGTCGCTAGTACGCGGGCCGTGCCGTTAGGCAACGGGTGCTGTGATTAGGCGGTCGGAACGTCCTCGTCAACCCACTCGAGGGTGCGGGAGACAGCCTTCTTCCACAGGCGGTACTGGCGGTCAACCTCTGCGGGCTCCATGGAGGGCAGCCAGCGCTTGTCCTCAGCCCAGTTGTCCACAACGTCCTGCTCGCCGCTCCAGAAACCAACAGCGATACCTGCAGCGTATGCTGCGCCCAGAGCGGTGGTCTCAACAACCTTCGGGCGGATTACGGGAACGCCGAGGATGTCAGCCTGGAACTGCATGAGGAACTCGTTAGCGGTCATGCCGCCGTCCACGCGCAACTCGGAGAGCTCAACACCGGAGTCAGCGTTCATTGCGTCCAGAACCTCGCGGGTCTGGAATGCGGTTGCTTCCAGCGCCGCACGCACGATGTGTGCACGGTTCACGTAGCGGGTCAGACCAACGATGACGCCGCGAGCGTCGGAACGCCAGTGAGGTGCGAACAGGCCGGAGAACGCGGGAACAACGTAGCAGCCACCGGAGTCCTTGACGGAGGTAGCCAGTTCCTCAGACTCTGCAGCGTGCTCAATCATGCGCAGGTTGTCGCGCAGCCACTGGATCAGGGAGCCGCTCATTGCGACCGAGCCTTCCAGAGCGTAGACGGGTGCTGCGTCGCCAATCTTGTATGCGACGGTGGTCAGCAGACCGTTGTTGGAGAAGACGGGCTCGTTGCCGGTGTTCATGAGCATGAAGTTACCGGTACCGTAGGTGTTCTTCGCCATGCCCTTCTCGAAGCAAGCCTGACCGAAGGTTGCGGCCTGCTGGTCGCCCAGGATGCCCGCGATGGGGGTGCCTGCGAGCAGACCGGTTGCGCGGCCGAAGCCGTACACCTCGGAGGAGGACTTGATTTCGGGCAGCATGCTCATGGGGATGCCCATGTCTGCAGCGATCTGCGGATCCCATTCGAGGGTGCGGATGTTCATCAGCAGGGTACGGGATGCGTTGGTTACGTCGGTGACGTGAACACCGCCGTCAACACCACCGGTCAGGTTCCAGACCAGCCAGGTGTCGGTGTTGCCGAAGAGCAGGTCGCCGCGTTCTGCGCGCTCGCGTGCGCCTTCAACGTTGTCCAGGATCCACTTGATCTTGGGGCCGGAGAAGTAGGTAGAGAGGTTCAGGCCGACGATGTCGTGGTACTTGCCAACGCCCTCTTCGCCTGCGAGCTCTTCAACGATTTCCTGGGTGCGGGTGTCCTGCCAGACGATTGCGTTGTAGACGGGCTCACCGGTGTTCTTGTCCCACACGACGGTGGTTTCACGCTGGTTGGTGATGCCGACTGCAGCGATTTCGTGGTGGTTGACTTCGCCGTTTGCCATAGCCATTGCTACGACCTTACGGACGTTCTGCCAAATCTCGGTTGCGTTGTGCTCGACCCAGCCGGCCTTGGGGAAGATCTGCTCGTGCTCGAGCTGGCCCTGAGCCACGTTCTCGCCCGCCTTGTTGAACAGGATCGCGCGGGAGCTGGTGGTGCCCTGGTCGATGGAGAGGATGTACTTGCGTTCGACGTTGAGGGTTGCGGAGTGCAGAGAAGTCGTCATTGATTTTTCCTTAGAACAAAAGAACGGGGGTATTAGAGAGGTTTAGAGGGGCAGAACTGCCGGAACGATCAGGCCTGCGAGGATAGCGCCGATGATTGGGCCAACAACCGGAACCCATGCGTAAGACCAGTTGGAGCCGGTCTTACCGGGGATGGGCAGGAAGGTGTAGGCGATACGGGGGCCGAGGTCACGTGCGGGGTTGATAGCGGAACCGGTTGCGCCACCGAGGTTCATACTGATGGATACAACGACCAGGGCAACAGCCAGGGGGCCGAGCTCGCTGGGGGTCTTACCGGATGCGATGATCCAGCCAATCAGGACGAAGGTGCCGATAATCTCGGTGATGACGTTCCAGCCGTAGGACTTGATGGCGGGGCCGGTGGAGAAGATGCCGAGGCGGTCGCCCGGGTCCTCATCGAAGTGCTTCTTGTAGGTGAGGTACGCTCCGGTTGCGCCGGCCATTGCGCCGAGCATCTGAGCGATGATGTACAGGGCGATGTTGCCTGCGGTTGCGGGAACACCGGTTGCCAGGTCGCGGCCTGCGGTTGCCAGGCCGACGGTCACTGCGGGGTTCAGGTGTGCACCGGAATGGAAGGAGAGGTACACGGCGGTGAACACTGCCAGACCCCATCCGAAGGTGATAACACCCCAGCCTGCGTCCTTAGCGTAGGACTTCTTGAGGGTCACTGCGGCGCATACGCCGGCACCGAGCAGAATCAGGATGAAGGTGCCGAAGAACTCGGAAGCGAAGATTCCGAGGGTGGTGGGGGCGCCGGATGCATCCACGAGAGCGGAAGAGCCGGCTGCAAGTACAGTTCCTGCGGAAGCAAGAAGAGACATTGATGCTCCTTGAAGACGAAGCGTCTGGAAGGCAAGCGAACCTTTGCTTGCGCATTCCCGTGCGTCCTCACCGCACGGGCGGATCGGGGCACAACGCTGTGCTGAAATGTGTAGCGGTTGCTACGAAAAATTGATAGATGTTTCTGGATGAGAAGCAGATCGTACCAGTGGGTTAACCCTGTATTTAGCTCGCTGCTTCTTATGCAGGGGATTATCGTAAACGGTTATTTAACCTCTCGTCCACCCCTCACCGAAAATATGAGATAACCCATGCTCGGTGAGGGGTGAACGGTCGGTTCGTACCGGATAACCGGTCACGAAAGGTGCGTGGAATCTCTACGGATTAGAGCTTCACACGGGGTGCCACGGGGGTGACAGCCTCAATCTTTGCCGATGCCTCAGCGTCGGTGGAGGTGGACTCTGCCTCGCGGATAGCCTGTACGCGTGCGGCGTAGAGGTCGAGTTCCTCCTTGACCTTCTTATCGTCCCAGCCGAGCTCGGCACGCAGGATATCGAGGATCTCGTCTGCTGCTGCCAAGCCGCGGTCGCGCTGCTCGAGGTCGAGGCGTACGCGGCGGACCAGAACGTCCTCCAGGTGCAGGGCACCTTCGTAGCGGACAGCGAAGACGACGTCTGCACGCAGGAACTGGGGTGCCTGAGCCAGGGGAGCACCGAGGGAGGGGTCAGCGTCGATGAGAGCGCCGAGGTCCTCAATCTGCGATCCGTAACGCTCGAGCAGGTGGGTGATACGGTCCTCATCCCAGCCGTAACGCTGTGCGTAGCGTGCACGGTTAGCAGCGATTGCGTGGTAGCCGTCTGCGCCGACCAGGCCGATGGTTGCGGTCACGGAGGGGTTCTGCTTAGCCTGCTCGCCCAGTGCGAAGTCGACAGCGTCGGCAGCCATGACACGGTAGGTGGTGAGCTTGCCGCCTGCGATTGCGCTCATGCCGGGTGCAACCTCGGTCACGGTGTGCTCGCGGGAAACCTTGGTGGATGCTGCACCGTCCTTGACCTTGGGCTGCAGCAGCGGACGCAGACCGGTGTAAGTGCCGATGATATCCTCGCGGGTCAGCGGGTTAGCGATCAGCTTGTTAGCCTGCATCAGCACGTAGTCGATGTCCTTGCTGGTTGCGACGGGGCGCTCACGGTCCTCGGAGTAGGGGGTGTCGGTGGTGCCGATGATCCAGTAACGCTGCCAGGGGATGATGAAGAGAACGGACTTCTCGGTCTTGGTGAAGATACCGCTGGTTGCGTTGATGCGGTCGCGGGGAACCACGATGTGGATACCCTTGGATGCCAGAACCTCCAGGCCACCCTCGGGGTTAGCGAGGGACTCGGATTCTTCGGTCCACACGCCGGTTGCGTTGATGACGTGCTTTGCGCGCACGTTCAGGCGCTCGCCGGTCTCCAGGTCTGCCAGCTCTGCGCCGATGACGCGGCCGGATGCGTCCTTGGTGAAGCCGACAACCTGGGTGCGGGATGCAGCCAATGCGCCGTAGCCTGCAGCGGTGCGGACGACGTCGATGACGAGGCGTGCGTCGTCAACGCGTGCGTCGTAGAACTGGATTGCGCCGCTGAATGCGGAGTCCTTGATGTCGGGGAAGACGGTCTTGGTGCCGGCCTTGGTGAAGTGGCGCTGGGAGGGGACGCCCTTGTTGCCGCGGGAGCCGAGGAATGCCAGGGTGTCGTACATGCCGATGCCGATTGCGGAGTATGCGCGCTCGATGACGGGCATCTTCAGGGGCCACAGGAAGGGCTGTGCGTGCACCAGGTGGGGTGCGATCTTGTTCAGCAGCAGGCCGCGCTCGGTCAGTGCTTCGGTCACGAGCTTGAAGTCGAGGTTGTAGAGGTAGCGCAGGCCGCCGTGAACGAGCTTGGAGGACCATGCGCTGGTGCCTGCAGCCCAGTCGCCTGCTTCGACGATACCGGTGCGCAGACCGCGGGTTGCTGCGTCGAGGGCAATGCCTGCACCGGTGATGCCGCCGCCGACGACCAAGATGTCGAGTTCTTCGTTGACCATGCTCTTGAGCGCCTTGGCGCGGGACTCGGCGGTCAGCTGAGACTGCTGTGCAATGTGCTGGGAGCTCATGTACTGCTCTTTCCTGTATTGCCGCTTGTGCGGCGTGGGGGTTTCATCTTGCATTTAGTAAAACCCAATGGTGAAATAATAACCAAGCAGTATGAACGGATTTTCACTGGGGGTCTGTGGCAGATGAACGAACGCGCTAACCATACCTACGAGGCAGCGCAGCTTTACTACATTCACAACATGACGATGGACGCTATCGCGGCTCGTCTGGGGGTTTCTCGAGCCACTGTGTCGCGTCTGCTTAAAAGTGCTCGTGAGAGCGGCATGGTGCAGATCCGTCTAGATGATTCCTTCCGTGCCCGCAGCGAGCTTGAGCGCCGCATCGGTGAGCGCTATAAGGTGCGCGTTACTCTCGTGAATGTCCGTTCGGACGCCACCCCCATCGCCCGCATGAGCCAGGTATCCCGTACTGCGGCGGCTCTACTTGATTCCCTGATTGATAATGGAACGAGCCTGGGTGTGGCGTGGGGTTCAACGATGACCGAGATTTCTCGTCATCTGCCGCGCCGCCCTCTGAAGGGCGTGACTGTGGTGCAGATGAATGGTGCCGGTAACGCGCACCATTCGGGCATTCCGTACCTGGGTTCCCTGCTGGGGCAGTTGGTGAATGCCTATGATGCGCAGACTATCCATTTTCCGGTTCCCGCGTTCTTTGACTATGCGGACACGAAGACCGCCATGTGGCGTGAGCGTAGCGTGCAGAAGAATCTGCATGCCCAGCAGAATGTTGACCTCGCTATTTTTGGCGTGGGTGCTTTTGGTGGACCTATTCCTTCTCACGTGTATTCGGGTGGCTATTTTGAGGTGCAGGAGCAGCGTCAGTTGCGTGAGCTGGGCGTTGTGGGGGATATGTGCACGATTCTTCTGCGTGAGGACGGCTCGTGGGCTGATCTTGAGTTGAATAAGCGTGCGTCCGGTCCGACTCCGAAGGAGCTTGCCCGCATTCCGCGCCGTATTTGCGTTGCGTCCGGTACTCACCGTGTGCGTGCTTTGCGCGGCGCGTTGCGTACGGGCGCAATTACTGACTTGGTTCTTGATGATGCCCTGGCAAAGGCGCTCATGGAGAAATAGCTAAAAATAATCGCCGCGGGTATGAGAGTCCGTGGTGATGGGGTAAAGGGGCGCCTTGAATCTGAAAGGTAGTGCTTGAGAGCTTTCCAGGTGAAGATCTCAAGCGTCGCCTGAACAATGTTTCAAGGTGTCCTTTAGTGTCGTCAAAAACTGCTTTCTGACCCTACAATGTGAAACGTTTGCGCATGTGAAAGCGCATATTTGTGCACTCCATTGAAGGTGTGCGCCACTCACCGTTAGAAAGAACCAACCATGACCCCCACCTATAACGCCCAGGCGAATCCGCACCTGGGCGCACCCGGCATTACCACCATGCACGGTGATGCCCAGTCTTCCGACGCTACTCCTCTTGCCGGCCCCGGCGCCGGTGACTGGAAGATTACCGGCACGAAGCTCGGCGGCGCCTGCCCGACGATTCTTGCCGGACGTGACGGCTTCATTCAGGTGCTCTGCACCCAGGTCTTCGCCCACGGCGAGTTCATCACCCCGAAGCTCTCTATCCTTGACCCGCATACCGGCCGCGAGCTCTCCCACTTGGACATCCCGAAGGGCGCGCTGCTCGGTGGTGTGTACGCCTACCTTGACGCGCAGGACCGTATGGTTCTGGTGGATGGCTCTCAGTGCCTGCTGCGCCTCTCCCACTCTGCTGACGGACGCAGCATCCGCGTTGATGAGCGTATTGACCTGAGCCGCATGCTCGCCCAGAGCGCCAATGACGCTGTGGTTGGCCTGGTACCCGACTGGTCCGGTCGCATTTGGGTTGCGACGAAGAACGGCTACATTGCGGTGATTGATTCTGCCCGCGGCACGATTCGCTCGATGCGCCTGAATAAGGCGTCGATTGCGGGTGAACGTATCGATAACTCGATTTCGGCGTGCCCGCAGGGCGTGAGTGTGGTTACTTCCCACGCTATTTATATGCTGAACGCTACCGCAACCGGTGCGCCCACCCTCAAGTGGTGGCATGCGTACGATCGAGGTAGCGCCCGCAAGCCCGGTAAGCTCGCGTGGGGTTCCGGCGCCTCCCCGACGTTCTTTGGCCCGAACGGTTCGGATTACGTGATGCTGACCGATAACTCTGATATTCAGGAGTCGGTCATTGTGTACCGCACTGATAACGGTGTGAAGGTCGGTAGCGCTGGCCTGTTTACTGCCGGTACCTCTGGCACTGAGAATTCCATGATCGGTGTGGGTAACACGATGGTCGGTGCAAGCACCTACGGCTACCCCTACCCGAAGTACCCGGAGGGTGCCGGCCCGTCAGTTCCTGCGAACGCGCTTTTTGCTCCCGGCATGGAGCGTTGGGATATTACCGACCGCGGTCTGCGTAAGATGTGGGACCGTAAGGACGTGTACTCTTCGGCTGTTCCTCGTTACTCCACTGCTGACGGTCTGATTTACACCTGTGAGCGTCGCCGCGGTCCGGCTGGTTTGGCGAATGGCGCCTACGCGTGGGCGGTCGCGCTGGACATGGAAACCGGTAAGACGATGCATGAGCAGCGCCTGCCTCAGCATGTGAGCCTGTTGCTTGGCGGTGGTGACACCCTGCAGATGGTGGGCACGATTGACCGTTACGGCACCTGGTGGCAGGGCACGATTAGCGGCGTGTACCGTATCGCGAAGGCTTAGAGGAGTAGAAAATGACTAAGAATAATCTGATGAACGCTTCTCGCCGTACCGCGTTGAAGGTTGCGGGCGCTTCGGCTGCCTTGGTAGCTGGCGGCGTGAGCGCTGCGGAGGCGGCAACTCGTTCGGGCGGTAAGCGCGCTCGCGTGACCCCGGTGACCCAGCGTCCTGGTGGACAGCGCGGCGGGCAACGCGGTCAGCACGGCGGTGGACAGCACGGTGGCGCGGCGAGTTCTGCGCTGGTGCAGGTTCCGATGCGCTATAACGAGTCGTGCATCCGTCTGGAGTTGAAGGCTGCTAACGGTGTGCAGGCTGTGTCTTTGCAGAGTCAGCCGGCGCGTACTGTTGCTTTCCGGAATCTGCCGACTCGCCTGAGCATTATTAATGAGGGCAATTCGACGCTGCCGGTGGGTACTCGCCTGATGGTGCGTGCTCGCGCGCAGGACCCGAAGACTGGTTTGTTGTTGAATCCAGCGGTGACTCTTCGTGTTACCTCGGGGCAGGCGGTGCTACCTTCGGGTAGCCTGGGTGCTTCAGCCCTGGTGGCTCCTGTGGATGCTCTGAATCTTGATGCGGTGCGCCGTAGCGAGCAGACCGGTCAAGCTGGTGCCGGCAGCGAGAATGTTCTGGAGTTGCGTACTGCTATTCCTCGCGGTCACCGCCTGGATGTTCAGCTGAATTATCAGGTGGCTTCGGGTGTTGCCGGTTCTGCGTTGAAGCAGGTTCATGTGAGCGCTGTGCTGGATATGGCGGCGGCTGGTTTGTCCTCGTCGTTCTACGAGGTGCAGAGCTCGGCTGTGGTTGCTTCGCTGAACTAGCAGTTGGGCTGGCTCCTGTGAGGGATAGGCACGGCGGGGGAGTGGCTCCGTTGTGTGTTTTATACCTTATATATAGGCGCCTGTTCAAAAAGGTATGTTGAAAGGTCGGGGTCGTTCGTGGGAACGGCCCCGACCTTTGCGTCGGTTGGTTTATCGAGATGAGCGGCAGCCGATTTTTCTTATGCGGTTTCGGTCTTGTCGTGTTCGCCGAATGCCACCTGCACTGCGTGGTGTAGCGCTTGGCGCACCATGGCGATGGCGGGGTTAGCGGCGGACTCTCGGCGTACAGCGGTAAAGATTTTGCGGGAGGGCTTGCCGGGGAGCTCTACGATGCGTAGTCCCTCGGTGGTGGAGAGGGAGGAGAGGATGAAGCCGGGCACGATGGTGACGGCGAATCCTGCTTTGACGAGGTTGGAGTTCGTAATCATGTCATTGGCGCTATAGCGGATGACCGGCTCGAATCCTGCGGTGCGGCACTGGTTGAGCGCCCAGCTGCGGGAGGTGTTCTGTTCCATTTCGAGAACCCAGGGCAGTGCGTGCGCTTCCTCAATCGAGGTGATGGTGGAGGTGCTGGGCACGATGAGGCTGAGCGGGTCTTCGGTGAGCAGCTCGGAGTGCAGTTCGGGGTATTCGGGGATGTGGTGGTGCGGGTAGGCTTCGGAGAGCACCATGTCGTATTCGCGGCTTCGGGTGAGTGAGGTTCCGGTTTCGGGGTCGATTTGCAGTACTTGCAGCGTGAGTGAGGGTGCGTGTTCGGCAAGGTAGCTGAGGGTTTCCGGTAGCAATGCGAAGGCCGCGGACTGGAAGATTGCGAGGCGGACCATGCCTGCGGGTTCGCCGGTGAGGTTGGCGACGGAGGTTTGCATGCGGTCGAGTTCGCGCAGGATGCTGCGGGCGCTGTCGACGATGATGAGTCCGGCGCTGGTGAGCTGTACGCGCCTGCCGATGCGCTGCAAAAGCGGGGTGCCGGTTTCTTTTTCGAGGGTGGCAATCTGCTGGGAGACGGCGGAGGGGGTGAGGCTGAGTGCTTCGGCTGCGGCGATGACAGTGCCGCGTTCTTGGATTTCGAGGAGCATCTGCATACGTCGGATGTCGTAGATGGACATATTTTCCTCCCTGGTGCACTCGGCATTGCGTTGGCTGTGGTTGCCACCGTATTCCATGGTGCGTCTCTCATCGTGGACTCTTGTATATGGTACCGCGCGGGCTTCCGGCCAGCTCTTTTTGAGACGCCTGAAGTGGGGTGCCAGCATGTTGGCTTGTGTAGCGAGTATTTTCGCGCTGAATGTGACGATTCTTGGGGTTGAAGATGCTTTTGGGACTGGTTTTGAAGTGTTCGTCTGTTACGAAGTGGGTTCGATATTTGCGCTCTGAAAGTGCTAGCCTGAGAGAGATGGATAGCGATGTCGCTACAAACTTCACCTTGTCTCTTCGAACAGGAGGTTCGGAGGGGGCGCGGGGTGAAAACCTCACCGCACAATCATTAAGAAAATCTAAATGAATTTTGGAAAAAACATTCAGTTTTTCTAATGAGGTATTTATTACCCTTTTGTGGTGAAATAGAGACATCGCCAAACGTGGTGTGTACCGCACACAGTAAGATAGTTAGGAGTCAAGGATGACCCATCCTTTCGCATCTGAGCACTACCAGAAGATGGCTCTGGAAGCTCGTCAGCTTGTTCGCCAGTGGGTAAATGAGTCCCAGTCGATCAAGCCCACCTTCGCAGCTGAGCAGCTCGCCGGTGTTCTGAAGGACCCCAATGGTCTTCCCTTCACCGTCGGCTTTGTTGATGGCGTTATTCGCCCCGAAGACGACAACGTCTCCGGCCGCAACCTCTCCCGCATTTCCGGCCTGGCACCTTCCTTCCTGCCCTGGTACATGAAGTCCGCTGTTGGCTTCGGTGGCAAGCTGGCTGGCAAGGTCGCATGGCCCACCGTTCCCGTTGCACGCCGCGTGCTGCGCGAGATGGTTGGTCACCTGATCGTCGACGCTTCCGAGGAGAAGCTGGGCGACGCAATTGCAGAGCTGACCAAGACCGGTAACCGCCTGAACGTCAACCTGCTCGGTGAGGCAGTTCTGGGTGACAAGGAAGCAGAGCACCGCCTGGCTGAGACCAAGCGCCTGCTGGCACGTGACGACGTTGACTACGTCTCCATCAAGGTGTCCGCTGTTTCCGGCCCCCACCAGCACTGGGCATTCGACGAGGTCGTTGAGACCGCTGTTCGCCGCCTGACCCCGCTGTACGAGCTGGCTGCATCTAGCTCCCCCAAGAAGTTCATCAACCTGGACATGGAGGAGTACAAGGACCTGGACCTCACCATTGAGGTGTTCACCAAGATCCTGGACCAGCCCCACCTGAAGGACCTGGAAGCCGGTATCGTGCTCCAGGCATACCTGCCCGACACCCTGGCTGCAATGCAGCACCTGCAGGAGTGGTCCGCAAAGCGCGTTGCTGCTGGCGGCGCAGGCATCAAGGTCCGCCTGGTTAAGGGCGCAAACCTCTCCATGGAAATCGTCGAAGCTGTTATGCACGGCTGGCCGCTGACCACCTGGGACACCAAGCAGGCTGCTGACACCAACTACAAGCGCGTTCTGGACTACGCACTGCGCCCCGAGCACGTGAAGAACGTTCGCCTCGGTATTGCAGGCCACAACCTCTTCGACGTTGCTTTCGCACTGCTGCTGTCCGAGGACCGCGGCGTGAAGGACCGCGTCGAGTTCGAGATGCTGATTGGTATGGCTGAGCAGCAGGCAGAGATCATCCGCCGTCGCGTTGGCCACCTGCTGCTGTACGTGCCCGTCGTGAACCCCAAGGAATTCGACGTTGCTATCGCATACCTGATCCGTCGTCTCGAGGAGAACGCTTCCTCCGAGAACTTCATGTCCGGTATCTTCGACCTGGCAACCGACGAGTCCATCTTCAAGCGCGAAGAGGACCGCTTCATGCGCGCACTGAACTCCGTCACCGACGAGGTTCCCGCATCCAAGCGTACCCAGAACCGTCTGACCGAGAACGAGGACAACGTCTTCGTACCGGCTGGCCGCTTCGAGAACACCCCCGACACCGACCCCGCACTGGCAGGCAACCGCGAGTGGGGCCGCGCAATCCTCGAGCGCTCCAAGACCACCAAGCTGGGCATTGACACCCTCAAGGCTAATGAGCTGACCAGCGAAGCTGACGCAGAGAAGCTGATCAAGGAAACCGAAGAGGCTGGTAAGGCATGGGGTAAGCTCTCCGGCCACGAGCGTGCAGAGATTCTGCGCAAGGTCGGTAAGGCTATCGCCCTGCGTCGTGGCGACCTGCTGGAGGTCATGGCAGCTGAGGCTGGCAAGACCCTGGAGCAGGGCGACACCGAGGTCTCCGAGGCAATCGACTTCGCATACTACTACGCAATGCTGGCTGAGGACCTCGAGAAGATTGACGGCGCAAAGCCCAAGTCCGTTGACCTGACCCTGGTTGTCCCCCCGTGGAACTTCCCGACCGCTATCCCCGCCGGTGGTGTTTTGGCTGGTCTGGCTGCAGGTTCTGCTGTCATCTTCAAGCCCGCAACCATCACCGCACGCACCGGTGCACTGATCGCAGAGATCATGTGGGATGCAGGTGTTCCCAAGGAAGTTCTGAAGCTCGTCAAGGTTGTTGACCGCGCTGCAGGTAAGCTGCTCATCTCGCACCCCGAGGTTGACCGCCTGATCCTGACCGGTGGTTACGAGACTGCTGAGCTCTTCCGCTCCTGGCGTGATGATCTGCCCCTGTTCGGTGAGACCTCGGGTAAGAACTCCATCATCGTCACCCCGAACGCTGACATCGACCTGGCTGTCAAGGACGTCGTCTACTCGGCATTCGGCCACGCAGGTCAGAAGTGCTCCGCTGGTTCGACCGTCATCCTGGTTGGCTCCGTGGCACAGTCCGAGCGTTTCCGCCGTCAGCTGCTTGACTCCGTCAACTCGCTGCACGTGGCACACCCGCAGGATATCGAGTCCCAGATGGGCCCCGTTGTTCAGAAGCCGGAAGAGAAGCTGCTGCGCGGTCTGACCACCCTCGGCCCGGGTGAGCGCTGGCTCGTTCAGCCCAAGGAACTGGACGAGACCGGTCGCCTCTGGAGCCCCGGTGTTCGCGAAGGCGTCAAGCCCGGTTCCGAGTACCACATGACCGAGTACTTCGGCCCCATCCTGGGCATCATGACCGCTGACACCCTGGAAGAGGCAATCGAGCTGCAGAACGCACCCGACTACGGTCTGACCGCTGGTCTGCACTCGCTGGATGCTGACGAGCTCGAGCTGTGGCTCTCCAAGGTCCAGGCAGGTAACCTGTACGTGAACCGTGCAATTACCGGTGCAATCGTTCAGCGTCAGCCCTTCGGTGGTTGGAAGAAGTCCACCGTGGGTTCCGGTACCAAGGCTGGTGGCCCCAGCTACCTGATTGCTCTGTCCGATTGGGAGCCCGCACAGGCAACCGCGACCGCAACCACCCAGTCGGTGACCGTCCGCGAGACCCTGGCTACCATCGAGAACTCCGAGCTGGGCAAGCGCGAGGACTTCGCATTCATCAAGCGCGGCGTCTCCTCTGACGCACACGCTTGGGACACCGAGTTCGGCTTCGGCCACGATCCCTCGAAGCTGGGCGTCGAGCGCAACATCCTGCGCTACGTACCCACCCAGGTTCTGGTTCGTGCAGACGAGTCCGCATCGCCCGCAGAGACCCTGCGCGTTGTGCTCGCCGGTCTGGCAGCTGATGCACCGGTCGCTCTGTCCGTCGGTAAGGACCTGCCGGTCGACGTCCGTGGCGTCCTGGAGAACAAGGGCATCAAGTACGAGGTCAAGTCGGACGCTCAGTTCCGCGAGTACCTGGCTTCGAACGCTAAGACCCCGGTTCGCGCACTGGCTGGTACCCCGCTGGAAGGCACCCGTATCCGCTACATCGGTAACGATGTGAAGTCCATCTACTCGGCACTGGGTGGTCGCCCGGATGTTGCAGTGTACTTCGCACCGGTCACCGAGGCTGGCCGTATCGAGATGCTGCCCTTCCTCCGCGAGCAGGCTGTTTCGATTACCGCACACCGTTTCGGTAACCCGAACCGCTTCTCCGAGCGCGTCATTTCTTCCCGCTAAGGCGCTGTGAGAGCTTAGCTCTCTAGTCTTTAGGCTCAGGGCCCTGCACCTTTGTGGTGTGGGGCCCTGAGCTTTTTGCGTCTCTGCTACTCCCCGATATAGGGGAGTGGGCCCAGTGCTGTGGGCGTGAAGGTGATTAATAGAGAGGCGCCTAGAGGTCGATAAGAGACGGATGCTTAGGTGCACGGATAAGAAGAGGAAAAATAGCGTCATAGAAATGGTACGGGGGTGTTTGAACGTGCCCCGCGTTACTTCTTATGTGATAATTGGTGTAGGACGTTTCGCAATCCCACACGCGGAACGGAACCGTGCGCGGGAAGGTCCGCGCTACGCAAGAACACACTGAAAGGACACCGCTGCTATGAGCAACGTTCCCGCAGAACTCTCTTACACTTCTGAGCACGAGTGGGTTTCCGCTCTCACCGCTGAGGGCACCGTCCGTGTTGGTATTACCGACCACGCTCAGGATGCACTGGGTGACGTCGTCTACGTCGACCTTCCCTCCGTTGGCGACTCTGTAGCTGCTGAGGATAGCTTCGGTGAGATTGAGTCCACCAAGTCTGTCTCTGACCTCTTTGCTCCCATCTCCGGTGAGATTGTTGCTGTCAACGAGGGTCTGGAGGATGACCCCGCACTGGTTAACTCCGATCCTTACGGTGAGGGCTGGATCGTTGAGATTCGTCCCGAGAACGCTGACGACCTGGCTAACCTGCTGAACGCAGAGGGCTACCAGGCTGAGCTGGACAAGCTCTAAGCCGATAGACGTCTAGTTTTCTACCGGCCTCGTGTAAGAGGTACGTAGTGTTGAAACGGCGAGACCAATTGGTCTCGCCGTTTTTCATTTAAAGTGCACGCAAACGCAAATAAACGGGCGTGGGTAAGGTTCATCTTGAGGGTCTCTGAAGCCATCTGAGGGGCTTGAAAGAAGGCTAAACCCCTAGTGGGAGCCTCTTTCAAGTTAAATGTGATGAAAACTTCAACTATCGCGAGAAGATAAAATTTTCCTCGTAAAGCAGTCCAATATGAGATATGCGCGCTCGAAGTATTGGAATTTTGCTAAAATTGGTACTGTCTCTACTGGATAGTGTTTGATTGTGTGGCTATTTTTGGGTTCAAAAAGCCCCTGAAAAGGGCGAACTGAATAGCAAAATGCCTTGTGAGGCTATAAGATTGTCTCGAAGGTTTGCGGTTTATCATTTCGTGATAAACAACTGAACTTATCTATCACACTCTCAACACTAAGCAAAGATGTTCGGCACGAAGCGAGACTCCCGACCGGGGGAACGAGCCACTCACTCAAACTTCGGCTCGTATCGACATCGGCCGAACAAGTACCCGAAAGACATAGATGACCTCACGCATCGATGAAAACCTCACTAACGCTGAGGTTGAACTAGAGGACGTGGAGAACGGCGACTCTGACCGTAACCCGCGTGACGTTAAGAGCCGGACCATTGGTCAGGTTCTTAGCCAGCTCGACCTGGAGTTCCCCGGAATTAGCGCATCCAAGATTCGTTTCTTGGAGGAGCGCGGTCTGGTGCACCCCAGCCGTACCGAAACGGGTTACCGCAAGTACTCCCAGACGGACATTGAGCGCCTGCGCTACATTCTCACCATGCAGCGCGATCACTACATGCCGCTCAAGGTCATCCGTCAGCATCTGGAGGATCTGGAAGCCGGTCGCGTGCTGAACTCCATGCCTGCCACCGTTAGCGAAGACGTCCTGGACAGCGTCCTTGGACCGGATGAGCAGGAAGGTCGCACCTACACCCTGCGCGAGCTGGCAGAGTACGCTAACACCACCCCCGAGCTGATCCGTGAACTGATTGATTTCGGACTGCTCGAAGATGGCTCGGATGTGGAGTACACCGACTACGATGTGCTGATTGCCCGCGTGAGCGCAGAGCTGACCCAGCACGGTATTCAGCCCCGCCACCTGCGCGCGTTCAAGTCTGCAGCAGACCGCGAAATCTCCCTCGTGGAAATCGCGGTGGCTCCGCTGGCATCGCGCCGCGACGCAGCCTCCCAGGCTCAGGCGCAGGAACGTGCCGATAAGATTCGCAAGTTGTGCCTGCAGCTGCACGCAACGCTCGTCGAATCGGCAATGCCTACCTACGAATAGGCGTACGATGCGGCAGGCTACCGGACAGCCTGCCCGCATATCCCGCGGTTTTACCGCACCCCGAACGGGGTTTTCCCTACAGGATGCACCGCTGACCACGGTGAATCCCTCTAGCCTCTATCTCGCGCCAGCGGGGTAGCGGCCCCTAGATTTGGACGAAGCCGACGCCGGCACGCTCGGAATTCTACCCCTTCGTCCAACACGAAGAGCTTTCTCACCAGGGGGCTCCCGGCCTGCCAAGGCTATTCACTCAACTCAGCTGTAAATGCGTACGGACTACCAGTCCGTACGCATTTACTTTTTAAACTTCCCCTGTATAAACTCCCCCCTGTGAGGTGGGTGCCCAGAAAAGCGAAGGGAACAGTGGGGGGGGGGGGGGGGGGGGG
>NZ_KV832006.1:46222-103683 GCF_001837295.1 Rothia sp. HMSC065C03
GGGGGGGGGGGGGGGGGGGGGGGGGGAGGGGAGCCCCTATGAGGCGTTAATGAGGCAAGAATGAATCTGAAAAGATCATTCGCTTCGGTGGGTTCAATTTTAAGTAGAGCCCTCTATCAGTTAAAATAGATTGAACAACCGCGCCTATCGCGCATCGGTCGCACTGTCGAACCGCTGTGTAGTATTGAAAACCGTGCTGGAACCCAGTAGAGGAGCCACGCGAATCATAGACGCAGATTCTAGACCTCAACCCTAGAATCTCACCCCGATAATCTCACCCCGAGAATCGGGTCTACACCGGAACGATATCGACCGCATTTGATGGGGCGCGGTGAAGCACTTAAAAGGGTTTAACGAAAAGGAGGGACCGTGCTAGAGCAGCAGGTAGCCGAAAATGCAGGCGAGGCCGCAACCACGCACGCACCCCAGGGCTTCGACCAGCCCCTGGATGGCTTCGACACCCTCTTCCCTGTAGCACCGCCTCCGCGCGGTGAACAGGGCGTACTCTTCACCGACCCTGTCTCTGTCGTCGAGGAAAACCTCGGCTACCGCGGCGCCGTCGCCTGCAAGGCAGCCGGCATCACCTACCGCCAGCTCGACTACTGGGCACGCACCGATTTGGTCGTACCCACCGTGCGTGGCGCATCCGGCTCCGGCACCCAGCGCCTCTATAGCTTCCGCGACGTGCTCGTACTCAAGATCGTGAAGCGACTGCTGGACACCGGTGTGTCCCTGCAGCAGATTCGCACCTCCATCGAGCACCTGCGTACCCGCGGCATTGACGACCTCGCGAACATCACCCTCATGAGTGACGGCACCACCGTCTACGAATGCACCTCCCCGAGCGAGGTTATCGACCTGGTCCAGGCAGGTCAGGGCGTCTTCGGCATCGCTATCGGCCGCGTCTGGCGCGAAATCGAAATGAACCTCAACGGCCAGCCCGGCGAAGAGATGCACGAAAACTTCGAGGGCGACGAACTTGCCGCCCGCCGTGCCCGCCGCGCACAGGCATAAAGCATAGTGTTTTGAATTTGCCCGCGCTCACTACCTACCAGGTGGCGAGCACGGGCAGAAGTTTTAAACCCAAGGGAATATTCATTGCTCGTTTGAGAAAAAAACTCAAGATACCCCCTGTCAGAGCCGGAAGAAAAGCGAAGATTCGCTAAAATAAAGGGGCATTACACCTCACTCAAAAAAGGGATCTGCATGCCCCGCATCGTCAGTATCAGCAGTCTCAAAGGCGGCGTTGGCAAAACGTCCATCACTTTGGGGCTCGCCTCCGCGGCATTACACAGCGGACTCTCCACACTCGTTATTGACCTCGACCCCCACGGCGACGCCAGCACTGGCCTGGCGGTGGATGAAACCATCCCCGACGTCGCCTCCCTGATTGCCAACTCCAATGAGCGCGCCTTCGCGGAGGAAGCCGGCAGCTCCTCCTGGAACTCGCTCGTCGGCAAACCCACCCTGCTGACCAATAACCCCGTGACCACCGGTAGCGTGAAGGTGGCACGCGGCTCGGCTCGTTCCACCCTCGTGGACCGGCAGGAAGCCGCGCCGTTCATCCGCCGCTTCAAGCGCATGGCGGAGGCGGCAGCGGACGCCTACGACGTCATCCTGATTGACTGCCCGCCGTTCCTCGGAACCCTGTCTTCGATGGGCTGGGCGGTTAGCGAGCGCATCCTCTCGGTCGCTGAACCATCTCTCTTCTCCGTGGCGGGCACCGAACGAACCCTGCGCGCCATCGTGCGTTTTCAGCAGGAAAGCGGCATCAGCATTGACGGTGCGGGAGTAGTTATCAATAAGATGCGCCCCAACGATAGCGAACACCGCTACCGCCGCGACGAAATGCGCTCCCTCTTTGGTGAGCTCGTGGCAGAACCCGTGCTCGCTGAAAGCCCCGTGCTGCAGCGCGCCCAAGGTGCCGCGTACCCGATTCATTTTTGGCCCGACGAAGAATCGGTTGATCCCGCCATGGACTTCACCCGCCTGCTGGCTGGGCTCATGGCTGACCTCTAAGCGCAGACCTCTACGGATTACTCATCTGCGGGCTCACGTAGTTTCAATGCTTGAGTGCGTCTTCTCAAAGAACCGCTGTGTTCTCAGCGCTGTGTTCTTTGGGAGGGCGCACTTTCGCATATCCGTCACCATCGACACGAGATAGCGGGAATAGCGTGCCGCCCATACACGTTATAGTGGCAGTAACAGGAATAACCCCGTCATCGAGGGGTACGCTGGGAACGAGCCCAGCCTCAACATCATCAACGAGAGGACCACATGAGCATCGAGAACGTAGAACGCATTGACGGCGTAGCACAGTACGACCTCATCGTCATCGGCTCCGGATCCGGCAACACCCTCATCGGCCCCGAATGGGACGACAAGAAGGTTGCCCTCATCGACGGCGGTATCTTCGGCGGCACCTGCCTGAACGTTGGCTGCATCCCCACCAAAATGTACGTCTACCCGGCGACCATCGCGCAGAAGACCCGCGAGGTCAAGCACCTGGGCGTCGACGCACACGTAGACGCCGTGCACTGGGCGCAGATTCGTGACCGTATCTTTGCCTCCCGCATTGACCAGATTGTTGAAGGCGGCCGCAACTGGCGTGCCGGTCTGCCCAACGTCGACTTCTACGACCAGTACGCGCGCTTCGTCGGCTCCCACACCGTCGAGCTGACCGACGGCACCCGCCTGCAGGGCCGCCAGATTGTTGTTGCGGCAGGTTCACGCGCCGTGCTGCCTCCCGTACCCGGTATCGACTCCTCCAAGGTCTACACCAATGACAACGTCATGCGCATGGACGAGCTGCCCGCCCGTATGGTCGTCATCGGCGGCGGCGTGATTGCGGCAGAATTCTCCCACGTTTTCTCCGCATTCGGTACCGAAGTAACCCAGCTGAACCGCTCCTCCCGCCTGCTACGTGGCGTGGACGAAGAGGTCGTGGCACGCTTCGAAGAAGCCGCAAGCAAGCAGTGGAACATCGTCAAGGATGCGTCCCTCTCCGAAATCCGTGAGAACGCCGACGGCAGTGTGACCGTCGTAGCTAAGCACACTACCGAGAACGGTGAAGAACTGCTCGAAATCCCGGCAGACGCTGTGCTCGTGGCAACCGGTCGTCGCCCCAACACCGACACCCTCAACGCGAAGAACTACTTCGACGTGCAGGACGGCGGCCAGCTCAGCGTCGATAAGTACCAGCGCGTGCTCTACAACGGCGCGCCCGTACCCGGCGTCTACGCCCTCGGCGACGTGTCCAGCCGCTACCAGCTCAAGCACGTGGCAAACCACGAGGCACGCGTTGTGCAGCACAACCTCAGCCACCCCGAGGACCTGCGTGCCAGCGACCACCGCTACGTACCGGCTGCCGTCTTCAGCAACCCGCAGATTGCTGTGGTCGGCATGACCGAAGAGCAGGCGCGCCAGGCGGCTGAACGTGAAGGCTTTGAGATTACCGTCAAGGCACAGAACTTTGGCGACACCGCCTACGGCTGGGCAATGGAAGACAAGATTGGCCTGTGCAAGCTCATTGCCCGTAAGGACAACGGTGAGCTGCTCGGTGCACACCTGGTCGGTGAAGAGTCCTCCGTGCTCATCCAGCCGCTCCTGCAGGCAATGAGCTTCGGCATGGATGCGCGCACCCTCGCACGCGGCCAGTACTGGATCCACCCGGCACTGACCGAAATCATTGAGAACGCGCTGCTCGGCCTGGAATTCGACGAGCCCGCCAACTAATACCGACCGGTTCAAAGAATACCGCTCAAGGACTCAGGCTCTGAGCGGTGAGGTAAACATAGAGGAGGGGGCCGTACCACAGCGGTACGACCCCCTCCTCTCGTTTCGGTAGCTAGAGCCGGATAGGCATTGTCGCTTTCAGGCTTCTTCTCAGCCTTCTTAGCTTATGCCTTCTCAGTAGGAGCTGCAGCGGAAGAGTCCTCAGCCTTTTCCGCCTTCTCAGGCTTCTTGGCGTCGTCCTTAGCCTCCGCCTTCTCTTCCTGCGGCTTCTGCATCATTTCGGCAGTCTGCTCACGTAGCTCCTCAAACTTCTCAGCCGCCTGCTCGCGCAGCTCGGCCAGACGCTCCGCCTGGTGGTCCGCGTACTCGTGCAGACGCTCTGCCGCCTGCTCACGCAGTTCAGCGAACTTCTCAGACTGCTCCGCCGCGTACTCCTGCAGGCGAGCCAAAGAATCCGACGTGCTATCGGAAACCTTGCCGTACATCTCATCCACGTAGGAGGAGAAGTCCTGCAGAATCTTCGCGCGGCGCAACTTCTGCGAAGGAGTCAGATAGCCGTCCGCCTCGGTCAGATCGCGGTTCATAATGCGGAACTCGCGAATACCCTCAGCGCGGGAAACCAACTGGTTCGCCTCGTCCACGAGCTTCTGAACTGCAGCACGAACCGCCGGGTGAACAGCAGCCTCCGGGATGGAGAGCGAACGCGGCAGACCCAAGTGCTCCAACTGCTCGGGCAGGGTATCCGGATCCAGGGTCACCAGAGCCGCAACGAACGGCTTCTCATCGCCTACCAGCATCGCCTGAGAAACCAGGGGAGAGGTACGAAGATGAGTCTCCGCAATACCCGGAATCACGTTCTTACCGCCGGCGGTGACAATGATTTCCTTCTTGCGGCCCACAATCTTCAGGTAGCCGCGCTCATCGAAATGAGCCAGGTCACCGGTACGGAACCAGCCGTCCTCAGTGAACGCCTGAGCGTCCTCTTCGGGGTTCTTGTAGTAGCTGCTAATCACGCCCACGCCACGAACCAGAAGCTCGCCGTCCTCAGCAATATAGCCTTCGGAACCGGGGATGAGCGGGCCAATCATGCCAATCTGGTACGGGTTGATGCGGCCAGCCGCAATCGGGGCGCAGGTCTCGGTCAGGCCGTAACCCTCAACCACCTGCACACCCACCGCGTGGAAGAAGTGCGCCAGGCGCTCGCCGAGGGGACCGCCGCCGGAGACCGCGTAACGTAGCTCGCCGCCCAGAGCCGCACGCAGCTTCGAGTAGACCAGCTTGTCGTACAGAGCGTACTGCGCCGCCAGCTTCAGCGGGACACGGCCCTCAACCTTCGCCTGTGACCAGCGCACCGCAATATCGGTGGAACGCTCAAAGAGCGACTTATTGAACTTGCCGCCCTTAGCCGCCTTCGCCATGGCGCCCTCGTACACCTTCTCAAAGACGCGGGGCACCACCAGCAGCATGGTCGGCTTGAAGCTATCCAAGTCAGCAGCCAGGTTCTTAATATTGGGGGAGTGACCGATGACCAGACCGGCATCCAGTGCCAGCACCTGAATCAGACGCGCCAGAACGTGCGCCAGCGGCAAGAAAAGAATGGAGGAGTTACGGGAGTTCGCAATCTCGGGTTCGACCATTTTGGTGTTGACACTCAGGTTTAGGAAGTGGCCGTGAGTCAGCGCGCAACCCTTGGGGCGGCCGGTCGTGCCGGAGGTATACACAATGGTCGCGATGTCATCACAGCCGGCAGCGGAACGTACCTGCTCCAGCTGCTCATCGCTCACCTCGGACGCGCGAGCGCTGAGGGTATCAAGGTCGCCGTTCTCAATGACCCAGCGGTGCTTCAACTGCATGGGTTCCTCAGTCGTGGAGGCGAACTCCTCAGCCTCAGCCACACGATTCAGGAGCTTCTCATCCTCGACAAAGATAGCGACAGCCTCAGAATGGGACAGTGCCCACGCCGCCTGGGCGGCAGCGTTCGTCTCGTACACCGGCACGGAGATGGCGCCCGCGTACCAAATCGCGAAGTCAATGACGGTCCATTCAAAACGGGTGCGGCTCATAATGCCCACACGGTCACCCGGGCGGATACCCGCAGCAATCATGCCCTTCGCCAGATCGGTCACCATCTGGTGGAACTGCTGGGCTCGAACCGGCTGCCAGTTACCCGGCGACATCTGTCGACGGTAGAGCACCGGGTTGGAACTATCGGCTCGGTGGCGCTCAACAATGCTTGTCAGGTTCAGCGAGGGGTCGACGAGAACCTCAGCGGGAGTGGAGAAGACTTTCATAATGCGCCTTTCGAATCAGGGCGTAAGCTCGGGCGGTCCGGTGCCGCGGGCTGTCCTCGATTTCTCGAGGTGCCGTGATGGCTTTCTGAGTGTTCTGCGCACCGCGGCGGGTGATGCATGCGCCGGTTGGTGCGTAGAACCTTCAGAATTTAGTGGTTTAGGGATGCGACAAAATCTTGGATGGTGGAGAGCAGATACTCTGCGTCATAGTCCAGGGTTGCCACATGGTAGCTGCGGGTCAGCCACCTAAATTCTACAGGAACTGAACAATGTTCGAGAAAATATCTATGGGAGCTATCCGACACAGTATGATCGCCCAGTGAACGCAAATACAGCACCGGCGACTTCAACTGCGGGATCAGAGCACGAGTCTCAGCACCCAAAAGATGTAGCTGATGCACTGCTGCCGTTGGAACGATAGAATACGCGCCCTCGCTCACACCCGGAACCGCAATATCAGACCCGATCGCCTTGAGCACCGGCAGAACCTTCGACACCTTACCGGCGTGGCGCATCATCGGGTTCACATCCACCATGTACGGGTTGATCAGCACCGTACCCGCCACAGGCAGACGCGCCGATAGATGAGTTGCCACCGTGCCGCCCATCGACATGCCAATGACCACCACACGCAGACCCTGATCGGTCAGGCGGCGGTACCCCTGCTCGGCAGAAGCCAGCCACTGCTCATAGGTGCTATCGCGCAAATCTTTCCAATGAGTACCGTGACCGGTCAGCAACGGCATCTCTACCGCATAACCAAGCTTCATGAAACGCTGAGCCAACGGGCGCATACTGTGCGGCGAACCCGTAAAACCATGCACCAGCAAAATACCCACGGAATGCTGCACCGAATCAGGGGCAAAAGAAACAGGGGAGTGGTCGAACGCATCCTGCTCTTCCCCGAGGCGACGCGCCAAAGATTCCTTAACATTTTGGGTCGCAAGAAGCCTGCGCTCGCGAGCCTTGCGCCGAATCCTCTTAATCGGTTCCAGCGAATTATCGAAAATGCTCATGGTCCTCCTCCGCCAACCTGCGCGAGTATGAGCGCAGGTGAGGCTCTATAGCGTACCCTGACCGGCTACCACGGATACAGCACCGATGCTGGTATATCGCCCCCAGCGCACCCGATACACCGGTGCGCAGAAAAATCGTTCTCTTTTCTTTAATTATCGCGCGTTCTCTCGCTACGCTCCAGACAAGATAGAATTGACCCGGGAATATTCAGAGAGGAGTCCCCAATGCCTAACACCGCCCTCTATTCAACGCTCAAGGTTCTTGGCTCACCCCTGCTGCAGGGACTGTACCACCACGACGTGGTTGGCCTGGAAAACCTGCCCGAGGGGCCCTACATCGTCGCCAGCAACCACCTGGCATTTTGCGACTCCATTTTTATTCCTCTCGCCATGCCGCGCACCGTGAATTTCCTCGCCAAGAGCGACTACTTCACTACCCCCGGCGTGAAGGGGCGCGCCATGGCGGCGTTCTTCCGCGGTGTTGGTCAGCTTCCCATGGACCGCTCCGGCGGTCAGAAGAGCCAGGAATCCCTCAACGCCGGTGCGCAGGTCCTTAAGGACGGCGGCGTTATCGGTATCTACCCTGAAGGTACCCGTAGCCCCGACGGACGCGGCTACCGCCCCAAAGTTGGTGTTGCCCGCCTCGCCCTGGAAACCGGCGTGCCCGTAGTTCCCGTCGGCCAGATCGGTACCGACCTGATTCAGCCCTCCGGCTCGAACCGTATCCGTCTGCGCCATGACGGCAAGCCCATCCAGGTGCGTACCATTATCGGTAAGCCCCTCACCTTCGAGGAATACACCGACGGCTCAGACCTGAGCCACCGCGTTCAGCGTGAAATCGCCGACCGTATTGGCTCCGAGATCCGTGCCCTCAGCGGCCAGGAATACGTGGACGTGTACGCCGACCGCGTCAAGAAGCTCATGACTGATAAAAACATGAGCGCTGATGAGGCAGTCGCACACCTGCAGCACTAGGCATTGAGACAGCACCCTGAGACAACACCTCGGATGCGCATATACTCCAGATGCGCACATACGCCAGAGGGCGGGATGCGGTACATGCCGCATCCCGCCCTTTCGTATGCGGCTCTGCAACGGTGCTCATCAACCCGCGTATCGCCGACACCGGGTGGCGCCGACACCGGGTGGCGCTATCTAAACATGTGAGATGTACCTGACTGCAGGGTTAGGTGTTGAAGCAAGCAAGAGTACAATTAGGTCTATTCGGCCTGAAGAATCGCAAGCCAGCACGCCGCACAGGGCGCGCCGAGCACCCGAAACGCGGCTGAACCAGAAAACGCACAAGACCATCCCAATGGAGTGAAGATGAGCAACCAAAACCTCAGCACCTCGCAGGCCACCGACCACGGCCTAGACACCTGGCGTCAGCTGCGCATTGACCAGCAGCCCACCTGGAGCGAGCACGAAGATTTTGAGAGCACCATCGCTGAGCTGAACTCGGTACCGCCGCTCGTCTTCGCCGGTGAGGTCGACGCCATGCGCCAGGCACTCGGTGAGGTTGCTGAAGGCCGCGCATTCCTGTTGCAGGGCGGCGACTGCGCAGAAACCTTCGCGGGCGCAACCGCCGACAAGATCTCCGGCCGCGTCAAGACCATCCTGCAGATGTCTGCAGTGCTCACCTACGGCGCCTCCATGCCCGTGGTGAAGATGGGTCGTATGGCGGGCCAGTTCTCCAAGCCGCGCTCCGCAGACATGGAAACCCGCGGCGACGTCACACTGCCCTCCTTCCGCGGCGAGACCGTCAACGGTTTCGACTTCACTCCCGAAGCCCGCGTACACGACCCCAAGCGCATGCTGCGCGGCTACCACACCAGCGCATCCACCCTGAACCTGGTGCGCGCCTTCACCAAGGGCGGCTTCGCCGACCTGCGCGCCGTGCACCAGTGGAACCGAGGCTTCACCTCTAACCCCGCCCACGAGCGCTACGAGAAGACCGCTAACGAAATCGGCCGCGCCCTCAAATTCATGGAAGCATGCGGTGTGAACTTCGAGGCCCTCAAGACCACCGACATGTACGTCGGCCACGAGGCACTAGTTCTGGACTACGAGCGCGCCCTGACCCGCATCGATTCGCGCACCCACCTGCCCTACGACACCTCCGCACACTTCCTGTGGATTGGTGAGCGCACCCGCGGCATCGATGACGCCCACGTGGACTTCCTCTCCAAGGTCCGCAACCCCATCGGCGTGAAGCTCGGCCCGACCACCACCACCGAGGACGCACTCGCACTGATTGACAAGCTCGACCCGAACCGCGAGCCCGGCCGCCTGACCTTCATCACCCGCATGGGCGCGAAGAACATTCGCGAGAAGCTGCCCTCCATCGTTGAAGGCGTGCAGGCCGAGGGCGCGAAGGTCGTGTGGGTGACCGACCCGATGCACGGCAACACCATCTCCGTGCCCTCCGGCTACAAGACCCGCCGCTTCGACGATGTGCTCGACGAGGTTCGCGGCTTCTTCGAGGTGCACGAGGCTCTGGGCTCGTTCCCCGGCGGTATTCACGTGGAGATGACCGGCGACGACGTGACCGAGTGCCTGGGCGGCTCCGACGCTATCGACGAGGCAGCACTGGCTGACCGCTACGAGTCCCTGTGCGACCCGCGTCTGAACCACTCGCAGTCCCTGGAAATCGCGTTCCTGGTCTCCGAGTACCTCAAGAACCGCGCATAAAACGTTCATACGCCTCGCCGTACTAGTCAGCGGGTACTAGCCAGTGGGTACTAGTCGGCGGGGAATAGCAAAAACAAATGCCCGGGTCTTCACTCCCTATGAGCGAAGACCCGGGCATTATCGTTTAACCTGCGCGCGGTACAGGCGAGGACGGGGCGTTCGGTAAGGCGTGCTACTAGAAGGTCAGGAACGCTTCAATATTGCGCCACCACTGCGACTGCACGAGCGAGGTTGCAAGCCACCAGCCGGTGAAGCTCGAACCCATGCCCAGCAGAATCAGCGCCAGAGCCCAACCGCCCACCGCCATACCCGAGGGCGGGGTCCTAAACTGCTTGGCGGGCAGGCGAGGATCCTTCTGCGAAGACTGCTCGGATTCCTGAGAAGAAGCGGTCTCCTCTGCCGGTGAAGCCTCCGACGCGCTCGCCGGTCCCTTAGACTTCGAACGACGTGTGCCGGAGGGGCTCAACGAACGCTCCGCATGGATTGGGGCGTACTCGCCGTTAGCTGAGATGAACTCTTGCTCCGTCTGCGGGCCAATGCCAACGGACTGAGTCAGCGGGCCCTTCGCCGCGGCGGTACGGCGGCCCATGAACGAACCCAGACCATGCTTGCCGGATTTGCCCTTTGAGCCTTCCTTCTCCTGATCAGTGTCAGAATCGTCATTATCGGAGGCAGAACTCACCAGAGGCGGAATGCCCTGGCGGTTGAGCACGGAGTCCTCAGCATCCACGTCGGCAAGGTGCACGCCCTGACTCGCTGCCGAGGCATCGTACACGAGGCTGTCGGGGGAGTACACATCGTAGGCGAGCAGATCGCGGGCATCGCTAAACGCGCTAATCGGGGTGTTACGCACCATCTGCGCGGCGCCGCTACGCTCCGCAATATCGGCGACGGCCTCCCAAAGGGGAAGCTCCGGTTCCGGGCACGAGGGGGCGCGCCAAGCACGCTCAGACTCACCCAACGACTCAGAAATCTCCAGCAGAGCCGTGAACAGCTCGGTCGCATCCTCCGGGCGTGCGTGCGGCTGCTTGCGGGTACACCACGAAATCAGCCCCGCAATGTCGCGGTCCGCACCCGGCGCGACATCGGTCAGCGCGGGCATCTCAATATTGGCGTTGTGGTAGAGCACCTGCTGGTCATTCTCCAGACCCACAAAGGGCAGACGACCTGAAAGCATGCGGTACATCATCACGCCGAGTGCAAAAATATCAGCTTGAGCTCCGACCTTCACCTTCGGATCAAGAACCTCCGGCGCTACGTAGGCGGGGGTGCCCATGGGGGCGCCCGCATCCACCTGATCGTCACGGCGGGAGAGACCGAAGTCTGTGAGCTTCACCTGGCCGTTAGCGTCGAGAAGAATATTGCCCGGCTTAATATCGCCGTGCAGGTAGCGGTTCGCATGAACCTCCGAGAGCGCCTCCACGACCGGAATGAGGATATCCAGAGCCTCACCCAGCGAGAGGGCATTACGCACACGTAGCAGCTGGCTCAGCGTACAACCGTGCACGTACTCGAGCACGATATACATGACCATCTGACCCGAAAAATATTCGGTACCCGATGAAATCACACCCACCGTATGCCCGCCGCCACCTACCTGGCGCATCGAGCGCTCCTCACGGTGGAACTTCTGACGGTTCGCTGCATCCTCAGCCAGAGCGGGGGAGAGAACCTTGAGCGCAACCGGGTTATTCGACCACAGGTCCAGCGCATAATACACCTCGCTCATGCCGCCGCGGCCAATAAGCGAACCCACCTGGTAGTGACCCTCAATAATGGCGCCACTGAGCCACTGCGAAGAACCAATAGCGGTATCCGGGGCAGCGGGACGGGTGGCGGGAGGAACAGGAGTATTTGCAGAAGAACGAGGGTTCACAGGAGAAATCCGGCGTGGGCTGGGAGTATTCATACGTCTCAACATTTTAGCCCGCCCACCTGGGCAGAAGCGATGCCAAAGGGCGCCGGGCAGGTGAACACTCAGCGAATTCTTACAAAGTGCCGGTGGACCCGACTCCAACGCAAGAACAACGGGCAGGGCACAAGAACGAAAGAATCCGGGAGGGGCAGCGAACCTGCGGCGGGTCAAAAGTGGTAAATACGTGCCAGCTCTGGCACTCTTAAAAGGTGACTAACGAAAATATTGCTCAGACCTTCGCCCTCGTCGGCGATTGGGTAACTATCCCCGAAATTGCGCAGGCACTCGACCTGAAGGTGACCCGCGTTCACAACCTGATTTCTGACGGTACGCTCATCGCTCTGCGCGACCCGGAAACCAACGTGCGCAAGGTACCCGCACTGTTCATGAACGGTTCGCGAGTACTCGAATCCCTCAAGGGCACCCTCGCTGTCCTGAAGGACTCCGGCTTCAGCGATGAAGAAGCTATCGTGTGGCTGTACACCAACGACGACTCTCTGCCCGGCCGCCCCATCGACGCGCTGATTGACGGTCGTAAGACCGAGATCCGTCGCCGTGCGCAGGCACTGGCTTGGTAATCTGGCTTGGTAATAGCGGCTCAGTACTATAGCTAAATAGGTTGAGGCGGCATACTTCGGTATGCCGCCTCAACCTATTTAACGTTCTAACTGTGTTGAACCTCTACGCCTTGCGACGTAGCGCATCTATGCCTTGCGGCGCAGAGCACGACCCACAATATCGGTCAGTGCCGCATGCGCCAGCTCGTCCAGGTTCATCGCCTCCAGCGCCTCAAACACAGCCTGAGACTTCTGTTCAATCAGCTGCTCATGCTTGGCGAAAGCGCCCGAAGAAACCATCAGCTCGCGGATGCGCTCCACCTGCTCATCACTCAGCTCGGGGTTGCCTAAGCTATTGTGCAGAAGCGCCGCGTCCTTCTCGTCGAGGACGGCGGAGGTGAGCGCCACCAGCACGGTACGCTTACCCTCACGCAGGTCATCGCCAGCGGGCTTACCGGTCACCTCGGGCTGGCCGAAGACGCCCAGCTCGTCATCACGCAGCTGGAAGCCCTCACCCAGCGGCAGGCCGAACGCACGGTAACCGGCAAGTACCGGGTGCTGCTCGCTCACGGCACATGCACCGCTCTCCAGCGCGGCAGCCTGCAGAGCCAGAGCACCACCAATCGTGAAGGGGTGCTCGCACGAGTACTTGGCGGACTTGAAACGAATCACGTTCAGGGCACGCTGCAGAGCCGCCTGAGCGTCCTCGGTTTCGAGAACCTCGGAGTAGACGTCCAGGTACTGACCCGCCAGAACTTCGGTGCGCATCCGGTCAAAAATAGTGCGTGCAGGGGCGCCATAAATCGCTCCCTCACCCAGGGACGCGAAAACCTCGGCAGACCACGCCAGGGTCAGATCGCCGGCAAGAATACCGCCGGTCAGACCGTAGTTGAAAGCATCACCGCGCCAACCATTCTGCTCGTGCGCCGCCTCGAAACGCTTGTGCACGGAGGGAGCGCCGCGGCGGGTATCGGAGCGGTCGATAATGTCGTCGTGAATCAGTGCGGAGGTCTGGAACAGCTCCACCGCCATGCCGGCCTTCACAATAGACCAGGATGCGCGGTTCTCGGTTACGGGTGCGCCGCCCGCACCTCGCCAACCCCAGTAGCTCAGCAGGGCACGCAGGCGCTTGCCGCCGGTGGAGAGGGATTCAATAGCCTCCAGCAGGGGTAGAGTCTCAGAAGAAATGCCCTCGAGTAGCTCGCGCTGGCGGGTAAAAAACTCAGCCATGAGAGTGTCAAAAGCGTGCAGGTAGGCTCGCTGCTCTTCAGCAATACGCTCGGCGAGGTGCGCAGAATCCGCCGGGATCTTCGGGGCTGCTACGGTGAGGCTCTCGGTCGCCTGGGGAGTGGGTGCTCCGGAAGGAGAAGGGGGAGTCATACTATCCTCGCTGATGGTCGCTATGTACGGTCCTGATGCCGTGCGGTGTGCACTTCTTCTAGCTTAGTGGAGAAAAGCCCAAGAGAACGTATTTGCGAACACGTTTACGATATATTGCCCCTATTGTTCGTAGAAATGTGCTATATTTTCGGTAGGCGGGAGTAGAAGCTATGAGAGGAGGCGACATGGGGCAGAAGCGAACCGGCAAGAACGGCGGCGCTAGGAACGGCCGCGTCATTATGCACCTGGACATGGACGCCTTCTTCGTCAACGTCGAACTCCTCGAAAACCCCGCCCTGCGCGGCGAACCCATTATCGTGGCGCCCCTCGGTCCCCGCTCTGTGGTCTGCTCCGCCTCCTACGAGGCGCGCGCCCACGGGGTACGCTCCGGCATGCCGCTCAGTCGCGCCCGGAACCTCAGCCCCAACGCCACCGTCCTGCCGCTGCGCGGCGACTACCGGCACTACTCCCGCGCCGTCATGGCAATCCTTCACGATTTGAGCCCCTACGTCGAGCAGGTTAGCGTGGACGAAGCCTTCGTGGACCTGACCGGCGCCTACCTGCACGGCCAAGATCCCGTCGCCCTGGCGCAGCGCGCTCGCGACCGCATCGCGCAGGAGCTCTCCCTGCCCTCCTCCGCGGGGGTTGCACCCAATAAGCTACTCGCCAAAATGGCATCCACCGGCAGTAAGCCGAACGGGCTGTGGGTCATTCCACCCGAGCGCGTTCAAGAATTCCTCGACCCTAGAAAAGTCTCTGACCTGTGGGGCGTGGGTGCGAAAAGCACCGAGCAGCTCTCCAGATACGGTATTCACACCATCGCCCAGATGAGGTCCATGAGCTTGGACTGGCTCAAAGAACGCTTCGGCACCGCCCAGGGGGAGCACCTCTGGGCCATGGCGCGCGGTATTGATGAACGCCCCGTGATCACCGAACGCGAAGAGAAAAGCATGGGTGGCGAGCACACCTTCGAGACGGATACGACCGATGCCCAGGAGGTGAGCGCTGCTATTCGGGAGCTGAGTCTCAAGCTGGGAAAGCGCCTGCGATCCGCCGGGAAACTCGCCGGAGGGCTCAGCCTCAAAATCCGCTACAGCACCTTCGAAACGCACACCCGCGCTATCCCCATAAATGTGCCCGTGGACTCTGGCATGCAGATCGCCTCCCTGGCGTTGGAAGCCCTGCGAGCCGATGAAATTCTGGTGGGTCAGGAGGCGCCACGCGCCCTGCGGCTCATTGGCGTGCGCGCCGAAAAACTCGCCCGCGCCGAAGACGGGGTGCAGCAAACCCTCTTCGACTCCATCGAGAACGGGGCAAACTCACGGTCCGCAAGAACCACCTCCGCCAGAACTGCCTCAGCACAACGAGGCGGTGGCGGGGGAGTGGGCAATGGCCCGGAGAACGGCGCCCGCTCGGGATCTGGTGCTCATTCGGGATCCGGTGCTCGCCTCGTGAAGAGTGGCAGATGGTCCGAAGTGGAGCACGTCATGGACGCGATTCACCGCAAGTACTCGCAAGAAAGCCTCAAACCTGCCTCCGGAGTTACCGCACCCGAGAAGAGCATTGATGAAAAGGGCATTGACGAAAAGAGGTCATAAAGAGCTTCTGCCCGAAAAAGAATGCGCCAACCCCGTCCCGCGCGGTACGATGGGAAGCATACGACCGGAAACATGCAATGGGAAGAAGCGCCCACTGCGCCAGCTGATGCACTAGCTAACCCGGCTGATACCGACGTCATCTTGAGTAGCGACACCTCAAAGGAGAAAACGATGGCACTGTCCGAGCGTGAACAGAAGGTTCTGGACCAGCTCGAAGAACTCATGAGCAATGAGGACCCGCACTTTGCCTCCTCCATGTCTTCGACCGGCAACACCGCGCCGGTCTTTAGCGCTCGCCACCTGGCTCTCGGTATTCTCTTCGTCCTCATTGGCCTGGGTATCATTATTGGTGCGGTCGCGTCCAATATGATTTGGCTGGGTGTATTCGGCTTCCTCTTCGCGGCAGGTGGCGTGTACTTCGCAACCACCAGCAAGAAGACCCCCGTGGATTCCTTCCTGGGCGGTAAGGCAGAGGGTGCAGCGCGTGTGCGTCAGCGTGAGCAGAAGGAGCGTTCCTCCTTCATGAACCGTCTGGAGGACCGCTGGGACGAACGCAATAACGGTCAGTTCTAATACTGCGTATCTGATGCGTGTAGCCAATACTGCGTAGCGTTGTCTCGAGGCTGAGTGTCTGTGCTCTCTGAGCCATCTAAACTTCACAAGCGGAAGGTAAGAATTCTCTTGCCTTCCGCTTTTTCTATGCCCGAACTAGTGATAGACGGGTGCTTTAGAGGCTGGTGGGCTGAGCATGCTGATTGCCGCAATCGACCCCGCCATTGGGTCTGTAGCCATTGAGTCTGTAGTTGAGTCAGTGTGTGGCAAGCATGATGAGGGCGAGGTGTTGAGCGAGTGTGACCCGAAGCTGTGTAGAAGCTGTGTGCCAGCGTTAAAAATGCAGAAGAGAGCATAAAAACACTAAAAGATACTCTGTAGGGTGGGGTAGGTGGTGGAAAGTGGGGTAAAGTGGAGGGGAAAGCTGAAAGTCAGTCCTATCGCCGTGCCCTCAAGCAAACGGCGGAGGTGACCGCCCGGCATGCCCCGCCGTCGGCACCTACAGGAATATGGAGCAATCACGCTCCCGCAGACTTTAGTACAACGGCACACATCGGGGAGGTGAAGTGAATGTTCTTAGGTACCTACTCACCACGAATGGACGCCAAAGGACGCATCATCCTTCCCGCCAAATTCCGTGAGGAACTCTCTGCAGGCCTCGTTCTGACCCGCGGTCAAGAACGATGCCTGTACGTTTTCCCCGCCGCAGAATTTGAACGCATCCACGAGCGGATGCGCACCGCGCCCCTGCCCGGACGAGCCGCCCGAGACTTCCTGCGAGTCTTCCTCTCAGGAGCCTCAGACGAACTGCCTGACAAGCAGGGACGCATCACCATCCCGCCGATACTGCGCCAATACGCAGGGCTGAGCGACAACCTTGTCGTCATCGGATCCGGAACCCGCGCAGAAATCTGGGATGCAGCCGCCTGGGAGGAATACCTCGCCCGCACCGAAGCTGAATTCGCTTCCCTCGACGAGGACCCGTTCAGCCCGCTGCTCTAGTCGGCACCTCGCCGGCGCGACGGCTACCGCCCGGCATCTCTCTATCACCACCGCACCACTCTTCCGTAAGCCACCCCGCAGGACAAACTCTCACAGGAGCACCCATGAGCGTAGACCACGCCCCCGAAACCGGTACGACCGCATCCGGTACTGCCGCTAAGGTGACCGGCGCATCCATTGAGAACCTCTCCCAGCGTGAAGCCAGCGAACGCCACGTGCCCGTCATGCTGGACCGCTGCATTAACCTGCTGGCACCCGGCATTGAGCGCGCCGTTGAGGAGCGCGGTACCGCCTACGTGATTGACGGTACTCTCGGCATGGGTGGCCACTCTGAGGCGCTGCTTGAGCGCTTCGAAAACCTTGTGCTGATTGGTATTGACCGTGACCTGCAGGCGCACGCCATCGCCGGTGAGCGTCTGGCACGTTTCGGTGACCGTTTTGTTCCCGTTCACGCCGTCTACGACGAAATTGACCGCGCCATGGAAACCGCCGGCGTGCAGGGCATCGACGGCATCCTGATGGACCTGGGCGTTTCCTCCATGCAGCTGGACGAACGCACCCGCGGCTTCGCATACTCCTACGACGCACCCCTGGACATGCGCATGAACTCGGAAGATGAGCTCACCGCCCGCATCGTCGTCAACGAATACAGCGAAGACCAGCTGCGCCGCATTATCCGCAACTGGGGCGAAGAGAAGTTCGCCTCGCGTATTGCCCGTGCCATCTGCACTGCCCGCGCCAACGCGCCCCTGGAAACCACCGGCGAGCTCGTGCGCATTATCCAGAAGGCAGTGCCCGTCGCCGCACAGCGCACCGGCGGCCACCCCGCCAAGCGCACCTTCCAGGCGTTGCGCATCGAAGTGAACCACGAGCTGGAAGCCCTCGAACGCGCCGTACCGGCAGCCCTGGAGGCGCTCAACCTCGGCGGCCGATTCGTCGCCATGAGCTACCACAGCCTCGAAGACAAAATCGTCAAGAGGGCACTGACCGCAGAGGCAACCTCCAAGGCGCCCAAGGGATTCCCCGTGGAGCTTGAAGAACACAAGCCCACCGTCCAAATCATTACCCGTGGCGCCGAACCGCCTACCGACGAGGAAATCGAACAGAACTCCCGCGCCGCCAGCGCCAAGCTGCGCGCAGCCGAGAAGATCCGCATCCCCGCCAAGTAGAAGACAGAAAGCGAAGAAGAGTGAGCACCCAGCACGCATCCCAGCGCCCCACCCGCACCCAGGGCGCACCGCGGAGTCGACGCGCCGGTTCCTCGCGCCCTGCCGCCGGTACCCCCAGCGCCGTTGGCTCTACCCGCGCATCCTCTACTGGCGCATCGACCGGGGCGAGCCGCGCCTCCACTCGCGCACACTCCGGTCGTACCCGCACCGCGCGTCTGGAGCCGGTCACTGCAGCCCAGCCGGTAGTTCGCCCCGCCAGTACTGCTGCTTCGCACGGCGGTAAGCGCACCTCGACGAACGCGAGCCGCGTGCCCTCGAGCGTTCGTGCGGCTGCTCGCACTGAGGAGACCCGCGAGGAGAAGCCGAAGTCGCGTCACCCGCTCTCGACGGTTCGCCGTCGAGCTCGTAAGCTCAGCCCGCCGACCATGCTCGCTGTCTTCGCGGCGATCCCGCTGACCCTGGTCTTTATTCTGCTGCTGAACGTGCTGATTGTGACCCGCCAGTACGACATGGTGGATTTGCGCGCGCAGGAGCAACAGCTGGTGCAAGAAAATCAGGCGCTTCAGCAGGAGATTGGCTTCAAAGAAGCTCCGCAGGATTTGGCGGTTCGTGCAAGTACCCTGGGCATGTTTGTAAGCTCTTCGCAGGCGACCCTGAACCTGCAGTCCTCCACGATTGAGGGCACCCCCGCCCCGGTGGCAAGCCCGACCGGCATCGAGGGAAGCAAGCAGGAGAACCTGATCGCCCCGCCGGTGGCTGGCTCGAACGAAAGCTACGCCAAGGGCATTGTGGATGCGGACAAGTCCGTTCAGCAGCGCCACGGCCAGGCGAGCGCTGCGGCGAAGGCATCTGCAAGCGCCTCGGCGAGCCCCGCCCAGCAGGCCAACCCCGCACCGGCGAATAGCGCACCCGCCAGCCCGGCTGCATCCGCCGCCCCGAGCGCCGCTCAGCAACCCGCGGCGAACCCTGCCGCTAGCCCCGCAGCAAGCCAGGCTGCACGATAAACCATATTGACCACAGGATGCGTAGCATCACCGATAGACTAGACCAGCGAAAGGACCACCGCATGAGCTCCGACGCGCGTAAGAACGCGAACGAATCGGCATCCGGTCAGCCGGATCTGACCCGCCGTGGCTTCGTCGCAGGCGCCGCAGCCACCTGCGCTCTGGGCGTTATCGGTGCGAACCTGTTTATCCGCCAGGGCTTTGACCCCGGTGCGGTGGCGAATGCGTCCCGTCAGAAGCGTCTGCGCTCGCAGGTGCTGCCTGCTGTGCGTGGCCAGATTCTCGATATCAACGGTAACGTTATGGCGCGTACCGTGCAGCGTTATAACCTGACCGCAGATCAGAGCGCTGTGGCGACCTTCAAGCGTTACAACGAGGATCGCACCCAGAAGATTGAGGTCACCCCCAACCAGCTGGTGTACGAGATGGTTGATATTCTCAAGACCGTTGACCCGGGCATTACCGATGAGTTCATCAAGTCCAAGCTGGATGGCACCTCCAAGTACTCGGTGATTAAGGCAAATATCACCCCGGAAATTTTCAATAAGATTGATGCTCTGGGTGCGCCCTTCATCTACGGTGAGGCGTTCTCCCAGCGCCTGTACCCCAACGGTAGTGTGGGTGGCTCCGTGGTCGGCAAATACAACATTGTTGAAGAGGCTGACGGCAACGGTAAGGGCGGTACGGTTTCCCGTAACTTCTCGGTGGGCATTGAGCGTGTCTTCGAGAAGGAACTTGCCGGCACCCCCGGTGAACGTACCTACGAGATTAGTGCTGATGGTGTGCGTATCCCCGTGGCGAAGGAAGAGCAACGCCTGGCGGTGGACGGTAAAAATATTCGCCTGACCATTAACCGTGATGTGCAGTATTTTGCGCAGCAGGTGGTTCGTGCCCGCGCTGAGGAGCTGAAGGCTGAATGGTGCACCGCCATTGTTATGGATGTGCGTGACGGCTCCATTTTGGCTCTCGCTGATTCCTCTACGATGGACCCGGGCGCGGCAACCATTGAGGATGCGGCGGACATGACTCCGCGCGCTATTTCGCAGAGTGTGGAGCCCGGTTCGACCGAGAAGATGCTGACTTCTTCGGCGCTGATTGAGCAGGGCCTGACGACTCCGACTAGCGTGTATGATGTGCCCGCGACCCTCACGATTGACGGCCAGACCTTCAAGGACGCGTTTGATCACGGGGCGCAGCGGCGTACTTTCTCGGGCATTATTACGGACTCGATGAACACCGGTACGGTGCTGGTCGGTCAGAAGCTCAGCAAGGAAGAGCGCTACAACTGGTTAAAGAAGTATGGTGTTGGTGAGTTCACCGGCATTGAGTTGACCGGCGAGCAGCAGGGCCTGTTTGCTGATTGGCGGGATTGGGACGGCCGTCAGCAGTACACGGTGTTGTTCGGTCAGGGTGTTGCGCAGACTCCTTTGCAGACCGCGCTGATTTTCCAGGCGCTGGGCAATAAGGGTGTTCGTCTGAAGCCGCGCATTGTGGACGCGATCATTGACGCGGACGGTACCGAACATAAGCGTGCCGTGGAGCCTGGTGAACGCATGGTGAGTGAGCAAACTGCCGCCTCCTGCCTGACTCTCATGGAGAACGTGGTGGATCAGGGCCACGCCCGCACCGCGAAGGTCACCGGCTACCGCGTGGGCGGTAAGACCGGTACTGCGGAAGCTCCGAGTGAGAAGGGCGGCTACGACGGCAACACGACCTCCTTTATTGGTGTGGCGCCGATTGAGAACCCGCAGTTCTTGGTTGCGGTGACCATGCAGCGTCCCGAGGGTAGCGTGGGTACGAACGGTACGACGGCGGAGTTCTCCAAGATTATGGAGAAGACCCTGCACACCTATAACGTGCCGCGTTCTACCGGTGAGCCGAATCTGATTCCGATTTTTGCTGAGGACAGCCCCAATAAGACGGGCTAAGGGCAGACGGGGGAGAGGCGCCCGGTAGCTGATTCGTGATGAAGAAGCTCCGGTACTGAACACCTGTCGAAGCCTAAAGACCGTAGAATATTGAATGACCCTGTGTGCCTTGAGCGCATTGACCATACAGAGCTCACCGCTTCGGACAGCGGAGAGGAAAGAAGGACGATGGATACCGCATCTCACGCACCCGGCCAGAACCTGCTGGGCGGCGACGCTCAGACTCTGCGCCCGAATTCTGTGCGCCCGGTGAGTTTGGCGCACCTTCGCGAACATCTGCAGGGATTGGGTGCTCAGGTGAGTGCCCAGCCGGCTAGTGGCGTTCAGGGTTCTGAATCCGGTGATTCTGTTGAGGTCACCGGTATTAGCATGGACTCCCGAGGTGTTCGCCCGCAGGACCTGTACGTGGCTCTGCCCGGTGCGAAGGTGCACGGTGCGCAGTTTGCTGAGGCTGCGTTGAAGCTGGGTGCTTCCGCTATTTTGACGGATGCTGCCGGTGCGCAGCTGCTGGGTGAGGCGCCGGTGCCGCTCCTGGTGACTGAGAACCTGCGCGAGTATGTCGGTCCGTTGGCTGCGCTGATTTATGGTTCGGCTTCGTTCCCCGCCACCCACCGTTACGCGGTGACCGGTACGAACGGTAAGACCACCTCCACCTACATGTTGGAGTCGGTGTTCCGCACCGGCCTGGGTGTGAAGACGGGTCTGATTGGCACTATTCAGATTCTGATTGATGGTGTGTCGGTTCCTTCGAAGATGACCACCCCGGAGTCTCCTCACGTGCATTCTCTGCTGACGATTATGGGTCAGCATCAGGTGCGTTGCGCCGCAATGGAGGTGTCTTCGCACGCGATTGATTACCACCGTGTGGACGGCGTGAAGTACGCGGTTGCTGGCTTCACGAACCTGACCCAGGACCACCTGGATCTGCACGGCACCATGGAGCATTACTTTGAGTCGAAGGCGCAGCTGTTCACTCCTGAGCGTGCTGAGCTTGCGGTGATTACTGCTGATGACGAGTGGGGCGAGAAGATGTTCTCCGCTGCTTGCGAGCAGATGGGTGCGCAGCAGGTTCACCGTCTGGTGACTGCTCGCGGTGCCGGTCTGGCTGAGGTGCCCGCAGAGTTTGGTGCCCGCGACTGGGCTGTGGTGAAGGTTCAGCGTGAGGGCCTGGGCCACCGCTTCCACGTGGCTAATGGTGCCGGTGAGAGCGTTGAATGCTACACCGGTCTACCCGCTGACTTTAACGTTTCGAATGCCGCGCTGGCGGCGCTCATGGCGTACCTGGACACTGACTCCGCTGAGCGTGAGCGCCTGCTGCCCGAGCTGGCGTCCGGTTCGGCTCTGACTCCGGTGGTTCCGGGCCGTATGCAGCTGATTTCCTTGGCTCCGCACGCGATTGTGGACTTTGCACACAACCCGGACGGTCTGACCCGTGCCCTGGAGGCGATGGATCGCCCCGGCGACGGCAAGGTCATGATTGTTTTCGGTGCGACCGGTGAGCGTGACCAGCTCAAGCGCCCGATTATGGGTGCGATTGCGGCACAGTACGCAGATATTGTGGTTGTGACTGATGACGATCCGCACGGTGAGGCGCCCGAGCCGATTCGTGCCGCCGTTGAGGAGGGCGCGCAGAAGGCTGAGAACCGCCGAGCCACCCAGATCCTGAATATTTCTCCGCGTGCCGCCGCTATTGATGCGGCAATTGCCCTGGCGGGCGAGCATGACGCCATCCTGATTGCTGGCCGCGGCCACGAAACCGAACAGGATGTTGACGGCGTGGATATCGCCCTGGACGACCGCGTTGAAACCGCCCGTGCCCTGCGTGCGCACGGTTTCGAGATCCTGCCTGACTACCAGCGCATGCTCGATGAAAGTGACTCTAAGACCGCTGAAGGTATGGTGAAGAATGATTAAGCTCAGCGCCGCCCAGATTATTGAGGCAACCGGCGGCACCGCTATCGGCCTGGAGGGCCGTGAGGAGCAGGTGTACGCAGACTTCGCCACCACCGACTCCCGCGAGGTGCAGACCGGTACCCTGTTCGTGGCGAAGCCCGGTGCGGTCACTGACGGTCACAGGTTCATCCCCATGGCGTTTGAGCGGGGCGCGACCCTGGCGCTGGTCGAGCGTGAAGTACTCGACGAGCAGGGCGTGCCCTACCCGAGCATTCAGGTGCCCGATGTGGTGCTGGCGATGGGCGATTTGGCGCGCTACTCCATTGAGCAGATGCGCGCTCAGGGTGAGCTGACCGTTATCGGCATTACCGGTTCTGCCGGTAAGACCACCACCAAGGACCTTCTTGCCGCCATTTTCACCCCGGAGGGCCCGACCGTTGCACCGGTCGGCTCCTACAACAGTGAGGTGGGTGTGCCCCTGACCGTTTTCCGTGCGGATGAATCCACCCGCTACCTGGTCATTGAGATGGGTGCGGACCGTGTGGGCAACATCGAGTACCTGGCGAATATTGCGCACCCCGATCATGGTGCAATCCTGAAGGTTGGTACCGCGCACGCTGGCGAGTTCGGCGGCGTGGACAATATTGAGCGCACCAAGGGCGAGCTGGCTGAGGGTGTTCAGCCGACCGGTTCCCTGGCGCTGAACGCTGACGATGAGCGCGTACTGCGCATGGCGTCGCGTTCGGTTGCACCCATTACGTACTTTGGCGTGGGCGAGAAGACCGACGTGAACGGCCAGCCCTACGAACGCTACGTTGCGGCGCTGAACCTGCGCACCACCGACGCTGGTTGCCCCGAGTTCACTCTGCGCCTGCCCGACGGTAGCGAGTACGAGATTTCCTCGCTGCTAATCGGTGAGCACCACGTGCACAACCTGCTGGCTGCTGCAACGATTGCCTACAACAGCGGTATTTCGGGTGAGAAGATTGCACGCGCGCTCAACAAGGCAGCGGCGGCTTCGAAGTGGCGTATGGCTCGCACCGACCGTGCCGACGGCGTGACCGTCATTAACGACGCGTACAACGCGAACCCTGAGTCGATGGCGGCGGCACTGCGCACCCTGGCGCAGCTGGGCCGCACCGTTGACCCAGCGACCGGTCAGCCGCACCGCACCTGGGCTGTTCTGGGCGCCATGCTGGAGCTCGGTGACGCCTCCCTGGAGGAGCACGACCGCATCGGCCGCCTCGTGGTGCGCATGAACATTTCCAAGCTGATTGCTGTGGGCGACGAGACGAAGCCCACCTACAATGCGGCTCACCTGGAAGGCTCCTGGGGTAATGAGGCGACCTGGGTGAAGACCCCGGAAGAGGCAGAGCAGATTCTGCGCGCCGAGGTTCGCCCCGGTGACATTGTGCTTTTCAAGTCCTCGAACGGCGCGAAGCTGGGCATTCTGGGTGACCAGGTTGCTTTCGCCGAGTACACCTTCGGCGCTAAGGAAGAGCAGGCACCGACCTGGCTTTCTGCCGGTGACTTTGTTGAAACCACCGATTTGAGCGACCACCTTGCCGCTCACCTGGACGGCGCCGCTAACGGCGACCGTACTTCGACCGAACAGACCACGAACGAAGGGTAGCGCTTTATGATTACCGTGCTGATTGCTGGAATCCTCGGATTCCTCATCTCCCTCACCGCGCTGCCGGTGTACATCAAGAAGATGTCGGCCCTCAAGCTTGGTCAGCTCATTCGTGAGGAAGGCCCGGCGGCCCACCAGCACAAGGCGGGCACCCCCACCATGGCGGGTCTGATTTTCATCCCCGCGGCGATTCTCGCCTACTTCTTGACCCTGGCGGTGAGCGCCCTGTTCTTCGGTACCGCGCCGGTACCGACCGCTACCGCGTGGCTGACCATCGCCTTCACCCTGGGCATGCTCGGTGTAGGCGCGGCGGACGACATCATGAAGTTCCGCAATAAGGGCAACGAAGGCCTGACCGAGAAGCAGAAGACCATTGGTCTTCTGGGCGTGACCCTGCCCTTTGCGTACCTGGCGTTCCAATTCCCGAATGAGTCGGGTGCTCGTCCGGCGTCGACCGCTATCTCTTTCGTACGTGACCTGCCCATTGACCTGTTCGCGGCGGGCGCGGTCTTCGGCTCCATCCTGCTGGTTGGTTGGATTACCCTCATCTCCCTGTCCGGTACGAACGCGGTGAACTTCACCGATGGTCTGGACGGCCTGGCTGGCGGCATCATGATGACCATCTTCTCCGGCTACCTGACCATCAGCATCTGGCAGTACGTGCACGCCTGCTCCGCCGGTGCTGGCACCGCCTGCTACGATGTGCGCGACCCCGGTTCGCTGGCGCTGATTGCCGCATCCCTGGTGGGTTCGCTGGCTGGCTTCCTCTGGTGGAACGTGTCGAAGGCACAGATCTTCATGGGCGACTCCGGTTCCCTGGCGCTCGGTGGCGCAATGGTTGCTTTCGCGCTGTTCACCCGCACCGAGCTGCTTCTGCTGGTCATCGCTCTGATCCCCGTGCTGGAAGTATTCTCTGTGATCGTGCAGAAGTTCGTGTTCAAGACCAGCCGTAAGCGTTCGGTCGCAGCGGGGGAGAAGCCCCTGCATGCGCACCGTTACTTCCGTATGACCCCCTTCCACCACCACATGGAGAAGGTCGGCGTCAACGGCAAATACTCAATTGATAAGAAGGGCCTTGCCCCCGGTACCGTCAGCAGCGGCGAAGTGAACTCCGTGTTCCGCCTCTGGGTTGTTAATGCCCTCTGCGTGCTCGTCGCCCTGGCGCTGTTCTTCGGTGACTGGTTCTCGCAGACTTCTGGAGTGATTCACTAATGTCAACTATTGAACAGCCGGATACAGCTCGCATTGAAGCGAACGCCGCCGCTATTGCGGTGAACCCGGTGTACGAGAACGAGCGCCTCGCGGAGCTGACTCACTGGGGTGCGCCCTGGGCTAACCTGCGCGTGGTCGTGGTGGGTATGGGCACCAGCGGCGACGCTGTGACCGACGTGCTTGCCCAGCTGGGCGCGAAGATCGTTGTCATCGACGGCGCGGATACTCCGGAGAAGAGTGAGCGCATCGAGATTTACAAGAACGCGTACGGCCCGGTTGAGGGCCTGTTCGGTCCCGAGCACATGCGTGCCCTGCCCCTGGTAGACGGTCAGGAACCCGAGCTTGTGGTGACCTCTCCGGGTGTGCGTCCCGACCACCCGGTGATGCTGGACGCTTATGAGCGCCGTATCCAGATTTGGGGCGATGTTGAGCTGGCATGGCGTTTAAACGAGCGTAGTGGCCTGCCGACCCCCAAGTGGCTGTGCCTGACCGGTACGAATGGTAAGACCACTACCGTGGGTATGGTTGATTCCATCCTGAAGGCTGCCGGCAAGAAGGCTATTCAGGTAGGCAACGTGGGCATGCCGATTGTGTACGCCATTGCCGATGATGAGCCCTATGAGTTCTTCGCGGTGGAGCTGTCCAGCTTCCAGCTGCACTGGACCCATTCGATGTCCCCGTACGCTTCGGTGGTTCTGAACATTGCTGAGGACCACGTGGACTGGCACGGTTCGTTCGAGCGTTACAAGGCTGATAAGGCTCGCGTGTACGAGCACACTCAGGTTGCCTGCATCTTCAACACCGACCATGTGGACACCCTGCGCATGGTTGAGAACGCGGACGTTATTGAGGGCGCTCGCGCGATTGGCTTCAGCTCCACTGAGATGCCCGCCGTGTCGATGCTCGGCCTGGCTGAGGACATCATGGTGGACCGCGCCTTCTTGAAGAACCGTTACAACGAGGCGTATGAGCTGGCGGTTCTGGAGGATTTGGCTCCGGCTCCCGGTAAGATGCCTGCGAAGCACACCGTGGAGAACGCTTTGGCGGCTGCGGCTCTGTGCCGTGCGGCTGATATTGACCCGAAGGCTGTGGGCGCTGGCCTGCGTTCCTTCAAGACCGGTGCGCACCGTAACCAGCTGGTGGGTTACGCAAACGACATCATGTGGGTGAACGATTCGAAGGCTACGAATCCTCACGCCGCGAACGCGTCGATGAGCGGTTACCCCTCGCTGGTGTGGATTGCTGGCGGCCTGTCGAAGGGCGTTGAGTACGATGAGCTGATTGCTGCCCACGCGCAGCGTCTGAAGGCTGTGCTGATTATCGGTACCGATACTGCGGCGTTGAAGTCGGCATTGGCTAACCACGCTCCGCAGGTTCCGACCTACAATATGACCGCCGCTGTGGCTGATTCTTCGGACGGCGTTGCCGTGATGAACGCGGCCGTTGCGAAGGCTGCTGAGCTGGCGCATCCGGGGGATACCGTGCTGATGGCTCCCGCGTCTGCGTCGATGGACCAGTTCAAGAATTATGCGGTGCGCGGTGATGCGTTTGCGAACGCTGTTGCCGCCCAGCTGGCTGACTCTTAGGACGTTACCTGCAGGGGCGTCTCGGGTAACCGGGGTGCTTTCTGCGGGTTCTTCTCGGGGGTGGGATGGTAACGGTGTCCCACCCCTGAACCTTTTTCGTGTATTCGCCACGACGGATCCGTGGCAGTTGAGGCCTATAGGAGGGCATGTGAGTACCAGCGCATCTTCGGAGCGTTCGGCTTCTTCGGCGCGTTCGACCGCGAGTGGTCGTTGGGCGTCTTTGCGAGCCGGTTTGGAGGATTTCTCTGCGCCGTTCCGTGCTCGTGCCGGTAGGCTGTACCGTCGTGGTTTGAAGGCTGACCTGTGGGATGTGCCGGTGATGCTGCTGGTCACCACCCTGGGTCTGGCTATTTTTGGCTGCATTATGGTGCTGTCGGCTTCGAGCGTCACGATGATTTCGCAGGGTCAGTCGCCGTTCTCGCAGGTTTCGTCTCAGATCATGTTCTTGGTCGTGGGCGTTCTCGCGATGGCGGGTATTACGCGTATCCCTGTTGGGGTTTACCACAAGAAGTTTGTGGTGTACGCGATGCTGATTGTCGCGCTGGTCATGCAGCTTGCTGTGGTGGTTGTTGGCGTTGAGGTGAACGGTAACCGTAACTGGTTGAAGCTCCCCGGAGTCGGACAGATTCAGCCGTCGGAGTTTTCGAAGCTGGCGATTATTATGTGGCTGGCGTGGGTGTACAGCCGCCACGGCGATATTTCTCGCAGTATTTGGCGTACGCTGTTCCCCTCGATTTATGGTGTGGGCGCCCTGGTCCTGCTGATTATGCTCGGTGGTGACATGGGTACCGCTATGGTGTATGGCTTCATTTTTGTGGGCATGATGTGGCTGGCGGGTGCTTCTCGTAGCTCGTTGCTGAAGATTGGCGGCGCGTTTGCGGTGCTGGCGCTGGTGGGTGTGCTCAGTAGCGCGAACCGTGTGGCTCGTATTTTCGGTATTTGGGGTTCGTGTACGAACGCTAACTGTGACCAGGCGAATTCTGGTGAGGTGGCGTTGGCGACCGGTGGTTTCTTGGGCGTTGGCCTGGGTCAGTCGCGTCAGAAGTACAACTACCTGGCTGAGGCGCATAACGACTATATTTTCGCCATTATTGGTGAGGAGCTGGGTCTGCTGGGTACGCTGGCGGTTCTGCTGCTGTATGTGGGCCTGGTGTATTGCGCGGTGCGTATTATGCTGCGCACTACTGATCCGCTGGTGCGTCTGGCGACGGGCGGCATCATGATTTGGTTGACCTCTCAGGCGATTATCAATATGGGCATGGTGTCCCGTATTTTGCCGGTGATTGGTGTGCCTTTGCCGTTTGTCTCCTATGGTGGTTCGTCGCTGTTGTCCTCGTTGTTTGCGGCGGGTTTGTTGTTGGCGTTTGCGCGGCAGACTCCGTTGCGTGGGGCGACGAAACCGTCGAATATTGAGACCCAGAGCGTGCGTGAGGTTCGTCGTGAGAATGCTGAATGGCAGCGTCGTTCGCCGTTGCAGGATGTTCTGAATCAGGAGGAGGCGGCTCGTGCGGCTGCTGGTGGCCACCTGTTGAAGGAACATAATCCTTTGAAGGTTGTTTTCGGTCCGGAGAGCACGTTGCGCCGTTGGTTGGGTTTTGCGCCGGATCAGCAGCGTGAGCTGGCTCGTGTGGCTCATGAGCAGCAGAAGGAGCAGGAACGCCAACAGCGGGAGCAGGAGCGTCAGGAGCGGGAGCAAGCTCGCCGGGAGGCGGCGCAGGCTCGAGAAGAGGCGCGTCGTGCTCGTGAGGAGGCGCGTCTGGCTCGTGAGGAAGCTGCCCGTGTGAAGGCGGAGCAGAAGGCTGAAGCTCAGAAACAGAAGGCCTCGCAGAAACCTGCCCCGCAGAAGCCTGCCCCGCAGAAGCCTGCACCGAAGAAGGCGGCTCCGCAGAAGGCTCCCGCTCAGCCGCGTACCGGCCAGCAGACTCGTGTCCCTCAGAAGAGTACTGCCTCTACTCGAGCGGCACAGGGTAAGCCTGCTCAGACTCGTACTGCTCAGCCCCGTACCGCTCAGCAGCCTACTGCTCAGAGGCGAGTGCAGCAGCCTCGTGCTACTCAGCCCCGTAGCGCACAGCACCGCCCCTCGGGTTCGTTGCCTGCGGGTCTGCAGCCGTTGCATCCTGAGGACCGTCAGCGTCGTGCCCAGCGACAGGCAGCGCCTCGACAGGGAGCACAGCGTCAGGCAGTGCCGCGACAGGGTGCTCAGACAAAGGGGGCTCCGAAGAACGGTGCTCAGCAGGCGCAGCGTCCGGCTCAGCGCGGTACCCGCAAGCAGGGCTAAACCCCGCGGAACCCGCTCCGTGAAGCCTGCATATCGGGGGCTGACATTCGGGGGAGTGAGCTGCGGTTCGTGCCTCTACCCGTGATGAATATGTGCTGAATATAAGATAAAGCCCTCGCTGTTGAGTTGTAGCTCAATGGCGGGGGCGCTCTTTTGAACAGGTGCGATAGCGTAAAATGATGCTGTACCGATGTGTTGGGAGAAAGACCTATGACGAAGAAGGCGCCCTCTATAGTCTTCGCCGGTGGTGGCACCGCCGGTCATATTAATCCGATGCTCGCGATTGCGCGTGCGGTTCGTGATCTTGAACCGAACGCTAAGATTCTGATGCTGGGCACTGCGGATAAGATGGAAGCCGAGCTGGTTCCGGCAGCTGGTTTCGATATTGAGTTCATTCCTCGTGCGGCGTTCCCTCGTAGCATTAACCGTGCCGCTTTGGCTTTCCCCGCTAAGTTCTTTGGTGGCCTGTCGAAGACCCGCCGCATCCTCAAAGAAGCAGATGCAGACGTGGTTGTTGGCGTGGGTGGCTACGTGTGCCCGCCGGCGTACCTGTCGGCGTTGAGCGCTAAGATTCCCGTGGTGATTCATGAGGCGAATGCGAAGCCCGGTTTGGCGAACCGCCTGGGTGGTACGTTTGCGGAGTTCACCGGTGTGGCGTTCCCTAATACTCCTTTCCCGCGTGCAACCCTGGTGGGTATGCCGATGAAGGATGAGATTGCCTACCTGAACCGTGAGGCGCACCGTTCGAAGGCTCGCCGTAACCTGGGCTTGGACCCGCAGAAGCCGACCGTGATTGTGACGGGCGGTTCGCTGGGTGCGTTGAGCCTGAATAATGCGGTGGCGGCGTGCCGTGACCACTTTGCGGAGTGGGACTTCCAGATTCTGCATATTACCGGTAAGGGTAAGGCTGTTCTGGATGAGAACGGTGAGTTGTTGAGCGCCCCGAATTACCGTCAGATTGAGTTCAGCAACGGCATGCAGGATGTGTATGCTGCCGCTGATCTTCTGCTGGTGCGTTCGGGTGCGGCGACCGTCAGTGAGGTTGCTGCGGTGGGTGTTCCCGCTATTTTTGTGCCGCTTCCTATTGGTAATGGTGAGCAGGCTCTGAATGCTCGTTCTCTGGTGGAGGCGTCTGCGGCTCTGCTGGTGAAGGATGCAGAGGTCACCGGTGAGTGGTTCGCCCGTGAGATTCCGGCTCTTATGGCGAAACCGGAGGAGCTGGAGCGCATGGGCGCTGCGGCGTATGAACTTGGTATCCGTGACGCGGCACGCGTTATGGCTGAAGCAGTATTGAAAGCAGCTGAGAAGTAATGACTGAATTGATGAATCTTGAGATGGTGTTGCCGGCACCGCTGAACCCGCCGTTTCCTGAGCGTGCGAAGATGAGCGAGTTGGGCCGTGTGCACTTCATCGGTATTGGTGGCGCTGGTATGAGTGCTATTGCCGCTCTGATGCTGCAGGCTGGTGTGACGGTGAGCGGTTCTGATCGTGCGGAGTCGGCTACTGTTGAGTCTTTGCGTGCTGCGGGTGCTCGTGTGGGTGTTCCTCAGCAGGCTGAGAACATTGTGGACGTTGATACCGTGGTAATTTCTACTGCGATTCGTGAGGATAACCCGGAGCTTGTTGCCGCTCGTGCGCAGGGTCTGCGTGTGCTGCATCGTTCTGAGGCGCTTGCCGCTGTGATGGGTGAGTCTCAGGTGGTTGCTGTTGCCGGTACTCACGGTAAGAGCACGACCAGCTCCATGATTTCTGTGATGTTTGATCAGCTGGGTGCTGACCCGTCGTTTGCGGTGGGTACTGTGATTGCTGGTCGCGGCACGAACGCTCACCTGGGTGCTCAGGGTCCGGAGTCGATTTTTGTGGCTGAGGCTGATGAATCGGACGGCTCGTTTGTGCGCTACCGCCCGGCTATTGCTGTGGTGACGAATGTTGAGCCGGACCACCTGGATTTCTATGAGACGGATGAGCGTGTCTTTGAGGCGTTCAACCGTTTTGTGGGTTCGCTGGCGCCTAACGGTGTTGTGGTGACCTGTGCTGATGATGCGGGCGCGGCTGATTTGGCGGCTCGTTCTCGTGCGGCGGGTGTGCCCGTGGTGACTTACGGTGAGTCGGCGGATGCTGACCTGCGCATTAGTGAGATTACCAGCGCTGGTTCTTCCTCGTCGTCGCACCTGTCGTGGTCTTTTGAGTGCCGCGGTGTGCGTTATGAGGGTGAGCAGGATATTGCTCTGAAAGTGCCCGGTATCCACAACCAGCTGAATGCTTCTGCGGCTTTTGCTTCGGCTCTGATTTCTGGTTACGAGGCTGCTGATATTGCTCGCGCGCTGGCTGATTTCGTGGGTGCTGACCGCCGCTTCACCCTGCGCGGTGAGGTTGCCGGCGTGAAGGTCTTTGACGACTACGCGCACCACCCGACCGAGGTGTTCCGTGCTTTGCAGACTGGTCGTACCGTGGCTGATGGCCATAACCTGTACGTGATTTTCCAGCCGCACCTGTTCTCGCGTACTCGCGAGTTCGCGAAGGAGTTTGCGCAGGCCCTGTCGATGGCTGACCGTGCTCATGTGCTGGATATTTACCCGGCTCGTGAGCTGCCGATTGAGGGCGTGACCAGTGAGCTGATTACCGGTGCTGGTTTCTCTGAGGTTCGTTACGCCACCGCTGAGGGCGCTATTGAGGATATCGTGGCGTGCGCTCAGAGCGGCGATATTGTGATGACCGTTGGCGCCGGTGACGTGACCGCTTTGGGTGCTCGTCTGCTGGAGTCCCTGCAGGTTCGTCACGGTGGCGAGTCGAAGAAGTCGGAGGCTTAGGCTGTGCCGATGAGTTCTGGTCTCTCTTCGGAGGGGCATTCCTCCTCGCGCGCGCCGAAGGCTCCGCGTTCGCGTGCTCGTTTGCGCGCCCAGCAGGTAGCTGAGAATGCGCAGGTTGAGGCTAAGCATGCCGAATCCGCGCAGGCTGAGTCTGCCCAGTCTCAGGTGGCAAAGACGACCAAGGCTGCGGAGGCTACGAAGTCTGCGGAGGCGGTGAAGCCCGCCAAGGCGACCGCTTCCGAGGGCTCGGCCCAGGCAGCCGCTACTCAGTCTTCGAGCCCTGTTCGCCATGCGCCGCGTAAGCCGGTGGTGCATAAGTCGCACGCCCAGAACGGTGCTGATTCTTCGGCTCAGAAGAGTGCTGCGGCGGTGCATTCTTCGGCGCAGTCTCTGAAGGATTCGGTGCGTTCGGCTCTGATGACCGGTCGCACCGTGTCTGAGGTTGAGCACGCGCCCGAGCTGTTTGACGTTGAGGCGTTTGAGGATTCTTCGTCGAAGACTTCATCCACCAAGGGTGCCTCTGCTCAGCCTGCGTCCGCGCAGGCTGAGAAGAGCGCCGGCAAGGACAGCGATAAGGGCGCCAGCAAGAAGTCTGCGTCCGCCTCCGGTAAGGCATCTGCCGGTTCTGCTGAATCTCGCGAAGAGCCTGCCGCCCAGAAGACTGAGGAAAGCGCCGATAAGAGCACTGATAAGGCGGGGGAGAAGGCTGTTGAAGAGCCTCGCCCCACGAGCCGTTTTGGTCGTTGGCGTGCCGAGCGTGAGCAGCAGCGTGCCGCGGAGATTGAGAAGGAACGCGAGCGTGCGAGCCGTCAGGCTCAGCGTGAGCGTCTGCGTCAGGATCCGGGTCTGGACGGTCTGCGTGCTGAGGAACGCCCCCGTAAGGAGCGTGCGCCTCTGACCCGTGCCCGTAAGCTGCTGTACACTGCTTCGGCGCTGGCTATTATTGCGGTGCTGTACGTGGTGCTGGTCTTCTTCTCGCCCCTGTTGGCGACTCAGAAGATTACGGTGCGCGGTGCATCCCTACTGGAGACCACTCAGGTGGAGCAGAAGCTGGAGCCCCTGCGCGGTGTTCCGCTCACTCGCATCGACGAGAAGAAGGTGCGTGAGCTGATCGGGCAGGATAACGTGATTCGTAGCGTGCAGGTGGAGAGCCGCCCGCCGCATGAGCTGGTGGTGACTCTGAAGGAGCGTACCGCGGTTGCGGTTGTGAAGCAGGGCGATACGTACCATACTGTTGATAGTGATGGTGTGAGCCTGCTGGAGTCGGCAACTCAGCCCGATACCTCGGTGCCGCTGGTTCGTTTCAGCGGTGATGACCCGCAGACTTCGGCTGAATTCCGCACCATTTCTACGGCGCTTTCGGCGATGCCCTCTGAACTTCTAGCTCAGGTTAAGGAAGCCAGCGCTACCTCAACCTCAAGTATCACTCTAACCTTGAGGGATAATACTACGGTGCAGTGGGGAACCGCTGAAGAGAGCGAATTGAAGGCTAAGGTTCTTCTCTCCCTGCGCCAGGCTATTGCTAAGCGTGCTCAGGAGGAGACCTCCTCCGAGGCACAAACGCAGAAGGTGACCGTCTATGACGTGTCTGCCCCGCGCGTACCGGTGACCCGTTAGGGGAACCAATCAGGCGCTTTATCCTCCCTTTTTGTGTGAAATCCGCAAAAAGAGGGGGTAATTGCGCTGTGTGACTAGGAACCGACAAAAACAGTTTGGTATCCTAGCAGATAAAGTCATTCTTTAGAGGAAACCTTCAGGCTTAGATTAAGCTGCGGGTCTTCCGAAGCTGGAACACGGAACAATCGAGGAATACATGGACGCTGGAACTCCCCAGAACTACTTGGCAGTCATCAAGGTCGTTGGTATCGGCGGCGGTGGCGTCAACGCAGTCAACCGCATGATTGAGGTTGGTCTGCGCGGCGTTGAGTTCATTGCTATCAACACTGACGCTCAGGCTCTGCTGATGTCCGATGCAGACGTTAAGCTGGACGTTGGTCGTGAGCTGACCCGCGGTCTTGGCGCGGGCGCAAACCCCGAGGTTGGCCGTCAGGCAGCCGAGGATCACGCGCAGGAAATTGAGGAAGTCCTCAAGGGCGCAGACATGGTCTTTGTGACCGCAGGTGAGGGTGGTGGCACCGGTACCGGTGGCGCACCCGTCGTGGCACGTATTGCCCGCTCCCTCGGCGCTCTGACCATTGGTGTGGTGACCCGCCCCTTCACCTTCGAAGGCCGTCGCCGCTCCAACCAGGCTGAGACCGGTATCGCTGCTCTGCGCGATGAGGTTGATACCCTGATCGTTATTCCGAACGACCGACTGCTGTCGATTTCGGATCGCAACGTCTCCATGCTGGACGCATTCAAGTCCGCTGACCAGGTTCTGCTTTCTGGTGTGCAGGGCATTACCGACCTGATCACCACCCCCGGCCTGATCAACCTTGACTTCGCTGACGTTAAGTCCGTCATGCAGGGTGCTGGTTCGGCTCTGATGGGTATCGGCTCGGCATCCGGTGAGGACCGTGCCGTGAAGGCAGCTGAGCTGGCTATCGCTTCGCCGCTGCTGGAAGCATCCATCGACGGTGCACACGGCGTTCTGCTGTCCATTCAGGGTGGCTCCGACCTGGGTCTGTTCGAGATTAACGAGGCTGCACGCCTGGTTCAGGAAGTTGCTCACCCCGACGCAAACATCATCTTCGGTGCGGTTATTGACGACGCACTGGGCGATGAGGCTCGCGTGACCGTGATTGCTGCTGGCTTCGACGCAGTGAACCCGGAGACCAACTCCAACGCTTCCACTGCTGCGGCTACTCAGGCTCAGCGCACCCAGGCATCCTTCGGCGGTTCCACCGCTGCGGCTGCTCCGGCTGCTAACGGCTACGGCTACAACGCACCCGCTGCTGCTCCGGCTTCCACCGGCGCTGCTGGCTTCGACGTTGACCTTCCCCCGGTTGTGGAGGAAGCTCCGGCTCGCCGCGACACCCTGGACGTCCCTGACTTCCTGAAGTAGTCTGCCCGGCTGTGAACGCCTAAGCGTTGCACGGCTGAGAGTCTTATGAAGCTATAGGGGAGCTGAGAAACACGCACATTGTGCTGTTCTCGGCTCCCCTTTGCTATACCCGCCGTTATACCCGCTGACATCTGATGAAGGAATAGAAGATGAGCGATAACCCCAAAACTTCGCTGCTTGCCTCTGCCGATACCCGCACCCTGGGCCCCTGGCGTGTGCGGGTGGGTTTCACCTCCCGCGCGGCGGGCAACCTGGGCTTGCACGTGGACGATGAGCTCGGCGGCGGTATGGACGCCTCCCTGGTGCGCACCCTCAACCACCGTGCCGCCCTGGAGGAGGCGCTGGGTACCGAGCCGTTCTTCTACCTGAACCAGGTGCACGGCGTGCAGATTGCCTACCCGGAAGACTATGCGGTGGAATCCTACGCGCCCGGTGCGCCGCAGGAGCGTACGGTTGAGCGTGCCCGCGCGGTGCTGGAGAACTCCCCGGTCGCCGATGCGGCGATTAGCAGTGAGGGCGTGCCCCTGGCGATTATGGTGGCGGACTGCATTCCCGTGGTGCTGGTGGGTGAGCGGGTCGCGAACTGGCAACCGATCCTGGCGGTGGCTCACGCTGGCCGCCGCGGCCTGCTTGACGGCGTGCTCCAGCAGACCGTGCAGCGGATGCGTCAGCTCGGCGCGGAGAAAATTACCGCCTGGCTGGGTCCGAGCATCTGCGGTAGCTGTTACGAGGTGCCCGAGGCGATGCGCACCGAGTCCACCGAACTGATTCCGCAGGTGCATTCGGTGACCAGTCAGCAGACCCCCGGCTTGGATCTGCCCGCCGGCGCTCGCGCCGTGCTGGAGGAGGCGGGTGTGCAGGTGAGCATGGACTGTGCGCAGTGCACGTTTGAGGAGCCCGAAGTGTATTCGCATCGCGGGTTCACGAACCGCGGTGAGAAGCCGGGCCGTATCGCGGGTCTGGTGTGGATTGAGAAGGCGGCAGAGCCTGCCGCCTAGAGCTGCTAAAGATAGGGCCGCTAAAGATAGAGCCGCTGAAGAAGAGAAGATGTCTGAAATGAACGTAGAAGAGAACCTGCAGTACACTCCCGAACGCGCCGAGCAGCTGCTGCAGAACTACCGCCGCGTGCTTGAGCGTATCCGCACCGCGGAGCAGGACCACAGCGCCGTGCGTACCGAGGCGAGCGCCCCGGTGCAGCTGGTGACGGTTACGAAGTTCTTCCCCGCCTCCGATGCGGCGGCGCTGCTGGATGGGGGAGTGTCCCTCTTCGGTGAGAACCGCGACCAGGAGGCGAGCGCGAAGGCTCGCGAGCTTGCCGCATACTGTGCTCAGCGTGAGGTGCAGCCCCCGCATTGGGCGTTTATCGGTCAGCTGCAGACGAACAAAGCGAAGTCTGTGGTCAAGTACGCCTCCAGTGTGCATTCGGTGGACCGCCCCTCCCTGGCGGATGCGCTGGCGAAGGCGTACGCAAACCAGCTCTCCCGCTTTGAGGCGGGGGAGGCGCCCGCACCCGCGGCGGCGGAGCAGGGTGCGCTGACCTGTCTGGTGCAGGTGTCCCTGGCGGAGGTCGCGACGGCTGGCCACGCCGCCGAGGGCGCGCGCGGCGGTACGAGCGCCTCCGAGCTGCTGGAGCTGGTGGAGCGCATCGAGAATCACGAGCACCTGCGCTGCGGTGGCGTGATGGCGGTGGCACCGCTGGGCATGAACCCGGATGCGGCGTTTGAGAAGCTCTATGGTTTGGCCTCGCTGGTGCGTGAGCAGGTGCCGCACGCGACCGAGATTTCCGCCGGCATGAGCGGCGACCTGGAAGCGGCGGTGCGCTGGGGCTCGACCTGCGTGCGCGTGGGTAGCGACATCATGGGTAAGCGCCCGGCGCTCTAGGCCCTTTAGCCGTTAGTCTTTTCAGCTGATGGGTCTGCTGGCGGCGGCATAATCATCGGTGCCCTGACCGCCCGCGCGGGGTGGGCGCTGGTAATATATACATGCCGGTGCATGACGTACCGTCACGCACACACCTTCTGACGAAGCACCACGGCAGACCCTGTACACCACAAGCAAAGAACAGCGAGAGAATCATGGCGAAGCAAAGCCGTCTGGCGGGTTTCCTCGGCCTGGAACGATACCAGGACGCCGAGGCGACGTCGGAAGAATCCCCGCAGGCTGTGCAGGCTGACACCCGCAAGGAGGCGAACGCCTCCGCAGGGCAGGCTGCTACAGCACAGAAGACCGATAGCGCCAACAGGCTCTCAGCACTGCCCGGCTCGGCACAGTACAGCGATGCCGAGTCGCAGAGCGAAACCTACCATCTGCAGGACGAACCCGCCTATACTGAACAGGAAGAGTACCTGCAGGCTGATAGCTACGATGACGGTACAGAAACCGAGTATCTGGACGCAGAAGAACCTGCCGACGGACGAGCAGCCGTAGATGCAGCGGCACACGCCACCGCTCATACACCTGAAACCACAGCTGATCTGGCGGAAACCGAACAGACTTGGGACGACGCCAGCGCAGACAATTGGGAGGACACCCCGGTGCCGAATACCGAATACACCGAGCAGTACGCCGATACGTACTCCAACGACGGCTACTACGAACAGGGCTACGCGCCCGAAGAAACCAACGGATACACCTACGGTTACGAGGAAGAAGAGGACGAATTGCGTCGTATCACCACTATCCACCCCCGCTCCTACAATGACGCAAAGATCATTGGTGAGGCATTCCGCGAGAACATCCCCGTGATTATGAACGTGGAAGAAATGCCTGACGCAGACGCAAAGCGCCTGGTGGACTTCGCATCCGGTCTGGCATTCGCGCTGGAGGGCCGCATTGAGCGCGTCACCGCTAAGGTGTTCCTGCTGACCCCCTCCAACCTGGAGGTTCTGGGCGTGGCTAACTCCGAGGTTCCCACCGGCTTTGAGACCGACGGCGAATTCCCCTTCGACCAGGGCTAAGGACTGATAGATGGGTTATATTTTCGCCCTCATTACGATTATTCTGTACGTTCTCTACGTCTCCATGCTACTGCGCATGCTCTTTGACTGGGTGCGCATGTTCGCTCCGGAATGGCGCCCCAAGGGCATTGTGTTGCTGTTCGCCAGCGGCGTGTACGCGGTGACTGACTGGCCGATGAACCAGCTGCGCCGCCTGATCCCGCCGGTGCGCGTGGGTAACGTTGCGTTGGACACCGGCTTCCTGATCCTGATTGTTCTGCTGTCTTTCCTGCTGAGCATCATGATGCGGGCAACCGCGGCGTTCTCCTAAACCGCCCGTTCGGTCGACCTACTGACCGGGAGGCTAGAGAGCTAGATTTTGAGCCCCGCCTACGCTTGACACCCCTCATGGGGTGGAGCGCCGGCGGGGTTTTCTGCGTCCGGGGAGCGTCAAAATGCCTCCTTGAAAACCTTCTCAAAATGCACTGCAGGGCAGAAAATACAAGAGGGATAGCGGGGACTAGGGCGGATATTAGACGTGGTGAATCCCACCCTTGCGCAGAGCGAATATTTTACGCTTCAACCGACGTATAACCGGGCACAGAAACCAAAGAATAGTAGAATTGGTGCCAACGACTGCATCGCGGCATAGCCATGCCCTGAACCATCGGGACCCTGAAATATTGGGGCCACGCCCTATCTGGCTGGTGAATCCGCGGCACTCAACATCACCACCAAACCCCGTAGGGATACCCAGAGGAGAAGCCCATGGCAATCACCCCCGAAGACCTGATCACTAAGAGCTTCAAAATCGTGACCGAAGAGTCCGGTTACGACCGCAACGAGGTCGACGACTTCCTGGACGAGCTCGTTGTCGAACTGCGTGCACTCTACTCCGAGCGTGACGCCCTGGAGCGCCAGGTTGAGCAGCTCTCCGCAAACGCACCCGATTCTCCCGCAGCGGCTGCAGCACCCGCACAGTCCTCGGCGGCACCGGCTGCGGCACCTCAGGATGCGGCGGCACTGCTCGCCATGGCTCAGAAGGTTCACGACGACTACGTGGCACAGGGCGAGAAGGCTAAGGCTGAGCTGCTCGAAGAAGCAGAGAAGAAGGCAGACGCTATGGTGAGCGAAGCTCAGCAGCAGCGCGAAGAGATTCTCTCTCGCCTCACCGACGAGAAGGAAGAGCTGGAGATCGCTGTTGAGGCTCTGCGCGGCTTCGAGAGCCGCTACCGCTCCAAGCTGCTGCAGCACCTGGACGCACAGGTTCAGGAGCTGAAGAACCTCAAGTCCATCGAGGCTTCCGCATAAAACAGTTCGCCTAAATAAGCTAACGACGCTTTGAGGCGTATGCCGCCCGGATTCTTTCTCTTCCACCGCTATTCACCGGGGAAGATTGAGAGAACCGGGCGGTATTCTCATACCCGCCCGGCACGGTGCAATAACCCAGCGTGAGAAGCGGGGGAGAGCCCCCGCCACATCACCACCGAATACTCGATGCCTTACCCCGATTTGCTAAGCTAGAGGGGCACTATCGAACGGTACCGCACCCGGTTTGCGTTCGGGCGCGCAGTAACCGGCACAGACTAGAGGAGAGCTATGACCAACACCCCCAAGACTGCTGAATCCTCAGTCTCACACACCGCTACAAAGGCTGACGGACGCCGCGTGCGCATCCTCTCGGCTCGCTCTGCGGGCATCCTCGCGCTCGTGCTTGCCGCCGTCGTGTTCGCTATCGACCAGGGCACCAAATACCTGGTCGTCACCCAGATGCAGTTGGGGGAGCGCATCACCGTTATTGACGGGCTGCTGTGGTGGTACTCGATCCGTAACTCCGGTGCCGCATTCAGCATGGGTGAGAACGTCACCTGGGTCTTCACCCTCGTCATGGTTGCCGCCGCAGCCGTGGTGCTGTACCTGCTGCGCCGCACCCGCGCCCTGTCCTGGACCCTCGCGCTGGGCGGTCTGCTCGGCGGTATCTGCGGCAACCTTTTTGACCGTCTCTTCCGTGAGCCCGGCTTCGGTTCCGGTCACGTGGTCGACTTTATTTCCGTACCGAACTTCGCGATTTTCAATATTGCAGACTCCGCAATCTGCGTGTGCATGGCGTTCATCGTGTTGCTGAACTTCAAGGGCCTGAACCTCAACGGCACCCGCGTGCAGGCTGAAGATAAGAGCACCGACAAAAAGAGCGCCAAGTAGCTTCCTGTCCGGCTACATCGCCATTACACGTGCCTATATAGCCGTTCTCACACAGACAACCCCTCGCACAGACAACCTAAGCAAACACCACCCGAAGGAGAGCCGCATGAGCGAAACCACCAACGCCGCCGAAGATACGGCACGCATCCGCGCCGAATTCACCGTTGAAGGCGCGCTCGCCGGTATGCGCCTGGACGCCGCACTCGCCGGTGCCCTCGACGCGCCGCGCACCCGCACCTCCGGGTGGATTCGTGACGGCCACGTGACCGTGACCAACAACGGCAAGACCGTGAAAATCGGCAAGTCCTACAAGCTGTCCGCAGGGGACGAGGTCGTCGTGGATGCACCCGCACCGCGCGATCTGGCGGACATCCGCCCCGAGAAGGTGGATGGCTTCCGCATCGTGCACCTGGACGAGGACATCGTTGTGGTGGACAAGCCCGCAGGCGTGGCGGCACACCCCTCACCCGGCTGGCACGGTCCCACCGTCATCTCCGCGCTCATGGGCGAGGGCATTTCGGTTGCTACCTCCGGCGCGGCAGAACGCCAGGGCATTGTGCACCGCCTGGACGTGGGCACCAGCGGCCTGATGGTCGTAGCCCGCAGCGAACGCGCCTACACCGAACTCAAGCGAGCCTTCAAGGAACGCACTGTGGACAAGGTCTACCACACCCTCGTGCAGGGCCTGCCCGACCCGCTGCGTGGCACCATCGACGCACCCATCGGCCGCCACCCCGGCAACGAATGGAAGTTCGCCGTGGTCGAAGACGGACGCAACTCCATCACCCACTACGACGTGCTCGAAGCCTTCGGCCCCGCATCCCTGGTGGAGGTGCACCTAGAAACCGGACGCACCCACCAGATTCGTGTGCACTTCTCCGCGCTGCGCCACCCCTGCTGTGGCGACCTGACCTACGGCGCCGACCCGCGCTTTAGCGCCGAACTGGGTCTGACCCGCCAGTGGTTGCACGCGCACCGCCTGGGCTTCGACCACCCCGGCACCGGTGAGCGCGTGACCTTCACCAGCGAGTACCCGCTCGACCTGTCCTACGCGCTGACTGCTCTGCGCGAGGGTAAGGTTCAGCTCGGCTAGACAGCCGGCTATTTATAGCCGCCCGCGGGCCGCCGCACACAGCTTCACATTCACCGCCCATCCTCCAGCCCACACCTCCAGGAGATTCCCGTGGCAACCAAAGAATTTACGCACCTGCACGTGCACACCGAGTACTCCATGCTCGACGGTGCCGCGCGCCTGGGTGACCTGTTCACCCACGCTAAAGAACTCGGCATGAAGTCCATGGCGACCAGTGACCACGGCTTCCTCTTTGGTGCCTTCGACTTCTGGCGCCAGGCTAAAGCGCACGACATCAAGCCCATCATTGGTGTGGAGGCGTACCTGACCCCCGGCACGCACCGCACCGACCGTTCGCGTGTGCGCTGGGGCGACGGCTCCCGTGATGACGTCTCCGGTGGTGGCGCGTACACCCACATGACCATGTGGGCTGAAACCACCGAGGGCATGCACAACCTGTTCCGTGCCTCCTCGATTGCGTCGCTGGAAGGTCAGCTGTACAAGCCGCGTATGGACCGCGAGGTGCTGCAGACCTACTCGAAGGGCCTGATTGCCACCACCGGCTGCCCCTCCGGTGAGGTTCAGACGCGCCTGCGCCTGGGCCAGTTCGACGAAGCAGTCCAGGCGGCGAGCGAATTCCGCGATATTTTCGGCAAAGATAACTTCTACTGCGAGGTCATGGACCACGGCCTGGACATTGAACGCAACGTCCAGGAGGATCTGCACCGCCTCGCCAAGAAGCTGAACCTGCCCTTCGTCGCCACCAACGACCTACACTACACCCGCCAGGAAGACCACACCGCCCACGCGGCGCTGCTGTGCGTGCAGTCCGGCTCGACCCTCACCGACCCCAAACGCTTCAAGTTCGACGCGGATAACTTCTACCTGCGCTCGGCTGAAGAAATGTACGCCCTGTTCGGCGACATTCCCGGCGCGTGCGAGAACACCCTCGAAATCGCTGAACGCTGCAACGTGGAGTTCAATACCAAGGCGAACTACATGCCGAACTTCCCCGTGCCCGAGGGCGAAAACGAGGAATCTTGGTTCGTGAAGGAGGTCGAGAAGGGCCTGCACTACCGCTTCCCGCAGGGCGTTCCCGACACCGTGCGCAAGCAGGCAGAGTACGAGGTGGGGGTTATTACCTCCATGGGCTTCCCCGGCTACTTCCTCGTGGTCGCCGACTTTATCAACTGGGCTAAGCGCAACGGTATTCGCGTGGGCCCCGGCCGTGGTTCCGGTGCAGGCTCCATGGTCGCGTACGCGATGCGTATTACCGACCTGAACCCGCTCGACCACGACCTGATCTTCGAGCGATTCCTCAACCCCGACCGCGTCTCCATGCCCGACTTCGATGTGGACTTTGACGATCGTCGCCGCGGCGAAGTCATCGACTACGTGACCGAAAAGTACGGTGAAGAGAAGGTCGCGCAGATCGTCACCTTCGGCACCATTAAGGCGAAGCAGGCGCTCAAGGATGCCTCCCGAGTGATGGACCAGCCGTACTCGGTCGGTGAGCGCCTCACCAAGGCGATGCCGCCGGACGTCATGGGTAAGAACATTGCCCTGGCGAACGTGTACAACGAAGAGGATAAGCGTTACGCCGAGGCGGCAGATTTGCGCGCCCTCATTGAGGACCCGGTCGATAAGATCTACGGCCAGGTTTTTGAAACCGCGAAGGGCCTGGAGGGTCTGAAACGTCAGTGGGGCGTGCACGCTGCGGGCGTGATTATGTCCAGCAAGGACCTCGTGGACGTGATCCCCGTGATGCGCCGCGAAGCCGACGGCCAGGTCATCACCCAGTTCGATTACCCCACCTGTGAGGGCCTGGGCCTGATCAAGATGGACTTCTTGGGTCTACGTAACCTCACCATCATCTCCGATGCTGTGGAGAACATTAAGTCGAACCGTGGCATTGACCTGGACCTTGAATCCCTCTCACTGGACGACCCGGAATCGTACCGTCTGCTGGCGCGCGGCGATACCCTCGGCGTGTTCCAGCTCGATGGCGGCCCGATGCGCTCGTTGCTCAAGCTCATGGAGCCCGAGGAGTTCGAGCACATTTCGGCAGTGTTGGCGCTGTACCGTCCGGGCCCGATGGGCGCGAACTCGCACACCAACTACGCTCTGCGTAAGAACGGTAAGCAGGAGATCGAGCCGATCCACCCCGAGCTGGAAGAGCCGCTGAAGGACATTCTGGACACCACCTACGGCCTGATCGTGTATCAGGAGCAGGTTATGGCGATTGCTCAGAAGGTCGCGAACTACACTCTGGGTGAGGCAGACTTGCTGCGCCGTGCGATGGGTAAGAAGAAGAAGGCGGAGCTGGATAAGCAGTACGCTACCTTCCACGACGGCATGATTTCTAACGGCTACTCTGAGGGCGCTGTTAAGGCGCTCTGGGATATTCTGCTACCGTTCTCGGACTACGCGTTCAACAAGGCGCACACGGCTGCGTACGGTCTGGTGTCGTACTGGACGGCGTACCTGAAGGCGCACTTCCCGCAGGAGTACATGGCTGCTCTGCTGACCAGTGTGGGTGATAACAAGGACAAGCTCGCGCTGTACCTGAACGAGTGCCGTGCCATGGGCATTACCGTGCTCGCACCGGATGTGAACGAGTCCACCCTGACGTTCGCCCCTGTTGGTGACGATATCCGCTTCGGTATGGGCGCGATTCGTAACGTGGGCGCGAACGTGGTTGAGGGCATGATTGCCGCCCGCGAGGAGAAGGGCCGCTACGAGTCCTTCAACGACTTCCTGAAGAAGGTGCCGCTGCAGGTGTGCAATAAGCGCACCATCGAGTCGCTCATTAAGGCGGGCGCTTTCGACGACCTGGGTCATACGCGCCGTTCCCTGTCCCTCATCCACGAGGCGGCAGTGGACGCGGCGGTGGCGGTCAAGCGTAAGGAGGCGGCGGGCCAGTTCGACCTCTTCGGCTCCCTCGGCATGGACGACGCCCTCGGCGACGAACTGACCGTGACCATCCCGGACGTACCCGACTGGGACCGCCGCGAGAAGCTGAACTTTGAGCGTGACATGCTGGGCCTGTACGTTTCGGATCACCCGCTGCGTGGCCTGGAGCGCGCCCTCTCGGATGCCGCCTCGCACTCGGTGCACGACATCATCAGCGAGGACTCGCACGTGCGCGACGGCGAAACCGTCACCATCGCGGGCATGCTCACCGGCGTTTCGCGCCGTATCGCCAAGTCCAGCGGTAACCAGTATGCCTCCGTGGAACTGGAAGACCCCTCGGGCGCAACCATCACGGTCATGTTCTTCTCCCGCGCCTACGAGACGATGGGCGCCGCTCTGGCGGACGACCTCATCTGCTCGATTCGTGGCCGCGTGCAGCGCCGCGACGACGGCAGCGTGAACATGAGCGCCCAGGAACTGCAAATCCTGGAAATCAGCGATGACGGCCGCGCCGCACCCATCACCATCGTGGTTCCCGAGTACCTGGTGACCGAGGCGAACCTGAAGGAGCTGAAGGAGACCCTGCGCGACCACAAGGGCACCGCGGATGTGCGCATGCTCATCCGTACCCGCGATAAGGAGCAGCTGGTGCTGCTGGACGCGAGTGTGCGTGTGGAACCGAACCCGAGCCTTTTCGGCGAAATCAAGACGATTTTCGGTCCGAGCTGCATTCGACGCTAACAACACGCCCCGCTGAGGGGAATGACAGGGTGGATTCTGCATAGCAGAGTCCACCCTGAGCGTATATTCACTCACACCATACGGTGCATCCGCTGTATATCACGGTAGAATAGGTATAAATATTCTTGAGCGCTGTATACGCGGGCGCCCCTAACGCCCAGCCAAGGAGAAACGAATGTACTGCCCCTATTGCAAGCACACCGACTCGCGCGTGGTGGATTCCCGCACCACCGATGACGGCGCCGCAATTCGCCGTCGCCGCCAGTGCACCTCCTGCGCTCGCCGCTTCACGACCGTTGAAACCACCACCATTTCGGTGATTAAGCGTTCCGGCGTGACCGAGCCCTTCGACCGTTCGAAGATTGCCGCGGGCGTGCGTAAGGCATGCCAGGGCCGCCCCGTGGGTGAGGACGATTTGGCGAAGCTCGCCCAGGAGGTTGAGGAGCTGATTCGTGCCCGCGGTCTGGCGGAGATTAACGCGCACGAGGTGGGCCTGACCATCCTGGAGCCGCTGTCGAAGCTGGACGCGGTCGCCTACCTGCGTTTTGCGAGCGTGTACCAGGCGTTTGAAAACCTTGAAGACTTTGAGGAGGCGATTGCGCGTCTGCGTGAGGACCGCATCGCCCAGTAAATGGCTAGTACAGTAACTAGCTAAACCGGTTGCCGCAACATGAGCGGCGGCATACAGAAGGGACCGCCTTCCGAATGATTCGGAAGGCGGTCCCTTCGTGTATCTGTGAAGCTCTATCTGTGAAGTTCTATCCGAGGCGGACAGCAGGAAGCCTCTTATGCTTCGCCGCGGCGCTTACGCTCATTCAGCATGCCGCCAGCCCACAGTGCCGCGCCCACGATACCCGCGTTGTTGCGCAGGGTTGCCATGACCATGGGGGTGCGGATGTGGTCCTCGAAGTACGGCATGAACTTCTCGGGGTTCTTGGAGATGCCGCCGCCGATGATGAACAGGTCGGGGGAGAAGAGCATCTGCACGTGGTCGAAGTAGCGGTACAGGCGCTTACCGTACTTCTTCCAGGACAGCTCGTGCACCTCGCGGGCGCGAGCGGAAGCCTGAGACTCAGCGTTGTGGCCGTCAATCTCCAGGTGGCCCAGCTCGGTGTTCGGAATCAGCACGCCGTCGTTAATCAGCGCGGAACCGATGCCGGTGCCCAGGGTGATGACAGCAATCAGGCCGTCGCGGTCGCGACCCTGACCGTAGGTTGCCTCAGCCAGACCGGCTGCGTCAGCGTCGTTGAGGCCGTAGACGGTGCGGCCGCCCAGTGCCTCGCTCATGACCTGCTCCAGGTCGGTGTTAATCCAGGAGTCGTCCACGTTCGCTGCGGAGAAGACCATGCCGTTCTTCACGACTGCGGGGAAGTCGATGCCGACAGCAGAGTCGGGGTCCGGTGCCAGGTCGCGGCTCTGCAGCTCGTTCACAACGCGCTGCACAACCTCTGCCACAGCCTCGGGGGTTGCGGGCTTGGGGGTGTCGATGCGGAAACGATCCGAGACGAGGTTGCCGGTGCGCAGGTCGACGATGCCGCCCTTAATGCCGGTGCCTCCAATGTCCACACCAATCTGCAGGTCCTTGGGGGTGGGGGCGGGCAGGTCGTTGATGAGGCTGGGCTCAGCGTAGTTAGCCATGATTCCCTTTCTTCCCTCCGCTCTCGCAGAGGAATATGTCTGTGGTATCGAGTGATATTGAATGGATAGTCCGGCAAATCTGCCGTAAAACTTAGATGCCTAAGGCAACTTAGGGGAGGGTGAGGATGTCCGCGCCGTCAGCGGTCACCACGAGGGTGTGCTCGAACTGTGCGGTGCGCTTGCGGTCGCGGGTGACCACGGTCCAGTCGTCATCCCACAGGTCCCATTCGATGGTGCCGAGGGTCAGCATGGGCTCGATGGTGAAAATCATGCCCTCGCGAATCTCGGTGTCGTAGGCGGGTGCCGCATCGTAGTGGGGGATGATGAGGCCCGAGTGGAACTCACGACCCACACCGTGGCCGGTGTAGTCGCGGACCACGCCGTAACCGAAGCGAGCCGCATACTTCTCAATGACGCGACCAATCACGTTAATCTGGCGGCCGGGCTTCACAGCCTTAATCGCGCGGTTGAGGGACTCCTCGGTGCGCTCGACCAGCAGGCGGGATTCTTCGTCCACGTTGCCGATGAGCAGGGTCTTGTTGGTGTCGCCGTGCATGCCGTCCAGGTATGCGGTGACGTCCAGGTTGAGGATGTCGCCGTCCTCCAGCACAGTGGTGTCCGGAATACCGTGGCAGATGACCTCGTTCAGGGAGGTGCACACGGACTTCGGGTAGCCGCGGTAATCCACGGTGGAGGGGTACGCGCCGTGGTCGCAAATGTACTCGTGGACCAGCACGTCAATCTCGTCGGTGGTGGTGCCGGGTACGCAAATCTTGGATGCTTCAACGATGGCGCCTGCCGCAATCTTGCCGGCTGCGCGAACTCGCTCAACTTCCTCGGGGGTGTACATGTTCGAGTCGTTACCCTCGTTGGCGGTGGGCTTACCCACGTACTCGGGGCGAACAATGTGCGAGGGGACCGGGCGCATCGGGCTGACGCGTCCGGGGGTCAGGCAACCGACAGGTGCACGACCGGGCTCTGCGGGAAGATTATGCGAAGTATTCGTTTTGGTTGAAGACATAGTTTCATCTTACCGGGCGTGGGCGGGTTGTGTCCCTAGCGCAGGCGCTAAAAAGCGGCGGATACACAAGCCGTACCTTTTTCCCAGATTGTGAATAAAATTTCATGCACGCTAGCGGCAAAACTACGCGGGCGGAAAGCCGGAGTGGAAGGCAGAGGCAGAAGACCGCGGAGGGGAAACGCCGTGAGAAGCTCCGCCCGCCTCATTGCCACGAACCTACGCGCGTGAGAAGCTAGAAACACCAACCCCTCACCGTCGAAGGAGAACCATGAGCCACCACAAGCACCGCCTGAGCGAAGCCATCGAATCGGCGGTTGAAAAGACCCTGAACTCCGCGACTGAATCCACCAGCCCGCACCCCGAAGAGTACTGGTACAACCTCAAAACCGGCGAGGTTGAACGCGGCCAGCAGAGCGCCGTCACCTCCCTGTGGGGCCCCTTCAAAACCTACGAGGAGGCGGCACATGCCATGGATCGCGCCCGCGAACGCAACGACGCCTGGGAGAAGGACGGCGGCTGGCTCTAAAGACCCAGCACCCTCAGCCTTGCCCAACGCCCTCAGCCACGCTCAAGGCGCACACCGCTCGATAGGCACAAAATGCTTGAGACACAAAGACCCCCGCACCCGGAACACCGGATACGGGGGTCTTCGCTTTGTCTAAAGCTACCGTCTAAACCTCAAGCCTACTCAAAGGTGTGCTCAGCCGCCGGGAACTCACCCGAACGAACCTGCTCACGGTAGGCGCGCGCTGCGTCCTCCATGACCTGACCGACCTGCGCGAACTGCTTCACGAAGCGCGGAACACGACCGGAACGAACACCCATCATGTCCTGCCAGACCAGCACTTGACCGGTCGTCACGTTCGACGCGCCGATACCGATAGTCGGCACCGCTCCGACCGCCTCATCTACGCGGCGTGCGGTCTCGGTAGTCACCATCTCCATGAGCACGCAGAACGCACCAGCCTCAGCCAGAGCCACCGCATCCTCACGAACACGCTCGGCAGCCTCGCCGCGACCCTGCACACGGAAACCACCCAGGGCATGCTCCGATTGCGGGGTGAAACCAACATGCGCCACCACCGGAATACCGGTACGCACCAGGGCACGAACCCACTCGGTCATCGACGCATCCGCCTCAATCTTGACCGCGTGCGCGCCGCCCTCCTTCATGAGGCGAACCGCGCTCGCAACCGCCTGCTGCGGCGACTGCTCATAAGAACCAAACGGCAAATCGGCAACCACCATGGCGCGGGATGCACCGCGAGAAACCGCCGCAACCATCGGAATCATCTCATCCAGGGTAATGGTCAGGGTCGACTCGTAACCGAGCACCACGTTTGCCGCAGAATCGCCCACCAGCAGCATGTCGATGCCGGCGCGGTCAAAGACCTGCGCGGTCAGAGCGTCATAGCAGGTCAGCATGGAGAACTTCTGCCCGGTCGCCTTAGCCTGCGCCAGGTGAACGGTGCGCACCTTCTTGACGGTATCAAGGTCAAAAGGCTTCTGCACGCCGGAGGGAGCAGAAGCAGTCGCGGAGGTAGCGGCAGGCTGTGCCGCGTAGGGTGAAGAGATCTCGGAAGAACGCTCAGTAGTCATGCTGACTATTCTAACCCTGCACGGCTCCAACCTGGCGCACCGCTCACCACGGGGGAACTACACCTAGTTCCAGATGAGATTGATGTAATAGGTTGGGAACGACGCAGCAGCGTTCTTATTCATCAGCTCCGGAACAGCGGAAGAAGCATCACTAAACTCACTCGGCAAATCGCGCTGAATGAGCGCCTGCTGCACCAGGGCATCCCAGTAGATCTGGGTGACCGAGTAGGTGCAGACTTCCTGCACGACGTCCTCCGCGTAGGACTCCCACGCCTTACGCGCCGCATCATCAGAGCCGAAGAAACCCTCATAACCCTGAGACAGACCCGTATCGCAGGCGCTCACCGCGTTCTTCGAGTACTGCAGCCAGTAGCTGCGGCTCAGCTCATCCGAAGTGTTGAACGTGAACGCCTCGTAGTCCGCCTTCAGCAGAGCATAGGACGCCTGGATGGAACCGGCAAGCGGGGCGTGCGAGGAGAAGACAATAACGTCCAGAAGGGCAGCGATGTACTCCATCTGCGCCTTCTCGTACGCAATGCCGGAAGGCTGAACCGGACCCGAATGCATCTGCACCAGGCCCTCCACAGCCTTGATGAAACGCTGAACATCATTAGTCGCCTTCACCATCAGATTCAGCAGACGCTGAACGCGCTGATAATCCTCAGAAATCTGCGAGAACAGACCGTAGGAGAGAATGCCGCGCTCCGAAGCTGCCGCCGCCAGAACCTGGCTCGTCAGACGCTGGCTTTCCGCCTCCGCCTTCGCCACGCTTACCAGCAGGGCACCGCAATACGCCAGCGCGCGGCCATCCACCAGCTGGGGCTGCTGCCGATGCAACGGCAGAAGACGCTCATGAATCTGATGGAAAATAGCGCTCTGCGCCAAAGCCTTCTTGCCCAGCTCCTCAGTCTTCAACAGCACAGTATCCGCCGAGAAATCACGGGGCACGAAACGGCGCGCATCCGGCGCAGTAAACGGCGAATAGGGGCGGCCCATCACCGGCTGCAACAGCGACATCGTGGTAAACAGCGAAAAACGAGCCGCCACCGGATACAGCGAATCCGGGTAGTTCGGCGCATCCGGCGCGTTGACACGCTCCGTGCACAGAGTCAACCAGGTCTGCTCCACCGCCCGATCAGACGTAATGCCAACGCCCATACCCAGGATGCTCTCACCGAACGCCTCCGACGGAAGCTTGCCGGGGTTCATGGCACGCGCCTGCATGAGCGCCACAGCCAGCTCCACCGTATAGTTCGTGCGGCGCTTCTTGCCCGCTTCGTCAAGGTGCTGGAACGGACGCACGCCCGCAATCTTCTGGCCGCGCGCCAGCGTATGCAGCTCCTTATTCATGGCGAACTGCTGCGGGTTACGCTGCATCATCTTCGACACCTCGTAAGCGCTCTTACGGTTCAGCTTCTCACGGCGCTGAGCACCCTCAGCCGACAGCGCATCATACTTGCCGCGGCTTGCGTGAACATACCAGGCACGAAATATCTGAAGCGGCAAGAAGAAGAAAGCGTACTTCCACGACCAACTAAAAATAATGACCGGAATAGCCGCGCTCGACCCCAAACGGCCCGTATAACCGGTCCAGATGAACTCCACAAACGCACCAACCAGCGCCCACAACGCCAAAGTGCGAACCCTAAACGCCACTCGGGAGGGGCGGTCCAGCAGGTAGGTCGCACCACCGGTCTTGTTATTCTTCATGACTGTCGGGCCAAAGACCGCAACCGCAAAAAGGCAGACCAGATACAACACCAAGAAAACAATGGGGGCGGCAACAAGTAGCAGCCACTCAAGCCCGGTGGGGTCAGCAGCAACCAGTGTGCTTGCCGCTAGAGGAATCTGTGCGGGCTCCACCTGCGCGGGCAGCGCCTGTGAAGCTGATGAGAGAAGAACGGAATGTAGCATACCCCCATTATCGCAAGGCGACCCCGACCACGCCCCGCGAACCGTCATCTGCCAGGTATCTGAACACAACCATATGCTAGGTATCTGAACATAACCCGCACCGCAGAAAGCGGGGGAGCGGCCCCGGTACCGCCCAGAATCTGAGCTACCGCGGCACAGGAACGAGAATTTACACAAACGAAACCTCCCCCCCACCCGCCACAGGGCAGAACCCGATAGGCTAGATAACAACAGGACACACGCCGGGGCAAGGAGGCGCCAGCACCGCTGGTACACAACCCGCCGCAACCCCATGGAATCCTCTGGAATCCCACAGGACATGCAGGACCTTCCGCAACAGGGTCTTCTTCACCTCGGCAGCAAATTTAGCGCGCCTCCGCCACCCGCAGACGGGTACCACGCGGATGCGCGCCCGCACCGAGAGGGCAACTCATGGACCGCCAACAGGAATTCGTACTGCGCACCATCGAAGAGCGCGACATCCGCTTCATCCGCCTCTGGTTCACCGACGTGGTCGGCACCCTCAAATCCGTTGCGCTCGCACCGGCTGAAGTAGAAAGCGCCTTCGACGAAGGCCTGGGCTTTGACGGCTCCTCGATTGAGGGTTTCTCCCGCATCTACGAATCCGACATGTTGCTGCAGCCGGACCCCTCCACATTCCAGATCCTGCCCTGGCGTGGCGAGGAAGACTACACCTCCCGCATGTTCTGTGACGTGCTCACCCCCGACGGCGAGATTAGCGCCTCCGACACCCGCGGCGTGCTCAAGCGCGTGCTCAACAAGGCCGCGGAGATGGGCTTCACCTGCTACACCTCGCCCGAAATTGAGTTCTACCTGCTCGAATCCTCCAAGCTCGGCGCCGACGGATTCCCTGTGCCCGTGGACTACGAATCCTACTTCGACCACACCCCCGGCGGCATCGTGCAGGACTTCCGCCGCAAGGCAGTGACCATGCTCGAAGAAGTCGGCATCTCCGTCGAATTCAGCCACCACGAAACCGGCCCCGGCCAGAACGAAATCGACCTGCGCCACGCCGACGCCCTGCAGACCGCCGATAACGTCATGACCTTCCGCACAGTCATCAAGGAAGTCGCCTACTCGCTCGGCATGTACGCAACCTTCATGCCCAAGCCCTTCACCAAGTACGCCGGCAGCGGCATGCACACCCACTTCTCCCTCTTCGAAGGCGACACCAACGCATTCTTCGAAGCCGGTGCCGAATACCAGCTGTCCAAGACCGCACGCCACTTCATTGCCGGTGTGCTCAAGCACGCCCCCGAATTCACCGCGGTCACCAACCAGTTCATCAACTCCTACAAGCGCCTCTGGGGCGGCGGCGAGGCACCCTCCTACGTCTCCTGGGGCCACAACAACCGCTCCGCCCTCGTGCGTGTGCCCCTGTACAAGCCGAACAAGATGCAGTCTGCCCGTATCGAGTACCGTGGCCTGGACTCGGCATCGAACCCGTACCTCGCCTACGCGGTGATTCTCGCCGCCGGTCTGAAGGGTATCGAAAACGAGTACCCGCTCATGCCCGCCGTGACCGAAGACCTCGCCGCCATGACCAACGCCGAACGCCGCGCCATGGGCTACAACCCGCTGCCCGCGTCGCTGCGTGAAGCCATCAATATCACCGAAGAATCCGAGTTCATGGCGGAGGTTCTGGGCGAGCAGGTCTTCGAGCAGTTCCTGCGCAATAAGCGCGCCGACTGGGACCAGTACCAGGCTCAGGTGACCCCGTACGAGCTCAAGCACAACCTCGGAATCCTCTAACGGCTGGATCCTCTCACCACCTCATAGGATGAGTGAGCGCTGACAGCCTCAGGGCGGTACCCGCTACCGGTAACACGCCGGCGGGTACCGCCCACAGGTCTATCAAATGCACCTATCGGCTGCACCGTTCACCGCCGATTTTTGCCGCCGATTTTTGCTGGCGAAATTTATACTTTCCACCCCGGATCTACTCTCCACCCACAGTTCTCTACCCACGGTTCTCACGCTATGACTGACAGCTCTCACTACCCGGTCACCGGGCTCATCCGCATTATCGACCCCGCCAAAGAACCCAAACCGCTCACCGATATCGCCCCCGACGCACTCGACGACGAGCAACGCGCTGAAGCCGAACGCAAAGCTCAGCTACGCCTGCGCACCCGCATGATTGCCACCGGCTTCCACGACCCGTCCAAAGCGGAACGCTGGCTCAACGCGCCCGAACTGAAGCACGTCTCGCAGGATGCGCTCTTTGCCGGGCTGCGCCTCGCGCCCTCACCGGATATTGCCCTGCCCGCCCTCGTGCGCCTCATCGAGAAGCACCCGGCGGTTGCCGAACGCGCCAACCGCGGCGAAGAAGAATTCGGCATGTACCGCCTGCTCGGCGCATCCCAGGCGATTGGCGATTTTCTCTACCGTCGCCCCGAGCACATTGACCCGCTCTTCGACACGCAGGTGTACCCGGCTGAGAGCGCGCTGATTCGCTCCCAGCACCCGGCGTCGATTCTGCCGGAAACCGACGGGGAATTCCTGACCCCCATCGCACCGCTGGACACCCCCTACCGCCGCGACATCCTCACAGCCCTCGGTGCCGACCCCCACGCGGAGCGTCCGCGCGCTGCCGCCGAGCAGACCGGCAAAGACGGCTACGTGACCCTGCGCGTTGCCTACCGTGCCGCCCTGGCGCGCATCGCCCTGCTCGACGTATGCTGTGAAGACCCGGTCGAAATGATGCCCACCATCGGTCGTCACCTCGCCGATTTGGCTGCCGCCGCGCTGGAGGGTGCGCTCGCCATTGCGCGCACCGAAGTGGCGGAGGGGCTGGGTCCCGGCCTGGCGGCTCCTCGCCGAGGCGAAGCCGTAGATGCCCTGGACTTGGCGATTATCGGCATGGGTAAGTGCGGTGCCCGCGAGCTGAACTATATCTCTGACGTTGACGTAGTGTACGTGGTTGCGCCCGTGGAACCCGCCGTCGCCGCTGGCGCCGCGCCTCATGCCGGGACAGAGGGGGAGAGTGCCCCGTTCAATCTCACCGAGAACGAATGTTCCACCATCGGCACGGAGCTCGTGCACGCTCTCACCCGCGCCATCATGGGCCCCGCACCCGAACCCGCCCTCTGGGAGGTCGACGCGAACCTGCGCCCCGAGGGCAAAGACGGCCCGCTGGTTCGCACTGTTGAATCCTACGTGCAGTACTACAAGCGCTGGGCCGAAAACTGGGAGTTCCAAGCGCTGCTCAAGGCTCGCCCCATCGCCGGTTCGGCACAACTGGGTGCCCGCTACGCCCGCGCCATTGACCCCTTCGTGTGGGAGTCCGCCGCCCGTGAATCCTTCGTAGAATCCGTGCAAGCGATGCGCGCCCGCGTGACCGACAATATCCCTTCGCACCAGGTGGACCGTCAGATTAAGCTGGGCCCGGGCGGCCTGCGCGATATCGAGTTCACCGTGCAGTTGCTTCAGCTTGTGCATGGTCGAACCGACCCCGCCGTGCGCACCAAATCCACCGTGGACTCGCTGGCGGCACTGACCGCAGTCAGCTACATCAGCCGCACCGACGCCGAGGCGTTCAGCCGCGACTACAAGAAGCTACGCGTGCTGGAGCACCGCATCCAGCTGCAGCAGTTGCGCCGCACCCACCTGATGCCCGAGAAGGACGCCGAACAGCGCGCCCTCGCCCGCTCGATCCTCTCCCCGGAACGCAATGGCACGCTCTCTGCCGAGCAGATGCTCAAGGCGTGGCAGAAAATTAAACGGAACGTCCGTTCACTGCACGAGCGGATTTTCTTCCGCCCGCTACTTGCCGCCGTCTCCACGCTCAGCCGCGACGAAGTGGTGCTCAGCGAACAGGCCGCACAGGACCGTCTTGCCGCCCTCGGCTACCGCGACCCGCGCGGCGCCATGCGCCACATCAAGGCACTCACCACGGGCCTTTCCCGCAGTGCAGACATTCAGCGTCACCTCATGCCCGTGCTGCTGGGCTGGTTCGCCCGCGGCGTGGACGCGGACGCCGGTCTGCTCGGCTTCCGCATCGTCTCCGAATCGCTCGGTAGCACCAGCTGGTACCTGCGCATGCTCCGCGACTCGCCGGCCGCCGCTGAGCGCCTGAGCCAGCTGCTCTCTAGCTCGCGCCCCATGACCGACCTGCTGGAGGACGCCTCCGCATCTATCGCCTGGCTGGACAAGGTTGCCGACCTCAAGCCGCTGGGGGAGGAGGCGCTCGCCTCCGAGGTTTCTTCGCTGCTGGCACGCCATGAGGACGCCGCGGAGGCGATGCGCGCCGTGCGCTACCTGCGCCGCCGCGAAACCCTGCGCACCGCTATGGGATGGACCCTGGGCATTGTCGATATTGAAGACACCTGCGCCGGTCTAGCCGCCATTGACGAGTGCACGATCGGTGCGGCGCTGCAGATTGCCCTGCGCGAGCTCCAGGCGGCACCGGAAGGTGCCGAGGGTACGGAGGCTGAGGAAGCAACGGGAGAGAAGCTACTCACCCGCATCGCCGTCATCGGCATGGGCCGCCTGGGCGGCGCCGAGAATGGCTTCGGCTCCGACGCGGACGTCATGTTCGTCCACGAACCCCTCGACGGCGCAGACGAGGACGCCGCGCAGGAACAGGCGGCACGCATTGTCAACCGCACCCTCGCCCTGCTTAAGCAGCCCGTCAAGCCCCCGATTCGCGCCGAGCGCCCCCTCGAAGTAGACGCCGACCTGCGCCCCGAAGGCAAGCAGGGCGCCATCGTGCGCTCCCTGGACTCCTACCGCTCCTACTACGAACGCTGGGCGGAAACCTGGGAGTTCCAGGCGCTCACCCGCGCCCGCCCCATCGCAGGCGACGAGGAGCTCGGCGAGGCTTTCGTGGAGCTCATCGACCCGTACCGCTACCCGGCAACCTTCACGCCCGAGCAGGTGCAGCAGATTCGCCGCATGAAGGCGCGTGTTGAAAATGAACGCATGCCTCACGGTGCCGACCGCACCCGACAGCTCAAGCTCGGCCGCGGCGGACTCTCCGACGTGGAATGGCTGGTCCAGCTCGTGCAGCTGCGCCACGCACACGCCGTGCCGGGGCTGCGCACCACCTCCACGTTGAAGGCGCTGGATGCGGCGGTCGAAGCGAGACTGGTTGATGCTGCCGACGCGGAAATCCTCAGCGGCGCCTGGCTGCTCGCCACCAAGATCCGCGGCGGCAACGTGCTACGCGGCGTGCGCCAATCCGACACCCTGCCCTCGGGTCGTGCCGACCTGGAAGCAATCGCCCGCTGGTGCGGATACCCCGCCGGCAGCGCGCGCGCCCTCGAAGAGGACTACCTGCGCCAAACCCGCAATGCCCGCAAGGTCTACGAACGGCTCTTCTTCGAAGAACTCTAAAAAATCGCAGGCGCGGATCTCATAGGGGAGGGGCGGGGAACCAATTGTGGCTCCCCACCCCTCTTTTTCATGCCCCGGCGAAATTTTTTTTGTGGGCAACGCGCTCCCGGACCTCACCTCAACCAGAATCGTATCCATACCAAAAACCCGAAAATGTGACTGGAACCATGAAAATAAATTTTGCCAACATGTCCCAAAATAGAGACAAAATACCCCGTTTTACCCCGGAAACACGCGGAATACGAGGTGTTTCGCAAAGGATTTGGCAAACACTCAAAAACCCCGTATAGTATTTACCTGTCAGCACGACGGAGCGAAAAACTCCATCGGAATGATTCAAATTGAATACGCTGATATGCGGTTGTAGCTCAGTTGGTAGAGCACCACCTTGCCAAGGTGGATGTCGCGAGTTCAAGTCTCGTCAACCGCTCGTAAGGACTCCAAGAGTTCGAACGCGTTCCCTTGCGGAGCGTATGCGGTGAGGTGGTCGAGTGGTTAGGCAGCGGCCTGCAAAGCCGTGTACGCGGGTTCGAATCCCGTCCTCACCTCGCAACAAAACAACTGTTTTGTGAGCGCGATTGGCGCAGCGGTAGCGCGCTTCCCTGACACGGAAGAGGTCACTGGTTCGATCCCAGTATCGCGCACAAATGAAGCCCTGATTCTTCGGAATCGGGGCTTTTGTGTTTAACTTTTTATTTCCTTGGTTTGTGGAGGGGTGGTGCTCCTCTGCCGACTTGTGTTTGCTCTGGAGGCGGTGCTTCGTATATTTCCTCCGCGCCGTCGCAGGGAACCCGCCCTCGCTTCGCTTCGGGC
>NZ_KV832006.1:103783-205153 GCF_001837295.1 Rothia sp. HMSC065C03
CCCGCCCTCGCTTCGCTTCGGGCACCCTGAGGGCGCTTCCGGAAAATACGCTCGCCCCGCTCCGCGTCCCCGATGTCACGATGGAGGACACCATCCCTCTCCTCGTAGGTAAAACACTCGACCCCGGTTCAGTAAGTGCAGGGCTTGGGTGCGCGATACCGGCATAACGAACTGGAAGGGGAGGGGGCTGTCGCCTTCTCAATCTTTTGCTGGCTCCGCCGAGTCTACATTTGTAGGGCGTGCATCTTACACACGTCCTCCGCGCCGTCGCAGGGGACCCGCCCTCGCTCCGCTTCGGGCACCCTGAGGGCGCATCCGGAAGGTGTAGTCTGCCCGCCAATCCTTTCAATAGCTCACTGACGTGACCAAATGCTTTGCGCACCGAGCCTACCTCCGATACCCTAATGGAGGAAATCTACACTCACAGATACACCGCCGTATCACAAAGGAACACCCATGAAATTCCTCAAAGGGCTCGGCATCTTCTTCGCCGTATGCCTCGCCTTCTCCCTCTGGTACGTCATCCTCGGCGCCGCCATCATCGTGCTCATCGTGGGCATTGTCCTGACCATCCGCAAAAACCGGTACTTCGCAACCCCCGAATTCCAGACGCACCGCCAACGCACCGCCACACTCGCCAGCGAATACAACGAAGTCGCCAGCTACGTACACGACATCTATACTCGCGGAATCTACGAACTCGGCGCCTCCACCAACGGCATGTACAGCCACCTCGCCACCGTCGAAGTTCAACAACCCAAAACCTGGCAGACGCTGCTGCGGAAGAAACCCGAAGAACGCCACCCGCACGTCTACAACTCTTCAAAACAGGTCGTCCTCGAAGCCGAACGGGACCCCATCGGCAGCCTCACCAAATACTTCCACATCGAAGCCGACCTGCAAACCCTCAAAGACGTGCAGCGCCTCTCCGACGATATCGCGCGTCTAGAAACCGCCGTCGACAACGTGCGACGCCGCGAAGACGACATGCTCGCACACATCAACCCGCCCCAATTCATCACCAAGCACTATGCCGACGAGTTCTGGGACAAACTCAACGTCTGCCACGTAGGGCTGACCGTGCCATACCCCGTCTATCGCTTCGAATACACCTCAATCAACGGCAAAGAAAACCGCGCCGTCACCGTCACCCTCGACACCCCAACCCTCGACGCGCTCTCCGAAACCCTCGAACGCAAAATACGCTGGGCATGGCCCGAAGGCGGCAAACGCACCCTCATGACCGCCCAGCTGCGCCAACGCATCAAAGAGCGCGACAACTACACCTGCCAAAATCCCGGATGCGGCAACTCCATCATGCGTGAACGAATCCTCATCCTGGAGGTCGTCCACAAGGTGCCGCTGTCCGAAGGCGGCAACAACGAACCCGAAAACCTGCAGACCCTCTGCTGGCGTTGCGTGCGCGGGCGGAACCTGCGGCTCGCATAAAGCCGCACCTTCCGGAAGCGACATCAGGGTGCCCGCACGGGCGCTCTCCGCAGCGAAGCAAGGAAGAGCGGAGCGCCCGGGTGCGGCGGGTTCCCCTGCAGGAGCGCAGGAAGAGAGCGGCGCGAGGTGCCCAAAGGCTCCCATGCCGCGCTCCAACCAGGGATTTATGTTAAGGCTGAGGTTCAAGGTATGCTTTTCCTCGGCGCTGATTTTCTTTCCGCGGCAAGCAAATCGAGGCCTGCTTGGAATCAAACATCGCTGCGCCGCAAACACATCACCCCACCTGAATAAAGGGCATACCATGTCTACTTCCCTGACCCGCCGCAAGCTCGTCGCTGGTGCAGCCTGGGCGGCACCGGTCGTCGCAGCCTCGGCAACCATCCCCTCCTACGCAGCGTCCGTCTCCGCAGACTGCACGCTCGCCGCACACCCGGCGTACAACATCTCCGGCACCGACGAAGGCGCCAAAACCGTGCAGAGCTTCGCCGTCCCCAACAACGTCTACAAGCTCCGCTTTGAACTGGTCGGCGGCGCGGGCGGCACCAACAACCGCATGACCCCCGCCGGCTCCGGCGCGAAGGTCACCGGCATCATCCCCGTCACCCCCGGCTCCACCGTGCAGATTATCGCCGCGGCAGGCGGCATCGGCGACGGTTCGCTCACCCCCACCGCCGGCGGTGAAGGCTACGGCAACGGCGGCTCCGTACCCGCCTACACCATCCCCGCCAACGTCACTGCGCAGGTCGACGCAAAGTACGCTGACCCGGCAAACTCCAAGAGCCAGGTCTACGCCGCATCCGGTGGCGGCTCCTCCGCGCTGCTCATCGACGGCACCGTGGTAGCGGTTGCAGGCGGCGGTGGCGGCGCGGGCATGACCAGCTCCGGCGTGTCCTACGCAGACCCCTGGTACTCCAACCTCGACGGCCAGATCGACGCAGGTGTGGCGGCACTCGGCTCGGACGCATCCCCGCAGTTCGATGCGGCGGGCAGCGCCTCCGCAGCGGCAGGCTCCAACGGTACCCCCGGCTACGAAATCTACAAGGCTGAACGCTCCAAGGTGCTGACCTACAACTCCGGTTCCGGCGGCGCAGCGGGCGTAGGCGGTGCTGGCGGCGCGGCAGGCACCCTGCCGGCAAGCGGCCCCATCATCGGTTTCGAGACCACCAACAACCAGGTTCTGTTCAGCCAGTTCGTTGCCGGTAACGCGGGCACCAACGGCTTCGCGGGTAACGGCGGCGACGGCGCGGGCGCATACTCCTACCAGCTCGATGAGAACCCCGCCAGCGTGCACGAGAAGGGCACCTACGAGGACCGCAGCTGGGACCTGGACGTCTACAACGACGAAGGTGCGTACGCACAGAACTTCAACGGCTACCAGTCCGTGGTGTCCGGTGGCGGCGGTGCAGGTTACGGCGGCGGCGGTTCCGGCGCGGCGCAGTCCGTCTCCTCGATTGTGCTGACCCAGAAGTGGCTGAACAGCCCGACGGGCGTGCGCCAGGGTCTCGGCTACACGATGCAGGGCGGCGCCGGTGGCGCGGGCGGCTCGTACATTGCACCGTCCGTGAGTGAGGGTGCGATTGTTTCGGCTGAGAACGCGCCGCAGTGGATGCGCGAGCGCGGTAACGGCTCCGTAAAGGTGACCTTCTGCGAGGCGGCAGCCTAACCGTTTCTCACGCTGAGAGGCGGTGTTCGTCCTCGCTCCTACAGGGGCACCCGCCCTCGCAGAGCTCGGGCACCCTGATGTCGCTGCGGACGACACCGCCTTTCCGCGCTAGGTTCCCGGCTTAGCTTGCGCTGTGAACGGCAAAGAGCCCCCACACGATTACCTCGTGTGGGGGCTCTTTGCTTGTGCTGCAGGTGCAGCCGTGTTTTCCGGAAGCGCCCTCAGGGTGTCAACCCGGACGCTCTCCGCAGCGAAGCAAGGAGAGGGCGGAGCGTCCGGGTGACGGGTGCCCCTGCGTAGGCGCGGAGGAAACATGCGGCGCACCTACACCTGAGTAGGAGCGAGGACGAACACCGCCATCCGCGCAAGCCGCAGACAACCCGCAAGCTCACAATCTAACGCTTGATGGCGTCCAGCGCCTCACGCTGAGCCTTCGCAATGCGCTTCTCAGACACCGTGTAGGCGGTACCAAGCTCCTGGGCGAAGAAGCTGACGCGCAGCTCCTCAATCATCCAGTTCACGCGGCGGAGCGCATCCGGCACGATGGTGCCTGCCGGCAGCGACTTGACCGCGTTATCGTAGGAGTCCTCAAGATCCTGCACGGTGAGCATCAGCTGGTTGTCGCGGTGTAGATTCGGGCCGAGCTTCGTCAGGCGCACCTGGGCGGCCTTGAGGTAGCGCGGCAGGTGAACCAGCTGGTCGTAGCCGGTTTGTGCGACGAATCCGGGGTAGACCAGGTTTTCCATCTGTGCCTTCACGTCGGAGACGGCGTGCATGGTCGTCAGCGAGGTTGCCTTCTTGATTGCCTTCTTCAGCGCGGTGGCTTCGGAGAGGATTTCGGCGACGAGCTTGGTGACGTCGAAGACCGTCTCGATGAGTTCGGCGCGCACGTGCTCGTAGAGTTCGCTGTATTCGGCGTGCGTGAAGATGGGCGTGTGCGGCACGAGGTGGTCGAGTGCCGCGACGGTGCAGTCGCGAATGAGCTCGTCGATGGAGCCGTGCGGGTTCTGCGTGAAGACGATTTTCTCCTTGTGGGAGAGGTGTTCGCTCACGTAGCGCACGGGCGAGGGCACCTGCAGCTGCAGCAGGCGGATGATGCCGCGGCGCTGCGCGTGGAGCTGTTCGGCTTCGGTGGGGAAGATGCGCAGTCCTACGCTGGTTTCTTCGTCTACGAGGGCGGGGTAGCCGTTGACCGCTTGGGTTGCGATGATGCGCTGTACCTTGCGGGGGATCTCTCCGTTGGGGAAGAGATCGGCGGGGAATTCGGTGAGGCTGCTGATTTCGCGTACTCCGCCGGATGCGTCCGCGTTGGCAGGGGTCCCCGGGTTCTTCGCGCCCTTCTTAGCCGAAGCTGCCGAGCCGCCTGAGCTACTTGAACCGCCCTGTGCTAACGCCACCATTTTTGCCATGGCCTCGTCGGATGCGCCGAGCGAGTCGGCGAGGGCGCTGCGAATCTCCTTGTGCAGTTGCTGCTGCAGGGCTCGCAGGTCCTTGCCTTCGCCCAGGATCTTGTTGCGGGCGTTGCGCACCTGGAAGCCCATCTTCAGGTGCTCGGGCACGGCGTCCCAGTTGAAGGCTTCGGGTTCGACGACCACGCCGCGCAGGCGGCGCAGCACGAGCGCGAGGGAGGGGAGCAGCTCGTCGGTTGCGGGGGAGTAGTCTTCCTCGAGGGCGGCGCAGGCGGCGCGTGCCACGTCGGGTGCGGGCACGAAGTTGCGGCGAATCGCCTTGGGGAGGGACTTAATGAGCGCGGTGACGAGCTCGTGGCGCAGGCCGGGGATCTGCCAGCGGAACGGTTCGGGGCTCAGCTGGTTGAGGAAGAGGATAGGCACCTGCACAGCCACACCGTCGCGTTTTGCGGCGTCGGTGCGTGCACCTCCCACGCCGGCGGTGGGGGCGTATTCGTAGCGCAGGTCGAGGGTCAGTTCGCCGCTGTCGGTGCGCTGCACCCACTGGCGCGGGAACTGGGAGTCGTCGTAGTCGGCGGCCTCCTCGTTGATGAGCTTCTCGGGGTTGAAGTCCAGGAAGTTGTCGTCTTCGAGACGTGCCTGCTTCCACCACTTGTCGAAGGCGCGCACATCGGTCACGTGGGCGGGGATGCGGGCGTCGTAGAAGGCAAAGAGCACGGAGTCGTCCACGCGCAGGTCGCGGCGGCGCAGGCGTGCCTCAAGTTCTTCGACCTCGGCGAGGGCGCGCTGGTTGCGCAGGTAGAACTTGTGCTGGGTGTGCCACTGGCCTTCGACGAGGGCGGACTGAATGAAGATTTCGCGGGCTGCAGCGGCGTCTACGCGGGCGTACTGCACGGGGCGGTCGGCGTAGATGGTCAGGCCGAAGAGCGTGCCCTTGGCGTAGGCGACTGCCGCGCCGGAGCTGAGGGACCAGTGCGGTTCGGAGTATTGCACGCTGATGAGGTGCTTGCCGACCTCTTCGATCCACTGCGGGTCGATGGAGGCGTTGGTGCGCGCCCACAGGCGGGAGGTTTCGACGAGTTCGGCGGAGAGCACCCAGTCGGGGCTCTTCTTGAACAGACCGGAGCCGGGGAAGATCGCGAACTTGGTGCCGCGTGCGCCGAGGTATTCGCGGGGGCCGCGGGTGCGTCCCTTGGAGTCCTTTTCGCGTTCTTCCTTGACTCCCACGTGCGAGAGCAGGCCGGAGAGCAGGCTCTTGTGGATGTCGACCTCGTGGGCGGAGGCGTTGATGTCGCGTCCGCCGCTGGCGTGAATATTGGCGGTGCGGCCCATTTCGCGCAGCTGGGCGAAGAGGTCCTGCCATTCGCGGATGCGCAGGTAGTTGATGTATTCGCGGTGGCACATTTTGCGCAGCTGCGAGGAGGACAGCGCCGCCTGCTGCTCGTTGATGTAGTCCCAGAGCAGCAGGAAGGATGAGAAATCGGAGGTGTCGTCGACGAAGCGGGCGTGCAACGCGTCGGCTTCTGCGCGCACGTCGGCGGGGCGTTCGCGCGGGTCCTGGATTGTCAGGGCGGCGGCGAGCACCATCATTTCCTTGGCGCAGCCGCGGCGGCCGCCTTCGATGATCATGCGGGCCAGGCGCGGGTCCACGGGGAATGCCGCCATGGCTCGGCCGATGGCGGTGAGGGTTGCGCTATTGCCGCGGCCCTTGCGGGGCTGGCGGGGGCGTTCGGTGAGCGCGCCAAGTTCGCGCAGTAGGTTCACGCCGTCGTTGATGGCGCGAGATGCGGGCGGCTGCACGAACGGGAAGCGGGAGATGTCGCCGGGCTCGCGGACCACGCCGATTGCAATCATCTGCAGGATGACGGCTGCGAGGTTGGTGCGCAGAATTTCGGGGTCGGTGAACTCGGGGCGCGAGTTGAAGTCTTCCTCGGAGTAGAGGCGGATTGCGATGCCGTCGCTGACGCGGCCGCATCGACCGGAGCGCTGGTTGGCGCTTGCCTGCGAGATGCGTTCGATGGGCAGGCGCTGAACCTTGGTGCGTGCCGAGTAGCGGGAGATGCGTGCGGTGCCGGTATCGATGACGTACTTGATGCCGGGTACGGTCAGCGAGGTTTCGGCAACGTTCGTGGCGAGCACGATGCGCGGGCGCGATCCGGGGGAGAATACGCGGTGCTGTTCGGCGAGCGAGAGGCGCGCGTACAGGGGTAGCACTTCGTAGTTCAGGCGCGGTGACTTGAGAACCATTGCCTCGATGGCGTCCTTGGCGTCGCGGATTTCGCGTTCGCCAGAGAAGAAGATGAGGATGTCGCCGGGCGCTTCCTTGGAGAGTTCCTTGATGGCGTCGAGGATGCCGTCGGTGGGGTCGTGGTCGTCTTCGATTTCGTCGTCGCTGAGGTAGTCTTCCTCGTCGAGCGGGCGGTAACGGATTTCCACGGGGTAGGTTCGGCCGGACACCTCAATGATGGGCGGCGCGTCGTCGGGCAGGATTGCTTCGGCGATTTCGCGTTCTTCGGCGCTGAGGTTTTCGTCGACGATGCCCTTGCCCGGCACGTAGCTGGGGGAGAAGTGGCGTGCGAAACGCTCCGGGTCGATGGTCGCGGAGGTGATGATGACCTTCAGGTCCGGGCGCTGCGGCAGGATGCGCTTGAGGTAGCCGAGGATGAAGTCAATGTTCAGGCTGCGTTCGTGCGCTTCGTCAATGATGAGGGTGGAGTAGCGGCGCAGCAGCTTGTCGTTCTGAATTTCGGCGAGCAGAATACCGTCAGTCATGAGCTTGATGGCGCTGTGTTCGCCGACCTCGGAGGTGAATCGCACCTGGTAGCCGACGGTTTCGCCGATTTTCTGACCGAGTTCTTCGGCGATGCGTTCGGCCACGGAACGCGCGGCGAGGCGGCGCGGCTGGGTGTGGCCGATAAGGCCCTTCTCGCCCAGGCCCAGGTCGAGGCACATTTTAGGAATCTGGGTGGTCTTACCGGAGCCGGTTTCACCCGCGATGATGACGACCTGGTTGTCACGAATCGCGTTCATGATGTCGTCGCGGCGTTCGCTGACGGGCAGCTCTTCGGGGTAGGTGATGACCTCGGGAATGAAGGGTTCGTAGCGGCGCGGTGCCGGGCGGTTCTGCTGCTCGCCCTGGCGGTTACCGTTGGTGCCGCCCTGCTGGTTGCCCTGCTTGCGGGCGCGGTTGTTGGCGACTCCGCGTCGGTTGGAGCGGGAGGCGTTGGAGTTGCGTTCGGATGCGCCGCGGGAGGAGCTCTTGCGGTCTGCGTTATTCTTCTGCGCACCCTTTTTCGGGGCGTCGTTTTTTACCGCGTAGTTCTCAGTAGTTTTATCTGCGGTTTTGCCAGCGGCTTTTTCGGAGGATCGTACCTTTGCCGCGTGGATTGCGGCGGCCATGCTCGCCATGGTGGGGGCGGTGCGGGGGGCCTTAGAAGTATCTGCGTGTTTCTTCGTGGATTTCTGCTCAGACATATCCTATCCAGTGTACTCGCCTTGCCCGCGGTGGGCTTGGGGTGTGCTTTGTTTGTCATATTTGGGTTTGTTCGTGGAATCCCCGGGACTGACAGTGGTGGAATACTAACCCCGGGCGAGCAATTAAGGTACAATAAATGGCATCAAATGCTATCTAAAGAGTTAATAATTATTCATTTGAATTTTATGCACCGTAGATGCGAATTAACTGCGCTTCTTAACTTTCTTTCGATAGTTTCGTTCAACTGCTACAGTGGTGAATAACACAGTAACGAAGGAGTGACTATGCCATCACCAAAGACGTACCCGGCAACACGTGTTGCAGTGTTGGATTGCTACGAAGACGGACAGCACGAAGAAATTCACCACCGCTGCGAAGAGCTCTTCCAAGCCCTCGTTCACGCGAGTCTGCGCACCCACTTCGACCGCCTCAGCGCCGAAGAAACCCTCTACCTGGTCACCGGCGACGGCGAGCGCGTACAGATTTCCCCCGAAATGTACGGACCCCTCACCTCCGTAGCGCGCGCATTCGCCGACCGTAAGGACGTCTGCGTGGTACGCCAGGACCGCCTCATGACCACGCAGGAGGCGGCAGACTACCTGGGCGTATCCCGCCCGACCGTTGTACGCCTGCTGGAGCGCGGAGATATTCCGTTCGAGCGCATTAACACGCACCGTCGCGTTGCTTTTGATGACCTCGAACGCTACCGCCTTGAGCACGAATACGTGAACCGCCGCGTTCGCTAACCTGTGAACCGCTCATGCTACACAGCACGGTTGAGCTACACGCCGCGGTTGAACTGAACAGCGTGGTTGAGAAATAGCAGCATCTGCTGAACAATGTCGGGGCTAAAACAGCGCGAATCTCCGTGTTCGGCATCCGGAACCAGCACCAAATCGGTAGGCACCTGCCGCGTGCGCAGCGCCTGATACACCCGCACCGATTGCTGGTACGGCACACACGAATCACTAATACCGTGCACGAGCATGAGAGGAGTGGCACCGCCGCTCACTCCCGGTGCACAGGCACTTTCGATCTTATTCACTCGTTTCTGGGGGCGTACCGCATCAATGGGATGCGCACGCTCCCAGTTCTTTTTGGCGCGCTCGAGAGCTACACCCGGAACCGCTCGCTCACCCTTGGCGGCGTCGATAGTAGACACATTTGCGGGGACAGGGTGGGTGCTTCCCAACAGCCGCCATTCCGCTCCGTCATCCTCGGGATGGTCGAGGGCATAGCCAGCCAGAGGACGATCGGTGAAGATAGTCCTCAAATCGCTGACCCCGTAAAAAGACGCCCCCGCCGCCACCTGCGAACTATGGGACGGGTAGGCGCTCGCCGCCCTGCCTTCAAAGTATTCGTCGTGCTTGGGTGCGTTCGCAGAATCCCCAAATACAGAGTTACCGGCGGCGGAATCTCCCGTGTGCGCAACCAGCATGCTCAGGTGCCCGCCCGCGCTTCCACCCGCTACTGCGATGCGCTGCGGGTCAATGCCGAACTCGTGCGCGTTGGCGCGGAAGAAACGCACTGCCTCCTTCACATCGTGCAGGGCACCGGGGAAGAGCGCCTGATGCGAATACCGGTAGTTGATGGAGGCGACCGCCCAGCCTGCCTGCTGGAAAGCGGTGCGCATGAGCGCCTGGGTATTGGGTTGCTCCCCGGCGGGGGTACGCAGGATAGTGTATCGTAGTGCCTGGTTGGTGCCGAAGCGCCAGGCGCCGCCGTGAACCCACACCAGCAGCGGCGCGGGGGAAGACGCATCCGCGGTCGCGGGGAAGAAGTCGTAGGCGAACGCCTCTCGAGTTACCGGCGACTGTGCACCGTAGTCGGGTAGTGAGTGGGCATCGTAAAAGTCCGCCTCGCGGTAAAAACCGGAGCGGTACTCGGTACTCTCAATGTTCGGCGCGCTCTCAGCGTTCGGCGCGCTCTCAGAAGTCTGCATAAATCACCGCTGCGCTAGGGAGCCAGAACAATCTTGCCGCGGGTGCGACCCGTCGCCACCAGGGCGTGAGCCTGCGCAGCCTGCGAGAAATCAAGCACCTGATCCACGTGCACCTTCAACAGGCCCAGGGACATGAGGCGGGCAATCTCCTGCATCTGCACACGATCCGGGTGAACCGTCAGCCACTGCGCCTCGAAGCCGCGCTCACGCGCAACATCCAGCGGGTCGGGGCTGGTCAGGGTGACAATGCGGCCGCCGGGAACCAGCACCTCCAGCGAATCGAGGATGGTCTGCTGACCGGTGGAATTGAGTACCACGTCCATGGTCTGGCCCAGTACGGCGCGGAAATCCTCGGTGCGGTAATCAATAGGCTGGGCACCCATCGAGCGCACAAACTCGTAGTTCGCCGCGGAGGCGGTCGCAAAAACCTGAGCGCCAGCCTGCGCCGCCAACTGAACAGCGAGGTGACCGACGCCTCCGGCACCGGCGTGAATAAGCACGCGCTCGCATTCCTTCAATCGCGCCACTTCGAAGAGCGCCTGGTATGCGGTCAGAGCCGCCAGGGGAGCGCCGCCCAATTGCGCGCAGGGAACATCGGCGGGCACCTTCACTAGCTGATGCGCCGGGGCGAGAACATACTCGGCGTACGCACCGGCGGGGGAGGGGAAAGAAACAAGACCAAATACGCCGTCGCCCACCTTAAAACCCGTGTAGTCGCCGGCGGTGGCAACCACGGTGCCGGCAACATCCCAGCCGGGCACGAAGGGCTTGTACGACGGGTCGGCAAGCTGTGCGGCAGGGCCCAGACCCTTGCGGGTGGTCAGATCAATCGGGTTGACACCGGCGGCAACCGTCTTGATGAGCACGTGACCGCGCACCGGCGAGGGGATAGGTACGTTTGCTTCGTGCAGAACGCTTTCGTCGCCCCATTCGGTGAGCTGAATCTGGCGCATGGTGGTCATCGGGTTACCTCCGCTGTTGTGGCTTGAAGCCGTGCTGATGTGACGGGTGTGCGCGTTTTCCCATTCTCTCAAGGCTGTTAGCGTTGCCACAACAGGTAGGCGGGTAGTGTCCACCCTCTGAGGTTGAAGCCTGAGGTTGAAGTCTGAGGTTGAAGAGGGAGGTGGCGGGAACGGTCGCCCGGCGCAGGCTTTATGCACAACAGGGTGAGCGGCTCAATAAAGTTGAGTTGTTAAATAAAAAGGAGCCGATACCCGAACAATACGCCTCGGATATCGGCTCCCGTGTTCCCTCTCGAATAAGAACATCGTGCCCCTGAAAGGATTCGAACCTTCGACCCCCAGTACCGGAAACTGGTGCTCTAATCCGCTGAGCTACAGAGGCAACCCCACCATGGTATCAGATATGCGCTAGATAATACGGTCAGGCACCCGCCAATGCTTGCTAGAATAGTTTGTTATGACTCCTGAAGAACTCTCTGAAGCCATTGCGCTTGCCCTTGAAGAAACCATTTCCTCCGGCCAGCTGACCCTCGTGGAGGGCGCTGAACTGCCTGCCGTCCGAGTGGAGCGCCCCAAGTCCCGTGAACACGGCGACTGGGCAACCAACGTCGCTCTGCAGCTCGCCAAGAAGGTGGGCAAGAACCCTCGCGAGGCAGCAGCTCTTCTGGCAGAGAAGATTGGCGCTATCCCCGGTGTTGCATCCGTAGACATCGCTGGCCCCGGCTTCCTGAACATCACCCTGGACGCCGCAGCTGCTGGTGAGCTTGCCGCCACCATCGTTGAGGCTGGCGAAGCATACGGCCGCAGCGACAAGTTCGCCGGTAAGACCATTAACCTTGAGTTCGTCTCCGCGAACCCCACCGGCCCCATCCACCTGGGTGGTACCCGCTGGGCTGCCGTCGGTGATGCGCTCGCCCGCGTCCTTGAGGCTGAGGGCGCTAACGTCGTGCGTGAATACTACTTCAACGACCACGGCACCCAGATTGACCGTTTCGTGCGCTCCCTGATTGCCGCTGCCCGCGGTGAGGAGACCCCCGAGGACGGCTACGCTGGCGCGTACATTGTTGATATTAAGGACCAGATCCTGGCTCAGCGCCCCGACGCGCTTGAGGCTGAGAACCCCGAAGAGATTTTCCGCGAAATCGGTACTCACCTGATGTTTGATCAGATCAAGGAGTCCCTGGCGGCATTCGGTACTCACTTTGACGTGTTCTTCCACGAGAACTCCGTGTTCGAAGGCGGCAAGGTGGACGCCCTGCTCGAGACCATGCGTGAGAACGGTCAGCTCTTTGAGGCTGACGGCGCATGGTGGATGCGCACCACCGACTACGGCGACGACAAGGACCGCGTGGTCATTAAGTCTGACGGCAACCACGCCTACGTGGCGGGCGATATCGCCTACTACCAGGACAAGATGACCCGTGCAGTAAACCCCGCCGACGTGGCGATTTACATGCTCGGCGCTGACCACAACGGCTACGTGGGCCGTCTGAAGGCTATCGCCCAGATTCTTGGCTACCGCGCCGACCAGATTGAGGTCATGATCGGTCAGCTGGTGAACCTGGTCAAGGACGGCAAGCCCGTCCGCATGTCCAAGCGTGCCGGTACCGTGGTCACTCTCGAGGACCTGGTCGAGGCTGTGGGCGTTGACGCGGCTCGCTACGAGCTGACCCGCTACTCGGTGGACACCCCCATCGACATTGACCTGGGCCTGCTGACTTCCAAGAGTAACGAGAACCCGGTCTACTACGTGCAGTACGCTCACGCACGTACCGACGCTGTGGCACGTAACGCTGCGGAGGCTGGCGTGAAGGTTGAGGAGGGCGTGGACACCTCCCTGCTCGACTCGGCTGCTGACGGCGAGCTGCTGGCTGTACTCGGCCAGTTCCCCGCTGCTGTGCGTGATGCCGCGAAGTTCTACGAGCCGCACCGCGTGAACCGCTACCTGGAGCAGCTCGCTTCGGCGTACCACAGCTGGTACGGTGTCTCCCGCGTCACCCCCAAGGCGGATGAAGAGGTCACCGACCTGCACCGTACCCGCCTGCTGCTGAACAACGCGGCACAGCAGGTGCTGGCTAACGGCCTGAACCTGCTGGGTGTGAGCGCACCCGAGCGCATGTAATACTCTCGTTTCAACCCCCGACCCGGTGCTACCGGGGCGGGGGTTGAGCGTATGCCGGCAAGATAGCTAAGAAAGAGATACGATGAGCGAAGCCCGCGCCCTCTACGCCCCCGAATGGCTCACCTACCCCGAGCGCCCCGAGGCCCTGTCCCGCACGATCTGGACGGATTCCTTTACCCGCAATAATCAGGGCGAGCTCTGCATTGATGGCGTGACCGTCAGCGACCTGGTTGCTGAGCACGAAACCCCGCAGTACGTCTTCTCCGAGACGACCTTCCGCGCCCGCGCCCGCGCCTACCGCACCGCTTTTGAGCAGGCTTTCGCCGCGCACGGTGCGAAGGTGAGCGTCTACTACGCCGGTAAGTCGTTCCTGTCCACTGCCGTGGCGCGCTGGGCGACCGAGGAAGGCCTGTGCCTGGATACCGCCTCCGGTGGTGAGTTGGCGTTGGCTCTGCGCGCACAGGTGCCCGGTGCGAACATCGCCCTGCACGGTAATAACAAGTCGGAGGCTGAGCTTGCCCGCGCGATCCGTAACGGCCTGGGCCGTGTGGTGGCTGACTCGGTGGATGAGCTCAAGCTCATTGAGTGCGTGTACGCCGAGCTTGCCGCCGAGCGTGTGGCTGAGGGCGAGGAGCCGTACGCCCCGGTTCCGGTGCTGATTCGCATCACCCCCGGCGTGCATGCCTCGACCCACGAATCCATTGCGACCGCGCACGAGGATCAGAAGTTCGGCATGTCCCTGCAGCCCGGCACCGCCGCGCTTGCTGGTCTGGATGAAGAGGAGCTGGAGCACTGGGGTGTTGAGTCTACCGATTCTTACGCGGCTCTGGCTGCCGCGATTCTGAACGCGACCGATTCCCTGGATTTCCGCGGTATTCACTGCCATATTGGTTCGCAGATTTTTGAAGCGGAGGGCTTCGAGCAAGCGGCTACTACCGCTCTGGAGTTCATGAACCGCCTCAACCGTGACCTGGGTGTGACGCTGCCGGAGCTGGATTTGGGTGGTGGCTACGGCATTGGCTACACCGAGGCGGATCACCCCCGCTCCATTACCGAGGTGACCGAGTCGATTGCCGCTTCCGTCGCGGCGACCTGTGAGCGCCTGTGCATGGCGATTCCGCATATGTCGTTTGAGCCGGGCCGTTCCATTTCTGGTCCTTCGGGTGCGACCCTGTACACGGTGGGCACCATTAAGAACGTGAGCATTGAGGATGAGAACGGCGAGATTCGTGTGCGCCGCTACGTTTCGGTGGACGGCGGTATGAGTGATAACGCCCGCCCGGTGCTGTACGAATCGGATTATTCGGTGACCCTGGCGAATCGTGCTCCGGCGGGGGAGCAGGTGCTCTCTCGCGTGGTGGGTAAGCACTGTGAGTCTGGCGATGTGGTGGTTCGTTACTGCTACCTGCCGGCTGACCTGCAGGCTGGCGATATTCTGGCGGTTCCGGCGACCGGCGCGTACTGCTATGTGCTGGGTTCGAACTATAACTTCTTGACTCGCCCGCCGGTGATTGCGACCGCTGAGGGTAAGCCTTCGCGCGTGATGATTCGTCGTCAGCGTGAGGAGGATATGTTGGCGCTGGATATGGGTTCGGATATCTAAGAACCCTGTTTGACATCATGAAAAGCCGTGAAGTTCCCGTTTCTGGCAATGGACGCCGTGAGGTGGCGGTTGCGGGCGGGGGCTTCACGGTTTTGCGCGTTTACAGCATGGCAGAAGATAAGGTTCACCTCATAACTGTGAGGGATACCTCATCTCAGAGAGTAAAAGTCGCACCTTGAGGCTGCTGAGCCGTCCCCGCCTCTTGATAAAGTGGTTGTTGAGTGCGTGCTCTGCGCCGCATCCACGCCGTAGCCCGAAGAGATACCGGGGCGAACCCGGAACAGACCGTAGAAAGAGACTATCGTGGCTGAAAAGATCAAAGTAGCACTGCTTGGTGCCGGTAATGTCGGTTCCCAGGCTGCTCGCATCCTGGTCGAGGATAACGCCGTCCTTGAAAAGCGCATTGGCGCCCCCGTGGAGTTGATCGGTATTGCTGTGCGCGATACTAATGCATCCCGCCACTGGAATGCGGACCCCTCGCTGTACACCACTGACGCTGAATCCCTGATTGATGCGGCGGATGTGGTCATCGAGCTGACCGGCGGTATTGAGCCGGCTCGCACTCGCATTCTGCGTGCTCTGAAGGCGGGCAAGTCCGTGGTTTCCGGTAACAAGGCGCTGCTGGCTAAGCACGGTGTGGAGCTGCAGGCTGCCGCTGATGAGTCCGGTGCTCAGCTCTCCTACGAGGCTGCTGTTGCGGGTGCTATCCCGATTCTGCGCCCCCTGCGTGACTCCCTGGCTGGTGACCGTGTGACCCGCGTTCTGGGCATCATGAACGGCACCACCAACTACATTCTTGATCAGATGGACACCACCGGCGCATCCTTCGCGGACGCACTGGCTGAGGCTCAGAAGCTCGGCTACGCGGAGGCTGACCCGACCGCTGACGTTGAGGGCCACGATGCCGCGTCGAAGGCTGCGATTGTTGCTTCGCTGGCGTTCCACTCTGACTTCACCATCGATGATGTGCACACCGAGGGCATTACCTCCATCACCGCTGATGATGTTGCTGCCGCGGATGCTGATGGCTACGTCATCAAGCTGCTGGCTATTTGCGAGCGCGAGGGTGAGAGCGGCGCGAACATTCGCGTGAACCCGACCCTGATTCCTCGTCAGCACCCGCTGGCGGGCGTGCACGGTGCGTTCAACGCTGTGTTCGTTGAAGCGGAGAACGCTGGCGAGCTGATGTTCTACGGTCCCGGCGCTGGTGGCGCTCCGACTGCTTCGGCTGTTCTGGGTGACTTCGTGTCCCTGGCTCGTCGTCTGGTGCTGGGCGGTCCCGGTGTTCCGGAGACTTCCCACGCGCAGCTGCACGCAACCGGTCTGGATAACGTGGTGTCTCGCTACTCGGTGGGTGTTTTGGTGGAGGATCGCCTGGGCGTTCTGGCGAACATTACCCGCATCCTGACTGAGCACGGTATTTCTGTTGATTCTCTGCGCCAGTCCGCCCCGAAGGAGGGTGCGGCTCAGATTCGTATGGTCACCCACTCTGCGAAGGACGCTGATTTACGCCGTGCGATTGCTGTGATTGACGCTCTGGACACTGTGCGTGAGGTGAACTCGGTCATCCGCGTGGAGTCCGAGAAGCACTAAGGCCCAAAAGCGTTATCTATGTGCGGCACGCGCCGCTCACTAAACGTGCGATGTTCGCTTGCGGGTGCATCGCTCACTAACTAACCCGCGTACCCGCTACCGCGCCGGACCCATGGGAGGTTCGGCGGGCGGGGCGCCAAGATTGAAGGAGAAGCCAATGGCACACGTGTGGCAGGGCGTTATCAATGAGTACCGTGACCGTCTGCCCTTCGCAGACGATGTGAAGGCTGTGACCCTGGGCGAGGGCGGCACCCCGCTGATTCACGCGCCGGCACTGTCTGCTGAGACCGGTAACACCGTTTACCTGAAGTTTGAGGGTATGAACCCGACCGGTTCGTTCAAGGACCGCGGTATGACCAGCGCGATGACCGCCGCTAAGCGTGACGGCGCGAAGGCTGTTGTGTGTGCTTCGACCGGTAACACTTCCGCTTCGGCTGCTGCGTACGCTCTGCAGGCTGGTATGCGCTGTGCAGTGCTGGTTCCGGACGGCAAGATTTCTATGGGTAAGCTGTCTCAGGCTATCGCTCACGGTGCTGACATCATTCAGATTGACGGCAACTTCGATAACTGCCTGGAGATTGCTCGCAAGCTCAGCGAGAACTACCCGGTGTTCCTGGTGAACTCGGTCAACCCTTACCGTATTGAGGGTCAGAAGACCGGTTCGTTTGAGGTTGTTGACACCCTGGGTGACGCTCCCGATTACCACCTGCTGCCGGTTGGCAACGCGGGTAACATTACCGCGTACTGGAAGGGCTACAAGGAGTACTCGGAGCCTTACACCAACCGTGACGGTGAGGTTCTGGAACCGGTTGCGACCAAGCGCCCGATCATGTGGGGCTTCCAGGCTGCTGGTGCTGCACCGATCGTTGCTGGTCACCCGATTGAGGCTCCTGAGACCATTGCGACCGCGATCCGTATCGGTAACCCCGCGTCGTGGGAGAAGGCTGAAGCTGCTCGTGACGAGTCTGGCGGCGTGATTGAGGCTGTCACCGATGAGGAGATTCTGGAGGCGCACCGCTGGCTGTCTGCCCGCGAGGGTGTCTTCGTGGAGCCGGCTTCGGCTGCTGGCGTTGCGGGTCTGCTGAAGAAGCACCGCGCCGGTGAAGCTCCCGAGGGTAAGACCATCGTCATCACCGTGACCGGTCACGGTCTGAAGGACCCGCAGTGGGCTCTTGAGGCTGTTAACGGTGTGAAGGTTGAGCCGACTAAGGCTCCCTTCGACGTGGTTGCTGTGGCAGATATTCTTGATTTGAACTAGTCTGTTCATACTACGATGTGCACTCCGTCCCGTGTTTGCGGGGCGGGGTGCACCTGCATGACAGCCCCTTTTTGTATCTTTCACCTATTCACTCATTACGTCACCGATCGCGAGGTTCTTCTCATGTCTTCCCTGCATATTTCTGATATTCCGGTGGGCGCGTCCGTTAAGGTTCGCGTTCCCGCTACGAGCGCTAACCTGGGCCCCGGCTATGACAGTATGGGTTTGGGGCTTGGCTTTTATGATGAACTGGTTGTTGAGCGTATTGAATCCGGCCTGGAGTTTGAGCTCAGCGGTGAGGGTAGCGCGGATGTTCCTCGCGATGAGAGCCACCTGGTTTTGCAGGCGATGAAGGCTGGTTTCGCGGCGGCTGGTTTGGATGAGCTGCCTCCGGTGAAGCTGATTGCTGATAATAAGATTCCGCATTCTCGCGGTATGGGTTCTTCGGCGTCGGCTATTGTGGCGGGTGTGGCTGCTGCGAGCGGTCTGCTGCCGGAAGAGTACCGTCTGAGCCGTGAGCAGATGCTGCAGGTCGCCTCCGATATGGAGGGCCACCCGGATAACGTGGCTCCGGCGATTTACGGTAACCTGTCGGTGTCCTGGGGCGAGCTGGGTCATTGGAAGTCTCTGATTATTCCGGTGCACCCTGACGTTCACCCGGTGGTGGCTGTACCCGATTATGAGGTGTCGACGAAGCTTGCTCGTTCGCTGATTCCCGCACAGATGCCCCACGTTGAGGCGGCGGCGAACTCGGCTCGTGCGGCGCTGCTGGTGCGTACTCTCTCTGATGCTCCCGAGCACCTGATGGATGCGACCGTGGATTACCTGCATCAGGGTTACCGCGTGACCGCGATGGAGCCGTCGGCTGCGCTGGTTGCGTACCTGCGCGGTCAGGGTTTTGCGGCGGTGATTTCTGGCGCTGGCCCGACTGTTTTGACCTTTGCGCACGGCGATGAGCAGGTGCAGCAGGTGCAGGAGGCTATTGCCGAGTTCGCGGCGACTCACCCCTGTAGCGCTATTGTGGATCGTCGCCTGAACTGGCGGGTTCTTCCTCTTGAAATTGATACTGAAGGTGTTATAGTTACTCAGTAGGACGTTATTAGTTCGTCCTATGTTGAGGTTCGCCCGTCGTTCAATGTAGACCGTCGATACTATCCTTCGTAACGTACTTCCGTTTTCCCTGATGCCTCAGATACTTTTGTATCTGGGTGGGAGCCGGCAAGGTTCGGGGGAGTGCCTTTGGGATTCATGTCTTTCTTTATTTCTGACGCATAGGGGAAGACTTTTCTGAGGGTTCGGTTTCGCGGCGGGTGCCCTTTCAAAGTGACCAATCCGTCCTCTTCATCTCGTGTAGATGGTTCTATAGATGATGGTTTGGGCTTGCCCACGTTTGTGATAGAGCGCCTTATCTTCCGTGTGTGCTCGCTGTGTCTGAATCAGCGGGTACGGTAAGAGACGCGAACCGCCTCCAGTGCGGTTCGAGGGAGTCGAAGGTGCAGACTGCTGTTTTCTTTCGGCAGTGTCTAAGCCTTTGACCGCGCTATAGCGCCCGCCCGATCTTTATTCTGAAGATTTTCAGGGCTTATAACCAAAGGAATTGTAGTTGGCAAAGAATATTGTTGTCACCGATGAGTACGGTACGGCGGCTGCCGCACCGGAACTTGCGAACTTGAAGGTCGCGCAGCTGCGTGTCCTCGCCCAGCAGCTTGGTATCCGCGGCTATCTGAAGTTGAAGAAGGCTGAGCTGGTTCAGGCTCTTGAGGAGCATCAGCGTGGCGGCGCCGTAGCCGCTTCTGCTGCGCCCAAGTCTGAGACTCCCGCTGAGTCTGCCCAGACCCCCGCTACTGAGAAGGCTGAGGAGTCTAAGCCTCGCCGTACCCGTCGTACTCGCACCCAGAAGGATGCTGAGGCGAAGGCGGAGAAGGCTGAGAAGACCGAAAACGCTGAGTCTGCTGAGGCTCCCGCCGAGGGCGCTGAGAAGGCTGAAAAGTCTGAGAAGCGTACCCGCTCTTCCCGTTACGAGACTCCCGCTCAGAAGCGTGCGCGCGCTCGCCGTGCCGCTGAGGGTGAGGACGCATCGGCTGAGCAGTCCGAGAAGACTGAGAATAACGAGAAGCCGGAGAAGCGTACCCGCCGCACCCGCACCCGTAAGGACGAGAAGCCCGCTGAGCTTCCTCCGCTGGATGTGCGCGCTGAGCTGGCTGCTGAGCGTATTGGCGAGCGTGCGGAGCAGGTTGACCTGCCCGGTAACTCTGCTGAGCTGAAGGCTACTACCGCTGACGGCACCGCGAGCCTGGACAGCCTGAACGCTGCCCTGGACATGACTTTTGGCACCCCCGACGGTGAGAAGAGCTCGAAGCGTACCCGCACCCGTGAGCGTCGCCGCGACCAGGATGGCGAGCGCACCGAGCGTCGCACTAAGCGTGAGCGTAACGCAGAGCGTGCAGAGCGCAACACTGAGCGTAGCGAACGTGCCGAGCGTAAGGCTGCTGAGCGTGCAGAACGCGCAGAGCGTGCCGAGCGTACTGAGCGCCGTTCTAAGCGTGACCGTCAGGCTGAGCGTGCTGAGAAGCAGGCTCGCCGCCGCGAGGAGAACGAGCCTCGCCTGAGCGAAGACGATGTGCTGGCACCGATTTCGGGTGTTCTGGACATTCTCGACAACTACGCTTTCGTGCGTACCACCGGCTACCTGCCCGGCACCAACGACGTGTACGTCTCCCTGGCTCAGGTGAAGAAGTACAACCTGCGTAAGGGTGACCACGTGCTCGGCGCGATTCGTGTGCCGCGTGAGGGTGAGTCGAACAGCCGCCAGCGTTTCAACGCCCTGGTCCAGGTTGAGGCGATTAACGGTCAGAGTGTTGAGGAAGCAGCGAACCGCCGCGTGTTCTCGAAGCTGACTCCGCTGTACCCCAAGGAGCGTCTGCGCCTGGAGACCACCCCGAAGAAGCTGGGCACCCGCGTGGTGGACCTGGTGTCCCCGATCGGTAAGGGTCAGCGTGGTCTGATTGTGTCCCCGCCGAAGGCGGGTAAGACCCTCATGCTGCAGTCCATTGCGAACGCGATTACTGTGAACAACCCGGACGTGTACCTGATGATGGTCCTGGTGGATGAGCGTCCTGAAGAAGTGACCGATATGCAGCGCACCGTCAAGGGTGAGGTTATTGCCTCGACCTTCGACCGTCCCGCTGAGGATCACACCACTGTGGCTGAGTTGGCTATTGAGCGTGCGAAGCGTATGGTGGAGCTCGGCTACGATGTGGTCGTGCTGCTGGACTCCATGACCCGCCTGGGCCGCGCATACAACCTGGCGGCTCCCGCATCCGGTCGTATCCTGTCCGGTGGTGTGGATTCTGCTGCACTGTACCCGCCGAAGAAGTTCTTCGGTGCTGCCCGCAACATTGAAGAGGGCGGCTCGCTGACCATTCTGGCTACCGCGCTGGTTGAGACCGGTTCGAAGATGGATGAAGTGATCTTCGAAGAGTTCAAGGGCACCGGTAACATGGAGCTGCGCCTGTCCCGTCAGCTGGCGGATAAGCGTATCTTCCCGGCGGTTGATATTAATGCTTCTGGTACTCGCCGCGAGGAGAACCTGCTCTCCCCGGATGAGATCAAGATTATGTGGGGTCTGCGCCGTGCCCTGGCGGGTATGGAACCCGAGCAGGCTCTGGGTGTTCTGACCAACCAGCTGCGTAAGACTGAAAGCAACGTGGAGTTCCTTCTGACGGTTCAGAAGAACGGTCTGCGTCTGGTCGACTAAGGCTCGTATCTCACGCGCCCCACCTCCTCATTGTGGGTGGGGCGCGTGAGCCGTTCGTTTTGTGCATCCCCGTTGTGAGGGGTGTGAGATGTCTAGTGCCTGCCCGTGCGGCGTAAAGTGCGGGAGATGGAAGAGAGAACAGAATGTTTGAATCTATTCAGGTTCTGCTGGATGAGCACGCTGACCTGCAGAATCAGCTGGCTGACCCCGCCGTGCAGGCGAATCAGGGTAAGGCACGCCGTGTGGGCCGCCGTTACGCGGAACTGACCGGTATTGTGACTGCGTACAACAAGTACACTTCGCTGAAGGATGACCTTGAGGCTGCTCGCGAGATGGCTGATGAGGATCCGGATTTTGCGGCGGAGATTCCCGGCCTGGAGGAGGAGCTGGAGGTTGCTCAGGAGAAGCTGCGCCGCCTGCTGATTCCGCGTGACCCGGACGATGGCCGTAACGTCATTCTTGAGGTGAAGGCTGGTGCCGGTGGTGACGAGGCGGCTCTGTTCGCTGGTGACCTGCTGCGCATGTACATGCGTTATGCCGAGCACAAGGGCTGGAAGACTGAGATTATTTCTTCGACCAGCACCGATGTTGGCGGTTACAAGGACGCCCAGATTGCTATTAAGGGTTCCTCGAACGAGCCTGCTGAGGGCGTGTGGGCGCACCTGAAGTACGAGGGTGGCGTGCACCGCGTGCAGCGTGTTCCGGCGACTGAGTCTCAGGGCCGTATTCACACCTCCGCCGCCGGCGTGCTGGTGTTCCCCGAGGTGGACGAGCCCGAGGAAATCGAGATTAACCAGAACGACCTGAAGATTGACGTGTACCGTTCTTCGGGCCCCGGTGGCCAGTCGGTGAACACCACTGACTCGGCGGTGCGTATTACCCACCTGCCCACCGGTATTGTCGTGGCGATGCAGAATGAGAAGTCTCAGCTGCAGAACCGTGAAGCTGCAATGCGCGTGCTGCGTGCGCGACTGCTGGCTCACCAGCAGGAGCAGATTGACGCTGAGAACGCGGCGCACCGTGCTTCGCAGGTGCGTACCATGGACCGTTCGGAGCGTATCCGTACCTACAATTTCCCAGAGAACCGCATTGCGGATCACCGTACCGGCTACAAGGCGTACAACCTGGATGCTGTACTGAATGGTGACCTGGAGCCTGTGGTTCAGTCCGCTATTGAGATGGATGAGGCGCACCGCCTCGCTCAGGTGGGCCAGGAACAGAAGTAGTTCTGTGCAGACGTAGGTTCTGTATATAGACTCTTGTCGATTCACTGAATCGACGTGAGATGTTGGTGAGGGGCTCGCCGCTACGGCGGTGGAGCCCCTTAGCCATATGCTGTGACAGGTTTTGAGCTGTTGAGAGAGCGTAAGGAGAGCTCATGAAGGTGAATGTGCACGACCCGCGCGGGGAAGAACTCGCGCAGGTACTCACGCGCGCCACCGCGGCACTGGCGCAGGTGCCCAGCCCCCGCGTGGACGCCGAGCTCCTCGCCGCGCACCTGCTCTACGACGGTTCGCGCTCGCGCCTACAGCACGCCGCGCTCATGGGGGAGCGGCTCACCCCCGCACAGGTCGCAGAGTACGAGGCGCTGGTCGCCCGCCGCGCCTACCGCGAACCGCTGCAGCACATCACCGGCTCCGCTCCCTTCTACCGCCTAGAACTGGCAGTCGGACCGGGCGTGTTCGTACCCCGCCCCGAGACCGAGCTACTCGTCGAAGAAGCCCTCAAAGTGCTAAGCGCACGCACAGATTCGGCAACCGGTGCGCTGCGCATCGTCGACCTGTGCACCGGCTCCGGCGCTATCGCCGCGGCAATCAAGAGCGAACTGCCGAACGCCCAGGTGTTCGCGGTGGAACTCTCCGAAGACGCCATCCCCTACACCCGTAAAAACCTGGAGCCGCTCGGCGTGCACCTGGTACAGGGGGACGCTCTCACCGCCCTGCCCGAACTTGCCGGAACCTTCGACGCAGTACTCTCGAACCCTCCGTACATTCCGCCGGCGAATGTACCCGCCGACCCGGAAGCCGCCCTGCACGACCCGGACATGGCTCTGTACGGCGGGGGAGAGGACGGCATGCAGATGCCCTCCGCAATCGCCGCCCGCGCCTTCGAACTTCTTACCCCCGGCGGTCTGTTCATCATGGAGCACGACGACACCCAGGAAGACGCCGTCGCCGAGCTGTTGGCGCGCGTCGGCTTTGAGAGCTGCTACCCGGTGCGTGACCTGAATAATCGTCCGCGCCATAGCGTCGGTTATAAACCGCGCCCACTAGAGCCTTTAGACTAGTAAATGTACCACCTAGCCCGTGCCGGGCTGCATGAAGGCAACGCGTCCGCCTCAATAACCAGCTCAGAGCCGGTGAAATATGGCGAACCCTCGGAAGAGCGCTTCCACATGGCGCGTTGTGGGTGCCGGTGTCTCGCCGCATCCAGAAAAACATGAGAGAATAAGACCCGTGACTGCAAAGCTGTACCCCGTAACGACTGAAACTGAGACCCGCGAGGCCATCGAGGCTGCCCGCGAGGCGCTGAAGGCGCACGACACGATTGTGATGCCCACCGATACCGTCTACGGTATTGCCGCCGATGCTTTCTCGCATCAGGGCGTTGCCAAGCTGCTGGCAGATAAGGGCCGCGACCGCACCATGCCGCCGCCCGTGCTGATCTTTGATCTTGCTGCGCTCGCTGGCGTGGTCGACGACGTTCCGAACGATATTTACGATCTGGGTGGTCGCTTCTGGCCCGGCGCGCTGACTATCATTCTTCACGCGTACCCGTCGCTGAGCTGGGATTTAGGCGAGACTCGCGGCACCGTTGCCGTGCGTGTTCCCGATGACGAGTTCGCCCTGAAGCTGCTGACTGAGCACGGTCCGCTGGCGGTTTCTAGCGCGAACAAGACCGGTCAGGAAGCCGCACTGGACGCACAGACCGCCATGGATTCCCTGGGCGAGGATGTTGCCGTGGTTATTGACGGTGGCGTTCGTCCTAAGCCGCTTGAGTCTGAGCCGAATGAGGACGGCGTGGTTGTGGTGACTGAGCGTGACCCGGCACCGTCGACGATTCTGGATTGCACCTCCTTCCCCTACGTGGTGGTTCGTGAGGGCGCAATTTCGGTGGAGGAGCTGCGCGAGGTCGTTCCGACTATCCTGACTCGTGCGGAGGCTGACGAGCAGGCAGCTCGTAAGGTTGAGGAGGCTGAGGCTGCTTCTTCCGCGCCGTCTGAGTCGACTCCTTCTGAGCGTGCTCTGGATGAGCAGGCTGACCTGGATGAGGCGTACGAGCAGTGGGACAGCACCCACACTGTGAGCGGTGAGCCTGCTCGTCGCGCTTCGGCACCGGTTGCCGGTTCTGTCGCGGCGTCCCTGCTGGGCGCTACTTCGGCTCTGTCTTCTGCTTTCAGCACTGGCGTGGATCAGGAGCGTTCGCGCGGCTACCGTGACAACACTCCGAAGCCGGTTCGTGCGGATGAGCCGCAGACCAACCCGGTTCCTGCTGATACTGCTCGCGCGCTGGTCTTTGGCGAGTCGAAGATTGAGACTGCCGCTAAGAGCAAGCCTGCTCAGAGCGAGGCAAAGACTGCAGAAGCTAAGGCTGAAGATGCTGAACCCGCAGCAAATACTGAGGCAAAGGCCGAGCAGAAGGACGCCCCGGAGGATCACCTCTAAACCTCTGCGGGCTGTAAGAACTCTCTGCTGAGTGTAAAAACTCAGAGCATAAAACGTATAAGGGAACCCCCGATATATCGTTCAGATATATCGGGGGTTCCCTTCTGCTATGAGTCCTCTAGGTTGTGCGCTGCTAGGGGAGCACGCGCGCTACCTAGTTCTTCTCGAAGCGGCGGTCCTTCTTCTTACCCAACGCGGTGTGGGCGTTGCGCAGTACTTCACGCACGCGCGGGGTGGGCAGAAGGTTGTTTTCGCGTGCCCAGGAGTCGTCGATGCCCTGGCCGAACCACATGACCTCGACCTTACGCACGGAGCCTGCGAACTTGTCGTTCATCAGCTCGGAGACGGTGTAGCCCGCCTTGACGGCTGCGCGGCAGAGCCACTCGGGTAGGCGGTGCGGGTGGCGGCGACCAGCATCCACGGATGCGGAGGCGACGGTTGCGCCTTCCCAAGGCTGCAGCACGATGGTGGGTAGCTCGCCGGGGAAGGTGCCGAGCATGACCACGAATTCTGCGAGGGCGTGCACGCTGGAGACCGGGGACTTGCCGGTGCCTGCACCCGCAACAGACGCGAAGGGGGAGGAGGCCATCTTGGCGAAGAGTTCGGTGGTGCGTCGGCCTTGGCCCTGCACGCTGGTTGCGCGAAGGATGCACAGTTCGGGTGCGCAGTCGGGGTGCTCTTCGAGGAAGTAGTCCTGCAGGTCGAGCAGCGCTTCTTCGCCGAGTGCCTTGGAGAAGGAGTAGGCGCTGAACGGGTTGGTCTCTTCGGAATCATCCAGTACGAGGCGCGGGCCCTGTACCGCTGCGGAGGAGAGGTGGATGACGCGGCGCACGCCGGTGCGCTGCGCGGCGATGGCGATTACGGCGGGAAGCAGGGCGTTTGCGCCGACGAGCGGGGGCAGATCTTGCATATTGGGTGCTGCGAGGCCCGCCGCGTTGACGACGACCTGCGCGCCGGCGAAGGCTTCTGCGAGGGAGTCGATGATGCCTTCAAGCTGGTCTGCTTCGTCGATGATGCTGTCTACGTCGAGAGCGCGGGTTGCGAGTCGAGGTGCCTCAATGGGGTCGACGCTGATACCTTCTGCGTTCAGACGCGCGACGATGGAGGAACCAACGAAGCCGCTGGCGCCAATGACTTTCCACTTGGATTCGGACATCTCTTTTACCTCTCACGAGCCCGCGTACGTTGCGGGGAAAAATGGGGTCATTTCAACTTTCCCATATTTGAACAGTTTATGGGGAATTTGTGGGTTTTTATTCGGTCTCTGGTCGTTTTTTCGCACGGGGTGCACAGCGCAAACACAGGCTGTGAAGCTGGTAGCTTGATGGATACCCAAAACTGGGTGTGCCGGTACGTCCGCTATGCGGATAAATCAACTGAATTCGGTTGTTTATTTGTCATAAAGTGCGCCTTTTGGGGTGATGGTTCACTCTCTAGTGGAGACCGCAGGTAGAATATTTTCTTTGAGTGATATATCCACACGGTTGAATGCCGCGGGCGCGAGAAACACCAGAAGCGCCTAGCACGGGATGGCTATATCGCGTACCGGCTGATTCAGGCGCATCGCGCCGTGGAGGGAGAACTTATGGCAGAAAAGTACAGCGACGTGACCGCTTTTGCCCAGCCTTCTTCCCAACAGCCTTCTTCCGAACAGTCTTCTTCTCCTGATTCTTTGAACGAGTATCCCCGCACGGTCGCCGTGGTGGTGACCTATAACCGTGAGGACCTGCTGCCGAAGACCCTCGCTGGTATCGCTTCTGGTGAGCGTGTGCCTGCGGCGGTGGTGATTGTTGATAACGCCTCCACGGACGGTACTGCCGAGTATCTGCGCACCCTGGACTATGAGCTGCCGGTGGATTGCATCCGCCTGGAGAAGAACATGGGTGGTGCTGGCGGCTTTGCGGTGGGCATTGACCGTGCCCTGGAACGCCACAACCCGGACCTGGTGTGGGTTATGGATGATGACACCGAGCCAACCGAGAACACCCTGTCGGAGGCGGTTGCCGCCTGGCTGAACTATTCGCCGGTGCCTTCGCAGCGCCCCGCGGTGGTGGCGTCCCGTGTGGTGTGGACGAACGGTGAGGACCACCCGATGAACACCCCGCGCACCATGTTTGCGGCGGGGGGGCAGCGTCATGCTCGTGCGCAGGCTGTGGGTGCCCGCCCGATTCGTAGCGCCTCGTTCGTGTCGATTCTGATGGATGCGCAGGCGATTCGCCGCAACGGTGGCCTGCCGATTGCTGAGTTCTTCATCTGGAATGACGACTTCGAGTTTTCGACCCGTCTGATTCATCACCGCGACGGCATTGCGGTGCCGTCCTCTGTGGCTAAGCACCACACGAAGACTTTTGGTACGACGAACGCTGACCCGGGCCCGCGTTTCTATAACGATGTGCGTAATAAGCTGTGGGTCTTCACCCGTTCGCGTACCCTGAACCCGCTGGAGAAGCTGCTCTACGGTGGCTCCTCGGCGCGCCTGTGGATTTCTACTGTTCTGCGTACTGATGATCGCCGCACCTACCTGGGGTATTTCCTCGATGGTGTGCGTGACGGTTTGCGGGCACCCACCCCGAACCGCCAGGTGCTTGAGGGTATTTACCCGCTGACTTTCCCCGGCCGCTATGGCGTGCCGGCTACTGCTAACGCCGTTGAGTCTGAGAAGGCGCGCGGTTGCGTGAGCTCCGTACCCGATTTTTCGGTGCTGATGAGCGTGTACGCGAAGGAGAACCCCTCCTATCTGGATCAGGCGTTGGAGTCGAATCTGCTGAACCAGACGGTGCGTCCTTCCGAGCTGGTTTTGGTGAAGGATGGTCCGCTGACCCCCGAGCTGGATGCCGTGGTGGACCGCTGGGTTCAACGCGCCGAGAATCTGGATTGCCCGCCGATTCAGGTGGTGGATCTGGCTCAGAATGTTGGTTTGGCGGAGGCGCTGAACGCCGGTCTGCAGGCGTGTTTGTATGAGCTGGTTGCTCGTGCTGATTCTGATGATCTGTCTGAGCCGACTCGTTTTGCGCGTCTGATTCCTGCCCTGGTGCAGGGCGGCTACACGGTGCTGGGCTCTGCCATGCTTGAGGTGAATGAGAGCAATACTTCGGTGGAGTCGACCCGCGAGGCGATTGTTGATTCTGCGCGTCTGCTCAGCGCGATGGATTCGCGTAACCCGATTTATCACCCGTCCGTGGCGTTCGTGAAGAGTGCCGTGCAGCAGCTGGGCGGTTACGAGTTCGTGCCCGGCGCTGAGGATTGGTGGCTGTGGATGCGTCTGCGCGATGCCGGCTATCGTCTGGGTAATATCCCTGAGGCTCTGGTGCGTTACCGCGTGGGTGCGGGCGCGTACACGAAGCGCGGGGGAGTGGACGCCTGGTTGCAGGATGTGGCGATTCAGCGTCGACTGTACACCGGTCACGGTATTTCTAAGCTTCAGTGGGCTCAGAATATGGCGGTGCGTAGTGTGTACCGTTTTGTTCCTGAGCAGGCGCGCCGTTCGGCGTTTCGTGCGTTGTCGTCTTTGACGGCTCGTGCTTCTTCTCGTTCTTCTGGTACCGCATCTGAAGGAGGCATGTAGTGGCTCAGTTGAAACCTCACGCTCATGTGGTGATGCGGAAGGCGGCTCAGCGCGGCACGATGGTGACGGAGGGTGACTCTGGCACGATGCTGGTGAACCGCCTGTATGAGCGTAAGCCGTGGTGGCTGATTGCGCAGGCTCTGATCGATTCGAGCGCGTGGCTGCTGGCGGTTTTGTTCGCGTACATGCTCCGCTATAGTGTGCTGCTCAGTAACGGTTCGGTGTTCGATATTATTCACCCGGCGTCGTTGACGATGACCGCTACGTTGGCTGTGGTGTTGCACCTGGTCATTGGTCTGGCGGGTGTGAAGATTTATAACGGCGTGTATTCGTACGGTTCGTTTGACGAGTCCTGGCGTGCCGGCGCGGCTGCTTTGAGCGCGGGTGCGGCGTTGACTGCTTTCTCCTTTGTGGATGAGCTGTTGGGTCTGCCCCATATGCCGCATAGTGTGCCTGCGATTGCGGCGGCATTTAGCTTGATTATGATGGCGGGCGCTCGCATGGCGAAGCGTGTGTACACTGAGCGCGGTGCTGTGCGTGAGCTGACCGGTGAACCGGTGATTGTGTACGGTGCCGGCTTTATTGGCGGCATGGTCATGGATTCGATGCTGCACGATGAGGATGCGAAGCTTCGCCCGGTTGCGGTCTTCGACGATGATCAGCTGAAGGCTGGTACGAAGTTCCACGGCATTTCGGTGATTACGACGTACCGCGAGCTGGAGCAGGTGATTCGTGAGTCGGGTACCCGTAAGATTCTGGTGACGATTTCGGATATGTCGGAGGATTACTTCGAGTCCTTCTGCAACCGCATGCGTAAGCTTAAGGTTGAGGTTCAGCGTATTAGTAGCGCGAATGCTCGACTGATGGGTGAGCGTCTGATTACCGCGAGCGATAACGACCTGATGCGCGTGATTCGTGGTGAGATTAACTACGATATTGACCGCGATATTCTGCGTTCGTACCTGCACGGTAAGCGCGTGCTGGTCACAGGTGCGGGCGGTTCGATTGGTTCTGAGCTGTGCCGTCAGATTAGCGAGTTTGAGCCTGAGACCCTCATGATGCTTGATCATGATGAGACTCTGCTGATGGAGACGAAGGTTTCGATTACTCACGAGTCGAGCCTGGACGATGACCGCATCATCCTGGCTGATATTCGTGAGGGTGATAACCTGCTGGAGATTTTCCGTGACCGTCGCCCCGAGGTAGTGTTCCACGCTGCAGCTTTGAAGCATGTGTCGGCGCTGGAGGCGTACCCGCAGGAGGCGTGGAAGACGAACTCTCTGGGTACTCTGAACGTGCTGCGTGCCGCGGAGGCGGTGGGCGTGAAGACCTTCGTGAACGTGTCGACCGATAAGGCTGCGGATCCGAAGACTGCGCTGGGTCAGTCCAAGCGTGTGGCGGAGCGTCTGACTGCGTACTTTGGTGAGAAGACCGGCAATACCTACGTGTCGGTTCGTTTTGGCAACGTGTTTGGTTCGCGCGGTTCGATTAAGCCGCTCTTTACGAAGCAGATCCTCTCGGGTGGTCCGATTACCCTGACGGATAAGCGCGCGACCCGTTACTTCATGCTGATTACCGATGCCTGCTTGCTGGTGATGCTTGCCGGTGCGATTGGTCGCCCGGGTGAGGTCATGGTGCTGGATATGGGTCAGCCGGTCAAGATCCTGGACGTTGCGAAGGCGATGCGCCAGGCGTATGAGCGGTATGACGTGGAGATCAAGGAGATTGGTCTTCGCAAGGGTGAGAAGCTGGATGAGGCTCTCTTCGGCGGTACCGAGAAGCTGGTACCTAGTGAGGAGAACCGGTATATTTCCCGGTCGAGTGCTCCGGCGCTTGACCCTGATGAGCTCGATTATGAGCTGTGGATTCAGAACTATCGGGAGCACAGTGGCTATGAGCGTCATGGCCTGGAGCGTGCCCCTGATCCGCGTACTTTGGCGGATGCGCAGACGTTCTAATCTTTAGGGAATGACATCGGATGCTGCACTTGCGTGGCGGGTGCGGTATCCGGTGTTTTCTCTTTCTCGGGTGTAGAACATTTCAGGACGCAGAATATGCAGAACGTATGGAGAGAATCTGTAATGTTTAGTCCCGGGCTACTGAAGAGTTCTATAGAATACGAAGTAAACACACACACACTACGCACACATCGTCCCTTAGCTGCAATTCTGGAGCTTGCGTCCAGGGGAGCGGCGCCAATGCCTTGGAGCTGGTATGACCTCCTTTTCTGAGCTGTTGAGCATTTTTGCTCTTGCTTTTGTTTTGGGTGCCCTTTTGCCGTTTGCGGTGCGCCCGATTTTGCACCGCTACAACATGGTGGATGTTCCTAATGAGCGTTCTTCGCATACTGCTCCGACCTACCGCGGTATGGGTTTGGCGACTGCGGCTGCGACCTTTGTGGCGTTTGTGGCGGCTACCCTGTTCGGCTGGACGTACCGTTCTGCTGAGTCTTTGCAGCTGGCGGTGACGATTGCCGCGGCGATTCTGTGTGCTCTTGCCCTGGGCTGGCTTGAGGATATTCGCGGCGTGAGCATTGTGCGTCGTGCGGGCCTGCAGCTGGTGATTGGCGTACTGGTGAGCGTGAGCTTTGCGACGGTGCAGGGCACGAACATTCTGCTGCTGATTCTGGGCGCGATTTTTGTTGCCGGCTACATTAACGTGGCGAATTTTATGGACGGCATTAACGGTATTTCTGGTGCTCACGGTCTGGTGGCTGGTTTGGCGTATGCGCTGACCGGTTGGATGGTGAACCTTCCGTGGCTGGCTTTGGCTGGTGTGGCTGTTGCCGGTGCTTTTGCGGCGTTCCTGCCGTGGAATGTGCGCCCTGGTAAGAACGTGTTTTTGGGCGATGCGGGTTCTTATGTTTTGGGCGCGGCGCTGGGCACGTTGGCTGTGGGCGCGTGGTTTGCGGATGTTCCGTTCCTGTTGGCTTTTGCTCCGCTGATGACGTATCTGGCGGACGCGGGTACGACTCTGTTCCGTCGTTTTATGGCGGGGGAGCAGTGGTACAAGCCGCACCGCACTCACACCTATCAGCGTCTGACGGATGTTGGTTTCAGCCACCTTGGTTCGACCGCCGTGGTGACCGGTACGACCATTCTGGTGTGGGTGCTGCTGGCGTTTGCCTCTGATTTGTTTGCTTCGGGCGCCGTGCTGGCGGCTGTTGGTGTGGTTCTTGTGGCTCTTGCCGTGCTGGTGGTGTACCTGCGTATGCCGCAGCTCTTTGGCGGTGAGGCACCTACTTCTGCGATTGACCTGTCGAAGCGCTTTGCGGCGGATTCGAAGGGTTCGGCGCCGAAGGCGAAGTCGGCAACTGCAGAGCCTGCTACCGGCTCTTTGACCTCGGCGACTGGCGTTCCGGCGACTCCTGAGAACGTAGAGCCGACCTCGCTGCATCCGGAGCCGATCATGCCGGATTCCGTGAAAGACCGTGCAGATAGCTCTTCTGCTGCTCGCTCCTCTGTTCAGCCTTCTTCTCATCGCAACCGTGGGGAGAAACACTAATGGCTTCTGAGCAGCCTAAATCTCAGGCTCCTGCAGAGCCTCTCTGGAGGCGCGTGGTGGACGTTCTGTGGTATCCGCCGGCGGAGCGCAAGAAGCAGCAGAAACACCGCCGAGAGCGTGCTCAAGCAGGTTTGAAGGCCTCTTCTTTCGAGAGTCAAGAGCTTTCCTGGAAATTTTTGTTCTACAGGGTATCGGCTTACTCTCTGCTGGCTTGGTTGGGCGGTATGATGAGTGCGTACCTGTTTGCGGGCCCCGTGGGCGCGCTAGGAATAACATTGGGCTTTCTGATAATCTATATATGCTTCACTCTGGGCGTATTGGTTATGTTGGTTGCTCCCATTTTCGACTGGGGTGTACCCAAATCGCTGGTGGTGAGCTACCTCGTGAAGATTGCTCTGCTCGGTCTGGTATTGATGTTTGTGCCGTTCCCCGAGAATCTGAGGCACGGTTGGACTCTCGCAGGCGCATGTACCGGCGTGATTCTGTGGATTGTTATTGAAACAGTTAGCATCGCACGACTGAGAATTTTGTACTTCGACACCGACTCGGAAGACCATGGTCGGTAACACGATCGGTGTTTGAAAGGAAAAACGTTTGGCCGAAGAGAAGAAGTGGTGGGACGGAGATAAAAAGCTCCGCACCACCGGAGAATTGGTATCTGACGGAGGTCTCTCCGGTGCAGTCATGTCGATTCTCTATCTGATCATCGGTGTAGCAGTGTGGGGAGGCATCGGTTACCTCGGTGACCTGGTCTTCTCCACCACCTGGCTGGTGTGGGTTGGCGTCTTGATTGGCGCTATTGGAGGTTTGACCCTCGTCTTTACCCACATGACCAGGCAGAATAAAGACCGTTAGGTCATTGAACGCGGACCGCCAGGTCACACATTCATCCATGTAGTTAGCATGTCAGTCGTTTATAGGCAGACATGGGCTCTTGATAGCCACTAGTAGCAAGAAAGGACTTGCTTTGATCGAGAACGGGTTGATCCTCGCGGAAGCCTATGTGCCGCCGACCCCCGAAGACATGCATCTGCCACCCTTCTTCACCATTGGTGATTTCGCTTTCGGTAAGCAGAACGTACTGATTCTGCTGTCCGTGGTGATTATCGCGGTCTTCTTCCTCACCGCAGCACGTAAGCGCGCCATGGTTCCCGGCAAGACTCAGTTCATCGCTGAGTCCGGCTACATGTTTGCTCGTAACTCCCTCGGTAAGGAAACCCTGGGCGTACAGCACTACAAGCCGTTCGTGCCGATTCTGTTCGCCTCCTTCTTCTTCGTTCTGGTGAACAACCTCTACGGTTCGATTCCGTTTGTTCAGTTGCCCACCTTCTCGCACCCCGGTAGCGCCTACGCGCTGGCTGGCGTAGCGTACCTGACCTGGGTTGGCGTTGGTATCAAGCGCAAGGGCCTGGGCGGCTTCTTCAAGGACATCACCATGCCCTCGGGTCTGCCGGTGTGGATTTACCCCATCCTGATCCCGATCGAGTTCTTCTCGAACCTGCTGATTCGTCCCGCAACTCACGCGCTACGTCTCTTCGCGACCATGTTCGGTGGTCACCTGGCGCTGATGGTTGCATCCAGCATGGTGACCTACATGGTTGAGACCCTGGGTGGTATCGGCTACCTGGCTGCTATTGCTCCCGGTGCTCTGGGCCTGTTCCTGTACTTCCTGGAATTCATGATTCAGTGCATCCAGGCTTATGTGTTCGCTCTGCTGCTGGCTGTGTACCTGCAGGGCTCGGTTTCCGAGGGACACTAAACTCTCTAGTTTTTTAGGTTTTCGCGTTCGTCATTGGGCGTGAATAAAGCAACCCACACGTTCACTGTGCGGGCTATTAACTCAAATCAAACTCTGTTCGGTCCGGGTATGTTCCCGGTCGAACACTGTTGAAAGGAAAAATAATGGTTGGTTCCATCACTGCGGTTGGCTACGGTCTGGCAGCTATTGGCGGCGGCATCGGCGTGGGTCTGATCTTCGCGGCATACATGACCAGCGTTGCTCGTCAGCCCGAGTCCCAGAAGACCCTGCAGCCCATGCTGTTCCTGGGCTTCGCACTGGTCGAGGCGCTGGCAATTCTGGGCCTGGTTCTCGTCTTCATCAAGTAACCGGCTCTGCCACATCCTAAACGACCCATCCCATAGAACAGGATTCCCTCCATGATTTATCTGGCAAGCGAAGGGGGAGCGGAGGCAACTTCGAACCCCCTGATTCCCGACGTCGGGGAAATTGTCATTACCCTCATCGGATTCCTGATCCTCTACTACATCGTTGCTAAGTACGTTGTCCCGGCGTTCGAGAAGATCTACCAGGACCGTAAGGAAGCAATCGAAGGTGGCCTTGCCAAGGCCGAGAAGGCACAGGCAGAGGCTGCAGCGGCTCGCGATGAGTACACCCAGCAGCTCGAAAGCGCTCGACTGGAGGCTCAGAAGATTCGTGAAGAGGCACGCGCAGAGGGCGAGGCAATCATTGCCGATGCTCGCGAGCGTGCAACCGCTGAGGCTCAGCGCATTAGCGATAATGCAGCAAAGGCTATCGAGGCAGAGCGTGCGGCAGCAGCAGTGTCCCTCCGTTCCGAGGTTGGCACTCTTGCTACGACCCTTGCCGGCAAGATTGTGGGCGAAGCCCTCAACGATGATGAGCGATCGGCCCGTGTGGTAGATCGTTTTCTTGCTGACCTTGAAACCGAGAAGCAGAACGCAGGTGCGGCTCGGTAATGGCAGGAGTATCTACTGAATCACTGAGCAAGGTGGAAGAGGTGCTGGAAGCTCACGCTTCCCTGCAGCCCCTGAACCTGGCGAGCGAGCTTTTCGCTGTGGTTGATGTTCTCGACCACAACGGCACCCTGCGCCGTGCTGTCACCGATTCTTCGCGTGATGCAGCAGCACGTCAGGGTATCGCTAACACCGTCTTCGGCGGCAAGATCTCTTCTCAGGCTATGGCTGTGCTCACCAGTGCGGTGGCTCAGCGCTGGTCCGATGATGCTGATCTGGCGAATGCCCTGGAGCGTGCAGCAGTGCTCGCCGTGACCGCATCGGCTCAGTCTCGCGGTGGCGTGGACGCCCTGGACGAGGTACTCAACGAACTACTCACCTTTGTGCGTACCGTTGATTCCAACGCTCAGGCGCAGGAAGCGCTGTCCGACCATCAGGCAAGCAAAGAAGCAAAGAAGAAGCTCGCCGTGGCGCTCGGTGGCCCCGCCACCACCGCCGAAGGTGTGCTTCTGCTCGAACGAGTTGGCTCCAACCCCCGCGGCCGTCACGCTGCACGGGTAGCCGATGAGTTCGCAGAAATCATCGTCACGCGACAGAACCGTTACATTGCGCGAGTAACTAGCGCGATTGCGCTGTCGCAGGCACAGCTTGAACGTCTCGGTCGCACGCTCAACGCCGTGTACGGCCGTGAGCTGAAGCTCGACGTTTCGGTGGACCCCGCCGTTCTGGGCGGTCTGCGTGTTCAGGTGGGCGACGAGGTGATCGACGGTACCGTCGAGACCCGCATGTCCGACCTGGCTCGTTCCATCGGCTAGCGGCTCAAGCTAGCGACGCTGAACCGTTCGTCGCAACGGTGATTTAGAAGATACCTCGGGTAGCGGGTGCGTGGCAGATGCCTCCTTCGCAGAAGCGGCGGCATTGCCCGCCCGTTCAACCCGAATTGCAAGTTTCGGTTGGTTCCGTTGACGGAACGCAACCACAATGAGAGAGCAGGGACACAAGATGGCCGAACTGACCATCAATGCCGAAGATGTCCGTAATGCGCTGAACGAGTTTGCAGCGTCTTACGAACCCGGCAATGCAGAACGTGTTGAGGTGGGTCGAGTTGTATCGGCCTCCGACGGTATCGCTCGTGTCGAGGGCCTTCCCTCGGTTATGGCGAATGAGCTGCTTCGTTTCGAAGACGGCACCCTCGGCCTCGCACAGAACCTGGATACCCGCAATATTGGTGTGATCGTCCTGGGTGACTTCACCGGTATTGAAGAGGGCCAGGTCGTACACCGCACCGGTGAGGTCCTCTCGGTGCCCGTTGGCGACGCGTACCTCGGTCGCGTTGTTGACCCCCTGGGTAACCCGATCGATGACCTGGGCCCCATTGAGGCTGAAGGTCGCCGCGCACTGGAGCTGCAGGCTCCCGGCGTGACCCAGCGTAAGTCGGTTCACGAGCCGCTGCAGACCGGTCTGAAGGCAATCGACTCGATGATTCCGATTGGTCGCGGTCAGCGTCAGCTGATCATTGGTGACCGCCAGACCGGTAAGACCGCTATTGCGATCGACACCATTCTGAACCAGAAGGACAACTGGGCTTCCGGTGACCCCGAGAAGCAGGTTCGATGCATCTACGTGGCTGTTGGCCAGAAGGCATCCACCATTGCAGCTGTCCGCCACACCCTTGAGACTCGCGGCGCGCTGGAGTACACCACCATCGTGGCATCTCCCGCATCTGACGCAGCAGGCTTCAAGTACCTGGCACCCTACACCGGTTCGGCTATCGGCCAGCACTGGATGTACGGTGGCAAGCACGTCCTCATCATCTTCGACGACCTGTCGAAGCAGGCAGAAGCATACCGCGCTGTGTCCCTGCTGCTGCGCCGCCCGCCGGGACGTGAAGCATACCCCGGTGACGTCTTCTACCTGCACTCCCGCCTGCTGGAGCGTTGCGCTAAGCTCTCCGACGACCTCGGCGCAGGTTCGATGACCGGCTTCCCGATCATTGAGACCAAGGCAAACGACGTTTCCGCCTTCATTCCGACCAACGTCATCTCCATTACTGACGGCCAGATCTTCCTGCAGTCCGACCTGTTCAACGCTAACCAGCGTCCGGCAGTCGACGTCGGTATCTCCGTCTCCCGTGTTGGTGGTGCCGCACAGACCAAGGCTATGAAGAAGGTCTCCGGTACCCTGAAGCTGGAGCTGGCACAGTACCGTTCGATGGAAGCGTTCGCAATGTTCGCATCCGACCTGGACGATGCAACCAAGGCACAGCTGACCCGCGGTTCTCGCCTGACCGAGCTGCTGCGTCAGCCGCAGTACACCCCGTACGCAGTTGAAGAGCAGGTTGTCTCCATTTGGGCTGGTACCTCCGGTCACCTCGACGACATCGAGATTTCCGACGTGCTGCGCTTCGAGGAAGGCTTCATCGAGTACCTGCGTCACAAGACCTCGGTACTGACCGATATCGCTTCCTCCGGCAAGCTTGAGGATGACACCGTTGCAGCTCTGAAGTCCGCAGTTGCTGACTTCAAGCAGGGTTTCAAGTCTGAGGGCAGCAGCCACCTCGTCGACGCAGGTCACGAGGAGCACAAGGCAGCTCGCGATAGCGACATCACTCAGGAAACCATCGGTTAGCGATTAGTCCTCGCCTTCTCCCCGCCTCAGCTATGAGGCTGGGGCGGGGCAGAAAGCAAGGAGAAAGGAAGCTCTATGGGAGCCCAGATTAGGGTTTACCGACAGAAGATTGCTTCGACGTCGTCTATGAAGAAGATCTTCAAGGCGATGGAGATGATCGCGACCTCCCGCATTAACAAGGCTCGTAACGCTGCTCAGGCAGCCGGCCCTTACGCGAACGCTCTGACCCGCGTGGTGACTGCGGTTGCGACTCAGCACGGTATTAAGCACCCGCTGATTCACAAGCCGCACGAGTTCGGAACCTACGAACACCGTCGCTCCGCAATCCTGGTTGTTACCAGTGACCGCGGTCTGGCAGGTTCGTACTCCTCCGCTATCCTGCGTCGTACCGAATCTCTGATTGAGAGGCTGCGCTCTAACGGCCAGGAGGTACAGCTGTACCTGGTTGGCCGTAAGGCAAAGGCTTACTTCGAGTTCCGTGAGCGCCCCTACGCCCGTGCGTGGGAGGGGCACACCGATGCACCTCGTGTTGAAACTGCCGTCGAAATTCGTGACGCGCTGCTCGAAGCCTACGACCTGCCCTTCGAAGAGGGCGGCGTGGACGAACTGCACATCGTATACACCGAGTTCAAGTCGATGGTTGTTCAGGAACCCAAGATCCTGCGCCTGCTGCCCATCCACGTGGGTGACGCAAAGGCTATGGGCGAGGAAATCGTTCCCGACCAGGAACTGACCAAGGCTGAGTACGAGCAGGCGGCATCCTTCGAGTTCGAGCCCTCCGCCGAGGAAGTGCTCAACGCGCTGTTGCCGCGCTACATTGCATCGCGTATCTTCTCCTGCCTCCTGCAGGCAGCAGCAAGTGAGCTGGCATCCCGCCAGCGCGCGATGAAGACCGCAGGTGACAACGCTGAGACGCTGATTACCAAGTACACCCGTTTGATGAACAACGCACGTCAGGCGGAAATTACTCAGGAGCTCTCCGAAATCGTGGGCGGCGCAGACGCCCTCGGCTCCTAGTACTTGTACGCCAACGAAGCCATCAACTGTCCAAACTTTCTAAGTAAGTGAGAAATATGACTGCCACCTACAACGAATCGGTCTCCGCACCGACTCAGGGCGCAACGGGTCGTATTGCCCGCGTCATCGGCCCCGTGGTCGACGTCGAGTTCCCCGCCGGTCAGGTCCCCGAGATTTACAACGCTCTGACCACCGAGCTGACCCTCGACGGTCGCACCCGCACCATCACCTTCGAGACCGCACAGCACCTGGGCGACTCGATCGTTCGCGCTATCTCCCTGCAGCAGACTGACGGCCTGGTCCGCGGTCAGGCTGTAGTCGACACCGGCGCACCGATCTCCGTCCCCGTTGGTGACGGCGTGAAGGGCCACATCTTCAACGTTCTCGGTGACGCACTCGACGTGCCGAACTCCGAGATCAAGGCTGACACCTACTGGCCGATCCACCGTGCCGCTCCCGGCTTCGCAGAGCTGGAAGGCTCCACCGAAATGCTGGAGACTGGTATTAAGTCCATCGACCTTCTGACCCCCTACATCAAGGGCGGTAAGATTGGTCTGTTCGGTGGTGCAGGCGTGGGTAAGACCGTGCTGATCCAGGAAATGATTACCCGTGTGGCTCGTAACTTCGGTGGTACCTCCGTGTTCACCGGTGTTGGCGAGCGTACCCGTGAGGGTAACGACCTGTGGGTCGAAATGGAAGAAGCAGGCGTTCTGAAGGACACCGCTCTTGTGTTCGGCCAGATGGATGAGCCCCCGGGAACCCGTCTGCGCGTGGCACTGACCGGTCTGACCATGGCGGAGTACTTCCGCGATGTTCAGAACCAGGACGTGCTGCTGTTCATCGACAACATCTTCCGTTTCACTCAGGCAGGTTCTGAGGTTTCCACCCTGCTGGGCCGCATGCCCTCCGCAGTGGGTTACCAGCCGAACCTGGCGGACGAAATGGGTCTGCTGCAGGAGCGTATTACCTCCACCCGCGGTCACTCCATCACCTCCATGCAGGCAATTTACGTGCCTGCGGATGACTACACCGACCCGGCGCCGGCAACCACCTTCGCGCACCTGGATGCGACCACCGAGCTCTCTCGTGAAATCGCATCGCGCGGTCTGTACCCGGCAATTGACCCGCTGTCCTCCACCTCCCGAATTCTGGACGCACAGTACATCGGTCAGGAGCACTACGACACCGCAATTCGTGTGAAGGCTATTCTGCAGGAAAACAAGGAACTGCAGGACATCATCGCGATTCTGGGTGTGGACGAGCTCTCCGAGGAGCAGAAGATCGTCGTGGCACGTGCACGTCGTATCGAGCAGTTCCTCTCCCAGAACACCTACACTGCAAAGCAGTTCACCGGTGTCGAGGGTTCGACCGTTCCGCTGAAGGACACCATCGAGTCCTTCCAGATGATCTGCAACGGCGATGTCGACCACATCCCCGAGCAGGCGTTCTACAACATTGGTGGTATGGACGACGTTATGCGCCGCTACGAGGAAATCAAGGCACAGACTGGAGCTAAGTAATCATGGCTCTGAAAGTTGAAGTTGTTTCCCGCGAACGCGTCGTGTGGACTGGCGAAGCGAAGTACGTTCGTGCACGCTCCGTCAGCGGTGACCTCGGCATCCTGCCGGGCATGATCCCCACCTGCACGCTGCTGGCACAGGACGGCGAGCTGCTCATTGAACCCGTTGATGGTGAGCCCATTAAGACCATCCTCAACGCAGGTTTCTTGACCGTCTCGAACGATCACGTGACCATCGTTGCAAAGCACGCACAGATCTAAAGCTGGTTCCCCTCAGCGGGAATTAGCCACTGTGTACACCTCGCCGGTGTTCCACCCTGAAAGGGGAGGGGCACCGGCGATTGGTGTATCCGGGGGTAGATTGTTTACGCAGAACGAGAGTGTGCACAGAAAGAACGCGTGCGCCGAAAGAGCGCGGGCAGAAAGATGATGGGCTGAAAAGGGGCGCCTCCCATGGTCGGGAGGCGCCCCTCAAGCTATGTGCAGCTGCTTAGCCTAGAGCCGTTTAGAACAGACGGTCAGCTAGAACAGACGGTCAGCGGAGTCGTCCACGCCGCGCATCGCATCGTAGTCCAGGCTCACGCAGCGGATACCGCGGTCCTCAGCCAGGGTACGTGCCTGCGGCTTAATCGTCTGTGCCGCAAATACGCCGCGCACCGGTGCCAGCAGCGGGTCACGGTTGAGCAACTCCAGGTAACGGGTCAGCTGCTCCACACCGTCAATATCGCCCACACGCTTGAGCTCAACCGCCACGGAGACGCCGTGCGCATCCTTCGCCATGATGTCTACCGGACCGATAGCGGTCGGGTACTCGCGGCGCACCAGCGAATAGCCCTCACCGAGAGTGTGGATCTGCTCTGCGAGCAGACGCTGCAGATCAGCCTCCACACCGTCCTTGATGAGGCCGGGATCAACACCCAGGTCGGTGGCGTGCTCGTGCTCAATCTTGTAGATGCGAATCATGAGGCGGTCATCGCTCTTAGCTGCCTGAACGGTCCACAGCTGCTGAACATCGGACTCTAGGTCCTCACGGATGCTCTGCGGAACGTCCTCACGCTCAGCTACCAGCAGGGAGCAGGGAGGGCTCATCCAGTTCAGGGGCTTGTAGGAACCGCCGTCGGAGTGAATGAGGACGGAGCCGTCATTCTTGACCATCAGCAGGCGGGTAGCGCGGGGCAGGTGGGCGCGGAGGCGGCCCTCATAATCTACGGAGCATTCAGCAATGACAATACGCATCCGTCCACTCTAGCAGGTACGAGTGTTTGGCTCTAGCAGGTGAGGGTATGAGCTAGGGAACCTGAGCTTGGTACAGGTCGCGGTACGGGGGCACAGTAGGGAAGTACGGCACAGTAGGGAGGTGCGGCACAGAGCGGGGGAGTACCGCCTCAGCATGAGTACCACGCCAGTATGAGGAAGAGCGCAGAGCGAACAGCGGCAGGGTAGGTAGATAGAGATAGCTGAGCAGCGCGGTAGAATAGGGCTCATGGCACGTAAGAATCATCCCGGCAGGCGAGTATCCGGCACCACCAGCGATAAGTGGCACCGTCAAGCACCCGCAGGGCGTGATATCAGCAGGATCCTCGACCCTGCACCTCGACTGGAACGTGACCGATACGGTGACTGGCTGGTGCAATACATTCCCGCCGTCAACGCCCAAAAAACCTACACCTGCCCCGAATGCTACCGCTCGATTCCGCCCAGAACAGCGCACCTGGTGGTGTGGCAGGAAAGCCACACGATGGGCCGTAGCCGCGCCATTGATGAGCGCAGGCACTGGCATCAGCATTGCTGGCGCACCCGCCGCAAATAGGCTGAACACTGCACTTAAGGTGCAGCCTAAGACTACATTCTTGACCAAAACCACATTCTCGAATCCATTTCTTGAAGGAACGCAATGAGCAACACCGCCGATATCACCCGCGCGCAGGAATTTGATCCCGCCCGCTACGTCTTCAGCACCGCCGCTGAGCCCACCCCCATTAAGGCACGTACTGTGCTTCCGGCACGCCGTGAGAACTTTACCGTCACCACTGCGGACGGCAAGCGCCTCGTCGGTGAACTCGCCCTGCCCGAAGGCGAAGTCAAGGCAACCCTGGTGACCTTCCACCCGCTACCCACCCACGGCGGCTACATGGACTCGCACGTGTACAAGAAGGCGTCCTTCCGCCTGCCGGCGCTGTCGAACATTGCGGTGCTGCGTTTCAACACTCGCGGCACCTCCTCGATTCGCGGCACCAGCGAAGGCGTCTTTGACGGCGGCTTTGCCGAGAAGAAGGACTTCGACGCAATCCTGAAGTTCGTACGCGAGCGCGCCCTGCCGAACCCCTGGCTGGTCGGCTGGTCCTTCGGCACCGAGCTGGTGCTCAAGTACGCGCCCGAATACGCGAACGAGTTCACCGGCGCTATTCTGCTCTCCCCGCCGCTGCACCGCGTGCACCCGGCTGAGCTGGACGAATGGAACAAGATCTCGAACCCGCTGTACGCGCTGGTGCCCGAGCACGACGACTACCTGCAGCCTCCGGCAGCGCGTGAGCGTTTTGCGGCTGTACCGCGTACTCGGGTGATTCCCTTTGAGGGGTGCAAGCACTTGTGGGTGGGCGAGAAGTCCGTGCAGCAGGTCCTCAACACCGTGGTCAGCATCGTGACCGGTGTACCCACTGAGCTGCCCACCGAATACAATGGCCCGGTGACAGAAGAAATCACTGAGCTCTAAAGGTTTGGCATAAAAACACAGCGTAAAAACACTGCATAAAAATATCAAGGCGGCGGCTTTGGATAGAACATCCAAAGCCGCCGCCTTATGTCTTAAACGCCTGCTCGGTGGAAGAGCCGTGAGCGCGTAGAGAACCTAGAGGGGACTCTACAGCTGGGAGGCGACTACAACTGGGCGGTGACTACAGTTGGTCCTGGCGAGGAATGAACACCTCACGCACCAGAATCAGCATGGAAGCCGCCACCGGAATAGCAATCAGCGCACCCAGCACGCCCCAGAGCGCGCCACCGGCAGCCACAGAAATAATCGCAACACCGGCAGGAACCGAAACAGCGCGAGCCATAATACGCGGAGAAATCAGGTACGCCTCCACCTGCAAGTACAGGAAGTACGCCACCGCAAACCACAGCGCCAGACTCCAACCCTGAGTCAGCAGAATCAGCGAGGTCAAAATCAGCGCAATCACGCCACCAACCAGCGGAATGAACGCCAGAATCATGACCACCAAAGCCATCAACTGCGGGAAGCTGAAGCCCAGAAACAGCATAATAAAGAACGCCACAAAAGCATTCAGAACAGCAACCAGAGCCTGACCCATCACGTAGTTACCCACCGACTCGGTAATCTTGTCGGTAATGTACTTGACGCGCACACGCTTAGACGCCGGCGCCAGACGAACACCCCACGCCTTGATGGTTTCCATCGAAGTGAGGAAGTACAGAGACAGGAACAGCACAATAATCACGCCGGTCACGCTCTGCGCCAGAGTAGAACCCGCAGAAACCAGGCTCGACATGAAGCTATTGACCTGAGACGAAGAGAAAGTCGTTTCCAAGAACTTCGGGATGTTCTCATTCACCCAGGTGCTGATATCAAAGCGCTGATCAAGCTCGTGGTACCAATCAGAATCAATCGTGTTCTGATAGATACCCGGCGCGTACTGAACAAACTTAGACGCCTGCTCGCTAATAATCGGGCCAATGGTCATGACCAGACCGGTCACGGCGCCAGCAAAACCAGCAAGCACAGCAATCACACCGATACCGCGCTTAATGCCCCACGACTCCAGGCGACGCACAATCGGGTCCAGACCCAAAGCAATGAAAATAGCACCGGTCACCCAACCCACCAGGGCACCCACATTATTGAAAATGTAGTAGGCGAAGAGCGCCAAACCAACGCCAACGGTCATGAGGAAGCCGAACGCAACCGGGTTGTGCATCATGGAGGTCTTGCCGTTACCGACCACCTTCGGCGCCGGGGGAGCGTCCTCAGAAGCGGCGGGAACCACCGGAATGGTATCCGTAGGAGGCATAGAAGCGCGGCGGCGGTTGGAACGCACCTGGCTAATGCTTTCGGTCAGCTCGCTGAAGGTCTCCGTTAGCTGATCGGTGAGGGATTCCTTCTTGCGCGGCTCGTGGGACGATGTTGTCTCTTCGTGAGCTGCTGAGGCTTTCTTCTCGCTCATGCTCTTCCTTTCCGGATCATTCCGGGTATTTTTTCTCTACTGTGCCATTCTACCGGCTGGTTTACTTTGTTACGGCGTCCACGGTGAATCCCAAGGACAGGGGAGTGCATGTGGGAGAGGTATCTGCGCGCTGTTCAAGAATTAGTCTAAGCGCTAGTCCCGGCATGAGCTCAGAGCGTAGGCGACAGAGAACGGGCGCTCGCAACGGCGCGTTGTGGAGATAATAGAGGAAGGAACGCGTGAAGGGTCTAGCCCGCACGCAACAATAGATACAGAACGTAAAGGAGCCCAGGATGAGCATTATTTTTGATCCGGCAGACCGCGGCGCATCCCAGAACGCGGCGCAGGGTAATGTCGCACAGGGTGGTGCAGCGCAGGAGATTCCCGCCTCCGTACGCAACGCCATGGAACTGAACCCCAACGCGGCACAGTCTGCTGGCGAACAGGGTGGCGAGCAGACCCCCTCCGCTCCCACCTGGCGCTACGAGGTCAACACCCCTGAAGAGTTCCAGAAGTTCGTTCAGCTCTCCAACCAGGGCGCCGTGATTTTTGCGCTCTACGCGCCGCACTCGCCCTCCTCCCTGCAGATGCTCGAAGGCGTGCAGAAGCTTGTTGATTCCGCCGCAGGCACCATGATTTGCGCCGCCGTGGACGTCACCAAGCTCCCCGAAGCTGCCCAGGCATTCGGCGTGAGCGGCGTGCCCGCGGGCGTTGCCGTTCTGGCGGGCCGCCCGGCACCGATTTACACCGGCCCGGTCAGCGCAGAAGACCTCGGCGATGTGCTCTCCCAGGTTCTGCAGCTCGCGGCACAGTACCAGCTGCCCGGCGGCTTCGACCCGGTCGTTCCCGACGACGAAAAGCCCCTGCCACCCCTGCACGCAGAAGCCGTCGCCGCCCTCGACCGCGGCGACCTGGAGGGCGCCCGCGCCGCATACCGCAAGGCAATCACCGAGAACCCCGGCGATAAGGAAGCGAAGCTCGGCCTGGAACAGGTTGAACTGCTCGCCCGCGTGAAGGACCTGAACATGGCAACCGAACGTGCGGCCGCCGCGGCAGACCCCATGAACATTGAGGCGGCATTCAACGTAGCAGATCTGGATCTGGTGGGCGGCCACGTGGAGGACTCCTACAACCGTCTGCTGCGCCTGTTCAGCGCGGTAGGTCCCGACGATAAGGCGCGTGTGCGCGAGCGCCTCGTGCAGCTCTTCGACGTGGTGGGTGCATCTGACCCGCGCACCGTGAAGGCGCGTGCGGCACTGACCATGGCGCTGTTCTAAAAGGCGCTGTTCTCAAAACAGCTCGCGAAGGGAGCTGAGCCGGTCTAACCGGCTGAAACTTTGAATACGGATGGGCTATCGTCTACCTCTGCACTCGTGCTGCTGGGTGGGCGGTAGCCCGTTTTGCGTCTGCTGTTGAGAGCGGGTTCGGGGTGGGGGAGAGCGACCAGCCCAACCTGACAGATAGCGTGGCTGAACGCTACAAATAGAGCTCCGGAATGTCCATATACTGCATGACAGATGCGTAATATGCCGGTTTTATCGCCAAACCCTATAGACCTTTCTACAAGGGGTGATAGGGTGACAATATGAACACTAGTCATTTTTCCCAGGACCCGAATCCGCAAGAACCAGGTTCACCGCAGAACCCGGTACAAGAGACCAGCCCGGTACAAGAGACCGCAGTAGAGGCAACCCCCGCCGCGGCAGTACCTCAAGCTATAGTCCCCGAATCTGTAGCCCCGGAAGCTGTAAACCCTGAGCCTGCAGCTCCAGAAGCTGTAGTTCCCGCATCGGTAGCACCGCAGCTACCCGTCACCCCGCAGACCGCACCGACCGCTGGCGCCCGCCCCGCCATCGAAATCCGCGGCCTCACCAAGGCATTCGGTCAGAAGGTCGCCGTCGACCGCATCAACCTGGATATCCCCTCCGGATCCTTCTACGGACTGGTCGGCCGCAACGGTGCCGGTAAAACCACCACCATCTCCATGGTCACCGGCATGCTCAAGCCCAACGAAGGCACCGCCTACGTGCGCGGCATCGACATGTGGGCCGACCCGCTCAAAGCCAAGGCACACCTGGGTGTACTGCCCGACGGCGTGCACCTCTTCGACAAGCTCACCGGCGAGCAGCTCATCACCTACTCCGGCTACCTGCACAGAATCGATAAGGAAACCGTCGCCTCCCGCGTTAAGGATCTGCTCGCGGCCATGGACCTGACCGACGCTGCGGGCCGCGCCGTCGCCGACTACTCTGCCGGTATGACCAAGAAGATTGCGCTCGCCGCCGCGCTTGTCCACGCACCCTCCGTGCTGATTCTGGATGAGCCCTTCGAGGCGGTCGATCCGGTTTCTGCCGCCAATATTCAGGACATTCTGCGCGGCTTCGTCGCATCCGGCGGAACTGTCATTATCTCCTCGCACGTGATGGACCTTGTGCAGCGCCTGTGCGACCACGTAGCCGTCATGGACTCCGGCCGTATTCTCGCCGCCGGAACCGTCGACGAAGTACGCGCCGGCGTGAGCCTTGAAGAACGATTTGTGCAGCTGGTCGGTGGCCGCACCTCCTCGGAAGGATTGTCATGGTTGGGCACCTCGTCTCACTAAAGTGGCAGTATGTGCTCGCTTCCTTCCGCCGAAGCATCTGGGCGCTCATCGGCCTGATTTTTGCGGCGCTTTATGCGGGCGGTATGCTCTTCGGCCTCGGCTCCGCATACGTTATCGCTAACTCGGAGGTACCCGAATACGGTCAGCTCGGAACCCTCCTGGTAGGCGCGGTTATTGCGCTCGCCTGGGCTATCGTCCCTATCTTCTTCAGCGGACTGGACGGCACCCTGGACGAGAGCCGATTCGTGCTCTTCCCCATCAAACCCTCCACCCTGCAGAAGGGCCAGTTCCTCGGCGGGTTCGTGGGTATCCCCGGCATTGCCAGCATCATTGCCGTGCTGCTGGGCGCGATCGCGTTTATATCGCAGCCGCTCGCGCTGGTCGTGTACCTCATCTGCTGCGTGCTCGGCCTTGCGAACCTCATGGTGTGGGCGCGCCTCGCTAACCGCCTGGGCATGGCGCTGAACGATAACCCGCGCATCGCCAATACCCTGATGATCGTTGCCATGCTACTGATGATGAGCGCCGGCTTTATCTTCGGTGGAACGATAACCTACCTGACCAAGCACTGGGAAGAGGTGCTGCCCTACCTGCCGTGGCTCAGCGTGACCCCCTTCGGCTCCGCGTTTGCGGTGCCCTACTTTATGGCGAGCGGCAATATGGGCGCCGCCCTTGGCTGCCTGGCTCTGACCCTCGTCTACCTGGTCGGCGGTTGGTGGCTGTGGGGTAAGAACCTGGCACGCTCCATGGCGAATGTGGGCGGTAGCGCCCACCACGCCAGCGCTGCCGAAGTCGCTGCAGGCGATTTGGGCCTGTTTGCACGGTTCCCCGCAACCCCGCGTGGCGCCGTGGCAGCACGAACCCTGCACTCATTCATGAAAGACAACCGTCTGCAGTTGCTAACCGTAAGCACCGCCATGCTTTACCTGATACTGACGGTGGGCATGCCGCTGTTCCTGAGCTCTGTAGGGTCCGTTAAAACTCATGTTGATTTTAATGGCATCAACGCGGCTGAAGCCAACCAGATTATCAATAGCGGCGTCATGCAGCTCTTCGGATTCTGGATGTACTTCTGCACCGTTTTCACCGGCTACTACATGTGCTACCTCGTCTCATACGACAACACTGCATTCAGCCTGCACGTACTCTCTCCGCTGCGCGGTATTGATGACCGCATCGGCCGTCTTTGGGGTTACAGCATCCTGATGGTTCCGATCGTAGTGGTGATGGTGTTCGTCGCCTCAGCGGTAAATGGGCACCTGGAGCTCTTCCCCATTGTGCTGATGCACCAGCTGGGCGTGCTCGCCGCAGCGGCTGGCATGGGCAGCGTGATGGACACCTTCATTAGTCCGCCCGTGGCGCCTCCCGGGGCTAACCCGTTCAAGAACCCGAAGAACAATGAGGGCTTCGCTAAGCAGCTACTGCTGATGCTCACCATTATTTTGGTGATGCTCAGCGCACTACCCGGCGGTATCTCCGTTATCGTGTATATTTTCAGCACGCAGGATATGCTGACCCTCGTCTTCGGCGGCTTGATTCAGCTGCTGATTGGTGCCGCACTGCTCGTGGGCGGCGTGGCGTGGGGCGGTCACCGCTACGACAAGGTCAGCTCCAAGATGCTGGAACGCGTGGCACGTTTCCAAGCGAACTAACAAGAGTTGAAGCTCCAGCACATCAGGAATAAACGAGAGGGGTTCCGTGTTAGGTACTACGCCTGGCGCGGAACCCCTTTTCTATGCTTCTATGCCGCCCGAAATTCTAGCCTCGAACTTCTGACGGAAAGAAGCTCACCGCAATACCTAAGAGCCTATGGTTGAGCTGTGGCCTGCCTCCATATTGACCGCCCGGGGGCTCGGCACCTCCCAACTGCTACTAAAATAGAGAAGGCGCCAATCACCCAACCGTGCAGCGGCACCCCTCACCCTATGTATCCCACCTCATCATCAAGGAGAAACATGAGCTCGATCGAAGGCATCGAAGACCCCTTTGGCCCCGGAACCGCAGGCGGCACCGCCCTGCTCGAACGCGAAGAAACCCAGCTTTCTGAGCCCGGCGACCACGAGCGCTTCTCCCACTACGTACGCAAGGAAAAGATTCTCGAATCGGCGCTGACCGGTGAACCCGTACGCGCCCTCTGCGGCAAAATGTGGGTACCCGGCCGCGACCCGCAGAAGTTCCCCGTCTGCCCCCAGTGCAAGGAAATCTACGAAGGCCTTGCACCCGGCAACGACGGCGACAACGGCTCCGGCGAATAATACGCGCCAGGCGACACGCTTCAGACAACACAACCTGGGCGATACAACCTGGGCGATACAACCTGGGCGATACGCCTGAATAAATACGAATAAATAGCACGCCGCAACAGCGAGACTCAACGGCCCAACACCGCTTATGAGACTTTGCTGACGAGCACCAAATTCTTGCACCACAGCCCGGCCCAACCCGCGGATGTGGTGCTAGAATTTAACCTCGCTGTGCCCGGCGGGCATCAGCCGTCCCGAGCCTAACCCGCCGCAACAGCAGAGGCAGACGAGGAAGAAGGAGAGAATGAGCGCACCCGCAGAGGAACCCACCCTATTCGACAGTATGGTGAAGCCGAAGCTCTCCCCGGCATACCCCGACCGCGCCCCCTGGGGTACTTCCGTCAGCCTGCGCGCCTGGCAGGCAGAAGCCATGCAGAAGTACTTCGAAACCAACCCCCGCGACTTCATGGCAGTTGCAACCCCCGGCGCGGGTAAAACCACTTTCGCGCTGACCCTCGCGAAGGAACTATTCAACCGCGGCACGGTCCGCCAGCTTATTGTGGTGGCGCCCACCGACCATCTGAAAAAGCAGTGGGCAGACGCCGCCGCGAAGGTCGGCATTCCCATTGACCCGAACTTCAAGAACGCGGATGTGACCATCAGCCGCCACTACAAGGGCGTGGCGCTGACCTACGCGCAGGTGGCGAATAAGCCGCAGCTACACGCCCGCAACACTGAGGCGACGAAGACCCTCGTTATTTTTGACGAGATTCACCACGCCGGCGACTCCCTCTCCTGGGGCGACGGTCTGCGTGAAGCGTTTGATGACGCGACCCGCCGCGTGGCGCTGACCGGTACCCCGTTCCGTTCGGATACCTCCCCGATTCCGTTCGTCACCTACGAGGTCGATAACGACGGTATTCGCCGCTCCAAGGCAGACTACTCGTACGGTTACGGTCCCGCGCTTAAGGACCACGTGGTGCGCCCCGTCATCTTCATGGCGTACTCGGGCCAGATGCGTTGGCGCACCTCCGCTGGTGAGGAAATGGCGGCAAACCTGGGTGAGGGCTTCACGAAGGATATTACCTCCCAGGCGTGGCGAACCGCCCTCGACCCTAACGGCGAGTGGATTCCGACCGTGCTCGCGGCAGCCGACAAGCGTCTGACCGAGGTGCGCCGCACCGTGCCCGACGCCGGTGCGCTCGTCATCGCCACCGACCATGCGGATGCCAAGGCCTACGCCGAGCAGCTGCAGAAAATTACCGGCGAATACCCCGCTGTGATCCTCTCGGACGATCGCGAAGCCTCCGCGAAAATTGATGAGTTCCGTGAGGGCATGCAGCGGTGGATGGTCGCCGTGCGCATGGTGTCCGAGGGCGTGGACGTGCCCCGCCTCGCCGTGGGCGTGTACGCCACCAGCACCAGCACCCCGCTGTTCTTCGCGCAGGCTATCGGACGTTTCGTGCGTGCCCGCAAGCGCGGCGAAACCGCATCCGTGTTCCTGCCCTCGGTGCCGCAGCTGATGATGCTGGCCAACGATATGGAAGTCGAGCGCGACCACGCCCTCGACCGCGGCGCACCCCAAGAAATCGACCCCATGGTCGAGGGTCTGGACGACCACCTGATTGAGGAAGCGAACCGCGAGGAGCGCGCCTCCGAGCAGTTGGCACGCGGCAAGTTCGAGGCGCTCGGCTCCGAGGCGTCCTTCCACGGCGTGCTGTTTGACGGTGCCGAGTTCGCCTCCGGCAACCTCGCCGTGGGTAGCGAGGAGGAGCAGGACTTCCTGGGTATTCCGGGGCTGCTGGACGCCGAGCAGGTCGGTACGCTGCTGCGCGCGCATCAGCGTGAACACGCGGCACGCCGCCCCGCAACCGCGGCACCATCGGTGGTGGATCACCGTCAGCTGAAGGAGTTGCGCAATAAGCTGGCGAAGAATGTGGCGGCGTGGTCGATTCGTTCGGGTCAGCCGCACGGCGTGATTCACAATGAGCTGCGTAAGATTTGTGGCGGCCCGGCGGTCGCGCAGGCTTCGGCTGAGCAGATTCAGGCGCGTATCGATAAGCTGTCGGACTGGTTCGTGGGTCGACGCTAGAACGTGAATAGAACGTAACGGAGGGAAAAGCCCCGCGAGTGTGTGCGCTCGCGGGGCTTCTGTGCGTGGAGGAAAGCTGTACCTCTTTGAGTGATTTTTACCTGAAGGTTTTCTCAGGTGCTTAAAAGCACATACGCGGGGAAATAAGTTGGATAGATAGTGGGAATAGGTGGTTCTTAAAAAACTTAATGTTGGTTTTTGCCCCCTAATTTGAGAAAAACATCGTCTGAAGGTTGTTTATGGAAGATGTATCAGAGGGATTTAGGGGAGAAATGTGTGTGAATAAAAGTTCAAGTACTGGTTGAATACTGCATGTCAAAGTGGGTTTATGGAAGATTATGTGCGTTTTTCGCTTGAAAATTTAATACGGGGGGGGGTATGCTTTCTCCAAGTGTTGGGTTTCCCTGTGCTTTTGAAGCTGACCTATGTGTTTTTTGATCTTCTGGGCGTGCAGGGGCTGACGCTTGTATAGAAACATCATGCATTCACTCTCTTCTGCACGCTATCTTCACTTTTGTGTGTGCGTTTGCCCTGCGTGGATTTATCGGCCGCGTTCTTGGTGAGAGTGAGTGCCCAAGATATCACTCTCGAAGGACATACATGTCTACTAACATTTCTCGCCGCAAGGTTGTCGCTGGCGCAGCATGGGCTGCTCCGGTTGTCGCAGCATCTGCTGCAGTTCCCGCTTTCGCTTCTTCCACTGTGTGTGAGTACGCAAGCGATACCGTTGCTGACTACACCATCTCCGGTACCGACGCAGGTGCTAAGGGCACCCAGTCCTTCGTCGTTCCCGAGAAGGTCGACAAGATTAAGTTCGTTGTTATTGGTGGTGCTGGTGGTACCAACTATGAGGATATCCTCGCAGGTTCCGGCGCTAAGCTGACCGGTGAAATTGCTGTGAAGCCCGGCCAGACTGTGCAGCTTGTGGCTGGTGCCGGTGGTATCGGTAACGGCCCTCTGAAGCCCGCAGATGGTGGTGAGGGCTACGGTAACGGTGGTTCCTCCAACCTGCCTACCCCGATTCCTAACAGCGTTATGCAGCGTGTTAATGCTGTGTGGCCTGCAGACTCTGCAAACAAGCGTATTACCTACTCCGCATCCGGTGGCGGCTCCTCCGCTCTGGTTATCGATGGTACCCCCGTTGCTGTTGCAGGTGGCGGCGGTGGCGCTGGCTTCATTAACTCCGGTGGCGCTAACAACAACGAAAAGTTCGCCTTCCCTGGCGCGGTGAATGCTGGCTACCTGTGGCCCACTGAAAAGCCGCGTAACAAGCAGCGCAACGCTTACCCCGTTATCGGTTCCACCGGTGGTTCCGCTGAGGCTGCTGCAGGTTCTGCAGGTAAGGAAGGTTCGCTGGTTCGCACCGCGGACACCACTCAGGTCACCATTGTTGAGCCTGGTAAGGGTGGTTCCGCAGGTATCGGTGGTAACGGTGGTACCAAGACCGCTCTGCCTACCGACAAGTCCACCAATGGTGTAATCGGTTACTACTCCACCAACAACCAGGAAATCTTCCAGTCCTCTAACTCCGGTAACGATGGTGGCGCAGGCTTCAACGGTAACGGTGGCGATGGTGTGGGCTCCTACTCCTACATGCTTGACAACAACGATACCTCCCGCCCTGAAGTTATCACTCTCAGCAACGGTAAGACGAAGGCCCTGCACTACTACGGCAGCGACGAGCCTGACGATGCACCCAACGGTGTTAACTGGAACGGCTATGAGTCTGTCATCTCCGCAGGTGGCGGTGCAGGCTACGGCGGCGGTGGTTCCGGTGCTTCTACTTCCTCGATGGGTATTATTCTGACCCAGAAGTGGAACAACAACCCCAACGGTATCCGTCAGAACACTGACTTCGGTCAGCTTGGCGGTGGCGGCGGTGCGGGTGGCTCCTACATTGCCCCCAACGCTTCCGGCGGCCGCATCGAGACTGCTGGCAATGCTCCCACCAAGAGCGGTACCCGCGGTAACGGCTCTGTTGCAGTGTTCCTCTGCAAGCGCTCCTAATAGCGTGCTTATCCGAGTCCCCCTCTTGGGTTACTCGGTGGGTTAGATACTAGCCCCTCCGGTTCTCCCGCTCCTGAAATTTTCCTCAGGAGCGGGAGAATCGGCCCCTAAGTTTTAGTCCTTCCAGTGGCGCATCCGCGCATATCTGGCATGAGGACTGTGTACTTCTCTGGCGAGTGGTCTCTTGGTGTATTTTGGCCACTCACGGAGAACGCCATTGAGTGATGTCTCGTTGAGTCTCAACGATGAAACCAATGGCTTTGAGGAAAAGGTTGGTAGTAATGCGCCAACTGGAAGGCCCGCAGACACTTTGATGTCTGCGGGCCTTCGCTATGTCTGAGAAATGCCGGGTTGGTCGAAGTCATGGCGTGGTGAGTTGAGAATGTTTTTCGGTGTCTATACTCTAGAAAATGAATATTGCACTCAGTGCACATAGGTGTAAATTATTCACCCCACTCAACCTGCATCCTCTCAATCCTCATGAAAGAAAACCTTATGCCACACAACGCACACCCCACCCGCCGCACCATCCTCACCGGCGCTGCCTGGGCACTGCCCATCATCGCAGCCTCCGCAGCCGTACCCGCATACGCCGCCAACGGCGCGCAAACCGGCACCTCCCACACCATCAAGGGACAGGCAAACGGCCGCAAGACCGTCAAAACCTTCACCGTCCCGGCGGGCGTACACGAACTCAGCTTCACCCTCACCGGCGGTGCAGGCGGCACCGTCATGACACGCAGCCAGGGCGGATGCGGTGCCAAGGTCACCGGCACCGTCAGCGTCACCCCGGGCGCAACCGTAGAAATCGTCGCGGCAGCCGGCGGCATCGGCGTGCTTGAGCGCGTCACCCGCAACGGCGCAAGCTGGAACGAATCCAAGCCCGCCACCGGCGGCGAAGGCTACGGCAAGGGCGGCTCCTCCGCCGCTCAGGTCACCGTTCCCGCAGGTCCGAAGGCTATTATCGACGCGGCAAACCCCCGCACCTACGGTAACCCCACCGCAGGCGACGGTGCACCCCACACCCACTTCAAGCGCAGCATTTACGCCGCATCCGGTGGCGGCTCCTCCGCACTGCTGGTCAACGGCACCGTGGTTGCTATCGCAGCAGGTGGTGGCGGTGGACACGTGCGTAACTCCAGCTCCACCGCACCGCTGCCCGGCTCCAGCTACGCCATTAGTCCGGTCTGTGGCCTGGAATGGGTGCGCGGCGGCTCCGGCGGCAATGCAGAAGCCTCCATGGGCTATGAAGGTGCCGCCGCAAGCGACGCCTACAGCGTCGAGGCGAACCTGCAGATCATCGCAACCCCCGGCACGGGTGGCTCTGGCGGTCGAGGCGGCATGGGCGCTATTCCCAATAGCCTGCCCACCGGCGACCACGGTCTGGTCGGCTTCGGTTCCCAGAACAAGCAGGTCATCCACAGCACCAGTGCCGCGGGCGCAACCGGCGGTAACGGCTTCAACGCGAATGGTGCGGACGGCGTGGGTGCGTACGCCTACCAGTACGACAAGAACGACCCCGCGAACCTGACCGGCACCGCAACCGCACGAACCACCAGCATCACCATCAGCAAGAACTTCTTCGGCTACCAGACCGTGGTGTCTGCTGGCGGCGGTGCAGGCTACGGTGGTGGCGGCTCCGGCGTGGCGAACGCGGTTTCGGCAATCATCATCTCGCAGCAGTGGTGCAACAACCCGAAGAACCCGCGCCGCGCGGTCGGCTACGTTCAGCAGGGCGGTGCCGGTGGTGCTGGCGGATCCTACTTGGCGCCGAGCGTGCGTAACGGCGCGATTGTTGGCACTAAGGAGGCGCCGGCCGGCCCGAACGTGCGCGTGAACGGCATGGCGGAGGTCCGCTTCAAGTAATGCGGCTCAATCTGCTGCATAACCGCAGAGGTTTCATGACCTCGGCTGGTTGCAGGCACGATAAGTTATGGGCACGCCAGGATATTGGGCACGCTAAGAGGGGGGGAGCCTGGGATAGTACATCCCAGGCTCCCCGCCTCTGTGTATTCAACGTCTCTGTATCTTTAGTACCCGCCTGAAATGGCGAGTCATCGGCAGAGCTAGTGGAGGTTAGAGAACCTCAACCACCTCGACGCCCTCATCTTCAAGCTCGGCAACCACGTCGTCGAGCTTGTCCTCGTGCACGGGCGCGGTCAGGTCAACCAGAACGCGAGTCTCGTAGCCTGCATCGACCGCATCGCGAGCGGTTGCCGACACACAATAATCGGTGGCGATACCGACAACATCGACGAACTCGATACCGCGCTCATCCAGCCACTCCGACAGGGGAGTCTGCGGGCCGTCCTCGGACGCATCCGCACCGGGCTCGTGCTCGCCGGTTGCGACCTCATCCTCGGGGGCGAGAAGACCCTCAAAACCCGAGTACGCTGCCTCGAAGCGGCCCTTGCGGAAGTACGCCTCAATGTAGTCGGTGTCCAGGTTCTCGTGAATCTGCGAGCCTTCGCTCTTGGCGACGCAGTGCACCGGCCAGGAGTCAACGTAGTCGGGGGTGTCAGAGAAGTGCGAGCCCGGATCGATATGCCAGTCCTGGGTGGCGACAATCGCGTCGTAGCGGTGGTGGTTGTTCTCCACGTATTCGCTAATCAGCGCGGCAACGTCCGCACCGCGCTCGGTGGCGAGGGCGCCGCCGGCGCAGAAATCGTTCTGCACGTCAACAATAATCAGTGCCTTAGACATGTCTGTCCTTTACAAGTAGGAATGAGTTTTCACTCTGATTCGCCAGGTGAAAACAGTATCTCAGAAGGGTGGTTTAGATGAATTCGGTCGGAATGATCGGCTCACCCTCCGAGAGGCGGTGGGCAGCTTCGGGAAGCTCAGCCAGGGATGCTACGTGGCGGGCGGTTGCGCGGCGCACACCTTCCTCGCCGGTGAAGCCGGGGAGCAGCTCGCCGTTGCGGACGAAGTCCACCATGAGCGGGCGGGTGCCCTCGAGCAGGTTCGGGTCCTCGTGGGTGCCCAGAACCTCGGCGGTCGCAATGCCCATGCTGTTGAGGCGGCGGGCCGCACGCTTGGCGCCACCGATGGACGCCTTGCCAGCCGACGCCTTAGCGACCGGCTGCATTTCACCGGCAGAGTTCTCACGCTCAACAACCTTGTACACCATGGAGGAAGTCGGCGCGCCGGAGCCGGTGACCAGCTTGGTGCCCACGCCGTAGGAGTCCACGGGCGCTGCCGCCAGGGATGCGATGGCGTACTCGTCCAGGTCGCTGGTGACGGTGATCTTGGTGTGGGTGTTGCCGAGCGAGTCGAGCAGTTCACGCACACGTGCCGCGGTGGCGACCAGGTCGCCGGAGTCCAGGCGCACACCGCCGAGCTCTTCGCCCGCGAGTTCCACGCCGAGGCGGACTGCCTCGTCCACGTTGTAGGTGTCGACGAGCAGGGTGGTGCGGGCGCCGAGGGAACGCAGCTGCGCCTCGAATGCTTCACGTTCGCTGTCGTGCAGCAGGGTAAAGGCGTGGGCGCTGGTGCCGATGGTGTGCAGGCCGTAGCGCAGGCCAGCCTCCAGGTTGGAGGTGCCCGCGAAGCCGGCAATCACGGCGGCGCGTGCGGCGGAGACGGCGGCGCGTTCGTGGGCGCGGCGCGAACCCATTTCGAGGCAGGGGCGGTTGCCTGCGGCTGCGCTCATGCGGGAGGCGGCGCTTGCCACGGCGGAGTCGAAGTTCAGGATGGACAGCAGGTAGGTTTCGAGGACGCACGCTTCGGCGAAGGTGCCTTCGACCTGCAGGACGGGGGAGTGGGGGAAGAACGCTTCGCCTTCTGCGTAGCCGCGGATATTGCCGCTGAAGGTGAAGGATTCGAGGTAGGAGAGGGTCTCTTTGTTGACGATATTGCGGGAGGAGAGGAAGGAGAGTTCTTCGTCGTTGAAGCGGAAGTTAGCGAGGCCTTCGAGGAATCGGCCGGTGCCTGCGAGGACGCCGTAGCGGCGGCCCGCGGGCAGGCGGCGGGTGAAGACTTCGAAGGTGCACTTACGGTTGGCTGCGCCGGAGGCGAGTGCCGCCTGGAGCATGGTCAGTTCGTAGTGGTCGGTGAGAAGGGAAGTAGTAGCCATGTGTTTATTGTAGTGGGGGATTAGGGTATTTTTCCTCTTGAGTCGGCGTGTCAATCACTACATAAAGTATTCTTGACTCTAAGTACTGTAGTATGACAAATTACCAGCACTCTGTGCGGGAGCAGTACAGGACGAACACAGGGGCCACACAGGGGCAACACATACCCGCCCGTATAATCAAAGGGAACCGGCCGCAAAGGAAACCAATGAACACTACCGCCGTGACCCTCTCCACCGGAACCCTCGAGGACACCGACCTCGACACCGCCCTGGAGAACATCCTCGCCGCAGACATCCCCTGGAACGTCATCGTCTGGAACGACCCCGTCAACCTCATGACCTACGTGTCCTACGTTTTCCGTAGCCACTTTGGCTACTCCCGTGCCCGCGCCGAAGAACTCATGCTGCAGGTGCACAACAACGGCAAGGCAATCGTCTTCACCGGCTCCCGCGAAGACGCCGAAAAACACACCCAGGCAATGCACGCCTGGGGTCTGCTGGCAACCTTCGAGAAAGTAGAAAACTAATGGCACGGCCCTTCCGTCGCACCCCCGGAGGCTACACCGCCTCCTTCGAACCCGCCGAACGCGACCTGATCCGCGAACTCGCCGAAGACGTGCGCGCGCTGCTGCGCCCGGCAGATACCACCGCCGACGGCGGCACCGTCGACCCGCTGGAGGCGCTGGTCGGCATCACCGAAAACCCCACCATCCCCGCCGACAGCGCCGTGGCGCGCCTGCTTCCCGCCGCAAGCAGTGACGACGAGGCCGCCACCGAATACCGCCGCTACACCGAACGCGACCTGCGCGAAACCAAACGCGCGAACCTCGCCATGCTCGCCTTCGACATTGAGTCCAGCGACCTGCGCCTGAACGAGGAACACGCCCGCGCCTGGGCTACTGCGCTCGGCGATATTCGCCTGGTGCTTGCCGACCGCCTCTACATCGTGGACGAAGACACCGCAGAAGATATTGCAGCGTTCACCGACCCGTCCGAGATCGAGACCCAGGAAGAGTACATGGCTGTGGTGTACAACTTCGTCTCCTGGGTTCAGGACTCGCTCATGCTCGCCATGCTCGACGGGCTGGACAACGAAGAAGAGGATGTGACCGGCGGAGCATTTGACGGGGCAAATGGCGGGGAAAAAGAGCAAGAATAGAACGAATTTTTCAAATTCCCCTTCAAACTATCGTCATATACAACCACATAATGGTGGTTCTCGACTCATCTAACCGCCCAACGGACTAAAAGGGTAACCTTAGCGAGTTAGCATAGAACGTGGTACCCGACCGATAACGAAGTGTAGGTGACACATGAGTGACAGCATCGACGCAACAAATCCCTACCGTGCCCGCACCCCCTGGGGAAGCCCCGCGCCTGTAGGCCCCACCGCCGCGGCACCCATCGGCGTCTTCGACTCCGGCGTTGGCGGACTCACCGTGGCACGCGCCATCATGGACCAGCTGCCTCACGAACGCATCATCTACGTCGGCGACACCGCCCACGGCCCCTACGGCCCCCTCAAAATCGCAGAAGTACGCGCCAATGCCCTGCGCATCATGGACGAACTCGTCGACTCCGGCGTGAAAATGCTCGTCATCGCCTGCAACACCGCCTCCGCAGCGGTGCTCCGCGACGCCCGCGAACGCTACACCCGCCAGTACGGCATCCCCGTCATCGAGGTGATTCAGCCCGCCGCCCGCCGTGCGCTCGCCGCAACCCGTAACCGCAAGATCGGCGTGATTGCGACGGAGGCGACCGTCACCTCCCGCGCCTACGAGGACACTTTTGCGATTACCCCGAACCTTGAGGTGCACTCGGTGGCGTGCCCGCGCTTCGTGGAGTTCGTGGAGAAGGGCATTACCTCCGGCCCCGAGCTGCTGGAGACCGCCCGCGAGTACCTGCAGCCGCTCAAGGACGCCGGCGTGGACACCCTCGTGCTCGGCTGTACCCACTACCCGCTGCTGGCCGGCGTGATTTCCTACATTATGGGTGAGGACGTCACCCTGGTTTCCTCCGCGGATGAGACCGCGAAGGACGTGTACCGCGAACTGCTCAACCACGCCATTGAAAGCCCGGTCCCCGAGGAAAATCCGCGCCACGAATTCCTCGCCACCGGCGAATCTGAGACGTTCTCGCAGTTGGCACGCCGCTTCCTCGGCCCCGAGGTCACGAACGTGCGCCACACCAGCTCCGTGGCGGAACGCTACCCGACCGGCTCGCTGGCGGCACTCACCCCCGAAATGCTTGCGGCACACCGCAACATCACCCTCGACGAATCGGCAGATCCTGCAGAGGAAGCACACACCTCTGCGAGCACCGAATTTTCTGGCACCACCCCTAAGGACGACACCTCATGCGTCTAACCGTTATCGGTTGCACGGGCTCCTTTCCCGGCCCCGTCTCACCGGCTAGTTGCTATATGCTCACCGCCACGGACTTCGCGGGTCGAACCTGGCGCATCATCATGGACATGGGCAACGGCTCCCTCGGCATGCTCCAGCGCCATATCGACCTGAGCAATATCGACGCGATTCTGATTTCGCACCTGCACCCGGACCACTGCATCGACCTGTCCGGTCTGCACGTGGCGGTCAAGTGGGATCCGCGCGGCTGGCCTAAGGGCCGCATTCCGCTGTACGGTCCCGCCGCGATTAACGAGTACCTTTCGGCGACTCACGGACTGGACCCGGAGCCGGGCATGAGCACCGAGTTCGAGTACCACACCTGGACTGAGGGTGAGCCCGTGCAGATTGGTCCCTTCCGCGTGGAGCCGTTCCGCGTGGTTCACCCCTCGAAGGATCCGTACGCGCTGCGCATCATCTGCAATGACCGCGAGGGTCACACCGTGTTCTCGTACTCGGGCGATACCGACCTGTGCGAGGGCCTGGTCAAGGCTGCGCGCGGTGCTGACCTGTTCCTCTGCGAGGCAGCCTACCAGGAGGGTCGAGACGACGCCCTGCGCGGTATTCATCTGACCGGCAAGCGCGCCGGCGAGGCTGCCACGGAGGCGGGTGTGCGTAACCTGTTGCTGACCCACCTGCCCGTGTGGAACGACCCGGACATCGCTCGCGCGGAGGCGCGCAGTGCTTTCTCCGGCCCGGTCGGCATTGCCGAAATGGCGGCAAGCTACCGCATCTACCCGCGCCCGACGGAGGCTCACCCGGTCACGTCCACCTTGAACGTGGTGGAGGTGCTTGACCCGCCGCTGAACACCGCGATTGCGCTGCCCAAGCCAGAGCTAGATTAGGCGAAGCCCGAGCTGGACTAGGCTAAAACAAACTGGACTAGTGCAAACTGCGCTCAGCTCCGCCTGCCTTTCGATATTAGAGTCAACAGACAGACACAGATTCCGCAGACAGATTCAAGGAGAACCCATGACTGCAACCCGCGAAGACGGCCGCGCCCTCAACGAACTGCGCCCCATCACCATTACCCGCGGCTGGTCCCGCAACGCTGAGGGTTCCGCCCTCATCGAGTTCGGCAACACCCGCGTGCTGTGCACCGCATCCTTCACCGAGGGCGTGCCGCGCTGGCTCAAGGGCGAAGGTAAGGGCTGGGTGACCGCCGAGTACGCGATGCTGCCGCGCGCCACCAACACCCGTTCTTCTCGCGAGTCGCTGAAGGGCCGCGTGGGCGGCCGCACCCACGAGATTTCTCGCCTGATTGGTCGCTCCCTGCGTGCGGTCATCAACATGGATGAGCTGGGCGAGAACACCATCGTGCTCGACTGTGACGTTCTGCAGGCTGATGGTGGCACCCGCACCGCTTCTATTACCGGCGCATACGTGGCGCTGGCTGACGCTATTTCTTGGGCGAAGGAGCAGAAGATTCTGCCCGCTAAGGCGAACCCGCTGATCGATTCGGTGTCCGCAATTTCGGTGGGCATTATTGACGGCACCCCCATGCTGGACCTGCCCTACACCGAGGACGTTCGCGCCGAGACCGACATGAACGTGGTCGTCACCGGCAGCGGCAAGTTCGTTGAGGTTCAGGGCACCGCCGAGGGCGCGCCTTTCGACCGCGACGAGCTCAACAGCCTGCTCGACCTGGCGCTGGAAGGCACCGCAGAGCTGGCTCAGATTCAGCGTGAAGCACTGGCACACTAACCCGTCCCAGTAACTAGTTCCGTCGACAAGGAGAAACTATGGCAGACGCAAAGATTGTTCTGGCAAGCCACAATAAGGGCAAGCTCAAGGAACTGCGCGAAATTCTGCGCGGACGCATTGACGGCCTGGACGTTGATACCCAGGTGGTTGACGCCTCCAGCGTGAACGCCCCCGATGTTCCCGAGACCGGCGTGACCTTCGCTGAGAACTCCCTGCTGAAGGCGCGCGCTGTTGCCGAGGCAACCGGGCTGATCGCTATTGCTGACGATTCCGGCCTGTCGGTGGATGTGCTCAACGGCGCTCCCGGCATTTTCTCGGCGCGCTGGGCGGGTAGCCACGGCGATGACACCGCGAACCTGAACCTGCTGCTGGCTCAGCTGAGCGATATTTCTGCCGAGCACCGCGGCGCGAAGTTCTGCTGCGCGGCCTCGGTTGCCGCCCCGAGCGGTTTTGAGGCGGTCGAGTACGGCGAGCTGCCCGGTGAGCTGCTGACCGCACCGGCGGGGGAGGGCGGCTTCGGTTACGACCCGATTCTGCGCCCCATGGAGTTGAACGGTGAGAACGCCCTGTACGAGGGTCAGTACGCTGGCAAGTCTTGCGCTGAGATTCCCGCCGATATTAAGAACTCGATTAGCCACCGTGCGCGTGCTTTTGAAGCGCTGATTCCTCAGATTGCTGCTGCGCTGACCTCCTAAAACCGCTGTCTAAAACCTCTGTCTAAAACCGTCGCTGAGGCGCCAGAGCATACTTACGGTGCCTGTCTGATGGGTGAAAAGGCGGGGTTGGGTACGATTTTTTCGTGCATCCCCCTAAAATCCCCCACAGGGATACCAATTAAAGGCACAATAGGTAGAGAAGCTTTACCTCAAGGTTAGTGACACCAAAGAAACTCGTCTGCTGAAGGTACCTTCGGCAGACGAGTTTTGCTATTGAAGAGCCTTTCAGCGGGGCATCTGTCCGACGCTTGCTGTCACCGACCGCGGTAGAAAAACCTGCAGCGAAAGAGACACACCGATGCTCATCCTTCTTCTGCTGATGGCACTCGCCCTTGCCGCCGGCTGCTGGGCGTACTCCTACGTGTGGCGCGGACTGAACCGCCGCGTCATTGCCGCCGTGAAGGTGGTCGATCCGATGATTACGCTCGGCCCGTACGTCATGGCGGCGTGGGTGGCGTTCATGGCTCTGATCGCCACGAATATCTGGGCGACCGGAACCCTGCACACTGTGCTGACGATTATTTTCTGCGTGGTTGCCGTAGGGTGCCTCGGCTGGGCAGGATTCTGGCTGCTCATGCACTGCCTGGGTGGGCAGACCCCGGGCAAACGCCCGATGTGGTGGCGCGAGGCGGTTGCCGCGAAGTTCGCCTGGCGTAACCTCTCGCGCATGCCCGCCTACCTGGGTGCTCGCACCAGCATCCTGCCGGTGGAGAACCCGCATCTGACCAAGCCGTATTCGGGGTCGTGGACTCGCCCGCTCGGTGCGACCATGCCCGGGTACAGCTCCAACGGCGAGTTTATTGAGGGCTTTGACGAGTTCGGTCGCAAGATGCCGCATATCTACCCTGTAGGCCCTGAACCGACCATTTTTGAGATGGCGCGCTGGGGTAAGTCGGTCAGCTCCGATCAGCTGCTGACGACCTTCCTGCCGACTGCTCCGTTTGAGCGTCTGCGTCTGCCCGGCACCATGACGGGCCCCTTTACCTTTGCGGGGGAGGTGCCGCACGGTGCGGTGACGAAGTGGCCTCGCCGCAGCGGCGCCAACCGCGCCTTCGGCTCCTACGCTCGTCTGGGCGAAATCACCGAACGCAAGGTGGAGCTGCTGATCGACCACCGCATCATTGCGGCGCTGCAGACCACCCGCGAAAGCTACGAACGCCGACACAGCTGGATGCTCGCCTTCACCGATATCGCAGACGGCGACTTCACGATGGACGCCGACGAGAACGGCAACCTGCGCATCACCTTCGGCATGATCACCGAGGGTTACGAGACTCCGTGGGTCTTCACCAGCACCCTAAAAGACAGCCCGCGCCTGCGCCGCAAGGTACGCCACGCCATGAGGGAACGCCGCGTCCTCAAACAGAGCAGCGGCGAGCTGATGGACTGGTACTTCGTGCCGAAGCTCAGCGAATTCCCTCACGGCCCGGTTACGAATGAGCTTCCCGAAGAGTTCTACTTCAAGTCCAATATCATGGTCACGAACCGTCACGAGAGCTCCTCGCGTGCCTCGGGTGAGGCGCACTAGGGGAAGGAACGTGGGAGCAGAGCAGCGCATTAGCGGTGACTGTCATAATCACTCTTTTCCCCAAGCCACGCTAGAATAGAGTTCCGAACGTTGAACGCTCTGCGGGGCACGACACGCGTCGTGCCCCGCTGTCGTTCTGCCCCCGTAGCACTTGAGCCGGACTCGCACTCCGCCCGGTGGCACGCGTTCACCACCGCAGACATATTCACCCGAAAGGAATCCCGTGGCGTCTTCGAACTACACCGCCCGTCACCTCTCCGTGCTGGAAGGTCTGGAAGCTGTACGCAAACGCCCGGGCATGTACATTGGCTCCACGGACTCTCGCGGCCTGATGCACTGCCTCTGGGAGATTATCGACAACTCGGTGGATGAGGCGCTCGCCGGTTTCGGCCAGTCCATTCAGGTTATTCTGTACCGTGACGGTTCGGTTGAGGTGCGTGATGATGGCCGCGGTATCCCCACCGACATTGAGCCGCGTACCGGCCTGTCCGGTGTGGAGGTCGTGTTCACTAAGCTACACGCCGGCGGTAAGTTTGGCGGCGGCTCCTATAACGCGTCCGGTGGTTTGCACGGCGTGGGCGCTTCCGTGGTGAACGCGCTGTCTTCGCGTCTGGACGTGCAGGTGGATCGTGGCTCGAAGACCTACCAGATGTCCTTCCGCCACGGCATTCCCGGCCACTTTGAGTCCGGCCGTACCCCCAAGCCCGAAGATCCGTTCACTCCCGCAACCGAGGGCACTGACGCCCTGCAGATTGTGGGTCGCGCTAAGCGCGGCGTGACCGGCACCCGTGTGCGTTATTGGGCTGACCCGCAGATTTTCACCCCCGACGCTAAGTTCAGCTACGAGGACTTGGCTGCTCGTGCGCGCCAGACCGCGTTCCTCATTCCGGGTCTGCGTATTTGCATCCGCGATGAGCGCCGACTGCCCGGCACCCCCGGCGAGTTGGAGCCCCACGAGGAAGTTTTCCAGTACGACGGCGGCATTAGCGAGTTCGTCGAGTTTCTGGCGCACGATGAGCGGATTACCGACACCTGGCGTTTTAGCGGCAGCGGTTCTTTCACCGAGACCGTGCCGGTGCTGGGTGAGGATGGCCGCTCGCAGCTGACCGACGTGGAGCGCGATTGCGAAGTGGACGTTGCGCTGCGCTGGGGTATTGGCTACGAGACGACGGTCCGCAGCTTCGTGAATATTATTGCCACCCCCAAGGGCGGTACTCACACGACCGGTTTTGAGCAGGGCCTGCTGCGCGTGATGCGCAAGCACCTTGCCGATAACGCCCGCAAGTACAAGGTGGGTAACGACAAGATCGAGAAGGACGACGTACTCGCCGGCTTGACCGCCGTGCTGACCGTGCGTCTTGCCGAGCCGCAGTTTGAGGGTCAGACCAAGGAGATTCTGGGTACTCCCGCGGTTCGTCAGATCGTGTCGAAGGTCGTGGGTGATGCGCTGAAGGCGCGCCTGGAGTCGACCGCGCGTGCTGAGAAGGCTCAGGCGACCGCTCTGTGCGAGAAGGTCGTCTCTGAGATGAAGACCCGCGTCTCGGCGCGCATCCACAAGGAAACTCAGCGCCGTAAGACCGCGCTGGAGTCTTCGTCCATGCCCACTAAGCTGGTGGATTGCCGTTCGACCAATGTTGAGCATTCTGAGCTGTTCATTGTGGAGGGTGACTCGGCGCTGGGTACTGCGCGTCTGGCGCGTTCTTCCTCGTACCAGGCCCTGCTGCCGATTCGCGGTAAGATCCTGAACACTCAGCGTGCCTCGGTGACCGATGTGCTCGCGAACGCCGAGTGTGCGGCGCTGATTCAGGTGATTGGTGCCGGTTCGGGTCGTACTTTTGACCTGGAGTCTGCTCGCTACGGCAAGGTCATTATGATGACCGATGCGGACGTGGACGGCGCCCACATTCGTACCCTGCTGCTGACCCTGTTCTACCGTTACATGCGTCCGCTGATTGAGGCGGGTCGCGTGTACGCCGCGGTCCCGCCCCTGCACCGCGTGGAGGTGGTGCGCCGCGGCAAGCCGACCGAGATGGTGTACACCTACTCGGAGAAGCAGCTGCACGAGCTTCTGGATTCTTTGCAGGAGCAGGGCGTGTCCTATAAGGAACCCATTCAGCGTTATAAGGGTCTGGGTGAGATGGACGCCGACCAGTTGGCTGAGACCACTATGGATCCGCGTCATCGCATGTTGCGCCGTATTCGCATTGAGGATGCGGAGGCTGCCGAGCGTGCGTTCTCCCTGTTGATGGGTTCTGAGGTGGCTCCCCGTAAGGAGTTCATCATTGCCGGTGCGCATCAGTTGGATACCGAGAACATCGATATGTAACCTGCGGGGGAGTGTGTGACTAGCGTGTCACAATCCAGGAATTTTATGTGAGAATAGTCACGTTGATTCTCTGAAATCCGCGTAAATTCAGCATAAATCATGCAAATTTAAGCCTTAAGTACTACTTGAGGCGCCTGTCATATTCCGAGAATGTGTCATCAAAAATCTGCATAAACTGCATAAAACTGCAAAGTTTTACCGCGGTTCTGAAAGTGCCTCTCAGACCCACACAGCCCCTCCGTGTTCCAACCCTCAATCCACCCGCACACCGGGGGATAACGTTCAACGTACCTTTAGCGAAACGTCAAACAATAAACGTCCATACTATGCACAGCGTACTCACAGCTTCTCAAGAAAACCCTGTACCTTAGAAGCATGAGAGACAGTGTGTCAGTAACTCTCGTATGCCCTCCATCGATGGCGGACTACCCGAAATCTGGCACAAACACACATTAAGTACACACATAGTAAGGACCTATCAATGGATCCCCTTGATTTTGGTAGGTGGCAGTTCGGTATTACCACCGTCTACCACTTCTTCATGGTTCCGCTGACTCTGGGTCTGGGCCTTGTTGTGACCTACCTGTACATTCGCTATGTTCGTACCAAGAAGGACGAATACAAGCGCATGACGAAGTTCTGGGGCAAGCTGTACCTCATTAACTTCGCAATGGGTGTGGCCACCGGTCTGGTTCAGGAATTCCAGTTCGGCATGGCGTGGAGCGAATACTCCCGCTTCGTCGGCGACGTCTTCGGCGCTCCGCTGGCAATGGAAGGCCTCTTCGCCTTCTTCGTTGAGTCGACCTTCCTGGGTCTGTGGATCTTCGGTTGGGACCGCCTCAAGCCTGCTGTACACGCATTCTCGCTGTTCATGGCAGTTCTCGGCTCCTGGATTTCTGCATTCTTCATTCTGGTTGCAAACTCCTGGATGCAGCACCCCGTCGGTGCAGAAATGATTGACGGTCGTCCCCGCATGACCGACATTGGCGCAGTGCTGATGAACCCCCTCGCATGGGTGACCTTCTCTCACGTCATCACCGCATCCATCCAGGTTGCCGGTGGCTTCCTGGTCGGTATTGCCTGGTACAAGCTGTGGCGTCGCCGCAAGGACGGCATCGACAAGGTCGTTGACGGCAAGGTCGTCGTTGGTGAGTCCGACAAGGGCGCACGAGACAAGAAGGACTTCCAGGTTTGGCTCAAGTCCCTGCGCCTGGGCGCAGTCGTTGGTCTCCTCGCGTTCGCAGGTGTTGGTGCATCCGGCCACCTGCAGGCACAGATGATGATCCACGAGCAGCCCATGAAGATGGCTGCCGCAGAAGCTGCGTGCCACGACGGTACCGCCTTCTCTGTTCTGACCATCGGCGAGCTCGGCGCTCAGAGCTGCGACAAGATCACCCCCATCATCGAGGTCCCCGGCGTGCTGTCCTTCCTGGCACACGACAACTTCGATACCCCGGTGAAGGGTATTCAGACCCTGCTGCCCGAGTACGAAGCTAAGTTCGGCACCAACCTGCCCAACAACCCGCTCTACGGCGAGCGTGCAGGTCAGAAGATTGACTACCTGCCCTCCCTCGAGGTCTCCTACTGGGGCTTCCGCGGCATGATTGGTCTGGGTGCAGTCGTACTGCCCCTCTACCTCTACGCACTGTGGGTAACCCGTAAGAAGGGCGTTGGCACCGTTCCCGAGTCCAAGCTGCTCAAGAACGTTGCTGTCTGGTCCATCATGGCTCCCTTCTTCGCAATCGCACTGGGCTGGATCTTCACCGAAATGGGCCGCCAGCCCTTCGTTGTGGCTCCGAACCTTCAGGGTGATCCCTCGATCCACCTGTTCACCGCAGCAGCTATCTCCCCGGGTGTTTCCGGTGAAGAAATCCTCTTCTCCCTGCTCACCCTGGGCCTGCTCTACGGCGTGCTGATGGTGGTTGAGGTTTACCTGCTCATCAAGTACGTCAAGGCCGGTGTTGTGGCAGCAATGCCCGAGCTGGTTCAGTCGCCCCACGAGGACGAGTCCAACGACAAGTCCAAGCGCGATGTGCTGGAGTTCGCCTACTAGGCGGGTAAGGATTGATTCACCATGAACTTTGATTTCAATATCTTTGCCGGTCAGCCTGGCCTGCCCACCCTCTGGTTTGTCGCCATTGGCGTCTTCCTCATCATGTACATGATTCTCGACGGTTTCGATCTGGGTGTCGGTATGCTGATGGGTTCCAAGTTCACCAAGAACGAGAAGGAACGCCGTCTGCTGCTGAACATCATCGGCCCCGTCTGGGACGGTAACGAGGTGTGGATTGTGTCCGGCGGTGCTGCTATCTTCGCAGCATTCCCCATCTGGTACGCAGCCCTCTTCTCGGCTCTGTATATCCCCCTGACCCTCGCGCTGGTCTTCCTGATTCTGCGCGTGGTCGCCATTGAATACCGCGGTAAGAAGAACGATGAGAAGTGGATCCGTAACTGGAACATCGCTCTGTCTGTTTCTTCCTTCTTCATCGCGTTGCTCGTCGGCGCTCTGCTCGGTCTGACCTCCATGGGTCTGCCCATCAACGAGAACGGCGACCGCGTCGGCGGCGCCTTCGCATGGGTCTCCCTGCCGGTTCTGCTCGGCGGTCTGGGCTTCGTTGGCTTCGCCCTGGTTCAGGGTCTTGCCTTCATCGCCCTGAAGACCGACGGTGATATCCGCGACCGTGCCCGCAACACCCTGGTACGCTGGGCTCCCGTCCTGCTGCTGCCGATCGTTGCATGGGTTCTGACTCTGGACTTCACCACCGGTAACGGCATCTCCTGGCTGTGCACCATCCTGGCTGTGGTTGCTGTTCTGATTGCTTGGATCTCCGCAAAGGGTGGCCGTGAGGGTCGCGCTTTCGCTGGTCTGTCCGTGTTCCTCGCATTCGGCGCTCTGGCAATCTTCACCGCAATGTACCCGAACGTTCTGCCCTCCACTCTGGACCCGGCATACTCGCTCACCATTGCGAACGCCTCCAGCTCCGAGTACACCCTGGGCGTTATGACCTTCGTGACCTGCCTTGGTCTGCCGGTCGTGTTCGTCTACCAGGCATGGACCTACTGGGTCTTCCGTAAGCGTCTGCACGTGGATCACATCCCCGAGGCTCACGACGCTACCGAACTGGCTGAACTGCCGACCAAGTAGCATGTAGCTGATTGAAGAATCCCCCTAATTTCTCTTCTGAGAAGTTCGGGGGATTTTTCTATGCCCCCAGAGGACTATTCCTACAGAGGATATTCCCGCAGAGGCTGCAGCTCTCGGCAGATGAGTGGGCGCGCAAAAATTTTTGGTGCCCCCCCCGAAATTCGGGCGCGACAGGGAGTAAAAGGTGTAATGTGGTGTACAACTCACTCTTATGAAAGGCGTTCAACGATGAAGTCCCTCAACCGCCGCACCGGACCCGCCCCTCGTACCGGCACGCGCCGCCGCCTGTTCGCCACGGGCGCCCTGCTCTGCATCGGCGTGCTCCCGCTGAGCGCATGCTCGCTCTTCAACCCGCCGCTGGAACGCGACGAAAGCGTCCACGCCATCTTCGACGCGGAACAGGACATCGTGAAGATGCCCTTGGACGATTACCTCTACTACGAGGGGGGCACTCATTACGAATACACGGCATTGCAGATTGCCATGAAGCAGTGCTTCGCCGAACACGGGCAGAACTACACCATCCCGGCTCCCGACTCTGAGAGTGCGCCGCGTGGCGATTTTGGCCGAAAGTACGGTCCCTGGAACGTCGAATACGCCAAGAAGTACGGATTCCAGAAGCGAGACCCCAACGCCGCCCCCATCTCCTTTAGCTCACCGGAGAGCTTGAGCCCCGAGGAGCAGCTTCGCACCGAATGTCATGACAAGGCCCGCGAGACCCTGGAGGCCGCGGTTCCCGAAGGTAAGAGGCCCGAGAATGACGTGCAGTCCACATACAGTCGTATCTCCATCGACGCAACCAACGCCGTTTACGGTAGCAAACTGCACCGCGAGCTCGAAGAGAAGTGGAAGCAATGCGTCTCAAACCGGGGGCTCACCCCCATTAAGGCAGGCTATGTCGCCGAGGAAAGCCCGCTGAATGAGCAGCAGAGCAAGAACGGCGGTTTCAACGAGCCCGCCTCCGAAGAAGAGATTCGCATCGCCACCATCCAGGCCGAATGTAACCAGCAGGTCGGCATGAGCAAGCAGCTCTACGACCTGGAAGCTCAGTACCAGATGCCGCTCATCCGCAAGTACCAGTCACAGCTTGAGCAGGACCGCAAGGCAGAACGTGAGCGTGACGAGAAGTTCAAGCAGTACGTTCTGGAGCACCAGTAAACCGGGGCACTAAAAGACAGCGCACCGAAAGACGGCGCTAAGAAATAGGCAGCGCAGAGAAATAGACAGCGCAGAGAAATAGACAGCGCTGACACAGTTCAGAAAGACACCGCCATGACCACTCACACGAAAAACCAAAACAGCGGGCACCGCTTCAGCGAGCGCATCGCCCGACCCCGCGTGCTCCTGCTGCTGGCTATCCTCGCCATCGGCTCGCTCATGCTGTCCTTCTACCTGGGCACCCGCTACGCCGCCACGGGCCCCGACCCGGCCGTGCAGGCAAAAACCGTGATCCCGGTCTGGGCGAAGGTTGAAGAACGAACCGTCAGCGAGGGCCTCGCCATCGCCGGAACCACCAAGGCGGGAGAGACCGCCCCGATTAGCGCGCGCACCAACGGTGAACCGGTGCTCGTCTACCAGAACCAGAAGCCCGGTAACGTGCTCAAAGCCGGTGACTTCATCGGCATCATTGGCGCCGACCCCGTCTTCGTGCTGGAAGGACCGCTGCCGCTGTACCGCGACCTCAACCTGGGCGATAACGGCGACGACGTGCTCGCCTTCCAGAAGGCACTGAACTCCGCCGGGTACGCCACCGCTCAGAGCGGCACCGTCACCGAAGACACCCTCGACGCTGTCACGCGCCTGCACCGCGCGCACCTGACCGGCGTGCCCAGCGAAGGGGTCACCAGCATTGCCCGCAACAACTACGCGATTCTGCCCGGCGGAAGCCACACCGTCACCGCAGTTGCGGCAGTCGGACAGCTCATCAGCGACGGCAACCCCATCGCGAGTGTAGAAACTAGCGAACCCTACGTGGAATCCAGCGTTGAGCTCTCCGTTGCCAACAAGCTCAAGGCCGGCGACCGCGTTAGCCTGCGCACCTCCACCGGCAGCGTGGAGGGCACCATCACCAGCATTGGTGAGCTGCAGAACGACCCCTCCAAGGGTGCGGCAAAGAGCGTGCGATTCAGCGCCGACGACCCGAGCAAGCTCACTCCGGGGCAGAGCGCATCCATCACCAGCAAGGGCAACACCTCAACCACCCTCGCGGTGCCAACTACCGCGGTACGCCAGGACTCCCAGGGCACCTACGTGCTCGTTGAAAAGGGCGGAAGCTCCACCTCGACCAGCAAGGATGCGCCCGCCACCGAACGAGTCAACGTTGAGGTTCTACGCACCGCCGGCGGATACGCCGCAATCAACGCGAACCTCAGCACGGGACAGAAGGTGCTTGTCTCATGAGCCGCCGTAAGATAACCCCAGACACAAGCCCAGGACGTGCGCCTACAGTTGCGCCCAACGTAGCGTCCGCCGCTACACCTGCTGCCGGGCTCGGTACCGCGCCCGCTATCGAAATGCACGGCATTACCCGTGTTTTCGAGGGGAGCGAACGAGCAGTCCTCGACCACCTCGACCTGGTGGTCGAACGCGGTGAATTCCTCGCCATTATTGGTCCGTCGGGCTCCGGTAAATCCACCCTGCTCAACGCCATTGGTCTGCTCGACACTCCCACCAGCGGAACCTACAGCCTCTTCGGCAAAAACACGGAAGGACTCAGCGACAGAGAACGCGACGAAATGCGCCGAGATCACCTCGGCTTCATCTTCCAATCCTCAAACATGCTGCTGGACGAAACCAGCACGACCAACGCCTCCATGGGTCTGCGCGTGCAGGGCGTACCCTACAGCGAGCGCCTGCAACGCACCGAAGAAACCCTAGAATTTCTGGGGTTGAGCGACCGCGCCAGCATCCGCACCCGCTACCTCTCCGGCGGCGAGAAGCAGCGCTGCGCCATTGCTCGTGCCCTCGCCACGCGCCCGCCGCTGATTCTTGCCGACGAGCCCACCGGCAACCTGGACAGCCACAATAGCGCCAAGGTCATTGAGATTTTGCAGCGCATTAACGCGACCGGCTGTACCGTGCTGGTTATTACCCACGACCCGGAGGTTGCCGCCGCCGCCCGCCGTGTGATTCGCATTGAGGATGGGCAGTTGCACGAGCAGAGCCGCGCCGACTTGGCTACGGTGCCGGTCGCTGAGGTGCCGGTTGCCGAGGCTGTGCCGGTTGCAACGGACACCCCGGCAGAAGCCACGGTTGGTGCCCCGGTAGATGCTACCACCAGCCTCGCACCGGGGGAGAAGCCCGCTACGCATCGCCGCGGAAGCTTCCTCACCGACGACAGCATCGAGGCGATTTCCGCGCTCACCTCACGACCGCTACGCACCCTGCTACTGGGTCTGTCCTTCGCGCTGGGCGTGGGTGGACTCATCAGCGCCTCCGGCATGAGCGAATCCGCCAGCTACCAGGTGAACCAGCGCCTGCTCGGATCCGAACAATCCACGCTCTACATCAGCGACAGGGACAATGACCAGAACATGCTCGGAACCTACCGGCAGGGCGAATCCGCGCAGAATGTTGCCGACCGCATTAGCGCGCTGGACTACGTGAAGAACACCGGGTTCGTCAGCAGCGTGGCACCCGCCGACGTGCGAATCACCCGGTTCAGCCCCTACGAGGACGAACCCAAAACGGCGATTGGTCTCAGCTCCACCTCGAAGACCCGGCTCGAGCAAATCGGTGCCCGCATGAACCCCGAAACCCTGCGTGCGCTCGAACAGATGAACTCGACCCTCACCCAGCAGAACGTTGCTGACCGTGAACGCTCCGAGCAGCTCTCCGGCGCTATTGTGTCGGTCTCCGCTGCCCGCGCCCTCGGCATTATTCCCGAAGATAAGGCTGCAGATAACGCCACAACCGAGCCCAGGCCCGGCGAGCTACCCGCCGTCGACTACGGCATTAAGCTCGGCGGGCTGCCGCAGGTGGCACCCGGTGTGAGCATCTGGGTGGAAGGTCAGCTGATGCCGGTCATCGGCCTCTTCGACCCCGGCAACAGCGGCTACGAATTCAGGAACACGGTCATTGTCTCGCCGGGCACCCTTCAGCGCACCGGACGCGGCCAGGTGACCTACATTGCCGAAACCGAACGAGGCTACGGCAAGGCGGTCGCCAAGGCAATTCCGCTGACGCTCAAGCCCGCTGAACCCAGCCAGATTAACGTGGAAACCCCCTCCGACCTGCAGAGCCTACGCGCGTCTATCGCCTCGGATCTGGGCCTGTACGTGGGTGTGCTCTCCGGTATTCTGCTGGTGCTCGCCTCCCTCTCGGCGGCAACCGCCATGTACCTGTCCGTGCAATCGCGCACCGCAGAGATTGCGCTGCGCCGCGCCATCGGATCGAGTAAATGGCTGATCGCCCGCATCTTCCTCATGGAGGGCGTCATGCTCGGTGTGCTCGGCGGCTCCATCGGCGCCTGCTCCGGCATGATTGCGACGATTATTCTTTCGCTCGTGCAGGGCTGGCAGGCGGTTCTCTCACCCGGATTCGTGGTGCTCGGCGTGGGCGTTGGCGCCCTTACCGGTCTGGTGTCTTCGGCATACCCGGCGTGGGTGGCATCCCGCAAGAGCCCCGCCGACGCGATGCGCGGCTAGAACTAGCGCTGGGTGAGGACCAGCCAATTATCCGAAACTTGACTGGTCAAATAGGTATTGGATAGCCCAACCCTTAAACTGATGGGAGGTAAAAACAGCAGAAGACTAAGGACAACACGTGAGTCGAACGCACACACCGCGCCACGCTGACAAACATCAGAACACAGAGGCACCAGAGGTGGCCGAAGGAAAGCGCAACGACCGCGCTGACCGTCGCCCGCCTCTGGGCCCTGACGCCCGTAAAACCCTCAGCACGTTCGGCATTATTACCGCCGTGCACACCCTCGCGACGGTGCTTTTCAGCGCCGCCCTGGCTGTGATTATTGCCCGCGCGGCACACGCCGGATTCGCCGCTGTCGCAGCCGAACACGCGCGCCTCAAAGAGACTAGCGCGCCGGACGTGTACCGCGCTTACGTTGAGTTCGCCGGCTCCGCGCAGGCACAGCTGGAGGCGCACGGCGGCTGGTTGCTCGGCCTCGGCGGCATCTTTGGTGACGGTGACGCCATCACCCCCGGCCTGATCGCGGTCGCCGTCATTGCGCTGCTTGTCCGCTCGGGCACCGACTACCTGCTGGCTGTGAGCGCGCAGCGTGCCGCCTCCGGAGCGAAGTCTCAAATTCGTTCCGCGCTGCTCAAGCGTGTGCTCGCCACCGGTGGCGCGGACACCCCCGAGGGTACCGGCGCGACCGCTGTGCTGCTGTCCCGCGGCCTGAACGCCCTGGATGACTACTACACCAAGACCCTGACCGCGTTCGTGTCCACCGCGATTGTGCCGTTCATCCTCTGGGTTGTTGTGGCGGCCCTAGACTGGATGAGCGCCATGGTGCTTGCCTGCACCCTGCCGCTTATTCCGGTGTTCATGATTCTGATTGGTAAGAACACCCGCGACGAAACCGCAGAAGCTCAGGCTGAACTGCACCGCCTCTCCGACCATATTCTGGAGCTGGTGCGCGGCCTGCCCGTCATTATCGGTCTGGGCCGTGAACGTGCACAGACCCGCTCCATGAACGCCCTCGGCCAGCGTTACCGTGAACGCACCATGCAGACTTTGCGTAGCGCCTTCATGTCTTCGCTCGCCCTGGAGCTCATCACCACCATTTCGGTGGCGCTGATTGCTGTGCTGATTGGTGTGCGCCTGGTCAACGGTACCCTGGGCCTGGACACCGCAATTCTTGTACTACTGCTGGCTCCCGAATGCTACCAGCCGCTGCGTGATGTGGGTGCCGCCTACCACCAGTCGGAGGACGGCGTTGCCGCCCTGCGTAGCGCCCAGAAGATTATTGATGCGCCCCTGCCCGCCGCCGCTGCGGACTCGAATGCGCAGGATTCGTCTGCACAGGATCCGGCAGCGCAGAAGGGCCAGCCTTCCACCATCGCCGTTAAGGACCTGTCGGTGAGCTACCCGGCGCGTCCTGCCGTGCTGACTAACCTGTCCCTGAACCTGGACCGTCGCGTTGGCAACACCCAGACTGAAACCGCCCAGGACGCACGCGGTGCAGTTATCGGCGTGATGGGTGAGTCCGGCTGCGGTAAGTCCACCCTGCTGAACGTGTTCTCCGGTGCCGTGCGCGAGGGTCTGGTGCCCACCGGCTCGGAGGAGCCCGTGCACCTGACCGGTAGCGTGACCGGTCTGGGAACCACCCTGGTTATTCCGCAGTCGCCGGTCTTCACCGCACCGACCGTGCAGACCGAAATGGCGCTCTACGCACTCAGCGCTACCGAGGCGGAGCGTGAGCGTGCAGCCGCTCTGCTCGGTGAAGCGATGGACTCCAAGAAGCTGTCCATCACCGATGCCGAGTCTGCGCTGCTGGTTGGCCCGCTGGTTCAGCTGGGCATGGAGAAGCTGACCGCCCTTGAACCCGGTGCCCTCAGTGCTGGTCAGGCGCGCCGCCTCGCCGTGGCACGTACCCTGGCTCGTGCCGAGGCTATCTACCGTGCCGGCGGTGAGCAGACCGTGCTGACCGTCCTGGTGGATGAGCCGACCGCGCACCTGGACGCCTACTCGGCATACCTGGTGACCCGCGCCCTGCACCGCCTGGCGGAACTTGGCGCAACCGTTCTGATCGTGACCCACGAGCAGGAGCTCGCCGCTGGCTGCGATATCCTCGTTCGTGCCGTGCAGACCGCCCAGGGCTACACATGGACCGCCGAGGCGAATACCGCCCGCGTTGCGGTTCCCGCGCAAGCCCCCGCGCACCTGCTCAAGGACAGGGAAGAGTACGAGGCTGAAAGCACTGCCCCGGCGGGCGCCTCCGCAGCTGCCGAGGTCAAGGAAGCCGAGCCTGCCGGCCTGTTCGCAAGCCTGCGCACCCTGAAGGAACTGACCGGTATCGGTGTTCGCGCCGCAACCGGCCCGGTCATCATGGCTGCGATTACTTCCCTGATGGCTGCGGCACTGACCGCGCTGTCCGGCTGGCTGATTGTTCGCGCCGCTGAGGGCCCGGCAATGATGTACCTGATGGTCGCCATTGTGGGCGTGCGTTTCTTCGGCCTGGGTCGTGCCTGCGCCCGCTACGCTGAGCGTCTGATGACCCACTCGAAGGTTCTTGCCGCCGCAAATATTCTGCGTCTGCGCGCCTGGGTTGGTGCATGGCAGAGCGTGAGCAGCGTGCGTGCCCTGCTGCGTGGTGACGCGCTGCTCGAACGCCTCGTGGGCGGTATTGATGAGCTGCGCGACGGCGTGCCACGCGTTATTATTCCGCCGGCTGCGCACCTGCTGGTCATGACCGCGGCGCTGATTACAACCGCGTGCATTCTGCCGCAGGCTCTGATTCCGGTCCTGCTTGCCGTGCTGGTTAGTACTTTTGTGGCTCCGTGGATTGTACTTCGCGCCGATGCCCGTGCGGAGGCGCTGGCTCGCCGCTCCACCGCGCAGATGCTGCGCCTGGGTACCGGCATGCTCTCGGCGGCTGAGGACCTGCGCGCTAACGGCGTGGCAACCACCGCTGAGAAGGCTAACGGCGCTCTGGACGCCGAGAACCTGTCCGCCCTGCAGAAGGGCTCGACCGCTCAGGGCGTGGGTCGTACCCTCGTGACTCTGAGCTGGTTCGGTGCGGCTCTGGCGAGCGCAGTCATTGCGTACCCGCTGGCTGTTGACGGCACCGTGCGTGCCCCCGAAGCGGCGATTGTGGTGCTGCTGTGCACCGGCATGCTGGAAAGCTCCCTGGGCCATGTTGAGGCGGTCCGCTCCTGGCCCGCGTTCAGCCGCCTGCTCGCTACGATTGCCCCGAGTGTGCGTGACGTATCCCTGGAGGGCGTTGTTGCGACCTCGACCCTGAAGCGTTCCGTGCCGACCGAGGCTGAGGTGGACACCCACGTTCTGCCGCGTCGTGTTGAGCGTCTGCGTGCCCGCGCGGAGGCTGAGATGGAGGAGCTGCTGGAGGCTGACCGTCAGCGTGCTCAGCGTTTTGCTCGCCCCGAATCTGCGGCTGGTTCTAAGAGCGATACCCCGCGCCCGCCGAAGCCCGGCGAACCCACCCTGGTCAGCTGCGGTACCCCGCAGGAACTCGGCGTGAAAGTCACCGAACCCGCCCTGAGCCTGCAGGACGCTGCCGCCCGCTGGCCCGGCATGGATCACCCGGTCTTCACCGACCTGAACATGAACGCCCGCGCGGGCTCCTGGACTGCGGTGACCGGCCCCTCCGGTTCCGGTAAGTCTACCGTGCTTGCAACCGTTCTGGGCTTCTTGCCGCTGGAGTCCGGCCGCGTGCTGGCTTCCGGCGAGGTCCTGGAAGGTGAGCAGCTGCGCGGCTACGCGGCGTGGTGCCCGCAGGCGGCTCACATTTTCGAGTCGACCCTTGAGGGTAACCTGATGCTGGCTCGTGACCGTTCGGATCGCCCGAGCGAGGAAGAGCTGATTGAGGTTCTGCGCCGTGTGGGTCTGGGCGAGTGGTTTGACGCTCTGCCTCAGGGCCTGCGCACCCCGGTGGGTGCTGGCGGTTCCTTCCTTTCCGGCGGTCAGCGCCAGCGTCTGGCGGTGGCTCGTGCCCTGCTGGTGAACTCGCCGGTGCTGCTGCTGGATGAGCCGACCGCGCACCTGGACGCTGAATCTGCCCGCGCGCTGATGGCTGACCTGGATGCGGCGACCCGCTCCAGCTCCGTGGCTACGGTTCTGGTGTCGCACCGTCCTGAGGATATTGCCCGCTGCGATGAAGTGGTTCGCCTCTAGCAGTTGCGCTCTATCAGGCTACGGGGCGCGCCGATGATGTGCCCCGGAATGGCACCTCAGAAAAACGCCCCTAGAAAAACATAGTGTGCATGGGAATGCCCCGGTACTTCACGAAAGTACCGGGGCATTTCTGCATTTGGAGTTGTGGCGATTTAGCTACCGTCTGGTGGCTCAATCGGTCGTTGAGCGGCGGGTAGTGGCGCCGCCACGAAAGGCAGTGAACCGCGCGCCTAGAAGAGCTTTTCACCCTCCGGGCTAACCGCCAGCGCCGCGGAAACAGCCGCATAGTTCGGGCCCACAATACCGATGCTCTGGGTCAGCATCACGCCGGAACCGTCGCGGGCACCGTGCTCAGTCGGCAGGGAACGAGCCACACCGCCGGAGGACGCCGCCTTCGCCGGGCCCACGCCCACCCATGCCAGAGCCAGCTGGCTCTCACCGGTGAGGAAGCGGTGCGCACGCACGCCACCGGTTGCGCGGCCCTTCTGCGGGTACTCGGCCAGGGCGGTGACCTTGGCGCTCGCCAGGCCGTCCTTGCCGTTGGTGACGGTCACGACCTCCGCCGCGTCGCCGGGCGCGGTCACGCCCAGGGCAATCACGCGGTCGCCGTCGGCAAGCTTGATGCCTGCGATACCGCCGCCGGTGCGTCCCTGCGGGCGGACCTTCGCAGCGTCGAAAGTCAGCAGCTTCGCATCGCGGGTGACAAAGGTGAGCACCGCATCGTCGGTGGGGCAGGGGGCGGCGGCCACGATTTCGTCGCCGTCCTTGAGCTTCATGATGTCCCACTCGGTCTGGTTCAGCGGGTAGTCGGGGTTCACGCGCTTGATGACGCCGCCCGCGGTTGCCAGCGCCAGCACCGTGTTCAGCGGTACGAGGGCGACCAGCTTCTCACCCTTGGCGAGCTGAACCAGCTCGGTTGCCTTCACTGCCGAGGCCATGGAGGGGGTGCCGCCGTTCTCGTCCAGCACCGCAATGTCCATGACGGACAGACGCACCATGCGTCCTGCGGAGGTCACGGCACCGATCTCGCCGCGCGCGGTGGTCGGCACAATCGAGGTGAACACGTCGTGCTTGAAACGCTTGCCGGGATCCACGAGCGCCTCGCGGATGGGTTTGCCGGGGGTTCGTCCCATCATGCCGGAGGCGGAGAGCAACACCCAGCACGGGTCGTCCGCGATTTCGAGGGCGAGACCCAGGCTCTTCTTCGCCTTGGATTGCGCGGTAACTGCCTCAATGGCGACCTGCATCTCGTCCTTGGTTTTGAGCTGGGTGCGGCGGTCGGTGCCGTAGCGTTCGGCGACCTCTGCGAGCTCCTCGGAGACCAGTTCGCGCAGCGCCGCATCGGAACCGAGGATACGCTGCAGCTCCGCGATTTCCTGCTGCAGGGTGTCGCGTTCTGCTTCCAACTCCAGGCGGGAGTACTTGGTGAGCTGGCGCAGACGCAGCTCCAGAATGTGGTTCGCCTGGGTGTCGGTCAGGTCGAAGACGACCTTCAGCTTTTCGCGTGCCTGAGCGGTCTCGTCAGACTCACGGATGATCTGGATGACCTCGTCAATGTCGAGGATCGCCACGAGCAGGCCCTCCACCAGGTGCAGGCGGTCGGTGCGCTTGCCCAGGCGGAATTCGGTGCGGCGGCGGACCACGTTCAGGCGGTGATCAATGTACACGCGCATCAGGTCGAGCAGACCGAGGGTCTGCGGCTGACCGTCCACGAGCGCCACGTTGTTAATGCCGAAGGAATCCTCAAGCGGAGTGTGCTTGTAGAGGGCGGCGAGCACCGCCTCCGGGTTGAAGCCGTTCTTAATTTCGATGACGAGGCGCAGACCGTTGGTGCGGTCGGTCAGGTCGACCACGTCGGAGATGCCGGTGAGCTTCTTGGAGTTGACGCCGTCCTTGATCTTTTCTATGACCTTTTCGGGGCCGACCATGTACGGCAGTTCGGTGACGACAATACCCTGCTTGCGGGGGCTGACCTGCTCGATGGAGACCTTCGCACGGGTCTTGAAGGTGCCGCGGCCGGTTTCGTAGGCATCACGGATGCCTCCCAGACCCACGATGGTGCCGCCGGTAGGCAGGTCGGGGCCGGGGATGAACTTCATGATGTCTTTGAGGGTCGCCTCGGGGTGGGCGATGAGATGGCGGGTACCGGCGATGACCTCGCGCAGGTTGTGCGGCGCCATATTGGTCGCCATGCCGACCGCGATGCCGGTGGTGCCGTTGACGAGCAGATTAGGGAACGCTGCGGGCAGCACGGAGGGCTGCATGAACTGGTTGTCGTAGTTCGGTACGAAGTCAACCACGTCTTCTTCGAGGTCCGCGGTGAGTGCCTGCGCGGCGGGCGCCATGCGTGCTTCGGTGTATCGGGCGGCTGCCGGGCCGTCGTCGAGGGAGCCGAAGTTACCGTGACCGTCAACGAGGGGCAGGCGCAGCGCGAAGGGCTGGGCGAGGCGCACCATCGCGTCGTAGATGGCGGCGTCGCCGTGCGGGTGGAGCTTACCCATGACCTCGCCGGTCACGCGGGCGCTCTTGACGTGGCCCTTATCGGGGCGCAGACCCATCTGCTGCATCATGTAGAGGATGCGGCGCTGCACGGGCTTGAGGCCGTCGCGGGCGTCGGGGAGGGCGCGCGAATAAATCACCGAGTAGGAGTATTCCAGGAAGCTGGTTTCCATCTCGGCGGATACGTCGATGTCGACGATATTCTCTACCACATCCACCGGGTAGTCGCTGACGGCGGATTTGGATCGGCGAGCCATATATCTCCTCGTGTCGGTGTGTTTTCGCTCCTCCTATTTTAGCGGGTGGTAGCGGATCAGACGGGCTGGTTGGTCGGCGTCATCTGTGGGGTGCGCCAAGGCGGTTGCGGGGCAGTAACCGAAGCATACCGGGGGATTGCACACCGTCATATGAGCCTGTATTAGCGTGGTCAAGTAGCACAGCCCGGCTGGAACCCTCTAAGGTAGAGGGGAGTAATACCTAACCGCCCTCATCGTGTGCGCCGACCGACGTCGCCTCATGAGGGCACAGCACGAAAGAGGTACGATGTACGCCACCACCCCCGAACGCGAGCAACTGGTCGCAGACATTAAGCATGCCGGTTTCTACCCCGACCTCGTGCTGGAAGTGGTGGATGACGCGCTAGCGGGCATGAACCCGGACGCGCACTTCGTACAGCACGAAACCCACTTCTCGCGCGATGATTTTCACCGCCACATCACCGTGATGGTGCTCTGCGGCGAGCACGTCATCTTTGCGCACCTGGACGACCAGCACCTCGAGGGTGACGCGCAGGGTACCGTGGCGCATGTGAGCGTGGAGGCGGTGCACCTGAGCGCCCTGAACGCGGTCACCATCAGCTACGGTTTCAGCCAGCCGCAGGCGTACAACGCCGGTAGCACCGCCCCGACTGAGATTTCCTTCCAGATCGCGTGGACCGGTTCGCTGCACATGGAGCTGGCTCCCGCCGGCTGCCAGGATCCGCAGTGCAACGCCGACCACGGCTTCACCGGCGATGCGCGCCGCGAGGACATTGCGGTGCGTGTTTCTGCGACTGCTGACGGCCCGGAGTCGGTTCAGCGTGCGCAGCATTTTGCGCGTGCCCTGCACCGCGCCCGCATGTACGCAACCCGCCGATAAGCACCGGCATCGCGCGCCTGCCCCCACGGCGCTCGCGATTAGCGCTCGCCACACCCTGAGACACACACCCGAGAGGAACCTATGACGGCCCCGTCCCGCACCGAACAGCCCACCCTGCACGATGTTCTGGGCGCGCCGTTGCCTCCCGCGCCCGCCTACGGTAGCAATAGCATCGCCGATGTGCTGGAGTCCGCCTCCTCTCTGGTGGCTCAGCGAAGCCTGGCGCGCCCCGCGCACGCCCTGGATTCTGACCCGGCGTTCAACTCTGTTGCCGACCCGCTGAACCTTGCCGGTCGCCTCGCGGAGCAGGATGTTGATCCGGTGTCTTTCCGTCACGCCTGCGTGGTCATGGTGGACGGCCTGGGTGAGCAGCTGCTCAATAGCTACAGCGGCTACGCGCCCGCCCTGCGTAAGACCCTGAACCTGGGCCCGCTGGACGCCGCGTTCCCCACCACGACCGCCGCCTCCCTGACCTCGTTGGGCACCGGCACGGCACCCGGCGCGCACGGCATTGCCGGCTACGAGGTGCGCAACCCGGCAGGTAATGGGGGAGCGGGCTCGGTCATGAACCACCTGTCCGGCTGGGATCAGACGGTGGACCCGCACGCCTGGCAGCCGCTGCCGACCGTGCTGGAACGCCACCATACGAACCGCCGCGTGCTCACCATTTCGCTGGGTAAGTACCGCGGTACCGGCCTGACGGAGGCGGCGCTGCGTGGCGGCGACTTCGTGGATGCTGTCGGCTATAACGCCCGCGTCACCTACGCCCTGGAGGCGCTCTCCAGCCGCACCCCGACCACCGTGTACCTGTACTGGGGCGAGATTGACGCGGCGGGCCACCGCTACGGCGTGGGTAGCGACGAATGGCTACAGCAGCTGGAGGAACTGAACTCGGCGCTGAAGCGTCTGGCGGAGCGCGCCCCGGCGTGGGCGGCACTCTTCGTGACCGCCGATCACGGCATGGTGAACGTGCCCGAGCACCAGCGCATCGACTACTCTGGCGTGGAGGAGCTGACCCGCAACATCGCGATGACCGCCGGTGAACCGCGCGCCGTGCACCTGTACCTGGAAGACACCTCGGAGGCGGCACGTACCGCCACCGCTCAGCGTTGGGCGCAGTACTGGGGCGAGCGCGCCTGGGTGATTGACTCTCGCGAGCTGATGCGCGCCGGCTATTTCGGCCCGGTCATCACGGATGCGGCGCGCGGCCGCGTTGGCGACCTGATGGTGTGCGCTCGCGATGACTGGGCGCTGTACGATATGCGCCACTATCAGGAGCGTGCCCTGCACATGGTTGGCCAGCACGGTTCGCTCACGGACGCGGAACGTCTGGTGCCGTTGCGCATGCTCAAGACTTTCTAAAGTACTAGTCTTCTAAAACCCAGAGGGCATAAAAAACCGCTGGTTATTCGGGTGAATAACCAGCGGTTTTCGTATGTCTAGATGCTCTCGTCTCGATGCCCCTATCGGGCAGCGCGAGGGCGGTCGCTTACTTGCGGCTGCCGAAGATGATGTCGTCCCACGCCGGAACGCTTACACGCTGCTTCTTCGAGGAGGAGGACTTGGGCTTCTCCTCAGCAGGTTCTTCAGCAGCTTCTGCGGGTGCGGACTCTGCCGGTGCCTCAGCCGCCGATGCCTCAGCAGTCTCTGCGGCGGGTGCGTGTTCGCTGTAGTCTTCCGGTGCCGGATGCGCCGCGGGGGTGTGTGCGGCGGGTGCGCCGGTCAGCGGGCCTCGTGCAGATGCGGCCTCGGCGGGTGCCGGAGCTACGGGTGCTGCAGCCTTCGGTGCCTCTGCCGGTGCAGCCGGGGTAGCGGGAGCAGCCGGTGCTGCAGGCTCAGCGGGCTGAGCGGACTCGCGGTGCACGAACACCTCGGGCTCCTCAACCTGTGCGGGGCGCACCGAGCGGGCGCGCTCCAGAAGCTCCTTGAGCTTACGCTCATCAGCGCTCTCAGAAGAAGTAAGGGGTGCCGGTACGGGCTCGGGTGCCTTCGGCAAGCGGGCGGGAGGAACCTCCACGGGAGCCTTCTTCGCGGCGGCGGCAACAGCGTCCTCACTGTTGCCCATCAGGAAGTATGCCGCCTCATTCGAAGCGTACAGGCCCTGGTTCGCGGGGTTGTACACCCAGCGTGCGGGGAAGACGACCTGCGCGGGCAGGTTCTGACGCACCGAATCCTTCAGCGCAATATCAACTTCAACGCGCCACTGGCCGTTCTCCTGCTGGCGGGTGGTCCAGTCCTGGGTTGCCTCCTCAAAACCGTAACGTTCGGAGACTTCCTCAATGCGGGCGCTCAGAGTCACCGGAATCTGTGCGGTACCCGAAGCGGAGCTGCGGCGACCAATCTTCACGCTCTGAGCCGCACGAATAATGTGGGCACGCTCAGCAACGATCGGCCACTCGTAGCGGCGCACGCGCTCCGGCTCCCAGCCGGACTCTTCAGCGATTTCCTCAACGGAGGCACCCTGACGGAAACGGGTCTGAATATCACGCGGGCCGTAAGTGCCCTTAGCGCCCAGACCGCGGGCAGGCTGAATACGGCGAGCCTTGGTGATGCTCGTGCGCAGGTTCGCGTCAATCGGCAGCAAGAAGCGGGTGCCGTCAGCAGACTCAAGCACCAGATTTTCGCCGTCATCGTGAACGCCAATCAGACGCAGTTCAAGCATGAGAACCTCCATAGGTGAACCGGACGCGTTCGTGAATGTGTTGCACGGAACGCAAACTACCTTCCAGGGTACCGTGAAAGCGCGGTAAATCAGTAGCGGAGGCGGGATTTTCCCCAAAAAAAGATGTACTTTTCGGACCGAAAAAGCTAGAATGTGACGCCTAAACAGTCCAAAGCCTACCCAGGATTAGACAAATAGGGTGCCAATGGTGAACAATACCTGGCATGCCGTCGGGGTTAAATCCTCACCAGCGGCACCTAGAGCACTCATTAAACCAGCGTGGCCTAGTTCAACACACAGCCACAGAACCAACGGAGCGTGAAAGTTTGGCAACTGATTACGATGCACCTCGCAAGCAGGACGAAGAGCAGAACGAAGAGTCCTACGAGGAGCTGAACGCCCGCCGTTCCGAGATGCAGTCCGGTGCGGTGGACGAAGACGAAAACAGCGCAGCAGAAAGCTTCGAGCTGCCCGGTGCTGACCTCTCCAACGAGGAGCTGAACGTTGTTGTTCTGCCCGCTCAGGACGACGAGTTCACCTGCGCATCCTGCTTCCTGGTGCGCCACCGCTCGCAGATTGCGCGCGAAGAGGGCGGCCTGTCCTACTGCATCGAGTGCGAGGGCTAAAACTTTAGGGAAGGGATAACACCCACCCGACATACACCTCATGACGGGGCGAGTGCCGAGTGCACCCGCCCCGTTGAGTATGTGAAAGCCGCGCGCACACACACAAACAGCGCCGCGTCGTACCCAGCACGGCACGCCGCGGCACGTGCTGAACGCGAACACGCACCCCAAACACCCCGCAGTAGAGCCTCAACACAGCGCGAGGTAATGGCACAGACACCCGCGAAAGGTTAGAGTATTGACCATGATGACCCCCGTAAACGTCCACATTAAGCTGCTCGACCCCGAGCTGCCCGCACCCGCTTACGCAAAGCCCGGCGACGCTGGCGCTGACCTGCGCTCCCGCATCGACTTCGAACTGGAGCCGGGCGAACGCGCCCTGGTACCCACCGGCGTGGCAATCGCCCTGCCCGAAGGCTACGTTGGCCTGGTGCACCCGCGCTCCGGCCTGGCGACCAAGAACGGTATCACCATTGTGAACGCGCCCGGCACCGTTGATTCCGGCTACCGCGGCGAGCTGATGGTCACCCTGCTCAACACTGACAAGACCAAGTCCTTCCACGTGCAGCGCGGCGACCGCATCGCCCAGCTGATCATTCAGAAGTACGAGCACGCAACCTTTACCGTGGTGGACGAACTGGATCAGACCGAACGCGGCTCCAGCGGCTTCGGCTCCAGCGGAATCCACTAGTCTGCTCTCACCGCGAAACGGCACGAGAGAAGAGAAGAACCCCCCCCCGCACCCTGCGTGCGGTGAAAGTAGGAATACCATGTTCGGATTTGGTAAGAAGAAGCGCGCCGAGGAGGCTGAAAAGGCCGCCATCGACAAGGCTGTCGCCGAAGAGGTCGAAGAGACCAACGTCGAGGTTGAGGAGCTGAAGGAAGAGGAGAACTCTCCCGAGGTCATTAAGTACGACCGCGTCAACGGCCCCCACGACATTGAAGAAGTCACCGCCGAAGACCTCGAAGACTACGTCGACCTGGGCGCGTTGCGCATCAAGTTGCTCGACGGCATGAACCTGCGCCTCGAAACTGACGACGCAACCGGCGCGGTTATCGCCGCAACCATCACCCGCGACGGCGCAACCCTGCAGGTGCAGGCATTCGCCGCACCGCGCACCACCGGCATCTGGGACGACATCCGTCATGACCTGACCGAGTCCGTCGCATCCCAGGGCGGCATCGTCGAAATCTACGCCGGCGTATTCGGTGCCGAGATGCTCACCCGCCTGCCCGCCGTCACCCCGGACGGTCAGCCCGGCGAGCGCATCGCCCGCTTCGTGGGCGTGGACGGCCCCCGCTGGTTCCTGCGCGGCGTCATCTCTGGCGCGGCTGTGCTCGGTGACGATAAGGCTGCCGCCTCCGTGGAGGAAGTCTTCCGCACCGTCGTGGTGGACCGTGGCGACGACCCGCGCCCGCCGCGCGAGCTGCTGCCCATGACTCTGCCCGCCGACCTGGTCGTTGCGGCTGAGGAAGAGCCCGCCGTGGAGGAAGAAACCGAGAACGAGCACAGCAAGCTGCGCCCGATGCCTCGCCGCGGCCCTGAGATTACCGAGATTGGCTAATGCCTGAGTTCTCGAACTACCCGAGTGCGCTCGCGGTTCCTGAGAAGCAGATTCTTGCTCCCGGGTACCCCGAGCGCTTTCGCGTACGCCTTGCCGGACGCGTGGAGCAGGTATGGCTACCTGCGCTGCAGGATAAGCCGATGTACCGTGCCGAGCTGGTGGTGGCTAAGTCGAAGCCCCTGCAGTGGTCGAGCCCGCTGGCGCTGATTGGTATGCCGATTGTGGAGCCGCCCGGTGAGGACTTCGAGGAGGAATCCGAGGACCCCGAGAAGCAGCACCATCTGAACACGGCGTCTTTGGCGACCGTGGCGGTGCAGGAGCCTCACGAGGTGTCTTTCCCGCCGTATGCGCCGTTCAACCCGGGGGATAGGGTGCTGCTGAAGTGGCAGGGGCAGCAGATGGTGCCCGGCGTGCTTGCCGGTGCGTTGTTGCGCTGTTCCGGTGTGGTATCGGTGAGGGCTCATCAGCCGGTGATTTATAACCCGCGCTATGAGATCGTGCCGCAATTCTTTGCTGAGAAGGGAAAACATGAGCGCTGAGCAGTCTTCGACCCAGCCCGATCCGAACGCTAACCCCGCAACTAGCTCTGAAACTGGCCCTGCGGGGGAGGAGAACCAGCTCGCGCAGAGCCTGAGCGCCTCCATGGGTGCGAATATGCGCCGCACCGCCAACGGTGATGTGGATATTTTGCACGCTATCGGCGGCTGGCGCGGCCTGGTGGAATCCTCCCTGCCCGCTGTGGCGTTCCTGGTGCTGTTCACCGTGACGAAGGAACTGAACCTGTCCCTGATTGCGGCGTTGGCTGCGGCGGGCGTGTTCACGCTGATTCGTCTGGTGCAGGGCTCTAAGCTGGTGAGTGCGCTGACCGGTCTGGTGGGCGTGGCGATTTGTGCGTTTGCCGCGTACCGTACCGGTAATGCGAGCGACTACTTTGTGGTGGGCTTCTGGACGAACGGCGTGTACATCCTGGCGTATCTGCTGTCGATGCTGGCGCGTTGGCCGCTGATGGGTCTGATTTTCGCGGTCATTCGCGGTGAGGCGCTGAGCTGGCGCCAGAACCCGGTGCGCCTGCGCCAGTACATGCTGGCGACCTGGATTATTACCGTGCTGATGATGCTGCGCCTTGCCGTGCAGGTGCCCCTGTATTTTGCGAATAATGTGGAGGCGCTGGGCGCGACCCGCCTGATTATGGGTCTGCCGCTGTACGCTTTGGGCGTGTGGCTGGCGTGGCGTGTGTCGGCTCCCGAGGAGGCGCCGGTGAGCGAGGACCCCGAGGCGCTGGATGCTGAAGAAACTGAGGTGCCCGGAGAGTCTGAAAGCTCCAAGAACCGCTAAATCACAGCCCGCAACTTCGTGAAATAGCTTCATAAAAGTAAGCGAAAGCCCCGGTACCCGTGACCGGGGCTTTCGCCTCCTCAAAAACTTACGTATAAACGCTATGCAAAAGCTTGCGCATAAACGCTTAGGCGAACAGCGCGCGGATCTGATCCTCACCGGCAATGGTCGTGATGAAGAACAGCTCGTCGCCGCCCTCAATCGCCACGTCGGCACTGGGCGGGATTGGCGCGCCGTCACGCAGGATCGCGGTGAGCACCGTATCGACGGGCCACTGCACGTGGTCCACGCGGTAACCGATGACGGGGTGGTCATCCGGCACGGTGTACTCGGCGAGGGTCGCGCCGCCAGCCTGCAGGGTCAGCAGGCGCACCACGTCGCCGACTTCCACGGCTTCCTCGACGAGGGCGGTCATCAGACGCGGGGTGGACACGGCAACGTCCACGCCCCAGGAGTCGTCAAAGAGCCACTCATTACGCGGGTTGTTCACACGCGCCACGGTACGCGGCACACCAAACTCACTGCGAACCAGCAGGGAGACCATCAGGTTTGCCTTATCGTCACCGGTTGCGGCAACGACCACGTCCGCCTTGTTCGGGTGCACCTGGCGCAGTACGGACAGCTCGCAGGCGTCACCTATATGCCAGCGCACGCCGGGCAGATCGGCACGCTTCTTGACTTCGGGCTTGGAGTCGATGATGGTCACGTCGTGGCCGTTCATCATGAGTTCTTTAGCGATGGAGGCACCCACGGAGCCAGCACCAACAATGAGGACCTTCACTTACTTCTCACCTTTCGAGGAATCACGATGGCGGCCGATGAGTTCGAGGGGGTCGGGCAGCTCCGGGGGAGTGTCACCGAGGTGGAATTCATGCTCGGCAACGGGTGCGTCGTTGTGCTTCTGTTCAGCGGGTTTCTTCGGGGCGTGGGGGTGCTTGCGGTGGCCCGAGGCGGGGGCGTAGTTCGCCTCCACTTCTTCGTCTTCAACGCGCGGCGGACGGGAGAGAATACGGGTTACGTCCGCAACGTCGTCGGTGCGCATCATGACGTGCACACTATCGCCCTGCTGGTAGGCGGAATCGGGGCGGGGGAGCATGCCCTCACCAAAGCGGGTGATGTAGGCGATGCGCACCCCGGCGGCACGTTCGATACTGGTCAGGGCGTGACCCGCCCAGCCGTCGTCGAGCGGAATTTCGGTGAGCATGAGGCGGCCCGAGGGTTCGCGGAAGTCGCCCTTGAGCGCCTGCTCGGGTAGCAGGCGGCGCAGCACCTGGTCGGTGGACCAACGCACCGAAGCGACCGTGGGAATACCCATGCGCTGGAAGAACTCGGCGCGGTTCGGGTCGTACACACGCGCCACAACGTTCTTCACCTTGAACATTTCGCGTGCCACACGGGCGGCAATAATATTCGAGTTATCGCCCGAAGAGACCGCGGCAAAAGCGTACGCCTCGGTAATACCGGCACGCTTGAGGGTGTCCTCATCAAAACCGACACCGGTCACCAGGCGGCCCTCAAAGCCCTTACGCAGCGGCTGGAAAGCACGTTCGTCCTGGTCAATGACGGCGACCGTATGCCCCGAAGCTTCCAGAGTGCGCGCCAGCATGACGCCCACGCGTCCGGCACCCATAATGACGAAGTGAGGCATACATCCCTCCGAGTGTTGATGTTTTACGGTGATAAGGCGTTACCGCCTACCTCTACCAGTGTAATGGGCGGGTGAGCCTCCACGCCGATGCTCCGTGATATTCCGCTCGCAATGCCCACTATTCGGCTGAATAAAATTGAGCTTTGAAGCCGCGACCGATAGCCTTAACAGCGTGAGGAATCGTTGGGATAGGATGCGCATCGCCCTGATCGGTCAGCCGGTCAGCACGCGAAATCTTTCGGCAGTCGCGCTGCCGAAGCGCTACGCCCTGCCTCTTTTCGGTGCTGACGGCATTTCTTCGGTCGCCTACGCCGCCGACCAGATGATTCTGACCCTTGCCGCTGCGGGTGCGTCTGCGCTCGCTTTTTCACCCTGGATCGGTTTGGGTGTGGCGATGGTCGGTCTGCTGGTGATTGGCACGTACCGGTACAACATCAACCAGATTGCTTCCGAGGGCGATATTCAGCTGGTGCACCGCAAGCTGGGTGCGCTGCCCTCGATCGTGATGGGTGCATCCTCGCTGATGGACTATATGCTCACGGTGGCGGTGTCTATGTCTTCGGCGTCCTCGTTTTTGGTGGCGCTGTACCCGCAGATTCAGGATTGGCGCACCCTCATTGCGGTGTTGCTCATTGTTGCCCTGACGCTGTTTGCGTTGCGTGGCGTGCAGCTGCTGGGAAAGATTGCGTACTGGCCGCTGTACGTTTTCTTGGCGCTGTTGGGGGTCACTCTCATCGTGGGTTGGGTTCGTGCCGCCACGGGTACGCTGCCGCTGGCTGAATCAGCGACCTACGTGATTGCCCCTGAGCTGGAGACCCATTCGCTTGAGGGCCTGGCGCTGGTGCTACTTCTGGCGCGTTCGTTCTCTGCTGGCTTGGTGGCGTTCTCGGGTGTTTCTACGATCTCTAATTCGGTGAAGTATTTCCGCCGCCCGAAGAAATATAACGCGGCGGTCACCATGATGCTGATGGGCCTGATCACCTCGGTCCTGCTGGTGAGCCTGCTCGGTTTTGCGGCGGCAACCCGCGTTCACATGGTGCACGATACGACCCGTTTCTTGTTCATTGACGGGCACACGCCGGGGGAGTACTTCCACCAGAAGCCTGCGCTGTACCAGGTGGCGTTGGCAATTTATCAGGGTGTGCCGTTCTTCGCGCAGCTGCTGGTTTTTGCCACGGTGGGCGTGCTGATTATTGCCTCGCTGACCGCGTTTACGGGCTTCCCGGTGATTGCTTCGTCGCTGGCCGACTACCAGTACCTACCAGTGTTCTTCCGCAGCGTGGATTCGCGCGGCCTGTACGCGAACGGTGTGCTGGCGCTGTCTGCGATTTCGATTTTCCTCACCACCGTTTTTAATTCGGACGTGTATTCGCTGATTCAGCTGTACATCGTGGGCATGTGCCTGTCCATGGTGCTGGTTCAGCTGGCGGTGGTGCGCTACCGCATGCGTCTGCTGCGCATCACCCTGGCGCAGATGCCGCGCCGCGCCCTGCTGCGCGATATTGCGGTCTCTGCGGTGGGCGTGATGGTGACCGCCGCGGTGCTGGTCACCGTCGTGGTGACGAAGTTCGCCGCCGGTGCGTGGCTCTCCCTTGGAATGATTGCCCTGATGGTTGGAGGTATGGTTGTGACTCGCCGCCACTACGATGCGGTGGATGCCGCCCTGGACATCCCCCTGAACGCTGAATCCGTTGCGGATGTGGCGGCCCTGCCTTCGCGTGTGCACGCCATCGTGTACGTGGAGCGTGTGCGCCGCCCGGCGGTTCGCGCCCTCTCGTATGCGCGTGCCGGTCGCCCCTCCACGATTGAGGCGCTGACTGTTAACAACGACCGCGCCGCCCTGGAGGTCGTGAAGAAGCGCTGGTACGCCCTGGGCATTCCGGTGCCGCTGTCGGTGATTGATTCGCCGTACCGTGACACCGTGGAGGCGGTCGTCTCGTATATTCGCCGCCGCCGCAAGAAGTCGCCCCGCGATATTTTGGTGGTGTACCTGCCCGAGTTCGTGGTGGAGCACTGGTGGCAGCGTCTTCTGCACCGCCGCACGGTGCGCCGCCTCAAGCAGGCGCTTCTGCACGAGCCGGGCGTCATGACCGCGACTGTGCCGTGGGCGATGCACGAGGACGAAGTGTACGACGAAATTTTTGATCAGCGCCTGCAAGGTAAAGAAACTGCCAACGATTCGACCGCAGAGGCTGACGGTTCTACGGCGGCAGTCGCTCCGAACGTGACCCGTTCTGCCGGTGGTGGCCGCGAACTGTTTCAGAGTAACCGCCACGCCGTGTACCGCGGTCGCCTGCACGAGGCGGATGCCGTGGCGCGTGAGAAGAAGCACTAGCCGTAACGTTTGCCCGGCGCTCAGCATAATTGCCCTGCGCCCAGCATAATTGCCCGGCGCCCAGCATGATTGCCCGGCACCCCGCCCGGGGTCTGTAACTCGTTCAAATAACCCCGCATAGCGCCTGGACTTTGCCCTTTACGTCCTATTCGGTGCCCCCTGCGGGGCGTCGGAATCGGAGTAAAGGTACAAACCGGTGTAAAATAATTCACATTAAGTGATTCTTTAGGAGACAATGCTGTGACTCACCCTGCTACCACGCCTGCCGCCTCCAACAATGTAGACGGATACAGCGTCGGGCAGACCCTCACCGTCACCTGTGAGGCACCCGCGCACGGCGGCGCTTTCGTAGCGCGCACCGAACAGGGCGTCATCTTCGTGCGTCACGGCATCGTCGGCGAACAGGCAGAAGTGCGCATCACCGCAATCGGCCCCAAGCGCCGCTTCTACTTCGCGGATGTTATCTCCGTACCCGTACCCTCCCTGGCACGCCGTGCCCACCCCTGGATTCAGGCGGATGCGCTCGCCACCGACGAGGAACGCGCCGCCGCCACCGGCGTACCCGAACTGCTCGGCGGCATGGAGTACGGCCACATCAACCTGGATGAGCAGCGACGCTACAAGACCGATATCGTCCGCACCCAAATCAACCGACTGGGCGGCCTGCCCCTTGAATCGCCCCTGCTGACCAACCTCATCGTTGAAGAGCTTCCCCTGCGCGATAACAACGAGGGCCTGTCCTGGCGTACCCGAGTGCGCTACAACGTGACCAAGGTCCGCGCGCACGATAGCGAAGAGAAGAACAGCGAGCAGAAGAACGGCGGCAAGAAGAACCCTGCCGTCACCTGGCGCATCGGCATGCACCCGTACCGCGCCTCCCAGCCCGTACCGGTCGTCGACTTTCCCCTTGCCGCCACCGAGCTACGCAACCTGCAGCTTGAGAAGCTGAACCTGCGCGGCGTACGTGAGGTTGAGGCGACCGTCTCCTCCCGCGGCAGGGTCCTGCTGCAGTTCATTGTTGACCCGCGCTTCTCCATCGAAGAGGTCGCCAAGGACATCGAACAGCAGGCATCCGACGCCTGGGGTCTGCTCGCCAAGCGCAAGATTTCGCTGTTCTTCACCCCGCAGTCCACCTCCAACGGCAAGCCCAAGCGCCGCCGCCCCGGCTCCTCCCACAGCCCCTACCGCCGCGTACCCGAAGGCGACCAGCTGCTCGGCGCAGGCCTGCGATCCGTCACCGAAGAAGTCACCTTCGGCTCCCGCCGCTTCAGCTACCAGGTATCTGCTGGCGGCTTCTGGCAGATTCACCGCGCCGCCCCCTCCACCATGGTCGGCACCATGCTCACCATGCTCCGCCCGCAGGAAGGCGAATGCACCCTGGACCTGTACGCCGGCGCGGGCCTGTTCACCGCCGCGCTCGCGGACGCCGTGGGCTCAACGGGTACTGTCGTCAGCATTGAGGGCTCCCCGGTGACCCATAAGGATGCCCGTTCGAACTTCGCGCCGGATGGTTGCTCCCGCACCGAGAACTCGGCGGACACCCGTATTGAGGTGATTCGCGGTGACGTGGCGCGCCACCTGGTCGATTTGAAGACCGCCCTTGAGTTCGGTGAAATCCCCGCTATCGATGCGGTAGTTCTTGACCCGTCCCGTGAGGGCGCGAACCGCACCACCCTGGAACGCCTGGATGCGCTGGACCCCAAGCGTATTCTGTACGTGGCGTGCGACCCGGCAGCCCTGGGCCGTGACACCGGTATTTTGCGTGAGCTGGGTTGGGATATGGTGCAGCTTCGGGCGTTTGATATGTACCCGAATACGCATCATGTGGAGTCTGTGGCGCTGTTTGAGCGTGCCCCGGCGAAGCCTCGTCCGCGTCGCCGCCGCACCAAGTAGCGCAGCACTAGCCGTACGTAGATAACCACCGTGTTGGGCTGGCTGGACTGTTCACCAGCCAGCCCACTAGGGGTTATTTCAGGCCGTTTTCACTCAACCCGGTGCGTCTTGCTCTGCGGGCGCATAAATCTGCTTTTTGGCACCGTAAACGGTAGAATCATTGAAGAACCAACGCACGGAATGAGCCGTGCCCCGACCTTGAGGAGTGTGGGTGTATGTCCGCTGAAAACGCATTGCCGCAGGAGGAGACCCCGAATAGCGTCGCCGGTGGCGCACCCACCGCAGACTACAGCATTGGCGACGGTGCCACTGCCAAGTTGCTCCCCGGCATTCAGTCCCCGGCGGATCTGCAGAACCTCAGCTACGAGCAGCTGGAGGAGCTTTCTAAGGAGATTCGCCAGTTCATCGTGACGAATGTGTCGGCGACCGGCGGTCACCTGGGTCCGAACCTGGGCGTTGTGGAGCTGACCCTCGGCATTCACCGTGTCTTCGAATCTCCCAAGGACAACATTCTTTTCGACACCGGCCACCAGTCCTATGTGCATAAGCTGGTGACTGGTCGTCACGCGTTTAAGACTCTGCGTCAGAAGGGTGGCCTGTCGGGTTACCCGGATCGTGGCGAGTCTGAGCACGACATTATTGCGTCTTCGCACGCCTCCAGCTCAATTTCGTGGGCTGACGGTATTTCTCGCGCGCACAAGCTCAACGGTGAAGATGACCGCTACACCGTGGTCCTCATTGGTGACGGCGCGCTGACCGGCGGCATGGCGTGGGAGGCTGTGAACAATATTGCTGCCGACCGCACCCGCAAGGTCGTGATTGTGGTCAACGATAACGGCCGCTCCTACGCGCCGACCATTGGCGGTTTCGCGAACCAGCTCTCTGAGCTGAAGCACGGTGTGCAGCAGCAGGTGGATCGCGTGCGCCTCGATCACCGCTACGACAGCGCTCTGGATGCAGTGCGCATCGGTCTGCAGCGTGGCGGCCCCGTCGGTCAGATGGTGTACCGCGGCCTGCACGGCATGAAGGCGGGCATTAAGGACGTCGTCGTACCCAAGGGCATTTTTGAAGACCTGGGTATGAAATACGTGGGCCCCATTGACGGCCACGACCAGCAGGCTGTGGAGAACGCACTGACCGCGGCAAAGAACTACGCCGGCCCGGTGATTGTGCACGCCATTACCGAGAAGGGCCACGGCTACGCACCCGCCCGCGCTAATGAGGACGACCAGTTCCACGCGGTGGGCCAGATTGACCCGCTGACCGGTGAGGATGTTTCGACCAGCACCTCTGAGTCGTGGACCGGCGTCTTTGGCCGCGAAATTGCAGATATTGCGGATGAGCAGGAGAACGTCGTCGGTATTACCGGCGCGATGCTCATTCCCGTGGGTCTGCGCGAATTCCAGAAGCGCCACCCCGAGCGCGTTATTGACGTAGGTATCGCTGAGCAGCACGCCGTGGCGATGAGCGCCGGCCTGGCGTACGGCGGCATGCACCCGGTGGTTGCCCTCTACGCAACCTTCCTGAACCGCGGCTTTGACCAGCTGCTCATGGACGTTGCCCTGCACAAGGCGGGCGTGACCGTGGTGCTGGACCGCTCCGGCATTACCGGCCCGGACGGTGCAAGCCACCACGGCATGTGGGATTTGGCGATGCTGCAGTTCATTCCGGGCCTGCACCTGGCGGCTCCGCGTGATGGCGCGACCCTGCGCGAAGAGCTGCGTGAGGCTGTAGCTATTAACGACGCACCGACCGTGATTCGCTACCCGAAGGGCTCCGTGGGCGAGGACATTCCCGCCCTGGAGCGCCGCAGCGACGGCGTGGACGTGCTGGCACGCACCGGTGAACCCCACCCGGAAACCGGTCAGCGTGACGTACTGTTCGTTGCCGTGGGCGCTATGGCTCGCGTGGCTCTGGAAGCGTCCAAGGTGCTTGCCGCCGAGGGTATTCAGTCCACCGTGGTTGACCCGCGCTGGGTGATGCCGGTGCCGTCTTCGGTCGTTGAGCTGGCTCGTGACCACCGCATTGTGGTGACCATTGAGGACGGCGTGCGTTCCGGCGGCGTGGGTTCGCGCATCCGCCAGGAAATGCGTGCGGCTGGCGTGGATACCGCGCTGAGCGAGCTGGGTCTTCCGGCGGAGTTCATTCCGCATGCTTCTCGCGAGCAGATTCTGGAGGAGGTTGGCCTGACCGCCGAAACCATTATCGCGGATTTGCGTGCGCAGCTGGCTGGCGATAAGGTTCCGTTCGCTCGTGAAGAGGGCCAGAAGCCGCGCCACACCCGCTAAGCGGTCGTACCTGAGATGTGCCGCCTGAGCGCGCCTTAGTAACGGGCATCAGTAGCAGCGGGCACCATAAGACAGCACAAAGCCCCGCCCATCGTTTGTGATGGGCGGGACTTTGCTGTGCGCAGGTCTTGCTGTGTAGAGGTTTTGCTGTACGTAGGTTCTGAGCCGCCGGTTTAGGAATCGTTGGAGGTGTGGGTGACGAAAATCTTGCCGCCCTTCACCTGCACCGGGTAGCTGGTCAGCGCCTCCTCTGCAGGGCCGTGCACGACCGAGCCGTCAGCTACGGCGTACTCGGAGCCGTGGCAGGGGCACACGATACGGTTGGAATCCTGCACCTGCACCTGGCAGCCCTGGTGGGTGCACACGGTGCTGAACGCCTTGTACTCACCCGCGGACGGCTGGGACACGATAACGGTCGTGGAACCGTGAGTCAGCTTAGCTGCCTTGCCCACGCCCACTGCGGAGGCGGAACCTACCTCAACGGTGCCTTCGGGGGCGGTGACGTTGGAGTCACCTTCAGCGCAGGAGGCGAGCAACGCACCGGATGCGACGGCACCGGTGATGAGGGTTGCGCGGCGGGAGAAGACGCGCGCAGAAGAATCAGTTTCTGTGGTATCGACTGCGGTGTCGACGGTTGCAGATTCAGTAGCAGGGGAGGCGCATGCCTTCTGAGAGCGGCAGCATCCGTTGGGTGCGGGCATGGTGGTTCCTTTCGTGTACTCTCTCCACCCTATGCCGGTTTGGGACAAAAATCGAATGAGAGCAGGCTAAGCTTGGTTCACGTTTGCACCGGAGACAAACTGCTGAGGCAAAATACCGGGACAAACTACCGTGTCAAACTCCCGAGGCACACAAAATGCCGGTCGGGCGGTCGCATCAGCAACACACCCAACCGGCACGCACATCTATTCAACGTTAGAGAAATCTACCCCAGGTGGCGGGCAAAAATCGGCGCAATCACGGGGGCAACCAGACCCGTCTGCCACGAACGCGCACCGTACTCGGCGAGCGCATCCCGCAAGGTCTGCTCGTCAAAACGAGCCGGCGGCTCCCAGCAGAGGCGGCGAACATAATCGGTCGTGATCAGGTTCTGCGCCGGAATGGTCAGCTTCTCCGACAGCTCATCAATCGCCTGACGAACCTCGGTGAACAGCGCCAAGTTCTCGGGGCGCTTAGACTCCCACGCCTTCAACGGCGGCGGGGCAGTCGACGGCAAAGTGAACGGTACAGCGTTCTCACCGCGTGCCGCCGCAGCAATAGCACGCACCCAACGCGGTCCCTCACGACGCAAACCACGCGTCTGAAAACCGGGGATCGCCATGATGGCGGGAACGTTACGCGGCATGGTGCGTGCCGCCTCCACAATCGCAGAATCGGGCAGCAGACGCTTCGCGTCGACGTCCTTTTTACGTGCCAGCGAGTCACGCTCAACCCACAGGTTACGTAGCGCCGTCAGCTGCTTGACCGAACGCAACATCGTGCGGCCCTTCGTCTTACGCCAACGCTCCGGCTGATCCGTCGGATCCTTCACCGGGGTCTTGCACAGGTACTCGAACTCCTCCAGGGCGTACTGCAGCTTACCCTGCTGGCGGAGCAAATCCTCCAACGCGTCACGCAAATCAATGAGCACGTCAACGTCCAGCAGAGCATAGTTCAACCAGGATTCCGGCAGGGGGCGGCGCGACCAGTCTTCCTTCGAGTGCTTCTTCGCCAGCTTATAGCCGAGAAGCTCCTCAACGGTCGCACCCAGGTTCACGCGCTCCAGACCGGCAAGACGCGCACCAAGCTCCGTATCAAACAGACGGTTCGGGCGCATACCGAGCATATCCAGGCTCGGGAAGTCCTGAATTGCGGCGTGAATAACCCACTCAGCATCCGCCAGAGCATCGTTAATAATGCGCAAATCCTTAAACGCCTCAGGGTCAATCAGGTACAGCTGATCTTCACGCTTAAGCTGCACCAAAAAAGCACGCGAACCGTAGCGGATGCCCTGGGCACGCTCCGTATCAACAGCCACCGGGCCGGACGCCGCCGCCAACTGCTCAGCGGCACGACGCAGACCGCTCTCAGTGGTGATGAGAGTCGGAATCGGTGAGGAAGGGGCCTCCAGAGGAACAACGTCCGGAACTTCGATACCGTTAAGGGTCAGCTGAGGGGTGCCTGCGGCATTCTGTTCAGCTGCGGTACTCATGCACTCAATCCTTTTCCTCTGTCTGATTCGACGCGCCCATATGATGCGCCAGATGCCCGGGTAGGCGCACGCCCGAGCAAACATGAGCCCGGGCGGGGTGGCGTGCCCGCGAAGGCACTACGCCATTCTACCCGCCCGAGCCTAAAGCCTCGAATTTAGAGAGACTCACAATAAGGGGTTCACCGGCGTGCCCGCTGGGGGTCTTGCCGGGGTTTATTCGGCGGCTTCCGCCTCGTCAGCTGGCGCCTCGTCAACCGGAGTATCACCAGGCTGTGCTTCACCAGCCGGGGCCAGCGTCAGACACACCGAATTAATGCAATACCGCAAATCCGTGGGAGTCGGGTAGCCCTCACCCTCAAACACGTGACCCAGGTGCGAATCGCAGGCGGCGCAACGCACCTCCACACGGCGCATACCGAACGTCGTGTCCTCCAAGTAACGCACACGGTCCTCAGCCAGCGGCGCGAAAAACGACGGCCAACCACAATGCGAATCGAACTTCTGATCGGAACGGAACAGCTCCGTACCGCAGGCACGGCAAGAATACACACCCTCCGTGTGGGTGTTCCAGTACTCGCCCGTGAACGCGCGCTCGGTGCCGCCCTCACGCAGAACAGCGTACTCTTCAGGCTTGAGCACTTCACGCCAGTTCTTGGCGATAGCACCCACGCCGGGTAGCGAATTGCCCATCATGACTCCTTCAGTTTGCTCTCATGCCCAGGCTCTTACGACATATGTAACGCCGCGGCCGGGCGGATTATTCCCACTGAGCGCGGACTAAGCGCGGATGTCAGCGTACTTGCCGTTGGTGAGCTTCAGCAGGTCGTCCGGAGCGAGCTCAACATCCAGGCCGCGCTTACCGCCAGAAACCATGATCGTGTCAAAAAGCTGCGCAGACTCATCGAGCAGAGTGGGGGAGGGAGTCTTCTGACCCAGCGGAGAAATACCGCCCACCACGTAGCCGGTGCGGCGCTCAGCGACCTTCGGGTCGCACATGGAGGCGCTCTTCCAACCCAGGGCTGCCGCGGCAGCCTTAATGTTCAGCTTGCCAGAGACCGGCACGATCGCGACCGCGAAATCCTTCTCGTGCACAATCAGCAGGGTCTTGAACACCTGCTCCTCGGATGCGCCGAGGTTCTTCGCGGCCTCTTCACCGAAGGAAGTGACGCCCTCAACGTGCTCGTATTCACGCATCTGGAAGGGGGTGTTCGTCTCGGTCAGCAGTGCTACGGCGGCGGTTGCTGCGCCGCTCTTCTTACCTTTAGTTTTCTTAGCCATACAACCATTTTACGGAAGTCACCATGCGCCGATACCTATGCGCCGAGAAGCCACATGTGTTTCGAAAAGCCACTTCTTTGGTGGCTTCTCGAAACACATGTGGCTTCTCAAAGGTTATGGGGTTATTTCAGTAGCCCTTTTTCCTTCAGCTGCTCTTGAGAAAGCGAGCCAACGACAGTCCAAAATCCATCTGAATATTGGAGAATGTAAGCGCCGCTATCGTCCCCCTCGGCCGTATTTTTGTCTTCTGTATATGACCCGTCGGGTTCAACATACATTACGAATTCCCAAATGTGCTTCAGCATGAGAGTGTATTCTTTAGTTTTTTCATCATAGATAAAACGCCAAAAATGACGTTTGTCTACGTTCTGAGGTAGCCTTTAGGCTCCCTTTTTTCTTAGTAAATACCGATGAGTAATTGCATGCCAAGACTAGTCAGGATGATAGCAATCCAGCAAAGGGCTCCAAGAAGAATGGATTTTCCACTGGATTTGATCATAGCAATGAGGTTGGTTTTGAGACCAATAGCACTCATAGCCATGATGATGAGGAATATGGAGAGTTGTTTGAGAGGTGAAAAGAAGCTATTGCTGACACCGAAAGATGTGAGAAGAGTAGTTATCAGAGAAGCTAGGATAAAGTAGAGAATGAAAACGGGGAAGATTTTTTTAAGCTTCACTCCTTGGCTGTTGCCTTGTTGACGGCTTTGCCAATAATAGGAGAGGAAGAGAACGATAGGGATAATAGCTAGAGTACGCGTCAGCTTGACAATAGTTGCAGGCTCAAGAGTGTTTGCATTGTAAAGACTATCCCAGGCACTAGCAGTAGCTGTCACAGAGGAAGTATCGTTGACCGCAGTACCCGCAAAGAGAGCAAAACCTTCGTTGGAAAGATGGAGCCAAGAACCTAGAGTTGGAAAGATAAGAGCTGCCAAGACATTGAAGAAAAAGATAACAGAAATGGCTTGGGCTACTTCTTTTTCCTTGGCGTGAATAACAGGAGCAGTCGCTGCAATGGCAGAACCGCCACAGATAGAAGATCCAACTCCAATCAAGGTAGCTAGCTTTGTATCAAGGTTAAAAAAGCGTTGGAAAAAGAAAGCTATAATCAAAGCAATTGAAATAGTTGAAAGGATAACAGGAAGGGAAGATTTTCCAACTGCGAAAACTTGTGAGATATTGAGTCCAAACCCAAGCAAAATAACAGCATACTGAAGCAGTTTTTTGGAGCTATAAGTCAAACCGGCATCCAGTTGTGCATAGGAAGTGAGAAAGGGATGGAGAATCATTCCGATAAAAATGGCGAAAACAGGTGCTCCCACAACAGGCAGAAATCCTCCTAAAACCCAAGAGATGATAGAAATGATCAGACAGACTGACAGTCCTGCCCAATTTTTTGATAGAAATGACATGAAAACCTCCGAAAATAAACACTCCTTATTATAATCTTATTTGTCAGAAAAATAAAATAGAAAGTAGGAATAAGGTTGTAAATTAACGGAATACTGATAAAAATATCTAGTCCATCGGCGACCCAGCCTCCATGGGAGTACATCTCTTCAAGATATTCGTAGAACCCATATTCTTCAGCATCCTCTGTTACATACTTGAATGCATAGGAACAGTCGCCAGTCTGAATTGCATAGTTATGGGCAACCACCCAGTCCTTCATCATTCGGTAGAGGCCCTGCGTAGTTTCGGGGTACTGTTGCGGCTCGGCTTTCGGAAGAGGAACATTCTGCGCAGGGCCGTAGCCGTCTGCTTTGCGGTACTCACCATCAGGTGCCTTCGAGCCGCCGGAATAGCCGCGGATAGTGGATGGAGTAGCGCTCGCTGTGGGCGACTCACCGCCGGTGGCTGAAGTGGTCTCGCTCGGTGCGGTGGATGCGGTGGCTGCCGCCTCGTTATTTGCCTGCTGGCCGCACGCAGAAAGCAGAGCACTCATGCCCAGCAACGCCCCGCCGCTCAGCATCGCGCGGCGGGTCAAAAGATTGGAAGTCATGGAAGTGTATTCCTTATATCGGGGTGAAGTGTGAATAGAAGGCTGGCTAAAAACTTGAAGAATAACCATCCGAAGGGAAGAACCCGATAGCTGAGAAGCCACATGTGTTTCGAAAAGCCACAAACAAAGTGGCTTCTCGGCAAACATGTGGCTTCTCAGCGTAAGACCCATAGTGGGGGGCTTTACATGTCGGGCCAATCGCGGTGCAGCGAATACTCCGTATCCCCATCA
>NZ_KV832006.1:205253-214319 GCF_001837295.1 Rothia sp. HMSC065C03
TGCAGCGAATACTCCGTATCCCCATCACCACTATCGTTCAGGTGCCAACGCTGACCGGTACGGATATCAGCCTTGCGTAGGCGCGGGTTCGGATTATCCTTCTTACCCATCGTGGGGTCGTTCTTGCAGCCCCAACGAGTATCGTCTTCATCGCAGGTGCCGCCGACGCGGCCCACATCGACCCACCACACACGGATTAGCAGCGGGTCACTGGTTGCCTGTGGAGTCACCTTCATCATCTGCCAGGGTCCGCCATCCACGCGGAAGCGAGCCGTGTAGTGCACGGTCGCGTACGCGTGGAAGTTGCCGGAACGCTGGTAGGCGTAGCTGGTTTCCGTTTGTCGCGGACGTTCACGAGGGTAGGTGGCGACCGGTTTACCAGCGGTGTAGTGGGTTGCCTGGTCGCCGTTGCCGTACTCGATGACGTACGAGGAGGGCATGAGTTCAATTTCGACGTGTCCGGCGAGCATGTCTGCTTCAAGGCGGTAGGGGCCACCGTCATCAACATAGAAATTGACCTGGTCACCCTTGTAGACGTTGGGATCGCCTTCTGCTCGGCCAGTGCCTGCGGGGTTGTTGTAGGACTGGTGCAGGGTCGGCTTGCCCGGCTCTAGCGATTGGGCGGCCTCAATGATTTGCGCCATCATTTGTTCCCAGGTGGGGCCATCGTTTGCCTTGGATTTAGTGTCTTGAACAGCCTTGATGTCTGAGGGGATGCAGCTAGCGCTGCTGGGGTTGTGCATTCCCATTGCTGGGCGACCGCGGTCCATGAATCCTGCATCAGTTTCCGGGCTGAGGTTGGTGTGTTTATAGATACCGACTTTTCCTCCAGAGGTTACGCAGTAAAGGACGCCAGGGGTATTTTTGGAGGAGTAGACATCAAAACCACTGGGGTTGTGGCTCTTTTCCCATTCGTGGACTTGGGTTTTTGCTTTTTCCGCTGACTCTATTTCCTGGGTTTTACGTACAGTACCTCCGCCAGAAGAAACCTTGCCGTCAGAGCCTCTAGAAATATTAGAATTAGAATCAGGGCTGGATTTAATAAAAATAGTCTCACATACTTGTGCTGAATTTGGATTATTCGCGGCACATTCAGAGTATGAACTAAATTCCCCCTCAACCCCCCAAGTTGTAGCTAAATTTGAGAATATAAGAGCCGCAGAAATAATGGTAGCTTTAGTAATATTTTTCATGTTATCTACTAATTCTCGGCCTTTGTCGTAGATTCTACAAGCCAGCGGTCTCCGTTGTGGCGCAATTTAATATCCCACATATTGTTGTTATCTTCACTATTTTCATGATTTTCCCAGCTGCCGTCAGGCTCAACATACATAGCGTAAGTCCACTGGCGGTAGGCGCGCCAAATATAGGTCTCCCCGCCCTCAGACCATGGAGCACCATTGGCAATAAAATTATGGGTTCCAGCTACAACCCAGCCACCTCGTTGGTACAGGGAAGAAATCTTTTTATAGAAATCAATCTCTGATGTAAAGGATGGGCTCAAAAATTTAAGGGTTTCAGTGTAGTCTCCAGTCTGGATTGAATAATTTTCATGCAGAATCCATGCCCGGAGAGTCTTTTCCAGCCCGGAAATAGACTTCTCGCGGTAACCCTCTTCGGGCACAGGAGGCTTGGGTACATTCTGTGCAGGTCCCTGCCAGTCGGCCTTACGGTACTCCCCATCGGGTGCCTTCGAACCGCCGGAATAGCCTCGGACAGTAGACGGAGTGGCACTCGCAGAAGGCGATCCAGATGCCGCCGCAGACGCCGAAGCGGTTTCGCTCGGTGCGGCGGAGGCGGTAGCTGCCGCCTCGTTATTAGCCTGCTGACCGCAGGCTGCGAGCAGGGCACCAAGGCCCACAAGTGCGCCGCTACCCAACAGGGTACGGCGGTTGAAAATGGTCGAATCCATAGAAGAAGCGCTCCTATCATCGGTGACGGTGTGATATATGTGCATGTCAGGCCGTTATTCGCAGGTCAAGCTGACCACCGGAAGGGAAACAGCCCCGTAGCGCACCCAACAAACGCATCAATGCGTTATGGAACACTACAGTTACCACCCTACCGCATGTTTGCCGCCGTTTGTATTCTTTTGGGTGCTACAGCGACGAAACATCACCATACGAACACCTCAATGCTTTATGTATCAAATAAGTACCTGCACGCAAAGAATTTACACATAGTGGTGAGTGTTCCCCGGCAAAAGAATCCCCGCAGCAGGCCAGGGGAGAGGGCCGCGGACCAAAAGAATGAACAGCAAGCTAGGGGAGTAGATAGCGGGGCAGAGTAATAGCCGATAGGTTAAGGGAATATTCGATAGGCTAGTTCCTTCACAACGGGTATAAAACCCACGGCGAAGACACTAACCTATCGAACGCTGCGCCCACCCAAGAGCACCCGCCCAAGACAGACCCTGCCCAAAACACACTCCACCTCAGCCTCCGCACCCGAATACCCATGCCCTCGCATTCCCGACCTCCGCGTCCCAGCCCAGCAGCCCCTCCCGTATATCCCACCCCACTCCCTCCTCATACCCGTAATGTGGCGGGCAACTCATGCGGCTCACGCGGGGTGTTAGACAGTACTACACTTAAAGCGGAAGTCACATCGCCGTCACTGAAGAAAAGAGTTTTTGTGCCCACCACGACCGTACATTTGACCGACCGCATCCCTCGCGTTTCTGCTGATGAGTTGCTGGCGGGTTTCCGCCCCTCTGAGCGTTTTGGTGAAGTGTCTTTTGATAGCTACATTCCTGATCCGAATCAGCCGTCGCAGGCTGAGGCTGTGCAGAAGCTGAAGGATTTTGGCGACAAGATTAATGGTGGCGGCGCTGGTGCCGGTTTCTTTGGCCGCCTGTTTGGTGGTAAGAAGAAGGATTCGACGAAGGCTGGCCTGTACCTTGACGGCGGTTTTGGTGTGGGTAAGACTCACCTGTTGGCGTCGCTGTGGCATTATGTGGATGGCCCGAAGGCGTTCGGTACTTTTGTGGAGTACACGAACCTGGTGGGTGCGTTGACGTTCCGTAAGACGGTTGAGGCGTTGAGCAGCTACAAGCTGGTGTGTATTGACGAGTTTGAGCTGGATGATCCGGGTGATACTGTGCTCATGTCTCGTCTGATGCGTGAGCTGGCGGATGCTGGCGTGAAGCTTGTGGCGACCTCGAATACGCTGCCTGGTGCGTTGGGTGAGGGCCGTTTCGCTGCTGAGGATTTTAAGCGTGAGATTCAGGTGCTTGCTTCGCAGTTTGAGGTGCACCGTGTGGATGGTGAGGATTTCCGTCACCGTGGCCTGCCTGCCGCACCGGAGCCTGTTGCTGATGATGCGTTTGATGCGAAGGTTGAGGAAGTGTTCGGCGGCCAGACTGTTGGTGTTGATAACTTCGCTGACTTGGTGGAGCATCTGGCGAAGGTGCACCCGTCGCGTTACCGTCAGCTGATTGATGGTCTGGACGGTATTGCATGGCGTGATGTTCACCCGATTACTGAGCAGTCGGTGGCGTTGCGTTTTGTGGTGTTGGCTGACCGCCTGTATGACAAGGACCTGCCGATTGTTTCTTCGGGTGTGCCTTTTGACAAGGTGTTTACTGAGGAGATGCTGGCTGGTGGTTATCAGAAGAAGTATTTCCGTGCGGTGTCTCGTTTGACTGCGTTGGCTCGTGAGGGCATGCTGGGTGAGGAGGCGGAGCGCTAGTTCCGCTGTTCGCCGGGGCCGAGCTTTGGCCGGCTCGGGTTTTGATGCGCTGTTCTTTCTAGTCCCGTGAGACTCGAAGCTCGCGCGGTTTGCATGGTTAGCTTGGTTAGTCTGGTTTACCTGAACCGCGCCAACCCCTCTCATACGTGAAGACCCTCGCCGGGTCGCTTAGGAAGCACCCGGCGGGGGTCTTTGTGTGAGCGAGAACCTGGTCTCTCGGCAAATGCGCACCGCAAGCAAGGAAGTTAAAAACATACCGCCCGTTCCTATTGGAAAACGGACGGTGAGAAGTCAGCATCGGAAGGATGCCTTATTAAGAATCTTTCGTTACTGATTCTAGCACAGTGGTTTACGGGTTTCGCAAGTGCTTCACAGAAAAATTTTTTTTGCGCTTTTTGGGGTGAGAATGACGGTTTCGGATGCGTATATGGCGTAGTCAGGTTATTGTTAGTCTCAGATGAGCGCAATGATGCTTATCAAGGGTGCAATGCCTGCACTAGATTGCAATCACTCACAAAGGAGTATGCCATGTCTACGGACATGAAGAACTACCGTATCGGTGTCGATGTTGGCGACCGCTCTGTTGGTCTTGCCGCTATCGAATTTGATGATGCTGGTTTCCCTATCCAGAAGTTGGCTTTGGTAACTTTCCGTCACGACGGAGGACTCGACCCGACTGAGAACAAGAGCCCGAAGAGCCGCAAGGAAACCCGCGGCGTAGCTCGTCGTACGATGCGTATGAACCGTCGCCGTAAGCAGCGTTTGCGCGATCTTGATATGGTGCTTGAGAATCTGGGTTACACCGTGCCGGAAGGTCCTGAGCCTGAGACCTATGAGGCATGGACGTCCCGTGCACTGCTGGCTTCTATCAAGCTGGCTAGTGCTGATGAGCTGAATGAGCATCTGGTGCGCGCTGTGCGTCATATGGCTCGTCACCGTGGTTGGGCTAATCCGTGGTGGTCTCTTGATCAGCTGGAGAAGGCGTCGCAGGAGCCGTCAGAGACTTTTGAGATTATTCTGGCTCGTGCGCGTGAGCTGTTTGGTGAGAAGGTTCCGGCTAACCCGACTTTGGGCATGTTGGGTGCTCTTGCCGCTAATAATGAGGTTCTTATGCGTCCTCGCCGCAACTACAACGCGAAGGAAGCTAATAACCCTAAGAAGGCTGGGAAGTACCTGGCTGATTACGGCACTCAGCCGCTAATGGCCGCGAAGGTGCGCCAGGAGGACCAGTTGGCTGAGCTTCGTCGTATCTGCGAGGTTCAGGGTATCGAGGATCAGTATGAGGCTCTTCGCGAAGCTGTCTTTACGCACGTGCGCCCCTACGTACCGAAGGACCGTGTGGGTAAGGACCCGCTGAATCCCTCCGAAATCCGCGCAAGCCGCGCCTCGCTGGAGTTCCAGGAATTCCGCATCCTCGACGCTGTTGCTAACCTGCGTGTACGTACTGATTCTCGCTCGAAGCGTGAGCTCTCCGAAAGCGAATACGATACCGCAGTTGATTTCCTGATGTCATACACGGGTAAGGAACAGCCGAGCTGGGCCGATGTGGCTGAGGAGATTGGCGTTCCGGGTAACCGTCTTATTGCGCCGGTTCTTGAGGATGTTCAGCAGAAGACTGCGCCGTTCGACCGTTCGTCTGCAGCCTTCGAGAAGGCAATGAAGGCGAAGACTGAAGCACGCAAGTGGTGGGAATCGAACGATGACGACCAGCTGCGCAGCCTGTTCATTATGTTCCTTGCCGACGCAACGGATGACACCGCCCAGGCTGCTATTGAAGCAGGCTTGTATGAGCTGTTCGAGAGCTGGCCTGAAGAGGAGCGCGAAGCTCTTTCTAATATCGCCTTCGAAGCTGGCCGTGCAGGATATAGCGCGACGACCCTATCTAAGCTGAGTGAGTACATGCACGAGCACCGTGTGGGTCTTCACGAGGCCCGCAAGGCTGTCTTCGGCGTGGATGATACCTGGCGCCCGCCCCTGGCTAAGCTGGAGGAGCAGACGGGACAGCCTACGGTGGACCGTGTTCTGACTATTCTGCGCCGCTTCGTGCTGGATTGTGAACGTCAGTGGGGCCGCCCGCAGGCAATCACGGTTGAGCATGCCCGCACCGGCCTTATGGGTCCTGCTCAGCGTCAGGATATTTTGCGTGAGCAGAAGAAGAACCGTGAAGAGAACGAGCGTATTCGTAACGAACTGCGTGAGTCCGGTGTGGAGAACCCGAAGCGCGAGGATGTTCGCCGCCACTTGGTGATTCAGGAGCAGGAGTGCCAGTGCCTGTACTGCGGCACGATGATTACGACGACTACCTCTGAGCTGGACCACATCGTACCGCGCGCTGGTGGCGGTTCCTCTCGCCGCGAGAATCTGGCTGCGGTGTGCCGCTACTGTAACGCGATGAAGAGCAACACCCCGTTCTACCGCTGGGCTTCCCCGGAGAAGCTCAAGGAGACCATTGACCGTGTTCGTCAGCTGAAGGCCTTTAAAGACCCCAAGAAGGCTAAGATGCTGAAGAATCAGATCCGCCGTCTCAAGCAGACTGAGGCTGATGATCCGATTGATGAGCGCTCGCTGGCTTCGACTTCGTATGCGGCTGTGGCGGTGCGTGAGCGTTTGGAGCAGCACTTTAATGAGGGCCTTGCCCCTGACGATAAGAGCCGCGTGGTGCTGGACGTTTATGCTGGCGCAGTGACGCGTGAATCCCGTCGTGCGGGTGGCATTGATGAGCGTATTCTTCTGCGCGGTGAGCGCGATAAGAACCGTTTTGATGTGCGCCACCACGCAATTGATGCAGCGGTTATGACTCTCTTGAACCGTTCGGTTGCTCTCACTTTGGAGCAACGGCATCAGTTGAAGCGCGAGTTTAATGAGACGAAGCGCGAGAACGGCTGGCGTGACTTTACTGGTCTGGCTCCGGCTTCTCAGGAGAAGTTCTTGGAGTGGAAGAAGGCCGCTACGGTTTTGGGCGACCTGTTGGCTGAGGCTATCGAGGATGACTCTATTGCGGTGGTGAGCCCGCTTCGTTTGCGTCCGCAGAACGGCGCGGTGCATAAGGACACTATCGCCGCGGTGAAGAAGCAGACTTTGGGCTCTGCCTGGTCTGCTGATGCTGTGAAGCGCATTGTTGACCCGGAGATTTACTTGGCGATGAAGGACGCTCTCGGTAAGTTGAAGGAGCTTCCTGAGGATTCTGCCCGTTCGCTTGAGCTGTCGGATGGGCGCTACATTGAGGCTGATGATGAGGTGCTGTTCTTCCCGAAGAATGCTGCCTCGATTTTGACTCCTCGTGGTGTGGCTGAGATTGGTGAGTCTATTCATCATGCTCGCTTGTATGGCTGGCTGACGAAGAGGGGCGAGCTGAAGGTCGGTATGCTTCGCGTGTATGGTGCGGAGTTCCCGTGGCTGATGCGTGAGAGTGGTAGCCGCAATGTTTTGAGTATGCCGATTCATCCGGGTTCTCAGTCTTTCCGTGGTATGCAGGATGCCGTGCGTAAGGTGATTGAGAGCGGTGAAGCGGTTGAGTTCGCGTGGATTACTCAGAACGATGAATTGGAATTTGACCCGGATGACTATATCGCTCACGGCGGTAAGGACGAGCTGAGGCAGTTCTTGGAGTTTATGCCTGAGTCTCGTTGGCGCGTTGATGGTTTCTACGATATCGGACGTCTTCGTATTCGTCCGGCTTTGCTGTCACGTGAACAGTTTCCTCTGGATATTCAGCGCAGTCTCGATGAGAAGAAACCGCTAACTACAGAGCAGCAGGTAATTGTTAAGTCCCTTGAGAAGGGGCTCGCAATTAGCCTGGGTAACCTTATGGGGCTGGAAACTATGAGGGTTATCCGCCGCAATAACTTGGGGTTCCCCCGTTGGCGCGGTAACGGCAATCTGCCGACTTCGTTCGAGGTCCGTTCTTCGGCGTTGCGCGCTCTGGGCGTGGAAGACTAGGAGAGCGTGATGGATAGTAAGTGGCGTGTTCTTGATTTCACTGCCTATGAGGGCTTCCTATCGTATGAGAGGGGGCGAATCGTGGCGGGGGAGCGGAGCACGCCACTTGCTGAGGTTGATTTTATCCTCCTTGGTATGGGGTGCTCCTGGGGCTACGGTCTGGTGGCTGGCTTGGAACGTTTTGATGTTGCTGCCGCGATTTGTGATTGGCGTAATCAGCCAATTTCTACGTTGTATCACTGGTCTGAGAATACGAAGGTGTTTACTCGTCATGAGGCTCAGGCTGAGTTGAGTGTGCCGCGCGCGAAGAATGCGTGGATGCAGATCGTGAAGGCTAAGCTTCGTGGCCAGGCGAATTGTCTTGACGCTATGGGGCGGCCGGGTGCTGCAGATATTCGTGCATTGGCTCGTTCGGTGCGTTCTGGTGACCCGTCGAATGCAGAGGCTCAGGGCGCGCGCCTGTATTGGGGCGCGTTCCTCCCTGAGCAGGGATTCCGTCGTCAACAGCTCTCGGACGATGTGGTAAATGGCATGTTGAACTATGGATACACGATTCTTCGTGGCAGGGTTTTGACTCGTGTGATTGCTGCGGGTTTGTGCCCTACGCTGTCGCTGTTCCACCGTCATCGTTCGAATGCTTTTGCGCTGGTTGATGATTTGGTGGAGCCTTTCCGTCCTGCAGTGGATTATGCGGTGTATCAGCTGATTTCTGCTGGTTCTACAGAGCTGGGGCGCCAGGAGAAGGCGGCTTTGGTTCAGGTGCTGTCTGACGCGGTGAATGGTGATTCGCCGTTTAAGCTCCGTACGGTGATGGAGGACTTTTGTTCTGAGTTTGCTCTCTACGTTGAGGGTAATCGTGATAGGTTGTCGGTTCCGGTGTGGGAGCTGACGGCTGTTGAGGAGTTGTGTGAGGATGGCTGATCCTGTGTGGTTGATGGTGATGTTTGATTTGCCGGTGAAGACGAAGAATGAGCGGAAGTTGGCGAATCGTTATCGTCATGTTCTGCTGGATTTGGGTTTTGACCGTATGCAGCTGAGTGTGTATGCGAAGTACTATCTGAATGGGAATGCGACGGGTTCTGATTTGTTCCGTTTGCAGGTTGAGGTTCCGCCGGGTGGTGCGATTCGTATTATGCGGTTTACGGATGCTCAGTGGGCTGGTTCGATTCGCCATTTGGGGCCGGAGGTTCAACAGATGGAGGAGAAGCCGGAGGCTTTAGATATTTTCTAGCGGAGCTTCACAAAAAATGAGCCGGTAGGGTAGCGACCATGTTTTTGGTAGCTGCCCCACCGGCTCATTTTTCCTTTCGGATCTCGTCTGGAGACAAGTTCCGAGGTGGGTGTAGGGCAGTTTTCCTCTTGAAAAACTGCCCTATTTATGCCCCTGACTAGGGAAAATGCTTGATTACTTAAGTATATCAAGGCGAATAATGAAAG
>NZ_KV832006.1:214419-214631 GCF_001837295.1 Rothia sp. HMSC065C03
TCAAGGCGAATAATGAAAGATTCTCAACGGTGCTCCAGAGCTGAGCCGCGCTGTTGTAAGTATATCAAGGCGAATAATGAAAGATTCTCAACCACAATTTCGGGCTGGAACGCTCCGGGGGTAAGTATATCAAGGCGAATAATGAAAGATTCTCAACCGCTGACTCGTGCAGTGGACATCACCGGTAAGTATATCAAGGCGAATAATGAAAG
>NZ_KV832006.1:214731-215011 GCF_001837295.1 Rothia sp. HMSC065C03
TCAAGGCGAATAATGAAAGATTCTCAACCCAGGCCGGTGCGGGTGTTTCGATAAGTTAAGTATATCAAGGCGAATAATGAAAGATTCTCAACCACAATTTCGGGCTGGAACGCTCCGGGGGTAAGTATATCAAGGCGAATAATGAAAGATTCTCAACCAGTCAGGCTCAGGGATACCGAAGCCATCTAAGTATATCAAGGCGAATAATGAAAGATTCTCAACCATCGGGTCGGATTCGTAGCGGCCGGTCATAAGTATATCAAGGCGAATAATGAAAGAT
>NZ_KV832006.1:215111-215320 GCF_001837295.1 Rothia sp. HMSC065C03
CAAGGCGAATAATGAAAGATTCTCAACCACGCTCCAAGGCGAGGGCTTCCAGGTATAAGTATATCAAGGCGAATAATGAAAGATTCTCAACCACTCCTCTACGCTAGAATCAACGAAATTAAGTATATCAAGGCGAATAATGAAAGATTCTCAACCGTCGGTGGTGAGTATGGAGGTTTGCCGTAAGTATATCAAGGCGAATAATGAAA
>NZ_KV832006.1:215420-215825 GCF_001837295.1 Rothia sp. HMSC065C03
CAAGGCGAATAATGAAAGATTCTCAACAATTCCGTTTTCCCAAACACCACGAATATAAGTATATCAAGGCGAATAATGAAAGATTCTCAACCAACATGAGGTAGCAATGTGGCGCAAAACTAAGTATATCAAGGCGAATAATGAAAGATTCTCAACCAATCTGATAGGGCACATCAAGGCTTGATAAGTATATCAAGGCGAATAATGAAAGATTCTCAACCACGCGATAGTCAGGGGTTCGCCCGGTGCTAAGTATATCAAGGCGAATAATGAAAGATTCTCAACCTCCACAGCGTCGTAGTCCCTGGGCTTGTAAGTATATCAAGGCGAATAATGAAAGATTCTCAACCCTTGGCTGCGCGGCGGGCCATGTTCTCTAAGTATATCAAGGCGAATAATGAAAGA
>NZ_KV832006.1:215925-216455 GCF_001837295.1 Rothia sp. HMSC065C03
CAAGGCGAATAATGAAAGATTCTCAACTCCATGCCTCGATAGTGTCCTCCGGCGGTAAGTATATCAAGGCGAATAATGAAAGATTCTCAACCCCGCCGTGCCATGCACCAGAGCCCATTTAAGTATATCAAGGCGAATAATGAAAGATTCTCAACCATTCTTGCGGGTCTTGTTGTGGCCAGCTAAGTATATCAAGGCGAATAATGAAAGATTCTCAACCATGTACGCACGTGTTCGTTTGCGTGGATAAGTATATCAAGGCGAATAATGAAAGATTCTCAACCCCGCCGTGCCATGCACCAGAGCCCATTTAAGTATATCAAGGCGAATAATGAAAGATTCTCAACCATCGACGCGTAGAACTCTGCGCGAGTGTAAGTATATCAAGGCGAATAATGAAAGATTCTCAACCAAAACCCCATTCGATGATATGAGCCTGTAAGTATATCAAGGCGAATAATGAAAGATTCTCAACCGTACGCCGGGGATGTCTGGGAGTCGGCTAAGTATATCAAGGCGAATAATGAAAG
>NZ_KV832006.1:216555-216892 GCF_001837295.1 Rothia sp. HMSC065C03
CAAGGCGAATAATGAAAGATTCTCAACAACCCGACAAAGAGGAGCTGAGGGGAGTTAAGTATATCAAGGCGAATAATGAAAGATTCTCAACCAAACCGTGTTAAGGCGTGGATTGGTGGTAAGTATATCAAGGCGAATAATGAAAGATTCTCAACCAAAGCGGCGCACGCCCCATTCTTCGAGTAAGTATATCAAGGCGAATAATGAAAGATTCTCAACCTGAACATCTTCCGTGCGCTCGTTGAGTTAAGTATATCAAGGCGAATAATGAAAGATTCTCAACCACAGAGGAACCGGAAACGGTCAATGAGTAAGTATATCAAGGCGAATAATGAAA
>NZ_KV832006.1:216992-217266 GCF_001837295.1 Rothia sp. HMSC065C03
TCAAGGCGAATAATGAAAGATTCTCAACCATATCGAGCTGTCGAGCAGGCCGGTTATAAGTATATCAAGGCGAATAATGAAAGATTCTCAACCATCGAGTCGTGCTCGGGTGTATCGGAGTAAGTATATCAAGGCGAATAATGAAAGATTCTCAACCCCGAGTTTATTCAGGCGGTTCTGGACTTAAGTATATCAAGGCGAATAATGAAAGATTCTCAACCAGGGTCTAGCCTTACGACGCGCCAAATTAAGTATATCAAGGCGAATAATGAAA
>NZ_KV832006.1:217366-217640 GCF_001837295.1 Rothia sp. HMSC065C03
CAAGGCGAATAATGAAAGATTCTCAACCGTCGGCTGCGGCAGGCTATTTCTTGTTTAAGTATATCAAGGCGAATAATGAAAGATTCTCAACCATCGAGTCGTGCTCGGGTGTATCGGAGTAAGTATATCAAGGCGAATAATGAAAGATTCTCAACCCCGAGTTTATTCAGGCGGTTCTGGACTTAAGTATATCAAGGCGAATAATGAAAGATTCTCAACCCGTAGCTATATCATTACACCACCGCGTTAAGTATATCAAGGCGAATAATGAAAG
>NZ_KV832006.1:217740-218013 GCF_001837295.1 Rothia sp. HMSC065C03
CAAGGCGAATAATGAAAGATTCTCAACCAAGAAACCGGCTTACCCCCCCCAGGTAATAAGTATATCAAGGCGAATAATGAAAGATTCTCAACCAAATTTTCGACGACAAACAAGTCGTTATAAGTATATCAAGGCGAATAATGAAAGATTCTCAACCATGTACGCACGTGTTCGTTTGCGTGGATAAGTATATCAAGGCGAATAATGAAAGATTCTCAACCTTCCGGCGGTCAAATGTGCATGGTGGATAAGTATATCAAGGCGAATAATGAA
>NZ_KV832006.1:218113-218325 GCF_001837295.1 Rothia sp. HMSC065C03
TCAAGGCGAATAATGAAAGATTCTCAACGCTTAATCTCGCTCTGACTCAGGAAAAATAAGTATATCAAGGCGAATAATGAAAGATTCTCAACCAGATATTAACCGCAAGCCTAAGCCTAATAAGTATATCAAGGCGAATAATGAAAGATTCTCAACCCGATGGACGGCGCAGGCTTTGCCTTAGTAAGTATATCAAGGCGAATAATGAAAGA
>NZ_KV832006.1:218425-218766 GCF_001837295.1 Rothia sp. HMSC065C03
CAAGGCGAATAATGAAAGATTCTCAACAAGACGAACGCGAACAATAAAAACGCCGTAAGTATATCAAGGCGAATAATGAAAGATTCTCAACCAAGGATTAGCGTTAGCCGCTTTGGTTTTTAAGTATATCAAGGCGAATAATGAAAGATTCTCAACCAATCCTGAGACAGACCAACAGCGGCGAGTAAGTATATCAAGGCGAATAATGAAAGATTCTCAACCATGTCAATCTCCCCCCGCTCTAGAAAATAAGTATATCAAAGCGATTAATGAAAGATTCTCAACGCTGACAGGATAGGACCGGCGGTCATGTTAAGTATATCAAGGCGAATAATGAAAGA
>NZ_KV832006.1:218866-219146 GCF_001837295.1 Rothia sp. HMSC065C03
TCAAGGTGAATAATGAAAGATTCTCAACCGGGTAATCGTCGCCAGCCGGTCGAATCTAAGTATATCAAGGCGAATAATGAAAGATTCTCAACCAATCCTGAGACAGACCAACAGCGGCGAGTAAGTATATCAAGGCGAATAATGAAAGATTCTCAACCATCCACTGAGTGCCCGGATCAAGGTACTTAAGTATATCAAGGTGAATAATGAAAGATTCTCAACCGTCGCAGAGGGCGGCGATCACGCTTTCTAAGTATATCAAGGTGGATAATGAAAGATT
>NZ_KV832006.1:219246-222901 GCF_001837295.1 Rothia sp. HMSC065C03
CAAGGCGAATAATGAAAGATTCTCAACCGCGCCTCGTTCACCATCTTGGCCGCCGTAAGTATATCAAGCAACTCGGTCAGTCGGTCGGTCGGTCATAAAAATAGTAAACAACTATTGAAAGATTCTTAGCCCTCAATGAAAGCCCCTCCGGTCTATTTATTTTAACAAATATGCGTACTGCTAGGCATAAATAGCAAGAATATTAAAATAAGCCCCTCGACCCGCAGCAGTAAGCTGCAGGTCGAGGGGCCTCCTCATGCGTTAGCGAGTAGAAAGGTCAGCCCTAGAAAACTAGGGACTCACCCCTTACGCCACCGCCAGGGTGCCCTTGGCTGCGGTGCCGCTTCGGGTCCACAGCAGGAGCGCCGCCACGCTGTTGATGATGTAGAAGATGTACTTGCCGACGTTTGCGAAGTTGCCCTGGGTTAGCGACTTCACGCACTGCACGGTGTTGTACACAGCCCAGAACTGCCACTGCATCGTGAGCTTGAGCGCGTTCAGAATGTTCGCTGACAGGGACAGGCCAAACACTACGGTCGTGATCCAGAACAGGAACGAGGTCTTGCCATCGTAACCGACATTGTTCGCAATCAGATAGTAACCGACATAGTTCGCAATCAGGGAGAACGCGAACGAGCCCACCACAATGCTGCTGATAATCAGCTGACCCTTAGCGCCGGTCGGCGGTTCCATTGCCTTGCCGCGTTCGGAGTTCTGCCACCTACGAATCGCGAAGGTGTACACGATGAAAGTGACCGGGTAGGTGATGATCGCTGCCTTGTTGCCCAGAATGTAGTCAATCGCGCCAGACAGCGCCGTGTTAATAATGCCGAGCACGTTGCCGATGTTTGAGAGGCGGCCGGTCAGGCGGGTAGACATCATTGAAATACCCACGTTAATCACGGAAATCACACCGAGGGGGATGAAGGGCGTAATCGGGCCCCAGTCGACGTATTTGTCGAGGCGGGTGCCCAGGTATCCTGAGGCGATTGCGATGGCGATAACCAGTGCTACGCCGAAAAGGTCGGCGTACTTGGACTTGGCGAAAAAGAGGAGAGCCTTCTCAGAGAATTCCTTGGCCTCCATGGGTAACTCCTTTGTTGAGGATATAGAAACAGTGATAGGGTACCAATAACTATAACTCTTTGAAAAGGGTTCGAAACGGCGTGTCGCACATAAAACCTCAGAATCCCACATGTTCCACATCCCGGAACGCCTCGGTATAGAACAACCCGAAATCGCTCCATCAAAAACCCATACCAACTTCCGGCAAACCTTGCCAGATAACGCCCCTACTTCGTTGAACACCGAGAATGGGCGTAAAATCACCGCTGGTTCGTCTTCGCTTTAAAGGGGACCTTAAGGTACGCTAGATGACTGGGTCCAGGAATCACGCCGGTCTCACTCACCGCGCATCCGCCCGACAGACACCCGCACCCCGCATGCTGCGCTTCACTCACGCACGCCAGAGGGGGAGGGAACCCAACGTATCGGCCTCACTCACCGTTTACGCCGCTGTCCGCGCGCCCTGCCACCCGTAACTCACTCAACTCAAACAAGAACTGAATAGGACAATCATGCCCTTGATTAACCATCGACTCTCACGACGATTCTTTGTAAAGGGTGCTTCCGCCGCCGCCGCTGCAGGCGCACTGACCCTGCAGGCACAGGCCGCGCAGGCAGATGAAGCACCCGCAAACCTTGCCCCGGCAACCGAGGAAACTAAAGGCCCGCGCCTCGTCATTCAGCGCGCCACCGTCACCGAAACCGGTATGACCGTCAACTACACTGCACACGGTCTGCGCGAATTCCTCACCGAAGGCACCACCCTGACTGTACGCCACGGCTACGTTCGTAACGACTCTTTCGAAACTCGGCGCTCCTGGATGCTCACCCCCGAATTTGACGGTGACGCTGACAGCTTCAGCGGTAGCGACCAGTTCCCCATCGAGCTGATGCAGGGTGAGGGTGTCGATCACGCCCTGCAGCTGGATATTTGCTCCGACCCGTGGGGCCAGGAGATTACCCACCAGATTGCTGCGCGCATCCCCGTGGCTGAGACCAAGATTCTGAAGACTTCTTTCGAGGATGTTCCGGATAACCACCCGTTCGCTGAGGATATCCGCATGGCGAACCAGAAGAAGTGGCTGATGCCGAACCCGCAGACTGGCGCGTTTGAGCCGGACCGCCCCGTGACCCGTGAGGAGCTGATCGCTCTGCTGAACCACGCTGCAGGTCACGCTGGCGTGAGTGAAAACTCTGAGGTTGCACCCTTCGCGGATGCGGCAGGCCGCCCGACCGCGAACGCCCTGCACTGGGCTCGTGACCGCAAGATTACCGAGCCGCTCACCGGTGGCGACAAGATTGACCCGACCGCACCGGTTTCTCATGAGGAGCTGGCGGCTGTACTGTTCCAGTACAACGCGGAGGTTCAGCTGACCGAAATGAATGAGGCCGCTGGTTCTCGTTTCCGCGACGTGCTCGGTGCCGGTACCCTGCACCGCTATGTTGCGTGGGCTGGCGCGAACGACATCGTGCTGGATTCTTCGGGTGTGTTCAAGCCGACCGCGCCGACTACTCGCGCGGAGCTGGCTCGTTTCATTCGCCGTTACAAGCTGCAGAACCTGCTGTTCACTGACTTCTCGTACGTTTCTTAAATCTCGTACGGCTCCTAAATTTAGCTAACCGCGGCGCTGTGTGCGCTGGGTAGTGTGAAACCCCCGTCTTCTGGCTTTTGCCGGAGGCGGGGGTTTTGTTGTGCGGGTTGTGCAGTGCGCCCTGGGGGGTGCGCCCTGCGGGGTACTATGTCGGGGTACCGTTTTGGCGTGCTATTTCGGGGCGCCGAGTTGCGTCGTGCTGCTACATTGCCGCTTCTCGGGGAGTTTTAGTGACAGGCTGTGCCTGTCATATGAAATTTTGCGTCATATATACCTGAAATCTTGCAAAATCCTGTGCGCTAAGTAAGTATTACCTAGAAGGTAAGTTAAAGGTTGCCTTACTTAATACTGTGTGAAGACTAGTTTCCTTCCTCGTGGGCCCACGAAACCCACACCAAAGAGCAAGGAAAACGCGGCGCCTCACCACCCATCGGTGGGGGAGAGACGCACCTTCACACACCACCCACGAAAAAGGACATACATATGAACCTCGCTTCAAGCAAGGCATTCAAGGGCCTCGCCGTTGGATCGCTGGCACTGGCAATTTCCGGCGTTGCCACCATCCCCGCATCGTTCGCGGCAGACTCCACCCCGGCGGCAAGCCAGAGCACTGACGCTCGCACCATCACCGACAAGGCGATGGCAAAGATCACCCAGGGCCTGCCCGGTCAGTTCCAGGTCGCATACTCCAAGAAGACCAACAAGATTTGGGTTGCGGGCACTGCAGACCGCGACAAGCACGTTTCTACTATCGCTCGCATTGACGCAAACTCCCTGAAGATTGAGGCTGTCGCCGAGCTGCCCATCGTCAAGAACGACAAGGGCTACCAGTACGACGCAGCCTACGGCATCACCGTTGACGATGTAGACGGCACCGTTTGGGTTACCAACACCACCGACAACTCCGTGTCCGTGTACGATCAGGCAACGATGCAGCAGGTCTGGACCACCGCGGGTATCGCGGAGACCGACCCGAACTGGATTGAGCACCCCCGCTC
>NZ_KV832006.1:223001-241481 GCF_001837295.1 Rothia sp. HMSC065C03
CGAGTCCGGTAAGGCGTTCGTGACCGGCCGCTTCTTCGTATCCGCGATTGACCTGAAGACCAAGCAGGTTGAGAAGATCCAGCTCGAAGGCGCACCCGACGGCGGCACCCGCTACATCAGCATGAACATCCTGGTTGACGGCGGTAAGCTGTACGTGCCCGAGCGTACCGGCGGCAAGATTTTCGTCATCGACACCAAGACCTTCAAGGTGGAGACCAGCTTCGACACCAAGGGCAACGCTGAGGGTGAGGTTCGCCCCTCCGACATCGCGATTGACCACTCCCAGAACGAAATTTACGTCTCCTCCCAGGGCGTGAAGGGAGCGAACTCCGGCGTGTCCATCTACGACGCGACCACCCACGAGTTCAAGAAGTTCATCCCGGTCGGCACCCAGGCACTCGCGCTGGACAACGACGAGGCGAACGACCTGGTGTACGTGACCGACTTCGGCACCGGCAAGGTGGGCGTGATTGACGGCGGCGCAGCGGACAAGCTGATTGCCGAGGTCGCTATGAACGGCGGCAAGGCAAACGACCTGGTCGTACTGCCCAACGGCTCCGTAGTCGCTGTCGACAAGCAGGCTGGCGCAACCGCAACCGTGCCCTACGTCCTCGACGGCACCACCGGCACCGTCAGCACCTCCAGCCAGGTCACCAGCAAGCCTTCTAAGGACAAGCAGGGCAACGAGGTTCCCGCCAAGACCTCCGAGATTCAGGCGAACTCCATCCTGAAGTTCAAGGTCACCGCAACCGCAGGCGACAACTCCGAGGTCAAGCAGGTCACCCCCGAAACCCGCGAGTTCCAGGGCTACCCGGCAACCGCCACCAAGACCAAGGCAACTGACAACAACGCAACCACCCCCTCCACCGAGGCTCACCGCACCGTGGACGCAAACGGTAGCGTTGCGAACATCATTCAGGGTCTGCCCGGCCAGTTCCAGGTTGGCTACTCCAAGAAGAACCACAAGCTGTTCGTACCCACCGTGGGTGCGCGAGGCGGCCTCGCTTCCTCCCTGGCACGCGTGGATGCAGACACCCTGCAGACCGAGGCTTTCGCCGAGCTGCCCGTGAAGAAGAACGACAAGGGCCAGTATGGTTACACCTCCGCGTACGGCGTGACCGTTGATGACGTGGACGGCACCGTCTGGGTTACCAACACCACCGACAACTCCGTGGCAGTGTACGACCAGCAGACTCTCAAGCTCATCTGGAGCAACGAGGGCGTGAAGAAGGACGACCCGAACTGGATTGAGCACCCCCGCTCCGTTTTGGTTGACCACGAGTCCGGTAAGGCGTTCGTGACCGGCCGTTACTTTGTCTCTGCTATTGACCTGAAGACTAAGCAGGTTGAGAAGATTCAGCTTGAGGGCGCACCCGACGGTGGCACCCGCTACATCAGCATGAACCTGTTCCTCGATGGCGGCAAGCTGTACGTGCCCGAGCGCACCGGCGGCAAGCTCTTCGTCGTGGACACCAAGACCTTCAAGGTTGAGAAGACCATCCAGACTCAGGGTGAGGATTCCACCGTTGAGGTTCGCCCCTCTGACGTTGCTGTGGATCACTCGCTGAATGAGATTTACGTATCTTCCCAGGGTGTGAAGGGCGTCAACTCCGGTATCTCCGTGTACGACCTGACCACCGGCGAGTTCAAGAAGTTCGTCAAGTTCGGCACCCAGGCGCTCGCTCTGGAGCACGATGAGGACCGCGACCTGGTGTACGTAACCGACTTCGGCACCGGCAAGGTGGCTGTCTTCGACGGCCGCGCTGACGAGGTCATCGGCGAGGTCGAGATGAACGGCGCAGCCGCGAACGACGTGACCCTGCTCAAGGACGGCTCCGTACTGGTCCTCGACAAGAAGGACCGCGACGAGAAGGTGACCCTGCCCTACGTGCTCAACGGCACCACCGGCGAGATTACCACCGCCAGCGAGTACACCACCCTGCCCGGCAAGGACCGCCAGGGTAACGACGTTCCCGCATCGGTTCAGCAGCTGAAGGCTAACTCCATTCTGAAGTTCAAGGTTGGCGTGAAGGACACCGACGCGAGCGCAGCTCCGGTGGGTATCACCCCGACTTCGCTGGACTTTGCGGGTTACCCGACGGTGACCGGTGTGAAGGCTGAGGAGTCGAAGCCTGCTGACCCGAAGCCTGCTGACCCGAAGGTAGAGGACAAGAAGGCTGAAGATAAGAAGTCTGAGGACGTTAAGTCTGAGGACGTTAAGTCTGAGGATAAGAAGTCTGACGCTAAGACCGGTGCACAGGACTCCAAGTCTGCTCCGGATGCTGTGAAGGCTGATAAGTCCGGTTCGGCTGTGAAGAACGGTGGTTCCTCCGCAGGTGGTTCCGATAATTTGGGCGGTGGCTCCTCGGTAGCTAAGAGCGACGCAGGTTCCTCGCAGGCTGGTTCTTCGCGTGGCGCTCTGGCGAACACCGGTGCGAACGCTGTGATGCCGCTGGTTGCTTTTGCTTCTGTGGCTCTGATTGCGGGTGCTGCTCTGGTGGTGCGCCGCCGCAAGGCATAAAGCGTAACGTTTAGCTCTCGGGCTTAAACGCTCGATATAACGCGTGAAAGGCGGGTATTTTCTCTTTCGGATTCTTCGAATCTGGGGGAGGGGTACCCGCCTTTTGTGTGCCCGCTTGGGCTAATGCTGGATAGGTGGTTTTAGGAAATATTTATATATGTGCACTTGCCTGTAAAAATATAGGTTTTGAATGTCGAGAAAATGTTTAACCCGTGGTGAATCTCGCTGGCGCGCCTCACCTAAACATTTACATTAATGTGTAAATATAAAAGCATCACAATACCCCTCGCGACCTGGGTTTTTGCCCGCAAGAGCAAGGAAAAACCGGGGAAGCGCCTCAACCTTCACGTGATACTGAAGGCGAATTAGGGGATTACTCACAAAAACACAAAACACGCCCACGTCGCTGCTTGTATTTTCCTGGGAAAACATTGAGGATTAGAAGGTAGGTAAATTTATGCGTTACCTGCATTTCTGCTTTTCGTGCCGTCGAATATGTCACCGCATATTCACGGGTGTCTCGTTAGCATTCGCATGCGGCATGTGAGCACTTCCGTTACACATTTGAAGGACACACATTGAACCTCACTCCCTCCTCGGGCAAGGCATTGAAGGGGCTCGCCGTCGGCTCCCTTGCGCTCGCAATCTCTGGCGCAGCTATGATCCCTGCCTCCTTCGCAGCACCGAACACCGCAAACCAGACCGCGACTCCCAGCGCATCGGCTCCTTCCACCGCATCGCTGAGCCGCGTTGTTGATACCTCCGCGTCCGTCGCGCAGATTACCCAGGGTCTGCCCGGCCAGTACCAGGTTGCCTACTCCAAGGCGACCAACAAGATTTGGATGGTCGGCGTGGGTGCACGCGGCGACCTCGCCTCCACCATTGCTCGTGTCAACGCAGACACTCTTCAGATTGAAGAAGTAGCAGCGCTTCCTTTCGAGCTGGATAAGAACGGCGAATTCGGCTACATTTCCGCGTACGGCATCACTGTTGATGACGTGTCCGGCACCGTGTGGGTTACTAACACCACCGACAACTCCCTGTCCGTGTTCGACCAGAACACCATGGAACAGATTTGGACTAACCACGGTATCGCCGAGAGCGACCCGAACTGGATTGAACACCCCCGCTCCGTGCTGGTGGACCACAACTCCGGCAAGGTGTTCGTGACCGGCCGCTACTATGTGTCCGCTATCGACATGAAGACCTTTGAGGTTACTAAGCTGCAGCTGGAGGGTGCCCCCAACGGCGGTACCCGCTACGTCGGCATGAATATGACCATTGACGGCGACAAGTTGTACGTGCCCGAGCGCACCGGCGGCAAGGTCTTCGTCATCAACACCAAGACCTTCAAGACCGAGCAGGTTATTCAGACTCGCGGCGAGAACTCCTCCGTTGAGGTTCGCCCCTCTGACGTCACCATTGACCACTCCGAGAACGAAATTTACGTCTCCTCCCAGGGTGTGGATGGCGTGAACTCCGGTATCTCCGTCTACGATCTGACCACCGGTGCGTTCAAGAAGTTCGTCAAGTTCGGCACCCAGGCGCTGTCCATGGAGAACGACGAGGACCGCGACCTGGTGTACGTGACCGATTTCGGTACCGGCAAGATCGCTATCTTTGACGCTAAGACCGACCGCGTGATTGGCGAGGTTGAGATGAACGGCGGTAAGGCTAACGACCTGACCGTCACCGAGGATGGCTCCGTCATCGCAGTGGACAAGCAGGATATCGCTAACACCACCGCGGCTGTGCCCTACGTGCTGAACTCGAAGACCGGTGACGGCACCATGACCGACACCTACACCTCCAAGGCGACCGTGGATCGTAACGGTAAGACTGTTCCTTCCTCGCAGCAGAAGCTGGTTCCGAACTCCATCGTGAAGTTCTACGCCGAGGTTTCCGAGGGTGAGTTCACCTCCACCGCGACTATTAATCCCGCTAAGGTTCCCTTCCAGGGCTACCCGAAGCAGGCTACCGCAGTGTTGATTGACCCCACCCTGAACTTCGCTGAGGGCACCGTCGACATTACCCGCCCCTACACCTTCCACGTCTCCGGCTATGACTTTGAGAAGCCCCCGGCAGAAGGTATTCGCCTGTTCCTCGTCAAGGAAGGCGAATGGTCGATGGGTTACGACAAACTGACCGATAGCGAACTGGCAAACATTCAGAAGGTCTCCACTGTCGTTCCTGCGAGCGCGTTTGTCTACAACGCACGCACCGGCAAGTACTCCTTCGAGGCAACTCTGCGTGTTCCGGCGAACACCATGCAGTACAGCCAGGGCTACATGCTCGGTACCGTCACCGCTGGTTCTGATGTGGCTACCAACCGCAATTACGATTCGGCTGTTTCGCTGATTGTTAACGATGCGAAGGATGCCGGTAATGCAGATAATCGCGACGAAGCTGACGAGCCGGCATTCCCGACCAATGCTTCGGCATCGCCTTCCGCGTCTGCTGCAGTAGCGGAGAAGCCGGCGGCTGAGCAGCCCAAGGGTGAACAGTCGAAGGCTGAGGAAACTAACGATCAGCTGGGAACCACCGCGAAGACCGCGCCGCTGAAGAACTCTTCTTCGGTGAAGTCTGAGGATCAGTCTAAGGGCTCCGGTTCGGATTCTCAGGTGAGTGCTTCGGCTACCAAGTCTGCGCCTCAGAGCAAGGGTTCGCTGGCTAAGACTGGTGCTCAGAACGTTCTGAGCCTGGCTGCTGTCGGTGCGTTCGCGCTGATTGCTGGTGCTGCTGTGATGGTGCTTCGTCGCCGTAAGGCATAGTTTCTCGCTCTAGTTTGAGCGGATGCGCCCCGTACACTGTGCGGGGCGCATTTTTGCGCCCTTGATGCTGTGACGCCGTGATGCCGTGGTGCCTGAACGGGGTAGGCGCAGGTGTGGAGGCGGGCGCTGCGGAGGTGCCGGATGGCTGTCGGGGGAGTACCTACACCACTGGGGGAGGAGTCTGTTTTTAGGCCTTGCACTCAGTGTAAAATATGTGACTCATTTCACCGCTTTTCGATTTGGTTGTTTCTGGGAACCTCTGTATAGTTATATGTGTTGCCAGGGCGACCTGGTAAAAGAGATGTAAATCTCACGGCCCCATCGTATAGCGGCCTAGTACTCCGCCCTCTCACGGCGGCAACACCGGTTCAAATCCGGTTGGGGTCACCACTAGGAAAGAAGCTCTCCAGTCGAAAGACTGGGGAGCTTCTTTGTTTATCCTGTGAAAAATGGTTTTAGATTCTATGGTGCCGCCGTGAGCCTCTCACGGCGCCGCTCCTTACGTCGCGGCACTCCGGGGCATGATGGATTTCCTCGCGCGCTCGGCATCAGGCCCCGCCACTTCTTACGGCGTGGCATTCGGACGCATAATGAAATCCCTCGCGCGCTCGGCATTATGCGCCCTCATCACCGTACCCATCCGGTTGGGGTCACACTAGGAAAAAGCCTTGGTTCTTCGGAATCAAGGCTTTTTGTTTATACCTGCCTTTTCAAGAAAGACTAAAAGCGAGAAGCCACATGTGTTTCGAAAAGCAACCATAATGGTGGCTTCTCGAAACACATGTGGCTTTTCAGCGGTATAGGGGACCCGGAATCTACTGTGCCGATGCCTCAGCAGAAGCAGTGGTAGCCTCCGCAGAGGCAGAACCCTCAGCCGAAGCGCTCGGGCTCAGCGACGGAACCGGCGAAGCAGAAGCAGTACCCGGAGCGCGACGCACCATACGCCAAGTGCCGTCCTGGTAATGCGCCACAATCTGACCAGCCACCGGCTTACCGGGGTACTTGAACACCTCAGTCAGCGGCTGCACACGATCATTGGTCTTGCTGTACACGCCAGCACCCTCAGCACCATCAATCACCATCTCGGTTGCCCAAGTGTAGTAGCCGGTGCGGGTATCCTTGGTCGGGCGGTCAGCAGTCAACGACAGAACCATCGGACGCTCCGAACCAATAACCCAGCCGGTCTCCGAAGCGTACATGCTCTGGAAGAACTCAGCCACAGTCGAGTAATCGCCGGTGTGGTCAATGTTCGTGAAGCGTGCACCGTCACCGGTCAGCAGCAGGTAGTTCAGAGTAGCCTGCCAGTACGCAATGAACGCGTGCAGACCCTCAACACTGTTCTCACGCAGCTTCGCCGGCTCCACGGGAATCGCGACGTTCACTGCCTTGTGCTCCTTGGTGCCGGGCTCAAAAGTGCCGGTGGAGGAGTAGTCGGCAAGAACGACCTCACCCTTCATGCTGGGGCCAGGTTCAATGGTGGTGGTTGCCTCCGCGGTGGGGGAGACGGATGCGGTAGCGCTCGCGGATGCCGAAGACTCGGGTGCGGATGCGCTCGCGGTTGCTGAAGATTCGGAGGACTTCGAGGAACATGCGGCAAGAAGCGCGGCGGTGCCCAGACCCAGTGCGGTCAGGGCGGTGCGGCGGGTGTACATGGTAGACATGGGGCTCTTTCTGAGGTGAATAAAGTATGTGCCGGTATTGAACTAATTCCAGAATATCGCAGGGGAGCGGCCAGCCCAATGTTGTGTGCGCCTCCAACGCCGTAAAAGCGGCGGTAGATGACGAAAAACACGGGACCCAGAGATTCTCGCACGACTACGATATGGCCGGGGTTCTAAACGGGGGCGCCGGAGCTGCTCGCGCTTGAGTTGGGTGAGCTTGTTGTAAGTTTGGCTGGTTCATTCCGAACCGTCCATGCGCCATCCTGATACTCCAAGATAAAGAAGAACTCATAATCACCGGGGCCGCTGCTCAATGAGGCCATGGTGAGTTCCCTGCCATCTGTGTAGTGAATCTTTGCTTCCTTGTTATATCGGCCAACACCCAGCCAGCGGTACTGTTGTTCGTCAACCCTCTGCGGAGCGTCCTCGGTCAGTTCTGCTGAGAACGGCGCATCAGTACCGTACACCCAGCCAGTGTTCTTCTCATAAAATTCGACGAAAGGTTCGGCCTTGTAGATATCGTTTCGGTTTATATCCACAGCCTTAAAGGGCTCAATGTCGCCGGTAATCATAAGGTAATTGAAAGAAGCCAACCAGTAGTTTATGGCGGCGTACATGCCCTCCGTCGTTTTGGCTTTCATCTCTGCAGGAGGGGCAGGCTTGGGTGGATTCTCCGCCTTTTTCGAGCTGGTTGCGGGAATGTAGGTGCCGCGTGATTTGTAGCCGTTGAACTTCAGCTCGCCCTTGTAGGAGCGCTGTGTATCGGGCGTGCTCTGGTTGCTGAGCGGGCGAATATCACTGGCGCAGGCAGTCAAGGAGGCGAGCGCGGCGGTGGCGGCGATGCCAAGGGCGGCGCGTCGGGTCACGAAGGTAGACATAAGGTACCCTTCAATAGATTATCGGTGTATCTATTTCAGAGTACCTTAGTGTATTTGGATATGTTTATGATTTCTTGGGGATCAAACCTGGGAAAATGCTACAAAAACTGCGTTAGCTAACGAAAAGTGCTGTTTGTTAGGCGTACGTGGTGTCGGTGTCTATGCCACTGCATCCTAAACGTTGAGGCCAGAATTGCTTCCGCCCGAGGAGTCGGGGGTAGCTGTCGAAGAGCTTTTCGTCTCAATGGTGACCATCCACGTATTGTTCCGATAATTCAACACAAAAGTGACCTCATCATTAGCAGAGCTGCCGCTCGTATCTGCAATGTGAATATCCCTGTCCTCCGGTACGTAATGGAGAACGGCGGCCTTATGGTTACGGCCAATACCCTTCCAACGGTACTGCTCATCGTCAACCTTCTGTGGAGTCTCTTCGATCAGCTCAGCCAAGAGCGGCGTATCGGTGCCGTACATCCATCCCTCATCCTTCGCGTACAAGTCTACGTATATCTTCATCTTCTGTACGTAGATACCGTCTAGGTCCACGTCCTTGAACGGGGCAGCGTCGCCGGTAACCGTCAGATAGTTCAGGGCTGCGAGCCAGTAGCCCAGCGCCGCATACATGCCCGAGATCGTCTTTGACTTTATGTTCTCGGGAGGAACGGGCATGGGCGGGTTCTCCGCCTTCTTCGTGGTGCTTGCGGGGCGGTAGGTTCCGGTGGACTTGTAGCTATTGAATTTCAAGTCACCCTTGTAAGGGCGCATCGGGTCAACTACGCTCGGGTCTTCCAGCGGGCGAATATCATTTGCGCAGGCAGTCAGGGAAGCGAGCGCGGCAGCGGTAGCAACGCCCAGGGCGGTGCGGCGAGTAACGAAAGTAGGCATGAGAACCCCTAAACGGTTTGTCAGTGTACTTTTAAGCGTACCCGAAGGAACTGACGCATGTTCAAAGTCCGCTCATGAACGCATAAGGGAACATCGCCACCGCACGTAGGTAAAGAGGAAGCCCCCGCATGCAATCTCAACTGCATACGGGAGCTTCCCTCACTTTCAGAACCAGCCGCTTAGAGGCGGGTTTTAGGCGCTAGCGCTGCTCTTCTCGGAAGAGGATGCATCAGCATCCTCATCACTGAGCATGTACCACGCGCCGTCCTTGTAGTCCGCCGCGAAGTTGGTTGCCTCGCTCTTAGTGGATCCATCGACTAGGGGAGCGGGGTCCTGACCCTCAATGTGGATCTTCGCGTTGGGGTCATAGATGATGCGTCCGAGCCAATCGTAGCGGTTGGGTCCGCCCGCGACCTTCTTCGGGGCGTCGGTCAGAAGCTGAACGGTAACCGGCGCATCCGTGTCGTATACCCAGCCCCTGCCGGAAGAGTAGATGATAACAGCATTGCTGCCCTCGTTCGCATAGTGGGAGTACGGGTCAGCCTTCTTGAGCGGCTCGTAATCGCCCGTCATAAACATGTAATTGAAGCTCGCCAGCCAGTAGCTGAGGAACTGGTACATGCCTTCAACGGTTGCCTCGTTCATCTTCTCCGGAACAACAGGCTTCGGCACGTTCTGTGCCTTCTTTTCAGCAGTGGCAGGAACGTACTCGCCGTTCTTCTCGTACTTGTCGAGCTTCACCGTGCCCTTATACGACTTCTTGCCGGAATCAGCGGCAGACGCTGAAGCGGATGCGCTCGCAGATTCAGAAGCACTTGCCGAAGGTGAAGCCTCACCGGAAGGAGAAGAAGAGCTATCAGCCAGCGGGCGGATATCGCTAGCGCAGGCAGTCAGCGCTACAGCCGCACCGGCACCGGTAGCAGCCGCTAGTGCGGCACGTCGAGAAAGAAAAGTTGCCATGAAAAATCCTTAAGTAGTGCGTAGGGTCATGGGCCTAAGCCATAAATCTTATGCGCCTGTAAGCGAGGTGAATCCCCGCCTCTAAGACGGACTCAGCAAAGATGCTCTAGGCATTCTTAGCGTTAGCCTCATCGGATGCTTTGGTGCTCGGGCTCGCAGAGCCTTGTCCATGTACCTTGGTGGGGTAAGTGAACCACTTGCCGTCCTGATACGACAATTTCAGGTCGGAAAGCTCAGGCTCCATGGAAGTGTTCTGGTACATAGGCCTGTTTCCCTTACCCTCAACATGCATCATCGCCTTAGAGTCCTTGGATAGCGTGATACGCCAGTAGTAGAGGGAGTCGCTACCCGATACCTTCTCAGGTTGCGGGGTCATAATCTCAGCCTGAAGCGCATGCTCCGAACCGTAAAACCACCCCTCATTGGACTCATAAAAAGTCACGTAATCATGGAAAGACTTCACATCCCTGCCGGAGGGGTCAGCCTGCTTCAACGGCTCATCGTCACCGGTGAGCACCAGATAGTTGACGCTGGCAAGCCAAAAACTAAAGGCAGAGTATGCGCCATCAATGGTTTTCTCATGCATATTCGCCGGAGGGAGGGGCTTGGGCACATTCTGCGCCTTGTGCGTCTCATCCGCGGGGACGTACTCGCCCTTCTTCTCATAGTTATCGAATTTTACCGGCCCCAGATAAGACTTCTCAGAAGAACCATCCGCAGAGGATGAGCTAGCAGAAGCGGAGGGGGTAGCAGAGGCGCTAGAACTTGCTGAAGAGGAAGCCTCCCCAGAAGCAGACGGGGAGCTATCAGCCAACGGACGAGTATCGCTGGAGCAGGCACTCAGCATCGTAATAGCGCCCGCACCGGCAGCTAGTAGGGCTGCACGCCGAGAAAGGAAAGTCGTCATCAAAAATCCTTAAGTAGTGAGTATCAGAAGGAGAGGAATTTAACTGTTGTTGTCCAAGAGCATGCGCCACATGCCTTCTTTGTACTCCATGATGAACTTCGTCGTGCGAGGAATCGTCTTTTCCTCCTCAACGATAGTCGCATCAGGCTCACCCTCAATGTGGTACTTAGCGGCAGGATCATACGCGACGGTCACAAGCCATTCATAACGGTCCGGCTTATTAGCAACCGGCTGAAGCTCATTCTCCGCAATCTCAATCTTGTACGGCTGATCCGAACCGTAAATCCAACCCAGACCCGACTCGTAGAGCTTAATCATGGTCCTAGAGTTCCTCAAAAAAGCCTTCGCAGGATCCGCCTTCATCAGCGGCTCAACATCGCCGGTCAGAATCAGATAATTCTGGGAAGCAAGCCAATAACCCATCAGAGCGTAAGCACCCTCGGGGCTGTTCTCCTTCATCTTCTCCGGGATAAGAGGCTTCGGCACGTTCTGCGCCGGCGCCTCCGCACTCGCCGGAATGTAGGTGCCGCTCCGCTCGTAGTTATTGAACTTAATCGGGCCCACGTATGAGCCGGGCGTGTGATCATCAGTAGGAGAAGGTGACGCCGAGGCGCTCACAGAAGAGGAAGCCGCGCCAGAAGTAGCGCCAGAAGCAGCATTAGAAGCCGAACCAGAGGAACCACCCGAGCCCTGCGACAGCGGACGAATATCAGTAGCGCACGCAGTCAGCGCTGCAAGAACACCGGTCGCACCCACGCCCAGGAGAGTACGTCGAGTGAAGAAGGTAGTCATCGGAAGCCCTTCGTTGGAACCAATACAGAACAGATAAAAACACCGTGCGCCAGAGCAGGCGTAGACGCCCTGTAAAGACCTATCAGTACGTCAATGTATACACCTTTAAGGTTACCCGAGAGCCACCAAATAGCCCCGTGACCACTTCGAATGTTCAGAAAATTAAGACCCCACACCCAGCGTTTTACCAGGTGCGGGGTCTTCCATCATGAGAAGTCAGCATGCGAGGGAACCTTCAGCAATACGGCAACTATGCGGCGCTAGACAACTCCCACTTGCCATCCTTGTAATCCAGTCGGAACCTCGCCACCTTCTTCTTCGACTCATCAGCGCTCGTCGCCTTCTCCGGCTGACCATTGTAATGCCGCATCATCTTGGGATCCATATAGGAATAGCCCTCCCAAATAAAGCGAGTATTATTGCTACCCGGCACCTCACGGGGCGCATCCGTCAGCAGCTCAACAATATACGGAGTTTCCGTACCGTACACCCAACCCAAACCCGACGCATACAGCTTAATCGTGCTGGGATACTTCTCCCAGCCGTAACCATCATGGTAAACGATCTCAATCGGACCAGGGTTACCCGTCATCATGAGGTAATTCAAGCTCGCCAGCCAGAAACTCAAGAAAGCATACGCACCATCAACGCTGTGCTCCTTCATATTCGCCGGAGGAACAGGCTTCGGCATATTCTGCGCCATCTGCGTAGCGCTCGCCGGAACGTACTCACCGGTCTTCTCATAGCTATCAAACTTCATTGGACCCTTATAGGACTTACCCGAAGACGGAAGACCCGAGGCTACAGAAGCACTCGCAGGCGCCGAAGCAGAAAGAGACGCCGATGCAGACGCAGATTCGGAGGTGGTCGCCGCCTCCGACGGAGAAGCCGAGCCGGTACTGCCAGCCAGCGGGCGAATATCGCTAGCGCACGCAGTCAACGCAGAAAGTGCACCCGCAACAGCAACACCCAGAGCGGTACGTCGAGTGAAGAAAGTAGTCATCGGAAGTCCTTCGTCGGATCCTTCACCCACAAAGCCGTCAGCACGAGGCTCAAACCTGCAGGTAAAGACCATATGTAGTACGTCAATGTATATACGTTAAGCGTACCCGAGGCACTCTCAGCCGACCCCGAACACCCGCAGGGTTTCCCCCTGAGTGTTCCCTGGGTTTTTGGCAAAAGAAACCCCCCCACCCACGGCGCATAACCGCGGGCGGGGGAGAAGCCTATTCACGCTGTCAAAGACAACGGCCTAGACAGACGAAGAGCTACCAGAAGAAGCAGATGCAGAAGAGCCCTCATTGCCGGTAAGCATAAACCACTTACCGTCCTTATACTCCACAGCAGCCTTCATCAGCTTGCCATTCGGGCTAGAAGACGTCTTAAAAGGTAGGTCAGACTTACCCTCACGATGAATCTTCGCATCTGCGCTGTAGTTCATGTAGCCCGGCCAGTAGTAACGGGTGCCGCTACCGGAAGGCTTCTGCGGTGCACTACTAATCAACTCCATAGTAACCGGGGTATCCGCACCGTACATCCAGCCCAGATCACTCTCGTACATCAACGTAAATTCCTGCAGGCTCTTCGCATACACATCTGCAGGGTCAGCCTTCTTCATCGGCTCAGCATCACCGGTCATCAGCACATAGTTGAAGCTCGCCAGCCAGTAGCCAATGAACGCATACATGCCATCAACGTTCTGCTCGTTCATGTTCGCCGGAACGAGAGGTTTGGGCACATTCTGTGCCTTCTTCTCAGCCGTGGCAGGAACGTACTCGCCCTTCTTCTCGAAGTTATCAAACTTTACGAAGCCCTTATAGGACTTGCTGGAAGAAGCAGAAGCCGAAGCGCTTGCCGAGGCACTAGCTGAAGCACTAGCGGATGCACTTGCGGAAGCGGAGCTTGACGCTGAGCCATCAGCCAGCGGGCGGATACTACCAGCACACGCAGTCAACGCAGCAAGTGCACCGGCACCGGTCGCACCCAGCGCCACGCGGCGGCTCACGCGGGTAGATATGAGGGAAGGGCTCGTCATTATCAGCCTTTCAAAAGAAGTCAACAAAGGAAAGAGAGTGAGTTGACACCCTTATCATACCCTAAACGCGCAAATAGATATCAAATATCGCTACTTGTATCCTTTTGCAGAGAAAAGATCAAAAAGCTGCAATTAGTGCACTAGGAAGCCGAAGGGCTCGCAGAATCCGAGCTCTTATCAGCATCCTTATCCTTCTGAGTGCTCATAAACCAAGCACCCTCCTTATACTCCACAACAATCCGCATCGCCTGGCCCTGAGAATCCTCAGCCCCCACAAGGGACTTATCGCGGTTATCGCCCTCCGTCAGATGCCTCTTCGCATTCTGATCAACCAGGGAGCGAGCACGCCAGAAATAACGAATACGGTCGCCCTCAATCTGCGTGGGAGTATCCGTCAACAGGTACACAGACATCGGCTCACTCGTATCGTAAATCCAGCCGCGCCCCGTCTCATAGAGCTTAACCATCGGCTCAAGCTCCTTATAATAATCGCTGCTCGGGTCCGTCTTCTTCAACGGCTCAATATCACCCGTCAACGCCAAATAATTAAAACTAGAAATCCAATAACCAATCAGCGCATAAATACCGTCAATACTCAGCTCCTGCACCTTCTCCGGCATGATCGGTTTGGGTACATTCTGCGCCTTCTTCTCAGCCGTGGCAGGCACATACTCGCCGTTCTTCTCAAAGTTATCGAACGTGACCTTACCCTGATACGACTTATTCGCAGACGGCAACGCCGGCGAAGCAGAGGGGCTCGCCGGAGCACTCGCCGAGCCAGACTCAGCAACATCAGCCGGCGGATGCACCGTACGCGCACACGCACCCAACACGGCGGCAAGACCAACACCGCCCACACCCAACACGGCGCGGCGGCTCAAAGCGATGGACTTAGAAGAAGAGCTAGTCATCAGCAGTCTTTCGAAGAGGTCAACAGATGAGGAGGAGTGAGTCGACACCCCCATCATACCGGGCGCACCTTATAGCAACCCTAAAGCACATGTGAATAGCAAATAGCTTGGGAGAACTGGGCACGCATGAAGAAACCCCGCGGTCGTTATTCCGAATATTTTCGAAGAAAGAACAACAGCCGCGGGGCAAAACAACTGGAGGGGCGTGCAACCTAGCGGAGCAGATGCGCAAAATTACGGCGCGCGTGAGCCACCTTCGGGCTTACCACAAACGCACAATAGCCCTGCGCCGGGTTCAACGCGTAATAGTTCTGGTGATATTCCTCAGCCTCATAGAACACGCCCAGGGGCTTAATCTCCGTAACGATGGGGGAGGGGTACAGCTGCTGAGCACGCGCCACCGCACGCTCAAACGCCTCACGCTGCTGCTCATCCGCGTAGAAAAGAACCGAACGGTACTGCGAACCGGTATCCGCGCCCTGACGATCCCAGCTGGTCGGGTCGTGGCTCGTAAAGAAAATATCCAACACCGTATCCAGGTCAATCACCTGCGGGTCAAAGCTGAGCTTCAGCGCCTCCTGATGGCCGGTCGCACCCGAGCACACCGAACGATAATCAGGGTCGGGAGTCTCGCCACCCGTGTAGCCGCAGACGCTCGCCTCAACCCCGCGGAACTGGCGGTATACCGCATCCAGGCACCAGAAGCAGCCGCCGGCAAGAACAACATCAGTCATGATTCCTCCTCGAACTATAAATCCACACTACCTGAAGAACACCGTAGGGCTGCATAATATTCCCGAGTTACCGCCGCGCCACCTGCCACAATAGAGGTATGACTGAAAAACTTGAAACCCCCACCCTCGCAGAAGTCGTTGACGCCTTCCACACGCTCTTCCCGCCGCAGCTTGCCGCCGGTTGGGATGCCTCCGGCCTCGTCGCCGGTCGCGCCGCCGCTAAAGTGAGCACCGTCCTTTTCGCAGTGGATGCCCTCACCGCCACCGCTGAAGAAGCCGTAGTCGAAGGCGCACAGCTACTCATCACCCACCACCCGTTGCTGCTCCGCGGCGCAAAGTTCATCCCCGACAGTGACTACAAGGGCAACGTGCTACACACCCTCATCGAAGGCGGATGCGGTCTGCTCGGCGCGCACACCAACGCAGATGCCGCCGTCGAAGGCGTAAACGAAGCACTCTGTGACGCTATCGGCCTGATCGATCGCGAACCGCTCACCGAAGCGCAAACCCAGGTACTCGACGGGCAGGAACACGCGGTAGGCACCGGCCGCATCGGCACCCTACCTGAAGAAATCACCCTCAAGGAACTCGCGGAACGCCTCGCAGCGGCACTGCCCGCAACCGCCGGTGGCCTGCGCATTGCGGGACGCGCCGACCAGCTGATCCGCCGCGTCGCCCTCTGCGGTGGTGCCGGTGATTCCCTCTTCGACGCGGTGCGCGCCACTGACGCGCAGGTCTACATTACCGCAGACCTGCGTCACCACCCCGCCAGCGAATTCCGCGAAACGGCACGAGTTGACGGCAGCAACATCGCGCTGATTGATTGCTCCCATCCGGCCAGTGAATCGCTGTGGTTGCGTTCGGCGGCTGACCGTCTGCGTGCCCTGCTCGCCGAGCGCGGCTACGGCATCGAAACGAAGCTGTCCGCGCTCAACACCGACCCGTGGGACTTCACCGTCTCCACCGGCGTGGCAACCGGTCAGGATGCGCACTCGGCAAGCACCGAACCCGCCGCCGCATGGACTAGCCTGGCTGAAAAGTAAGCGCTGAAAAATAGCCGCTGAATAGCTACCAAGAAGCAGTCTTCAAAAATTTAGGCACAGTAAAGCCCGGTCTATACGAACCCGACAGGAACCTCTCATCAAGGATCCTGACGGGAACGTGCAGACCGGGCATTACTTCTGCGGGAGCAATACTCTGCAGGGCTTGGGGTGCCAAGCGCAGGCGGTCTAAATGACCTTACTTAGCGCGAGCCTGGAACGCCTCAATCAGAGTCTCCAACTCACCATGAGTCACCATGTGCTGAGCATCAAAAGCGCCGCTAGCGTTCAGCACCACCTTGTTCTGCTGAGCCCACAGAATCTCGCGGTAGAACGCCGAACCGGGAGCCACATCGCTGTAGGGGGAGTTGCCCGTCACTGCGGGCGAACCAGCCGCACGGTAGGCGAACGCCGCAACAGTAGCATTCGAAATGCCGGCATCAGCATGGAACTTACCGTCCGACCAGCCAAAAGTAATGCCCTTCTGACGAGCCCACACGTAGGCGGCGTAGTTCGGGTCGTCGGTCTTCACATCCGGCCACGGGGAAGTCTCGGGCAGCTTCACCTCGGGAGTACCCGCCTGGATGTACAGGGCAGCTGCGAGCTCACCGCGAGTTGCGGGGGTCTTCAGCTTCTCATCGGAAGGATCAGGCTTCTGGTTGTCGTCCTTCTTGGGATCCTGAGCGTTGGGCAGGTTTGCATCCTTGTAACCGTTCGTGCCGTTCAGATCCAGGTCCTGCCATGCGAGCAGGGTACCGCGGCCCTCAGTGGACTTGCCCACGACCGGCGCGAGCAGCTCGCCCGTCTCGCTGTAACCGTCGTTAGCCCAAACCTCAATCACGTACTTCTTCGAAGCATTCAGAGTGTTTGCCGGAAGATTCACGGTACCGTTCAGGTTGCCGTCACGGTACGCCGAAGCCTGGGTGGGGTGGTCAAACTCGATAATGTCGCTGGTTGCCAGAACCGGGGTGTTCGAGCCCTTCTCGCGAACCACGAACTGGACACCCTTAACGGAGTGAATATCGCCGTTGAACCCCTGGCCACCAACGTTCAAATCCTGCGACTTTGCGGTATCAGCCACAGCGTTGTAACTCAGGCGCGGTGCGAACGGCGCAGGCTTCTCACCCAGAGTGTTCAGCACCTGAGTGCTTACCACGTTCTTGCTGGTCCACAGCTCCTGAGCGGTCAGAGGCTTCTGGCCCTTCTGCTCAGAAACCACGTGAATCTCGTAGCGGACATCGTACTTGGTGCCGCCGGTCGGATCGTGGAAGTTGTCATCATCAACGAAGTAGTAGGCGGCAAGATCGTACGCCTCAACCTTCAGGTCAGCCTCGAAGGTGCCGTCATCAGAAATGGTGAAGTCCTGACCCTCCACAAAGCGCAGCATCTTCGAAGTCGGAATCTCGTAGCCAGACGGTGCGTAGTTCGCGGGAGCAATGTACAGCGCCACGGTACCGTGCTGAGCGCGCCACTCCTTGGTGTAGCCTGCGCCCTTCACATGGACGGTACCGCCCTCGGTCGTGATGAGGAAGGGGTTCACGCCGTCGTACTTGTAACCGTCAGGGATGGAAACGTTCAGGGTCGGGGTATCCGCAGCGTCCTGGTGAGCAGCCTGCGGGGTAGCGGCAGCAACGGCTGCATCAGCGGCAGGAGCCGCATTCTGAGCCAGCGCCGGGGCCATCGGCAGAACCATGGCACCAGCCAACGCCAGCGCGCCGCAACCCTGAGCTGCGCGGAGGAAAGAGGACTTAGAGTTCGGAAGCGAGGACATAATACATCCTTAAAAGTTGTTTCTCGTGGAGCTGTGCCGGCTCACCGGCGGGTAGGGAATTCGCCGTTGAATCTGCATACACCCTATGAGAAAAGTGGTTGGAAGCCCCGTCGGTTTCGGGGACATTTTCACCCTATCAAACCCTCTAAACGATGTCAGGAAACACTCAAGAGAAGCTTGAAGGTTCTGAGGTATTTCACAGGTTGATCAGCCGATAAAAACCGAACCCCGTGCATCCTGAGAAGAAGACTCTCAGGGGGCACGGGGTTATGACTCAGACTAGAACCAGCCCACCATAGTCAGTGCGGTTCTGAAAAATAAACATCATCTGCTCCAGCTCACCACGATTTACCATCGTGGTCGCCTCAAAAATACCCCTCTGCGGGTTAATGACACCATGCTGAGCAGACCACAAAATCTCACGGTAGAAGGCGGAACTCGGATTCACATCCGTAAACGAAGAAACACCGGAAACAGCTGGGGAACCTGCTGCACGGTAGGTGAATGCGGCAACAGTAGCGCGTGAAATACCTGCATCTGCATGGAACTTACCATCAGACCAGCCAAAAGTAATGCCCTTCTGGCGAGCCCACACGTAGGCGGGGAAGTTCGGG
>NZ_KV832006.1:241581-253230 GCF_001837295.1 Rothia sp. HMSC065C03
GTTCGGGTCGGTGGTCTTCACATCCGGCCACGGGGAGACCGCCGGGAGGTTCACCTTGGGGGCGCCAGCTTGAAGGTACAGTGCCGCAGCTAGCTCACCGCGAGTAGCACGCTGCTGCTGTTCCTCATCGCTAAGCTTTGAGAAGAGATGCTTATACTTGGGTTTGGGTAGAGATACATTCGTGAATTCCTCAAGACCTTCAAACTTCAAGTCCTGACGGCCCATAAGGACACCGCGGTGCTCCGGCGCCAAACCCACAATCGGGGTGATGAGAGTCTTATCCGTCTGGTTGACATAGCCATAGTCGCTCCATGCTTCAAGGACATACTGCTTAGACGGATCCAGAGTGTTCGCGGGAATTTTGATGGTGCGGTAAACAGCGTTTCCCCACAGCGCCATTACGCCATCGCTACGTTCGTAGTAGCGCTCCATCTCGCTCATGAGCAGGACGGGGGTGCCGGTGCCCTTCTCTCGAATCGTGTACATGACACCCTCACGACCGGGGAGCTCATACGCGCTGAAACCCTCACCCTTAATCATCAGCTCTTGATCTTTCGTGGTGTCCTTCAGTGGATCGTACCTCCAGTGGGCCCCGATAATTTCAGGATGGCGACGGGTATATATTGGCTTGTGAATAGCCACGTTCTTACGAGCCCAAATATCCTCAATGGTCGGCCACGGCTGATCCTCGCCCACGGTGAGGATGCCAATCTCATAGTGCACATCCTCCCCGCGGAAATACGGGACCCCATAAGCGGGGGTGTAGAAACTCTCCAGGTCGCCATATCTGATCGTCAGCTCTGCCTCAAAAGTGCCGTCATCGGCAATAGGGAAACGCCAACCTTCTTCAAAGAAACGCACCGACCTTGAAGGCTCAACGTTATCGGGATGATACTCTGTAGCGGCAATGTAAAGGACTGCCTTGCCGTGCTGCTCACGCCATTCCTTGGTGAGGCCGGTGCCCCTCACCGTAATTTCGTTGTACTCATCGGTGTACAAAGCCGCACCCTCCCCATAATCAATGGTGAAAGACGGGCCATCCGTGACGTCCTGAGAAACCGGGGAGGCGGTATCGGCAACCGGTGCGTTAGGGACAGAAATGTTAGTGACCGGTGCTGTATCCTGAGCCAGCGCCGGAGTCATCGGCAGGACCATAGCGCCAGCCAACATGAGAGCGCAACAACCCTGCGTTGCACGGCGGAATGAAGACTTAGAACTCGGAAGTGAGGACATAAAGCATCCTTATGGTACGTCCCATTGGATGTTTGCAATTCCTGCAGGATGATTTCCGGCCGAATCTTCACCGTCGAAGTTGCGCTAATCCAATAAGAAAATCGTTGATTATCCCCATCGGTTTTGGGGGTAGCCTCAGCATATCAAACCCTTAATGAGAAGTCGCGAGAAATCTCAAGGAATAGTTGAAAGTTTTGAATTTTTGTGCCGCAATGATTCCGCGAGCACCCAAAAATAGATGCAGAAAAAAGCAGAGAAAACGGGCATAGAAAACCCCGTGTTCCCGAATAGAAAAACCATTCGGGAACACGGGGTTATTTAGCGCGGAACTAGTCCGTCTTACATAGCGCGGTTCTACCTGGCGCCGTTCTACTTGGCTCGGTTCTGGAAGTTGAACAGCATCTGCTCCAGCTGACCACGATTCACCAGGTCCGTCGCATTAAAAGCGCCGAAATCCGGATTAATGACATACTGCTGAGTGGACCACAGAATCTCACGGTAGAAGGCGGAACTCGGATTAACATCCGTGAACGAAGAAACACCGGAAACAGCCGGGGAACCCGCTGCGCGGTAGGTGAACGCCGCAACGGTAGCGTTCGAAATGCCGGCATCCGCGTGGAACTTACCATCAGACCAGCCGAAAGTAATGCCCTTCTGACGAGCCCACACGTAGGCGGCGTAGTTCGGGTCGGTGGTCTTCACATCCGGCCAGGGGGAGACTGCCGGGAGGTTCACCTTGGGGCTACCAGCCTGAGCGTACAGTGCCGCAGTCAGCTCACCGCGAGTAGCGCGCTGCTGCTGCTCCTGGTAGGTGAGCTTCGAAATCAGGCTCTTGTACTCTCCCTTAGGCACGGTAGCATCCGCGAAGTCCTGAACACCCTCAAACTTCAGATCCTGACGGCCCATAAGAACACCGCGGTGCTCCGGCGCCAAACCCACAATCGGGGTGATGAGGGGCCTGTCCTTCTTGGTGAGGTCGTAGTCGTAGTCGCTCCACGCCTCAATGACGTACTGCTTAGACGGATCCAGGGTGTTTGCGGGGATCTTGATGGTGCGGTAAAGAGTGCCTCCCTCCAGGCGGGTTACGCCATCGGGGCCTTCATAGTAGGACTTCATATCGCTCATCGCCAGGACGGGGGTGCCGGTGCCCTTCTCACGAATCACGTACATGGCACCCTCACGACCGGGCAGCTCCTCACCAACGAAACCCTCACCCTTGACCAGCAACTCCTGATCCTTCGTGGTGTCCTTCAGAGCATCGTACTTCCACTTAGGTGCCAGGACCTGCGGATGGTAAGCGCGAGTGTACATCGGGTGGTGGGCGATAACGTTCTTGCGAGCCCAAATATCCTCAATGCTCGACTGGGGCTGGCCCTTAGCCTCGGTCAAAATACCCGTCTCGTAACGCACCTCGTCCAGGGTGATACCCGGGAAATAATCGATGGGAGTGTAGAAACTCTCCAGAGCCTTAGCCTTGATGGTCAGCTTTGCCTCAAAAGTGCCGTCATCGGCAATGGTGAAGTCCTTGCCCTCTTCAAAGCGAAGCATCGAGGTGGAAGGCTCAGCATTACCGGGGCGATCCTTCGTAGCAGCAATGTAGAAGACAACGGTGCCGTGCTGCTCACGCCATTCCTTGGTGAAACCGGTACCCTTCAGGGTCACGGTGCCGCCCTCACCGGTGTAAAAAATGGTGTCATAGTCGGTGGAGTACGTCGGCTGTGCCGCCGCGTCCTGAGCAGCCGGCTTGGGGGTCACAGCATTTGCCGCCGGTGCATTAGCGGCAGGCGCCGCATCCTGGGCGAGCGCCGGAGTCATCGGCAGAACCATCGCGCCAGCCAGCACCAGTGCGCCGCAACCCTGCGCCGCACGGAGGAACGAAGACTTAGAGTTCGGAAGCGAGGACATACATCATCCTTACGGGTCGTACCCACCGGGATGATGCAGTTTCATAGGGTTTCGGGGTGAGAAATCTCCGTCGAATCTGCGCCAACCCAATGAGAAAAGTGGTCGAATATCCCCGTCGGTTTCGGGGACATTTTCACCCTATCAAAGGGTTGGACAGATGTCAGGAAACGCTCAAGAAAAACTTGAAGGTTCTGAGGGTTCTCACAGGTTGACCAGCCACTAAGAACTGAGAACCCAGCACGCTAAACTCAGCACGCTAAACCCCAAAAACAGAGCCCCGCGCTCCTGGGCAGAAAACCTGCTCGGGAACACGGGGGTGTTCAGCTGGCTATGTTTAGCGAGACTGGAAAGCAGCCAGGACAGTCTCCAGATGACCGCGAGTCAGCAGCTGCTGAGGAATGAAATACTGACCACCGTACACCGTAGTCAAATTCTGGCTAGCCCACAGAATCTCACGGTAGAACGCAGAACCAGGCTTAACATCCACGTAGGGGGAATTACCCGTCACCGCAGGAGAACCAGCCGCGCGGTAAGTGAACGCTGCAACGGTAGCGTTCGAGATGCCAGCGTCCGCGTGGAACTTGCCGTCCGACCAGCCGTAGCTGATACCCTTCTCACGAACCCAAATGTACGCAGCGTAGTTCGGGTCGTCAGTCTTCACATCCGGCCAGGGGGAGGTCTCGGGCAGCTTCACCTCGGGAGCTCCAGCCTGAAGGTACAGAGCCACCGCCAGCTCACCGCGGGTAGCGCGCTCCTTACGCTGCTCATCGGTCAAGCTAGGCTTCTTATCCTCAACAGCGTCAGAGCCCTTGAACTTCAGGTCCTGAGAAGCCAGCAGAGTACCGCGGCCCTCGGGTGCCTTACCCACAACGGGGGCGACGAACTCGCCGTTCTCGTAACCGTTGTTACCCCAAACCTCTACGACATACTTCTTAGCGGGATCCAGAGTGTTCGCCGGAACCTTTACGCTACCGGACAGCTCACCGTTCACGAATTCAGAGGAGCGGTCGTGATGGTTGTACTCAATGAGGTCGCTCGTCGCCAGAACCGGGGTGTTCGAACCCTTCTCACGGATTACATACTGAACACCCTTAGGGGAAGCAATCTCACCGTAGAAGCCGGTACCCGAGAAGTAAATATCCTGATCCGCGGTGGTGTCGCCCAGAGCCTTGTACTTCACCTCGGGGGCAAACGGGCTGGGGCGGAACGCCTGAGTATGCACCGCAATACGGCGCACCACGTTCTTGCCAGCCCACAGATCTTCAACGGTCAGCGGGGGCTGACCCTGCTTCTCAGCAACCAGGTCAACCTCGTAACGCACCTCGTAACGCGGGATACCGGGGAAGTAGTTGCGAGGCTCGTAGTAGCGCTGAAGCACGTCCGGCTTGACCGTCAGCTGAGCATCCAGGGTGCCATCCTCGGCAATGGTGAAGTCCTTACCCTCCTCAAAACGGAGCGGCGTATCATCAGCGGGCAGAAGGTCACCATCGGGAACACCCTGAGAAGCGGCCAGGTAAACCGCTACATTGCCGTGCTTTTCACGCCACTCCTTGGTGAAACCCGAACCCTTCACGTGGACGGTGCCGCCCTCAAAGGTGTACAGTAGCGGATTCTTGCCGTCGTACAGAACGTCGAATGTCGGAGCGTCCTCCTGGACAGCCTTAGCGCCCGGAACATCCGCAGCCTGCGAACCATCAGAACCGTTAAAGTTCAGCGTCTGAGAAGCGAGCAGGGTGCCACGACCCTCGGGTGCCTTACCCACGACGGGGGTAATGAACTCGTCGCCCTCGTAGCCGTTGTTGCCCCACACCTCGACAACGTACTGCTTTGCCTTATTCAGGGTGTTCGCCGGAATATTGACGGTACCGGTCACATAGCCGCCCTGGTAAGCAAAAGCCAGTTCCTCGTGGTTATATTCGATGATGTCGCTAACCGCCAGAACCCGCGCCCTCAGGGTCTTCTCACGCACAACAATCTGAACGCCCTTTGGGGAGTTAATATCGCCATTGAAACCCCAACCTGAGAAGTTCAGAACCTGATCGTTACCGGTATCCTTCAGAGCGTTGTAGCGCCAGTGCGGGGCGAAAGCGTCAGCCTTCTGGGCGACAGCGGCCTTCGGCGCAGGGTCAGCCGGCAGAGAACCAGCCGCCGCAGTTGCAGGGGCATCTGCGGCAACATTCTGGGCAAGCGCCGGAGCCATCGGCAAAACCATCGCGCCAGCCAATGCCAATGCACCGCAACCCCGTGCTGCACGGAAGAAGGACGAAGCCTTGAAATTCGGAAGAGCGGACATAATCATTCCTTATCGGTCGAACCCATTGCGCCAATGCAGTTTCTAAAAGGGAGTGAGAAATCTTCGTCGAATCTGCGCCAACCCAATGAGAAGTGGTCGAATATCCCCGCCAATTTCGGGGACAATTTCACCCTATCAAAGGGGCGAATAGAAGTCAGGAAACACTCAAGAGAGACTTGAAGGTTCTGAGGGTTTTCCCAGGTTGACCAGCTGCTAAAAACTGAACCCAGGATGCTGAACCCCGCGCACAGTCCTCAAAATACAAGAGGCCCCGCACTTCAAACAGGAAGTACGGGGCCGCTCGATACGCTGAACAAAGCGCAAAAAACTAGGCAGTGTAAAAACTACGAAGTGCGGAAGTACAGGTACATCATCATCGCAACACGACCGCGAGACGTCTGAGCCGTCGGCTCAAAAGCATTACCCTCAGACACCGTCGACACGCCACGGCGCGACGCCCACACAATCTGACGGTAGAACGGAGTCGCAGACGAAACATCGCTAAACGGCGAAGAACCCGACATCTGAATCTTCTGCGCACCATCAGCACGGTACAGAAGTGCCGCAGCAGAAGCATTCGACAGGCGCGCCTCCGCATGGAACTTACCATCAACCCAACCGGAGGTAATACGCTCCTGACGCGCCCACAGGTACGCATCATAATTCGGGTCAGACTCATCAACATCCGCATACGGCGAATGCTCCGGACGAGTCACCGACGGCGAACCCGCCAGCTTATAGAACATGCTAATCAGCTCGCCACGAGTCACCGGATCCTCAGCACCAAAATGGTCCTCAGAAAGCGGCTCCATCGTCTGAGTACGAACAGCCCAACGGATACCCGCATAGTACGCAGAATCCTCGGGCGCATCAGCAAAAATAGTGTTCGCATCCGGTGCGGTCACGGACGGACGCAGAATCTTCGGGCCCTGAGTCGAAGAACTCGACGCCAGAGGAGAAGAAGTGGAAGGCGCCGAAGCAGCTACCGGCGCAGCAGTATCCGCCGAAGAAAGACGCGCCTCCGACGAATCATAGAACGAGAAAAGAGGTGAGAACGGCAGGTACAAAACACCCGCCAGCGCCACAGCGCCAACAGCCAGCTCAATGCGGCGGCGCTTACGCTTCTTAGCGGCATCCTGAGAAGAAGTATCGTGGGTGCCCTCCGGTGCCAGCAGAGGCGCAGAAGAATTATGGGCAGTATCAGTCGACTGCTTAGAATCCTGGGACATAAATCCTCAATGTGGTTGATGTTTCGGTGTGTGATGAGCTCCCTCGCACAACAAACGCCCAACCGGAAACGGGCGCGCACCAAGGGGCGCAACAGTCCTAAGCATAAACCACAGCTTGAAAAATATTAATTTACACTCCATGGAACAATTGTGAAAAAGGGGAGTGGTGCACCCCAAAAATCCCCCCAATAGCGGGTACCGCATGAGGTGCGCCCCACATGCGGTACAGCCCACATTAGCGTGTTAACCGGCAAAAATACCCCGAAAAACCGCGGAACAGCACCGGACAACAGCCCCGCAAGGGCACAGAAAAGCCGGGCCAGGGGGACGAAACCAACGTTTCGTCACCGCCAGCCCGGCTCAATCATTGCGGGTTAGACGCTAATCCCAACGAACCAGCAGGACCCTAGCGAACCTTGTAGTTCATCAAGAAACCAGCCAGCTCACCACGGCTCACCAGCGCAGACGGGTGGTACTCAGAACCCGGGAAAACCTGCAGCTTCTGCTGCTTAGCCCAAGTGATCTCGCGGTAGAACGCAGAACCGACCTTCACATCGGTGTACGGTGCCTCAGCCACAGCAACCGGCTTCTTACCATCGAAACGGTACAGGAACGCCGCAACAGTAGCGTTAGAGACAGACGCATTCGCGTGGAACTTACCGTCAGACCAGCCGAAAGTAATGCCCTTCTGACGAGCCCAAATGTAGGCGGCGTAGTTCGGGTCATCAGTCTTCACATCCGCGTACGGGCTAGTCGCCGGCAGATCAACCTTCGGGGAACCAGCCAGGCGGTACAGCGCAACGGTCAGGTCGCCGCGGGTCGCGTCATCATTAACGCCAAACCAATCCTTCTCGCGAGAATCGATCAGCTTCTGATCAGCAGCCCACAGAACAGCCTTGTGGTTCGCGTGAGCAGTCGGAACGTCAGCGAAACGCTCACGGACCTTCTTGTTCGCAGACTCACCAGTCAGAGTCAGGTAATCAGCAGCGATGCGCTCGCGCTGACCATCCGCATAGTTAATGGTTACGAAAATAGCGTAGCGGCTATCCTCATCCAGCTTGGTGCCGTCAACATTAACGGTGGTCTCAAATGCGCCAGTTGCCACACGGTCAGCGTTCAGAGTGATGCTATCCAGAGCCTCACCGGTCGGGTTGCCGTCAGCCTCAGCCTCAGAGAACAGAACGTTCACGGTAGCGCCAGCCGGAACCTTGAAATCCTTACCCTTCACACGGATAGTGGTCGAAGAGCTCAGATCAACCTTGTCAGTACTCAGGGACACCGAAGGCGAAGCAGTCTTAGCGTTCTCGCCGTTCACCGGAACAAACGCCTGAGTGCTCAGTGCCTGGCTGTTCGCCTCATCGTTATCTTCCGGAACGTTGAACTCGAAAGTCTGCACAACATAGGAGCTGCCGGACTTCAGGGTACCCGCCGGGATGTCCAGAACAGTCGAGAAACGGCCGTTGGTGTAGCCCATGTACTGGCCGAAGAAAGCAGAGTAGGAGGTGAACTTAGCCTCCGACTGAGCCAGCGCGGGGCCGGTCGCCTTGCCGGTCGCCGGATCAACCGCACGAACCGCAACAATCAGCGACTCGCTACCGTTGTACGAAATGTTCTGGAAACCGGCACCGTTCACGGTGACCTTAGTGTTCTCAGAGGCATTCACCGACGAAGCGTCGTACGACAGGGTCGGGGAATCAACGGTGGGAACATCCGCAACCTTCAGCTCAGTACGAACCTCATCCGCGGGAATCCAGCCGTCTTCAGCGTCATCACGGTAACCGAGCACAACATCGAAGGACGAGCCATTGGCCTCCAGATAGTTAGCGTCGATCGAAGCGGTCAGGTTCACGGTGCCGTCAGCCGCAAAGGCGGAGGCGGGAACATCCTGAACGTAGAAGGGGTAATTACGCGGGTGGTGCGGCGGGAAAGCAACGCTTTCACCCTTCGGAACAACGTACAGGCGGAACGACTTGCCCTTAACGAAGTCCTTGGAGAAACCGGAGCCGCTAACGGTCACGTTGCCGCCCTTGAGAATGTCAAAAGTGCCGGAGGTAACCTGCAGACGCTGCGCACCCTGAACCTCGCCCTGCGCAACAGCCTGGGTTGCTACCGGAGTAGCAGCAGGTGCCGCAAACGCGGGGGAGAGGGGCAAGAGCATGGCGCCAGCCAGGGTGATGGCGCAGCTGCTCTTGGCCATGTTTTTGGGTAGCGCAAAGCGCATGTGGTTGGGAAGTGAGGACATTGTAATCCAATCAGTTTTTATCGGTGCCGCGCATCGAGTGTGGTGCGCATAAACACCGTAGCAAATAGTTAAGACGTGCTGGAACCTGAAAGGTCATCAGCGCGAAAAATGTCTGTGTGTTTTATCGCATGTCTTAAGGTGAAGTATAGCTTTAAAAAGTATGTGCATGACGTGGAAAATATGCCTAAATATTGTGCTGATAAGCACAAACACTGGTCACTGTACAAAAAAGAAAGCACAAAAAACCCACCGCATTCGAAAAATTCACACCTATGCAACCTCTGCAGGTTGAGAATATTCACAATGCGGTGGGCAAGGCAACATAAAAGTCACCCACAATAAAAATGGCACATAAACAGAGCCGTAAAGTCGCCTATTTGACGAAAGCTGCCCAAAATAGCTAACACCGAGAACGGGACACTATGTGAGACGGCTGCCGCCGTGCTCCATGCGGTACAGCATCGTAGCGAGTTCCGTGTGCCCAATAAACGACGGCACATACGCCTCATAGGTAGACTGTTCGCTGATATAACCCCAAATGTGCTGATCAATCGCCCACTGGGACTCCTTACGGAACGAGTAATGCCAGCCAAGAACAGTATTCCACCCGCGTTCAGAAGAACCACCCGGCAGACTACTCTTCTTTGACGCCGAAGAAACAGGACGAGGCTTCGCCGCAGGAACCTTACCCTGCGCCCTCTGATACCTATACAGGAACGCCACTGCCGAAGAATTGTAAACCCTCGCCTCCGGGTGGAAATTACCATCAATCCAACCGAACGTAATGCTTTGCTGACGAGCCCACACAATCGCGGCATAGTCCGGGTCGTTGGGCTGAACATCCGGATACGGGCTGGCCTCCGGAAGCTCCACCTTCGGGGAACCCGCCAACATATAAAGAGCCACCGTCACATCACGGCGCGTCATATCCTCAGAATAATAGAGATCTGACTTGGGAAGCTGCTGAGCCTTGTACCACCTCTTCGCAGCCTCACCCTCCTCAAACGCATTCACCACCAAACCAAGGTCAGTAGAAACAACCTGCTGCACAGAATCCGCGGCACCACCCTGACCGGGAAGAACCTTCTCCACCACCAGCTTATAGCCGCCCTGATAATTCAGCGCCTCACCGGGAACGGTGAGGGTCGCCTCCGTGTAACCGCTCTGGATACGGTCAGCCGCAATATCCTGCTCCAGCGCCTTCTGACCCGTCAGATTGCCAGAAGCATCCGTAGCCTGCAGCGAGAAACGGTAATGACCCTCGGTGAGGTTCGGCAGATTCACGGCACGCACCTGCAACGTGTTCTTCTCCCAATAGGGGCTCACCTGCGGTGAATCAGAATAATATTGGTCCCTCTGCTGCGGCTCAACACGCAGAACTGGGGCGGCATCCTTCACCTCGGTGTTCGAGTTGGGTGAGCGCACCGGAATAAACGGGGCAACATCCGTCAGGAGGCTACCGGGGACCTTCTCCTCATCCGGATTCGGGAAGAAGCCGCTGTAGACGCCAATCATGTACGACTTGCCCGGCTGCAGAGTGCCCGCAGGAATTGTCACATCCGCAGAGAAATAGTTGTTGAGGAAACTCCAGCAATAGTATTCGCCGCAATCCGTATAACGAACTGCATGCGTGAAAACGGGTTTGCCCACCATCTTTCCCGTTGCAGGGTCAACCTCATACAGCATCAGATACGCCGGGGCGCTCCCCGGCTCAAGAAGCTGCTTAGAGAGAATATGGTAGCCCTCAATCTTCAGCTGCGTATCAACCCAGGGGTTATCAATCGCCGGCATGCTGTACACATAAGTAGTCTGACCCGGCTCAGGGTCCTGAGTCAGGCTGAGCGGAGTGTGGGCAGTAAGACGGGGATCCTCATACTCCTCGGCGTTCGGCTCGCGCTCGCCCGCCGGGTAGTAGGTCAACACCACGTCAAGGGCAGGCGAAGGGATCGCCCGGATGGTCTGCTTCTTGACCTCGAAGGTGAAGGTGAGGCTTCCGTCCGGGTTGTCGTGGACGATACCGTCTTCTCGAAGATGATCGACCTTGCCACGGTACAGGGGATTTTGGGTTGCCTCACCGGTACGGGACCACCCGTAATCGGTACCACGGTTCACGAGGCCGAACTGGAAGAGCTTGTACTTCTTACGGAACTCGGGGCTCAACGGGGAGGTCGTCACGGACACCGTGCCTCCCTGAGAAATGTTGAGGGTGCCGGTAGTGACCTTCAAATCAATCTTGTCAGCATCGCTAATACCGGTTGCGGCATCCGCCTCAGCGGCGCCGGGGACGGCAGCTACGGGGGTTGCCTGCAACGATGCGGCAGGGGAGACGGGGCTCGCCGGATCCGCTTGAGCAGGCTCCACCTGTGCGGGTTTCGTCTGTGCCGCATCAGCATGCGCAGCAGGGGTGACCGCCAGAGCCGGGGTCATGCCCAGCAGCAGGGAGAGGCTAATTGCCTTCTTACCCCGGGTATTTTGGAGGCGGTTTTTCTGGGCAGGCGTCTTAGCGCCCTGAGCTGTGGTTGGTCGGAAGAAAGAAGACACGGTTATCCCATCTAATGTTCTGCACTGTGCTTTCTATACCGGGCTCTCTACACGGTGGTTTTTGCACACCGGGTTTTCTGCACAGTGGTTTTCTGTACGGTGATTGAAGTGAGTGAGGGAAAAGCTGAGTGAAAGGGGAGAAATGAACGGTGAAAATGAACGAAAAGTTGAGTAAAAGGGGGGGGGGGGGCACCAGGGGCCTTAGT
>NZ_KV832006.1:253330-294160 GCF_001837295.1 Rothia sp. HMSC065C03
GGGGGGGGGGGGCACCAGGGGCCTTAGTGAAAGTGTTGGCGGGCTGAAAAGCCGGGCGAATTAGCCCGAAATTTTCAGCCCGCCATCACACCGATTGTAAAGCAACACAACAACATGCCGTGTGGCCGCAGGGGACGACTCTCAAATAGCTACTTCAGGAATAACTATTTCAGGGCAACTACTTGAGGCGGCTGCCGCCGTGCTCCATGCGGTAGAGCATCAGTGAGAACTCCCAAGAGGAAACAGTATCCGAGCTGAAATTCTCACCGTGGCCTCGATAATATTCTGCGTATCCCCAGATAATCTGCTGGGTAGCCCACAATGATTCCCGCCAGAATGCAGTATCCATACGCTCATACTCGGGCCAGTGTACGCGCGAACGTGAATCCCGTGTGGGAGACTCCTCCGGTACATTACTGCTATCTGACGTATCGCTCTTCGGTACAGATGAAGACGGCAAACTGCTCGACTCCGGCGAAGACGCAGGGGCTAGCGCTCGTTGGTACCTGTACAGGAATGCCACCGTCGAGGCAATCGAAAGGTTCGCCTCCGGGTGGAACTTACCATCGACCCAACCGAACGTAATACCCTTCTGACGAGCCCAAATGTACGCGGTATAGTCTGGATCATCCGGGGTTACATCCGCATAAGGACTGGTTGCAGGCAACTCAACATGAGGCGCGCCCGCAAGATGGTACAGCGCCACCGTGACATCGCGGCGACTCAGCACAGCCTTATGCTCATCCAGAAGAACCTGCTGCTTAACCCACTCAACAGCCGCTTCCCGCTCCGCAGTGTAGCTTACAAAGAGCTCAAGGCCCTCAGAAGTGACCTGCTCGACCGCATCCGCGGCACCGTCCTTACCAGGGATTACCTTCTCCAGAACAACCCTGTAAGACCCCTCATAATTCAGCGCGCTACCGGGAATATTCAGCTTCTCATCCGTAGAACCATTCAGAAGGTGTTCAGCAGGGATAACCTGTTCCAGAGCCTTCTCGCCGGTTGGCTCGCCAGAATCATCCGTCGCTTGAACCGAGAAACGGTAATGGCCATCGGTAAGCTTCGGAAGATTCGAGACGCGTGCGGTGAGGGTATTCATCTCCTGGTACGGGCTGATGCGCTTATTCAGAATGTACAAGTCCGGACGCGCTACAGGCTGGTCAGGGTTAGGCTGCGTAGACCGGACGGGAAGGAACTCAGCGACACTGGTCAGCAGGCTACCGCTGTACTCCTCTTCGCCAGGACGAGGCAGATTAGAACCGTAGATACCAATCATGTAGAGCCTGCCCGGCTTCAACGTACCCGCCGGAATCGTCATCTCCGTGCTGAAGTAACGATTATGGAATCCGCCGCAAAGTTGTCCGCAACTTGTCAGCGGAATCATGTCGGAGAAAACAGGGCGTCCCATAATCTTTCCGGTGGCCGGGTCAGCCTCGTAGAGGGTGAGGTGCGCAACCGATTCATGACCACCTACCGCATGAGGATCGAGGATATGGTAGCCCTCAACTGTCAGAGTGGTATCCTGCCACGGCTTATCGATCGCCGAAATGCTGTAGCGGTACGTTGGCTGAACAGGCTCAGGGTCACGCACTACCGGCAGAGAAGCTCGTGCCGTAAGACGGCGGTCTGTCGACTCCCAACGCAAATCCGGCTCAGCTTCATCAGACGGGTAGAACGTCAACACGACATCGAAGAGAGTGCCCTCGGGTACATCAAAGATTTGCTTGCGAACATCAAAGGTGAACGTAATGCTTCCATCAGGGTTTTCATGAACCTTCCCCTGATTTCGAAGGGTAGCGACTCTCTTACCGTACTGGGCTTCAGGTAGCTTACTGCCGTAGCTTGACCACTCGTAGTCCTTCCCTCGCTCCACAATGCCGAACTCGAAGAGCGTGTACTTCTTGCGGAACTCAGCACTCAGCGGTGCAGTCGTCACAGAGACAGTGCCGCCCTCAGAAATATTGAGGGTACCTGAAGTGACCCTCAAACGCACTTCATCAGATGCGGGAGGATTTATCGGGGTCGGAGGAGCAGCCAGCTGCACGGGCGCAGTGACCGTAAAAATGTGACTACCCTTCTGATAAAGAGAATCTGAGAAAGCTACCCTCAGCTCTGCCTCAGAACCAAGGTACACATTCTGCAACTCCTTGATGACTGCAGAGTCAATTTCAAGTTCTACGGTGCGGGTACCGTCAGGGTTACGGACAACAATAATGTCATAATCAAAGTAAGGAATGTCAGTAATTCCGACGATAGTCTTTCGAGCGGTTTTACTATAAATGTCGACGGATTTGACGTAATACCCCAAATCAACTTCCGGAGAAATGTTAGAAATAGTAACTTTATATTTCCCTGCATGGTACGGATCAAGCGTCTGAGGAGACAGCGAAACCTTCGGAAGGGTATTGCGGTACGTATTGCTCTGGTAAGGCATTTTCATGGGGTTCTTGCCCACAGGAACGAAGGGGAAGGCACGCCTCATAGCAATCGGGCCTGAAGGAGAGTCTCCCTGTACCGACAGATAATAACCCTTGCCTGATTTCAAAAGACCGGCAGGAATCGTAATTTTATGCTGAAAATGACCGTTAGGAATTAGGTCATGAAAAACACGCTTAGAATACGGAGAATCCGAAGGGTCAAAAGGTTCCAGCTCCTTGATATATTTATGGGTAACATTTGCAGACGGGTCATATTCTACGAGAGTAAAACTTAGCTTATTCATCCCGTCAAAACCCGAACCCGTCATATTGATTTCAATCGGTTTTCCGGAATTAATCTGCTCCTCCGAAATAGAATCCACATCATAGGTAATAGAAGGCAGAACAGACGCCGGAAAATCATTCGTCACAGGGAGCGCCGTACGAATACGATCCTCAGTATTCCACTGATAGGGGTGCGCTTCATCTAGCGGGCGGTAGGTCAAAATAACTTCGTACTCCATGCCCGCAGGTATGCCGTTGGAAGATACTTCCAAGTCAGCGCTGAAAGTCCCGTCTGGGGCAGGCGCCGGAACGTCAAAGCGCGGCCCCTGGTATGTTGGCTCCTGGTGAGGACCCACGTAGGTAGAGGAACCCTTGGGCGCAATAATGAGGCTACGTAGCTCATGGTGTGCCAAGAATTCGGGAGTGAAGCCGGCACCCTCAACATGCACCGTGCCACCAGTCTCAATTTTTAACGTGCCACTGGTGACACGCAAAGTCGGTAGCGAACTGGTCTGCTCGCCCTGGGCTACAGGATTCTGCTGATTGTCTGCTTGTTTCTGAACCAAAGCTGCAGCGGGGGAGGCTGGGGTCGCCTGCGCCTGCTGCTCAGGTGCCGCCTGGGTCGGTGTTGCGAGTGCCGCCGGGGTGATACCGGCCAGCGGACTCAAACCCAACAGTAGCGACAGGCTGAGCGCGCGGGCGCTCGCCGGGTGGCGCGGGGCGCCTCGTGGCGTGAAGAATGAAGACATCATTATCCCATCTACAAAAAACTGTGCGGTGATTGAAGCGAGCGAGTAGATGAAGCGAGCGAAGAAGTCGAGCGGATAAAACGTGAAAAGAAAACCCCGAACAGGGGAGAAGAAGCCCCGTAAAGCCTGGTGCCGGGCAAAAGAACTCGCAGAAGGCAGGGAAGAAAAATCGGGACGGTACCGGCGGGCTGAAAAGTCGAACTAATCCGAACATTCCAGCCCACCGGTTACCCCTCACCACAACTGGGCGCTACTTGAGATGGCTACCGCCGTGCTCCATGCGGTAGAGCATCAACGCCAAGTCATAGACAGACGTTGTCTCCATGAAAAAGCGTTCGTGTTCCCAACCCCTGGTGTAGCCCCAAATGCGTTGCTGCACAGCCCACCGAGATTCACGCCAAAAAGCACTACCCTCCTCCAAATCCAGAACCCATGGGTTAGCGCTCACCTCAGATTCATCCGACCCCGGCAGGCTACCGTTACGAGACTGCGGTGCGGCAGTCGGCAAGCCGGGAGACATCATACCGCGCGAACGCTGATACCTGTACAGGAACGCCGCCGTCGAATAATTGTGCATGTTCATCTCCGGGTGGAAATTCCCATCCGCCCAACCGAACGTAATGCCCTTCTGACGAGCCCAAATATACGCGGCGTAGTCCGGATCATCCGGAGTGATATCTCCATAAGGACTCGTCGCCGGAAGCTCCACTCTCGGCGAACCCGCAAGACGGTACAGCGCCACCGTCACATCGCGGCGCGTCATATAGCTGTTCCTACCTGAATCAGAAAACTCAGGAAGAACCTGACGGCGCTTAAACCATGCCCAGGCGGCGTTGACCTCCTTATTCTTCGTAAACTGCAGCTGTAGATCCTTCGAAGTAAGCTGCTCAACCGACTCAACCGTACCGTCCTTGCCGGCAGTCACCTTTTCCAAGAAGAGCCTGTACGAGCCGTCATAATTCAGCGGCGCACCGGAGATGGTCAGCTTCTCATCCATCGTGCCGTCATGGATGCTCTCAGCAGCAATCTCCTGCACCAGCGTCTTCTGACCGGTCAGATGTCCCTGCTCATCAACATGTTGTACCGAGAAACGGTAAGAGACCCCAGGCTGCTTCTTCAAACCGACGGCGCGTACCGGCAAGATATTTTCCTCATCATAAGGGCTCACCGTCGTAGCCTTCAGAAACATCTCAGGGCTAGCCGATTCCTTATTAAGCGAACGTACCGGAATGAAATCTGCAACATCATTCAGCAACTCACCGGGGTAATTCTCATCCTCCGGACGGTCTTTACCGTAGAAACCAATCTTATAGACCTTACCCGGCTTAAGCGTTCCCCCAGGAATCGTAATAGACGTCTTAAAATGCCAATTCAGGAAATAAACGCGCTCTCCACTACGGGAAGCCGGGTACGGAATCCGAGTGGTGAATTCTGGTTCGCCTACAATCTTTCCGGTCTTCGGGTCGACTTCATAAAAAGCCAGAAGCGCGGGGCCATCCTTGCCCTCTCGACTACCGCTCGTAAGGATATGGAACCCCTCAATCGTCAGAGTCGTATCCTTCCACGGGTCATCAATTGCGGGCACACTGAAAATGTACGTCGTCTCAGTCGGCTTAGGGTCCTGCACAACATTAATAGGTGCACGCGCCACAAAACGGAATTCGGACGGCCAAGAATCCTCCCGGTGGCCCTTCTTGTGGTACGTCAAAATGACGTCGAAAAGAGTGCCTTCATTAGCCTCAATAATGTACGGCCCAATATTGAGAAAGAAGGTGTAGCTCCCGTCTGGGTTTTCTACCATCTGCTTCGGGTTGGGATCACGGTCAAAGAGGTAGCCAAAGTAGGCATATCCGTCAATGCGGGCATACGCGGCTTTGAAGTACGAAGAACCGCGGTCAACCAGAGAAAATTCGTAGAATTCGTAATTCTGGCGGAATTCAGCACTGAGCGGAGGCGTCGTCAGCGTTACTGTGCCGCCTCGAGAAATGTTGAGAGTCTCAGGAGAGACTTTAAACCCTTCCATTTCAGGATGGCGAGATTCATCTACCTTCGGAAGCGAAGACGTGGCTTCGTCAGCATCTTCTTGAGCTGCGGCGGGGGAGGCGGGGGTCGCCTGTTCCGGGTCTGCATGAGCAGGTGCAACCTGTGCCGGTTGTGCCGGGTGTTCGGGAGCCGCCAGCGCCGCCGGGGTGATACCGGCAAGCGGGCTCAAACCCAGCAGCAACGACAGGCTGAGCGCACGGGCGCTTGCCGGATGGCGCGGAGAGGTGGAACAGCGCCGGGCGCCTCGTGGTGTGAAGAATGAAGACATCATTATCCCATCTACAAAATTTATACGGTGATTGAAACGAGTGAGTAGATGAAGTGAGTGAAAAAGTTGAGCGGATAAAGCCTGAAAAGACCCCCCCAAAAAAACAGAGGAGAAGTAGCCCCGTAAAGCCTGGTGCTAGGCAAAAGAACTCGCAGAGGCAGGGAAGAAAAACCGGGGTGGCACCGGCAGGCTGAAAAGTCGAACTACGTCGAGCATCCCAGCCCACCGGTTACCTCACTCACCACGACCCGGCGCTACTTGAGGTGGCTGCCGCCGTGCGCCAAGCGGTACAGCATCAACTTCAAATCACCAGAGGAAACGAAAGACCTATCAAAGTCCTCATAGACGTATTCCCCATCAACGCGGTAACCCCACATGCGGTGATCAACAGCCCACTGAGCCTCACGCCAAAAAGCGCTACCCTGACGAACCTTATGCTGCCAGCCGCTAGCACTCCGAGGCGCATCCTGGTTACCCGGCACAGACAAGCTACGCGGCAACGAGGCAGAGGTCGGCGCCTTCGGCGTGACCTGACCCATCGCCTTCTGGTACCTGTACATGAACGCCACCGTCGACGGGGTCGAAAGCTTCGCCTCCGGGTGGAACTTGCCGTCCGCCCAGCCGAAGGTAATACCCTTCTGACGAGCCCAAATGTACGCGGCGTAGTCCGGGTCGTTCGTTGCCACATCCGCATACGGGCTAAAAGCAGGTAGCTCAACCTTCGGGGAACCCGCCAGGCGGTACAGCGACACCGTCACATCGTGGCGCGTCATACCGCTATGCCAGGACATCGGCGAAGGATTAGGCAAAATATCACGATCAGCAAACCACTGCTCAGCCGCCTGCAACTCATCCTCACGCGTCAGCTTCAGAGGAATATCCTCGAAAGCAAGCTGCTCCACCGACTCGCCGGCACCATCCTTACCGGGGGTGACCTTCTCCAAGACCAGACGATAAGCACCCGAATAGTTCAGCTGCTGAGCGATCGTCAGATTCAGCTCCACCCTGCCATCCTTGATGAGGTCAGCCGGAATCGCCTGCTGGAACACCGTCTGACCGGTCAAACGCCCCTGCTCATCAACATGCTGCACCGAGAGACGGTACGATCCTTCACCCGGATCAGAAAGCCCGGTAGCGCGCGCCGTAAACAAGTTCGTCTGCGCATAAGGGCTCAGGCCCACCGACCCAAGGTGCAGCGTGGGCCCCGCAGAGTCCTGCTCGGGAGAATGCACCGGAAGGAACTCCGCAACATCATTCAGCATAGAACCCGGAGAATCTTCCATGCCGGGGTAAGGCAACCCGTTCCCATACATACCAATAAAGTAGAGCTTGCCCGGCTTCAACGTACCCGCAGGAATCTTCAGCTCCGCACTGAAATAGTTATTGCGGAACCACCTGGTGTTAACCCCGTAGTACGTGTAGTCATCCCGCTGAGTGAACACAGGCTCACCCACCATCTTTCCCGTTGCAGGGTCAGCCTCATAGATAGCGATGACCGGCCAATCATTACCAACCATTTCACTAGCCTGGGAGAGGATATGGCGTCCCTCAACCCGCAGCGTCGTATCCTTCCACGGGTCATCGATAGCGGATTGACTGAAGGTGTAGGTTCCACGGGTCGGCTGCGCATCCTGAACCGTATCAATATGCGCGCGGGCATACAAACGGTTCGACCTACTCGAAGGTTCCGGCTCAAATTCATCCGACGGGTAGTACGTCATCACCACATCGAAGAGCTCACCTTCGGCAGCCTCAACGTACTGCGGGGGAACCTTAAACGTGTAGGTGAGGCTACCGTCCGGGTTCTCCCGCACCTGATGCACCAAATCCTTGAGCATTCCGCCGTACTCGTCGAGAGGCTCATAACTATTGTGCTCCGCATACACGTACACCGACCCGCGCTGCACCAGAGCCAGCTCGTAGAAAGTGTACTTCTTACGGAACTCGGGGCTCAACGGGGAAGTCGTCACCGACACCGTGCCACCCTGAGAAATATTGAGGGTTCCCGAAGTCACCTTCAACTCAACATTCCCCGGGTTCTCCGAATCAACAGCATCAGCGGCAAGAGGGGCCATCGGAAGCTGCGCGCTCACCGTGAACTTATGGCTACCGTACGAATACTCAGAGTCCGAGAACACCGCCCGCACTTCAGCCACTGAACCGCGGGAAGAAGGCCTGTAGGAGGAATCGCCGTGAACCTTATACTCAACCTCCACGGTCAGAGTACCGTCAGCATTGCGGGTTACCAGCTCGTCACGCTTATAGTATTGGCCCGCTACATCATTCCTCGCAAAATATGCCTGCTCACCAGAGGTAGCGTTATAAATCGACACAGAGTCAAGGTAGTACCCCAGGTCAACCTCGGGTGAAATATTAGAAATAGTCACCTTATAGACGCGGTCCTGACCCGGATCAAAATCCTGCGCGGCAACAGATACTTTCGGCAGGGTATTCCTGAACGAATTATCCTGATACGCCATGCGCGCAGGGTTATTGCCCACAGGGACAAAGGGGAACTTACGCGTCAGCTTATTCCACCCGTGGGTTTCTACACCGGAAACACCCAGGGAATACCCCTTGCCGGACTTCAGAACTCCCGCAGGGATCGTGATCTTCTTCTGGAAATAGCCGTTCGGAATCAGGCCCTTGAAAATGCGCTGATTCTCTTCCGTATCTGATGCCCTCAATTCACCAAGCGAAGCCACATTAGAGTTCGTGACCTTTCCCTGCTCATCATGCTCGGACAAGGTGAATTTTACAGAGCTGACATCCTGAAAACCGGTACCCGTCAGCGTCACCTCAATCGGCTGGCCGGAAGCAATCTGCTCCTCAGAAATAGCCGAAACATCATAGGTGATGGAGGGGAGCTGCGCCTTCGGGAGATTGAACTCCACCGGCAGCGCCGTACGGACGCGGTCCTCAGTGTTCCACGCATAGGGGTGCGCATCATCTACGGGGCGGTAGGTCAGAATAACCTCATACTCCAGGTTTGCTGGCAGGCTATTCGCTGGAACCGTCAGGTCGGCACTGAAACTGCCGTCAGCAGCCGGTTTCGGGGCGTCAAAGACAAGGCCGCGGTGATCAAGCTTCTGGTAGGGGTTAGCGTAGGTTGAAGAGCCCTTCGGCGCGACCGTGAGGCTACGCAGCTCATGATGCGCCAAGAACTCGGGGGACAGCCCGGTACCATCCACGTGCACGGTACCGCCGTGAAGAATGTCGAGGGAGCCGCTGGATACGCGCAGGGTCGGCAGGGAAGCATCCTGCTGATTGCCCTGCGCAGGTTCGTTCTGTACGGGTGCGTTCTGCGCGGGTTTTTCTTGAGGTGCCGCCTGCTGAGCCGCCACCGGCGTCAAAGCCAGCAGCGGAGACAAACCCAAAACCAGGGAAGCACCCGCAACCTTTCGGCGCGTGCCACGAGCAGGCTTAAAGAACGAGGACATCATTATCCAATCTGAATTTTCTGCATGAAAGAGGGCGAATGAGAAAAGAAGTTGAGAGGATAAATGAGTGACAGTCCACCGCACCGAACTCGCCCCGAATCCATATCGTAGAAGAGCCGTAGCGGCGGCATGCTGAAGTGCAATTTCAGCCTACCAACCCGCCCCTTAAACATTCAATGAAAACACGAGAAAAACATGCCGATGAGAGTTATAAGACAAAAAAATCAAAAACTACGCCCCGGCTTTGTATAAAGCCCAAACCCCCCAAAAAGACCACACATAGAGAAATAAAAACTGGAAACATCACCAGCACTAAAACGGCACCCAGCAGCGACTGCACCAGCAGCGCCCGCACCAGAAAACGGGCACACGAAAAGGGGCGGTGAAAGAAAAACTCTCACCGCCCCTTCTATAGGCTATAGGCCACTATCTTCAGCTGCTGTTCGCAGAGGTCAACCCAAGCTAAAACACGCGGGCTCAACCACCCGGTTCAAGGCACCTGCCGAATCTTAGTCATCGATATAGGGGCTGTTGGGGATGGTGTCAAGCATGTCGAGCATTGACAGGACACGAGCCAGCTCCTCGCGGGTAGCAGTCTTGGTCGGACGGAAATCCTTGCTCTTATAGTGATAGCTCGTATCGATATTCACCGACGAGTGCAGCCACACCGACTCGGTGTAGAACGGGGCACCCGGCTTCATATCCTGCGGGGTAGTGGGACGGAACCAATAAGAACGACGACCGGGGGTAAGCATAAAGTAACGGTAGAAGAACGCAGCCATCGTAGCGCGGCTAGCCACCGCCTCCGGGTGCATCTTACCGTCAGACCAGCCGGAAGTCAGACCGTTCTGATACGCCCAAATATACGCCGGGTAACGCTCATCCTTCGGGGACAAATCCGGGAAAGGAGAACGCGCAGGAAGCTTCACCTTCGGCGAGCAGGCGCCTCGGTAGATTGCATCCATCAGGTCGCCGCGGGTCACCGCACGCTTAGGGTAGAAGCAACGTTCCTTATCGAGCAGCAGAACCTTTGCCTTACATGACCTGTAGATATCGGGGGCGTACTCGCCATCCATATCAATGTCCACAATGAAAGGTGCCCACGCGAACTCCGTGTCAATCTTGGGGCGAACTTCAAGAGTGCGCAGAATGGTGTACTGCTGACGGCGCGGACGAAGAGACAAGCGAACCCCGTAGTTTCCATTCGGGCCACCGGTGATCTCAGAATCAATGACGTGATGCCTAATGTAGACATCATTCTCGATGCGCTTCTTCGGCTCAAGAGAGAAGAAATAGAACTGGGTGAAGCCCTTCTCCTTGGTGTAGTAGCCAACCTCAATGTACGGGGTGTACAGACCGGTATCAAGCACAGCCTGCAGGCCGGTAATCTCGTAGCTGAGGTTGAAGCCGCTAATATCAAACGACGCCTCGGTAACCTTGAAGGTCAGCGGGGTGGTCTTAACGTCCAAGGTGGCAGCCTGAGCGCCCTGCTCACCGGCGTGGTGTGCGCCCAACGCGCCGGCGACTGTTAGTGCTGCCGCACCCTTAATGAGGGCGCGACGAGAGGAAAAAGTAGACATAACGTTGTCCCATCGATGTGTTTCTGAGTGGTTACTTCTACGCTAGCAAACCAATAACCATTGGGTAAGCCTCTAGTCGTTTGCTATACGTACGTGGCGTGACGTGTTTCCATGTGTGTTGAGTTGAAAATGTGAATGTTAGTGAGTGAAATACCCGCCACCAATGGCGAGACGTTTAATACTATAAACATTTTTACTCGCAAAAAGAAGGCGGATAGCTAGACACTAACCGCCTTCTCTGCTCATCAAAAGCTACCCCTAAAATGTGGGGAAATGTGGTTTTACAAGGGGTAATACAGATTTAAGCCCCTAGAAAAATAGTTAAAAAATTTTCAATATGATGCAAAAAATAAGAGGAAATAAATAGTTGGGCAACCTACTGCTCATGCACCAGCAGCGTCAAAACACCCGCCTTACGCGCCGTCGGCAGGGTGCACTCCACCGACCAGTCCTCGCTGACCGCCTCCAAAAATTCGGCAATACCCGCCGTGGAGCCATCAATAGGACGAGCCGCCAAACCCGACTGAATCAGGTAGCGCGCAAACAAGCCACGGTAATGCTTCGCCATGTGCGAGACAACCTTACGCGACCCATCAGCCGCGACACGCTCCACACGAACCGCCAGAGTCTGCGACGGGGGAGTCACCCACGACTTCGCGTAGGCGGCAGAACGGCAGTCCAGAATCAGCTGGTCCTTCGCAGTCGACTCCAGAGCAGTACCCAGCGCGCCCTTCCAGAAGGAGGCGAGCGCACCAATCGAACCCAGCTTCACGCCCATGGACAGGCGATAGGCGGGGATCGCGTCCTCGGGGCGCAGAATACCCCACAGCGCCGAAGAAATCAGCAGCGACCAGTGCGCGGCGTCGCGTTCGGCGGGGGAGAAGCTCGCATAATCCAGCGCCTCGAACAGCACACCCGTGTAGGTGTGAATCGCGGGCTGCGCCGGTTCGGTGAGCAGGCGCGTGTTGCGTTCCACCTCTGCCTCGAGGGATGCGCCCACCTTGAGCTCTGCCAGGGCGCCGGGGCTAGAGCTGACCGCAGTCAGCTCCTCCAGGACGCTCTCACGCTCGGCAGTCAGCTCAGGGAACGAAAGGTCAGCGAAAGAAACTGGCGCATTGCCAGCCGGGGCGGGGGTCTTACCTTCGGAAGGGGGAAGAAGAATCAGCATCTCTCCAGTGTACCCGCGAGGCGCAGTGTACCTGCGAGGCTTCGGCGTGACCGTGAGGGAACCCGCGAAATAGCCACCGCCAGGGGTATGCGTATAATGGGTGAGGTGAAACGGGCCGTCCGGGCAATCGCGAGGCACACGTGCTTCGAGGAAAGTCCGGGCTCCACAGCACAGGATGGTGGATAACATCCACTCGGGGTAACCCGCAGGCCAGTGCCACAGAAAGTAAACCGCCGCGGTTCGCCGCGGTAAGGGTGAAAGGGTGGTGTAAGAGACCACCAGCGGGCGCGGTGACGTGCCCGGCTAGGTAAACCCCATTCGGAGCAAGGTCAAACAGAATACGCCATGGTAGGGTAGTGCGCCCGATCCCCGCTTAATCGGGGTGCGTATTCGGGTAGGCTGCTTGAGACGTGCGGCAACGTACGTTCTAGATAGATGATTGCCTCGAAACGCCCCTTCGGGCGGCGTTTTAGACAGAACCCGGCTCATAGGATGACCCGTTTCACGCTACCGTTGGCTGATGGAAAACATCATCGGCTGATGGGAAAACGAAGACCGCGAATGCGCCTTGAGAGTGCATTCGCGGTCTTCGTTTTAAACTTCTCGAAAGGTCTCTGACCTTCAGAAGAGCTCGTGTCTAGTGGCCGAACGGATCCGGATCCACGCCGGGCATCCACGAGTTACCGTCGACGGTCCAGCCTTCCTTCTTCACGACCTTCTTCATCTTGCTGGTCCACTTCTTGTTCAGGCGGTTCACGTACAGCTTGCCGTCCAGGTGATCGGTCTCGTGCTGCATGCAGCGTGCGAACCAGCCGGTCGCCTCAAAGTGGACGGGGTTGCCGTGCTCATCAAGACCGTTCACGGTCACCCACTCGGCGCGCTTGAGGGGGAAGCCGTAACCGGGGAAGGACAGGCAGCCCTCTTCCTCCTCGTACGGGTCCGGGTCAGCGGTAGAAATCTTGCCCAGGGTCAGCACCGGGTTGATGATGCAGCCGCGCGGGGGAACGCCGTCCTCATTCTCCATCTTGTAGGTGAAGATGCGCAGACCCACACCAATCTGCGGTGCCGCCAGGCCCACACCGTTGGATGCGTCCATGGTCTCGTACATGTCAGCCACGAGCTCCTTGAGCTCATCATTAAACTCGGTGACGGGTGCCGCGGGGCGGTGCAGAACGGGGTTGCCGTGAATAACGATGGGGCGAATAGCCACGGAATTATCCTTTGCTTGTGTTGAATGGGAACTGTTGAACGGGAACTTGCCGGGTACACCGTGCGTAGGTGAACCGGATTGAGGGTAAGCGAAAGGGTCGTTACGGATAACCATAACGACCCTTTCCATCGGGGTGATCGACGGGGGTTGAACCCGCGACCTCCTGGACCACAACCAGGCGCTCTGCCAACTGAGCTACGACCACCATGTGCTTCGCTTGGTTTCCCTTGCGATATGCAACGGATACTACTGTACAGGAGATTCAGAAACCTGCCAAGTTGAAAAGCTGTGATGCTCGTTACATACTGTGCTTACGCCTTGGATGCCTCAGTCGCCTCAGAAGAGGACGCCTCAGCCTCACGCTCAGCCGCTTCACGTGCGGCACGCTCCGCCTCCACCTCACGCGCAATCTGCGCCGAAGCAATTGCATCCGGGCCCTGCGGCACAAAAATGGCGCGGCGGTAATACTTCAACTCATCAATCGAATCCTTGATATCGCCCAGCGCGCGGTGGTTACCGGTCTTCGCCGGGGCACTATGACGAGCCGCCGGATACCAGCGCGACGCCAGCTCCTTAATGGTGGACACGTCAATCACGCGGTAGTGAAGGTGCGCCATGACCTCTGGCATGTAACGCTCCAAGAAGCGCTTATCCATGCCCACCGAGTTGCCGCCCAGCTGCGCCTTGCCCGCCACCGGAACATACTTCTTGATGTAACGAAGCACCTGCTCCTGCGCGTAATCCATCGACACACCGTGCTCAATATCGGGCAGCAGACCCGACGCCTCATGCATCGAACGCACAAAATCATTCATGTTCTCCAGCGCACCGGCAGGAGACTCATCACCGGGCTTAATGACGAACTCAACGCCAGAACCCAGAATGTTCAAATCGGCATCCGTGACCAGGACGCCCACCTCGACGAGAGCGTCGTTCTCCACGTCCAGGCCGGTCATCTCGCAGTCAATCCATACAATACGTTCACTAGAAATACTCACCCTCCCACTCTACCCCTAAACGCCGCCGACCGGACTCCCACGATGTCATAAAAACACACAGGTAGGGGAGTCGATGCGTGTCCACAAGCGCTTTCGCAACAGTGATTCTCACAAGTGCATCCAAGGGCTCCGGTATGATAAAAGCCAGAACGACGATGCAGACAGAAAGGGAGTTATGCGCGCACCAAAGGAGCTAACACACCGGCTCACCACCCCCAGCGCACACGACGCACCTCTCTCACCCAAACTCTTGGACTACGTCAATAATCACCGTCTGCGCACGGTAATTATTGGCACCATCGGCTCTATCATGGTCACCCTCGGCTCCTACGCCGTCGGCTGGCTCGCCGACAGCTCCAGCTTCTGGCGCTACGACATTATCCGCGCCATCCGATTCGAAGCCGCATGGGTCATCACCGGCATTATTATGCTCGCCCTCGGCGCCATGATTATGTGCCGCGAATGGCTGCGCATCTACCAGAAAATGGGCGACTGGAACGAACCCAACACCATGCGTTGGATGATTGCAGTCATCACCAGCTGGTCCCTGCCGCAGGTCTTCGCCTTCACCATCTACAGCCGTGACATGTTCTCCTACTACGGTCAGGGCATGGTCATGGCGCACGGCCTCAACCCGTACAAGCACGGTGTCTCCGAAATCTCAAACTTCATGCAGAACGGCGCGGACCCCATGTGGGCGGAATCCCCGCCCCCGTACGGCCCGGTCTCCCTCAAGCTCGAAGAGTGGATTGTGCGCCTGGCGGGGGAGAACATCGACCTCTCCCTCTTCTACTTCCGCCTGCTCTCCGTGCTCGCGGTCATCGGCATCCTCTTCTACGTGGCAAAACTTGCCAAGGCACACGGCTTCAACCAGGTCCGCGCCCTCTGGCAGATCGGCCCGAACCCGCTGTTCATCGCATCGTTCATCGCCAGCGGCCACAACGACTCGCTCATGACCATGTTCATGCTCGGCGGCCTCTACTACGCTAAGCGCTACCGCGACACCTGGTGGGGTGGCCCGCTCGGTGTGACCTTCGTAGCCCTCGGCGTTGCCGTCAAGCCGCTCGCCCTCGTGGTGCTGCCCTTCGTGGGTCTGCTCTGGGCAGGTAAGAACGCCTCCTGGCCGCGCAAGTTCATCTTCTGGGGCCTCTCCGGCGTGCTACTGTTCGCTGAAATGGCGCTTATGGGCTGGGTGACCGGACTGGAATTCGGCTGGATTAAGGCACTGTCCACCACCGGCGGTCAGTACATCTGGTACACCCCCTTCGGCCTGGTCATTGGCGCCGCCTCCCTGTTCGTTCAGGGCGACACCTTCGAAGTCATCCGCAAGCTCATCGAAACCGTCGGCAAGGGCATCGGCATGCTTGGCGCCGTGGCAATGGCATTCGTCGGACGCGACCGCAACATCGTGCGCCACGCCGGCCTCGCGATTCTGTTCATGCTCCTGTGCAGCCCCATGATTCAGCCCTGGTACCTGCTCTGGGCCATCCCGATGCTCGCCGCAACCGGTCTGCGCTCGCACTTCCAGCTCATGTGGTACTTCATCACCACGCTGTTCTTCATGGCGTACGGTGTGAGCGACCAGCTGAACGTGTCGCCCTACCTGCGCGATTTCAACCAGGACATGGGCCGACTCATCGCGACGGTCATCTGCCTGGGCTACATCATCTACCTGGTCGCCCTCGACCCGGCAACCCGCCGCCTGGTGTACGTGAGCCTGCACCCCACGCAGATTCGCCGCACCACCATCCGCCTGTGGTGGCAGCTGTTCCCCGGCGCATCAAGCCGCCGTGCACGCCGCCGCGATGTGAAGAAGGCAGAGAGGGAAGCCGCCAAGGTAGGCTCCTAGCGTGAATTCCCAGCGCGAACTCCCGGTGTAAGCTCCCGGCGCGCTCGATGGATGCCGCGCCAGCCGGATGAGCTGCCCAACGGAACAGCCCCCGCGTGAGAGGCGCGGTGCATGAGAAGCATAAATTCTCATGTACCCTAGAGGAAGGCCTCAGTAGCTCAGAGGATAGAGCAGGAGCCTTCTAATCTCTTGGTCGGGGGTTCGATTCCCTCCTGGGGCGCCACATAAGAAAGCCGCCTCGCACCCAAAACTCAGGGTGCGAGGCGGTTTTCTTTATGCTTTTTGCGTTGGTGTGCCGCGAGGTGCCGGGAGGCTATTTCTTGGCTGGGATTACTTCTTAGCCGGGTTGGTGTCCTTGCAGGAGTTAAGGGTACGCTCCATGACCTTCTTCTCGTCCGCGGTAACCCACAGCTTGTACTTCGCCTTCACGTGCACCTGGCGTGCCACGTAGGTGCAGCGGTAGGCGGTGTTGCTCGGCAACCACTCGGAGGCGTCCGCATCGGACTTCTGCTGGTTCGCCGGACCGTCCGCGGCGAGCAGGTTCTCCGGGTCGTTCGCCAGCTGGCGGCGCTGCTCTGCGGTCAGATCCTGCGCGCCGGTCTGCCATGCGTTCGAAAGAGCCACCACGTGGTCAATCTGCACGGCCGAGGAGGTCTTCTTGCCGCGCTTGAACTCGATGGTCTTGCCGGTGTACGGGTCATCCAGCGTGCCGCTAATTACGGTGCATGCGTGGGTCCTGACCTTGAAACGAAGATTGGTCAGGTCGCGGCGCAGAATGTCGTCGCGAGTGTTGCACTTGTTACCGTCAACGTCATCCCAGGCGGGGCCGAACTGTTCACGAGAGTAGCCAGCCTTCGACGCGCGTTCCTTCACCTGCAGGGATGCCAGCTCGCTCTTCGCGGTCGCCAGATCCGGTGCGAGCGCGGTCGCGGGGTCAACTGCCTTGTACGGGTTCTTGACCTCAGCGAGGGTTTCCGTGGCAACGGTGGTTTCTTCCTCGTCGGTGGCGGAGGTCGTCGCATCCGAACCGAGCAGGCCGTCCACACCGTTTTTGCTCACATAGACCAGGCCAATAATCAGCACGATCACGGCAAGCACAGCGAGCAGACCGTAAATGAGGCGCTTCTTCTGCGGGTCCATCGAGTCGGGCAGCTTGGGCAGGTTGCGCTGTAGCTGCTGAAGTTCCTGTAAAGAAGGCAGGTTGTTGTTCGCGGGCTTTTTGCTCACGGATTCTCCAAGGCGGGTAGACGGGATGCGGCTGAGTGCACCGCATCATCAAGGATAGAGGGCGCGGGGCTGAAATAGTGAACTTGAGGGTAAAAATAGTCGCCCCGACGCTGAGATACCTGTCACCATGCCGGGTGGGGTAGGGGTTGCGGAGGTATTGGTGAGGGGGGATGGGGGTCTTAGCCGTGGGGGAGCGGCCGTCATATTTCTGCGGGGAGCGTGCTACCGCGAGCAAATTTTGAAAAAACGAGGCGAAAAGTTCAAAAACTCTATCCACAGGCGGCACCCAAAACCGCAAAACGCGAGGTTATCCACAGAAGCGGTAACCGCCGGGTGCAGGGTCGGCTCAGCGCTGGCAAGGTGAAGGAACCCACTCACTAGTTCTAAGGAGAAACCATGAGTGACACCATCCTGATCCGCGGATTCACCGCCTCCGACCCGGCACTGAGCACCCTGCCCAACGGGGTGCCCGTCGTGAACTTTCGCCTCGCCAGCACCCCGCGCTGGCAGGACGCCACTGGCACCTGGAAAGAAGGCACCACCAACTGGTACACCGTGAAAGCCTACCGCCGTCTCGCCCAGAACATCGCCACCTCCATTGAGAAGGGGCAACCGCTGGTCGTGAGTGGCCGCCAGCGCATTAGCCGCTGGAACCGCGAAGACGGCACGCAGGGCACTACCGTAGAGGTGGATGCCCTCGGTATCGGTCACGACCTGAACTACGGTACGAGCACCTTCGCCCGCACCGTGGAGAAGCGCACGGTCAACGAGGGATCCATGCAGGGCGCGCCTCAGCAGGGCGCACCTCAGCTGGGTATGTCTCAGTACACGCAGCAGTATGCCCCGCCGCACGCACCCCAGCAGAACGCGGAGGCGTCGGGTGTGGCCGCTCCGGGTGCTCCGGCGCAGAGCGGTGCATCCCAGAACGGCGCATCCCAGGGCGGGGGAGCGCAGAGTGACGAACCCCCCTTCTAAAAGTGCTCCCCGGATGCTTGCATAAACGCGGGTGCATTGGGATAATGGAGCATTGTGTTGACATCGGGCACGCCCCTGCCGCAGGGGGAAGAGCGACCAACGATGTCAACCTTCGGGCACCAATCCTGTCCGAAGCATGAAGTTTTCTGTCCCGCAGCGGGGCAGAGCAATCTGAGTCTATTTGACCTGCGGCAGATGGCTCTGGAGATCTACAACTATGCAGACTCTTGACTTCCTCGACAAGAAGTCCCTCCGTGACGACATCCCCGCATTCGGCCCCGGTGACACCCTGAACGTTCACGTTAAGATCGTTGAAGGTAAGAACCACCGTATCCAGGTCTTCAAGGGCTTCGTCGTTGGCCGCCAGGGTGCAGGCGTTCGCGAGACCTTCACCGTCCGCAAGGTTTCCTTCGGTGTTGGTGTTGAGCGTACCTTCCCCGTTCACTCTCCCTCCATCGAGAAGATCGAGGTTGTGACCCGCGGTGACGTCCGTCGTGCAAAGCTGTACTACATGCGCGACCGCCACGGTAAGGCTGCTCGTATCCGCGAGAAGCGCGAGTTCTAATCTTTATAGATACAGAATTCTGTTGCAAACCGCTCCCCAACCGCATTCCGCGGGAGAGGAGCGGTTTTTGCATATTCTGAGACCTCGTTTTCTGAGAACCTTGCCGCTCTCAGAAAATAAAAGCCCAAGAGCGCAAACACTCTCGATACAATAGCTAGGTACCGTTTCACTCGAGCTAGGTATCTCTCAAACGAAAGGCTCACTCCAGCATGGCAGACGACAAGAACACTGCGAACACCAGCCCCTTCCCTGAGGGATACCAGCCTCAAAGCCGCCGCGAGCGCCGGGAAATGGAAGAATACTTCGCGCGCCTCGCCGCCGAAAAGGCAGCAGCTGAGAAGGCTGCTGCCGAGCAGAGTGCCGCAGAGAATGCGGGCACAGAGAAGGCGGCCCCCTGGGTGGCATCCGCGGGCGCTACTGAGGCGACCGAAAGCGATACCAAGGGTGCATCTGAGCGTGATCACGAGGTGGTAGCTAGCGCCGAGGCGAGCGCCGCCTCCGCAGATGCCGCCGTCGCGACTTCTTCCGCCGCAAAGAACACTAAGCGCGAAGAAACCGCAAACGAGGAGACTATCGCAGATGAGGAGAGTGCCGCAGACGTGGAAACCACCAAGGACTTCTCCGAAATGACCCCCAAGGAACGCCGCAAGGCAAAGCGCGCCGAACAGGCAGAGCTGACCTACTCCCAGGCGCAGGAAGAAGGCCGCCTCGGCGAATGGCTCTGGGTGCAGGCACGCGAAGGCGGCACCGTCATCCTGTACGCGCTGGTCATCGCATTCCTGGTCAAGACCTTCCTGCTGCGCGGCTTCTACATTCCTTCCGGCTCCATGGAGCAGACCCTGCAGGTCAACGACCGCGTGTTCATTAACGTGGCGGGCTCTTACTTTAGCGAGCCTAAGCGCGGCGACGTCATCGTCTTCAAGGACTCTCAGGGCTGGATTCCTTCCACCCAGAAGACCAGCAGCCCGCTCAAGGACGCCCTGTCCTTCGCGGGTATTCTGCCGGATACCTCCTCGAACTTCCTGGTCAAGCGCGTTATCGGTACCCCCGGTGACGTGGTCGAAAGCGACGGCAACGGCAAGATCAAGGTCAACGGCGTAGAAATCACCGAACCGTACCTGTACCCCGGCAACCCGCCCTCGGAGATGCCCTTCAAGGTGACCGTGCCCGCCGGCAAGTACTTCGTGATGGGCGACCACCGCAGCAACTCCGCCGACTCCCGCTACCACATTAGCGACGGCACCGCGTTCATCTCCAAGGACGACGTGCAGGGTAACGTGTTCGTGGTGGCGTGGCCGCTGAACCACTTCGGTCTGCTGCAGGATCAGAGCTCGGTGTTCTCCTCGATTCCTGAGCCGACCTCCACCCCGAGCGAATAAGCGAGCGTGGGAATGATGGTGAGTGCCCAGAAGAGCGCAACGAAACCCACTCAAGCTAAGCCCGCGAAGACAACCCCGCCCGCCGCCGACCTTGAGTACGAGCAGCAGCTCTTCGCCTCCGGTGCCCGCACAGTTGCCGGAATCGACGAGGTAGGCCGCGGCTCCATGGCGGGCCCGGTCACTGTGGGCGTCGCAATCCTCACCCCGGACGCCACCCTCGAGGTGGGCGGGCTGATCGACTCCAAGGCGCTCTCACCGGCACGCCGCGAATCCATGGTTCCCGAAATCCGCCAGTGGTGCGCCGTGGCGGTCGGGCACGTGGAACCGGCAGATATTGACCGGCTCGGCATGACCCTCTCGTTGAGGCTTGCCGCCCAGCGTGCGCTCGCCGAGCTGGCGCGCCGCGGATACCGTGCCGACGCCGCCCTGCTGGACGGCAAGCACGACTGGTTCACCCCTCCGCAGGAAGACCTGTTCAGCGCGCTGGCACCGGACCCGGCGCAGGCACACTACAACGCACTGCTCGCCCAGGCGTGGGAAGGCGCAGGTGAGGGTGGTGCAGATGAGCCCGCGCAGATGCCGGTGACCATGGTCATTAAGGGTGACTACAAGTGCGCCTCCATCGCCGCCGCATCGGTGGTTGCGAAGGTGGAACGTGACGAACTGATGGTTCAGCTGGATACCCGCTACCCGGGGTACGGCTGGGCAAAGAACAAGGGCTACGGATCTGCCGCTCACCGCGAGGCGATTAGCGTGCAGGGCCCCAGCCCGCAGCATCGCCTATCATGGTCGCTTCCGGCGACTGCCGAGCAGATTGAGGCTGCGGCGGCACAGCGCGACTAAGGCGCAGGATGCGGCACCCTCGTGAGCCCGTATGCCACCGCTGAATCAGAGTACTAAGAAAGCCCAGGAAAGGAAGAGTAGTGAGCGCAGAAGACCTCGAAAACTACGAGACCGACGCCCAAATGGCGCTCTACCGCGAATACAAAGACGTCATGTCGCTCTTTAGCTACGCGGTAGAAACCGACCGACGCTTCTACCTGGCGAACCAGGTGGACGTCACCCCGCACGTGCAGGACGGCACCCTCTACTTTGAGGTGAGCATGAGCGATGTATGGGTGTGGGATGTGTTCCGCTCCAACCGCTTTGTGAAGAAGGTGCACGCCTACTCGGTGCGCGATGTGAACGTGGAGGAGCGCCTGCCCAACCAGGAATTCACCGTGCCGGAAATGCCGGACTTCAACGCTTAGCTCAAGCCCAATTCAATGCCTTGCCGGGGTAGGCGCGCCGGTGCCCAAGTTGCCGGGCGGCGGGATTGAATGATGAAAGTGCGCGCAGAACCAGGCGGCGAACCTGCGCAAATATGACGTGCCGAATCGGCGCACGGGCGGTATTTTTGAAAAATATGCCCCAAAATTTCAAATAAACGACTGTGGATAACCTCTAATTCTCTCCGGGAGCCGAGGTTATCCACAGTTTTTCGTTGACCGCATCCGGGCACGCGCGCGGCGGGCACAGTAGAAGCACAACCGCTATCTACCGGGGGAGAGACCCATGACAACAGCCCGAATAACAGCCCGCGCCGCGACCCGAAGCGCGCCCCGCAGAAACCAGCCTCAGAACGCCCTGCCCCGCGCCCACAGCGTCGGGCGTTGGGGTGAGGAGCTGACCGCCCGCATCCTGGAGGCGAACGGCTACCGCATCCTGGAGAGGAACTGGCGACCGCCCGCCGGACTGGAACACGAACAGATCCGCGGGGAGCTCGATCTGATTGCCATCGACCCCGAGGATGAACTGGTTTTCGTTGAGGTCAAGACCCGCAGCAGCGAAGACTTTGGGCACCCGTTCGCGTCCATTGACCGCGATAAGGCGCGCCGCACGCGCTCCCTGGCGATTCTCTGGTGCAGGCTACGCGAGAACCTGGATTTTCCGCGCTTTCGCATTGACGCAATTGCGGTGACCGGAACCTGTGAAACCTTCACCTTCGAGCACCTGAAGGCGGTGGCGTAATGGGGTTCGCACGCACCTATTCCGTGGCGCTGGTTGGCCTGCGCGGGCACATCGTTGACGTTGAGGCGGACATTTCGCAGGGCCTGCCCGGCTTCGTGCTACTGGGCCTGCCGGACACCGCCCTCAACGAGTCGAAAGAGCGTGTGCGCTCCGCGGCGAAGAACACCGGCATCACCCTCACTCAGCACCGACTCACCGTGAACCTGACCCCGGCGACCCTGCCCAAACGCGGCTCGGCGTTCGACCTTGCCATCGTGGTGGCGGCGCTACAGGCGGAGAAGAAACTGCACCCCAGCGGCGATAGCGTCTTCCTGGGTGAGCTGGGCCTGGACGGAACGCTACGCCCCGTGCCGGGCATCCTGCCGGCAGTTAAAGCCGCCGTGGACGCCGGACACCACCGCGTGATTGTGCCCGCCGAAAACGCTGAGGAGGCGGCGCTCATTCCCGGCGCGCAGGTGAGCGGTTTCCGCTGCCTGGCTGAGGTTTTTGCCGCGCTCGGCGCGGAGAGTCAGAAGCTGACCTACCCGCCCGCCCCGCAGACGGAGGCGAGCGCACCGGTAGCGAAACCGACTGAAATTCCCTCCGATATGAGCGATGTTGCCGGTCAGTCACAGGGCCGTTTCGCCCTGGAAATTGCAGCTGCCGGCGGCCACCATATGCTGCTGACAGGCCCGCCCGGCTCGGGTAAAACCATGCTGGCGGAGCGCCTGCCGAGCATCCTGCCGACCCTCGATAATGATGCCGCGATGGAAGTGACCGCTATTCGTTCCCTCTGCTCGGCGGGGGAGCACCTGAGCGAGCTGGTGCGTCAGCCGCCCTTTGAGGCGCCGCATCATAGCGCCTCCGCGCCGGCGATTCTTGGTGGCGGCAGCGGCATTCCCCGCCCGGGCTGTGTGTCTAAAGCGCACCGCGGCGTGCTCTTTCTCGACGAGGCGCCGGAGTTCAAACGCACGGTGCTCGATTCGCTCCGTCAGCCCCTGGAGTCGGGGACCGTGACCTTGGATCGTTCGAGCGCGTCGGCGACCTATCCGGCGCGGTTTCAGCTGATCCTGGCGGCGAACCCGTGCCCCTGCGGCATGAACGTGGGCACCGGTACGGAGTGCACGTGCGCCCCGCGTGAGCGTCGCGCCTATTTTGGGCGGCTGTCCGGCCCGCTGGTGGACCGCATTGACGTGAATGTGACGGTTCCGAAGGTGTCGTCCACGGAGCTTGCGGGCGGTCAGGTGAACGAGAGTTCGGCGCAGATTCGTGAGCGCGTCATGGCGGCGCGACAGGCTCAGCGGGAGCGTCTGGAGCCGTACGGGTTGAAGACGAATGCGGAGATGAACGGCAAGATTTTGCGCGGTCCGTTGCGTCTGGATGCGAAGCTCACCGGCGAACTGAACGCCGCCGTGGACCGCGGAACGCTGACGGCTCGCGGCTACGACCGGGTGCTGCGTATCGCCTGGACTCTCGCCGATTTGGAGGGGGCCGCCTACCCGAGCCGGGAGCACCTGGATGTGGCGCTTTTTCTGCGGCAGCAGGGGCAATTGAAATAATGCGCCAGCTGAAATAGGGCCAGCTGACATAGCGTGCCGGTTTATAGAAGGAATCACTCACGAGAGGAGAAGAACGTCATGAGTGAGAAGAAGCTCAGAAAACGAGCTGAAGAGGCCGAATTGAAAGAAAATGGGCTGAGAGAAACAGCGCCGGACGAGTGTGTGCCAGAAGTGAGCGTGCCTGAAGAGCATGTGCCAGAAGAGCGCGCGGCGGAGGATTTTGTGCAGGAGGAACTGCAGATCCGCCTGCCAGGCCGCACCCTGGATGCGCACGCCCTGGTGCGTGAGAGGGTGGCGCATATTCTGTCGCTGGGGAACGAACCCTCACCGAGCCCCTATAACGCGGCGCGGTTGCCGGGTTTCCTCACCTCCTGCCTGAACCCGGTGTACCTGGAACAGATGAACCTGCAGGACCTGAGCCGGGAAGAGCAGCCGGGGGAGGAACAGCAGAGCGAGGTGCCACAGGGTGAGCACCCCGAACCTGCGGCGGGTACAGCCTCCAGCGGTTCTGACCCTGTGCCTCTGCTCAATCCAGCACCCCTGTTCAACCCCGCCCTCAGCGCGGAGCAGGTTGAGGCGGCGTGCCGCGAGTACATCCGCTGCTGCACCGCCCAGCTGATGCGCTACGCCGAACCCGCCGATGAGCTCGTGGTCGAATCCCTCACCACCCTGGGAGCGCCGCTGACCCTGCACTACCTGCTGACCGGGCACATCCCCGATGCGCACACCTGGGAGCACGGCGAACCGGATACGCAGCTCAGCGATTATTTGCACTCGGTGGGCGCACCCGCGGAAGGGGAGTCCGCCCTGTTCTGTAGCGCGAATGGCTACTACACGCCGGGTGAGCATCAGATGAGCCGCGATAAGTTCGGCAAGGCGCTCGCGACCCGCCGCCTGCGCTGGAACCGCCGCATGGAACGCACCCTGAACGCGGAGGCGCACATGGCGGCAACCTGCGGGGCGTGGCTGGTCACTCCCGCCGATCCGCTGTGGCCGCCGCAGCTGAACGATTTGGGGCCTGCTCGACCGTACGGGCTGTGGTGCCGAGGCGATTCGCGGCACCTGCTGGATGTGGCCTCTGCCCCGAGCGTGGCGCTGGTCGGTTCGCGTGACCCGAGCATCTACGGTACGGAGGCGACGACCCACCTTGCCGCCGAGCTGGCACGCCGCGGGTACACGGTGATTTCTGGCGGTGCGATGGGCATCGATATTGCGGCGCATCGGGCGGCGCTGACCCAGCAGGGTAGTGACCTGCCGACCATTGCCTTCATGGCGGGTGGGCTGGATCGGCTGTACCCGGCGCAGAACTCGGATGCGTTGAATATGATTGTTGACCGCGGGCTCATCATGAGCGAGGTGAGTGTGGGTAACACCCCGACGCGTTGGCGTTTTCTGGAGCGTAACCGCCTGATTGCGGCGTTGGCGCGGCACACCATTGTGGTGGAGGCACGCTGGCGTTCCGGTGCCCTGAACCGGCTCGTCACGCGATGGAGATTGGGCGTACCCTCTGGGCGGTTCCGGGGCAGATTAATTCGCCGAACTCGGTGGGCACGAACCGTCTGCTGCGCGATGGACTAGCGCAAACACTCACCGAGGCCGCCGACATCCTCGAGTACGATGCCGCCGCAGGGTTTGAGCTGGGCACCGAGCACGAGAGCGAGTGGGATCAGGCTGCCTCCTCCAGCGCGCTGGATGAGCTGACCGAGCGACAGGGTAGGGTCTGGGACGATTTGAGCCCGCGTTCCTACCGTGGCGTGGACGAGATTGCCGCCGCTCTCGGTTTGAGCGCTCGCGACGTGATGGCTGACCTGTTCCACCTGGGCCGTTGCGGTCTTGCGGAGAGCAGCGGAACGAGCTGGAGGAAGGTCCGCCCGGCTGTCGCAGCCTAGGAGAGCCCCCGCTGAACACCTCAGCTGAACACCTCAGCCGAACACCCCGGCTATAGCGGGATACGCCGGTCGGTCATGACGGGACGGCACGTCATGACGGGGCGGTGCGTGGAGAGCGTAGAACCTCTCTACAATTGGGGTAGGCTTGCGCGCACTGGCGCGGACCCTACCCCGCCGCCCTATCGGTAGAGGTGCCGGGGGACAGAAATACAACGTCGAGAAGCATCAACGCCGCTAGAGTCAGGAACCTGAATCACGAAAGGAGGGACGCATGACCGCCACCCGCCAGCACGAAAACCGAGCTGAAAACCGGAACGAAAACCGGGAAGAGTACCGGGATGATGCTCCCTCCACGACCCTGCCGGTGACCTACACCCGCACGCTTGCGCCGGAGCAAGTAGAGAGCTCCGCCCTACCCGACTCTGCCCTGCCCGAGTCGGCACTGGGCGTTTCCGGTGAGGTATTCCGCCCCGTCCTGGACCGTTTTGAGCGTTTTTTGCGCTATGAGAAGCACCGTTCCGAAGAGACGATTCGTTCCTATATTTCGGATTTGGAGGGCTTCTTCGGCTATATGGCGCGCCGCGGTGTGCGGCATCTGGACAGCATTGATGCGTCCCTGATTCGTGAGTGGTTGGGTTCACTACATCTGCGGCAGGCGGCTCGTTCTACGGTGGCGCGCCGCGGTTCGACCCTGCGCACGTTCTTCACCTGGGCTCAGGAGGAGGAGCTGGTGCAGGCCAACCCGACCCGCGGTATGCGCACCCCCAAGCGGGAGAATCACCTGCCGCCGGTGCTGAGCCGTGAGCAGATGAACCAGCTGCTGACTACCCTGCAGGAGCGTCGGGCGCAGGATCCTCGGGATGCGCGCCTGCTGCGCCTGGAAGCCGTGGTTGAGGTTCTGTACGCCTCGGGCATGCGTATTTCTGAGCTGACCGGCCTGGATTTGCAGAGCGTGGACCGGGCGAATAAGACGGTGCGCGTGCTGGGTAAGGGCAATAAGGAGCGCGTGGTGCCGCTGGGTACCCCGGCGCTTAAGGCGTTGAATCGTTGGGTGTCCTATGGTCGTCCGCAGTGGATTCCGGAGGGTGCGCAGGGCGTGACGGCGCTGTTTATTGGCCCTCGGGGCGGGCGTGCGAATACCCGCCAGATTCGTGAGGACCTGACCCGCCTGCTGCGCACGGTGGAGAACACTCAGGCGTCGGGCGCGCACGTTTTGCGTCATTCGGCGGCAACTCACCTGGTGGATGGTGGCGCCGATATTCGTTCGGTGCAGGAGCTTCTGGGGCATTCGTCGTTGGCGACCACGCAGATTTACACGCACGTGTCGATGAAGCGTCTGGCGGAGACGTACGCGCGGGCGCATCCGCGAGCATAGGGGTGACACCCCGAAAATTAGCTGTCTCTCTATTTGAACCTTGCCCGTTCGGGTTGTACGAATGGACGAGTTCAATCTAAGCTATACACTGTTCAATGTCTGCCTAAATATCCCGCGCAGCCCAAAGTTTCTGCACAGTGATGTTTATACAGGGCGGCTGAACAAGGTAGCATAGGTAACAGACTAACCGTGGTCTCCGTCTCTATAATGGCACCGCGTACGAGTACTAAAAACCAGAAAGGTCGCACCGCATGCGCGCACTCGTTTGCCCCGGACAGGGCTCCCAGAAGAAGGGCTTCCTGAGCCCCTGGCTCGAGATTGAAGGTGTGCGTGAGCACCTGGAACGACTCTCTGAAGCGGCAGGCATCGACCTGATTCACTACGGCACCGAAGCCGAAGAAGAAACCATCAAGGACACCGCAATCGCCCAGCCCCTCATCGTGGCTGCAGGCATCGTCACCGGTCGCCTCGCACTGCGCGAACTCGACGGTGAAGAGCTCATCTTCGCGGGCCACTCCGTCGGCGAAATCACCGCAGCAGCCCTCGCAGGCGTACTCAGCGACGAAGACGCAATGCGTTTCGTGCGCGTGCGCGCTAACGGCATGGCGGAGGCGGCAGCCGCCTCCCCGACCGGCATGGCTGCAGTACTCGGCGGCGTTGAAGAAAACGTCCGCGAAGCCATCGACGCAGCAGGCCTCGTCGCAGCAAACTCCAATGGCGGCGGCCAAATCGTAGCCGCAGGCCCCATCCCCGCCATCGAAGCATTCGCCGCGAACCCGCCCGCACGCGCTCGCGTCATCCCCCTGAAGGTCGCTGGCGCATTCCACACCGAGGCAATGGCACCCGCCGTGCCCGCACTGGAAGAGTTCGCCGCATCCCTGCAGGTCTCCGACCCGACCTCTGCACTGCTGACCAACCGCGACGGTTCCGCCGTGGCATCCGGTGAAGAGTTCGTCAAGACCCTCGTCTCCCAGGTCACCAGCCCCGTCCGCTGGGATCTGTGCATGGCAACCCTGCTTGAGCGTGAGGTCGCCGGCATTATTGAGGTCGCTCCCGCAGGCACCCTGATCGGCCTGGCAAAGCGCGCGATGCGCGGCGTGCCCGGCACCTCCATCAACACTCCCGAGGATCTCGCCTCGCTGAAGGGCTAAACACTGGGGGAGAGCGCCCCGCCCTCCCCGCAATGGGAACCCTTCACACTAGACATGCACTTTAGACATGCAAGGCACACAGTGCCTTGCGAGCATCAGCACTAAGGATTGAATACGTGACTACCCTCAAGCAGTACGAAATCAACCGCTACTCCCGCATCCTCGGTTACGGCGCAGCCCGCGGTGAGGTCATCGTCCCCAACGACGACATCGTTGAGGCAATCGACTCCTCCGACGAGTGGATCAAACAGCGCACCGGCATCGCAACTCGCCACCGCGCCAGCGAAAACCAGTCGGTAACCGACCTTGCCATCGGTGCCGCCAAGGACGCCCTCGAAGCATCCGGTGTAGCCGGTGAGGACATTGAGGCGGTCATCATCTCGACCATCTCGCACCCCTACGCAACCCCCTCCCTGGCAACCCTGGTCGCCGACGCAATCGGCTCCAAGTGCCCCGCATACGACATCTCTGCAGCGTGTGCAGGTTTCTGCTACGGCATCGCCCAGGCAGACGCCCTCGTCCGCGCCGGCACCGCAAAACACGTGCTGGTCATCGGCGTTGAGAAGCTCTCCGACTTCATCGACAACACCGAACGCACCATCTCCTTCCTGCTCGGAGACGGCGCAGGCGCAGCAGTCGTAGGCGTCTCCGACGAACCCGGCATTGCCCCGACCGTATGGGGTTCGGACGGTTCCCGCTGGGGCACCGTCGGCATGACCCACTCCCTGCTGGACATCCGCAACCGCGACTTCGTCGCAAACCCCGTCGAAGAAGGCGAAAAGATTTGGCCCACCCTGCGTCAGGACGGCCCCTCCGTCTTCCGCTGGGCAGTATGGGAAATGGCGAAGGTCGCCAAGCAGGCACTCGAAACCGCCGGCATCACCCCCGACGAGCTCGGCGCGCTCATCCCGCACCAGGCAAACGCCCGCATCATTGACCAGATGGTCAAGACCCTCAAACTTCCCGACACGGTGGCAGTGGCACGCGACATCGTCGATGCCGGTAACACCTCCGCCGCATCGGTCCCCCTCGCCGCGCACCGCCTGCTCAAGGAGAACCCGGAACTCTCCGGCAAGCTCGCCCTGCAGATTGGTTTCGGTGCCGGCCTGGCATTCGCAGCTCAGGTAGTCGTCCTTCCCTAAGGAAAACCACCAGAGCCCGATGCTCCCCGCCCCTCACGACCGGCACAGCGCCGGTGCGCGAGAAAGAAAAGAAAGCGGGAAAGCATCCCCACAAACTCCGAGTTGACGCATGCGTACACCACGCAGACACGATAAACTCGGTAATGCACGCGTACCCCCACCCGGCGGGTGCGATGACCATCGAAAAAACAAAGGAGCCCCTGAATGGCTAACAAGGAAGAGATCCTCGCAGGTCTGGCAGAAATCGTTAACGAAGAGACCGGCGTTGAGGTTGAGGACGTTCAGCTGGACAAGTCCTTCACCGAGGACCTGGACATCGACTCCATCTCGATGATGACCATCGTCGTGAACGCTGAGGAGAAGTTCGAGGTGACCATCCCGGACGAAGAGGTCAAGAACCTCAAGACCGTTGGCGACGCAGTCGAGTTCATCGCGAACGCTGCCTAAGCTATAACCAATAACGAGGCGGCGCGGGCTCTCACCGGCCCGCGCCGCATCGCTATTCACTCAGCTTTCAATCCAACATACCCCCGGGAACACACAGGGTGCGATGACTGCACTCTCCACGGCGTGAAAACGCCCACTGTAAACCCCGGGTCCAACAGGTTTTTATCCACACACCACCGGATAAACCACCAAATCGACCACCGAAGAGAAAGTGCCACAATGTCTCGAAAAGTGCTGGTGACCGGCCTCGGCGCGACCACCCCCATTGGCGGCGACGTCCCCACCACCTGGGAAAACGCAACCAAGGGCGTATCTGGTGTATCCACCCTCGACCACCCCTGGGTCAAGGAATACGACCTGCCCGTATACATTGCAGGCCAGCTCGCTGTGCCCGCCCTCGAATCCGGCCGCCTCACCAAGGTAGAAGCAAAGCGCCTGGATCCCTCGGGCCAGCTCGCCCTCATCGCCGCACGCGAAGCATGGGAAGACGCAGGATTCTCCGGCCCCGACGCCGAATCCGCAGAAGAAGTCGACCCCGAACGCACCGGCGTAGCCTTCGGCACCGGTATCGGCGGCGTGTGGACCCTTCTCGACGCATGGGACACCCTCCGCGAAAAGGGCCCCCGCCGCGTCCTCCCTATGACCGTTCCCATGCTCATGCCCAACGGCAACGCAGCAGCCGTCTCCATGAACCTCAAGGCACGCGCCGCAGCACAGACCGTCGTCTCCGCATGCGCATCCTCCACCGAAGCCATGCAGCTCGGTGCTGAAATGATCCGCAGCGGCAAGGCAGACGTCGTTATCGTCGGCGGTGCCGAAGCAGCAATCCACCCGCTTCCCATGGCAGCATTCGCCAAGATGCAGGCACTCTCCTCCCGCAGCGACGAACCCGAAAAGGCATCCCGCCCCTACGACGTCGACCGCGACGGCTTCGTCATGGGTGAAGGCGCAGCAGCCCTCATCCTCGAATCCGAAGAGCACGCCAAGGCACGCGGCGCACGCGTCTACGCGGAACTGGCAGGCACCGGCGTATCCGCCGACTCCTACCACATCACCGCACCGGACCCCGCAGCACTCGGCGCAACCCGCGCACTGCGCGAAGCCCTCGAAGACGGCAACATCGACCCGAAGACCGTCGTGCACATCAACGCGCACGCCACCAGCACCCCCGCCGGTGACCTGCCCGAAGCAACCGCAATGCACGAAACCTTCGGCGAGCACACCAAGAACATTGCCGTCTCCGCAACCAAGTCCATGACCGGCCACCTGCTCGGCGGCGCGGGCGCACTCGAAGCCGTACTCACCGTACTGGCACTGCACCACCGCACCGCACCCTGCACCATCAACCTGGACAACAAGGACCCCCAGATTGACCTGGACGTGGTGACCGAGGCACGCGAGCTGCCCGCCGGTGAGATTGTGGCACTGTCGAACTCCTTCGGTTTCGGCGGCCACAACGCGGTTGTAGCATTCCGCTCCGTAGAGGACTAAAAACTCTTCGACAGCCTTATAGGTAAGGGCACGTCGGACAATGCTAGCGGGGGAGTGCCCCCTCTGCGGCGCTGGGGCGCCTTGAGGACGGAGCCCCCGCTACGCATTCCCGACGCACCCTCACCGGTTTTGATACGTACAGGGTCGCCTGTGATAGTTAGCTATCGCGGGCGACCCTGTTTGCGTATGAAGTTTTACCCGTGGGTTAGTTGTTTGAGAAGGCATAACCGGACGCCGCTCGCGGGGGAGTGCCCCCTCTGCGGCGCTGGGGCGCCTTGAGGACGGAGCCCCCGCTTCGCGTGTCCGGTACGCACTCTAGGTCGCCTATCCCTTGAGGTAGGGAATATAGGTGGCTTGGTACGGGGTTTCCTTCTCGGGGTAGTTTGCCTCAGTCTGGGGTATATGAGGCTGGTCTGGGGCTGAGTTTCGTGCGCAGCTTGCCCGAGTTTGGGGTGGGCAGGGTTTCACAGGTTAAAAACGGGTGGCGTATTCGCTCCGGCACTGCGAATACGCCACCCAAACACACCACACTCCACAAGACAATGCAGAGCGCGCGGGATCAACCATCCCGCAAGGTTCCCGTAACCCCCATCGCGCACCACGGTAGGCGACGACAGAAGAACGGGAGTCTATGACCGTTCGACACGCACAACACCCCACACAAAGGGGTACACAATGTACGATCTTCCGGAAGTATTTCGACGGGGCCCCCACGCCGGCTCCGTTGAGAAAACAATTCGGTGTGGTTGCCTCCCGATGGTGAAGCACCTCAGCATCGTGTGCCGCATAAACCGCGCAGTTTAGTGCGCGCAGATGCTGCGTCGAAAACTATCCAAAGAATGCAGTCCACGGAGTAGTCTTCCAGCTTCAAATGGCAGAAGCTTAAGGGTTTGATGTGAGTGCTCGGATGGTCCGAATCATGTCGCTCTCAACGGAACCGGTTTATCGGTGATGGGAGCTCCTGTAGATAAGAATAACCTTAAATCACCCCTGGAGTAAACCTTAAACCAATAATTTAACCTTATTGTTATAATTCCTTGTCATAAAGGTATTGACGGGTGTTCAATGTGTTCTGGGTAACCCCTCAGAAGGTCCTCATAACTCTTTGGTCTGTTTGGTGCTCTCCACCGTTATGAAACCGTGATAAATCATCCCCGAAAACTTGAAGAATCGGGTTCCAAAACGGTCCCGCAAGTGACTACCGCGAGGGCTTGTTGAGAGGGTCTTGAAGGCGCGCTGAGAGTACAGTCATAAAACGTCATCTTGTCACGGAAGTTATCCCAGAGAAAACAAATTAAACCCCCTGCGTGCGCTGTGGCATAATCAGTATCAACATCGTGCTCCGGGGTCGGTGAAATTCCGAACCGGCGGTCACAGCCCGCGAACCACTCTCGCAGGCAGGCAAAAATCGTACGAATCTTCGCATCCGCACAGGATGCAAGACTCCGCTAGAGAAGCCCGCCCGCAAGAGAGGCCGAACCGGTGAAAATCCGGTGCCGACAGTACAGTCTGGATGGAAGGTAGCACGAGCAGAAAAAGGCAGGAGCGCACTCTGTCGAGCCGCCCGAGAAACCTTGGGACAGCTTGCATCGCGCACCCAACGCAGTTGTTTCAGAGAGCATCAGCTTTTTGTGAGACAGGGGAGAGGCATCTTTCGTAGGTGCCGGTACGTTATTCCCCTCGACCGCAGCCGGCTGGTGTCAGCTGCGGTTTTCAGCTACGGTTGGCTGAATCGCCGCTCCCGCCTCACCACGGATACCGGCCATCCCATAAATCGGGCACCCCATAAGATGCCCGCGGTAGCCGCCCTTTTCTGTTCCTCTCCCCGGAGCCGCCGCAGATGCGCACCCAGCGCATCCGACACACGGTCCAACTCAGAGAGGAAAGAAACAATGGACATCCTGCGGTGGCTCTTCGACGCACAAATTCACGTGGGGGATCAGTCCCTCCTCGTGCGCGAAGTTCTCGGAAACGCATTCGGCCTGGCATCGGCGCTCGGCGGAATGCGACGCAAAGTATGGGCGTGGCCCGTCGGCATTCTCGGCAACCTACTGCTCCTCACCGTCTTCCTGGGCGCCCTCGTCGGCAGCCCGCACCCCGTCACCATGCTCGGCCAGGCAGGCCGCCAGATCATGTTTATTGCCGTGTCCATCTGGGGCTGGCATCGTTGGCGCGCCACCCGCGCCGCCGGTGGTGACGCCTCCGAAGGTGCCGCGGTGATCCCCAAGTGGGCTACCAACACCGAACGCGCAGGCCTGGTTGTCGCCATGGTCGCAGGCACCCTGCTACTCACCCCCATCTTCCGCGCCCTCGGCTCCTACGAACCCGTCTGGTCCGACGCCTGGATCTTCACCGGCTCGCTGCTCGCCACCTACGGCATGGCGCGCGGCTGGGTTGAATTCTGGCTCATCTGGGTTGCCGTCGACCTGGTCGGCGTGCCGCTGCTGTGGAGTGCAGGCTACTACGCGACCTCCTTCATGTACGTGTTCTACGGGTGCTTCACCCTGGTTGGTTTCTTCGTCTGGTGGCGCACCCGCAACCTGGAGGCACAGAAAACCCAGGTGCAGACCCAGTTCCCCGACGTGACCGTTGAAGTAACCGACGTGCAGAAGGGCCGTGCATAAATGCCGCAGAACCCCTCGCAGCAGGTGCTGGCGAGCGCGCACCTGCCCGTAACCGTCACCCCGAGCGTATCTTCGCCGCGCAACGATGTGGACTATTCTGCCGCGGAGTACGGCCACCTCGCCGGGCTGCCCGCCGCACGCACCCTCCAGCTGCCCAGCCCCGAGCAGGAGCTCAGCCACGCAGAAGCCATGACCCTGGCACTGCAGGCGGCACGCCAGGGTATTCGCGGCGCGAATCCCCTCGTCGGCGCCGTCATCACTGACGCGCACGGGCACCTGCTGCACGTGGGCTACCACCGAGGCGCAGGCACCCCGCACGCCGAAGCAGACGCCCTCGCCGCCGCCCGAGCCACGGGAACCGACCTCACCGGCGCCCGCATGTACGTGAGCCTCGAGCCCTGCAACCACACCGGACGCACCGGCCCCTGCTCCCACGCCGTCGCCGAGGCGGGCATTAGCGAACTCTACTACGCCTACAGCGACGACACCGAAAACGCAGCCGGAGGCGCCGCCTACCTGCGCTCGCAGGGCGTCACCGTGCACGCCATGGAGGAGTTCGCGAACGCATCCTACCTGCTGAACGAGCGCTGGTTCATTGCCGCCGCCGAACGCCGCCCCTTCATCACCGCAAAGAGCGCTTCTACCCTGGATGGGTTCATTGCGGCTGCTGACGGAACGAGCAAGTGGATTACCGGCCCCGCCGCGCGCATTGACGGGCATCTGATTCGTCACCGCGCTGACGCCGTCATGATTGGCACCCGAACCACCCTCATGGACGACCCGACCCTGGACGCGCGCGATGCCAACGGGGAACGCTTTGAGAAGCAGCCGCTGCGCGTGGTCATGGGCAAGACCGAGATTACGGAGAACTACCGGATTCGCGGCCTGAACCCGCCCGAAGGCGTGGAGGCAGACCCGCAGAACTTCCTGCAGATTTTCACCCACGACCCGCGTGAACTGCTCGATGAGCTGTACGCCCGCGGCGTGCGGCACCTCATGATTGAGGGCGGCCCCGGCATGATCGGCCTCTTCGCAGGTGAGGACCTCATCGACGAGATGGTCTGGTACCGCGCGCCCATGATTATGGGTCGAGGCAAGAGCGCCGTGTACCGTCTGCTCGTGGACACCCTCGCGCAGGCACCGCGCCTGCAGCTGGACGACCTGGGCATGTTCCCGGCGGTGCGCGTGCTCGGCAATGACACCGCAACGCACCTGGTGCCGGCACCTCGCGGAACGGTGCAGGAACCCGGCAAACGGCGGACCCTGCCGAAGCTGGATGCCTGCCACGCGCCCGAACCAAGACTGGATTAGCCGCGACGGGCAGTGCTGGATGGTTCGCATGCTGGCACAAAAACTCCCCGTCACGGGGAATATTCGAAAAATACGTATAGTTATACCGACGAACAAACCATCGCCGCCCGTCGCCCTCAACGACGACGCCCCGGCGGACACGGCGAGAAAAGGAAAGCACACATGTTTACCGGAATCATTGGCGCCCTCGGCACCGTAGAATCCATCACCCCCATCGAAGGTAGCGACGCAGCCTATCTGACCCTCAACGCCGGAGACATCGTCGCCGACCTCGAACACGGCGGCTCCCTCGCCGTCAACGGTGTATGCCTCACCGCTATTGACCTTGACCAGCTGCAGCCCGGCCAGTTCCGCGCCTACGCCATGGGCGAGACCCTGCGCCGCACCAACCTCGGCAACCTGAACCCCGGCGACACCGTCAACCTGGAGCGTTGCCTGCCCGCCGGTGGTCGCCTCGACGGTCACGTCGTGCAGGGCCACGTGGATGCGGTGGGCACCCTCGCATCCGTCACCGCGCACGAGGCGTGGAGCACCCTGCGTTTCAACCTGCCCGCCGAGCTGGCACCCCTGCTCGCGGAGAAGGGCTCCATCGCTGTTTCTGGCGTGTCCCTGACCGTCACCGCCGTTTCTGAGCCCGGTGTTACCCCCGCATGGTTCGAGGTCGGTCTGATTCCCGAAACCCTGAAGGCAACCAACCTCGGCGCGCTCAAGGTCGGCGACAGCGTGAACCTTGAGACCGATGCGCTCGCTAAGTACGTGCAGCGCCTGACCGCGTTTGCTGGCGTGCCGCAGACTGCTTCTGAGCAGGTTGCACCCCGCCGCGCCGACGCCGCAAGCGTTCTCGACAGCGTGCAGACCGCGGTGGACGCTATCGCCGCCGGTCGCGCCGTAGTCGTCGTTGACGATGAGGACCGCGAAAACGAAGGTGACATCATCTTCGCTGCCGAGCACGCAACCCCCGAGCTGATGGGCTTCATGATTCGCTACACCTCCGGCGTCGTGTGCGCGCCCATGAGCAACAAGCGTGCCGACGAGATGAACCTGCCGCCCATGGTCACCAACAACGAGGACCCCAAGGGCACCGCCTACACCGTCTCCTGCGATGCGGCCTCCAGCGTGAGCACCGGCATTTCCGCGGCGGACCGCGCACGCACCGTGCAGATCCTCGCGGACGCATCCTCCACCCCGGCGGATATTACCCGCCCCGGCCACATCTTCCCGCTGCGCGCCGTTGACGGCGGCGTGGCGGAGCGCCCCGGCCACACCGAAGCCGCAGTGGAACTCTCCCTCGCGGCGGGCCTGTCCGGCGTGGGCGTTATCGCCGAGGTCGTGCACGACGACGGCTCCATGATGCGTTTTGATGCCCTGCGCGCCTTCGCAACCGAGCACAACCTGCCCATGATCTCTATCGAAGACCTCATCAAGTACGTAGCTAAGGCGTAGGAGAACGCATGAGCGAAACCCCTAACACCCAAGCAACGCCAGGCACTCCCGCAGAGCTGAGCACCCCCGCGGCTGTCACCTTGGCAGAGCCGGGCACCCCCTCAGCGGACACCTTGGTCGAGTCGGTTGAGGCGCAGGTTGAAGAGCTCAGCGCCGAATCCCTGCGCATCGCCTCCCAGCTCGCTGAAGGCTACCGAGTCAGCCCCCTCGACATGGTGCCCAACCCCAGCCCGCTGCTGGTAGAAAGCACCGAAGAGGTCGCCGTACCCACCCCGCAGGGTGTGTTCGGTTTGCGCGCCTGGCGATTCGCAGACGGCGCCGAGCACCTCAGTGCCCGTGCCCTCGACCGTGACGGCACCCCCGTACCCGCCGAGGACGGGGGAGCGCCCGCGGTGCGCATCCACTCCGAATGCGCCACCGGCGATATTTTCGGTTCATTCCGATGCGATTGCGGCCCCCAGCTGGAGAACGGCCTGCGCATCATTGGCCGCACCGGCGGGTACCTCATCTACGTGCGCAACCATGAAGGACGCGGTATCGGCTTGGTCAACAAGCTCCGCGCCTACGCGCTGCAGGATGCCGGGCTCGACACCCTCGACGCGAACCTGGCGCTCGGCCTGGACGGCGACATGCGCGACTACTCGCAGGCGGCACTGATCCTGCAGGAACTCGGTGTGAACGAGCTGAGGCTCGTGACCAACAACCCCGCCAAGCAGGAGGCGCTCGAAAGCCTCGGTCTGCAGGTCGCCGAACTCATCCCGGATGAAATTCCCTCCCGAGTTGAGAACGCTCACTACCTGCAGACCAAGCGTGAGCGCATGCGCCACGTGCTCAAAAGCGCGTAGCGGCACCCCTGCAAACTAAACTTTTCACAAACCCAGAACCCCACAAGGAGAACACAATGAGCGGCGTAGGCGCAGCAGACACCACCCTCAACCCCGAAGACTACAAGGGCTTCAAGCTCGCAATCGTAGCGGCAAGCTGGCACACCCAGGTCATGGACGGCCTCATCGACGGTGCACAGCGTGCAGCACGCGATGCAGGCATCGAGCCGACCCTCGTGCGCGTTCCCGGCACCTTCGAGCTGCCCGTCGCAGCAACCCGCCTCGCTGAGAAGTTCGACGCAATCGTCGCGCTCGGCGTGGTTATCCGTGGCGGCACCCCCCACTTCGACTACGTCTGCCAGGGCGCAACCAACGGCCTGACCGACGTGTCCGTGCTGACCGGCCGCCCCATCGGCTTCGGCGTGCTCACCTGCGATAACGAGCAGCAGGCACTCGACCGTGCAGGCCTGGAAGGCTCCAACGAAGACAAGGGCTACGAGGCGACCGCGGCGGCACTGCAGACCGCAGCAACCCTCAAGCAGTTCAGCAACTAACACGGCTGAACGGTACGCGGCTCAGTTTCACGAAGAGAACGTTCTGATCTTCACCGTGGAACTGGGCCGTAGTACCGGTTAAACTGAAACAACCCGCGCACCGGGCTTACCGGGATTTATCAGGCATTATCGGGCGTCTATGGATCTGGCAAGTATGCGCCAGAGAGATACACACCGGAACATATGTCCCGGTACCCCATGTACCGGTAAAACCCCATGTACCGGTAAAACCCCATGTACCGGTAAAAACCCCGCGCAGCAGCTAAGGGACACAGCGCACCGACGCGCTCCCAAACCAACACCAAGGAGTACAGCAATGCAGGATTTGGGCACCATCACCCCCAGCCTCGAAGAATTCCGCGCCCGCGCAGCCGGCACCCGCGTCATTCCCGTACACATCAAAATCCTCGCCGACTCACTCACCCCCATCGGCATCTACCGATCCCTCGTACTCCAAAACGACCAGGGCGAACCCGTCGATGCAGCCCACGGCACCTTCCTGCTCGAATCCGCCAAAATCTCCGCAGAAGGCGAATCCGCAGCCTGGGACCGCTACTCCTTCATCGGCGCGTCCTCCCGCTCCACCCTCACCACCGTTGACGGCGCAGTCCACTGGCAGGGCCGCACCCCCGCCGGCGCACCCGTCGACGGCGACCCCGTAGAAGCCATCGCAAAGACCCTGCAGATGCTCTACACCGAACCCGACCCGACCCTGCCGCCGCTCACCTCCGGCCTGGTTGGCTACCTCGGCTGGGACGTCGTGCGCCACTGGGAGCACCTGCCGTTCCCGCCCGCCGATGACGTGAACCTGCCCGAATTCGCGCTCAACATGGTCTCCGACATGGCAATTCACGACAACAAGGACGGCACCGTCCTGCTCGTCGCCAACGCCATCAACTTCAACGGCACCAGCGAAAACGTTGACGGCGCCTACGAGGATGCCGTCGCGCGCCTGCACAGCATGCTCCGCCGCCTACAGCGCGGCGCCACCGCAACCACCTCCACTCTCTCCGGCGTGGCAGACGTTGACCGTAAGGTCCGCGAAGACGTCACCCTCACCTGGAGCGAACAGGGCTTCAAGGACGCCATCGACCGCTCCAAGAAGAACATCATCGACGGCGACGTCTTCCAGATCGTGCTCTCACGCCGATTCGAAGCCGAAACCAACGCCAAGGCACTCGACGTGTACCGTGTACTGCGCCAGTCCAACCCCTCGCCGTACATGTACCTCTTCAACTTTGAAGACAGCAACGGCACCCCCTTCCACATCGTCGGCTCCTCCCCGGAGGCGCTCGTCACCCTCAAGGACGGCATCGCCAGCACCCACCCCATCGCCGGTTCCCGCCCGCGCGGCGCAACCCGCGAAGAAGACCTCGCACTCGCCGAGGAACTGCTCGCCGACCAGAAGGAACGCTCCGAACACCTCATGCTCGTCGACCTGGCACGCAACGACCTCTCGCGCATCGCCAAGCCCGGAACCGTATCCGTCGACCAGTTCATGATTATTGAGCGATTCAGCCACATCATGCACATTTCCTCCGCCGTCAGCGCCGAACTCGACCCGCAGTTCAGCGCCTACGACGTGCTGCGCGTCGCCTTCCCGGCAGGCACCCTCTCCGGTGCCCCCAAGCCGCGCGCCATGCAGCTCATCGACGAATACGAACCCACCCGCCGCGGCGTCTACGGCGGCGTATGTGGCTACTTCGACTTCGCCGGCAACATGGACATGGCAATCGCCATCCGCACCGCCGTACTCAAGGAAGGCACCGCCTACGTACAGGCAGGTGCGGGCCTCGTCATGGACTCCAACCCGGACTCCGAAACCCTCGAAACCGTCAACAAGTCCGCCGCCCCGTTGCGCGCCGTGCTGACCGCCTCCGGCCTGGCACCCCTGGACGCAGACGCAGCCGTCAACGCCACCAAGTAACCCAAGGAGACACCATGAGCACCGTTCTCGACGAGATCATCGTCGGCGTCCGCGAAGACCTCGCCGCCCGCGTACAGCAGGTTCCCCTCGAAGAAATGAAGAAGCGCGCCCTCGCAGCCGCACCCGCCCGTGACGCGCTTGCCTCCCTACGCGGTGAAGTACCCGGCGGCGGCAACGGCGCAACCGCACGCATCATCTCTGAGGTGAAGCGCTCCTCACCCTCCAAGGGTGCCCTCGGCGAGATTCCGGACCCCGCTGCGCTTGCCGCACGCTACGAGGCAGGTGGCGCCGCAGCAATCTCCGTGCTCACCGAGCAGCGCCGATTCAACGGCTCCCTCGCCGACCTCGATGCAGTCCGCGCCGCCGTGAACATCCCCGTGCTGCGTAAGGACTTCACCGTCGACGAGTACCAGATTTGGGAGGCCCGCGCGCACGGCGCCGACCTGGTGCTGCTCATCGTCGCGGCCCTCGATGAGAAGACCCTGCGCGAGTTCCTCGAACTCACCGAGTCGCTCGGCATGAACGCGCTGGTCGAGACCCACACCCCCGAAGAGATTGAGGTCGCCCAGCGCATCGGCGCCAAGATTGTGGGCATCAACGTGCGCAACCTCAAGACCCTTGAGGTCAATAACGAGCACTACGCATCCCTCGCGGCGCACCTGCCCAACTCGGTGATTAAGGTTGCCGAGTCCGGTGTCGCCGGCATCGAGGATGTGCGCGCCTACGCCGGCGCCGGTGCGGATGCAATCCTCATCGGTGAAGCGCTGGTACGCTCCGGCGACCCGGAAGGTACCGTGCGCGAATTCTCCAAGGTGCCCGTGAGCCGATAGGGGGTGCTAAGAGAAGGCGGCCGGACAACGCTCGCGGGGGAGTGAGGCTTCCGTGGGCTAGTTGTTTGAGATGGCGTATCGGACAACGCTTGCGGGGGAGTGCCCCCTCTGCGGCGCTGGG
>NZ_KV832006.1:294260-308892 GCF_001837295.1 Rothia sp. HMSC065C03
GGACGGAGCCCCCGCTTCGCGTGTCCGGTAACACCCTCTAGGTCGCCTATCCCTCGGTGAGGTTGATATAGGGGTTGGTAGGTGGTTGCCTTCTCGGGTTAGCTTGCCTGAGTCTGGGGTTCCAGGTTGTTGGCTTGCTCTGCCAGCTCGCCTTTCGTACACATAAAGCCGGTGCCTGCTTCACAGCAGACACCGGCTTTTCACTTGTTATAGAGTGCTTAGCGGCCCGTATAGTCCGCGTCCGCAATATCCTTCGGCCAGCGCGCCTTCCGGAACGGCTCCCACGTAAACGCCGCCGCCACCAACAACAAACCACTCATAATGAACGCCGGAACAAAGCCCCACGCATCCGCAATCATGCCAGCCACCAGCGGGCCCAGAATCATACCGAAATCGCTACACATCTGATACACCGCCAACACCTGGCCGCCACTGCGGCGAGTACCAATCACATCAGACACCGCAGCCTGAATCGACGGACCCATAAACGCCGCACCAATACCCAGGCACGCCGTCAACGACACAAACACCCACGCCACCGGCGCAAAACCCATAAACGTCACCGCAGAACCTGCCAACAGCAGACCCGAAAACGCCATCACACGGCGACCAAAACGATCCGAAAAACGACCCGAGAACGTCTGCGTCAACGCATTACCAAACGAGTTCGTCGCCATCGCCAACGAAGCCAACAGGGTACCCGCCACCGAATTCGACATGTCGCCGCCCGTCGCCAAATACGCCGCCGCCAACGGAATAATCGACGACTGCACACCAAACACCGACCAGCCAATCGCCCAATTCGACACCAGCGCAGAACGGTAATTCGAGAACTTCAACGCGTCACGAACCGTCATCGCCGGCAGGTCGCTCTTACCCGCAGCGCCGCCGGATGCAGCAGGCTTAGCCGCCTTGCCGGATGCGCCAGCCTGAGTGTCAGCAGGGGAAGGCGCCGCCGACGGCAGCACCCCGGTACCCTTACCCTCAGCCAGCGCCGCCGCCTCCATAATCGCGTCACGCTCCGCCTCCAGCGCCGCCTGCGACGGCATCAAAAACCACACAATCAGGCCCGCCGCCAGCAACGAAAAACCATACACAATGAACGGTGCACGCATACCAAAGGGCGCCAGGGCGCTCGCAATCACCGGGCCCAGCAGGTTACCCAGCAGGAACGCCGTTGCATAATAGCCCGAAATACGGCCACGCATATGCGCCGGGGACAAGCGCACCAGCAGACCCATCGCAGAGACCGTGAACATGACCGAGCCGATACCCGCCACCGCACGCGAACCCAGCAGAACCCAATAATCCCAGGCAAACGCAATCATGAACGACGTCACCGACACAATCAGCATGCCAATCGTGTACACCGGACGCTCACCCCACCGGGTAATCATCTGACCCGCCGACGGCGCAAAAATCAGGCGCGTAATCGCCAACGCAGAAACCACCATCGTCGCCATCGTGACCGTCGCATTAAAGTTCTGGGCATAGTTCGGCAGCACCGGCGCCACCAAACCAAAACCCACCGCAATCATGAACGAGGCAGCAATCAGAACCTTCAAGCCGGTCGGCACACGGTTCGGGTCAATCGTGCGCGGGTCAAAAACAGGCGGTGTTTTGGCAGGGTTCCTCATGTTCATCCTCGAAATCGTGCGGTGCCGTGCGGCAGCTGCGGGCCCCACCCGCAACTGTCAACCATGTGTTCGGCTAAAAAACTTAACAGTGTCCAGTCTACTCCGCCGACAGCCGGGCATGCGCGTCACCTCGACCAGCCAAACCGCCCAAACCGGTAAGCTAGTAGTGTGAATGAAACGATGATGATAATCTGCGCAATCGTGCTGGGTGTACTGGTTATCGCCGGTGTACTTTTCGCCGTTCTGCGCCGACCCAAGAAGACCGCGAACCTGCAGTCTTTGCGCCAGGAGGCGGCTAAGGCCTCCGGCGGTTCGGCGGAAGAACCCGAAAGCTCGGCACCTCGCGCTATTGAACTTGATATGCCCGACCCGTCCGCGGGTCGTCTGGTGCGCCTGCGTGCCCGCCTGGCTCGTTCGAACAACATGCTCGGCAAGGGCTTGCTGGCTCTGCTCTCCCGCGACCGCATCGACCAGGACGTCTGGGATGAGGTTGAGGAGACCCTGCTGCTTGCCGACCTGGGTTCCGAGCCGACTACCCGCCTGGTGGAGGCGCTGCAGCAGCGCGTGCGCGTTGAAGGTACGAGCAACCCTGCCGCCGTGAAGAAGATGCTCCGTGAGGAGCTCGTGAAGATTGTTCGCCCCGACATGGACCGTGAACTGAAGACCGCCGGTAGCGACGGCAACCCCGGCGTGGTGCTGGTTGTTGGCGTGAACGGCGTCGGTAAGACCACCACGGTCGGTAAGATCGCCCGCGTGATGGTCGCTGACGGTCAGACCCTGCTCCTGGGCGCCGCGGACACGTTCCGTGCGGCCGCGTCCGAGCAGCTGACCACCTGGGGTGACCGCGTGGGAGTGAAGACCGTGCGTTCCGAGAAGGAAGGCGCCGACCCCGCATCCGTCGCGTTTGATGCCGTGAAGGCTGGCAAGGAGCAGGGCGTCGACACCGTGCTCGTGGACACCGCAGGTCGCCTGCAGAACAAGTCCGGTCTGATGGATCAGCTCGGCAAGATCAAGCGCGTTATCGAGAAGGAAGCGCCGGTCACCGAGGTTCTGCTCGTCATTGACGCGACCACCGGCCAGAACGGTATGGTTCAGGCGAAGGTCTTCGGCGATATCGTGGACGTCACCGGTATCGTGCTGACCAAGCTCGACGGCACCGCAAAGGGCGGTATCGTGGTCGCTATCCAGGAGGAGCTCGGCGTTCCCGTCAAGCTCATCGGCCTGGGTGAAGGCCCGGACGACCTGGCACCGTTCGACCCCGAAGCATTCGTGGACGCACTGCTGGACTAATATCCTTTTTACTTCTGCGCCGAGAAGCCACATGTGTTTGGAACACATGTGGCTTTTCCGTTGAACTGGCCTGATACATTTTGGGGATGCCCAGAGAAGCCTCGAGAGAGTGCAAGAATTACACTCCCTCGAGGCTTGATTCCTATGCATTTACTGGTAGAACAGGACGTCGCGCTGTGATGACTTCAAAATAATGTTGAGGTACGCGCGATTTCTCTCTCAATATCTCAGACGGAACGCCTGACTCCTCGATGAGACTAATCGCATGAGGAATTAGGGACGGTTCTTCGAGAGAAGAAATAAGACCTGGTTCCTTGGAACGCCATCCGTTACGAGAAACGGTAACCATTGCGTTTCGGTAGGCATCGTCTGAAAGGCGGCCCAGTTCTTTAGCCCTATACAAAAGAGCCTGCATACTGATGCCCCAATATTCCTTAAGCTCCTTCAGCTTCATCCAGCCTTGACCGTTCATGACTGTAGGCAATTCATCCTGAATGCATGCACTTGGTGCCAAAAATTCTGCGGCAAATGCATGAGCCTGAGCCTCAAGAACCTTATGACCAGGATCAGCATCAGCATGCATTACTAGGTGGCCTAGTTCATGGGCGGCATCAAAGCGTTGACGGTAGTAATCACCCTTTGTCGGGTTCAGAACTACTACTGGAGCCTCGCTACCAAAAGTGGAGTATGCATCAATTGCTGCACTGTGGAATGGTGCAAAGACAACGACGATACCATGGTTCTCCATGGCGCGGACAACATGTTGGACAGGCTTATTTCCTAAACCCCAATCTTTACGAACCTGCTCAGCTGCTAGACGAGGAATCTCAGAACCGGGAAGGTCAGAATCAGTCAAGATGCCGGGAAGTACCAGGTCCGGGAAATCGACGTACTCATTCATTGTATGTATAACATCCTGGACAACCTGCGTATACGCTTGAGCCTGGTTGCGGCTAAGCTGAGTTGTCGAGCGTAAGGACCTAAAGTGAGGTGCGCCAGAAATTAATGGGGCTTCTGAGAACTGACTTTCAAGAAAAGATGGAGCAACGCCAAGAGTCAGAGCTAGTGCGTAGACATTATCTTTAGTTGGGTTTCGGTTACCCGACTCCCAATGAGTGATAGTGACAGCACTAACTCCAAGACTCCTAGCCAAATCGCTCTTGCGGACACCTTGAAGTTCTCGAGCTAACGTGAGCCTCCTTGGGTCAAAGGAGAGTATGGGGGAAGAATCTTGTACAGACATAATGCTTTCGCGGACAAAGAGTGTGGTGTATGAGTCATAACAGCTCCTACTCGGCTGCCTTCTTCAGCTTAACATGAGCGTCAGGAACTGCCGGGGCCTTAGAAGAGGGCGTAGGCTGGACTTCCTGTGCGGAAGTGGCAACAGAAGGGGAATCAGACGATGCCGCATAAGCGAGCAAATCAATAGTCCACACCCATGGGTTCTGGCTTCGACGTTCAACCGGAGCCGGTAGACCGAGGACAAACTTGTTGAATTTGCCTTCAGGGGAGATCTCGTAAGCCATCACAAGGATGGGAAGGCAAAGTGGAAAACCTCCTTCAGAACCTTCCGAGGCTTGGGTATCGAGAAGCGGTTGGTTATCGTGATTTGTTTGAATATCCTTGTCGTTTTCGCTGTTCAAATCCCTCAAATTTATGAGGGCTGGCTGAACGTAGTGGCGTGTTTTGGCGACAGCTATAGGTTTGTGAGTACCTTCCCAACGAATCTTATCAATACCACCGAAGCGGAAGGCGCTTTGAGGAATCACCGTGCACAAATCCTTTACTTGCCAGCATTTTACTCCGTTATAGGTGCGGTAGCTGTACAGATTGGGCTGATTATTCACGCCTAAGAAGAGGTCACGTGATTCTTGCAGGGACTTGGGAGCCAGTTGGTCAAGGTTAGCAGCAAGGTTGCTTCCTTGGAAAGCCATAAAATCCCCTGTAAGAGTTACCCGACACATGTCTTGAGTAACGAGATCGTAATGTTTGTTTCCCCTGGTGGAGTTGCTATCGTCGTCGTCATATTCCAGTTTGTCGACGTGCTTGCTAATCACCTGAGTCAGGATGGATAAATCGCTCATGACCCCCCCATTCTTTGAGCTTTTCCAAAACAAGCTCTCGGTCCATGAAATCATACGGGTTCAAAGTTTTAACCTTTCTGTAAATTTTTGCTTCAGAATTAACTAATACATGATTATTGTATCAGAATGAAAACTTAAGTGAGTTGAGAAGCGTCATATAGGAATGAAGCATGAAGGCTCTGAAGCCCATAATGACGGCAGGCAGCACACAATGCGGGGCTCTGGGATATTCTGAAATTAGAAGATGCGTAGAAAGAAGGCGCCCCGACCCTTCAGACGGCACCGCGCATCGCACGCCATACAACCCAATTCACCCCGAACCTCAGCGAAGGAGCCACCATGGCAGCCACCCTCCCCGGCACTCTACCCAGCGCCAACTACCAGCCTACCTACCGTTCCAACGGTGCCTGCGACGACCTCGCCGAGCTCGTTGCACCGTACAGCCTCTCGCGCGATCAGCTCGCTGAGGCTACCGGCATTGCCGACGAGGCGACCGTGAACGGCTGGGTTGAGCAGTGCTGCCCCGACCTTGCGGCGGATGCTCCCGCACCCCTCGAACCCGTGCTGCGGTACCTGGACGAAACCTACCTGCCCGATTCCGCCAACTGGCCCGGCGACAACCCCTACGACGAGTTCGTCCTCGAGAACATTGCCGCTCGCATGCTTACCTGCGTTGTTGCTAACACCTTCGGCTCTGACCGCTCGGGTAGTTACCGCGAACTGCTCGCGCTCATTGCGACCCTCGTACTGATTGCCCGCTACTGGGATGGCACCGATGGGGCTTTCCTGACCCTGCTCAACGCCGAGCCCACCGCGCAGGCAGACGAATACCTGCAGGAGGCTATCGCGAACGCCCCCGAGTCCCTGCGCCCGCTCCTGGCCGAACTTCTGCTGCCCGCCCTGCGTGAGACGCGCGGCACCTTCACCGCCGACGAGGCACGCCTGCTGACCGGCTATGCGCTCGCCGCCGGATACTACGCGGGCGAGCACCCCTACGAGACCCTGAATAGCATCCACGTTGCGTTTGCCGCAGATGACCGTACCCTGCCTGACGCCGAGCAGATTCGCCGCGTTGAAGACGTCCTCAAGGCTAACTTTTCCGCCGCCCGAGCAGCCGCTGATGCTGACGAGAACCCGGAGCCGCACCACTTCACCCTGCCCGGCAACCAGGACGGCTACGAAACCGCCGCGCACCTGATTGCCGCCCTGCCCCAGGCACACGACGCTATCGCTTTCGGTACCCAGTCCGGTGAGGGAACCAGCGCGCTCGCCGACGACCGCCGCGCCGCCTTCACCCTGTACCTGTGCTACCTGCTCCTGGGTGATGACGAGTCCTCGGAGGAGCGCGCCGCGGAGCTCTACCGCGCCAACCGCGAGAACTAGCCAGACGCTGAAAAGCCACATGTGTTTCGAAAAGCCACTTCTTTGGTGGCTTCTCGAAACACATGTGGCTTCTCGCTGTTTATGGTGGTTAGTGTGGTGGGATTATTCTCAGCGGTGACTTTATACGGCGAAGTTACACAGCGACGGGCTGTTCCGCGCGGATTGCACTGTAGGTTGCGTCGCTGACGGTCACACCGTACTGCTTGGAGGCGAGTCGCAGAATCTCCTCAACGGTGTAGATGCGGAACACGCCGCCTCCGGTTGCCTTAGTGTATTCACGCAGCAGCTGACGGTTTGCCAGTTGACGCACGGGCTCTTTACCCGATGCGGCGCGGACCTGCGGGCCGTTGCGCAGCCAGGTGTCGCGCACACCGCCGGTGACGAAGACGCAGTCGGTGCCTTTCACGCGGGTGGTTGCTTCGGCAAGGCACTGGTTCCAGAGCGCGAAGTCGGCGTCAAAGCTGGCGTTAGCGAGCAGCGGGTGGCCCTGTGCGAGGGCTTCGCGGCACTGCTGTTCGTGGCGTTCGGGGCTGGGTGCTGCGCCTACGTGTCCGGTGAAGATGCGGTTCAGTCGCGGCAGGATCGTGTCATCTTCGCGGCGTGCCATGTTGATGGATCCGGTGTCGGTAGTGGGTTCGAGGATTTTCATGATCTGCGCGATGGAGTGGTCCAGCTGGTGCGTGACGGAACGCAGCGCGCTCCAGGGGGAGTTGCGTTCTTCGGGCAGGGTTTCTTTGAAGGATGCGAGCGCTGAGCGGACGCGTTCTGCGGCGGCGGGTACGGGGGAGGCGCCGTCGAGCGCTGCCCAGAATTCTTTGAGTGCCTGGTGGGGGAGGAAGGCGTGTCCGCGGAGCTGGGAGTAGGCGCGGAGGATTTCGTCGCTAACGTGGGTTGGGTAGTTGTAGAGGCTTGCAAGCGCGGTAGAGTCGAAGGCGACGAGAATTCCGGGGTGAATGGAAGTCAGCGGTTCGCGGTCGAGTTCCTTGTACTCGACGAAGTCTGAGTACAGGGTGCGTGCTTGACGGGTGATTGACATGAATCCCCTCCGGGTATCGAGTATGGTCGGTCAAATGCGAGTGCCGGAGAAGTCGAGGAGAATAATCCATTCCAGTGTATCGGCCTTCTTTGGCAGGTGATGGAGTTTCGGTATAAATATTTTGTTTATTACGTTTGTGTCTAACCCGATGGTGTGTTAGTGCATGTCAGAGTCATTTTCGGGTCTATGTTTTAGGTGTGAATTTCGCCGCGTATGTCTATGTTGTGCGGCTTTTTCTTCACGGTTTTTCTTCACGGTTATGAGCAGTATAGAACAAAAATATGCATTAAGGTGCAAACTCTGCGGGGTGGCGCTCAAAATGAGGTCAGAAAACCCCTCCCACCTGCACATAGGACGCATATAACACACGGGGGACAAAGCGCGAAAGTAGATGAACATTTATTCCCTCCTGTAAACTTTAAGGTGACTCAAATTTGATAAAGGAGAAGAGTAATGTCAGAGCTGACCACTCAGGATCAGGCAGAGGAGCAGGGTCCCGCCCGCACCGTCGTCGTGGCAGAAGACGAGGCATTGATTCGCCTCGACATCGTTGAAATTCTGAAGGACCAGGGTTTCGATGTTGTTGCAGAAACCGATAACGGCAAGACCGCCGTTGAGCTGGCGCAGAAGCACCGCCCCGACCTCGTCCTCATGGACGTGAAGATGCCGATCATGGACGGCATCACCGCAGCTGAGGAAATTGCGAAGGAACAAATCGCTCCCGTCGTTCTGCTGACTGCATTCAGCCAGAAGGAACTCGTCGACCGTGCCGTTGAGGCAGGCGCTATGGCGTACGTCGTCAAGCCTTTCTCCCCGAACGACCTGGTTCCCGCAATCGAGGTGGCAATCAGCCGCTACGAGCAGATTCGCGCCCTCGAGAAGGAAGTTGGCACCATCCGCGACCAGTTCGAGACCCGCAAGCTCGTTGACCGCGCAAAGTCGCTGCTCATCACCAAGATGAACCTGACCGAGCCGGAAGCATTCCGCTGGATTCAGAAGACCTCCATGGACCGCCGCCTGTCCATGCGCGAAGTTTCTGACACCATCATCAAGCAGCTCTCCTAAGCACAAGACGTACACAGTACGTGACAGTACAGGTACGAATGCACGCTACGGCGAAAACTAGGATTCGCCGCTGAGCACACACGGCTGGTGCAGTGATGAGCCAGCGCCTTTATTCATGACACACAAACGCCCCACCCCTCACGATGAAGCTGAGGGACGGGGCGTTCGTGTTTAACCGTTCGTTTCTGACCGTTCGCGGGTATGTGCGGCGAACCGGGAACCTAACGCGGGTGGGAACCTAGTGCTGGTTGGAACCCTAATGCAGACGGAGTCTAACGCAGGTAGCGGTTCAAATCGTCGTCATCATTGTTCGGGCCGCTAATGGGGTGGTCCGTCGGAGAACCAGCCCAGAGCATGCCGCCGGTACCGAGCATCACGCCCAGCCACCAGAAACTGCCGGGATTATTAATCGCGGTCACCAGGCACACCAGCATCACACCGATTGCGATGGGCAGGACAATGCGCTTGGCGCGCACAATCTTCGGGTAACGCTTGAAATAGGGGGTGCGCTCGCGGGCCATGGTTGTCCTTTCGTTGGGGGTCGTTCCCTCTACCTTAGCTTAGACGGTGTTGGCTTAGGCGGTGGGGCGGGGGATCAGCATGTTGGTGATGCGTGCGGTGCAGGTGGTGCGGCCGCGCTCATCCACAATGTCGATGGAGTGGATGCATAGGGTGCGTCCGAGCTTGACGGCGGTGCAGGTTGCGGTAACCACGCCGGAGACTGCCGGGCGCACGTGGGTTGCGTTGATGTCCACGCCGACTGCTACGAGGTCTTCGCCGCCGTGCACGCCTGCAGAGAGGGAGCCGAGGGTCTCGGCGAGCACTACGTTAGCGCCGCCGTGCAGTAGGCCGATGGGCTGAGTGTTACCGGCGACGGGCATGGTTGCGACGGTGCGTTCTGCGGTGAGTTCCTGGAACTTAATGCCCATGGCGGGGATGAGCTCGCCCAGGCCGCGGGGGAAGTAAGAGTGCAGGTGCTCGGGGATGCCGCTCTCGGTCAGCTGTGCCTTGATTTCTTCTGCGGTAAGGGTGGTGGGTGCTGCCGCGCGGACGGGTGCGTGCTGTGTGTTGTTTTCAGTCATGACTTCCAGTGTACTCCTCGGTTTTTGGTGCTTTGACCTGCGGGGGAGGCTCCGGGTACGCGTCAGCCCCGCCTCCTGAATGGGGAGACGGGACTGAAAAACGCTATGGAAGCGGAGAGGATTAGGCGGAGATAGCTTCTGCCTTTTCGATGTCCTCGTCGCGGATTTCCTTATCGGGGTTCGCTCCGATTGCCTTGGAGATACGCTCGGTCAGGGCTGCGATGGTCGCGTCACCGGTCACGTTGGTTGCGGTGCCGAAGGAGTCCTGAGCCAGGTACAGGGCAATCATCAGGGCAATCATGGAGGCGTCGAAGCCGAGCATGGACTGCAGCAGACCAATCGCGGTCATCACGCCACCGCCGGGAACACCGGGAGCGGCAACCATCATCACGCCGAGCACCAGAATCATGGGAATCAGGCTACCGAAGTCGGGGTGCTGGCCGGTCATGAACAGCACTGCCACCGAGCAGGAGGTAATGGTAATCATGGAGCCGGAGAGGTGAATGGTCGCGCACAGCGGAATTGCGAAGTCCACCACGCGGGAGGAGATGCCAGCCTTCTTTGCCGAACGCACGGTCACCGGGATGGTTGCAGCCGAAGACTGGGTACCGATTGCGGTGAAGTATGCCGGGAGCATGGTCTTGAGCATCTGGATGGGGTTGCGGCGAGAAATCGCGCCAGCCACCGAGTACTGCAGTGCCAGGGTGACCCAGTGCAGAATAATCACCATGACGAACACAAGACCGAAGACGGAGAGGATCTTCGCCACCTGACCGGCGAGGGTCATGTTTGCGAACACGCCCACAATGTGCACCGGCAGCAGGGGGATAATCACGTAGCCGAGCATCTTCTCAACGATGACCTGGAAGTCCTCGAAGAGGTTCAGCATCGCACGGGTCTTCAGAGCGGTAATGCCCAGGCCCAGGATGAAGGAGAGAATCAGTGCGCTGAGCACGCCCATAATCGGGGTCAGCTCGAAGGAGATGTAGCCCTTGGACAGTGCGTTCTCGGGGTTATCGAAGGAGGCGAGCTGCTGGCCCTGCAGGATGATGGGGTAGAGCAGCAGAGCGCAGGTCAGTGCCAGGAAGCCAGCAAGGATGCTGGAGATGTACGCCAGACCCACGGTGATGCCGAGCATCTTACCCGCACCCTGCGCGAGGGAACCGATGCCGGGCACGATGAAGCCGATAATAATCAGCGGAATCGCGAAGCTCAGGAAGGCGCTGAACACGGTAGAGAAGGAGACGAAGAGCTGCACAATGAGGTCGGTGGGGATGGCCGCGCCGGTGGCGTCATTGATGCCGCTAATCATTCCGGGGGTCAGCATGCCGATGAGCACACCCGATGCAATCGCGATGATAATCCACGCGAGGAGGGGGAGTTTTTTGAGTACCTTCATGGGTTCCTAAATGAGGGTTCGTTGTGTGTTGAGCGCGGGAGGTGCCCTCACGGTCCGGTGAATCCTGCCGGTGAATTCTGGGTAGAGCTCTGCCTATGAATGCACGGGGTGTGGGGGTTTCCTACGCTGGAGGCGATAATAAGGTTATATATTATCTGGAAACTGTATTATTATCCACCTTACATAGTGGCTTGGGGCACAATTTTTTGGGTGAAAACTCACCAAACGCACCCCACCGGTACCTATATATGAGGTAAAACTCTTTCCGCGCACCCCGTTATTCCGCTATATGGCACGGCGCGAGGACTTACACGGCGCCGGCACCCAATACGGCGCGGGCGCCTCCTTGTAGGGCTGACCCGCACCCGTCGAAACCAGCCACCCGAACCCAGCCGTCACGAAGCCAACCACCGAGAAAACTCAGACTCGATACACTAGAGGGGTGACTACAGAGAACAAAACCCTCCTGCTCATTGACGGACACTCCCTCGCCCTACGCTCCTTCTTCGGCATCTACACCATGGCCGAAAAGACCGGACAGCACATCTTCGTGCGCAGCGACGGCCAGCATACCGAAGCCGTCCACGCCTTCCTCTCCACCCTGCTGAGCATCATCAAAGACAATCAGCCCAGCCACATCGCCGTAGCCTTCGACCTGCCCGGCGGCACCTTCCGCACCGCCGAATACGGCGAATACAAGGGCGGCCGCAACGCCATCCCCGAAGCATTCGACGGCCAGATTGACCTCATCAAGAAGATGCTCGGCGCGCTGAACATCCCCGCGCTCACCTACGAAAACTACGAGGCTGACGACATCGTCGCCACCCTGACCCGCCGTGGCACCGAAGCCGGCTACAAGGTCCTCATCCTCTCCGGCGACCGCGACATCTTCCAGCTCGTCACCGACGACGTCACCCTGCTCTACCCGGTCACCACCGGCCCCTCCAAGGGTATTCAGCGCATGGACCCCGCCGCCGTCGAAAAGAAAACCAAGGTGCCCCCGCACATGTACCCCGACCTTGCCGCCCTCACCGGCGAGCAGGCGGACAACCTGCCCGGCGTGCCCGGCGTGGGCCCCGGCTTCGCCGCCAAGTGGCTCGGCGAATACGGCTCCCTGCAGGGCGTGCTCGACAACCGCGACAAGATCGGCGGCAAGAAGGGCGAGGCGCTGCGCGAGAACATCGACAACGTGGTGCGCAACCGCCGCCTCAACCAGCTCGTCAACGACCTCGACCTGGACGTCACCCTCGAAGACACCGCATTCACCCCCGACCTGGATGCACTCAACACCTTCTTCGACGAGGTAGAGTTCCGCACCATCCGCAAGCGTGCCGCCGACACCCTCGGCCCCATCGTGCGCGCCGCCGGAACCGCAGGCTCTGCAAGCTCCGCCGCAGAAGCAGGGGAGGAGGGCGCCACCAAGAAGGCACCCACCGGCCCCGTCTACGCACCCATTGCCACCAGCGCACCCACCAAAAACGCAGACGCAGCAGCATTCCGAGCCTTCTGCGCCTCCGCAGCCGAAGAAAACTACGGCACCGACAAACAGGGCGCGCCCATCGCCGTACCCGAACGCCTCGAAGGTTCCGTGACCCTCTACCCGGTCACCAACCTGCCCGTAGCACGCCCCGCCATCGGCGACGCACCCGCCGTCAAGGTCACCAAAACCAAAATCCGCGCCGCCGAAGAAAACCCCGAACTGCTCGGCGTGCTCCTCACCAGCAAGAACACCAGCCTCTGGATCGACACCCGCACCATCGACCCGGAACTCGACGCCGCCCTCGCCGCCTGGCTCTCCGACGAAGCAGCCCGCAAAATCGTCATGGACCTGAAGGTTCAGCGCAAACTCCTGCGCGCCTACGGCTACGAACTCGCCGGCGCCGTCGAAGACCCCGCCCTGTCCTCCTACATGTGCGGCTTCATCCCCACCGCAACCCGCAAGCTCTTCTCCGAACGCATGGAAGACCTCGCCGAACGCTACCTCTGGATCCCCAAAGACCCATACGCGCAGCTCGTCTTCCAACCCGAAGAAGACGAGGCAGAACCCTCCCTCTTCAGCCTGCCCGGCGAAGCCGAACCCGTCGATAACCTGCGCTACTTCACGCAAATCAGCCGCATCATCCACGAACTCGCACGTCTGCTGCACTTCGAAATGGAAGAGCACGGCCAGCTGAAGGTCTACGAAGAAATCGAACTGCCGCTGCTCTACGTCCTCGCAGATATGGAGCAGGCAGGCATCGCTGTCTCCGACGCGCTCCTTGCCGAACTGCACGACACCTTCTCCGCACGCGCAGCCCAGGCACAGGACGCCGCACGCGCCATCATCGGCGACACCGTCGAAACCGACGACGGCGAAGAACCCCTCAACCTCGCCTCCGTCAAACAGCTGCAGACCGTGCTCTTCGACAAGCTCGCCCTGCCGCACACCCGCAAAATCAAGTCCGGCTACTCCACCGACGCCGAATCCGTCACCGAACTGCTCTCCAAAATCTCCCCGGAATCCGACGGCGCCGCATTCCTCGGTGCGCTCGCCGCCTACCGCGACAACATCAAACTCGTCCAGACCGTCGAAGGCCTGCAGAAAGCAGCCGCCGACGACGGACGCGTGCACACCACCTTCCAGCAGGGTGCCGCCTCCACCGGTCGACTCTCCTCAACCGCGCCGAACCTGCAGAACATCCCAATCCGCACCGAGGAAGGCCGCCGCATCCGTGGCGCCTTCATCGTCGCGCCCGCACCCGTTGACGGCGTGGAGTACGAGGGTCTGCTCACCGCCGACTACTCGCAGATTGAAATGCGCATCATGGTGCACCTCGCCGCCGACGAGAAGCTCATCGCCGCCTACGAAGCGGGGGAGGACCTGCACCGTTACGTCGGCTCCGAAGTCTTCGGCGTCGCCCCCGAAGAAGTCACCCCCGAGCAGCGCTCCAAGGTCAAGGCCATGTCCTACGGCCTGGCATACGGCCTGTCCCGCTTCGGCCTCGCCAAGCAGCTGAACATCAGCTCCGACGAAGCAGGCGAACTGCGCACCAACTACTTCAAGCGCTTCGGACGCGTGGGACGCTTCCTGCGCGGCGTGCTCAAGCAGGCACACCAGGACGGCTACACCGAAACCATTTTCGGTCGCCGCCGCGTGCTGCCCGACCTGGACTCGCCCAACCGTGTACGCCGTGAAGCCGCCGAGCGCGCCGCCCTCAACGCCCCGATTCAGGGCACCGCCGCGGACATCATCAAGATCGCCATGATCAATATTCACCGCCGCCTGCGCGAAGAGGGCCTGAAGACCCGCATGCTGCTGCAGGTGCACGACGAAATCATCCTCGAAGTCGCCACCGGTGAGCGTGAAGCCGCCGAACGCGTGCTCGTCGAGGAGATGAGTGGTGCCGCCTCCCTGCGTGTTCCTCTGGATGTGCAGGTCGGCTGGGGCAAGTCCTGGCAGGAGGCGGGCCACTAGGCGCGTTTCTTCGGTTTGGCTCCGCTTGAAAAGGCGGCGCTCATCCTGGGTACCGCTTGGAAAGGTGTGTATCGTCCTCGTTCCTACAGGGGCACCCGCCCTCGCTTCGCTTCGGGCACCCTGATGTCACTTCGGACGATACCGCCTTTCCGCGCTGGGGTGCTGTGCGGGCGCGGCCGCGTTTTCCGGATGCGCCCTCAGG
>NZ_KV832006.1:308992-374533 GCF_001837295.1 Rothia sp. HMSC065C03
GGCGCGGAGGAAATATGCGGCGCCCCGCCCTTCCCAGGTTGAGAGGAACGAGGACGAGCACCGTCCCGCGAGTCGTCTCCGTCCTACCTGCAAAATAGGGGAGCAAAACCGGGCGCGTAACCATTGACGACACGCCCGGGATTCCCGTACACTATTAATCGCGTGTACCAACGTACGGGTTTTCTATGCTCTTTTTCTCCTTAAGTTCTCCTTAAGAAAACGGGGAGAAAACGGGCACAGACCGCTCGTGCACCCTGCTGAGAGCATCTGCTTCCGGTGGGCGGTACACATTGTAAGTATCCGTCAGCTCGACGTTTCCTCACCCCGTTCAAAGGCGTTAGCGGCCCTATGCCGTGCGCGCCGGGGTGAAAAAGTGAGCCGGTCGGCGCCTCCACCCGGGGGTGTTGAGCGGTGAACCGGCAGCGTCGACCTATTAGAAATCCAATTGGAGCCCTCACTACATGAGCACCAACATCCCTCAGGTCGCAATCAACGACATCGGCGACGAGCAGGCATTCCTCGAGGCAGTCGAGAAGACTATCAAGGTCTTCAACGACGGCGATCTCGTCTCCGGCCAGGTCGTTAAGATCGACCACGATGAGGTTCTGCTCGACATCGGTTACAAGACCGAAGGCGTCATCCCCTCCCGCGAGCTGTCCATCAAGCACGACATCGACCCCTCTGAGGTTGTCGAGCTCGGCTCCGAGGTTGAGGCACTCGTCCTCACCAAGGAGGACAAGGAAGGTCGCCTGATCCTCTCCAAGAAGCGCGCACAGTACGAGCGTGCATGGGGCGACATCGAGAAGGTCAAGGAAAACGACGGCGTCGTTACCGGTACCGTTATCGAGGTTGTCAAGGGTGGCCTCATCCTCGACATTGGTCTGCGTGGCTTCCTGCCCGCATCCCTCGTTGAGATGCGCCGCGTCCGCGACCTCGCACCTTACATCGGTCAGCAGATCGAAGCTAAGATCATCGAGCTGGACAAGAACCGCAACAACGTTGTTCTGTCCCGCCGTGCATACCTGGAAGAGACTCAGTCTGCTGTTCGCTCCTCCTTCCTCAACGAGCTGGAGAAGGGTCAGGTCCGCGAGGGCGTTGTCTCCTCCATCGTCAACTTCGGTGCATTCGTGGACCTGGGTGGCGTGGACGGTCTGGTTCACGTTTCCGAGCTGTCCTGGAAGCACATCGACCACCCGTCCGAGGTTGTCGAGGTTGGCCAGCCCGTTACCGTCGAGGTTCTCGAGGTGGACCTGGACCGCGAGCGCGTGTCCCTGTCCCTCAAGGCTACCCAGGAAGATCCGTGGCAGGCATTTGCTCGCACCCACGCTCTGGGCCAGATTGTTCCCGGCAAGGTCACCAAGCTCGTTCCCTTCGGTGCATTCGTGCGCGTTGAGGACGGCATCGAGGGCCTCGTCCACATCTCCGAGCTGGCAACCCGCCACGTTGACCTGGCTGAGCAGGTCGTCTCCGTTGGTGAAGAGGTCTTCGTTAAGATCATCGACATCGACATGGACCGCCGCCGCATCTCCCTGTCCCTCAAGCAGGCAAACGAGGGCGTTGACCCCAACGCTACCGAGTTTGACCCCGCTCTGTACGGTATGGCTGCAGAGTACGACGAGGCTGGCAACTACAAGTACCCCGAGGGCTTCGACCCCGAGGCTAACGAGTGGCTGGAAGGCTTCGACGCACAGCGCGAGGCTTGGGAAGCACAGTACGCAGAGGCACAGGCTCGCTTCGAGGCTCACAAGGTTCAGGTTGCTAAGGCTCTCGAGGCTGACGCAGAGGCTGCAGCAGCAGCTCCCGCAGCAGCTGAGCCCGCACCGACCTCCTACTCCTCCGAGGAGCCCGCTTCCGCAGGTACCCTCGCATCGGATGAGGCACTGGCTGAGCTCCGCAAGAAGCTGACCGGCAACTAATCTGCCGCTCAGATGAGCACTCATCAGGCGTAATAGCCGATAGGTAGCCCCGCGGGGTCGCTTAGAGCAGAGGAACCCCCTCATCTCCCGTTTGGGAGGTGAGGGGGTTCTTTGCGTTATTGGGGGCCGGGTGAGTCGGGGTTGGGGGACGTTGGGAGCCGGGGTACGTGCCCGGTGTTGCTGTGCTCTGTATTGCTGCGCCCCGTGTTGCTGGGGAGGATTTTAGGCGGCGGTCATCTGCTCCCAGACGGCGCGCACCTGCTCGGCGGTTTCCTCCAGCGAGCCGCCATTATCGATAATCCAGGTTGCGACCGCCTCACGCTGCTCGTCGGTTGCCTGCGCGGCGATGCGGGCGCGCGCATCCTCCTCACTCATGCCGCGTGAAGATACGAGGCGCTGCAGGCGAGTCGCCAGGGGAGTGCGCACCACGACCACGCCCTCAAAAGCGGACGGGTCGCCGGTCTCCACGAGCAGAGGAATATCCTCCAGCACCACGCCGCTAAAACCGGGTTCGGACTGCGCCTGCTCCACCAGCTGTGCGGCACGCTCACGAATAGCGGGATGCACAATTGCGTTCAGACGCAGGCGCGCCTGCTCATCATTGAACACGATACGCGCCAGGGCGGGGCGGTTGAGGCGGCCGTCCTCATCGAGCAGATGCTCACCGAACTCCGCGACCGTGCGGGCGAGCACCGCCTCGCCGGGCTCCATGAGGGAGCGGGAGATAGCGTCCGCATCCACCAGGAACGCGCCCTGCTCAACGAAGAGGGAGGCGATGGTGCTCTTGCCGCTGCCGATACCGCCGGTGAGGGCGTAACGGCGCAGGGCAGTGGAGGCGGGGGAAGAAGGCTGGGACATGGACGGTGCTCCTGACGGGCTGTGCCACAATAGATAGGTACTGATTAGAGGAGGACACATGCAGGAAGAAACTCGCGCCAACCGATACCTTGTGCCGCGCGGCGATGAGCCCTATGAGAGCCTCCTCGAAATTAAGCGTAGCGAATTTATCGGTCACATCAAGCGCGTGAGTACCGTTGAGGAGGCGCGCGCCTACATTGAGTCGGTGCGCAAGACCTACCACGATGCCCGCCACGTGTGTTCGGCGTTCATTATTGGTGCTGACCGCGATATTCAGCGTTCCTCCGATGATGGTGAGCCCGCCGGTACCGCCGGTGTGCCGATGATGCAGGCGCTGCTGGCGCGTCAGACCCGCGAGGACGGCACCACCGACCTGTCGGATGTGGTTGCGGTGGTCGTGCGCTATTTCGGTGGCATTAAGCTTGGCGCGGGCGGTTTGGTGCGCGCCTACACTGATTCGGTGGTGCAGACCCTGGATGGTGCGCTATTCGATTCGCGTGAGCGTCTGCGTGTGGGTCAGGTGCCCAGTTCGCATGCGGATGCTGGCCGCCTGGAGAACGAGATTCGTGCCGCCGGTCTGAATGTGCTGGGTACCGAGTACGGTGCGGAGGGTGCCACGATTTCCTTGGGCGTGTTTGACCGCTCGGAGGAGCTGGCGCGTGCCGAGGAGCTGGTGGTGAGCCTGAGTTCCGGTGCGGCGAGTGTGACCTGGGGGGACACGCAGTGGGTGGATTTGCCGGTCTAGGTTACCGCTCCCTATATTCTCGGTCTTAGATTTCCGGTCCCAGATTTTCGGGCTAGAGCGCCTGCCTAAAGCCCCCAAAACCCAAAAGATAGTCCAACCTTAGTTAATAGTTACTCTAACCCTAGTAATTGCCCGCTAAAGCTGATAGCCTAAAAAGCGTTGCGGAACGCACACGCCCCTCCACGGCACGGGCAACGGGTTCGTCACCAGCGGTAACCCAGCCCGGCGCCTCCACGAGGCAACGCGTGCGCCCGCACCGACGGGCAGGGCTCAACGCTGACATCTCAGCGCCGAGAACTGGGTACTATCTCAGCGCTGAGGTCCTGATGCTGACGTCTTGAAGCTATAGCTTAGTTGCTCAAGGAACGAGGCACAGCTGTATGCCGGTACTATACGATCCGGCAGACGGTAGTGTGTGCACGAACCATCTGCCGGTAGGCGCTGAGCCCCGCCCGTCACCTTACGAAGAATCAGCTAACGAACGCTCTGAAGAGCTCAAGGTCGTGAAAACGTGACGCAGTCGGGAACCTACTATCAACAAGTAGACGAACAAGCAGGCAAAAACTCATCAGAGCAGTCCGCGGGCAGCCGCGGCGGCACCGCGACCCTCAACCGCCAGGGAGCGCGCCTCCCCAAGATGGGCACTGTCGAGCAGCTTGAACCCGCCACCGTCGCCCAGCTACTCAACGCCTACCGCCAGCAGAACCTCGGCACCCTTCTGAGCGTGCTCACGCAGCGTCCGGCAGAGTTTGCCCGTCAGCTCGGCAGGCTCTGCCGCGTCTTCCCCGAACACGTTCACGCTATCGCCCAGGCGTTTGGCGCCGTGGGCCGCGCCCTGCCCATTGACGAGCTGGTGCGCTTGCACAACCGCTATTCCAACGCCGCCCGCGGAGTTGGCGAACACCTCAGCCTGGACAACTCCGGCGTGGCGCACCTGGTTCAGAGCCCAGCACTGAGCCGTGAAGGTGCGGGTCACCTGCTTATGGCGGTTGAACTCTGCCTCGCCGGCAGGATGCGCGGGCTCACCATCGCCATGCCCGCCACCGAGGCATTCACCCCGGCTGATCAGGCGCCAAGCCTCGGCTCCTGCAACCCCGCCCTGGACGGTGCCCTCAACGCTTTTGAACCGGCAGGCTGGGAGCCGTTCTCCCTGGACGGCAGCGAAGTGCTGCTCGCGACCGGTGTGCGCGATGTGCCCGATGGCTACGAGCTGTCCCTCTGGCTGCTCGACGACGACTACCAGTGCCGCGCCCGCATTGAGCGCGGCGCCCCGCAGGTATGCGTGGCAAGCTTCTACGATGAAGAAGTCATCACCCGCACCGTGGAAGAAACCGGGTTGGGCGAAGCCGGTCTGGTCGAGAACTACCGCGTAGAGGAGTACGCGGAACTGGACTTCCTCAACGCCATGGACCGGCAGGTGCGCTACGTGGCGGTTACCGCCGCCGTGGGCGAGCCGCTGCTGGCGGCGCTGAACGAGAAGAGCGCGGTGCCGAATAGTATTCCCGACCCTGCCGCTTTTGCGAATGGTGCGGGTGCCTCCCGGTTCGCGGGGAGTGCCTGCCCGGATATCCGCACCGCCGCCGTGGTTGGCAAGGGCCTGCGCACCGTCAACCACCGCGGCATGCTGCCGGTGTTGGGTGTGCCGAACCGTACCGTGTGCGCGGTCATTGACCTGTACAAGCAGCGTATCTGCGTGCCGGGCGTGGGTATTCCGCGCGGGCTGAGCGTGGAGGATGAAGAGCGCACCATGCAGCTGATTTTGAGCGCCCTGAACGGGTACCTTCCGCTGACGAACCGGGCGCTGATGAGCCTCGCCGGAGCCACCGTGGAGGTGCGCTAACGCTGCGGCGAACTAACACTCTGGTGACCACTGCGAACCAATAAAATACCGCCCGGAATCGTGCTGTGAGCACGGTTCCGGGCGGTATGTGCACACAGGAATAGAGAGAAGAAGAGTGAAAAACTTGGAGCCCCGCCAGCTCCGCTGAGAATCCAGAGGCTCCACAAGAGCTCCAGACGTAGAGCCTCGGTAGAAGAGCCTCAGCAGAACCGGCGGGGGTAGCTACAAAACTAGCGAACTAGCGAGCCACGGGGACTACTTTGCGGGGCCCTGGCCGTTGATGATGCGCTGAGCCTCATCCTCGGTCAGGTTGTAGCCGTAGAAGGTCGAGTAGAACTCGCGGGTCTCCTTCACCAGGTCAACATCGGAGAACTTCTCGGGGTGGAACAGCTTCGCCGCCCACAGAATCTGCAGCGCCTCCTCAGCTGAGTAGCGGTCCCAGTTGAAGGTGCCGACCGGGTTCTTAATAATTTTGCCGTTCTTCACCGCCGGAACGTCAGCCCACGCCGCGTCAGCCTTGATAGCGTCGACACCCTTCTGTGCATCCGCGCCACCAATGATGATGTACTCCGGCTGCGAGGCAATAATCTGCTCCAGAGAAATATTCTTCAAATTCTCCACGCCGTCCAGGGAGTTCTTCGCGCCCGAAAGCTTCATCCACTCACCAATCAGGGAGTTTGAGCCGTCCACCTTCGTCAGGTCAGAACCGCCCGCAATGTGCAGAACCTTCGGGGCGTCAGTGACGTCCTTCAGGCGCTCCTTGATGAGGTTCTCGTTCTTCTCCAGGTACGCCAGGTACTTCTCGGCACGCTCAATCGCCTCATCGGTGCCAATAACCTCAGCGGTCAGCTCAACGGTGCGCTTCAGGTCCGCGAAGTTCTGGAACTCCACGTGCACCGCCGGGATACCCGCCTCAGTTGCCTTCGCAATCTGATCCTTCGACGAGGCGAGCAGCACCTCCGGCTTATCGGCAAGCAGCTGTTCCATGTTCACGTCGGTGCCCTTCACCGGCGCATCAACCTTTTCAATACCGGGGTACACCTGCTTGAACCACGCCAGGGACTTCACGTTCGTTGTGGTGGACACCAGCTTCTCGGCACCGCCCAGCAGCAGAACCACCTGGTTGTTTGCGTGCCACAGGTCAGCGATGCGCTCCGGGTTGGTGGGGACGGTAACTTCCTTGCCGTCAATGTCCTTAATGACCTTGGTGCCGTCGCCGTTATCCTTCACGAAGAAGCTGGTGTGCTTCTTCGCGGAATTGCTCGAAGCCGAGACTGAGGTTGAGCTCGAAGCCGAACCCGAGGAGGAGGCGGTGTTCGCGGCACCGCAACCGGTCAGGGCAGCCAGCAGCAGGGAAGTGGTCAGGGCAACGCCGGTGTGGAACTTCGTGATCTTCATGATGTGTCTTTCTGTGTCGAGACGGTGGGTGAATAACCCGGAGGCGGTTCGGGGGCGCTCTAGGGACGCGCCGCCACAGCGGATGCGGCACCTCTACCGCATCTTTTGTGTCCAATCCGAACCACCACCGGAAGACTAGGGTTGCGGATTCTCAGGTATCGAGGCTCGTCATGTGCACACTGGAGCGACCCAGCTCGGGGGAGTAGGTCACCGTCAGGTCGGTGTTGAAGGTGCGCGAGAGAACCTCGCTCGTGAGCACCTCCGAGGCGCGGCCTGTCAAAAGCTGAGCCGGCGCATCCCCCGAAACTGATGAATCCTTCGAAGCCTGTGCGTCAGGTTCGTCGTGCGCGCCGAGCAGGGCAACGGTCGCATCCAGCATGAGGGCGTGATCCGGGTTGTGGGTCGTGAAGATGACCCCGTACCCGGCGTCGCGCAGCTGCCGAATCTTCCGCAGAACCTTCGCCTGATTCGCCACATCCAGGGCGCTGGTTGGCTCGTCCAAAACGAGGAGTGGGGCGTCCTGAACCAGGGTTCGGGCAATACCCACCTGTTGCCGCTGACCGCCCGAGAGCTGATCCAGCGGGGAGCGCGCCAGATCCAGCAGGTCGAGCTCCTCCATCACGGTTTGCACCTGCTCACGGTCACGGCGTGAGGGCGAAGAGAACAACCCGATATAGGGTGCGCGACCCATCAGCAGGTACTCGGTGACCGTGTAAGAGATACCGCTACCCTCCATCTGCGGAAGGTAGGCGATGCGGCGGGCACGCTCGGTCGCGGTCAGCGAATCCAGCGGCTCGCCACCCAGATGGACGGTGCCCTCGGTGAGCGAATGCAAACCAATCAGGGAGTTCAGCAGGGTGGATTTACCCACGCCGTTGCGACCCAGAATGGCGAGGACCTCACCGCGCCGCACCGTCAGGTTCACGTTGCGGAAAATCCAGCGGTCCGAACGGCGGCCCGCGCGGGTGTGCTTGATGCGCTCGCCCCGGTGGCCGTAGCGGAACCCCGCATCGTCCAGGCGTAGCAGAACCTCTGCGCTCGCATCCGCGGCGTGCCGAGTATCGGAAATGGAAGAAGACATTACTTCACCCGAACCTTTCCGAGCAGCAGCAACGCCACGTACAGCGGCGTGCCAATGAAACCGGTCAGAACGCTCAGCGGAACCTCCGCGCTGGTAAGGCTACGCGCCAGGGTGTCGACAAACATCATGAACGAGGCACCCATCAGAATGGACAACGGCATGAGCTTGGTCGTGTCGCTACCGACCAGCAGGCGGCACAGGTGCGGAATGACCAGACCAACCCAAGAAATCGGGCCGCCAATGCACACGCTGGTCGCGGTCACCAGGGTTGCCAGCAGGATGGTGACGCCGCGGGTGCGGGTCAGGTTGATGCCGAGGGTGCGCGCCTCGTCGTCGCCGAGCGAGAGGATGTTAATGCGCCAGCGCATCGCCAGCAGAAGCAGGATGCAGGGCACCGCCACCAGCGCGAACTGGGTGAGTGCCTCCGCGCGTACGTCCTGTAGGGAGCCCATCTGCCAGAACACGATCTGCGCCAGCTGAGTTTCGGGGTTCGCAATGAACTTCAACGCACCCAGTGCGGCGGTGCCGAAGCCACCCACAATCACGCCGGAGAGCACCAGCATGAGCGTGGACTGATTCTTCAACAGGCGAGGAATACTCACGGTCAGCAGCACGGCGGCAAGGCCACCGGCGAGTGCGGAACCCTGAATCGCGAGGCTCGTGCCCACACCCAGCAGAATGGCGGAGGCGGCACCCACCGACGCACCCTGCGAAACACCCAGCAGATAGGGGGAGACCAGCGGGTTACGGAAAACCGCCTGGAAGGTAGCGCCCGCAACGGCGAGGGCGGCACCGATGAGCCCGGCGGCGAGTAGGCGCGGAATGCGCACGGTCAGCAGCATGTTTTCGGCGGGCTTGTAGACCTTCAGGTCCATGCCGAACCAGTTCTTGCCGAGGATACGGAAGAGCTCGTCCAGTTCGACCGGGTACCTGCCGGTGATGAGTGAGAGATAGGTGACGCCCAGCAGAATGGCGAGGGCGATGAGCATAATGACCGGGTAGGAGGAGGTGAAGAGCGAGCGGCGGCGTTCGTTCTTGGCAGCTAAGGTGGCGACCGGTGTGCCGGTGGGGTTCGCCTCCGCGGGTTCTGTCGGGGCGGCTTTTGAAGCTGTCTCCGTGGTCGTGCTCATGGAGTCCTTCCGTGCGCTCTTATGGTCCGTTCTGTCTGCGTGTGTGCGCTCTAAACATATGTGAGCCGCGTCAAAGAGGCAAAGGATAAGGGTGCGGAATACTCGTCATAAGTCTTTATGTTTTATCCCTTATCTTTTGTGACTTGGCGTGCCTGCGCCGCGATGCGGGCGGGGGAGTGGGCACCCTCGTAAGCACGCCGTTATTGTGCGGGAATTGCACGGGAAAACGCTCCTGTTCGATTCCTGCCCTGCGGCGCACATAAACCGCTCGAACGCCCCTTATCTTTTGCACCCCATCTTTTATGAACTTGGGCACTTTCGCGCCGGACTATTGCGTCGGTAGCTGCGCCAGCAATTACGCCGGACTATTGCGCCAGCAGAAAAGGGCGACCAATCTTAGGGCGCATCCGACGGCTTTCCCCTAGGATGGATACATGAGTTACGCACCCCAGATCAACCGTGTTGTTGCCCCCTTTGAAGTGGTCAGCCCCTTCCAGCCTGCCGGCGACCAGCCGAAGGCGATCGCCGAGCTCACCGAGCGCGTGCAGAACGGCGAGAAAGACATTGTGCTGATGGGCGCTACCGGTACCGGTAAGTCCGCGACCGCAGCCTGGCTGATTGAGGCGGTGCAGCGTCCGACTCTGGTGCTCGTGCAGAACAAGACTCTGGCGGCGCAGCTGGCGAATGAGCTGCGTGAGCTGCTGCCGAATAACGCGGTGGAGTACTTCGTCTCCTACTACGACTACTACCAGCCTGAGGCGTACGTGCCGCAGACCGATACGTTCATTGAGAAGGACTCCTCCATCAATGAGGAGGTGGAGCGTCTGCGCCACTCGGCGACGAACTCCCTGCTGACTCGCCGCGACGTGGTGGTGGTTGCGACCGTGTCCTGCATTTACGGTCTGGGCACGCCCGAGGAGTACATTGAGCAGATGGTGACTCTGCGTCGCGGTGAGGAGATTGACCGCGACGAGCTGCTGCGCCAGTTCGTGGCGATGCAGTACGCGCGTAACGATATGGACTTTCACCGCGGCACGTTCCGTGTGCGCGGCGATACCGTCGAAATCATCCCCATGTACGAGGAGAACGCGATCCGCATCGAGTTCTTCGGTGATGAGATTGAGGCGATTTACACCCTGCACCCGCTGACCGGCGAGGTGATTCGCGAGGAAGAAGAAATGTATGTCTTCCCCGCAAGCCACTACGTTGCCGGCCCGGAGCGCATGGCGAAGGCTATTACCTCCATTGAGGATGAGCTGCGCGAGCGCCTGCAGACCCTCGAGTCCCAGGGCAAGTTGCTGGAGGCGCAGCGTCTGCGTATGCGCACCACCTACGACCTGGAAATGATGGAGCAGATGGGCTTCTGCAATGGCATTGAGAACTACTCGCGCCATATTGATGGTCGTGCCCCCGGCAGCGCCCCGAACTGTCTGCTGGATTATTTCCCGGATGACTTCCTGCTGATTATTGATGAGTCGCACGTGACGGTCCCGCAGGTTGGCGCCATGTATGAGGGTGATATGTCCCGTAAGCGCACCCTGGTTGAGCACGGTTTCCGCCTGCCGTCGGCGATGGATAACCGCCCGCTGAAGTGGGAGGAGTTCCTGGAGCGTATTGGCCAGACGATTTACCTTTCGGCGACCCCCGGTAAGTATGAGCTGTCGCAGGCTGATGGTTACGTGGAGCAGATCATTCGACCCACCGGCCTGATTGACCCGGAAATCGTGGTCAAGCCGACCAAGGGTCAGATTGATGATTTGCTTGAGGAGATTCGCGTGCGCGTTGAGCGTGATGAGCGTGTGCTGGTCACGACCCTCACCAAGCGCATGGCGGAGGATTTGACTGAGTACCTGTTGCAGCACGGTGTGAAGGTGCAGTACCTGCACTCTGACGTTGATACCCTGCGCCGTGTGGAGCTTTTGCGTGAGCTGCGCCTGGGCACCTTTGATGTGCTGGTTGGTATTAACCTGCTGCGTGAGGGCCTGGATCTGCCCGAGGTGTCCCTGGTTGCGATTCTGGATGCCGATAAGGAAGGCTTCCTGCGTTCGACCACTTCGCTGATTCAGACGATTGGTCGTGCGGCGCGTAACGTGTCCGGTCAGGTGCACATGTACGCCGATAAGATTACGGATTCTATGCGCGTGGCGATTGATGAGACGAACCGCCGCCGCGAGATTCAGCAGGCGTACAACCGTGAGCACGGCATTGACCCGCAGCCTCTGCGGAAGAAGATTGCCGATATTACGGATGTGCTCGCCCGCGAGGAAGAGGACACCCGCGAGCTTCTGCAGCAGCGTAAGAGCGGTAAGAAGGGTGCCCGCACGGTGAGCGCGGGTGCGAAGACCGGTTCTGCGACCTCGTCGAAGATTGCCACGAGCACCCCGGAGTCGGAGGAGCTTCTCGCCCGTGCGGAGGCGCGCGTTCGTGCCGACGGCCTGGCGGCGGCACCCGCCGAGGACCTGCTGGATTTGATTGAGCAGATGAACGAGCAGATGCGCGTGGCGGCGGAGAACCTGCAATTTGAGTTGGCGGCGCGTCTGCGTGATGAGCTTGCCGATTTGAAGAAGGAGCTACGCCTGATGAAGGAGGCGGGTCACGCCTAAACCCGGTGTTCTAAGCCCGGCGTTTAGGGGCCGACGTGGGTTTTTCGCCATGAGGTAACTCATTGTTCATGAAGTTCTACTGAGTGCAGATACATGCTGTACACTATCAAGGTGTTTTACGTGTCAAATAAAACCTTGATGCTTCCGAACGATAAAGAAAAATCTGTGACTGTTTCTAATAACTCTTCAGACGCACACACCACGGGAGCTCGTTCCGTTACCCGCCGCAACCTCACCCGCGGCGCGCTTTGGGCTGTGCCCGCTATTGCCGCCTCCACGACGGTGCCCGCATTCGCTGCTTCGGCTGATGATTGCAAGACAGTACACGGCCCGGACTTCACCCAGGTCGGCGGCTGGATGATCACCAACCCCGCCAGTGGCGCCCTGCAGTCGCGCACTAAGAACAAGCCCGTGACTGCGCCGGAGACCGGTCAGGCGTGGTGGTCCATGGAGAATGCAACCTCCCCGAACCCCGCGACGATCCGCCTCATGTCCGTGTACGAGGCGACTCACGGCCCCGAGGGTGACCTCAACCTGAACTGTGGCGAGTTCGTGATGACCTACAACGTCTCCGCACTGGAGGCGACGACCGGCACCACGCACCTGCACCCGTCCATGGACATTTACCTCTTCTCGCCCGAGGGTAAAATCATTGACCGTCAGGTTTTCACGACTGACCCGACCGGCGTGGCAACCGTCATGACCCGTAACGGTAAGACTCAGACCGTTCAGGGTCAGGTTATTCCGTTTGCGTCGAGTGTGAATGACCGGGCGACCGGCATCTCTGCGCGTTTTGCCCTGCGCGGCGATAAGCTCATGGAAGGCATGTACCAGTTCGAGGTGGTCATTACCGTGCCGACGATTCGTGAGAACGGCAAGCTGGATACGAGCAAGCAGGTGAACGCGATTGCGTTTACCCCGCCGACCTTCAACATGGTTTCCTAAACAGCTGTCTTAACTGAATAAAGAAGTAGCCCTCCCCGGTGAATAGTTCACGGGGAGGGCTACTTTTGTTGGGGTGGGAGCGGAGCGCTACATCTCGCTGTTCTCTAGTTCGCCGTTCTTTAGTTCGGCAGCATCGTAGCGCTCGCGGGCTTCGAGTACCGCGTGCATATTGTCCTGTGCCCAGTGGCGCAGGGCGGTCATCGGCTCAATGAGGGTCGTACCGAGTGCGGTCAGTTCGTAGTCCACGCGCGGCGGGATGGATGCGGTGACCCGGCGCTCCACCAGGCCGTCGCGTTCCATGGAGCGCAGGGTCTGGGTGAGGACCTTGGGGGAGACGCCCTGAATCATTGCCTTGAGCTCACCGAAGCGGGCGATGGGCTGCTCGGAGAGTGCCGCAACAATGAACGGGGTCCACCGGTCGGTGAGGTGGCGCATGACGGTGCGGGAGGGACAGACGCTGGCGAGAATATTGGCGGGTAGGTCGTCCTGCGGGGTGCGGGTGGTTTCTGCGGTTTCGCGTGCGGGGGAGGTGAGCGTGGTGGTCATAGCTGCTGTCTTCTCTGTCCGTTGAGGGGCTGTTTTGCTGTTTTATGGGGGTGGTGAGGGGGGGCGAAAAATATTTTTAAATATTTTTTCGAAGACCCTAATAGTTACCTTGAGGTACCCAGTTTCTAATAGATACTATAAAACCATCAAGCGGAACACCGCAAGAAAAACAGCAGAAACCACTCCGAAAGGAACCCCTCATGAACATCGCAATCATCGGCGCAACCGGCATGGTCGGCGCACGCACCGCAGCAGAAGCAATCTCCCGCGGCCATCGGGTCGACGCCTACACCCGCTCCGGCAAGGCACCCGAAGGCGCTACCGCCCACAGCATCGACCTGGCAGACACCGCGGCACTGGTCGATGTCGTCAACAACCACGACGTCACCATCGTCGCCGTCTCGGCAGGCCGCGGCACCTCCGCGCAGCCGGTCATCGACGCGCACCGCGCACTGATCGCGGCGGCACCTACCGGTCGTCTGCTGGTCGTCGGTGGCGCCGGCTCCCTCGAGGACGGCAACGGCAACCGTTTCGTTGACGGTGAAGGTTTCCCGGAAGAGTACAAGCCCGAGGCGCAGGCATTCTCCCAGATTCTCGACGAGTACCGCGCATCCGAGGGCCTGAACTGGACCATGCTCTCCCCGGCGTTCGAAATCGCACCGGGCGAGCGCACCCGCACGTACAACACCGCACTGGACACCCCCGCAGGTGCTTCCATTAGCGCCGAGGACTTCGCCGTCGCCCTGATTGACGAGGCGGAAGAGCCCAAGCACGCGGGCCGCCGCTTCACTGTCGCTAACTAATCAGTGCCAACTAGTCTGTGCCAACTAGCCAGTGCATCTTCATTACCCGGAACGCCGCATCCGACGGATTAACCCCGCCGGATGCGGCGTTTGCGCGCCTGCTGCTCTTGAGAACCCTCCGGGAGGGGCTCCTGTGCGAAAACCTCAACCTGCTGTATAATCGTTCACCGAGCAAGGGAGTATCCCACCAATCGACTCATCGTCAGCACGTTAGCCGAAGGCGCCTAACCGGTGAATCGAGCCGACCTCCATTCAGATCGGCGGGAGAGACTTGTGGTCCTGTACGCACACCACAAGAAAGGCTCCCCATGGAAGTTACCGGGTTGCAATGGTTGGTTACTATTCTCATCATCGCGGGTCTGTTGGCCTTCGACTTCGTGTTCCACGTTCGTAAGGCGCACGAACCCTCCGTCAAGGAAGCGGCCATCTGGTCGAGTATTTACATCGGCATCGCGCTGCTGTTCGGTCTGTACATTTTCGTGACGAACGGCCCCTCCGCCGCTACCGAATTCTATGCAGGCTACATCACCGAAGAAGCTCTCTCGGTCGATAACCTCTTCGTCTTCATGATCATTATGGGTACCTTCCGTGTTGCCCGTGAGAATCAGCAGAAGGTCCTGCTCTTCGGTATCGTCTTCGCGATCCTGGCGCGCGGTACCTTCATCTTCGCCGGCGCGGCGATCATCAACTCCTTCGCCTGGGTGTTCTACATCTTCGGCCTGGTCCTGCTCATGACCGCAGGTAACCTGCTCAAGGACGAAATCACCGAAGGCGACGGTGACGACGAAGCGGACAACATCATGGTCCGCCTCGCCAAGAAGTACCTGAAGACCAGCGACCACTTCGACGGCGACAAGCTCTTCACCATCGAAAACGGCAAGCGCGTCATGACCCCCATGATGCTCGTCATGGTCGCTATCGCCGGTTCCGATCTGCTCTTCGCACTCGACTCGATCCCCGCGATCTTCGGCCTCACCCAGTCCGTCTACATTGTGTTCACCGCGACCGCGTTCTCCCTCATGGGTCTGCGTCAGCTGTACTTCCTCATTGACGGCCTGCTGGACCGCCTCGTCTACCTCTCCTACGGCCTGGCGACCATACTCGCGTTCATCGGTGTGAAGCTCATCCTGCACGCAATGCACGAGAACAACCTGCCGTTCATCAACCACGGCGAGCCCGTGCACGTGGTCGAAATCAGCACCGAAATGTCGCTGATGGTCATCGTGGGCGTCCTGATCATTACCGTGCTTGCCTCGCTGCTCAGCCCCAAGGGCCGCGCACTGCAGACCATCCAGCGTGTTCAGGCGCTCTCCGAGAAGTACCTGGCACTGCCCGAGGACGCACCCGCCGCCGAGCGTGCGGACATCACCGCCCGCTGGCAGCAGGAAACCGAGAAGCTCAAGACTATTCCGCAGAAGCTGCGTGACGAGCTGATCGAGAAGGAAGACGAATACCACGCCCTCGTGATGCGTGCCCGCACCGCACAGGATGCGCACGCTTCCTCCTCGAAGTAGTAGTTTGAGCTACTGAGCTTGCGGCCTCACCAGGCTAAGCGCTAACACTAAGGCCCCTCACACCGGATCAACCGGAGTGAGGGGCTTTAGCTATATCAGAGATATTTCAGAAGAATTACTGGTTGTGAACCTCAGCCAGCATGTTCTTCAGGTGACCCAGAATGGTCAGCGAGTCAGAACCGAAACCGTCGTGGTGGTGGGTCTTCGAGGTCCACACGTGGGTGTTGCCGACCCAGCGAGCGGTCTCCATGGAGTGCTCAAAGTCCACGTACACGTCCGGGTTGTACGCCGCAGCCACCACGGGAACCTCGTTCTTGTGCAGCTGTGCGTGGTCGTACAGGCGGCCCCAGTCCTTCTTCTCAGCCAGCAGGTTTGCAACCTCAGCCAGCGGACGCAGCGAGGGATCCTCCTCGTAGTACCAGGGGAAGATGTGCTCGCCGGTGAAGAGCAGACGGTCCGCATCCGGTGCGAACTCGGGGCGGGAAGCCGCCACGCGAGCAGCAGACCAGTTGGTCGGCGCGGGGGAGGGGGACAGTTCGTAGCCGGGGATGCCGGGCAGAACGCCGTCGGCGGGGCCGTCAGCGTAAATGGTCTCGTGCATCAGGGCGTACAGCGGGTTCGCCTGGAAGGTCACCTCGGCACCCATAGCGGTCAGGAACTGATCGGACAGGTGGTCGTTACCCTCAGCGAAAGCGGTCTCCAGGAAGTAGTGCAGACCGCGCTCGCGCCAGCGGCCACCCAGGAAATGGCCGGCCATCTGGAAGCGGTGATCGGTCAGACGCTCACCGGTGGGCAGGTACTCCTTGTGGGTGCGCAGGTGCTCAGCAATGCGGGTAGCGAGCTCAGCGTCCTCGGGGAACCAGCTGTAGTACTCCTCGTTACGTTCCTTCATGCGGTCGAAGGTGTGCTGGTAGACGTTGTCCACGGAGGTGCGAATCGGCGCCAGGCCCGCGGTGATGCGGCAGTCACGCAGCGACTGCGGTGCGAACGACAGGTAGGACAGGGTCAGGAAGCCACCGAAGGACTGACCAATGGTGGACCAGCGCTTGTCGGCACGGTCAGCCAGCAGCACCTCGCGGACAGCCTCCGCGTCAGCGATGATGGAGTCCGCACGGAACAGCTCAGTGTACTCAGCCTGAACCTGCGCGTCACCCACAGCGGTGATGTTGCGGGCAGACAGCGGGGAAGACATGCCGGTACCGCGCTGATCCAGAAGAACCACGCGGTGAGTCTTCGCCAGCTCAGCAATCCAGCCGCCAATGGAGCCGGTCTTCGGCGAACCGAAACCGGGGCCGCCCTGCAGGTACACAATGTAAGGACGCTTATCAGCCGAAACGGTCAGAGTCTCGTTGGTGCTTACAACCTCGCGGGCGAACACGGTGATGGTCTGGTCTGCGAAACGGGAGGAGAGAGCGGCATCCTTGCCCTTGGAGAAAATCAGACCGTGGGTCAGGGGAACCTGGAACCAGTGGTCGGTAATCTCGTAGCCGTCGTGCTTGACGACCGAACCCTTGCGGTACTCAACCTTGGGAAGCGAAGAAACGGTCAACGGTGAACCTTCTTTCATTCAAATAGATAGATACTCTGTATTCTAGCCCACTATGGGCAACATCGTGGCAGAGCCTCGGGCGGAGTCTCAATCAGAGCCTCTGGCGGAGCCTTAGAACTCGCCCACGCTCAGAATCTTCAGCACCGGGTAACCCGCCTCATCGGATGCCGCCAAATCAACCTCGGCACGAATACCGAAGTCGAAGTTGTCTTCGGGGTCGGCGAAGCTCTGCTGAACCTTCCACACGCCAGGATGCGCGGCGGTGTCCTCATCCATGCTGACCAGGCGAGGCGAGCGCGCGTCGGCGTCCGTGTAGATGTCGTCGTAGGTGTCGAAGTAGTCGTCCATGGCGTCCGCCCAGCGGTCGGCATCCCAGCCGCACCACTCGTCCAGGGCGCCCAGGGCGCGGTCACGCTCGTCAGCGAAGAGCTCCACACGGCGGAAGAGGGCGTTGCGCACCATCACGCGGAAAGCGCGCAGGTTCTTCGTCACGGCGGGAGGCTCTTCCTCCTCGATGGAGGCGTGCTCGGCCGCAATGGTTGCGGTGTCTTCGCCGGCAGCCAGCTTCTCCCATTCGTCCACCAGGGAGGAGTCGGTCTGGCGTACCAGCTCGCCGAGCCACTCGATGATGTCGTCGAGCTCGTCAGTCACGGCAGAATCGGGGATGGTGTGTCGCAGTGCCTTGTACGCGTCGGAAAGGTAGCGCAGAAGCACGCCCTCGGCGCGTTCCAGCGAGTAGAACTGCACGAAGTCGTTGAAGCCCATTGCGCGTTCGTACATGTCACGCACAATCGACTTGGGGCGCGGTTCAAAACGAGCCACCCAGGGTGCGGACTGCTTGTAGGTCGTGTACGCCTGATCGATGAGCTCCGCCAGGGGCTGCGGGTAGGTGACCTTGTCCAGCTCGTTCATGCGTTCGGTGTAGTCCACACCGTCCGCCTTCAGCTGTGCCGACAGTTCGTTCTTCGCCTTGCGTTCCTGCGCGTACAGCACCTGGTTCGGCGAATCCAGGGTCGCCTCAATGAGGGAGAGCGCGTCCAGTGCGTAGCTGGGGGATTCGGGGTCGAGCAGTTCCAGCGCGGCGACCGCAAAAGCGGACAGTGGCTGGTTCAGGGCAAAGTTATCCTGCAGGTCCTCGGTCAGGCGCAGGTAGGAGCCGTGCTCGTCCGGGGTGTTGGTTCGCTCAATCACGCCGCCGGTCAGCAGCTCCTTGTAGATGCCGATTGCCTTGCGCAGCAGCTCGCGGCGGCGCGCGGGGCTCTCGTGGTTCTCCTGAATGATGCGGTACGCGGCAATGACCGGGTTCTCCGGGCGGTGCATCAGGTTCAGTAGCATCGAATGGGTGATGTCGAAGGAGGAGGTCAGCGGCTCCGGGGCGGCTTCTACCAGTTGCTTGAAGGTCTTCTCGGACCAGCCAACGAACCCTTCCGGCGCCTTCTTACGCTTGGAGGACAGCGACTGGTTAATGCGCTTGGTGTCGTCACCGAACTTCGCCTGAGCCTTAGCCAGCAGGCGAGCGTTCTCAATATCGTGCTCGGGTGCCTGAACCACCACGGTGCCGGCGGTATCAAAACCGGCGCGGCCGGCGCGTCCAGCGATCTGGTGGAACTCGCGGGCACGCAGACGGCGGCTACGGGCACCGTCAAACTTCGACAGCGCCGTAATCAGCACGGTACGGATGGGCACGTTAATACCCACGCCCAGGGTGTCGGTACCGCAAATCACCTTGAGCAGACCCTCCTGAGCCAGCTGCTCCACGAGGCGGCGGTACTTGGGCAGCATGCCCGCGTGGTGAATACCGATGCCGGCACGCACCAGCTTATTCAGTGCCTTACCGAAGCCCGGACCGAAACGGAACTTCGCAATCAGCTCCGCGATGCGTTCCTTATCTTCCTTCGAGGCGATAGCCACCGACAGCAGCGCATTCGCCTGCTCCAGCGCCGCCTTCTGCGAGAAGTGCACAATGTAGACCGGAGTCTGCTTGGTCTGCACGAGCTCCTGCACCGTCTCCTGAACCGGGGTGGTGGAGTAGTAGAAATGCAGCGGAATGGGACGCTCAGAATGCGCCACCAGGTCACTCTCGCGGCCGGTCAGCGCCGTCATCTCCTCCTGGAAGCGAGTCGTATCGCCCAGGGTCGCGCTCATCAGCAGGAACTGCGCCTGCGGAAGCTCCAGCAGGGGAAGCTGCCACGCCCAGCCGCGTTGCGGGTCAGAGTAGAAGTGGAACTCGTCCATGATGACCTGGCAGAGGTCCGCATCCTTACCCTCGCGCAGGGCAATATTGGCGAGAATTTCCGCGGTGCAGCAGATAATGGGTGCCTCCGTATTAATGGCGGAGTCGCCGGTAATCATGCCCACGTTCTCGGCACCAAAAATATTGATCAGGTCAAAGAACTTCTCAGATACCAGCGCCTTAATGGGGGCGGTGTAGTAGGAACGCTGACCGGTCGCCAGGCCCGTAAAATGCGCGGCAACAGCCACCGTGGACTTACCGGAACCGGTCGGGGTTGCCAGCACCACGTTATGTCCGGCGGCAATGCTCAGAACGGCCTCGTCCTGGGCGGGGTACAGGGTCATACCGCGGGTCGAAATCCACTCGGTGAAGGATTCATAGATTTCTTCGGCGGTGAGGGGGTTGCTCTTAAAATCGCGTCGATTGTAGTCGCCGGGGTTCTCGCCCAGCCCGGGAGAAAGAAAATTCAAAATACTCATGAGGATTCCAGTCTATCGGGAATAGCGCGGGCGCGGGGGCGTTATCGTTACGAGGGAACAAACGGGTACTCACGGAGTGTTTGCGGGGTGTTCGCTGTATCTTTGCGGGGTGGTTCGCGGTTCCTTCGCGGGGCGTATATAGGGCGTTCGGGAGGCGCGGTGCCGCGCTAACGCGGGAATTCCCCAAATTCGTGTAGTGTAGAACAAAGCACTAAAAGTGCAGTGGTGCAAAAACCTGGTGCTCAGAAGGTCGAAAACGTAGGCCTCCATGCCGCATAGATTACCGCGTAGATGCAGAATCCGCCGATTGATGTCGGTGCATGTTGAGCGGCTGATACAAACTCCAAAATACGTTGCATAAATGACGACACGCCCATCTATGGTGCAAATAGTGTTGCGTGCCACATTGATAAAGGAATAGGGTAAGAGAAAGGAGAGACGTTGAATGACTGAATACAACGCTGACAAGGCACAAGAAAACGCCGCGCGTGAAGAAGCTACGCATGAAGAATCCATGCATAACAAAACCACGCAGGAAAAAGCCGCTCAGAAGAAAACTGCGCAGAAAAAAGCTGCACAGGAAGTAACCGGTAGCGAACAGCGCAAGGCCGAAGAGGAAGCCCTCAAAAAGCGCCTCGCCCTGCGAGTCACCGCACCCGGATACAAATACCCCTGGCACCGCTGGGCAATCCCCGTCGTGGGTGAAACCACCGCGGGTACCGGTGCGATTCTTATCCCCGTCATGGTGGGTCAATTCATCAACCAGCACATCGCCGGCAAAGCCCCCGACGCCTGGCCCATGTTCTGGGTAGTCGTCGCAGCCATCACCTTCATCGTGATCAACGAGTTCTTCGGCTGGGGTACCTCCATGACCCTCAGCGCGGAACTTAGCCGCGACTGGCGCATCTACATCAACCGGCTCATGGGGCGCACCCGCGCTGGCGTAGACTCCGGCGAAGCGGTCACCGTCATGAACAAAGACGTACGCCGCATTACGGACGTCTACTTCTCGTTGCCGCTATTCGTCAACGCCATGATCATCGCGACCCTCGGTGCCGTGCAGCTTTGGCTGATCAACCCCGTCACAGCGATTGTCACCCTCATCGGCACGATTATCGTGGTTAGCGTTATCGCCTGGTACTCGACCTTCCTCGAATCGAAGATTGGCGAATACCGCGAAAAGGACGGTGAAGCCTCCTCACGCGCCTCCGATATCGCCACCGGCCTGCGCACCATCGCCGGCCTCGGCGCCGAAGAACAGATGCGTGAACGCTACCACCGCGGTACCGACGAAGTCTTCGACAGCTACATGCGCTACGAAAAGACGCACCGCTGGATGTACCTCATCCGCGCGCTACTCGGCGGTGCCGTGACCCTGCTCGGCATCGGCTTCGCCCTCACCGGCCACGTCGAAAACGGCCGCTGGGTCTCCGATACGCCCGCCGCGTCCCTGGTGACCGTCGCCTCCATTATCGCGATGATGGGCGGCCCCATCTGGATTACCCAGAACTTCCTCACCGCATGGCGCTACGCCAAGATTGCGCTCGCCAAGGTTGCCCGCCTCGAAGGTCACGCTGGCGTACGCCAGGGCGTGCTGAAGAGCCCGCGCACCGACGAAGAAATGGCGCAGCTGGCACGCGTCGAACAGACAGTCGAAGCAAGCACCCTGGAGGTGCCCGTACCCGTCGCCCCCGCCGGTGCCAGCAACCCGCGCATCGTGTACGTCAACCCGCGCGACTACAACCTCACCGCGCAGGACTACGCCGAGGCGCTCGCCCGCACCCTGCGACGCGGGGGAGAGGACCTCAAGGACGCCTCCGGCCGCCGCGTGCTGCTGAGCGAACCCAACCCCATGATTTTCGCTGGAACCCTGCAGGAGCACCTGCGCCTGGGCACCGTGCCGAATCCCGACGAGGAGCTGGCACAGGCGAAGGATGAGGAACTGCTGAAGATTACCGACTCCCGCGAAATCGCCTACCGACTGGGCGGACGCAACCCCGAAGACTACTTCGCCGCCCGCATCACCAGCGAAGGAGCGAACCTCTCGGGTGGTCAGCGTCAGCGTCTGGCACTCGCCCGCGCACTCGCACAGGATGCGCAGGTGCTCATTCTGACCGAGCCGCTGAACTCCGTGGACGAACCCAGCCAGCGCTACATCTACGATGCGATGGAAACCCAGGTCGGTAGCGACCGCCTGCCCGTCGGCTACCCCGGCCTGCTGCAGGATCTGGAGCAGGTCTACGTTGTCTCCACGACCGCGGAGACGACCCGCCGCATGGAACGCGACGGCTACCCCGTCGCTCAGGCAGAAACCCCCGCAACCACTCAGAATCAGGAGGTGAACTAGCATGGCAAAGCAGCTCCCCATCGAAAGCCCCGCCTACGTGGCACGCCGCATGTGGAACTACCTCGCAGCGCATAAGGGGCGGGCCCTCTACACCTTCGTCATCTACATGGTCAGCACCCTCATGGGTGCAGTGGTGCCTCTGCAGATTGGTGCCACCGTGGACGACGTGGTGGCGGGCAAGTTCTCCAGCTACCCGTGGCAGCCGATTCTGATTATCCTGGCGGCATTCATCGTGCAGGCGATAACCCTCATGGTCTCCTCGTACAGTGCGGCGCGACTGGGTGCGCTCGTCACCCGTGACGCCAACCAGGACACCCTCGACGGCACCCTCGACCTGGACGCACGCACCGTGGAAGAAGCCGGTAGCGGTGACCTGCTCACCCGCGTGACCGACGACCTCTCCTCGGCGGCGAAGTCCGTCAGTGAGGACCTGCTCGGCGCGATTTACGTGGTGCTGTACTTCCTGATCTCCACCATCTCGCTAGCGGTTGTGAGCCCGGCAATGGGCCTGATCATGCTGCCCATGATTGCCGGTCTTGCCCTCATCATGTCGAAGATGCTGCCGCTCATGGCGGCACGCAACCAGACCGCCCAGGAGCGTGTGAGTGACCTCAACAGCGTGCTGACCGAGAATATCCGCGGCACCTCCACGATCCGTGAGCTGGGCGTTCATACCGCCCGCGAAGACGCCTTCGCCGGTGAGAACAAGCGCCAGTTCGCCGCGCAGCTGGGCATGGTGCGCATCCGCCAGCTGTACTTCACCGTGGACGCCATCAACGCATGGATTCCCACGGTTCTGTGTATGCTCTGGGGCGCCGCCTGCGTGGCTCTCGGCTGGGCAAGCTGGGGCGCCGTGGCGACCGCCTCGGTCATGGTTTTCAGTCTGCGAACCCTCGCCGACATGCTGAACCACCACGTGAGCAGCCTGCGCATCATGCTCGTGAACATGGGCCGCGTGTTCGGTGTGGTGTCCCTGGCGAAGAAGCAGCGTGAGGAGCGTGCACAGCACCGCGCCGAAGCGTTCGCCGCCGTCTCGGATGAAGCCGTGAAGAACCCGGAGTACGCCATTGAGTGTACCGACGTCTCCTACGGCTACTCGCCGGACGCTCTCGTTCTGGAAGGCATCAACCTGAAGATTCGCCGCGGTGAGGCGCTCGCCCTGGTGGGCCGTTCCGGCTCGGGTAAGACCACCCTGGCTCGTCTGATTGGTGGTTCGCTGACCGCCCTGGAAGGCACCATCACCGTGATGGGTCGCCCGGTCGGTCACGGCGACTTCCCGACCGATGCCGCCGCCGATGGCCGCCCGCGCCTGCTGGTCTGCACCCAGGAAGCGCACGTCTTCTTCGGCACCCTCGCCGATAACTTTACGGTGGTCGTGCCGGATGCAACCGTCGAGCAGATGCGCGAGGCACTGGACGCTATCGGTGCCCGCTGGTGGCGCGACCTGCCGCAGGGCATGGATACTGTCGTGAGCGGCGCGGATTCGCCTCTGACTCGTGACCAGATTCAGCAGCTGGCGCTGGCACGTATTGTGCTTGCTGACCCGCACGCCGTGATTCTGGACGAGTCCACCACCCAGCTGGAGCTCGCGGACGCAACCGAGTCCCTGAGCGCCGTGCTGGCGAACCGTGCGGTGCTGATCATTTCGCACGATGCGCGTATCGCCTCGCTGGCTGACCGCGCGGTCCTGCTGCACGAGGGTAGGATCATTGCGGAGGGTTCACCGGCAGAGATTTTCGCCCTGACCTAAACCCGGCTGATAGTGCCCGGCACTGCGTGAAGCGGTGCCGGGCACTACGTGTTTAACGGCTGGTTTCCGTACAAAGGTGCGCTGAAATCGGCGGCGGGGAGCCCTTGCAGCAACGCAAGGCTCAAACGAAAATTTCGGAGAGATTCACTTGTCACCCGCAAAACTTTCAGCTACTGAGAATCGTTGTGATAACCTGGCAGAGCGATATGGGGTGCCTTGAGACGCCCGCGACCCGCTAACCCGCCCAACTGACCGCCCAACGAAGGGCTACGGCACAGCGAAGAACTACGGCACAGCGGACGCACGAAACGGTGTAAGAACACTCAAGGCTGAGAGAATCACCCATTGAACCTGCTCTAGTTCGAACTAGCGAAGGGATTATCGATAATGGCAGAGCAGCCTACCGCGCCCGCGTGCGCACCCACCACCAACCCTGTACCCGGCGCGAGCGCCTCCGGAACCTCCCGGGCACCCCAGACAGCTCAGGTACCTCAGGCAGCTCGGGTGCCGAGGGTTCTCTCCATTGCTGGAACCGACCCCTCCGGCGGTGCAGGTATTCAGGCGGACCTCAAGTCCATTGCCGCATCCGGCGGTTACGGCATGTGCGTGACCACCTCACTGGTCGCCCAAAACACGTGCGGGGTTCGTGAAGTATTCACCCCGCCCCTGGAATTTTTGACCGCGCAGCTTGCCGCCGTTTTTGATGACGTCACGGTTGACGCCGTGAAAATCGGCATGCTCGGCGACGCGGACACGATCCGTACCGTCCGCACCTGGCTGAGCGAGCACCCCGTGCCCGTGGTCGTGCTCGACCCGGTCATGATTGCTTCAAGCGGTGACCGTCTGTTGCAGGCGGAAGCGGAGCAGACGCTGCGCGACCTCGTGCCGCTCGTGAATGTGATTACCCCGAACATTCCGGAGCTCGCCGTGCTCTGCCAGAAGGAGCCCGCCCAGACTTTCGATGAGGCGCATGAGCAGGCGGCAAACCTTGCGGCGGCGACCGGAACCACCGTGATTGTGAAGGGCGGCCACCTGTGCGGTCAGGACGCCGGTAACACCGCGGTCTTCCCGGACGGCACCTGCGCGCACGTGCGCACCCCGCGTCTGGACAGCCGCAATACGCACGGCACCGGATGCTCCCTGTCCTCCTCGCTGGCAACCCGCCTGGGCGTGGAGCTGCTGCAGCACACCGAAGCCGCAGAATCTTCTGCGGGCGAGAAGAACACTCTGACCAGCGACGATACCCACCGCGCCCTGCAGTGGAGCACCCGCTGGCTCCACGAATCCATCGCCGCAGGTGCCGGATTGCAGGTCGGCTCCGGTGAGGGCCACGGCCCGGTGGATCACGCCGCCCGTGCTCGCCGCCTGGAGGCTGCCGCCTCCGCGTACCCGTGGCACCACCTACTCGCCACCACCGACTCTGAGGGCAATACTCTTGACGGCACCAGCCCGGAGCGTCTGCTGCCGGTCAGCCCCGTGCCCGCCGGTGAAGCCGTTGTAAAGCCCGCCGGTCCGTGGACCGCCGCCCTCTGGGCAGCCGGTGGCGAAACCTGGCACCAGATTCTGGACCTGCCTTTCGTACGCGCCCTCGGTGACGGCACCCTCGACGAGGACCTGTTCGCCTTCTACCTGGACCAGGACGCCCTCTACCTGCGCGATTATTCGCGTGCGCTCGCGACTCTCTCGGCGCGTGCTGATACCGCTGAGGCGCAGGTGCACTGGGCAGCTGGTGCGCACGAGGCGATTGCCGCCGAATCGCAGCTGCACGAGGGCTGGCTGGCGAACCGTGCGCGTCTGGGCGGCCCCTCGCCGATTACGATGGGGTACACGAACTTCCTGCGTGCCTCCGCAGCTGGTGAGGATTATGTGGTCGGTGCCGCGGCGATTCTGCCCTGCTACTGGCTGTACGAAGAGGTGGGCGCTGTGCTCTCCTCGCAGAATCACGCGGACCACCCGTACGCGGAGTGGTTGAGCATGTACGGTGGCGAAGAGTTCGCCGCGGATGTGGCACGTAGCCTCGCGGAGGTGGAGCGTGCGTTTGAGGCGGCTTCACCGGCTCAGCGTGTGCGTGCGGCGCAGGCGTACCTGTCGGCGTGCGTGTACGAGCGTGAGTTCTTTGACCAGGCGCACCGAGCATTGCGTTAGTTTGCCGGGCGCTGCGCTAGATGATAGGCGCCGATTTTTGGGCTGAATACCGCCCCGGCATGGCGTGAGATGGGTGATTGATGCTTCACTCAAGCTACCGACGGTTCGGTGGTTGTGCCGGTTATGCTTAAGGCGTCGGTGAAAACCGTTTGCGGCAGGATTCCGGCCCTCACCCAACTGGCTGATGTACCTGCCGCGCCCGCACCTCTACGGCGTGTAACCGACCAGTTTGGCCCGTCGCAACCACCTCATCCAACCCCCGCGGCGGGCCAAACGCCTTCCTTCTAGCTTTCGCGAAGAATGTTCGGCATAGAAATATCCCGTGCAGATACTCTCATCTGCACGGGATATTTCTATATGTCTAACCGCTGCGAATCAGCCGCCGCGGCTAGTGCGTCAGGCTAGGGGAGAAGCGCCTACTTGCTCTCGCCCTTGAGTGCACCCACGAGCGGACCAATCACGTCCATGGGCAGCGGGAAGACCACGGTCGAGTTCTGGTCGGCACCCAGCTCCAGCAGGGTCTGCAGGTAACGCAGCTGCAGGGAAGCGGGGGACTGGCTCAGAATGTCGGATGCTTCCTTCAGCTCGCTGGAGGCCTCCAGCTCACCGCGTGCCGAAATGATCTTTGCGCGGCGCTCACGCTCAGCCTCAGCCTCGCGAGCCATGGCGCGCTGCATAGCCTCGGGAATCTCAACGTCCTTAATTTCGACGAGCTCCACCTGAATACCCCACGGCTCGGTGCGCGAACCGATGATGGAACGCAGGTCCTCGTTCAGGTCCTCGCGGTGTGCGAGCAGGGTGTCCAAGTCAACGCGGCCGAGCAGGGAACGCAGGGTGGTCTGCGCGATCTGGCTGGTGGCAATCGGGTAGTTCTCAACCTCAAGCACCGCGTTCTTGGCGTTGGTCACGCGGAAGAGGACCACGGCGTTCACGCGGGCGGGAACGTTGTCCTTGGTGATGACTTCCTGCGGGGGAATGGTCAGGGTGATAACACGCATATCAACGCGCTGCAGGGAGTCAACGAGGGGGAAGACGACGTTCAGGCCGGGCTTCAGCTCCGAACGCAGGTGGCCGAAGCGGAAAGAGATGCCACGCTCGTATTCGGGGATGACGCGGAACATACGAATCAGAATAAAAAGAACAATGACGGCAACTGGGATGAGGATAGTTGCCAGAGTGACGGGATCCATGGTTTTCCTTCACAAATATTGGGGGAGGACGGTATGTGTGCCCACCTGCCCGCGCCTCGTACGGTGCAGGTAGTAGGGGGTGCCCGGTAACCGGGCTGTGTGTGGGGGAGTTTAGGGAGGGGAATTTTCCGTCCCGGCGTATATCGCGGCGGTCGGTGCTTTAGCGGCACCCCGCATGGAAAACTCAAAAGAGGAATAAAAGAGAATTCCATGCAGGGTGGCCGCCGAAGCTAACAGACGGGACCAATCGACCGGTCAGCCGCCGGAACGGAAAAACTTGTGCAGCGCTACTTCTTCGCCATCTGCTCTGCCAGCTTTTCGGCAGCCTCAACCTCAGCCAGGTTCTGCTCCTGCAGGACCTCATTCGTGGTCTTGTGCAGTCGCTTAACCGAGGTGCCGGTACCGCTCCATGCGGGGCGGTCCGGGTCGAGGACAGAGGTACGAACCGGCAGGGTTGCATCCGCAATCATCTGCTTGCGGGTCTGCTCGGTACGGCGCTTACGCTCATTCGACACGCCACCCCACTTCGCCGCGAAACGGTCCATCTTCACGTTCACCGATTCGTCAGCGGTGGATGCGTGAATATGCTTCGGATCGTTCTCGAAGTTCGCGGGGGAACGCATGAGCTTCACAGCCAGCGGGTAGGTCAGCGACAGACAGACCACCGCGGCGGCACCCTCCACCAGAAGCTCCAGCGGGGAGTGCCAGACGATGGCGGCACCAATCAGGATGACCACACCCAGCAGCGAGACAGCAACCGCCAGCCCGCGGTGGAAACGACCCGACTCGGAGTAGGGCCATTCGTCCACTTCACGGGTGAGCTCGCGGCCGTTCGCCGAGACGGTGCAGCTGTCCTTAATCGGGCAGGTGTTGCACACGCTGGGCTTGGCGCGGTAACGCATCACTCGGTTATCCGAGTCGAATGCGGTCGCCCACAGCCACTGGTCTTCGGGGCAGAGCCACGCGTCGCTCTCTTGGTGGTAGGTGAACCCGAAGGTTCGCGCCGCCACCATGCGCTGGCTGGTGCGCTTGGCGAGAATATCGAAGCCCCAACCCACGGCGACCAGGCCGAGCGCGTACACGCAGGCCAGCCACACGAGGAAAGAAACTCCAGCAATCTGCTCAGGCATGGTTAGCCTCGACGATCGCTACGGTAGGGGCTGGTCTGCTCGGGCAGCTCCTCGGCAGCCTTAGCGCCGGCGAACTCTGCGATGCGAGCGTCCTCAACCACCTCGTACAGCGGCGGTTCGGGCAGCTCCAGGACGGTTTCCTTAGCGTTCTTGGAGAAAATCTCCTTGATACCCAGCAGCGCCAGCTTAATCAGCGGGATGATGCCGACCAGGAAGATCACGTCACCGGGCATACGCATCCAACCCATCACGGCGGAAGCACCGTCGTGAATGAACGCGAAGGAACGAGCCTCGTAGTAGCCCTCACCCACGGACTTGTACAGCTGAGCAATACCCAGCGGCAGCAGCGAGATGAAGGACATCCACAGCAGACCAATGTTCAGAGTCCAGAAGGAGAACTTCAGACCCTTCTCCGGCCACTTGTTCTCCGGGAGCAGGTAGCGCAGACCAAACACCGCGAACGCAATCGCGAGCATACCGTACACACCCATCATGGAGGCGTGTGCGTGGTTTGCGGTCAGTGCCGTACCAATCTCGAAGTAGGACACGATCGGCAGGTTGATGAGGAAGCCGAACACACCTGCGCCGAGGAAGTTCCAGAAGCCCACAGCAATCAGGAACATAACAGCCCAACGGTGCGGGAAAGGCTTGGTGCGGTTGGAGTACTGGCGAGCACCCAGCTGCATGAAGCCCCACGCCTCAACGGTCAGGAAGGTCAGCGGGATAACCTCAGCAGCCGAGAAGAACGCACCGAATGCCATCTGTTCGGAGGGGGTACCGACGAAGTAGGTGTGGTGCAGAGTACCGATCACACCACCGACGGAGTAGAGCACAGCGTCCATCATGATGATGGCGATTGCGATGCGCTCGCGGACCACGCCGAGCAGCACGAAGATGTACGCCACCATAACGGTGGTGAACAGTTCGAGGAAGTCCTCCACCCAGAGGTGAACCACCCAGAATCGCCAGAATTCGGCGACGGTCACGTGAGTACGCTGACCTGCGAGCAGGCCGACCGCGTAGAACATGGGGATGGCGAGGCCGGAGAAGAGGAACAGCCACGGCAGGGAGGTCTTCTTCGAGCCCTTCAGGCGAGCGGAGAGGGTACGCCAGACGATGACAATCCAGATGAACATACCCGCGGTGAGCAGGATCTGGAAGAATCGCGGCAGGTCCAGGAACTCCCACTGCTGCGAGAAGAAGCCGGTGAATTCCTTGGGGATGAGGCCCTTCTGAGAGAACCATTCGTTCAGCAGCGAGCCGAGGACCACGAAGACCACGGCGCCGATGAGAACGTAGGTGAGCAGACCCTGCTTCTTGGGTTCGCGGCGGGTAATCAGCGGGGCGATGAAGATACCGCCCGCCAGGAACGCGCCTGCGGTCCAGAAGAGGGAGAGCTGAAGGTGCCAGGTTCGGGATACCGTGTAGGGCAGCAACTGGCCCATATCGATACCGAAGAATCCGGTGAGCTCTTCACGGTAGTGCTCGGTGAGCGCACCCACCAGAGCCTGCAGCAGGAACAGCACCAGGATCGTTGCGAAGAGCAGGCAGGCTGCCTTCTGCGAGGGGGTCAGGCGAACTTCGTCGGGCTGACGGAAGTCGAGGACGGGTGCCTCTTCCGCGTGCCAGCCGATAGCGCGGGACCAGCGGCCGTAGATGGCGAACATCAGACCGGTACCACCGATGAGGGCAATCAGGGAGAGTGCCGACCAGACCATCAGATCCGCGGTGGGCTTGTTGTCCACGTTGGGTTCGGAGGGCCAGTTGTTGGTGTAGGAGTAGGGCTGGTCGGGGCGGTCTGCCGCCGATGCCCATGCGGTCCAGCCGAAGAATGCGACGATGTCGTGCAGTTCTTCGTCGTTCTTAATGGCGTTGGGGAACAGGCCCTGCGAGGTGTCACCCTTCATGAGGGTTTCGCGGTAGTGCTTGAGCATGAGCTGGTAGCCCTTGGTCTCACCAGCGGACCAGGTGATGGTCTTAGTCTGCTCGTCGTACTTGTTCTCCTTGCGCCACTCGTTCTTGACGAGTTCGCGGGGGTCCTGCTTGCCCTGTTCACGGTACTCCTTGACGGCAGCATCGGTGGTCAGGCGCAGGTATTCTGCAGTGTAGTCGGGGCCGAGGTAGGCACCGTGGCCGAGGACGGATCCGTACTGCTGCAGGCCGCGTCCCTGGAACAGTTCCTGACCGTGCAGGATCTGTTCTTGGGTTGCGATAGTTTTGCCGTCGTTGCCGACGATTTTATCGGGGAGCGGCATGGAGAGTGCGTAGGTGCGCATTGCAAGGACTGCCATGATGGTGAAGCCCAGGAGCATCACAAACGCAACAGCCTGTACCCAGCCTTTTCCGGCATAGGCACCGACCGTGTCTGAGCGGCGGGCAATCTTTGCTGCCTGCGCACGCGAGACGGGTTTTGTAGCCATAGTGTATGTCTCCAGTGTGCGTGGAATTTGTAGGTGGAGTGGTCCCGACGCACATCCGCTGGAGGGGCGGCTCACTATGTTCAGGGTGAATCGTCCTTGAGGGAGGTGCGACAGCCCACCCTGCTCTCATTTTTGCATATTAAATGCGCATTTACGAAACTTTGCTGACGTAGCGTCATAATGTGACACGGCTATTTGGTGGGGAAATCAGTAATAATCAGGCGGAAAACCTGAAATATTACGTTGAGGTTGAACCCTTAGCTTCCGTGCCACTTCCCCGCCTGTAACGGGGGAGGATGCGCCGGGGTGGAAGTTGTGCAGGCGCCCTCAACCGGGGCACTCGCAGGAACCTGGGTGGGAGGCGCATCCCAGCATGTGGAAGGGGAGCGCGGCACCCCTCACGTGCCTACACTCGGGTGTGGAATAATAAAATCCGACGCTACTAAACACAGTACAAATTTTTTGCGGCACAGGTTACCGCAGTACAGATTTTGTGCTCTTTGGCGGCGTATATTCAGAAGGGGTCACTCACCCCGCATCCACGGCGGACCGCCGCCACAGCCCGCAATCTATCGGCACCTCAGGAGAGTTCACGTGCTTCTCTACAAATCCACCCAGAAAGCAATCACCGGAATCCTGCGCACCGTCTTCCGCGCCCGCGTGACCGGACTCGAAAACTTCCCCGCCAACGGCCCGGTGATTGTCGCCTCCAACCACCTGTCTTTCCTGGACTCCATCATTATTTCTGCCATGATGCCGCGCCGCGTGGCGTTCCTCGCGAAGGCTGAGTACGTGAACACCCCCGGCCCGCGCGGCAAGATGATGAAGGCATTCTTCGAAGCCGTGGACATCATTCCCGTGAACCGCTCCGACCGTTCCGAATCGCTCAAGGCGCTCGACATTGCCCTGGAGAAGCTGCAGGAGGGTAAGGTCTTCGGCATTTACCCCGAGGGCACCCGCTCCCGCGACGGCTACCTGTACCGCGGCAAGATTGGTGTGGCGTGGCTGGCGCACATGACCGGCGCGCCCGTGGTTCCGGTCGGTCTGATTGGTACCGACCGCCTGCAGAAGCCCGGCTCGAACATGATTTACCCGCGCCGCTTCACGATTCGTGTGGGTAAGCCGCTCTACTTTGAGAAGATCGGCGAGAAGATGACCGGCAAGCAGCGCCGCGTCACCACCGACACGATCATGAATGAGATTGCTCAGCTGTCCGGTCAGGCGCGCAAGAACGAATACAACGTTTCGCCCTCAGCCGCACGTGACGCAGGCTAGGGCACTCGCCGCATATACCGCGTAGACTTAAACCGCGCATTCACGCACCGGCCCCCGCGCTTTGGGGGAGATGGGTGTAGGATGCGCGGTTTGTCGTATGTGTGAGCCTGGGATGACCCCGGTAGCCCAGCAGCGGCAACCCCGCAGAAAGCCCAGTAGAGCGAGGAGAAAGTACCCATGGCAGAGCCTTCCAGCTACCGCCCCGCCCCCGGCGAAATCCCCACCGACCCGGGCGTTTACCGTTTCCGCGATGCCGACGGCCGCGTCATCTACGTGGGCAAGGCGAAGAACCTGCGCAACCGCCTCAACAGCTATTTTGCGTCCCCGCAGACGCTGACCCCGAAGACCTACGCAATGGTGCATACGGCGGCGAGCGTGGAGTGGACCGTGGTGGCGAGCGAGATGGAATCGCTGCAGCTCGAATACACCTGGATTAAGGAGTTTTCGCCGCGCTTCAACATTGCGTTCCGCGACGATAAGTCGTACCCGTACCTGGCGATTACGGTCAATGACGTGTACCCGCGCGCCATGGTCACTCGCGGCGAGCGCCGTAAGGGCGTGCGCTATTTTGGTCCGTATTCGCAGGCGTGGGCGATTCGTGAAACCCTGGATGCGCTACTGCGCGTGTTCCCGGTGCGCACCTGCACGAACGGCGTGTTTAACCGCGCGAAGAATAGCGGTCGACCCTGCCTGCTCGGCTATATCGATAAGTGCGCAGCGCCGTGCGTGGGCAAGATTAGCGCCGAGGAGCACCGCGAGTTGGCGCGCGGTCTGACCCGATTTATGGGTGGTGGCGCTGAGAAGCATATCGCCCAGTTGACCGCGGAAATGAAAGCCGCCGCCGCTGATATGGACTTTGAGCGCGCCGCGATTCTTCGCGACGATATTGCCGCGCTGACTAAGGCGTTTGAGCGTAACGCCGTGGTGCTCGGCGCGACCGTGGATGCCGACCTGTTCGCCTACGCCGAGGACGACCTGGAGGCATCCGTTCAGGTGTTCTTCGTGCGCGGCGGCAGGATCCGCGGCCAGCGCGGCTGGATCGTGGAGAAGGTCAACGACAGCACCGACGCGCAGCTCATTGAGCAGCTGATTGCGCAGGTGTACAGCGATATTGCGGCGAGCCTCGCCTCCCAGAAGGACGCCGAGAAGAGCCTGAACAGCTACGATATTCCGCGTTCCGTGCTCGTGCCGGTGGAGCCCGAGAATAAGGAGCAACTGGCGTCTTGGCTGGCGGAGGTGCGCGGCGGCCCCGTGGAGATTAGCGTCCCGCAGCGCGGCGACAAGGCAGAGCTCATGAAGACGGTCGCCGAGAACGCGCGCCAGTCGCTGACCCTGCACAAGAGCCGCCGTGCCGGCGATTTGACCACCCGCAGCGCCTCCCTCGTGGAGCTGCAGGAAGCGCTGGAACTACCGGACCCGCTGCTGCGCATCGAGTGCTACGACATTTCGCATGTGCAGGGCACGAACGTGGTCGCCTCCATGGTTGTCTTTGAGGACGGCATGCCCGCAAAGAACGCCTACCGCACCTACAGCATTACCGGCGACGCCGCGCGTGACGATACCGCCAGTATGTACGACGTCATCACCCGCCGATTCAAGAGGCATCTGGCGCAGCAGGCGGAGCGCGAAGCAGCCCCCGTGCACTCCGGCGAGATTGACGCCTCCACGCCCGAGCCGGCGAAGTTCGCCTACCCGCCGAACCTGGTGCTCGTGGACGGCGGCCCGCCTCAGGTGGCTGCCGCCTCCGCCGCGTTGAGCGATTTGGGCATTACGGATGTGTACGTTGCCGGCATCGCTAAGCGCCTGGAGGAACTGTGGCTACCGGACGACGACTACCCGGTCGTACTACCGCGTACTTCGCAGGCGCTGTACCTGGTGCAGCGCATCCGCGATGAGGCGCACCGTTTCGCTATCACCTTCCACCGTTCCAAGCGCGGTAAGGCGATGGTCGCCTCCGCCCTGGATGAGGTGCCCGGTTTGGGCGAGGTGAAGCGTGCCGCGCTGATTAAGCACTTCGGGTCGGTGGCTCAGATTAAGCAGGCGAGCGCCGAGGAGCTGACGGCGGTGCCGGGTATTGGTCCGGCGTTGGCTCAGAAGATTCTGGCGGCGCTGACCTAATCCTCTGGCTGGCGCTGAGTGAAGGCCCGCCCGGGGTGTGAACGCAGCACCCCGCCTCGTAATGGCGCTTAACAAACGTGTCATAATTGAAGGAAACCGTCATCATTACGAGCGCGCTATCTTCGCGCGCCCTCAACCAGTAGAGTGGAAACCGTGAGTAATAACCATCTGCGCCTATTCACCAGCGAGTCGGTGACTGAAGGCCACCCCGATAAGATTTGTGACCAGATTTCTGACGCCATCCTTGACGGCATTATTGCCCAGGATCCCGCAGCGAACGTTGCTGTGGAGACCATGGTAACCACCGGTCAGGTGCATGTTGCTGGTGAGGTGACCACCTCCAGCTACGTCGAAATCCCCTCCATCGTGCGCGAGACCATTCTGGGTATCGGCTACGATTCCTCTACCCGCGGCTTCGACGGTGAGTTCTGCGGCGTGTCCGTGTCCATTGGCGAGCAGTCCCCGGACATTAACGCCGGCGTGTACGAGTCCCTCGAGGTTCGTCAGGGCATTGCTGCTGACGAGTACGACCGCCAGGGTGCGGGCGACCAGGGCATCATGTTCGGTTACGCATCCAACGAGACCAACGTGCTGATGCCCGCCCCGATTTGGCTGGCGCACCGCCTCTCTGAGCGTCTGACCAAGGTCCGTAAGGACGGCCTGCTGACCGAGCTGCGCCCCGACGGCAAGACTCAGGTGACCCTCGGCTACGATTCGAACAACGTGCCTGTCTCCGTGGATACCGTGGTTGTTTCGAGCCAGCACACCGCAAGCTACGACCTGGCTGACCTGCGTGCAGACATTGAGAAGCACGTTATCGCGCCGGTTCTGGGTAGCGTCGAGCTGGATTCCTCCAACGCCAAGTTCATTGTGAACCCCGCTGGCCGCTTCGTTCAGGGTGGCCCCGTGGGTGACGCGGGCCTGACCGGCCGCAAGATCATTGTGGACACCTACGGCGGTTCGGCTCGTCACGGTGGTGGCGCGTTCTCCGGTAAGGACCCGTCGAAGGTGGACCGTTCCGCAGCGTACGCGATGCGTTGGGTTGCGAAGAACATTGTGGGTGCCGGTCTGGCTGACCGCGCCGAGGTTCAGGTTGCGTACGCTATCGGCCAGGCAGCGCCGGTCGGTCTGTATGTTGAAACCTTCGGCACCGAGAAGGTCAACCCGATCAAGATTGAGAAGGCTGTGCGTGAGGTCTTCGACCTGCGCCCGCTGGCAATCATTAACGAACTGGATTTGCGCCGCCCGATTTACAAGAAGACCGCAGCTCACGGCCACTTCGGTCGTACCGAGCCGGAATTCACCTGGGAGCGCCTGAACCGCGTGGATGCACTGCGTTCGGCAGTGTCCTCCTCCTAATATCTGTCAGGGTAGAGGAGCACGCAGATTCGGGTGACTCAGAGCAGTTCTGAATCGAACTCTTCGGCACCGTTGGGTGCTCAGCAGGAATCCCTGCAACAGCTTGACCTGTTGCAGGGATTTCCTGCTCTTCGTGATGCCCTGATTCCGGCTGCCCCGGAGCCGGTGAACGTTGCCGCCGAGTTGGAGGCGAGCGGCGTGCCGAACCCTGTGGCGCGTGTGCGCGTGGATAGCACCCTGCCGCAGGTGGACCGCACGTTTGATTATCGTGTGCCCGCCGAGCTGAGTGAGGATGCGGTGCCCGGCGCCCGCGTGCGCGTGCTGTTCAACGGTCACGAGCTGACCGGTTACATTGAGGAGCGCGCCGCCACGACCGATTGGACGCGTACCTCGCTGTTGCCGATCAAGTCGGTGCTGTCGCGTGTGCCGTCTGTTGCGCCCGAAATTTTTGCGCTTGCTGAGGCGCTTGCCGACCGTTACGCCTCCACGGTGGCAAACGTGCTACGTCTGGCGGTGCCGCCGCGTATTGCCGCGCTGGATAAGAAGTACGCGCCGCTTCTGCCGGGTTATGAGTCGGATTATTTGGGCGATTCTGCCCCGGTAAGTACTTCCAATACCCCCGAGAGCACCCCGGAGAACGTCTCCGAGAGCACCCCGGCGAGCGCGGGGGAGAAGCCGCAGGAAAACGCTCCCGAAATCGCGGAACCTGAGTGTGCGGAATCTGAGCCTGATGCCGTCTCCGCCGCCTCCAGCGCTGCCGACCCGTACGCCTGGCTTGCCACTCCCGGCGCGCTCGCACCCTTCGTGCTGGACCCGCCGGCGCTGAACCCGGACGCGCCGGATGCCGCCTCCGTCTTCTCCGATTACGAGAACGGCGCGGAGTTCATTGAAGATGTTGCCGCCGGTGCCGCGACCCGCGCCGTGATGACGGTTCTTCCCGGCCACCTGGAGCACACGTGGGCAGATGTTTTGGCGACCACACTCGCGGCTGCTGCTGCCAGTGGTCGCGGCGCTATTGCGGTGGTTCCGACCGCTAAGAACCTGGATCTTCTGGAGGCGGCGCTCGCCGAGCGTCTGCCGGCTGATTCGTTTGTGCGTTTGAGTTCTGATTCCACTCCGCATACTCGCTATCACGGTTTTGTGAAGGCTCGCTTGGGGCAGGTTCCGGTGGTGATTGGTACCCGCGCGGCGGCCTACGCGCCGGTGGCGAACCTGGGTCTGGTGGTGTGCTGGGATGACGGTGATTCATCGCTGGTGGAGCAGCGCGCCCCGTATTGTCATGCCCGTGATGTGTTGCTTCTGCGTGCTTCTGCTGAGGGTACTGCGGCGCTGTTTGCCGGGTTCAGCATGAGTAGTGAGGCGGCGCGTCTGGTGCGTACCCGCTGGGCGTCTCATGTGCGTGCGCCGCGTGCGTTGGTGCGTGATTATTCGCCGCGTATTTTTTCGACGGGTTCGGAGTTTGAGTTGGCGCGTGACCCGTTGGCGGCGATGGCGCGTATTCCGCACTTGGCGTTTGAGCATGCTCGTCGGGCGTTGGCGCGTGGTCCTGTGTTGGTGCAGGTGGCGCGTAGCGGTTATATTCCGTCGTTTTCGTGTGAGCGTTGCCGCATGCCGGCGCGTTGTGGCGAGTGTAGTGGGCCTTTGTCGGTGGCTTCGGGTTCGTCGGTTCCGTCGTGTTCGTGGTGCGGTCATTTGGCGCAGCAGTGGCGTTGTTCTGAATGCGGTTTTACGCATTGGCGTTATTCGGCGGCGGGTGCGACTCGTACTGCTGAGGAGCTGGGCCGTGCGTTCCCGAATGTTCCGGTGATTTCTTCGGCGGGTGACCATGTGCGGGCGTCGGTTGGTCCTGAGCCTGCGCTAGTGGTGGCGACTCCGGGTGCTGAGCCGGTGGCTTTTGGCGGCTATGCGGCGGCGCTTCTTCTGGATGCCGATAAGATGCTTCGTTTTGATTCGTTGCGTGCCCCGGAGGCGGCGTTGCGTCGCTGGTTGAATGCTGCGGCGTTGGTTCGTCCTGCGGCTCTTGAGGGTACGGTGGTGACGACTGCTTCGCCGTCGCCGGTGGAGCAGGCGCTGGTGCGTTGGGATCCGGCGTGGTTTGCTCGTCAGGAGCTGGAGGAGCGCGCTCAGACGGGTCTGCCTCCGGCGGTTCGTACGGCTGCGGTGACCGGTGCGGAGGCGGATGTTCGCGCCTTCATGGAGGAGTTCTTGGGCTCTTCTGCGTTGCCGGAGCGGGTGCGTGAGCAGTTGCGTATTGTGGGCCCGGTTCCTCTGGATCAGGGGTATTTTGCCTGGTCGGAGTCCCTTGAGGAGGATTCTGAGGAGGCGCCGGTTCAGGGCGATTGGCGTACCCTGATGTTCTTCTCGTACGGCATTGCCCAGCAGGTGACCCGTGAGTTGCGTGCTACGCGTGCAACGATTGCGGCGTTGAAGAAGAACGTGGGGGAGCGCCCGGTTCAGATTCGCTGTGACGGCTTGGACGTGCTGTGATTTTCTAGTCGTGCTGTAGTGTTCTAGTGAGGGGCGGTTTTTGCCCCGGGTTGGGCGTTGAGCTACGCGGGTTTGCGGGTGCGCTGTGCGCAGAGGCGAGGAGGTGAGAGGCATGTCGAAAGTGCCTCATCTGCTGAAGGGTAGTGCGCTGCCTGATGGTGAGCAGCGGCGGCTGGCTGAGTATGCTTCTGTGCATCCGAAGAGTGCCCTGCATCGTAAGGGTAAGCATCACGATGCGGCGGTGCTGCTGGTTCACGGTATCGGCTACCAGAATCATGGGGAGACGCTCGCGTATTTTGGCAAGCCGGTGGCGCACAGTGTGCAGACTCTGCTGGCGCTGAACACGGATTATGTCGCCGCCTCCGAAGAGAACCCTGCTGCAGAGGCTTCTGCGCGGGTTCGTGTTGAGGTGATTCCTGACGGCGATACCCTCCCGCTTGCCGCCGAGGTGAACCCGCTGAGCCACCACAGCGAGTTGACGTATTCGTTGACGATTGAGCGCACGGAGTACCCTGCTGACCCGGTTGAGGAAAGCCCTCAGGTTGAAGAGAACTCCGCGCAGGAAGAACCGCCGAAGCCTCCGAGCCCAAAGAATCTACAAAAATCAGTCTGCCGAAAATTGAACTTCCGAAGGTGGAGCTGCCCAAAGTGGAGTTGCCCAAGGTGGAACTGCCTAAAGTGGAGCTCCCTAAGATTGAGCTGCCGAAAATTGAGCTTCCCAAGGTAGAGCTCCCGAACATTGATTTCCCGAATATCGAGCTGCCGAACCTTGAGCTTCCGCGCCTGCCTCAGCCGAAGCCGCGCCCGGTTCGCACGGTCACTCGCCGTAGCCTCCTTTTTCAGGAGGGCTTCTGGCGGCCCAGACATTACCGCCCGTTGAAGGAGCATTTGCCCTGGTTGGCGTCGGTTTTGCCGCTGTTTTTGATGTTCTGCTTCTACTATGAGCGCCCCGGCGTGACCTGGCGTGAGCGTGCCGGGCACCTGCTGCGTTCTACGGCGCGGTTCGTGAACGTGGCACTGTGGCTGGTGCTGGCGGCTATGGCGCTCATGACGTTCCGTGATGCTTTTGTGGCGTCTCTGGGTACTCCGCAGGGTGCATTTACGGGTCTGGCGGCGGCACTCGGCCTGGGTATTGTGGGCTGGGTTTTGGCTCGTCGTGCCCGTGAGCTGTGGGCGCTGATGAAGGCTATTCCGACGCAGCTGATTCAGACGGCAACCAGCCCGGAGTCGCGCGATTTGGAGCGTATTTATGCGCGTCTGGATCGTCAGCTGGACGATTTGAGTTCCCGTAGCGATGCAGTGGGCATTATTGCCCATTCGCAGGGCGGCTATTTGAGCTATGAGCTTCTGCGTCGTCGTGCGGCGGCGGGTAAGAAGCCGATTCGTTTCTTCTACGGTCTGGGTAGTGGCGTGGTCCCGATTAGCATTATCGCTAGTGACCGTAACGACACTCCGGGGCACCTGGATGCTGCGGGCGGCTACCGTAACCGCGCCATGCTGCTGTGGGTGAGCGCGGTCGCGGCGTTCTCCTGGCTGGTGGAGGCATCCCTGCTGTTTGGTCCGTACCGTTCACTGCTGCACTATACGATGCTGGCGCCCCTAGCGTTGAGCGTGGTGCCGCTGGTTGTGAGTGTGCCGGGTACCTTCAAGGGTAGGGCGCGTATTGGCCGCAAGAGTGCCCGGGACAGCGCCTCCGAAACTCCCTCCGCAAAGAGTCCGGCTGATGTGCGTCTGGCGGATGCGCGCCTGGTCAACCCGTACGGCACGCGCGCCTACGTGAAGTGGCTGATTCCGCTGCTTTTCGTGCACGGTGTTTTCATGTTGTACGCGGTGTTCATGATGTTGCTGGCTCAGCTGCGTGTTGAGGGCGCGGTCCCTGAGCTGACCGCCGCCTCCGTGGCGTTTTGGGGCGCGCTGATTCTGGTGCTCATGATGTCGGTGCGTAGCGCCTGCCACCTGTATGTGCGCGCCTACGCGCCGATGTTGCAGGATCTTGATGTGGCTGACCGGTGCGAGATTTCCGCTCGTGGTGACAGCATTGGCAGGTCGAATATTACTCAGCCCGCCGATGTAGACGTCAGCTTTGTGACCCTGCCGGGCCCGTCGGTGAATAGTCACATGCAGTATTTTGATGCGTGTTCGCCGGTGCCGTTGATGCTTGCGCACCGCCTGGTGCCGCATATGATGCCGGAGGGTGAGCAGGCGCAGAAGGCGGCGGCTTTCACCGATATTGGCACGGAACTGAATCACGGTTTTGCGCGCGTGAAGAAGCTGATGCGCACCATGCATTACGGGCTGTATGCGGTGCTTCTGCTGATGCTGTCGGTGCTGCTGAATGTGGCGTCGCCGGTGAGCCTGTCCGCGTTGACGGGGCTTGATACGTCGCGCCTGCATTCGGAGGGATTCGACCGTCTGGTGGCGGATGCTCAGCAGCTGCGTGAGCAGGCGGGTTCTTCGGATCTGCTGCTATGGATTCTGGTCGGCATTTTTGTGGTGGAGGCGCTGCTGATGATGGTGCTTTCGCCGTGGACTCAGCGGCGTTTGCAGCGTGCGTTCATGATGCGCAAGGTAGACCGCACGGGTCAGCTGAGTGAGTTCAATCCTTTGCCGATGGTGACGGCTCTTTTGGGTCTTGATGGTGACGAAGATGAAGCCTTGGCGAGCGCAGGGGAGAAGGGCACGTCGCAAACTTATGCAGCCCAGACTAGTGCGGCACAGGCGAACGGGGCGTAGATTATCCCGTTCGGTGTGGGTGCACATCCGCCATTTTATGCACCTTTGTGCATTTAGTGGTTGGTGATAGTGCTAGGCGCCCCTAATTAGCGTAGTCTCCGTATCCGCGGTAATATATTCAGCACTGCGGATACTATTTCGGCGCTTGTCGAGGTGGTGTTGGCAGTATCTATCACTCAACTTCGCGCACGCTTCACAACCGTGCGCACCAACGAAAGATGAATACTGGTGACTCAGACTATGATCACCCCCGCCTACGAAAAAGCAGGCGGAGGTTCTGCTGTTGCACGCGCTAACCGCATTAGCCACCCCAATGTTGAACTACTCGCGGACATGACCGTGGCTCAGCGTAATGCAGTGTTCCGTTACCTGGCGCGTTTCCCCGACCTGGATGACGCCCAGATTTTCTACGCGTACGGTCACGCTTACGAGCTGGCTCGTAAGGACGCTGAACGCGGTCTCTACGCAACTATGGCGTAGCCTGCGCAATTAGTTTTTAGAAATGCTGCTGCATTCTTTGTGGGTGCGGCAGCATTTCTGCTTTTCACGCTGGCTTTCGGGTGGGTTTTAGTTCGGTTGGGAACTCGGCGGTCCCATGCCGCTATGATGCCCCTGATTTCTTCCTGACAACCGGGGACGTGTCCACTATGGGGGCGTTCCCTGATGGTTCTTGAACATTGATTAGCTCTTGGGTAGTTTAGAGATATCACAACCACTACTGCGAAAAGACTTCCGATGATCTCCGTAGGTTCTTTTCGCGGTGTTGCCTCCGGTAGCGTCTGCATTGTTGCGGCGCTGTCCTAAGAAACGCCCTAAGGAAAGGTACTCACCGATGAGTTTCACCAATATCACCTCTGATTACGAGCCCGAGTTCGGTAGTTCGGCACCGAGCCGCGACAACGGCATTACTCACCCGGACCCCGTTCTGCTGTCCTCGATGACGAAGGCTCAGCGTGGCGCGGTGTGCCGCTACCTGGCTCGTTTTGCTGAGCTGGATGACGCGAAGATTTTCTACGCGTACGGTCACGCGGATGAGCTGGCTGCGAAGGAAGCGGCTCGTACCGGTAGCTTTGCTACGGTCTAAGGATTTCTGCTCCGGTGTGATGCGGTAAGGCTGCACCTTCCGGATGCGCCCTCAGGGTGCCCGAGCTCTGCGAGGGCGGGTTCCCTGCGTCGGCGCGGAGGAAGTGTGTAGAGAACCGCCGCTTGTAGACCTTTGTCGCAAGCCATCCTTGCACTCCCTTACCGCAAGCCACATATGCTACCCGGCGACCACGAATTGAATACGAGAATGCCGCCGCACCCTCCCGAATTTCGGGGGAGCGTGGCGGCATTTCTTTGCCCAACGCAGGCTTTAGAGCCCGCGCACGACCTCTAGCAGTTTGAGCGCCGAGTCGCGCCAGGAGTAGCGGCGCACATCCGACAGGCCGTCAATAATCACGCGCTCGCGAACGGCGGTGTCCTCCAGCGAGCGGATAGCCTTCACCCAGTCGGCGGCGTGCGCCTCCGGGGCACCGTCAACCGGCGCGAACACGGCGTGCGGCGCAATCTCACGGAAAATCGGGATGTCACTAATCACCGCGGGGCAACCGGCAGCCTGAGCCTCGACCACGGGCAGGCCGTAACCCTCCTCGCGGGAGGCAGTCACCAGGGCGTGCGCCTGGCGGAGCAGCTGCTGGTACTCCTCGTCGCTCACGCCGTTGTGCACCTCCACGTTCTCACCGATGAGGCGCTCGTCGGTGAGCTGCACCAGGCGCTGCGGCGGCATCTTCGACAGCAGGTGCAGGCGGTAATCCGGCAGGGAACGCATCGCCAGTAGCAGGGTTTCTACGTTCTTGTACGGCATGAACGAACCCATGTACACCAGGTGCTTGACGGGCTGCTCTTCGCGGGTGGTGGCGCGTTCCAGCGCGGTCTGGCGGGAGACGACGCTACCGGGCTGCGGGGCGTTGGGCACCACGAACAGCGGCTTGGTGGTCAGCTCGTGCTCACGAATCAGCGAGGCGGTCGACTCAGAAACCGTCACGACCGCGTCGCCGTGGTTGAGCAGGAAGCGCTGCGGGGTGTAGGTCTTGTGGAAGAGCCGCCAGCCCACGCGCACCGGTGCGGGCAGGAACCCGGGCGGGGTCGGGTGCGAGTAGTAGATCAGGTCGTGCAGGGTGAGAATCAGCTTGAATTTGCGTCCGGTGGAGCCGATAGTCTGCATGGGGGAGAACACCACGTCCGGCGCATACTTGTTCAGCTGCAGCGAGGCGGTCGGTTCGAGCGGGCCGGTGGGCGAGCAGATCTTCACGTGCGGCAAATCGGGCAGCATGTCCATCTGACGCTCGTCGCTAATAATCATGGTCAGGTCGAGGTCGGCGGCGGCTTCATCACCAGTGTCAATGAGGGTTTTGAGCGCGCCCAGCAGGGACGCGGTGTAGCGGCTGATGCCGTCGTGGAAGCCGATACGGGTGTATCGGGCGTCAACCATGAGTTTCATGTTGGTTCCTTACTTCTCGTTCCCTGAGTGGCCGGCGGCGAAATCGGCGATGAGTTCCGCGGCGCGGCGAGGGGTTTCGTAGTGGATGAGGTGCCCGACTTCGGGGATCATGTCCAGGCGCTCGCGGGCACCGGACGAAGACGCGGGCAGGTTACGGGAGCTCAGCGTCGCGTACATGGCGCGGGCGGTTTCGGGGGTGCCCAGGTCGTCGTCTTCGGCGACGAGCATCTGCACGGGCACCCGGATGGCGGCTGCGTATTCGGCGGCGGTGTGCGTAATGGACGCTTCGTAGGCGCTGAGCACTCCGCGGCGGGAGCCGAAGGAGCCGAAGTAGGCGGCGTGCTGGCCGTTGATGAATCGGCGCATTGCCTTGTCTTTGGTGCGCATCATGACTTCGCTGGAGGCGCGGGTAATCAGCTGCGAGCGCAGGAGCGGGTAGCCGATTTTTTCGGGGAGTGCCGCGCCGGCGCGGTAGTAGAGGGAGGCGAGGCGGGAGGCGACGCGCTGGCTACCTTCGAGGGCGGGCTCGCTAATGGGGTTGATGAGCGAGAGGAGCGCGAGCGAGTTCGGGTGTGTGGCGGCGAAGGCGCTGGTGACGATGGAGCCGAAGGAGTGGCCGACCACGTGCAGCGGCAGGCGCTGTGCATCCTCACGGGCGGGGTTGGTGTGCTTCACAAAGTCGTTTAGCCACGCCACGTACGCGTTGATGTTGTCTTCGCCCTGAGCGTTTTCGTCCCGAGTGTTTTTGCCCTGAGTGCCTTCGGGCAGGTCTGCGGAGCGGCCAAAGCCGGGCAGGTCGGGGCTGATAATGCTGACGTTCGGGATAAGCTTCAGCAGGTAGTTCGCGATGATTTCCAGGCCGTGGTGGTCGCCGCGGAAGCCGTGCACGAGCAGCACGGGGTAGGAGCCTCCGGGGAAGGTTCCGTCGTTCATGCCTTTGCCGTACTGCCAGTAGCGGGTCATGACCGCCTGCGCGCCGTCACCGATGAGGGCGTCGTGGCGGGTGCCGGGAATGAGCGGGCCGGGCACACCCTCAAGAACTGAGGTGTTGGGGGAGTCCGGGGTAACGGTGGAGGTCATGGGTACCTTTCGCGGGTTGGGTACTGGGACGGCAAAGTCCCGTTCTTAATTCTAGGGGAGAAGCCTGAAAGGGCTCTGAAACTTGCGCCCCGCATCGTCAGCTGGGCGGGTGGTCGGGCGGGCGGTGCCGTCCATTTGGTAGTCGAGGCGGCCTCAACTCTGGCTCGGTGCGGGTTTCGCGTTACACTTGGAGGGTTAAGTTTTTATCAACCTGTCTTTATTTAAGGAATCGCTGTGTCTGCTCAGGTAGAGACCGAACGCAACGAAAATGCGTACGACTTCCGCGCTATGGAAGCCAAGTGGCGCCCCTACTGGGACGAAACGAAGGTTTTCCAGCCCACCGGTGACGCCCCCAAGGGCCGCAAGTATGTGCTGGATATGTTCCCGTACCCCTCCGGTGACCTTCACATGGGTCACGCGGAGGCATTCGCTATTGGTGATATGAACGCCCGCTACTTCAAGCAGTGCGGCTACGATGTTCTGCACCCGATTGGCTGGGACTCCTTCGGCCTGCCCGCTGAGAACGCAGCCATTAAGAACGACACTCACCCCAAGGAGTGGACGTACAAGAACATTGAGACTCAGGCTGAGTCCTTCAAGCGTTACGCTATTGCCGCTGACTGGAGCCGCCGCCTGCACACCTCGGACCCCGAGTACTACAAGTGGACTCAGTGGCTGTTCGAGCAGTTCTACAAGAAGGGCCTGGCGTACCGTAAGGACTCCATGGTCAACTGGTGTCCCAAGGACCAGACCGTGCTCGCGAACGAGCAGGTTGTGAACGGTGCGTGTGAGCGTTGCGGTACTACCGTGACTAAGAAGTCCCTGAACCAGTGGTACTTCAAGATCACTGATTACGCACAGCAGCTGCTGGATGACATGGAGCAGCTGGAGGGCAAGTGGCCTGAGCGTGTTCTGCTCATGCAGCGCAACTGGATTGGTCGTTCTGAGGGTGCTGAGGTGCGCTTCGAGATTGAGGCGACCGAGGACCAGCCTGCTGAGTCCTTCACCGTGTTCACCACCCGCCCGGACACCCTGTACGGTGCAACCTTCATCGTGGTTGCTGCGGATGCGGCGTTCGCCGAGCAGATTGTGGCACCCGAGCACAAGGCTGCCCTGGAGCAGTACCGCGAAGACATTAAGGCACTGAGCGATATTGACCGCCAGTCCTCCGACCGTGAGAAGACCGGCGTGTTCACCGGCCGCTACGCAATCAACCCGCTGACCGGCGCGAAGCTGCCCGTGTGGGCTTCTGACTACGTGCTGGCTGACTACGGTACCGGCGCGATTATGGCTGTGCCCGCGCACGACCAGCGCGACCTCGAGTTTGCTCTGAAGTTCGACCTGCCCATCGTGAAGGTTCTGGACGTTGAGGGTGCTGAGGACCCGGCAACCAGCGGTGTTGCCGCAGCTGGTGACGGCGTGCTCGTCAACTCGGGTGAGCTGACCGGCCTGCCGAAGGCTGAGGCAATTGCTAAGGCTATTGAGCTGGTTGAGGCTGCCGGCACCGGTGAGGGCAAGGTCATTTACCGCCTGCGTGACTGGCTGCTGTCCCGTCAGCGCTTCTGGGGTACCCCGATTCCGGTGATTCACTGTGAGGATTGTGGCGAGGTTCTGGTCCCCGAGGATCAGCTGCCGGTTCTGCTGCCCGATAACCTGCGCGGTGAGCAGCTGGCTCCTAAGGGCCAGTCGCCTCTTGCCGCTGCCGATGACTGGGCTATCGTGCCTTGCCCCGAGTGTGGCAAGCAGGCTCGTCGCGACTCGGACACCATGGACACCTTCGTGGATTCCTCCTGGTACTTCCTGCGTTACGTTTCCCCGAACTACGACAAGGCTCCTTTCGACCCGCAGGCTATGAGCGAGTGGGGTGCCGTCGACATGTACGTGGGCGGTGTGGAGCACGCTATTCTGCACCTGCTGTACGCACGCTTCTTCACCAAGGTTGTTCGCGACCTCGGCCTGATTAAGCACGATGAGCCGTTCAAGGCGCTCATGAACCAGGGTCAGGTGCTCAACGGCGGCAAGGCAATGTCCAAGTCGCTGGGTAACGGCGTAAACCTGGGCGAGCAGCTCGACAAGTTCGGTGTGGACGCTATCCGCACCACTATGATTTTCGCGTCCCCGCCCGAGGACGACGTGGACTGGGCGGATGTTTCCCCGGCTGGTTCGCAGAAGTTCCTGGCTCGCGCATGGCGTGTGGCTCAGGACATCACCAGCGAACCCGGCGTGGACGCAACCACCGGTGACCTGGAGCTGCAGAAGCTGATTGCTCGCACCGTGCACGAGGTTCAGGGCCTGCTGGATAACGGCAAGTTCAACGTGGTTGTTGCTAAGACCATGGAGCTTGTGAACGCTACCCGTAAGGCTATTGACTCCGGTGCTGGCGCGGCTGACCCGGCTGTCCGCAAGGCTGCTGAGACCATCGCGATTCTGCTGTCTCTGTACGCACCCTACACCGCTGAGGACATGTGGCACGCTCTCGGCCACGACACCCCGGTTCTGACCGCGGGCTTCCCCGAGGTTGACCCGGCTCTGCTGGTGGATGACACCGTCACCGCTATTGTGCAGATTAAGGGCAAGGTCAAGGCTCGCCTGGAGGTTGCGAAGGATATTTCCGAGCAGGAGCTTCAGGAGCTGGCTCTGGCGGATGCCGCTGTTCAGCGTTCGATTGGTGACGCCGAGATCCGCAAGGTGATTGTGCGTGCGCCTAAGCTCGTGAACATCGTGATCTAAGCTTTTTAGATAAAGGAAGTTTCTTAGATAAAGTACAAGCCCCGCTGTGGCTTCGGTTCGTTCTACGGAACGTGCCGGAGGCGCTGCGGGGCTTTGCTGTACTGCGGTAGTGATGAGTGCCATAATGTTCAGGGAACGCTAGGAGAGGGTTCGTCATCGAATCACGCACTGACGAACCGGAAGAAGGGCCGGAATATGGAGCGAGAGAACAAAGCAGAGAACCGCATTGCCGTGGTAACCGATAGCGCCGCCGCCCTCGACCCGGAGCTCGTGCAGCGCCTGAGCGCTCGCGGTAATTTTGTGCTGGTTCCGATGCCGGTGACTATTCGCACGCCCGGTGAGCCGGATCGTCAGCTGCAGGACTTGACCGCCGCCGAGGTGGACGAGGCGATTATGCTCGCGCACGTGATGGGTCAGACGGTGAGCACTTCCGGGCCCGCGCCGGGCGTTTTTGCTGATGTGTATGACGAGCTGGCGTCGCGAGGTTTTACGCATGTGGTGTCTGTGCATCTGTCCGGTGAGCTCTCGGGAACGGTGGAGGCGGCACGCACCGGTGCCCGCCTGAGCCGCCTGGGTTCTAAGGGCGTGAGCGTGGTGGATAGCCGTACGGTCGCCGGTGCCTACGGTCATGCGGTGGTGCGCGCCCTGGAGGTGCTGAACTCTGCCTCCTCTGATTTTGATCCGAACCCTGACTACCCGAGCTCTCACTATCCGACTGCGGCGCAGCTGGTGGACTACATTCAGTCTGTCTGCGAGCAGTCCACGCTCTACTTTTATATCCCGACCCTGGATGCTCTGCGCCGCGGTGGCCGTGTTTCCCCGGCGTTGGCGATGGTGGGTCAGATGTTCCAGATTAAGCCGATTGGCACGATTACCGAAGGTAAGCTGGCGTATGTGGAGCGCCCCCGCACTGCGGCGCGCGCCCTAGAGCGCCTGGTGGAGGTGACCGTGCAGACCTGCCGTGAGCATCAGCATGCGGCGGCGCTCAGCTCGGCTTCAGTGGGCTCTACTACCGCCGACCCCGCCAGTTCTTCGCTTGCCGCATCCCCGCGCGGTGAGGTGGTTGCGGTGCATCATGTGGGTAATGCGGCGCAGGCGGTGCAGCTGTACGAGCAGGTTCGGCAGATGCTGGGGGAGAGCTCCCTCGTTCATGATGCCGCCGCTTCTTCGGCGCCGGAGTTTTTGGTGAGTGCGCTGCCGCCGGTGCTGTCGGCTCATTCGGGGCTGGGTGCTGTGGCGCTGGTCGTTTATTAGGATTGTGTACTAGCCGCCTTTCCGGCGTGCCCGTGTTGCCCCTGTGCTGTGTGCTTGTGCTGTGTGCTTGTGCCGTGTGTCCGCGGATGTGCTCATGCGGTGTTCCTGCGCGGTGTTCCCGTATAATGCGCCGCGGGCGACACGAAACACGACACGAAAACTGTGTGCCGGGAGCGTATTTAACCCGTTTTGAGGCTGTGGTGTGTCTTACGTTGGGCTCGTCTGTTTTCGCGTGAGAAATTGCACTGCGTGCGAGCTCATGGGGCGTCATTGAAACCCATTCGCAGGTGAAAGGGTATTTTTTACCCTCAGATTTTGCCTTGATATGGCGCGGTTTTTAGTAAATGTGTGTTTCATGTGTGTTTATGTTGCCGTGACCGTATCGCAACATTTTCTAAGCATGAACACAACGCAAACCAACAGAAAACAACGGGTTTTTGCTGGTTTTTATGGCGCAACTCACAAAAATTTCTCGATATAACACACCAAAACACACACAAACTAGGGTAGGATTATTACCAACAACGGCGGAACGCACCGGGCAACATAGAGCACGGACAAATCCGACTAAACCAGAGCCCACAAGGCATCGGATTTGTACACCGCCACCAACGCACTGACAAGGAGATACTCCAGTGACTGTACGCGTAGCAATCAACGGCTTCGGCCGCATCGGCCGCACCTTCTTCCGCGCAGCTCAGACCGAGGGCGTCGGCTTCGAGATCGTCGCAATCAACGACCTCACCGATGTTGAGACCCTGGCACACCTGCTCAAGTACGACTCCATCATGGGTCGCTTCAACGCAGAGGTTGAGGTCAAGGAAGGCGCGCTGGTTGTTGACGGCAAGGAAATCAAGATCCTCGCTGAGCGTGACCCCCAGAACCTCCCCTGGAAGGACCTGGGCGTTGACGTAGTCCTCGAGTCCACCGGTTTCTTCACCGAAGGCAGCAAGGCAAAGGCACACATCGAGGCTGGCGCTAAGAAGGTTATCCTCTCCGCTCCCGGTAAGAACATCGACGGCACCTTCGTCATGGGTGTGAACGACGACCAGTACGATGCAGCTAACCACCACATCGTCTCCAACGCATCCTGCACCACCAACTGCCTCGCTCCGATGGCTAAGGTCCTGAACGACGCATTCGGCATCAAGCAGGGTCTGATGACCACCATCCACGCATACACCGCTGACCAGCGTCTGCAGGATGCTCCCCACCGCGACCTGCGCCGTGCACGCGCAGCAGCTGTGAACATGGTCCCCACCTCCACCGGTGCAGCAGCAGCTGTTGGCCTGGTTCTGCCCGAGCTGAAGGGTAAGCTGGACGGCTTCGCAGTCCGCGTTCCCACCATCACCGGCTCCATCACCGACCTGACCTTCACCGCTGAGCGCGAGGTCACCGTTGAGGAAGTCAACGCAGCAGTCAAGGCAGCAGCTGAGGGCCCCCTGAAGGGCATCATCAAGTACAACGAGGATCCCATCGTGTCCAAGGACATCGAGGGTGAGCCCATCTCCACCGTCTTCGACGCACCGCTGACCAAGGTCATCGGCGACCAGGTGAAGGTTATCGCTTGGTACGACAACGAGTACGGCTACGTTGCACGCCTCGTGATGTTCACCAACAAGGTTGTGGCATCCCTCTAAGCCCCAATAGGCTTACGACGCTCACTGAGTGTAAGCGTCACCCCGCGTAACTAACGCATAGTGAACCCCGGCACCACCGCATTAAGCGGGGGAGTCGGGGTTTGCTGTACCAAGACTCTTGTGTGTGGGTCTTGAATAAATCACTGAAAAACGTATAAACATACTATTTTCCGGGGCTCTTTTTGAGTCAAAAATACCGTAAGAAAATAGGTTTTAGAGAAAGTGAATATCCGCGGTATTCTGCGGAGAAACACCTTATAAAAGCTATTTTTTAGGCTGTCAAACACCCTAATGTTCGGTATGATGGAAACGGTATATAAACCCACCTATCCAGGAGGAAATCCTATGGCTAAGGCACTGTCCGAACTGCTCGAAGAAGGCGTCGCAGGCCGCCACGTTCTCGTCCGTTCCGACCTGAACGTACCCCTGAAGGACGGCGTTGTCACCGACGACGGCCGCGTCCGCGCATCCCTGCCCGTCATTGAGAAGCTTGCCAAGGCTGGCGCACGCGTTATCGTGACCGCACACCTGGGCCGCCCCAAGGGCAAGGTCGACCCCCAGTACTCCATCGCACCGGCAGCTGCACGCCTGGCTGAGCTGGCATCCGTGCCCGTGAAGGTTGCAACCGACCTGGTAGGCGAGGACGCAAAGGCTAAGGCAGCAGCCCTGGCTGACGGCGAAGTTCTGGTTGTTGAGAACGTCCGCTACGACGCACGCGAGACCTCCAAGGATGACGCAGAGCGCGGCGAATTCGCTGACGAGCTGGTCGCACTGACCGGCGAGAACGGCGCATACGTGAACGACGCATTCGGTGCAGTTCACCGCAAGCACGCTTCCGTCTACGACGTTGCTAAGCGTCTGCCCGCATACCTGGGTGACCTGGTGAAGAAGGAAGTTGACGTTCTGGCTAAGACCCTGAACGACCCCGAGCGTCCCTTCGTTGTGGTCATGGGTGGCGCTAAGGTTTCCGACAAGCTCGCCGTGATTGACAACCTGATCGGTAAGGCTGACACCATCCTCATTGGTGGCGGCATGGGCTACACCTTCGCATACGCACAGGGCTACGAGGTTGGCCAGTCGCTGCTGGAGAAGGACCAGGTCGACAACGTTCTGCGTTACCTGAAGGAAGCTCCCGAGAAGGGCACCGAGATCATCACCGCAGTGGATGTTGTCTGGGCTGACGCATTCTCCGCTGACGCTAACACCGAGATTCGCCCGATTGAGGACCTGACCGGCGGTAAGCTTGGTGCAGAGGCTGAGGGTCTGGACATTGGCCCCAAGACCGCTGAGATTTTCGCTGAGAAGATCAAGGGCGCAAAGACCATCTTCTGGAACGGCCCCGTTGGCGTGTTCGAGATTGCTCCCTTCGCTGAGGGTACCCGCGCGGTTGCACAGGCTATCGTCGACTCTGACGCATTCTCCATCATTGGTGGTGGCGACTCCGCATCTGCAGTCCGTAACCTGGGCTTCAAGGATGAGCAGTTCGGCCACATCTCCACCGGTGGTGGCGCTTCCCTCGAGTACATTGAGGGTAAGACCCTGCCCGGCCTGGAGGCACTGGGCGCCTAATCTGGGTGCACAGATTTAGTACACGGTTTTAGTGTAAGGAACCCCCGCTGGGGCGGTATTTTGGTACCGTTCCGGCGGGGGTTTCTGCATGCCCGCTCATGCCCGGATAATCCTGCGCGGGCAGGGGTGGGGCTGTTTCCTGGCTATATGCTGTGGATTCCCTGGGTGTGCGGCTTGTGCTGGGGAGGGTTAGAGGTGCCTCTAATAGACTGGAAATGTAGAGGTTCCCGGCGCTCCCCCACGGTACCCATATGGTTACCGCGGGGGAGCGAAGCAGGGGACGCACGCACCTCTACCGACAAGCAAATACAGGCAAGCAAATACAGGCGGGCGAAGGTGCCCAGCCGTGGAGCCCAGCTACCCGCGAGTAGCCCAGAACCGCCTCGGCAGCTCGCGAAAATGGTCGCTAGTGAACATTGAATCCAGGGAGGGAAAGAATGCCCATAGACACTCAAGCGCTCTTTGACGAAAAAGACTACACCGGAACATACCCGTATGTAGCCGACTGCGTAATCGGGCCCTACACACCCGCAAACCGGGACCACCCCGCCTACTCGGCACCCGCCCCGGGCGTGAGGTACACGCCGAATGCTTACAAGGTGTCAAACCTGCGCCCCTACCTGGGCTACTACTACGCCTGCCAAAACTACATGATTCTCGCCTCGGAACCGGCAGTTCTGCGGATCGACAATATCAGCGAAGAAATGTTCTTCCCCGCCATTCAGGACCTCTACGAAGAGGGTAAAGGCTGGGTCATCACGCCTGCCTCTAAGGTTCTGACCATGAACCTTCTGGAGGGGCAGCCGCGCCTCATCGACGAGACGCTAAAAATTGTGGAATGGAACGTGCGGTTCGATATTCTTCCCGAAGTTAAGGTGTACCGCAAAGACACAAACCAGGTGTACCCCATCACTGATTTTGATACGCGCGGCCTGATCCGTGACGGCGCAATACACGGGACTCTACGCACACAATTCACGAATGAGTGGAGGCCCGTCCAATTCATCCCAGAAAATAGTTTGAGCTAGGAGAGGGGAGAGCAACATGACGAATAACTTTGGTGGACCCGGATACGGCGGACCCGGATACAACGAGCAACGAGCGCTCATGAGGTCTATGATTTCTCGCGCCAAGTTTATACGAGCTGGCGTGTTCGCCGGTGCCGCCCTCGTCGCGATAGGTTTTGGCTGGGGCACTAAACTGCTCAACGGGACGGGCTCGGAGTCCCAGGCCGATAAGAAGCGTGACCAGGAGTTTGTGCGCCTGGAACCCACGGAGAAGTACGATGAGCTCCACAGCTTGGGGCCTTCCTCCGGGCCGCTGGTTTATACGGCATTCGAACGTAAGGGGCGCTTCATTCCTGCCACCGAGGCGCAGGCTGCGCAGAACGTGCCGTACCCTATTCAGCAGCCCGGAATGGATAACTACGACCGCGCTGGCTTGTACGCATTCTTGGCGTACTTCTTTGCGTCGATGAATTACTTCTACCACACGGGCGATACGGAGCCTCTTTCTAAGGTCACGGACCCGGAAAAGGTGCTGCACCCCGAAATTCTTCGCCTGTACAGGGAGAAGCGCGGATGGGTTATTTCGGCTGATAAGAATGTGCTGAGCGCCAATGTTGCTGATGATCTTATCGCCGGTGAAAAGGCTAAAAATACGAGCCGAAAAATCCTGGTGAGCACCCTGTACACGACTAAGGCTAAGGACCTTGCGTTTTATGTTAAGGAGACGGGGGAGAAGCAAGATATCCGCAAATATTTGAAGTATCTGGGGCGTTTCTCGCTGGCTGTGGAGCATCTGCGTGGGCAGTGGGTGATTGTGGTTGACCGCGACGGCTACAGCAACCGCAACACCTACGAGCCGATCTACCCGCAAGGATTCGGGCAGCTGTAGTTTTTCTAGAAACCCCCGCCGGGCAGTACTTTCGGTACTGTGCTGGCGGGGGTTTCTTGCTGGGCTTTCCCGGTGGGCTCTTCGCGGCTGACTATGGGAGGTGGAAGCAGAGGGAGGTGGAATCCGTCCTACTGAGTTCGTGTGCAGAGTGTGCGTGTGTTACCTTGAGGTGTGGGCGAGGAAGCTCGTTCACCGTCACATCAACTTCAACTTCCGGAAGCTAAATATATGGTTACTTTTCAGGCGTATGCCGTCCCTGTACCTTTTCAAGGTGAGTACGCTGAGGTTCTCACGACGGGGCTCTCACGATGCTGCTCAAGCATCTAACTCAGACAAGTCAGATGTTTACTCGCTAAAGGTATTTATTCGTTTAATGATCTCATTTGTTATCTGAACAATGAGTGTTCTTCTTAAGCTGGTGCATTAGATATTTTAACTCACAACAAATGTAGACGGAATTGTCGATATATGGAGACGCCTATTTTGTGTATCGCGATACCGGTGAAGTGAAATATTTTCGGGATATGTTCTACACTGACCGCCACCCAAGCATTTCTTTCTACGGTGAATTTTTGGATGGACGCTGGGTAAGCGTTGACGAAAATCTGCAAGGTGATCTCTTATTGCCCAAGGGTGCTTCTGTTGCTGGATATACGAAATAGAGACGAATTTTGAAATGTTTGCCGTAATCTAAGGAGGGATAAATATGACCGAGAAGATAAATAAGCCGTTTTACGACGATAAGGATTATCGGCGTGAATATAAATTACGTGAGACTGATCTAATTGGAATCTATACCCCGGCAAACCAGCAGCACCCTGCATATTCTGCGCCGCCACCCGACTATGAGAACGCATTCAGTCGAGACATGACATCGCAATATTTGAAATATCATTGCGAGTATTACTTCGCATGCCAAAACTATATGCTTTTGGCATCCGATTCGCGCCGCCTCGAATATGCAATGACCGCCGAAGAACTATTCTTCCCCGCCATTCAAGACCTTTTTGAAGAAGGGAAAGGCTGGGTTATTACCCCCAACCAACAAATCCTGACCATGCATATCCTTGAGGCGCAGCCGCGCATCCATAACGAAGAACAAAAAATCTTCGACTGGAACGTCAAATTCGACATCCTCCCCGAAGCTAAAGTCTTCCGCAAGGACACCGGGCAGCTACAGCCCATCACTGACTTTGATACGCGTGGACTCCTCCGCGACGGAGCAATCCACGGCACCCTGCGCTCGCGTTTCCTCGATCCCGGATGGGATATTCACTTCATCCCTGAAAAGGAGGTATAACCATGGGACCCCAACGTAAGGAACAGGAGACGAGCATCCAGCAGAACTCCTCCCAGGAAGCTCATCCGGTATCTTCTGGTCAGCTACTTGCTCATCAGTCGGAGCCGCGAAAGCCCCGTTTTTCTCGTCGTGCCCTCGCAATAGCAGGCGTGGGCACCCTCGGTGCTCTCTTCGTTGGTCGACAGACCGGTATCCTCGCCACCAATGAGGAAAAGCAAGAAGCACGTCTTTTCAAACGAGATAAGGTACTGGCTTCCCTTGAGCCGGCTGAGAAGTTCGATGAGCTTGTCAAACAGGGTGATTCAACCGGTCTGCTTGTCTACACTGCCTACGAGCGCAACGGCAGGTACGTGCCCGCCACCGAAGAACGCGCCGCCCAGAATGTACCCTACCCCGTTCTGCAGCCGGGAATGAATGAGTATAACCGCGGTGGTTTCTATATTTTTCAGGCGTACTTTTATGCCGCCCTGAACTATTTCTACTACACCGGAGATACCAAACCGCTCTCTGAAGTGATCAATCCGGAAGAGATTATTTCTCCGGAGCTTCTTCGGCTCTACCGGGAAAACCGCGGTTGGCTTATTGCTAATCAGGATGTGTACCGTGTACAGGTCACGATTCCCGGTATCGGTAGACGTCAACAGAACAGCCGTAATATCAGCGAATACCAAGCAAGGCGACGTATTCGCGATGAGGCTGTCTTCTACGTATCCGAAACGGGGGAGAAGCTACCCATCGATAAGTTCTTGAAGACCGGTGAGGAAGAATACGCTTTCCTCTGTGCGGAGCACCTGCGCGGCCGTTGGGTGCTGGTGGAAGACGATAAGGACGCCACGCCGCTGTACCCTCCGGGATTCTCCCTCGAAGGGCTAGAGGTGTAAGAACCCACCTTCCCGGTAGTCGCACGATATCACCGATAACCACACCAGACCAACCACCCTAGGAGACATATGGAACAGTCGCCCCAGAACCCCGGAGCACCCGCACAGGGGAGCGCCGTGCAGGGCAGCCCCTTGCCGGAGAATACGGCGCAGAGCAATGCTGTACAGGAAAACACCGTGCAGAACAACGCTGCAGAAAGCACCACGGTAGAAGCTACTGCAGTACCTACCGCAACCGCCCTCCAGAGTCCCGCGCAAGACCCCGCCGTAGATGGTGCCGCATCCGCGGCTCCTGCCGAGGCGGTAGCACCCGCGCCCGCAGAGCCTAAGCGCATGGGCCTGTACTCGCTTATCTGCCTCCCCACCGGCGGCTTCACGGCCTTCTTCATTGCAAATAGTCCCTACCTCTGGATGTATTACGCCTATTGGGAATCTTCCTCGGTAGCAACGGCTACTCTCATCATTTCGTTTGTTGTTTTGCTGTGTGTCTGCTTCACCTACTGTGCTCTTGCGGCGCTCATCGTTGAGAAGATCGCTACCCGAAAGCTGCCTTGGGGTCGTTCCCTCGCCATAAGTGCGCGCGCTACCGCGCTTCTTGTGATTGTTTTGACGATTGTCTTTTTCTGCTACACCTCGTACCTTCTCCGAGGCGGCTACTAACACACCGTAGACAAACATCACCGGCAGAATACCGGCAGGGTAGAGCCCCCTAAGCTCCACCCTGCCGGTACTTCGTATCCGGGGTTCCGCGCAATCAGCGAACGCGGGGTGAGAATAGTCAAGGCACAGCATAAAACCGCGCCGAACCAGTGAAAATATGCCGCCAACCCTCTAAAATAGAAAAGGAAAATTCCGAACAACAACCCCGCCCGGCATACCGCGCGGGAAAGCTAAGGAGCGAACTATGTCGCGTAAGCCCCTCATCGCAGGCAACTGGAAGATGAACCTCAACCACGCAGAGGCAGTCACCCTCGTCCAGAAGCTCGCATGGACCCTCGACGACGCAAACTTCAACTTCTCCGCAACTGAAGTAGCCGTCTTCCCGCCCTTCACCGACATCCGCTCCGTGCAGACCCTCGTCGAGGGCGACAAGCTGGACATCCTCTACGGCGGCCAGGACCTCTCCGTCCACGACTCCGGCGCATACACCGGCGAAATCTCCGGCGCATTCCTCTCCAAGCTCGGCGCAACCTTCGTGCTCGTCGGCCACTCCGAGCGCCGCACCTACCACCACGAAAGCGACGAGCTGTGCGCAGCAAAGGTCCAGGCAGCATACAAGCACGGCCTGACCCCCGTCCTCTGCGTCGGTGAGCCCCTCGAGGTCCGCGAGGCAGGCACCCACGTCGAGTACACCCTCGAGCAGCTGCGCGGCTCCATCGCAGGTCTGACCGCAGAGCAGGCAGAAACCCTCGTCATCGCATACGAGCCCGTCTGGGCAATCGGCACCGGCAAGGTCGCAACCGCAGACGACGCACAGGAAATGTCCGCAGCAATCCGCGCAGAAATCGCTAAGCTCTACTCCGCAGACGTTGCAGAGAAGGTCCGCGTTCTCTACGGCGGCTCCGTCAAGTCCTCCTCCGCACCTTCCATCATGGGCAAGGAAGACGTGGACGGCGTGCTCGTCGGCGGCGCATCCCTGCAGGCTGACGAATTCGCAGCAATCGCACGCTTCGACGCATAAAACCCCGACGCACCACAGCGTCTCATAGCGTTACAGCGCCCGGCGGGTACTCATCCGACCGGGCGCTGAACCATTTAACCGCCACCGGAGATAGCGGTGGATGTGCGAGGCGGGTGCATGAGGCGGGGGAGAAGAGCCGGGCGCGTTCGCCCCTAACCGCAAAACCCGCCCAGAATACGCCGACCCCGCGGTTCGCCCCGTACACTTAACGGCATGTTCAGCTTTGGTTTTTCCCTGGTCATCGCGGCTCTCGTCGGCATGATCCTATACAGCTACCTGCGCAACCGCAAAGTGAGTACCCCGCGCCTACCCGGCAACGACGGCGGCAACATCGGCTACGCAGGCGGCGCAGAATACCAGGAACCCTCGCCCGAATACCAGTACTTCGAGAGCCGCCGAGAAGCATTCCTCGACCAGCTCTACAGCCGCACCTCCTCACCGGAAATCCCCGTCACCCTCACCCTGCGCGACTGGGTAGACCAGGGCTTCTACGCTGAAGGAGGCGCCTACTGGGCAGCCGCGCAGCAGTTCACCTACTACCTCATCGACGGCGGATACGTGCGCGCCTACGACACCGAAGGCGACGAACTCACGGCCCAGCGTGTGCTCACCGACCGCCCCGCAGCACTGCAGCTGACCCCCAGCGAATACCAGCGCCGCAGCAACCGCGCCGCGTAAAAAGCCGCCTCAACGTGACCGAATGGCGGCTGTAGCGTATAGTTAAACCCGTCTGTCTGCGCCCCGCAGCCCAGGCACCCCACCAGAAGACAACGAAGGAAGGTCCCCATGGACGTTATCATGAACGTACTCATGGTCATCATCGCCATCACCAGCGTGATCGCAGTAATGCTTGTGCTGCTCAACCGCGGTCAGGGCGGCGGCCTCTCCGACATGTTCGGCGGCGGTATGACCAACTCCCTGAACTCCTCCGGTATGGCGTCCAAGAACCTGATCCGCCTGACCGTCACCGTGATCGTCATCTGGGTTATCGCAGTGGTCCTGTACGGCCTGGCAATGCGCTTCAACGGCCAGATTGTCGTCTAGTCGCCTCTCATCAGAGCCCACGCCCACCCCATCAAGGGTGAGCCAAATAGAGCTTCTCCCCGGCACTTCTCAACCGAGAATGCCGGGGATTTTTTATGCACCAAACGGCAATGACGAAAGCGGTAGCGGGGCGCGAATCTTTACGGCATGATAGGACGTATACACCACATACGAAAGGCAAAGAAGCCATGAGCGCCTACACCCTCGACTACACGTACACCGCACCGTCAGCCCTCATCGACGGCGCCGACTCCCGCGCGCTCAGCCTCGCCACCAGCGGCGGCAGCACCCCCGAAGGCGCCGCCTCCCACCCGTACTTTTTCTCCGGGTTCCTCGAACGGGCAGACGTCTACGCCACCGCACTGCTCGTCGTCGCCAGGGTCGCCCGCACCCGCTTCTACGTACCGCCCAGCTCCCTCGCCGGAGCCCTACGCGCCGCAGACCCCGTCGTCACCAGCACCGCCGAAGGCCTACGCTTCGAATCCTTCAGCGCCTGCTGCGGAGTGTACGCGCGCCTCGACGTTGACTCCAGCGCACTCGACGCCAGCCACAGCGCCGTAGGTGTCACCAACGTAGACGTCAACCCGCCCCTGCGCGCCGCGCTCGCCTCCCTGCGGGCGGGGGAGCCCATCCACCTGAACGTTGGCGACGACGGGCTGCTCACCACCACCCTTGACGGCTCCGTCATGGAAGAAAAAGTGCCGCTACCCATCCGCTGGCTCAAAGGCTTTGCAGAAACGCAGATGCTCTCATCCCGCATGAGCCCCGTGCACAGCCTGGACGCTGCTGCCGCCCGAACCTTCATCCACTCCCTGCCTCGTAACTCCAGCACCAAGGCGGTGCTGTGGGCGACCCGCGCCGTGCGTTCCCTGCGTCTTGCCACCCGCGCCACCGCCGGATCCGTATGCGTGGCGGGCCCCGAACGTCTGCGCGTGCTTGAGCCGCTCATCCGCCACATTCAGCGCCTGGACGCCTACAGTGAGCCCGTGACCGCCGGTAACGCGCCCGTGCCCAGCGTGTGGGTGGCGCACCTGCCCGGCGCGCGCCTGAGCATTGGTCTGAGCCCCGAAAAGTCACGCGGGTTCTCCGGTGAGGGATCCGTGCTGCAGGCGCTGTCTAACCCGAATACCGCCCAGAACGCCGACATGCTCAGCGTGCTGCTCTCCTTCGAGCCGCGCATTGACGTGCCCGTCATGTCTGCCCGCGCTGGACTGGATGAGGCGGCAACCCGTGACGCCCTCGCCCTCCTGGCTTCCTCCGGTCAGGTTGGTTTTGACGCGCATGCTGGCGAGTATTTCCACCGCCCGCTGCCCGTGCATCCGGAGGCGCTGACCGCCATGCACCCGCGCCTGGTCGGCGCGAAAAAGCTTGCCGACTCCGGCGCTATTGAGCGGGTTGGTGTGGGGGAGCACGGCACCGGTGAGTACAGCGTGCGCAGCGGTGAGAACACGTACACCGTGGTGTTGCCCGCCGACCCGTACGCTGTGGAGGGGTACCTCTGCTCCTGCCCCTGGTGGTTGAAGTACCGCGGTACGCGCGGCCCCTGCAAGCACGCGCTGGCGGTTAGCATTCTCTGCCGCGAACACGCCGCCGGCTAGGGTAAACGCCCCGACACACCACGCACCGTACTAAAAGACGACGCCCCAAAAGCTCCCCTCAGCTTCCTTCCGAAAGACCACCATGAGCAAACGCCCCGAAACGCACACCTTCCCCGAAGGGGTCATCACCGAGCCGCTCCCCGGCGAAGTCATTTACCCGCTCCTCAGGCAGCAGAAAACCTGGAGCGACATCATGCACTTCAACCACAACCTCGCCAACATCCTGGCGGTCGGCGGCACCCTCGAACAGATTTACCGCCGCTGGCAGTACTTCGACATTGTCACCACCCCCTACGGCTCCCAGCTCGGCAAAAACACGCCCGGAACCGTCACGCAGGACCGCGTGAAAGCCTTCGCAGAGTTCGGCTGGTTCACCGGAGGCGTTGCGATGCGCCTAGCTGAGCTCTACGGCGGGGCGCGCCTCGAACACAACGAGGAATACTACACCGCCCTCATCAACTGCGACCGCGAGCTGATCCTCCCGCTGCTGCGTGAAGATCAGCAACTGCGTGAAGAGCTCATCTGGGGCATGCTCGCCGTCGAAGGTAACCGGGACGTATCCCTCACCCAGCGCGACTCCTACAAGCCCGCACAGAAGGTCAACAACCCCGGCTGGTCCTGCGCCCTCATCGAAGCCACCGAAACCGGGCTGATTAGCCGCGACCGCCTCATTGACGCGCTCTTAAGCTCCCTCATGAGCGACTTCCCGGCGTACCGGGTCGGCTGGTTCTCACGCCTGGTCACCGGGCTCAAACTCACCGCCGAAGAAATCGCGGCACGTCAGAGCGAATTTCTGACGCTTTTCTCCTCGCCCATCGGTCCGAGCGTAACCCTCGGCGTGCAGCATATTCACCGCCTCTGGAGCAAAAACCCGCAGGCGCTGGATGCCGCCGCCTTCGCCTACGCGGCACCCGCCGTATGCGCCGGAACCAAGGCAAACGCACTCAAAACCCTGAGCATGCTCCAGGCGCTTTACCGGGCGGGCACCCTCGACGCTGCCGCCTGCGAAGACGCGGTGGTCATGGCGCTCAGCCACACCCACGCGCAGGTTCAAGCCGCCGCCCTCACACACCTCGAAGAATGGGTGAAGGCGGGCGCCGCAGACGATGCGAGCGCTGAGACTATCGTGTTTGCCGAGCGCGCCCGCGAACTCTACCGCGACTACCGATCCCAGCTGGATCCGCTTGTCGTGGCGCAGATTCAGGAGAACGGCTCGCCGCTGCTAGAAGAGACGCGCGACCCGGAGAATGGACAGGGGAGCGGTGCGGAAAGCGCCCTCACTGAACCTGCAGGCATTGAGGCCGCCGCCTCCCGAGCCGTCATCCACCGGTACTGGGACACCCCCGTGCGCCCCGTTACCGCATCTGACGTGCAAGAACGCGCCCGTGCGCTCCTGCACCACCAGGTCGCGCCCTGCGCCACCCCCGATACGCTCAACGAAGCAGACCAGCCCGAAACGCACGCCGGATGCGAGCTGGAGCTGGAACTGCTCACCGCCTACCTGCTCAGTACCGACGGCACCGCGCAGAGCCCGAACCTGCTCGAACAGCTTGTTCCCCTCTGCCTGAAAAAGCTGAACCACTGGGGCCTGGATTGGTTCGACATGCGCGTGCATTTGACGGTTCTTGCCGCCGCCGGGAAGCTGCGTGAGCGCGAGCAGGCATCGGAGATGACCCAGAGGGAAGACCCCGGTACGGTGCCGAACCTGCACTACATGTACTCCCGTCACGCCGCGTTCTTCAGCACCGGCTTCAAGGATGCCCTCGGCGTGTTGAAGAGCAGGCAGAGCTACACGCCGCTCGCCACCCCTGAACTGTTCGGTGGGTGGGTGCATCCGGATACCCTGGTGCGCCGGTACGTCAAGAACCTGGCTGATGGAGCCCCCATCCTGCGCCCGGATTTCACGGCGGCGCTGTTGCGTGTGCGTGTGCCGGAGGTGTTGCCTCCGTACGCTACCGATGAGCAGCGACAGGACGCACAGAGCCGTCGCGCTGAGGCGCTGACCCTGCTTGAAAGCCTCGAAGAGCAATACGTGAAGAACGCCGATCAGGATGCTCCGCGCTCTGCCCCTACCCAGGTTCGTGTGCTCCGCTCCGCCCTCGACGGCACTCTCGCCACCGGGCGCGTCAACCCCTACCTGGAATCCATCACGGTAGCCCAGCGGGAAAAGAGCTGGGGCCTTCAACTGAACGGGGTGATGCACGGTGCTTCCACCCCGGAGCTGAACGCTTTCCGCGGCCTCGCCACCGCCCACCACGACGAAGAAGGACAGTACGCCCTGCTCTACCCCTCACGGGCAGAGCCGCTGGCTTTCTACTGCGCTAGCAGCAACTGGTACGTCTTGGATCACAGTGCCTTCGACCGCGGGCTCTACCTGGCTTTGGCGGCGCATCCCGGCGTGTGGGGGCCCGCCTGCGCGTTCGTGTTCGCCGCGGGCTTCTCGGAGCAGCGCGTCGAAATTCGTTCCCTCGCCGTGGAAATCATGCACCGCGTGCTGGACGACCAGCTCAGCCTTGAGGACGCCACGGCAGGGTTCGTGAACTTTGTGCCGCTGGCGATGCTGAACCGTTGGGCTCTCGCCCTGACCGACTTCGCCCAGCTGGATGCGCGGGCGGCGGTGCGTTTCTTCGCGCGCCTCATACCGCATCTGGATACCGGGGCGAACTCGCTCGGTAAGCTGCTGGGCGCTTTCAGCCAGGCGTTGGCGACTCTCGACTCCGCCACCCGTGCGGAGCTGGTGGATGAGCCGCTTCGTGCCTGGTTGGGTTCGCTGACCGGTTCTTCGCAGAAGGCGCGGTATGCCCGGAATATCCTCAAACAGGTGCAGGGCTAAAACGTTCATATCGCACCCGTTCAACACTTCCGTTCAACTCTTCACGACCATTCACCATCAACTCTGAAAGCAGGTACCGATGACTGATACCGCCCAGCCGCATAACCCTAGCGAGCACGGCGCTGGTGAGCACAACGCCGGTGGACATAACGCAGGTGAGCGTACCCTCGAAGAGCGCCGCGCCGCCCTCAAAGCCCTCATGGCGGCAGAATCAACTGACGTGCAGGAATACCATGCCGTCATCAGCGGCTCCACCGAGGAGGAACGCGCCTCCCTCGCCCGAACCCTCACCCCCAGGAGCGTGATCGGTAGCGACTACATTAACCGCACCCCGCTCGCCGCATACGTTGCCGGGGCGCTCGTGCGCACCCCCGACGGCGACCCGTGGGAATACCACCGCTCCGCCGGTCGCGCCATGCGCACCCTGCTCTGGGAAGGTAAACCCGATCAGCAGCTGATTGACGCGTTCCTGCTCGGCGCCACCGAACGCCCCGAGGAGTGGATTCTGCGTTTTATTGAGGGCCTCCCGAACTCTTGGGCGCGCTCGAAGAAGATCTGGGAAACCTGCTACACGCTGCTTCGCGCCCGAAACCTGAGCTGCGATGCCCCCGAATACCTGGTCCTTTTCTTCCACGAGGCCCTGCCCTGCGTGAAGAAGGACAGCGCGAGCAACCACGCCCAGCTCAAAACCTTCTTCACCCGTGACATGACCCTGCTCGACCAGGAATTTTGGGCGGTCTTCCGCACCGAAGGGGTGCTCTTCAAGGGCTACGGCAACTACATGGGCGAAAGCGCGGAACTGTGCCGCCTCATGGGCGAATACTTCGACATTCGCGACGAGATTCTGGACGCCCTGCTACGCGGCCTGACCAGCGATTTCAGCGCATTCAACTCGGCTGCGTTCCACTCCGTCTACACCGATTTGCAGCCCACCGACGCAGAAAACCGGGCACGCTTCGGGCAGCTCATGGCTGTCCTCACCGCAGAGCCCAGCGCCTCCGTCGGATTCGCCCAGACCATGCTGCAGAACGTGCTCAAAGCCTGCGCACCCGCCGCCCTGCAGAAGACCCCCGACCTGCAGCCCCTCGAACAGGTCGACCTGGAACAGCTCATCGACGCACTCGGCGCGAACCTCTACCGCACCGAAAAGAAGATTCAGCGCGGTGCCCTGCGCCTGCTCAAGCTCATCGCCACCCAGTACGCCGGCGTGAGCAAAGCCAAGCGTAAGAAGGCGCAAACCGCCGAGCAGGTGGCGCTCGCCAACTATATTGCTGATCGCGTCCTCGAAGCCTACGAGGTGCTGCCCCTGGAACTGCGCGGTGCGGCGGAAGCCTGCCTGCCCGAAGACCGCCTACCCCAAGCGGAAGAAGGGGAGGCGGCGGGCGCCTCCGTAGAGGTGCCGCCGGTGCTATTGCCCGGTACCCCGCGCCATGAGTCGTTCACCCCCATTGCGGATCTGGACGAGTTCTGCGCCCTGCTGATCGAGGAATCGAACACCACCTCCGGCCGTGTGGCGGGGGAGAAGAGCCCCCGCGCTACTGGTGAGAACCTGGTGCGTCTTTACCACTTTGCAGCAACTGGGCAGCTGGCACCGGTGGATCAGCAGCAGCTTCGTACCCTGCGCAAGATTGCCAGCGAATATTACTACAACAACGTTGCGTGCATGCCTGTTCTCCGCGCAGTATTGAAAGCTAACGCCGAGGCCATGGGGTGCAAATCCTGGGAGCTACCCGAGCTGACGCCGCTCCTGCAGTATTCCGACCGTAGTGAGATGGTTGCACGAGCTCGCCCGAGTAACGCGCTCTTGAGCAAGGAAGAGATGATACGTCTAACTATTCAGAATAAACACCATCTCTGGAATGCTGACTACAAGCCGTTGAAGGGTTACCGTGACCTCTATGAGATTTTCCGCGAGCAGATGCGTGCCGTCGCCGCAGGGGGAGAGTACCACACGGAAGGACGCACGGTGCGTCTGCTGAGCGCACCACTACCCGCCCGTCAGCTTACCTACAGCGACTGGACTTATCGCACTGTTTCTGGCCTGGATATGCCCTGGAGCGGCTTCAACCGTGGTCTCGACAATGATCGAGTCTGGGAATACCAGGATGCCAGCAGGTCGGGTCGTCTCCGCGAGGCCGGCTTCGAAAACTTTAACGTTGAGGAATTCGTGAAGTACCAGCCCATGTGGCAGGTCAAGGGCGACATCGTGGATACCGCAGATGAGGCGCGCGAGGCGCTGAGCCGCGCAACCGCTGGCATGAGCCCCGAGGAAGCCATCGCCTACGAAGCTCTTAACACCGCCTTGATTCCCTTCGTGTACCTACTGAATCTCGATAGCGTCGATGGGTGGCGGGGCGACTATATTATCGTGCTCACCGAGTGGGCGTCCTGGCTGCTTCAGAACAACCCGGACCTGCTCTCGGCATACTTCCTGTTCGCCGCTTCGCAGTGCATTGAGGAGAAGACCATAACCCCCGTCCCCGTGCTGATGCGCGCGCTGAGGGATTCCACCGTGCAGGTGGGCGCCCCGACCTGCACCCTGCTCGGCTATGTGGCGAGCGCGAAGAACCCTGAGTACCGTCTGGCGGCGGCAGAGGCCATTGCGGCACTCTTTGAGGCGGGCCTGCTGGATACAGGAACCTTCGCAGAGACCCTGAAGTGGGCTCTGGAGGACGGGATGGTCCTTGCGAACCGCCTGGTGGCGACCCTGCGTGAGGTGTCGGCTATTAGTCCGCTGGCGGGTTGGCGTGTGTTGCAGGTTCTGCGTCTGCTGCTGCCGATGGTTGGTGGGCTGACGAAGGGCGGCGACTATGTGCGCCTGGCGGTGGAGCTTGCCGAACTGTACGGCACACCGGTTGAGATTCCCGCCGAGCTGAAGCCGAAAATGAAGGGCTCTACCGTGCTGGCGAAGAGCCTGCGCGCCCTGGCTGCGGTGACCCCGCGCGTGACTGAGGAGGCG
>NZ_KV832006.1:374633-467435 GCF_001837295.1 Rothia sp. HMSC065C03
CGCGTGACTGAGGAGGCGCTTGCCGCCCGCGAAGCCGCGCTCGCCCTGCTGGGTGAGAACGGTGCCTAATACTGTGCCTGAAAGCGTGCATCCTGCGGCGCCTGCGTGGAGTGCCGAATACCTGCAGGAGTTTCTGTGGCGTATTGTGCCGGGCCGTTCCATGCGTTCTATGGATGATGAGGCGATTGCTGAATTCTTTAGGGAGCATCCGGAGCACTGGGAAAAGATCTGGGCGCTGTTTACCGTGGAGGGTGCCATGCCCTCGAATGGTTTCGCGATTTGGTTTATTTATGATGCTCAGCTGACCATCTGCGGTCATGATTTGCTGGTGTATTTGGCGGAGCATTTTCCGCAGTATCGCGCCCGGATTGAGCAGGAGTGCGTTCAGGCATTGCTGCGTGATTATGCGCCGCAGAACGCCCGCGTTTTCTCGCGTGCCTTTGAGGCGCTGACGGCGGTCCCGAAGGGTCTGCGGGGTGCTGAACGTAAGCAGGCTTTGGCGGAGCGGGCGCAATCCTATGCTCGGCACGGTGCGCTGATTCCGGCGTTGTTGGCTTCGCCGGTGGCGACCACGGCTGCTTTGGGTGCGCAGATGTTACAGAGTATTCTGCAGGTCTGCGCGCCGTCTGGCGGTGCTGCCTCTGCCGGTCAGGCGCCGCTGACTGCTGATGAGCTTCAAACCCTGGTGGCGGAGGCGCTACCTGCCGCCGCGCAGTTGCTGTTCCGGCGTGAGAAGAAGCTGATGACCGCCGGTTTGAAGGTGTTTGAGTTGAGTGTCCGGGCGGTACCAGAACGTGCCGGTGAGGTGTCTGCATATGTGCAGGATGCTGTGGAGGTTCTTCCTCTGGAGCTCAAGGACCGCGCCCAGAAGCTGTGCCCTGGCACTGTGTCCAGCCAACCCGGCTCGATTCAGCCTGGTTCGATTCAACCCAGTCCGATTCAGCCCGCCTCAGATCAGCCGCCCCATAGCGTGCAGATCCCGGATGTCTCTTCCCTTGGGCTCTCAGCCGCTGAGCTGAACAACGCCCTCAGAGCAACGCCGCAGGCTGGGTGCGCCTCCGAAGCCACCCGTGATGCTATTCTCGACGACCGGGACTGCGAGGAGCTACTGTTCGCCCTCTACCACCTCAACGAGAGGGAGCAGTCTGTCCGCCGCATCCCGGCGCTGCTGGCCTACCTGCACCGGGCGCATCAGGAGGGGCGGATCATTGAGTTCAGTCCTGTTTTTCAGAAGCACCTGCGCCGCTACCTGAGTCGTGCCTGGCATGACGGTCGCGACCAGTTGCGGTATCTGGCGTACCGTCTGCTGGTCCAGCATGTGCACGCCTCAGACCCCGCGGCGGTAGCGGAGCATGTGGGGCGTTTTCAGCCTTCTGATTTTTACTTTAGGGGGTACCCGCGGAAGGGTAGCGAATATTGGGCGTACCGGTCGCCGACGGCACTATTCCACGAGCAGCTTCGCGTTGCGTTCGGGGATCAGCCCTATAGCAGCGAGGGCGCGGCTGGGCAGGGTTTTGCGCCTCTGCTGGATGAGCCGTTGCCTGCGGTGGAGCGCTCTTTTGAGCGTACGGTGATTCGTTTCAAGTCGTACCGTGAGGCGTTTCCGAAGGTTCTGCGTGGTGAGTATGAGGTGAATGATTCCACCTACGAGCTGTGGCAGGTGCCGGGGGAGGAACCCGCTACGGAACGGAGCACGTTCACGGCGGCGGCGTACACGGTGGCTGGTGCTTGCGCGGAGTATCCGGGGCGTTCCCTGGAACATACCGAGGTGCCGTCTGTTGCCCTGGTATGTGGCTGGTACGCCTGGGCGATGCGCCACAACCCGGACCTTCTGGCGGCGCAGTATAAGCCGCTGCTGAGCGTGTATCAGTTCTCCCGCCTTCACGGTTTTGAGGAGGTTCTGCAGGCGCTCGGTGCTGCTGAGCGTGCTCTGGGTGTGCCGTCGTATAACTTCCTGGCGTGGGCTTCTGTGGTGCACGCCGCGGAGCGTCGCGCATTGGCGGCGGAGACGATTGCATCCCTCATAGACCGCGGCAACTGGGACGCGCGCCTTTTCGCCAGCGAGCTCGGGTACCTTCTGGAACACGGCTGGTTCGGGGTGAATCGTCTAGTGCAGACGTTGAACGATGCCGCTTCGCTGAGCCCTTTGGCGGGGTGGTCTGTCTTCCAGACGGTGCGCCAAATCCTTCCGTTAGTTCCGCAGGTGAGGCAGGGTGCCCCCATCGTGAAGCTGGCGGTGGAGCTTGCCGAACTGTACGGCACGCCGGTTGAGATTCCCGCCGAGCTGGAACCGAAGATGAAGGGCTCCACGGTGCTGGCGAAGAGCCTGCGCGCTCTGGCGGCGGTGACCCCGCGCGTGACTGAGGAGGCGCTTGCCGCCCGCAAAGCCGCGCTCACCCTGCTGGGTGGAGAAACCTCGAGCGGAGACACCTCGGGCGGAGGCACCTCACCGGCAGGCACTGAAGGGTAGATCACGGTAGGGGAGTCATAGGGGAGCACCCCGTAACTGCGCCGCCGTATCTGCCCCCCCCTACGCGCGCAACCCTGTGTACCCAACCTCGTGCACGAAACCTCGTGCACCCAACCGCACTCACCGCCCCGTGACGAAACGGCTTGACCACCGTCGCGGGGCGGGAGTACTCTATAGGTAATGGCGGATCATGAAGAGTCCTACTTTCTGAAATATCTTTTTCTTATATTTGTCGGATTCTTCGCTTCCCGCCATTTTTCTTTTAACCGCCGTTCCCACCGCGATGACGGGGCGCAGATGACTGGCGAGCCCCGCACGGAATGACGTAACCGCCTGTTTCCCGGCGAATACGCACCCCCGCAGGTCACCGATGACCAAACGCAACGACAACCCGCGCCCACGCCGCTACGATAAGAACATAAACACACCACCGACGGTGACAGTCGGGTGAGACCAACGGAAAGGACGACCCGTGACTACCCCCTACGACGCATCCCCCTACCTGCAGGAATCACCCTACCTCAACGAATCCGCATACCTTCACGGCGAAGCGCCCGAAGGCCTCAGCCCCCTCGTGCGCCTCATCCTGATGCGCCGCTACGGCGTGTACGTCTTCACCGACCTGTACGGCCCCTACTACCGCTCGAACTACTCGAGCATTAATGAGCGGCACCAGGCCGGTGTATTCGACACCGACCTGGGGCGAGTGTCCGCCCTGAGCAATTGCGGTCTGACCCTCAGCGAGGAATCCCTCGCCCAGGCGTTGAAGGTCAGCACCAACGAATTTGCCCTGTTCTTGACCATCTGGTCCTACGAGTACGGGTACCGCCCCGGCCGCGTGTTCCGCCGCGACTTTGATTTGCGCGCCCTGACGCTCACCGAGGAGCAGCGCTACACCGAGCAGATCATGCACTACCTCTCCAACCCGTACTACAACCCGGACGGCACGGAGCGCATCGTTGGCGGTCTGCCCGAGAACTACGTGCCCTACGAGTGGCAGCAGCCGCTGAGCCGCACCAACCTCATCGGTATGGAACGCAACCGCCGACCCCTGCAGATGGTCAGCGGCGTGCAGAACGCCCTAATCATGGCGGGTGCCCTCTACCAGCAGCTGCTCGGCCAGCAGCAGGTATACAACCAGACCGACCAGCGCGACCTGGTGGCGCTGCGCCGCTTCCTCGCCCAGCATGACGCCCTGCCAGCTGCCCGACCGGAGAACACCAGCCGCGAGAACCGCGTGTTCATCGCCGCATGCCTGCACCCCGAAGACGCTGAGCACTTGTACACCATGAAGGAGGCGCTCGCCCTCGCCGCCGCCTACTCGCGCCTGCGGTTCAACGGCACGGTGGGCGACCTGAGCCTGAGCCGCGCCCCGCGCCTGAAGTTACGCCGTAGCGAACGCACCCGCATCGCACACCTGCTCAACCGCATCATTGAAGCTGACCCGGTCGGTGCCCGCTACGACAGCGCGCCCGCAGCTGAAATGTACAAGCGCCTCGTCAAGGCGATTCACCCCGGAGACTACCCCTCGCTGACCGCGCTGAGCCGCTGGGCTGACGACCTGTACCGCGGCGAGGTGTACAGCTTCGAATCGCTGGTGGACCGCGCCTACGCAACCCGGGATGCGCAGAATGTGGCACGTCTGCTCTCGACCCGCCCCGGCGTGTTTGCGCGCCAGCTGGTGCGCGCCCTAGATGCTTTCGAAGCGCCCCGCTACGGCATAGACACCGCGCCGAGCCCCGGCCAGCAGGTCATCTTTGACGCGTTTGCCGCCGTGGCGCCGCGCGTTTCCGCGCCCATCCTGGTTCAGATTCGTAACCTGGTGACCCTGCAGCGTAACGCGCTCGCGAACCCGCCGAAGGAACGCCCCGCCAACCCGGTGGCGGTGCAGGAGGACCGGGAGCTCGCTGACAACGCGCGCCGCAACCCGGAGGGCGTCGCGAGGGTTCAGAACATCATGCAGAACGCGGGCATCCCGAACCCGCTGGGTTCGTTCTTTGGGGATAATTCCGGTCCGGAGAACCCGCTACCGTCCATTCCGGTCGGTTCCGAGAGCCCCGCGAGCCAGCGCGAGGAGCGCCGCAAGGCATCAGCTCAGAAGGATCAGCCTGCCGCCCCGCAGCGCATGAACCTGTCCAAGACCGGCATCGCCACCATGATTCCGGCGCGCGAGTACAGCCCGGCGGTGCTGGACCTGCTGGAACGCCTGGTTGAGATTGGTCTGTCCGGCCGCCTTGCCGAGACCAGCATCTACCTGCCCGAGCAGGTGGGGGACATGGTCATGCCGCTGAACACCCGCAGCGCCCGCCCCTCCCTGGACGGTATGGGCCGCTACAACACCTCCACGGTGCACCTGCCGCCCACTGGCGTGATTCGCCTCTTCTGCTTCTGGGATGAGGGCGTGGACATTGACCTGTCGCTGATGATGTTCGACGCCGAAGGCAACTACATGGACAAGATCAGCTACTGGTCGCAGACCGCGAAGAACAGCCAGGGTGCCATTTACGCGCACCACTCCGGTGACATTACGGACGGTACCGGCGGCGCCTGGGAGTACATCGACATTGAGGCGCGCAAGGCGCTCAAGGCGGAGGTGTGCTACCTCGTGCCGGTGGTGCAGCTGTACTCCGGCTTCGGGGAGGCACACACCCTGGCCGCGGTGAACGACCTGCAGGCGGGCTTCATGGTGGTGCCCGCCGTGGGCGTGGGTGAGGTGCACGAGGTGAGTCAGGTGCACACCAAGTTCACCTTGCGCGCTGAGAGCCGCGGCGTGCTTCCGTTCATCGTGGACCTGCAGAACCGCGACCCGTACGACATTCCTGATGAGACTGACGCTATCGTGAAGGTGACGGATATTGGTCTTGCCCGCGGCATTAACGTGCTACAGTCTGGCGCGAACATCACCGCCGTGCGTGAACACTTTGACTGGGCGCAGCCCATGACGGTGCGTGAGTACCTGCAACTGACCGGTGCGAAGCTCGCCCCGACCGCTGAGGAGGCGCAGGAGGTGCTGGAGGCGACGGTTCCGTCGCTGGCGGCACTGTACGTGGGCTTCGAGAGGGAGGAATCTTCGGAAGAGCAAGAGCCGCAGAATCCTACCGCCCCTGAGAAGTAGCGCGCGGCATAGAAAAGGGTGGAGCCCCGGATAGTCGAAACTATCCGGGGCTCCACTCTTTTGTCATGTCATAACATTTTGGAATCTTCGTTGGATGATGAAGATGTCCTGGATTACTTAGGCGACCGCTTCGAGCTGTTGGCTCACGTACTGGTTCAGGCTCTGGTGAGAAAGCGCTGCCTGCTGAACCAGACGACGATGCAATTGCGGTGAAACACGCAAGTTGAATCGTCCTGAGAAGGAACGCAGAGAGAACGGTTCGGGTGCCTCGCGGCCGTCTTCTTCAAGAATTTCGAGGGTATCGGCGACGACTTCTCGGATACCTTCGAATGCCTCGGTAGAGGTTGGGGCCAGGTATGAGAGGCTGGGAAATTCGGCGACGGTTCCGACGAATTCCTGGTCGTCTTCAGACCACTCGACGCGGTAGGTGTAGAGCTCTTGGCGGGGGAGAGTGTGACTCGGCATACTTCATGGTACCACTTCTAGTACCATTTCGGGCTGGTTTAAAACCATAGAGAAAAGCCCCGGATAGTCGAATGAACTGCCTCCCGTTTCTTGGACAACAAAACTAAAGTCCAAGAAACAGGAGGCTTTTCATGTCTGAACATCTGAGATCAAGGCATGACCATTTGCTTCGGAAACAGGCAGTACAAATGTTTGAGAAGGGACGTGGCTATCGTTTGACCGCCAAAAGGCTTGGCGTGTCTGCCGCGACTGTGAGAGAGTGGCAGAAAATGTACCGCGTAATCGGGAAGGGCGGGCTTCTTGCCATGGGAGTAAAGCGGACCAGATACGACTATGAGACCAAGGTCGCCGCAGCGAAGGCTGTGGTTGATGGTGGGATGAGTAAGCCTGAGGCGATGGTGCATTTCGGTATTGCAAGCGCAACACCGTTGAAGCAGTGGTGCAGGCTGTACCGGCAGGGCGGCGCGCAGGCGCTTAAGCCTAAGCCCAAGGGCAGGCCGAAGGGGTCGGTGCGGGCGGTGCCGCCAACGCGTGAGGAGGAACTCGAAGAGCGTGTGCGCAAGCTTGAGGCACAGGTGGCGTACCTAAAAAAATCGATTGCCCTGAAGGCGCAGAAGCGCTCCCAAACCGGGACAAAGCCCTAGTGGTCGCTGAGCTTTCAGGGCAGGGACACGCGGTGCGTGATCTCCTCGAAGCTGCTGGCCTTGCCAGGTCGAGCTACTACTACGCGTTGGCTCATCCCCAGCAGCCAACCAGAGTGCAGTTACGTTCCAAGGTCGCGCAAATCTTTTCGCGAACCCCCAACGGGTGCGGTCACAGGCAGGTGGCCATGTGTCTGCGTGCTGAGGAAGGGGTGCGCATTGCCGATAAGACGGTCTTGAAGATGATGCGCCAGATGGGGCTGCGCTGCGGTATACGTCGTGAGAGGCCCTACCGTAGGTATAACTCCTATAAGGGGGATGTGGGGCAAAGGTTCGCCAACATTATTGGTCGCAATTTCACGGCGACTGGTCCTTGGCAGAAGTTGGGTACTGATGTTACCGAGTTTAAGCTTTCCTTTGGTAAGGCGTATCTTGCTCCGGTGTACGATTTTGCCAGTAAAGAGATTGTTGCCCACTCCATCTCGATGTGCCCTAATCTTGCCCAGCAGCAACAGATGCTTCAGGTACTCGTGGACGCCAAACCTGAGGGGGTCGAGCCGATTGTGCATTCGGATATGGGGTGGCAGTATCAGCACGAGACCTATATCAGTACGCTGGCCGATAATGGTTTTATCCAGAGCATGTCACGTAAGGGTAACTGCATCGACAATGGTGCCACCGAGCAGGTCTTTGGACACATTAAGGACGAGTTCTTTCGTGGCCAGGACTGGCAGACCTTCGAGAGCTTCAAAGCCGACCTTGATGCCTATATCACGCATTGGAATACGGTAAGACGTCAGGTAAAGCTTAGGGGCCTGACTCCGGTAGAGTACCGGGTTCAGGCCCTGCAGGAAGCCGTGTAACGGCTAGTATTTAATGCGTCCAAGTTTCGGGGCGCAGTTCACGAAACTATCCGGGGCTCCACCCTTTATCCAATGCAGTTCAGAACCGAACCTTACGGGCGGTTCTCAGGAGCCAGCGACTCCTCGGTTGCAAAAATCAGGGTCTGCTTCTTACCGCGTGCACCCACCGCCGGGGTTTCCAACAGCAGCTCCGCGTTCAGGTCCTCAGCGTCCAGCTTCGCGCCAGCCAGAAGGCGGCTGGTCGCATCCTGCTTATCCTCACCGGTGATGAGGAAGAACACGTGACGCGAATTATTGATAATCGGCAGGGTCACCGACACACGCTCAGCCGGCGGCTTCGGTGAATCAGAAACCATCACGGTCACAGCCTTACCACCCTCAACCGGATCCTCCGGCAGACCGGTACCCAGCAGAACCTGCTTACGGCCCGGGAACAGGGACGCGATGTGGCCGTCCGGGCCCATGCCCAGCAGGGTGATGTCAAAGACCGGGGCGGGCCACTGGCCGCCGCCACCGCAGCCTCCGCCGCCTCCGCCGCCGCATCCGCAACCACCGGCGGATTCAGAAGCCTCAGCAGCCTCAGCGTCAAATTCGTCCAGGATGGTCTCTTCGATGGACTGCTCGGGTGCGGACGAACCACAACCGCCGCCGCCACAACCACAGCCGCCGGAGCCGCCGTGCTCGTGACCTGCGCCGCCACCGTGACCGCCAGCCAGCGGCAATTCGGTTGCGCCCTCGGGCATCTGCACACTCACAGCCGGTGCAGAACCGGCGTAGTCGCGCATCTCAAAAGCGTAATGCTCAGCCGCAGCCTCAAGACCGGTGAAAATATCGGACGGACCCATGCGGTGCACATTGCCCACGACCAGGCCGTGCGACAGCAGGGGAGCGAGCAGCACCTCAATAGCCTGACCGTCATTACGTTCGGGGCTACGCTCGGGCACGAAACGCTCATCAGAGAACCAGAAGTGCACGCGGGACCAGTCGATATCCTTCACGCGCTCGTTCTCAGCCCACGCCTTCAAAGTGGCGATACCCATCGTGCCGCCGGTCAGCGAAATGTGGGCGATCGTGCGCTCAGAGAGCACGTGCTCAATGATGTCGAGGATGCGGGTCACCGCGTCCTCTGCGAGAGCGTCGCGGGTCGGGTGCGCCACCAGGGTGGGGGTGGATGCGCCCATGTTCTGAATCTTAGGCATCGAAAACCTCCGGGTATTCTTCGAGGTCCAGCATGTCTTCAGGCTGGCAGGTGTCATCGACGAGGGTGACGGTGCACAGCGCCTGCTTCAGCACGTCACCGTAGGTGTCGTCCGGGTCGAGGCGGCGCAGCTCCTCAGAGATGCACTCGGCGAGGGTACGCACCGGCAGCGCAATCTGCTGATCGGGCGCGTACGGGGTGGAGATGGTTGCCACGGAAATGCCGGGGCGGAACATCGTCACGGAACCGTCTTCACGCTCAATGCTGACGCGGTACAGGCCGCGGTTTGCCGCGCCGATGGTGGCGAGGTGTACGGGCGCTTCAAGTTTCCAGCCGAGCCACGTACCGAGCAGCACCACGGACGGGGACTTGCTCGAACCCCATACAACCACGCGGCGTACGGGGGAGGAAGGCATCTGTTCCATGAGCGCTGCCAGCTGGGTGCGCCACAGGGTGAGGCGGGTCCACGCCAGGTCGGTGTCGCCTGCACGGAATACGTCGGTGAGCTTACGCAGCGCTTCCTTCGGGTCGTCGGCGCGTGCAGAGTCGGTAATGCGACGCTGCGCGATACGACCGATGGAGTGCTGTGCCGGGTTCTCGGGCACCGAGTGCGGCCACCAGACCACAATAGGGGAGTCCGGCAGCAACAGACCGGAGATCAGTGCTTCGGTCGGGCGGGATGCGCTACCCCAGCCGCGCAGAACAATCATCTCGGATGCGCCGGTGTCGCCGCCGAGGTGGATTTCTGCATCCAGCTGGTCGGGGTCGAGCGGGTCGTGAGAGATGTGCACAATAATGCGGCTCGGGTGTTCGTGGGAGGCACGAATTGCGGCGCGCATTGCTTCGCGGGAGTGGCCCTTTTCCGCGAGAACAACGAGGGTGAGAACTCGTCCGCTGCTGAGGCTACCGTTGGCGGCAGTCAGGTGGCTCAGTTCCTTGTTGATAGCGGAAACGGTGGTGTTATGCAGGTGCGAGATCACGGGCGCCTCCAAGCGCGGTTGTCACGCTCAAGCATCTCGTGTGCTGAACGCGGACCCCACGAACCGGACTCGTAGGGTTCAGGCTTAATGCGGTTTTCTTCCCAGTACTCTTCGAAGGGGTCGAGGATCTTCCAGGAGAGCTCAACTTCTTCGTGGCGGGGGAACAGCGGCGGCTCGCCGAGCAGAACGTCCAGGATGAGGCGTTCGTAGGCTTCGGGGGACTCTTCGGTGAAGGAGTGGCCGTAGCCGAAGTCCATGTTGACGTCGCGGATTTCCATCTGGGTGCCGGGCACCTTCGCGGAGAATCGGATGGTCATGCCTTCGTCGGGCTGCACGCGGATGACGATGGCGTTCTGGCCGACCTGCGGGTTTTCACGTTCGCCGAAGAGACGGTCGGAGGATTTCTTGAAGACCACGGCGATTTCGGTGACGCGGCGGCCCAGGCGCTTGCCGGCGCGCAGGTAGAAGGGGGTGCCTTCCCAGCGGCGGTTTGCGATGGACACCTTCAGCGCTGCGAAGGTTTCGGTGCGGGAGTCTGCGGGGATGTCGTTTTCGTCGAAGAAGCCGTTGACGTGCTCGCCGCCCTGGTAGCCTGCGGCGTACTGGCCGAGCGCGAAGGAGTTCGGCAGATCGTCAATGCGGAGCGCTTCGAGGACCTTAGCCTTTTCGGCGCGCAGGTGCTTGGCGTCGAGGCTGAGGGGCTCTTCCATGGCGGTGAGGGCGAGCAGCTGCAACAGGTGGTTCTGGATGACGTCGCGGGCTGCACCCACGCCGTCGTAGTAGCCTGCGCGGGAGCCGATGCCGATGTCTTCTGCCATGGTGATCTGGACGTGGTCAACGTAGTTGGAGTTCCAGAGCGGTTCGAACATCTGGTTGGAGAAACGCATCGCCAGGATGTTCTGCACGGTTTCCTTGCCCAGGTAGTGGTCGATGCGGAACACGGCGTCGGGCGGGAAGACTGCTTCCACGATGGAGTTCAGTTCGCGTGCGCTTTCAAGGTTGTGACCGAAGGGCTTCTCAATGACCACGCGGCGCCAACCGTCGACGGGGTTGACGGTGTCGTTATCGCGCGATGCGAGGTCGTGTTCGGCGAGCTTGGTGAGGACCTGCTCGAATGCCTTCGGGGGAATCGACAAGTAGAAGGCGTGGTTGCCGTGAGCGCCACGCTCGTCGAGTTCGGCGAGGGTGCTCTTGAGCTGTTCATAGGCTGCGTCGTCGTCAAAGGCACCTACGACGAATCGCATGCCCTGCTGGAACTGGTTCCATACGTCTTCGCGGAAGGGGGTACGGGCGTGTGCTTCAACGGATTCGCGTACGTAGGAACGGAAATCGTCATCGCTCCAGGGGCGGCGGCCGAAGCCGACAAGGCCGAAGCTCGGGGGGAGCAAACCGCGGTTCATGAGGTCATACACTGCCGGAAGCAGCTTCTTGCGGGCCAGGTCACCGGTTACGCCAAAGAAGACGAGCGCGGACGGCCCCGCAATGCGGGTAATGCGGCGGTCGCGAGTGTCCCTGAGGGGGTTCGCTTCATGACCGATAGTCACAATATATTCCTTTGATTGCCTTGGTTGGTTCGTGCGGCGCGCGGTTCGTACCTTATTCGCGCGGAGGCGATGCCGCATTCTGGAAGGTGTGTACCCTGTATTGTACCGGTTTTGACGGGATTGTCTCAGTGGCACCCTAATTCGCCGAGATTCCCCGAGCGGTGAAGCTCTGGCGGGAACCCCGGCGGATTAGGACGCGGTGCCGCGGTGCGCATCGGGCGGTGCACACCGATAGTGTTTAGTGCCGCGCTATAGTTCGGCGGCTACTAGCAGCTACTTGGCCTGTTCGAGTGCCTCACGGACGGTCTGCAGCAGCTCTTCCCAGGAGACGTCGAACTTGGACAGGCCCTCAACCTCGAGCTTCTCCACGACCTCCGGGTAGGAGACGTGAGCGGAGATAGCGTCCAGAACCTCATTCGCTTCGGAGTAGTTCGGCACGATGGTGTTGCCGGTAACCTCGCCGTGATCGGCAACAGCGTTCAGGGTTGCCTCGGGCATGGTGTTCACGGTGTTGGGTGCGACCAGGCCGGTGACGTACAGGGTGTCCGGCAGCGAGGGGTCCTTCACACCGGTGGATGCCCACAGCGGGCGCTGTACGTTTGCGCCGTGTGCCTGCAGGCGTGCCCAACGCTCGGAGGAGAACATTTCCTCGAACACCTCGTAGGCGAGGCGTGCGTTTGCCAGGCCTGCCTTGCCCTTGAGCTGCACAGCGTCGCCGCCGGCAGCTTCGAGGCGTGCATCGATTTCGGTGTCTACGCGGGAGACGAAGAAGGATGCGACCGAGTGGATGGTGGACAGGTCCTTACCGTTCTCCAGCGCCTGCTCCAGGCCGAGCATGTAGGCGTTGATGACCTCGCGGTAGCGGGTCAGGGAGAAGATCAGGGTTACGTTCACGCTGATGCCAGCAGCCAGGGTCTCCGCGATGGGGCGCAGGCCTTCCTGGGTTGCGGGGATCTTAATCATGACGTTTTCGCGGCCCACGCGCTCGTAGAGTTCACGTGCCATCTTGGCGGTGCCTTCGGCGTCGCGTGCCAGGCGGGGGTCAACCTCGATGGAGACGCGGCCGTCAAAACCGTTGGATGCCTTGTAGACGGGTGCGAACACGTCGCAGGCTGCGCGCACGTCGTCGCAGGTTGCGGCGAAGACTGCCTCTTCAACGCTTGCGCCGGCGGCGGCAAGCTCACGCATCTGCTCAGCGTATGCGGCGCCCTTGGAGAGCGCACCAGCGAAGATGGTGGGGTTGGTGGTCACACCGACGACGTTGTGGGTCTTGATGAGTTCGGCGAGGTTGCCGCTGGTCAGACGCTCACGGGAGAGGTCGTCAAGCCAGATGGAGACGCCGGCGTCGGAAAGCTTCTGAGTGGACTCAGACATGTGAAAACCTTCGATTCTTTGTCGAAATTGAAATTTGAGATATCAGTGAAATCTTCTGGGCGGCGGGAGGCTCCGGCTGAGCGGTCAGCCGGAGCCTACCCGTTGCGTCCGCACCCCACCCGTACAGGGGGAGCGCAGTGTGCGCGGCAGTTACCGCGGCGTTGTTACTGCCTACTTAGCGGCGTCGATGGAATCCTTAGCGGCGGCCACGACAGCCTCCGCAGTGATACCGAATTCGCGGTACAGGGTCTTCGCATCGGCGGATGCACCGAAGTGCTCGATGGATACGGCGCGGCCGGCGGTGCCGAGCAGGTCGTACCAGCTCATCGCCAGGCCAGCCTCGACGGAGACGCGGGCTACAACCGAGGAGGGCAGAACCGACTCGCGGTACTCTGCGTCCTGCTCAGCGAACCACTCACGCGAGGGCATGGAGACCACGCGAGCCGCGATGCCCTGCTCTGCGAGGGTTGCGCGAGCCTGAACAGCGAGCTCAACCTCGGAGCCGGTAGCGATCAGGATGACGTCCGGGGTGCCCTCGGTGTCAGCCATGATGTAGCCGCCGCGTGCGGTGCCCTCAGCGGAAGCGAACTTCTCACCCTCAGCGTCTGCGTGCACGTCTTCACGAGCCCAGACGGGCAGGTTCTGACGGGAGAGCACGATACCTGCGGGGCGGTCGGACTTCTCCAGGATGGTGCGCCATGCGACGGCGGTTTCGTTAGCGTCCGCGGGGCGAACCACGTCGAAGCCGGGGATAGCGCGCAGAGAGGAGAGGTGCTCGATCGGCTGGTGGGTGGGGCCGTCCTCGCCCACACCAATGGAGTCGTGGGTCCACACGTACAGTGCGGGAACGCCCATCAGCGCGGAGAGACGAACAGCCGGACGCTGGTAGTCGGAGAACACGAAGAAGGTGCCCGAGAACGCGCGGGTCGGGGAGGAGAGCACGATGCCGTTGACGATGGCTGCGGCAGCCTGCTCACGAATACCGAAGTGCAGCACGCGACCGTAGGGGTTCGCGGTCCAGTCTTCGGTGCTGTGCGATGCCGGGTTGAAGGACTCTGCACCCTTGATGGTGGTCAGGTTCGAGCCGGCGAGGTCAGCGGAGCCACCCCACAGTTCGGGGAAGGTGTCAGCAATAGCGTTGATGACGGTGCCGGATGCCGCGCGGGTTGCCACGGAGGTGCCAGCCTCGAACACGGGGAAGGCAGCCTTGTAGTCTGCGGGCAGTTCGCCTGCGACGAGGCGCTTGTACAGTTCGGCGCGCTCGGGGTTAGCCTTAGCCCACGCCTCGAACTTCTCGTCCCATGCCTTGTGTGCCGCTGCGCCGCGCTCAACGAGCTGGCGGGTGTGCGCCAGGACGTTCTCCTCGATGAAGAAGCTCTTGGCGGGGTCGAAGCCGAGCAGTTCCTTGGTTGCGGCAACCTCTTCAGCACCGAGCTTGGAGCCGTGTACTGCGCCGGTGTTCTGCTTGGTGGGTGCAGGGTAGCCGATGATGGTGCGCAGCTCAATGAAGGAGGGCTTGTCGGTGACAGCCTTCGCACGCTCAATAGCGGCGTACAGTTCTGCGACGTCCTCAACGTAGTCGCCGGTGCGGGTCCAGTCCACGCGCTGAACATCCCAGCCGTAGGACTCGTAGCGCTTTGCTACGTCCTCGGTGAAGGCAACGTCGGTGTCTTCCTCAATGGAGATGTGGTTGCGGTCCCAGACGACGATCAGGTTGCCGAGCTCCTGGTGACCTGCGAGCGCGCACGCCTCGGCGGTGACGCCTTCCTGCACGTCACCTTCGGAGGCGATGACGTAGACGTGGTGGTCGAAGGGGGAGGTGCCCGGTGCTGCTTCGGGGTCGAACATGCCGCGCATACGGCGCTGTGCGTAGGCGAAACCAACGGCGGATGCCAGGCCCTGGCCGAGCGGGCCGGTGGTGATTTCTACGCCCTTGGTGTGCTTGTATTCGGGGTGGCCGGGGGTGAGGGCACCCCAGGTGCGCAGGGCTTCCAGGTCGCTCATTTCGAGGCCGTAGCCGCCGAGGAACAGCTGAGTGTACAGGGTGAGGGAGGTGTGGCCGGGGGAGAGGATGAAGCGGTCGCGGCCTTCCCAGCGGTCGTCGGAGGGATCCTGGTTCATGACCTTCTGGAAGAGCAGGTAGGCGACCGGCGCCAGGCTCATTGCGGTGCCGGGGTGGCCGGATCCGACCTTTTCTACGGCGTCTGCGGCGAGGATACGTGCGGTATCTACGGCGCGCTGGTCGGTTTCTGTCCACTGGAAGTTCTCTGCCACGTGGGTGTCCTTTCACAACGTGAGTGGATGCGCCAGCAGGCTTGTGCTAGCGCGCTGTCCGTCGGGTGTAACGTGCCTTCGGTGGCGCTTATTCCCGCGCCGGTAGGTACCCGGGTAGGTGCGGGGCACACGGGGTGCTGTGTGTGGGGCGTCCGGAGAGTTGTTTCGACCCTTTCGTTTTAACAGGATAGTTCACGAGGCGGCAGGATCCGGTGTGTGAATGCAGACATTCACAGGGTGATACGGGGCTGAGATGGAGAAAAAGCGACGCTACAACGCGGGCTCCGCGGATTTCGCGGTGCGCGTTTGAGCTGTGTTTCTGAGCTATGCGCTGAATATTGTTCAGTAACGTAACAATTTTTGTGTAAGTGGTGAAGCTCATGTTAAGGTTGAGCAGGAAGGTTGCAGACCGAAACAGTGGTTGGGTCGGTCTGCATCTCGGTGATTGAAGCCCCTCCTCCGCGTAAGAACCGTCGATTATCTTACTGTGGTGGTGAGATAAAAGGTTCTGGAGGAGAGTGCTTTCTTTTAGTCTCTGACCGTGCACTTTGTGCGTGATTGAGACTAAAGGTTTGTGTTATATGAATGGGCGCCGGATATGGTCGGAAACATATCCGGCGCCCGCCTTTTTAACCTGCAGTTGCTTTAGCTGTATGCGCGAAAAGCGCTGCCTGCCAGGTTGATACTAGTCAGACCACTTGAACTTGCGCGAGGCAATAAACCCAATGACCACGGTCCACACGATGAGTACCCAGTGCGGGTCGGCAAGCCACTGATGCTGAATGAAGTTGCCGCGCAGCGCGTCACCCAGAGCCGCCGAGGGCGACCATGCCACAACCCCGGCGTACCAGTCGGGGAAGGACTTCAACGGGAACACCACGCCGCCGGCACCGGCAAGAATCACCCAGGCAATATTCACGATGGCGAGGGTCGCCTCCGCGCGCACCGTGCCGGCAATGAGCAGACCCAGCGCCGTAAACGCGCCGGCGCCCATGAGCATCGTGATGATGGAGCGCGAGACGGCGATAGCGTCCGGGCGCCAGCCCAGACCGTACCCGAGCGCTGCCACCAGCGTGAACTGAATCGCCACGACCACCAGCACCGCAATGCACTTGCCCATGATCAGACCGTTACGGCCCAGGGGAGTGGTCGCCAGGAATCGCAGCACGCCGTAGCGGCGATCAAAACCTGTGGCAATGCCCTGACCGGACAGCGCCGTAGAAATCACGCAGAGCGCCAGAACGCCGGGGACCGCCGCGTCCATGCGGGAGACCCCCACCGAGTTCGCGTACTCATCAATCAGGCCGGTAAACCGCAACGCAATGAGTGCCATGACGGGAAAAATAATGTTGAGCATCAGCTGCTCGCCGTTGCGGAGCATCGCCATCGTCTCGTAGCGGCCCTGCTCGATTACGCGCACGAGCGGGTAGTTCGCGCGCGGGGGAATGTACTCCTCATCTTCGTCAATAGAAGAGACCTTGGGGCGGGTGTCTACGGCGGAACGGGTGTTCGCGGCGCGTTCTTCCATTCGGTTCCCTTCCGCTCGGCTCTCTTCTGCAGGCTTTTCTTTTACTTGGTTTTCTGTTGCCCGGTTGTTGGCCGCCCGGTTGTTGTTAGTGCGTGCGGTGTTGCTCATCGGATATCACGTCCTGAAATGTCGAGGAAGACATCCTCAAGAGTCTTCGGTTCCATGGTGAGAGAAATCGGCATGAGGTAACGTTCGGCGAGCGCTGAGGTGAACGCCGCCAGGTGCTCGGGGCGTAGTGCGCCGACCAGCTCATACGCGCCGGGCACGGAGGGTGCGCCGTCACGAGCCGGGGTGTAGGGCACCTTCTCGATGAGCTCCACACCGGCACGCAGATGTGCGGGCAGCAGTTGCTCACGGGTGGGGGTGGGTGCATCCAGTGTGTACTGCAGGCGGTTCGTGCCGTCGCTGGCGATGAGCTCGGAGACGGTACCTTCCTGAACCGTGGCGCCGTTTTCAATGATGTAGACGTAATCGGCGAGCTTCTGCGCGTCATCAATCAGGTGCGTGGTGAGCACGATTGCGGTGCCAAGTTCACGCTGTTCACGAATGATGTCGAAGACGACGTTGCGGGATTGCGGGTCCAGGCCCGCGGAGGGCTCGTCGAGGAAGAGCACGTCCGGGCGGCCGATGAGGGCGGCGGCGAGGGAGACGCGCTGCTTCTGACCACCCGAGAGGCGGCGAATCGTGGTGCCGTTGAAAGCATCAATGCCGAGGCGTTCTGCAAGCTCTTCGACCGGGTACGGGTCGGTGTACATGGTCGAGATGTGCTCGAGTAGCGGAATGGGGTGCATGGCGTTGGGCAGGCCGCCGTCCTGGAGCATAATGCCGACCTTGGCGCGCAGCTCCGGGTCCGCCTGCAGCGGGTTTTCACCAAGGAGGCGCACGGTACCGCGGGTGGGTTTGAGTAGGCCCTGGGCGCAGGCGAGGGTCGTGGTTTTGCCGGCACCGTTGGCTCCGAGGAGGACGACCACTTCACCGGGGAAGACGCGCAGGTTGACCTTGTTGACGGCGCGGTAGAGCCCGCTGGCGGTGAGCCGTTCGGGGTATTTGGTGCGGAAGGCGCGTGAGGGTTTGAACTCTTTGATGAGGTCTTTAATGGTGAGCGCCGGTTCTTCGGTGACGATGCGTCGTCGTGCGGTGGGTGAGGCGCTGGGCTCCGTGTGTGCCGTTGGTACGGCGGATGCACGCCCAGGGTGGTCCTGCTGGCCCGCGGTGGTGGTCTCCATAGACAGTCACTTTCGATTTTTGCGATGAAGGAGCGTGTGTGCCCCTTCATCTTATGCCCTAACTCACGTTCAAAGCACGCCCGTTACGACTCAAAAGTTCACTTTAAGGTAGAAAAGTTAGCAAGTAGGGGTACCTAACTAGCCAAAGAAAAACTAATTAGGACATACTTTATTTGTGTATTCCGTGAATAAGACCCCTCAGCGCGCCTCAACGAACGAGGCGCAGACCCGAAACGGCACCCGAACCGCCGCCTCGGGCTCTACTGGTGCTTCCAGTACAAAGTCCTCCGCGGCACGCACATCCAAGCGCAAAGCCGAGGCAGAAGAACGCACCAGGGACCGCGTCCTGCGCGAAGTCCTCAACAATGGCCCCGTATCCGCAGCAACCCTCGGTGAGCTCCTCAGCCTCACTCCCGCAGCGGTACGCCGCCACCTCGACGCCCTCGAATCCAACAACATGATCGAGGTCGCGCCCATCAAAAAGCACGGCGCCGGAGCCGGACGACCCGCCCGCCGCTACGTGATCGCCCCCCAGGGCCACGAACGCCTCGGCAACGACTACCTCATCATCGCCCGCGACGCCCTGCAAATGCTCCGCGACACGGTTGGGCAGGAAGCCCTCGAAGCTTTCGCCTCCGCCCGCGCCGCAGAAATGGAAGCCCGCTACCGACCCGTCGTAGAAGCCGCCGGTGATGATGTGGCGGCCAGAGCGCAGGCGCTCGCAGAGGCAATGAGCAAGGATGGTTTCGTGGCGACCGCTCAGGTTACCGCGCCTCCTGCAGGACGGACCGTTCCCGAGCATTTTCTGGCAAGTATTCAGCTCTGTCAGGGTCACTGCCCGGTACGCGACCTCGCCGGCGACTTCCAGGTGTTCTGCGAACAGGAAACCGGGATTATTTCCGACCTGCTCGGCGTTGATGTGCGTAGGCTCTCGACCATGGCTTCGGGCGCTCACGTGTGTACCACGCACGTGCCCCTGAACCGCGTCACCGCCGAGAGCGAGAAGAACGCCGAGGAATCCGCAGAGAAACCTTCCGCGTAACACTTACCGCAGTACCCCGCGGCGCACCCCGATGAACCCCTCAAGGATGCGACCCGCACGCTGAAAACCGCCCGCACCACGCTGCGTTAAACGCCGTGGTCGAGCGCGGCATCAGCCCCTAAAACTACCGCGCCTGCAACCGGCAGGTGACGGAGAGAAATGTAATAACCATCGAAGAAAGGCCGTAATGACTGAGAAAGTTGGGCAGAACGCCAACGACACCGTCATTTCAGAGATCCTGGAGATGAACCCCGAACTCGAGGGCATTGGCAACTACGAGTACGGTTGGGCAGACTCCGACGAAGCAGGCCAGGTAGCAAAGCGCGGCCTGGACGAGAACGTCGTGCGCGACATCTCTGCAAAGAAGAACGAACCCCAGTGGATGCTGGATATGCGTCTGAAGGCGCTGAAGTTCTTCGAGCGTAAGCCCATGCCCACCTGGGGTGCGGATCTTTCCGAAATCGACTTCGACAACATCAAGTACTTCGTGCGCTCGACCGAGGGTCAGGCGGCTTCTTGGGAGGAACTGCCCGAGGACATCCGCACCACCTACGAGCGTCTGGGCATTCCCGAGGCGGAGCGTAACTCGCTGGTCGCGGGTGTGGCGGCACAGTACGAGTCTGAGGTCGTGTACCACCAGATCCGTGAGGACCTGGAGAAGCAGGGCGTGATCTTCGTCGATACCGACACCGGTCTGCGCGAATACCCCGAACTGTTCAAGGAATACTTCGGCTCCATCATCCCGATTGGTGACAACAAGTTCTCCGCGCTGAACACCGCCGTATGGTCCGGTGGCTCCTTCGTGTACGTTCCCCCGGGAGTTCACGTGGAGATTCCGCTGCAGGCGTACTTCCGCATTAACACCGAGAACATGGGCCAGTTCGAACGCACCCTGATTATTGCGGACGAAGACTCCTACGTTCACTACATTGAGGGTTGCACCGCCCCCATCTACAAGTCCGACTCCCTGCACTCCGCAGTGGTTGAGATTGTGCTGAAGAAGAACGCACGCGTTCGCTACACCACCATCCAGAACTGGTCGAACAACGTCTACAACCTGGTGACCAAGCGCGCGGTTGCGCACGAGGGCGCCACCATGGAATGGGTGGACGGCAATATCGGTTCGAAGGTCACCCAGAAGTACCCGGCTGTTTACATGGTCGGCGAGCACGCTAAGGGTGAGACCCTGTCCATCGCATTCGCGGGTGAGGGTCAGCACCAGGACACCGGTTCGAAGATGGTTCACATTGCACCGAACACCTCCTCGACCATTGTGTCCAAGTCCGTGGCACGTAACGGCGGTCGCAGCGCATACCGTGGCCTGGTTCAGGTGCGTGAGGGCGCTAAGCACTCCAAGTCCTCCGTGGTCTGTGACGCACTGCTGGTGGACACCATCTCCCGCTCCGACACCTACCCCTACGTGGATGTCCGCGAGGACGATGTGACCATGGGCCACGAGGCGACCGTTTCCCGCGTCTCCGAGGACCAGCTGTTCTACCTGATGCAGCGCGGCCTGAGCGAAGAAGAAGCAATGGCGATGATTGTCCGCGGCTTCGTTGAGCCTATCGCCCGTGAGCTGCCGATGGAGTACGCACTCGAACTGAACCGCCTGATCGAACTTCAGATGGAAGGATCTGTGGGCTAATGCCGACCAACGAAGAAACCCTGGGTTACCACTCCCCGATCATCCCCGGCATGGACCAGGAGGGCGAGAAGCTCGCCACCGAGTTCGCCCACGATGACACCCTGATGCGCGCCACCGAGGCACACCACCAGGGCTCCAACCCGAACAACGTCCAGAAGGTACTCGAAGCATCCCGTGCAGAGCGTAAGACCTCCTACAACGTGGAAGACTTCGCACCCCTGACCGGTCGTGAAGAGGACTGGCGCTTCACCCCGCTGAAGCGTCTGGGCGGCCTGCACCTGGAGAAGCTGACCGGCACCGCACCGGCACCGAAGATCACTGCACCCGAGCAGGTTCAGGTTGAGACCGTCTCCCGCGAGGATGCACGCATCGGCTCCGCAGGTATCCCCGAGGACCGTGTGGCAGCGAACGCGTGGTCCAGCTTCACCGAAGCAACCGTGGTGACCATCCCCGCCGAAGCTGAACTGGCTGAGCACGTGGAAATCGACATCACCGGCACCGGCAACGAGGCTGCCGCGCAGCACATCGTGATTGAGGCTAAGCCCTTCTCGAAGGCTGTCGTGGTTCTGCGCCACACCGGCTCCACCATCCTGGCACAGAACGTTGAGTTCGTGGTGAACGACGAGGCTGAGCTGAACGTTGTTTCCGTGCAGCAGTGGGCTGACGACGCAATCCATGCCTCCGCACACTACGCTAAGCTGGGCCGCAACGCACGCTTCAAGCACGTTGTGGTGTCCCTCGGCGGCGACCTGGTGCGCGTGACCCCCTCCACCAAGTTCACCGCTCCCGGCGCTGAGACTGAAATGTACGGCCTGTACTTCGTAGACGCAGGTCAGCACATTGAGTCCCGTCTGTTCGTGGACCACTCCGTACCCAACTGCAAGTCCCGCGTGACCTACAAGGGCGCGCTGCAGGGTAAGGGTGCGCACTCCGTATGGGTTGGTGACGTTCTGATTGGTAAGGATGCAGAAGGCACCGACACCTACGAGCTGAACCGTAACCTGCTGCTGGAAGTTGGTCCCCGCGCCGACTCCGTGCCGAACCTGGAGATTGAGACCGGCCTGATTGAGGGCGCCGGCCACGCATCCACCACCGGCCAGCTCGATGAGCAGCACCTGTGGTACCTGCAGGCTCGCGGTATTCCGGAGGCTGAGGCACGCCGTCTGGTCGTGCGCGGCTTCCTGAACGAGATCATTCAGCAGATCCGTGTTCCCGAACTTGAAGAGCAGCTCACCGAGGCCCTTGAGGCAGAGCTCGCCCTCAGCAACAACTAAGCTTTACCAGGAGAAATCAATGTCTACTCTTGAAATCAAGGACCTTCACGTCTCGGTTATCCTCGACGACGAAACCACCAAGCCCATCCTGAAGGGCGTTAACCTGACCATCAACTCGGGCGAGATTCACGCAATCATGGGCCCGAACGGTTCCGGTAAGTCCACTCTGGCTTCCACCATTGCTGGCCACCCCAAGTACCAGGTTGATTCCGGTCAGATCCTGCTCGACGGTGAGGACATCACCGAGATGAGCGTGGACGAGCGTGCACGCGCAGGCCTGTTCCTGGCTATGCAGTACCCGGTTGAGATCCCCGGTGTGACCATGTCCAACTTCCTGCGTTCCGCTAAGACCGCTGTGGACGGTCAGGCTCCCTCCCTGCGTACCTGGACCAAGGACGTTAAGGAAGCCATGAAGAACCTGGAGATTGACCCTGCGTTCATCGCACGTAACGTGAACGAGGGTTTCTCCGGTGGTGAGAAGAAGCGCCACGAGATCCTTCAGCTGGAGCTGCTCAAGCCCAAGTTCGGCATCCTGGATGAGACCGACTCCGGTCTGGACGTTGACGCACTGAAGATCGTGTCTGAGGGCGTGAACCGTGCGCACGAGGCTAACGACATGGGCGTCATGCTGATTACCCACTACACCCGCATCCTGCGCTACATCAAGCCGCAGTTCGTGCACGTGTTCGTGGACGGCAAGATGGTTGACCAGGGCGGCCCCGAGCTGGCTGACCGCCTGGAAGAAGAGGGCTACGTTTCTTACGTGGGTAAGAAGTAAGCTTCTTCTCCTACCGGATTCTGACAGAAAGATAGAACTATGACTGAGACTGTGCAGGGTCGTGTTCCTCAGGAAGAGATTGAGGAAGCCCTCAAGGAGGTCATTGACCCGGAGCTCGGCGTCAATATTGTTGACCTCGGTCTGCTCTACGGTCTGCGCTGGGATGAGGACGGAACCCTCATTCTGGACCTGACTCTGACCACCGCTGCGTGCCCGCTGCAGGAGGTTATTGAGGAGCAGGTTCAGGCTAACCTGGATAACCTGGTTGATTCTTGGCGTGTGAACTGGGTTTGGATGCCGCCGTGGGGCCCGGAGCGTATTACTGAGGACGGCCGCGATATGATGCGCGCGCTGGGCTTCAACATCTAAGCTCCTGACTCGCAGATAAGGTACCCGCCCGGTGCGGAAGGTATATGCCTTCGGCACCGGGCGGGTACTTTTATGCGATATCAGATATGTCAGCAGTGGATGCTTGTTCTGAGCAACGCCAATTTTTGCCACTTTGACAATGGGGGGGGGTCAAGTATATTTCCTTGTGAATTATCCACTCACTTCATATTGGTTTTCTTCATGCGACGGTTGCTTGAGGAAAGCCGAAAGGAAATCATGGCACAAAAGATTATTGCCGCTGACGGTTCTGTCTACGTTAAGAAGAAGCCCTTCTACCTCCGTTGGTGGTTTATCACTCTCGTAATTATTTTTCTTCTTGGTGGTTGCGCTTCGATGATGGGCGGCTCTAAGAGCTCCACTAAGGTAAGTGCCCCCTCATCTTCGGCGGCTGTTGATTCGTCTGCGACTAGTGCTTCTTCCGCTGCGGTAGGTACTGATACCTCTTCTGCGGCAGATGCCGGTACCTCTGCGGCTCCTGCTACCACTGCTGCGGAATCCAAGGCAAAGCAGGGCGATAAAGTACCGACCGAGTACAAATCAGCGTTGAATTCGGCACAGTCGTACTCCCGCCTTATGCATATGTCGAAGCAGGGTATCTATAACCAGCTGACAAGTTCTGCCGAAAAGTTTAGCCCCGAGGCGGCTCAGTACGCCGTGGATAACGTGAAGGCTGACTGGAACGCAAATGCTTTGGAATCGGCAAAGAGCTACCAGAAGACGATGAACATGTCTCCCGAGGCAATCCGTTCCCAGCTGACTTCATCTGCTGAAGGATTCACCGAGGAAGAAGCTGATTACGCAGTCTCTCACCTGGACTAATTCAATAGATGATTCATAGAAGCCGCCCGGCATGGAACACATTCCATACCGGGCGGCTTCTATATGGTCAGCGTTGAACCTAGTCGTTCAGGTGCAGCAGCTTCAGCGAGTGCTCATACTTGATCATGAGGCAGGTACGAGTCGGTTCCTCCAGAAGCGCCAAACGCTGCGGGTCAGTATTATCCGCAATATCGGCAAGCTTCACCAGACGAGCCAAATCATTCACACGCACCCGGCTCAGATACGACTCACGCGACTCACCCGGGCGGCGGGTCAAGGCATCAATCGCATCCACAATACGCGCCGAGAAGTAACGGGCCAGATATGCGAGGGAAACGCCGGTATCCTCCACCGTGTCATGCAGCAGCGCCACAATCTGCGCTTCAGCCTTCAGCTCCTCCAAAGAAATATCAGGGTGAGTCGCGGCAGCCAACTCACACGCAAGCTTACGTACCCCAAGAGCCACACGGCGAGGGTGGGAGATATAGGGCCAGCCGTTACGGTCAGTCTGCCCCTCATGCGCCTTATCAGCGATGCTGTCTGCCAGGCGAACCATCTCTTTGTAGTAGTTATTCGACATGAGAACCTCCGTTGGTTTGAACTCCTGCGAGTTGATGGTCCCAGCGACGTTTTCCGCACCAACGCGGCACGGGTGGTAGCTGGTACCAACACTTTACTCCAGCAGCTACGCGGCGGCGGCGGAACTCGCCCGAGACGCCCCTAATACGTCAAATATGACGCGCAGAAGAAGAAAATAGGGCGTTTTATGGCTGTAAATCATGAACTTGGTGCCTGTTCTACCCGAGTTCTGGCAGCGGATACCGACCCGCAGGAGGCGCCCCGCACCTCCGCGAAAGTGTCCACCGCACCCTTTGGCACCGCCCGGTGTAAACCGCCCAAAATCTCATATGGTGGCAAAAAAATTTCTGTCTTTTTCTGGCGAAAATCGGTGCACAAACCGCCCAACACTAAGGCAGTTTAAGCGTGTTTAGCACACACCGATACACACTCATCAAACGAAAAAATTACACGCCCTCCGTGCCCTCCCAAAACCTCCAGAAACCCGTATTTTTCCGCGAGAATACGCGATAAACTGGGGGCAACCAAACATCGGAGAACACCATGGCAGAGCTCTACGAGCGCTTCGTCGCTTTGTACCCCTACCCACACGAGCGAATCCGCCACGGCGCCCCACGAGCCGAACTTAACCGGCGATACCTCGAACACCTTTGCGAGGGCAAGAACCGGGGAACAACCCCCATCGTGGTTGCCCTCGACCCGACCTTGCTCGGGACCATTGAGAATAACGTCTCCCTGCGCACCTCAACCCCAGTGCAGAACATCACCGCCGACACCGTTGAGCGGTACGCACACGACCTCATCACCGACGAGCACCGTTACCTGGATCAGGTCGGTGTAGAAGTCGCCGCGCACGAGGCGTTCCGACAGCTGAATGAGAGCGCCTACCTGCAGACCTACCGCCGTCTCATGGAGAACGGCGAACTCGGCGAAGACGATATCGGTATGCCGTTGAAGGCGGAGTACCCCTTTGAGCTGACCGCCGGCATCATCAATGAGAAGGTTAAAGCTACCGACATTGACAGCGCCGCGGAACTGCTGATTATGGACCTGCCGCTGCGGGATGTATCCGGGGTGTTCGCCTACCTGCCCTTTGGCGGGTGGGATTCCAGCCCCAGCCCCGAGGCGATGCTGTCCATTGCCCGCTACTGGTTTGAACGCGATGACGCCTACCCGGCTGTTATCGCCTCGGACTTTATCGAGTTCTACACGCCGGTGCCGGTCACAACCCGCCGCGACGCCGAAATCCTGGCGGTCGAGCACACGATGGTTTCCTCGGCGATGCCGGTGCGTGTCTACCGCGGCTTCGACAAGCTCGTGGAGGCGCTCTACGGTCAGCACGACTGGTACCTGTGGTGGGAGCAGCTCCCGGCGGTGCTCCTCATTGAAACGCCCTAAACCAGCCTAGCTAGGCGAGTTAAAGCGAAGGGGCGGGATGAACCTACACGGTTCATCCCGCCCCTCTCGCGTATCTGCGCTATTTCAGCTCGTCCACGTGTCGTGCCCGCAAAGCGCGAGCGGTCGCCGTCGCGTAATCAACCGCCTGCACCACCCACGGAATCAGCAGCCGCCAATACATGCGCTTGGGCAGGTTACGCGCCACCGCCGCCCTGCGCAACGCACCCCAACGGTCCATGAGCGCCGGAATCGACCGGACCATCAACGCAATCAGCAGACCCAGACGCTCGGGAGAAAGACCCACGAAACGCAACGGCGAACACAGCCTCACAAAGCCGTCAATCAGAACCGGCAGGGGAGTGCTCACCAGCAGAGCGCGGGACGCATAAAAAGCCGTCAGCATAGTCGCGATAGCATCCGCGCCGGAGGCGTACTGACCCGTAAACACGTAATAGCCGACCATAATCAGTAGCAGCAGAGACAGCGTGCGAACCACTAGCCACAGCTGGGAGGCGGGCACACCAGCCCACAACGCGCAGAACGTGGACGCCACTAAAGCCACCAGCGCCACCTGCCAGCCGGTCACCGCCAACAGCAGAAACAGCCCAAAGAAGAGCGTGCCCTTGAGCCATAGCGGCGCCCGATGCACCGGCGTGTTCAACGGCTGGTAGAAACCCACCAGCAGAGTACCGGGATTGAAATCCGAGCCCTGGCCGGCGGGGCGAGGATTCACGCGCGGCGTGTTAGCGCCCATGCGCGCCTCCTGCCGAATCCAGACCTTCGGTCGCACCCTCGTTGGGGAACCCCTCGGCACACCACGTACGGTACTGCTGCACCAGCTGTGCCGCATCCCCCTGAGCGAGCAAACGGCCGTCATGAATAATGACGGCTTCATCGCAGGACGCCGCCAAATCCAGGTCGTGCGTGCTGAGCACCAGCATCTGATCCAGCGACTCCAAATGCTTGAGTAGCCGCGCGCGATTGCGCAAATCCAGCAGGGTGGTCGGCTCATCGAGCAGAAGAATCTGCGGGCGCGCCGCCAGCACGCTGGTGAGAGCAACCAGCTGCTTTTCGCCTCCTGAGAGGGTGAAAACGCTCTGGTCCTCCAGGCGTTCGAGGCCGCGCTCGCGGAGCAGTTCACGAATCCGTTCGCGGCGCTGCCCACCGCTGAGGGCACTACCTTCAATGGCGGCGGCACGGCGCAGACTCAGGTCAATATCTTCGGCAACGGTGGGCATAATCAGCTGCGCCTCCGGCTGGGCGAAGAGCATGCCCACACCCTCAAAAGCGCCCTGCGAATGACCGCGAGCGCCCGTCGAGCCGCGGCTCGGTGCCTCCAGTGTGTCGACACCGTTCACGCGCACAATACCTTCATCCGGGTGGGTGAGCCCATTGAAAAGCCCCAGTAGGGTGGACTTGCCGCTACCGTTCAGACCCAGCACCGCGGTGCGCTTCGCCGTGAACCGCAGGCTCACATCCTTGAGGATACGGCGATGCCCGCCTTCGGGCAGCTCAGTGAAAACACTCACCGATTCAAGCTCAAGGGCGGGCATGCTGGTAGAGGCGCTCACCGCCTGCTCGCCTTGCACCTGTTGCGGTGCAGGCTGGCGCGTGGAGCGGCGAAAAAACATAGCTATCCTCTCGTGTGGCACATCGTGTGCTTTTAACGCTGGGCAGAAGCCAGGGACGGGAAGGCGCGGCGTACCGACAAACCAACCAGAACCGCGATTGTGGACTTCACCAGATCCCAGGGAACGAATACCATTGCCGCGCTGAACGCGGCGTTAAAAGTCATGTGGGCGTTCACCATCATACCGGCGATACCGCAGGCGGTCAGAACCACAAAACCGCAGAAGTTCGCGACCAGAGCCATAAGGAAGGTCGCACCAATCGAACGGGTGTTGCGGGTGAACAGGTAGGCGAGGGTACCGGCAATAGCGGCGAAGGGCAGGAAGCCGAGCAGGTAGCCGGCACTCGGGGAGGCGAGCGTACCCAAACCGGCGCCGCCCTTAGCGAAGATGGGCAGGCCAGCAAAACCAACCAGCAGGTACAGCGCCACGGAGGCGGTGGCACGCTTGCCGCCGAGCACCTGTGCGGTGATGTAAATGCCGAGGGTCTGGAAGGTGAAGGGAACCGCAACGCCGCCCAAGCTGACGGCGGGCATGATGGCGAGCGCGGCGATGAAGCCCGCGAACACTGCGATGAGGGAGAGGTCGGTGGCGAGGGAGGTCTTTGCCGCTACGTTACGGCGCGGTGCCTGAGTTGCCTGGGGTTCCTGGGCTGATTCGCGCACGGAATCGGTCATTGGGGTGGTACTCCTTTGATGCGTATTGCTCTGCAGATTTTTCTACAGAGTTGAGGGTGGCGGTGGTTGACTGCTTGTCACAACCCAGTTTTGAACAATGTTCTATGAGTGGTGTCCGGTATGTATAGTACACCGCACACCACAAAAACAAAAGGTGCCCCACATGCGCACTCGGCACGCCTGCACTAAAATTGATGAGGTGCTCTGCGCGCTCGCCGCCTCTAGCCCGGCGAATCCCGCCTACCGAGCACTATCAACCCACACACCAGACCGCCATCCGGAAAGGCACCCATGATTGCTGTACAGAACCTCGAATTGCGTGCAGGCGCGCGCCTGCTCATGGAAGAGGTCACCTTCCGCATCGATAAGGGCGACAAGATCGGTCTGGTGGGCCGCAACGGTGCCGGTAAGACCACTATGACTAAGGTGCTTGCCGGTCTGACCCTGCCCGCTGACGGCACGGTCACCCGCAGCGGCACTATCGGCTACCTTCCGCAGGACCCGAAGGTGGATGACATGAGCCAGCTGGCGCGTGACCGTATCCTTTCGGCGCGTGGCCTGGATGGTGTGGCGCGCAAGATGCGTCAGGCGCAGGACGATATGGCGAGTGAGGACCCGGCGGTGCGCGCTAAGGGTATGCGCCGCTACGACCGTCTTGAGGCTGAGTTCATTGCCGGCGGCGGCTACGCGGCTGAGTCGGAGGCGGCGGTCATCACCTCCAACCTGGACCTGCCGGAGCGTGTGCTCGCCCAGCCGCTGTCTACTCTGTCGGGTGGTCAGCGTCGCCGCGTGGAGCTGGCGCGTATTCTCTTCTCCAATGCAGACACCATGCTGCTGGATGAGCCGACCAACCACCTGGATGCCGACTCGATTCTGTGGCTGCGCGACTTCTTGAAGAACTTCTCGGGCGGCCTGATGGTTATTAGCCACGACGTCGACCTCATAGAGCTGGTCGTCAACCGCGTCTTCTACCTGGACGCGAACCGCTGCGTGATTGACCAGTACAACATGGGTTGGAAGAACTACCTGACTCAGCGTGAGCAGGATGAGCACCGCCGCAAGCGTGAGCGTGCGAATGCGCAGAAGAAGGCGAATGCTCTGATGGAGCAGGCGAATAAGATGCGCGCGAAGGCGACGAAGGCTGTTGCTGCTCAGCAGATGATTAAGCGTGCTGAGAAGCTTCTGCGCGGCCTGGAGGATGAGCGCCAGAGCGATAAGGTCGCGGCGATTCGCTTCCCGGATCCGGCGCCGTGCGGTAAGACTCCGCTCTCTGCCCAGGGCCTGTCGAAGTCCTATGGTTCTCTGGAGATTTTCACGGACGTTGATTTGGCGATTGACCGCGGTTCGCGCGTGGTGGTGCTGGGCCTGAACGGTGCCGGTAAGACCACTCTGCTGCGCATGCTGGCTGGTTCCACCAAGCCTGATACGGGTGAGGTCGTGTACGGTCACGGCGCGAAGCTGGGCTATTTTGCGCAGGAACACGAAATTCTTGATGGTGACCGCACTGTCTTTGAGAACATGAAGTCTGCCGCGCCGGATCTGGATGACACCCGCGTGCGCACGATTCTGGGTTCGTTCCTGTTCTCCGGCGATGATGTGGATAAGCCTGCCGGTGTGCTTTCCGGCGGTGAGAAGACCCGTCTGTCCCTGGCGACCCTGGTGGCGTCGAGCGCGAATGTGCTACTGCTCGATGAGCCGACCAACAACCTGGACCCCGCCTCGCGTGAGGAGATTCTGAACGCGTTGAAGGCGTACCAGGGCGCTATCGTGATGGTTTCTCACGATGAGGGTGCCGTGGAGGCGCTGGATCCTGAGCGCGTGCTACTTCTGCCGGATGCGGTGGAGGACCTGTGGTCGAAGGATTACCAGGATCTAATTTCGCTGGCTTAAAGCGTGATCCGCTGACATAAGAGTACGGGGAGGCCCCGGTACCGTGTGGTGCCGGGGCCTCTTTACGTGTATTGCGCGTTGTTTTATTGTCTGGGGCGTATTTTTTTGTGTTCTGAAAATGTGTTGCGGAGATATTGTCGGTATTTTTCTCGTGAATAGTGCGGAAAAATGTGACCTGACCCGTGGGGTTGTATTGTTTTCTGAGCGTGTGTGCTGTTATTGCGTTCCCGTGCCTGTGACTTGTGGGTTCTGACACACCAAACTTGCGGCGTATTTGACGGGAAATAATGTTGCCTTGTGGGTTTTTCTGCGGGAAAGAAAAGCTCTCAGGCGATATTTCAGGGGGTCTGTGTGGGCTTTTCGAATTTTTCATGTGTCTCTACATACATTGTGGGAAAAATGGTAGAAACACAACATACATGGGGCGTAGACTTGTAACTGTTCCCGCCATTGCGAGGACGCAAACGCGAAACATTAGGGCTCACTACCGATGGTGAGCTAACGCGGGGGAGAAGAGATTCCCGCCCGCTCACGAAGGAGAACTACCAATGCACAACACTGAGTTCGAGAAGTACCCCACCTCCGGTGAAGAGAACGTTGAGGTTGACGTCTTCTGGCCCATCCAGGACGCTTAATCTCTCACCCCGATAGGTCGGGATAAGGATTAGAAAAGCGCCCCGCCGCTTCCATAGGGAAGTGACGGGGCGCTTTGCTGTCCTCAGTGAGAATTTAGTTATGCGGCGTGAATACCCAGTCCGAACATTTGTAGGGGGTATTCGGTAAAGCCCATCATGGCTGCCGCGTACCAGGCGATGTACCCGGTCAGTGCTAGAACGAGTGCCTTCTCGCGTACGCTGCCGGCATCACCCAGGAGTGGCAGCGCCATGTAGCCGCTCTTTTTCCATAGGGGGGATGCCACCAGGGGCTTGATGACAATGGGGTAGAGGGGCAGCAGGCCGCGGGTTGTCAGCAGGTCGCCAATCAGGTGAATGGTGGCGCCAACTGAAATAGCCCAGGGGAGCAGCGCCAGCGAATCGGTTGTATAGGCTGCGTATCCAAGGGCAACGGCACCGATCCATCCACCCGGTGCGCCGAGCACGCGCAAGGCTAGACCGCCCGAGAATGCGGCAAGAAGCAGTGAAGCCCAGGGGATTCCGTTGTAGCTCAGGTTGGCACTGAAATAGGCAACCGCCCAGAAAGCTATCAGACCCAAAATGGAGTGCGTTCCCTTGCGGTGTCCGCCGCTGACCGCCCCGACAATACGTGCTACCCAGCGTGAAATGGGCGGGATGGAGTTGGCGATACTGCCGTTGTGGTGGTCAATATCCGGTAGCATGCCCGCACCGGCGCACGCCAGGGTGGTCACGATGAGGGTGGGGGTATCGGGAACCTGCACCACTCCCGTCTCGACGAGCACTAGCCAGCCAGCTGCGGCGCTGACAGTATGCGAATAGCCCATCATGGGGAGGTGCCTCCTTGAATGCGATTGCTCAGCGAGTGTGATTGCCCTGCGAGCGTGGTTGCCCGGCATGCCGGGATGTTCACCCGAACTAATTAGAACAAATATAGCATATATCGAAACTACTTTCGATAAGCGGGGTTATCACTCAAGCGGCGCCACCTCACGCGGCATCACCTCTCGATGGCACTACCCCTCAAACGGAAGAGTCTGCTTCCAGAACTCACGCTCGCGCAGGTAATTCTCCAGCCAGCCCACGTGCTCGGAGCACGCTAACCAAATCTTGCGGCGCTCGGGAGTGTGCACCTTCGGGTTGTTCCAGAGCAGCTGAAATTCTGCCGCCTGCTGGCAGCCCTTGCGGGAGCACTTGGCGTACTCGGGCTGTGCATCCTGAGAAAGTGAACCGAGCAGATCCATGTCTTCTTATCCTTACTATTGCGCCTCGACGTGCGGTGTTATTCCGTGCCCGCGCAACCCCGCAGAAAAGGGGTGCGGGCTGTTCCGCTTCAGCTAGTGTACGCGCCCGATGAGGCATGTAAAAGAAGGGGAGTAGGCGTTCAGTGTTCAAAAGCGGAGTGTAGCCTGCGGCACCATCACCCTAAAACGCGGTAAAATAAGGTTCGACTGTCCATCCGTCCACACCCCGACCGCGGAGCTGCTGCATCGGCTCCGATTGCGAGGGGTCGACTCATCAAGGAAGCTCATGAGCGAGAACACTCCCAAGACCGTGCTGGTCACCGGCGGCAACCGAGGCATCGGCTACGAAATTGCCAAGGAATTCCAGGCAGCAGGCCACAACGTCTGCATCACCTACCGCAGCGGTGAAGCCCCCGAAGAATTTTTCGCCGTCAAGGCAGATGTACGCGATGCCGACAGCATTAACGAAGCTTTCAAGGAAATTGAAGCAGAATTCGGCCCCGTGGAGGTGCTGGTCGCCAACGCAGGTATCACCCGCGATATGCTGCTGATGCGTATGAAGGAATCCGACTTCACCGATGTTGTCGACACCAACCTGACCGGTTCCTTCCGCGTGGTTCAGCGCGCTATCAAGGGCATGCTGAAGCTCAAGCGCGGCCGCATCATCCTGGTTTCCTCCGTGGTGGGTCTGTACGGTTCCCCCGGCCAGGTCAACTACTCCGCATCTAAGGCTGCACTGGTCGGTATGGCACGCTCCATCACCCGTGAGCTGGGCGGCCGTAACATCACCGCTAACGTGGTGGCACCGGGCTTCATTAACACCGCAATGACCGAGGTTCTGCCCGAAGAGACCAAGAAGAACTACCTGGCGTCCATCCCCGCTGGTCGTTTCGCGGAGGCGGAAGAGGTCGCTCGCGTGATTCGCTGGCTCGCATCTGATGAGGCTAGCTACATTTCTGGCGCTGTCATCCCCGTTGATGGCGGCCTGGGCATGGGTCACTAACTCCACCCCGTACGGACTGCATGAAGCGCCCGAGCGTGGGCGCACCCTTTCTAGACTTAAGGACATAAAACTATGGCACAGCTGACCGGCAAGACCATCATCATTACCGGCTCCTCCCGCGGCGTTGGCGCAGACACCGCACAGATTCTCGCTGCTGAGGGCGCGAACATTGTGGTGAACTACCGTTCCAAGGCACCGCGCGCAAACAAGATTGTCAAGGCTATTGAAGAGGCTGGCGGCAAGGCAATCGCAGTGCAGGCTGACGTGACCAACAGCGAGGACCTGCAGAACCTCGTCAACACCGCGGTGGAGACCTTCGGTTCCCTGGACTACCTGATTCTGAACGCTTCGGGCGGCATGGAGACCGGCATGGGCGAGGACTACGCAATGCGCCTGAACCGCGATGCACAGCTGAATCTGGCACGCCTGGCTGCAGAGAAGATGCCCGAAGGCGCACGCATCGTGTTCGTGACCAGCCACCAGGCACACTTCATCCGCGAGGTTGAGACCATGGACGAGTACAAGCCCGTCGCAGAGTCCAAGCGCGCAGGCGAAGACGCGCTGATCGCCGAGATCCCCGCACTTTCCGAGAAGGGCATCTCCCTGGTCGTGGTGTCCGCTGACATGATTGAAGGCACCGTCACCGCAACCCTGCTGAACCGCCTGCACCCCGGCGCTATTGAGCAGCGCCGCGAGACCGCCGGCAAGCTTTACACCGTCAACGAGTTCGCGCAGGAAATCGCGAAGATGGTCACCGCAGACGTTGAGACCGGCCACGTTGAGCTGGTCGGTGGCGCACGCGGCTTCATCGACTAATACTCTGTTGCTTTAGGTGCCGTTACGGATGCGCTCACGCCTTCCGTGGCGGCACCTGTAGCCCCTTATTCTTTGCGCGAGGAACCCAATGTGGGGTACCCGCGCACTATGCGCTCACTGCACCGGCAACCAGGCTAGGTTGCGAGGTAGGGGGGGGCGCATCCCATCCATCTAACTCACTGGAAGAAGAACCATGAGCACCGTACTCAACCTTCAGAATGTCTCCGTGATTCGCGGCGGCCGCAAGATTCTCAACGACGTTTCCTGGACTGTGAACGAAGGTGAACGCTGGGTTGTTCTGGGCCCCAACGGCGCCGGTAAGTCCACTCTGCTTTCGATTGCGGCAGCTCGCCTGCACCCGACCAGCGGCGAGGTTGAAATCCTTGACGAGACCCTCGGCGCTGTTGACGTGTTCGACCTGCGCCCGCGCATTGGTCTGTCCTCCGGTGCTTCGGCAACCCAGATTCCCGCCAACGAGAAGGTTTCCGACGTTGTCGTGACCGCAGCGTACGCTGTGTCCGGTCGTTGGAAGGAAGAATACGACGTCATGGACGACGAGCGTGCCACCGAACTGCTGGCTGAGTGGGGCGTCGACACCCTCGCTGACCGCACCTTCGGCTCCCTCTCCGACGGCGAGCGCAAGCGTGCGCTGATTGCTCGCGCACTGATGACCGACCCCGAACTGCTGCTGCTGGATGAGCCCGGCGCAGGCATGGACATTTCCGGTCGTGAGGACCTGGTCGAGCGTCTGACCGCGCTTGCCGCTGACCCCTACGCACCGGCTACCGTGCTCATCACCCACCACCTCGAGGAAATCCCGGCTGGCTTCACCCACGCCCTGCTGGTCCGTGACGGCGGCGTGGTCGCTGCAGGCCCGATCCTGTCCACCATTACCGAGGCGAACCTCGCAGCAACCTACGACATGGACCTGGCTCTGACCGTGACCCCCGCGGGTCGTTACTCCGCGTTCAAGCGCGCATGAGTCGTGCCCCGAAGCAGCTGAGCGCCGAACAGATCGCTGAGCGTGCCGAGCGTGTCTACGCCATCGAGTCGGTCACGGCTCTGGCGCAGGCACCCGAGCAGGCTCTGCGCTACTACACGCAGCTGACCGATGTGAAGCTCCGTAGCGCCATGGAACCGCAGTGGGGTATCTACATTGCGGAGTCCTCGAAGGTGATTCGTCGCGCGCTCGCTGCCGGCCATCAGCCCGTTTCTTTCCTGATGAGCGAGAAGTGGGCTGATGATTTGGCGGATGTGTTGCGCGCTCATCCTGACACTCCCGCGTATGTGGGTAGTGAGGAGCAGCTGGAGCAGGTAACCGGTTTTCACCTGCACCGTGGCGCGTTGGCAGCGATGGCTCGTCCTGCGCCGCAGCCTCTAGAGCAGTTGTTGCAGGGTGCGTCTCGCGTGGCGATTTTGGAAGATATTGTGGACCACACGAATGTGGGCGCGATTTTCCGTTCGGCTGCCGCGTTGAACGTGGATGCTGTGCTGGTGACTCCGCGGTGCGCTGATCCGCTGTACCGCCGCTCGATTCGTGTGTCGATGGGTACCGTTTTTCAGGTGCCGTGGGCTCGTCTGGAGTCGTGGCCTGCCGACCTGCAGACCCTGCACGAGCTGGGCTTTAAGAGCGCAGCGCTCGCGCTGGAGGAGGACTCGCTGACCCTGGAGGAGCTGTCTGCTCGCCGGGATGAGAAGCTTGCACTGATTCTGGGCACGGAGGGGCACGGACTGTCGCCGCGCACCCTGGCAGCGTGTGACGATACGGTCATGATTCCGATGTCGCACGGCGTGGATTCTTTGAACGTTGCGGCGGCGAGCGCCGTGGCGTTCTGGGAGACTCGCCCGCGTTCATAACCTGAGTTCTCATCTGATTCTTAGTCCGCGTGAGCGCCTCCTTCGGGTACCCTTGCGGCAGCTAGGTTGGTGCCTGTGAGGGAACGTACTGGGATTTAATCCGTGAAGGTGGTACCCTTAATGGGTTGTGCGCGCCCTATGCGTGCACAATGGTGATGCGCTCTGAGATTTTCTCGATAGCTGCACATCGAAAAACCTACTCCATCTATATAAGGGCTACTGGCAAAATCCAGTAGCAGAAGAAGGTAATCAATGAAGGCAGAAATCCACCCGGACTACAACCTGGTTCTGTTCCGCGACCTCGCATCCGGCAAGGTCTTCCTGACCCGTTCCACCATGACCTCGGACAAGACCGAGAAGTGGGAAGACGGCAACGAGTACCCGATCGTCGAGGTTGAAATCTCGTCCGAGTCGCACCCGTTCTACACCGGTAAGCAGCGCATCATGGACTCCGCAGGTCGCGTCGAGCGCTTCAACGCACGCTTCGGCAACTTCGGTAAGAAGTAAATCTTCTTTCCAGGTTTTGCTTTTTAGCGAAATCAATGCCCCGTTCTCCTTGGTTTTCAGGGAGGCGGGGCATTGTGCGTTCTGCAAATCATCGCAGAATAGCTCGCGCGAACGTGAGGAAAGTTGTAATGTAAAACCTTTCGTTCACTGGTGCGTAGACTCGCTGACGGCGTTACAATGGGAAAGTATTTTGCGAGCTGTGCATTTTCTGTGCCCTTCAGCACCGCCCTATATCGGCGGGTTATTTTCCGGCTCTCTGCACTCTAGAGACTTCGCTGGATGCGCCGCGCACCTCGCGTATCACCACCTCAAACAAAGGACAACTTAATGGGCGACGCTCACTCTGAACCGTCGCAGAAGAAGAAATGGGTCAAGCGTATTCTGCTGATTCTGCTGATTCTTCTGCTGGTTATTACCCTCGGTATTGGTTTCTTTATCTGGCGTGCTGGCCACACCTGGGATAGCAAGACCGAGAAGTTCGACTCCATCACTAAGGTGGATGAAGACCTCAGTAAAATTAAGGAGCAGCTTGGCGAGGCTAAGAAGCTCAATGTGACGGAGCTGAAGGCTCCGACCGTGACTAACTCGGATACTGGCAAGAACGGCACTAACGCTAACGGCTCCGATGCTGCCGCGGCTCTTGCAGCGAACGCTAGCGAGCACGATAAGGACGGCGACGGTATCCTGGATAACGGCTATAATTACGGCGTTATCAAGGGCCCCGGCAAGAATATCCTGCTGCTCGGTAGCGATACTCGTACCGGCGCTGATGCAGCTCTGGTGAGCGGTTCCCGTGCAGACACCATTATGCTCATGCACATCCCGGCTGACGGCAAGGGCGTGTACATCATCTCGATTATGCGAGATACCTGGGTTGATATTCCCGGATATGGTACGGCTAAGGTGAACGCAGCACTGAACTATGGCGGTGTTTCCCTGCAGGTTGCTACCATCGAGAACTTGGTGGGCGTCAAGATCGACCACGTGGCTGAGATTGAGTTTGAAGGCTTCAAGTCTCTCGTGAACGCTATTGGCGGCGTGGACGTTCAGGTTCCCTTCGCATTCACCAGTAATGTCTGGACTTTTACTCCGGGTCTGATGCACCTCAACGGTAGTGGCGCTCTGAGCTTTGTTCGTGAACGTTACTCTTTCGCTGATGGCGACTACCAGCGTGTCCGTAACCAGCGTGCGTTCCTGCGCGGTCTGTACAACACGATGAAGGCGAAGGGCGCGTTGAGCAACGTGGCATCTTTCCAGTCTTCTATCGAGTCTCTGACTGACTATATGCGCGTGGACCAGGGTCTAAACGCAGCGCAGATTGCTCAGATTGCGGCTCCGGTGCTGACTAGTGGTGACACCACGATGCGTATGACCACCCTGCCGAACGCGGGTCCGGGCTGGTCTTACGATGGTCAGTCAATCATTTTTGTAGACCAGGCTGCAAATGCGCAGCTGGCACATGCTCTGCAGAATGACACGATGGATCAGTTCATGGCGACTTATGGTCAGGACTAAGATATAGCTCCTTGCGGGGGTGAAAGCTGATGAGGCTTTTACCCCCGCTGGTTTTTAACCGATTCCGGAAAGTCCTGGAACGCGGGCACCCGCAGGGGCTTTCGTTAGCGTGTAGAGAAACGTTCATGAGAGCTGCTGGGCGCACGAAAGGGGCGGCTACCTCACCGTGATGGTGGGGTAGTCGCCCCTTTCGTATTTTTACGTCCTGTTGGGAAGGAGTTTATGCCTTCGAGTCTGCTTCTTCAGCCTCGTCAGTCTCTTCGTATTCTTCCTCGTACTCGTCGTATTCCTCGTAGTCGTCGTAGTGGGGCTGGCGACCAAAGTAGAACGCTACAGCCGCGACAGCGCCACCCAGAATCGCGATGAGCATGCCGAGCATCGGGGTCCACAGCATCGAAATCAGGCCGGCGACCAGAACTGCGAGGCCTGCACCCTTAACCAGATTCAGAAGACGCTCACGTTCGGAGGGCTCGTAGTATTCCTCTTCCTCAATGCTGTACTCGATGGCAGGCTTCTCTGCGGCGGGTTCGCTGCGGGTCGGCTCGGGGGTGGAGGAACCACCGGTCAGGGAGCTCATGAAACCGCGACGCTTCTTCGGAGCCTGCTGTGCGGAAGACTCCAGGTAGTGGCGTTCACCTTCGGTGGGCACGAATGCCGGGGGCACATCGTACTCTTCACCAACGGGCAGCAGAGCCGGAACGTTGTTGGGCAGGGTCTCGTACCATTCCTGCGGAATATCGGCGGGTCGTGCAGCCTGAACGGTCAGGGACAGCTCGAGGGTGTTACCGCGGATAGTGCCCCACGCGCTGGTGAGGCGGTCGTTCTCAAAAGCGTAACGGATGACGGGCGTCAGCTGCTCAGACATCTGGGTGCTCAGGCGGCCCACGAGCTTGCGGTCGTGGCGCACCTCAACACTGTCAACGAAACGGCCGTCGGAGGTCTTGAGCTGGTTCGCTTCCAGGGTCAGGATCACGCGGCCTTCACCGCTGGGCGGCAGGATGCTGTGCAGGTATTCGGAGTGTTCCTTCTCGTCGAGCACCTTCATCGACGGGCCCTGGGGCAGCAGGGTCGCGCGGGTCGGTGCGTCGTTGAGGGGGAAGAGGGAACCGGGTGCGGACAGGGAGAGCACACCGGTGCTCTTCACGTGCATGCCGCCGCCTTCAGCACGCACGGCAACGGCGGAAAGCTGCAGGTGCGCGATGGGTTCGTAGCCGGAGGCGACCACGCGGGTAATAGAATCCCAGTACGCGGCGGAGTCTGCCGCGCTCATGCGGCCTACCTTGAATTCGTCAATGTAGACGGCGATGCTATTGGGCTCGTAGGGGTTATCCGGTTCGGGAACGAGGCGCGCTTCACCGTACCAGATACGTTCACGGTCGATGTGCAGTTCCTCAAAGATTTGGAGGGTTTCTGCTTCGTAGTAATCATCGGTGACAATGTCAACGCTACCGCGGTCACCGAGTGCGTAATCGACCACTGAAAACTCCTTCTGATGTGTCTAAGCGAGCGGATACCTAGTCTATTCTCTCATGCTTTCAGGGTGGACAGCTCACAAAAACGGGTGACATTTATCTGTCTTTTAGCACCGGGTGCATATAGTTTTGTGCCCTGATGAAACTGCCCCGGTAATAGGTGCCCTTGTCAGTATGTGAACTACTGTATGAGGGAAATATTGAGACGGCATACCGCCGCTATGAATTCTATAGATGAGCCAGAAAAAGACCACCGCCCGGCGCGTCCCGGTACGTTACCGGGAGCGTGCCGAACGGCAGTCTCTCAAAGAGGCTAGAGAACCTAGCGGGGGAGAGCGGAACCTAGTCTAGATACCGGCTCACACCCCGCCACAAGCCCTCAAACCATGCAGCTTAGTCCTGCAGGGAGGCGTTGAACTTCTGAGCCACAATCGAACGGTGGCCGTGATCCTGAGCCTCCAGAACCAGACGACGCAGAGCCGAAGGAGCCTCGGGGTTCGCCTCCAGCCAACGCTGAGCCAACGCAACGGAGGGGTTACCCTCAACACCCAGACCCTCGGTGGAGCCGGTGTTGTACGGAGCCTTCGGGTACAGGCCACGCACAATGCGGGTCGCCATACCAATCGAACGGGACGCCCAAATGGGCAGCAGAGCCTCAAAATAGGAGTCGTAGTAGGACTCACGCAGCTCAACCGGACCGCGAGCAAAACCGTTAATGGTCGAAGCCAGAGCGTCGTTCGACAGCGACTCGTCTTCCATGATGGTCTTGTATGCGGCAGCCTTACGCTCAGCAGAGGGCAGAGCAGCAACCGCGTACGCGTAACCATTCGAAGAAATCGAGGAGGGGCTGTACTTCGCCGCACGGTCCAGATCCTCAACGGTCACCAGGTCACGGCTTGCGAGCGCACCCAGTGCACTCCAACCCAGGTTCTGGTCGTAAGGAATGCCGGTTGCGTCAGCAATATCGCCGGTGGTGTCTTCGAAAGCACCGCGGGCAATATCGCGGCAGAGCTCTTCACCCTTGGTCGCGTTGGTGGAGACCGAAATCAGGCCGCGCAGCAGAATCAGCTGCTCGTCGGAGCCGGGCTTAGCCTGTGCCAGTGCGGCTGCGAATGCGTCGTAGAGAGCGTCGTAGAGGCGCTCACGGCCGGTGGGTGCGGAGAAGGTTGCGATAGCGACCTGTGCGTTGTTGACCATGGTACCCAGCAGGGATGCGCTCGGCTCCTTGGAGACGTTGCGGACGACTGCGTCGACGTAGGTGGTGACGGGCAGGCGTGCATCGCGCACGTTCTCCCAGAGGGAGCCCCAGATGAGGCCGCGAGAGAGTGCGGATTCGAGGGTGGAGACACCTTCGATAGCTGCCTGCAGGCCGTCTTCGTCGGTCAGGGCAACCTTGGCGTAGGTGTGGTCTTCTGCGTTGAGCATGAGCAGGTCAGCTTCGCCAACGAGCTTCTTCTGTTCCTCGGTGAGCTCCACGTGGTGCTCGGAGACGGGCTCTGCCGGGTACTCGAGGGAGAGCAGGCCGGTGGAGGTGAGCTTGCCGTCGGTCAGCGCGAAGGTTTCCAGCTTTGCCACGTGGGGGCGGCCCAGACCTGCGGGCTGCTGTGCGGGCAGTTCCTGAGTGAGGATCAGGTCGGTGAGCTGGCCGTCTTCGCCGTAGACGCGCTTGGTGCCCAGTGCGGACACGCCGGAGGTCTGCAGCCATGCGTTAGCCCATGCCTGCATGTCGCGGCCGGACACCTCGTTGAGTACCTGCAGGAAGTCATTCAGGGAGGTGTTGCCCCACTCGAAGCGCTTGAAGTACACGCGTGCTGCCTCGATGAAGGTGTCGAAGCCGACGTAGGCGACCAGCTGCTTGAGCACGGATGCGCCCTTTGCGTAGGTGATGCCGTCGAAGTTCTGCGATGCTGCTTCCAGGTGGGGGATGTCAGCAACGATGGGGTGGGTGGTGGGCAGCTGGTCCTGCATGTATGCCCATGCCTTGCGGTTGTTCGCGAAGGTGACCCATGCGTCGTTGAAGTTGTTGGCTTCCTTAGCGCCGAGGGTGCCCATGAAGTCTGCGAAGGATTCCTTGAGCCACAGGTCGTCCCACCACTTCATGGTGACGAGGTCGCCGAACCACATGTGTGCCATTTCGTGGCAGATGGTGTTGGTGCGGCCTTCGAGGTCGTCCTCGGTTGCGCCGGAGACGAAGATGTAGTCTTCGGTGAAGGTGACCAGGCCGGGGTTCTCCATTGCGCCGATGTTGTATTCGGGTACGAATGCCTGCTCGTACTTGGGGTACGGGTAGGGGTAGTCGAAGAGGTCCTGGAAGAAGTCCAGGCCGTTTTCGGTGACCTTGAAGATGTGGTCGTAGTCGAAGTGCGGCTTGAGAGACTGGCGGCAGTAGACGACCAGGGGAATGTCACCGCTGTTGACCTTGCTCTTGGGCTTGTAGGTGGTGGTTGCGGTGAAGTATTCGCCGGCAACGATTGCGGTGATGTAGGTGGAGATCTTTGCGGTGGGGGAGAAGACGCGCTTGGTGATGGAGTCGTCGGTGGGGTCTACGACCTGGGATTCGAGTACGCCGTTGGAGCTGACGACCCAGTCCTTGGGTGCGGTGATGCGGAAATTGAAGACTGCCTTCAGGTCGGGCTGCTCGAAGTTCGGGAAGACTCGGCGGCAGTCGGAGGGCTCGTACTGGGTGTACAGGTAGACGCGACCGTCGGAGGGGTCGAAGTAGCGGTGCATACCTTCGCCGGAGCGGGAGTAGTAGGAGCGACCCTGGATGGTGAGCACGTTTTCTGCCTGCAGGTTGGGCAGGGTGATGCGTGCGCCGTTGACGACATCTGCCAGGTTCAGTTCGGTACCGTTGAGCTTAACGGAGTCGACGCTGTGGTGGATGTAGTCGATGAAGGTTTCTGCGCCGGGGGTGTTGCAGGAGAATCGGACGGTGGTGACGGTGGGGTAGGACTCGAATTCGGGGTCCTTGGCGTTAGTCAGGTCGACATGCACGTCGTAGGTGTCGACACTGATGAGAGCCGAACGTTCTGCGGCTTCTTCGCGGGAGAGGTTCTCATTATTCATGCTCTTTATTCTAGTCGGTATGACCGGAAATATGGCAGTTGAACGGGCGTGCTCGTCATATTAGTTGAGAAGTGAGGGGCAGTGGCATGGTTTGGGATAAACGATACTCAATATGTGACACAGAACATACTCTTTCGATTTGCGGAGTATCCAGAAAGCCCGTATAGTATTACGTGTTGCTCCGAACGGCACCGAAAGGAAAACGTTCGAAAGTCACCTGCGCGGGTGGCGGAATAGGCAGACGCGCTAGCTTGAGGTGCTAGTCCTCGTATTAGAGGGTGGGGGTTCAAGTCCCCCCTCGCGCACAGATAATCCCCGGTTCTTCGGAACCGGGGATTTTTGTATGCCCGGTTTTGTATGCCCAGTAAAAAGCACACAAAAAAGTAGTGGGGTGAGGCTCCTTGAAAGGAACCTCACCCCACACTAGCTACGCTAAGGAAGCTAGAAGAGCAGCTGCATCAGCTGAAACTGATTGGCTCAGTATTACTCAGCCAGACGCTCCGGGTCGGTGGTGACCAGAATCTTCACAGCGGTCTCGTTGTGGTTGATCAGGGTGTCGAAGCCCTTGTCAATCAGGTCTTCCACAGCAATCTTGCCGGTGATGAAGGGCTTGAGGTCAATCTTGCCGGACTCAACGAGCTTGATGGTCTCCGGGTGGGAGTTCACGTATGCGATGGTGCCGCGGATATCGAGCTCCTTGAGCACAACCTTCTGAACATCCAGGGAAGCGGGCTTGCCCCAAATGGAGACGATGACGACCTTACCGGTGGGCTTGAGGGCATCCAGGATCAGGTCCAGTGCGGGCTGAACGGAGGTGCACTCGAACGCGATGTCAGCGCCACGGCCGTCGGTCAGCTTGTGAATCTCAGCCAGAACGTCAACCTCAGCGGGGGAGAAAGCGTAGTCAGCAACGCCGGAGTCCAGAGCCTTCTGGCGGCGCAGCGGGGACAGCTCAGAGATGATGACCTTAGCGCCCTTAGCCTTCAGAACAGCGGAGGTCAGCAGACCGATGGGGCCGGCACCGGTAACCAGTGCGAATGCGCCCTCTTCGAACTCGCCTGCACGCTCAACAGCGTGGTAGCCAACGCTCAGGGGCTCAATCAGTGCAGCCTCGTCCAGGGGAATGGTGTTGGGGATCTTGTGAACCCAGCGGCGCTTCACAGCAACCTTCTCGGACAGACCGCCACCGCGACCTGCCAGGCCGATGAAGTTCATGTCCTTGGACAGGTGGTAGTCCTTGGAGTCGGGGCCGGTGTAGACGTCATCACGAATGATGTAGGGCTCGACGACAACGTGATCGCCAACCTCAAGGTCGTCTACGCCTTCGCCCAGTGCCTCAACAACACCGGAGAATTCGTGACCGAGGGTGACGGGGGAGTCTTCACCAGAAATGGGGTGGGGATGACCGTGCTGGGGGCAGAAGATGGGGCCGTCGAGGTATTCGTGCAGGTCGGTACCGCAAATGCCGCACCATGCGACCTTGACCAGAACCTCGCCCGCAGCGGCTTCGGGTGCGGGGATGTCTTCAATGCGGATGTCGTTACGGTCGTAGAAGCGTGCTGCCTTCATGGGATGGAGCTCCTTAGCGTGGTTGTGGCGCTCACTGCGGTGTGTGCTTGCCGGTACGGTTCGCATCCATGGGTCTGTCACAGCGTTGACAGAGGCCCAAACGACATGGTTTGGACCGGTTGTGAACTGTCCTGCCGGCATTCGCATCGCTAGCGCCGGATGGTGATGGGTGCGGCTGGATTGTCGCTCCCATGTGCTTAACGCTACTCCACTGAATCAAAGATTCCTAGGATATATACAAATTTTCTTTTATGTGACACAAATTTCTTTTTGGGCGTTTTCGACTCCATCACGCCCGAGCATCTAGCGCCCGGCGAGTGCAGACGGTAGCGTAGAAGCATGACTGACGCGAACGCACAGGGCACCGCCGCCCACACCCAGCCCACTTCTGACAGCTCCGGTCGAACGGCACCGAACCGACCCGCCGCAATAACCCGCCACTATGACGCGCCCGACGCTGATTGCGTGCGCGGTAGCGAGTACTCCGAAATCCTCGCCCTTGAAACCGAGCAGCGTAAGCGTGCGGCTGACCACCGCCGCAAGCGCTTCCACGCGCATCCTGAGCGGGAACATGCTGACCACGGTCGGCCCGCGCAGGAACGTAGCCACGGCGAGCGCCACGGTCATGGAAAGGGCCACGGCATGCATCACGGTCACCGCCTCGACGAAGACAGCGGGCTGGCGCATATTCGCCGCGACCTCGCCGAATCCGTCGCCACCCGTGCGGACTCTTTGACCGCAATTCTCAAGGCGATTCATGCGCATCCTGAGACTGCCTACGAGGAGTATTTTGCCTCCCGCACGCTCGTTGATGCGGTCCGCGAAGCCTACCCGAACCTCAGGATTGAGTACCCCGCCTTCGGTCTGGATACCGCGTTCAAAGTGGAGCTCACCAGCGCCGACTACGACCCCGCCACACACCGCACCATCGCGATTCTCTCCGAATATGACGCGCTGCCGGGCATCGGTCACGGCTGCGGCCACAACGTCATCGCGGTATCCGGGCTGGGCGCTTTCCTTGCCCTGGCGGATGCGCTCGCTACCGGCCCCGAGGCGTTCAGCGGCAGAATCCTCTACTACGGCACGCCCGCCGAGGAATCCGACGCCGGTAAGGAGCTGATGGCGCGCGCCGGCGCGTTCGAGCGGGTGGATGCCGCCATCATGGTGCACCCCTACTTTATGGATGTGGCTGATCAGGCGTGGTTGGGTCGCCGCGAATGCCGCGTGACTTATACGGGCGTGAGTGCGCATGCTTCCTCGCATCCGTTTATGGGTCGTAACGCACTGGATGCGGCGAATTTGGCGTATCAGGGCCTGGGGTTGTTGCGTCAGCAGATTCCCGGTTCTGACCGTATTCACGCGATTATTGACCATGGCGGGGACGCCCCGAATCTGATTCCTGCCTCCGCGAGCCTGCATATTAATATCCGTTCTAAGTACGCGCCGACTTTGCGTGCGCTGTCGCGACGGGTTGAGGAGGTGCTACGCGGTGCGGCGCTTATGGCTGGCGTGAGTGCGGAGGTGACGTGGGATTCTTCGCCGATGACCATGCCGGTGTGTACGAACCGCCCGCTGTTGAAGCGTTGGGTTTCGGCTCAGCGTTCGGTGGGTCGCCACCCGTACCCGCCCGGAACGGTCAGTGACACCCTGGCGGCTTCTACTGATTTCGGTAATGTGAGCCTGCGCGTGCCCGGTATTCACCCGCTGATTCAGATTGCGCCCGAGGGTACCGGCATGCACACGGTGGAGTTCGCGCACTGTGCTGACACCCCGGCGGCGGTGGATGCTGCCCTGGATGCGGCGTTCGGTTTGGCGTCTGTGGCTTTGGACTTCCTGGTTGATGACGAGCTGGCGGATGCGGTGCGTGCTGATTTTGAGGCTTCCGGCGGTGCGGTAGATGTGGAGGGCTACTTTAGCGGCATGTGAGCTTGCTCAAAAGGTCAGAACGTCATTATTTGGTTTTGTGAATGAAAAACACCCCTCATAGCCCATAAAGTCACCAGCACCCATCGAAAAAAGCAAAATATCCCAACACAAAACGCAAAATCTGCGGCATAATAGAACATAACGAAGCAAGCTCACCGGGGAAGAACGCCCACCCAAGGAAATTCAACCCCGCGGCACACACCCGCTTCCCGATAAACCACGCGAGAATCCTCTCGCACCACACGGATAACTCTCACGAAAGAGGGCATACAGCAATGAACGGTGTCAACAACCCCACCAAGCTCGGCGTCATCGGTGCAGGCGGCGTCGGTAGCGCAACCGCATACGCAGCTATGGTCCGCGGCTCCGCAGACGAAATCGTCCTGTACGACATCGACGGCAAGCGCGCGCACGCTGAAGCACTGGACATCGCACACGGCGCAATGTTCGCACACGAAGCAACCGTAACCGGTGGCGACGACATCGAGCTGCTGCGCGACTGCGACATGGTCATCATCACCGCAGGTGCTCGCCAGAAGCCCGGCCAGCCCCGCCTCGAACTGGCAGGCGCAAACGTCGCAATCCTCGAGAAGCTGCTGCCGAACATTCTGTCCGTAGCACCCAACGCAATCATCATGCTCGTCACCAACCCCTGTGACGTTCTCACTGTTGTGGCTCAGAAGATTACCGGCCTGCCCGCAAACCGCGTGCTGTCCTCCGGTACCGTTCTGGACTCCTCCCGCCTGCGTTGGCTGATTGCTAACAAGGCTGGCGTCTCCATCAAGAGCGTTCACGCAAACGTTGTTGGCGAGCACGGCGACTCCGAGTTCCCCGTCTGGTCTGCAGCAAACATCGGTATGGTTCCCCTGACCGAGTGGGAGCAGGACGGCAAGCTCGTCTTCACCGACGAGGTCCGTGCAGAGCTGGCAAACGAAGCTATGCGCGCAGCATACAAGGTTATCGAGGGCAAGGGTTCCACCAACTACGCAATCGGTATCTCCGGCGCACGTATCGCTGAGGCATTCCTCGGCGGCCAGAACGCAGTGCTGCCCGTCTCCACCACCATTGCAGGCGAGCTGTACGGCTTCAAGGACGTTGCACTGTCCCTGCCCACCATCGTCAACCGCGAGGGCATCCAGCGCGTGCTCGAGGTTCCCATGAACGAGGCTGAGCTGGCACAGCTGAAGGCATCCGCTGAGGCAATCCGCGCATCCGCAGCTTCCCTGGGCTTCTAAAACCCCGGCTTCTAATTCTCTCGGGCTCATAACCCGCAAGAAGCAAACATTCAGTAGGCGTAGCGTCAAGCTGAGCTAACCGACAGAAGAACCCGCCGCACCCGGCACCCGCTCCCTTGAGGAGTGGGGAAGCTGGGGACGGCGGGTTCGCTGTGTCTGTGAGGTTTTTATGCGGGGCTTGATGTGCCGCGTGCATGCTTCGCTTGACTACCTGGCTTGTTCACCTGGCTTGACCAACCTGGGCTTACCGCTCTGGCTTTGGCGTTCTCTTCACGGCACCGAATTTACCCGCCGATTCCCTGCCGCACCCGTTCATAGTTCCGCGTTTAAACCGCCGCATGACCGCCCGGCGCACACCATCGGCCTGTAGGTAGTAGAATAAATGGCATGAGCATTGATCCTCGCACCGAACTCACCCGCCTCCTTGACGCGCTGGAGGCGCACCTGACCGCCGTCGTAAACCGAACCGGCGAGCACGACTCTGCCGTCGATGAGGCATACGTAGAAATCGCCAACGCCTTCGAAGCCTACGAAGATGCCCTCTTCGAGGCGTACAACGAGGTCACTCCCTTGAGCGTCTACGGTGATGAAGACGAGGATGACCTTGAAGAAATCCTCGACGATGAAGACGACATCGACGACGATATTGAGTACGAGGACTAAATAGCGCCTCGCCCATACGTTACGGACCGACCCCTGACCGGTACCCCTACGCGGGGTAATACGGCAGGGGTCGAACCGTACCCACAACACCCGCGCGGCTCTTGTTTGAGTTCCACTGAGCGGCCGCAGAAAACCTACCCACCAGATACCCACCGAGCATGTACCGAGAACGGAGATACCCGTGAGCGAACCCCGCACTTGGCGCGATGCCGCCCTCATCCTCCGCACCCAAAAACTCGGCGAAACCGACCGCATCATCATCATGCTCACCCGCGACGGAGGAATCACCCACGCAGTCGCCAAGGCTGTACGCAAACCCACCTCCAAGTTCGGTGGGCGACTCGAACCGTTCATGCACACCGACCTGTCTTTCAGCCGCGGCAGAACGAACCTGCACACTATCACCCAGGCGGCGACTCTGCACGCCTACACCGCGCCGATTATGGCGAACTACGATGCGTACACGTGCGCTTCCACCATCGCCGAACTGGCAGAAGCACTCACCAAAGACACCGATAGCACCGCCGACATTTACACCCTGACTCACGGGGCGCTTGCCGCGCTCGCGCACGGGCAGCATGTGCCGCAGAGGATTCTGACCCGGTACCTGGCGCGCAGCATGAACGCCGCCGGTTGGCCGCTCATCGGTGAGAATTGCACCCGATGCGGTAACCCGCTCGTGAACGCAGAGAGCCAGGACGCGGACGGCGCAGAAAATACCGGTGCAGACAACGTCCCCAACACTGCAGGTGGAAGCGGAAGGTACATTGCCTTCCATACCGCCCACACCTACGGGCACCACACAATCCTCTGCCCCGAATGCGCGCCCGCTACCGACACGCCCCTGACCGGCCTGCGTGCCGAAGAGCTCGGCTACGCGCTCGCCACCGCATCGGCGGATCCGCGCGCCTGGGCGACTATTGATGCGGCGCCGGTGCCGGTCGCCTCCAAAATTCTGGGTCTCTACCTGAAAACCACCCAGAACCTGCTCGAACACCCCCTCAAAACGGCGAGCGCCCTCGAGGCAGAAATTCCTGCATCGTAAAAGATGCACGCCGGTGCGGCGATTATGCGTCAGCCGTGCGTCAAACGGAGGACAAAATAAACCCCGAAGCACCCGCCCATGCGCGCTGTGTCACGGTAAAATAGCTAACAGCACGCCAGCGTTTATTTCTGGCGCATATCTAGGCAAACGACCCCGGGGGAGAACCCCGCCAGGGAAGAAAGGCACACATGGCACGCACCCAGCCCGTACCCCCGCCCGCGCACCCCACCGGGGCAACCCCTCCGCCGATTCCGAAGAAGTTCATTCCGCAGCATGTCGCCGTCGTCATGGACGGTAACGGACGCTGGGCAAACGAACGCGGCCTGCCCCGCACCGAGGGCCACCGCGCCGGCGAGGCGGCACTGCTGGACGTCGTTGCGGGCGCTATCGAAATGGGCATCCCGTACGTGACCGCCTACGCGTTCTCCACCGAAAACTGGAAGCGCTCACCCAGCGAGGTCGCGTTCATTATGCGTTTCTCCACCGAGGTGCTGCAGCGTCAGCTGGAAACCCTCAAGACCTGGGGTGTGCGCATCCGCTGGGCTGGCCGCCGACCCAAGCTGTGGAAGAACGTCATCGAAGAGCTCGAACACTGCGAGCGCGAAACCATCGACAACACCGTCTGCACCCTCACCATGTGCGTGAACTACGGCGGCCGCGCAGAAATCGCCGACGCGGCAGCAGCTATCGCAGCGGACGCTGTGGCGGGCAAGATCAAGCCCGGCAACATTACCGAAAAGACCATCCAGAAGTACCTGGACGAGCCCGACCTGCCCGACGTTGACCTGTTCCTGCGTTCCTCCGGTGAGCAGCGCATCTCGAACTTTTTGCTGTGGCAGAGCGCCTACGCCGAGATGATTTTCATGAACGTGCTCTGGCCCGACGTTGACCGCCGCACCCTCTGGGAGGCTGTCGAAGAGTACGCGCGCCGCGACCGCCGCTACGGTGGCGCAGTCGACGCTGTGGCGAACGATAAGTAACGCCCCATAAACCACCCACACCCTCCAACCTTAGGGAGAACAAATGCGCATCTACCCGACCTTCTTCAACATCTTCTTCAAGGGCATGGACCCCGAGAAGGCACACCACGTCGGCTTCTGGGGCGTTCAGACCCTGCGCAACGTCGGCATCACCCGCGCGCTGCGCAAGTACTTCCAGCCCGCACCGGAACTGGCAACCACCGTCATGGGCATTACTTTCCCCTCGCCGTTCGGTCTGGCTGCTGGCTTCGACAAGGGCGGTAAGGGTATTGCCGCGCTGGCTGGTATCGGCTTCGGTCACGTTGAGATTGGTACCATCACCGGCCAGGCACAGCCCGGTAACCCGCAGCCGCGTCTTTTCCGTCTCGTGGAAGATAAGGCAGTTATCAACCGCATGGGCTTCAACAACGACGGTGCCGCAGCGGCAGGCCCGCGTGTTGCTGCTGCCCGCGCAGACCTCGAAACCGAATACCGCGGCGCTGTACGCCCGGTCATCGGCGTGAACATCGGCAAGACCAAGGTCGTTGAGCTCGAGAACGCTATCGAGGACTACCTGATTTCTACCCGCACCCTGGCACCGCAGGCAGACTACCTGGTCGTCAACGTTTCTTCTCCGAACACTCCGGGTCTGCGCACCCTGCAGGCTATCGAGTCGCTGCGCCCGCTGCTTGCTGCTGTGCGTGAAGAGGCAGACCGCGTATGCCCTAACCGCCACGTACCGCTGACCGTGAAGATCGCGCCGGACCTGGTCGATGAGGACGTTATCGAGGTGGCAGCCCTTGCTAAGGAGCTGAAGCTGGACGGCATTATCGCCACCAACACCACCATCGCCCGCGACGGTCTGGGCCTGACCAGCGACATGACCAAGGTCAAGGAAATTGGTGCCGGCGGCCTCTCCGGTGCGCCGCTGAAGCCCCGCTCCCTGGAGGTGTTGCGCCTGCTCAAGCGCGAAATCGGCGACGACCTCGCTATCATTTCGGTTGGTGGCGTGACCACCGCTGAGGATGTGCAGGAGCGCCTGGACGCTGGCGCTGACCTGGTGCAGGGCTACACCGCGTTCCTGTATGAGGGTCCGCTCTGGGCGGCACACATTAACCGTGGCCTGGTGAAGCTGCGCCGCGCTCGCAGCTAAAAGGCTTACAGGCGGGAGCTGTACGCTCCTTGTTGCGCTGGAAGGGGCACCGTTCTCTACTCGTTGGAGGTGGAGGTGGTGCCCCTTTTTGTGCGCCTGCTCAACGTGTAAGGGGCAGTTGTGTTGGTATCTGGGGGAGGGGGTCTGAAGTTTTACTTGAGATTCTGTTAGCGTTTGGTGTGTTGTGGATTGCACCCTGACCTGGAGCGATAGTACTATCAGAGTGGTGCAGCACCGATGATTGCGCCACTACACTATGCATCAAAGGAGATTTGGTGGAAGTTAAGGTCTTTAGTACAAAACTATCGGACTTCTTGAAACGTGAGGAAGAACTTTACATCCCAAGGTTCCAACGTCCTTATTCATGGAGGAAGAAACAGTTTGAGGAGTTGTGGAATGATATTACAACAAATGAAGAATCACATTTTATCGGAACTATAATCCGATATCCTGTCGGGAAAAATAAGTACTATATTGTTGATGGACAGCAACGTTTAACTACTCTCTCTGTACTGCTCGCCGCTATTCGAGATGCCTATATTGGTCTTGGTGACCTCAAGGGTGGAAAAATTGATGACTACATCAAGCCCGATGTAACAGGGTCAACCGAGTCCTTTTATAAGATTAATTATGAAAATGGTGAAGGCGGTTTTAACAATAATTATCGCTCTATCATCGATATTCCAGATTCGGATAGCAGGGCTGCTCTACCTGAACCTCAATATATATCATCAGGACCTTCAAAAAACCTTATGGATGCACATAAATTTTTTAAACTAAAAATTTCAAGGATGATATCTAAGGGGGCAGTAGAAGAGAAGAAGAGCCGCTTATTGGAGTTACTAAATAAAGTCCGAGAGCTTACTCTTGTAGATATTTTAATGGGTGATGTCAGTGGAGCTTATCGCATATTTATGACTTTGAATGTAAGGGGTGTTAAACTAAATCAGACTGATTTGATTAAAAGTCATATTCTTAGCCACTTGAGTGACAGTGGGAACAATGATACCTATATTGAAATGTGGAATAAAATCTTGGACGTCTTGTCTACGTGCCCTATCTCAGGTGGCATAAAGGAAGATGACTACTTCTATAATTACTTGATGTCTATCGGTGCATCTGACGGAATAAAAATTAGCAAGAAGAAAACTTTTGAAAAATATCATAACGATATCCAAGATGCAGAGACTGCCTATAAATACCTGAAATCTCTTCTGGAAGATGTCTCGACCTATCGAATTGTATATGAGCCGACCTACAACCAGGCTTCTATTTTGAGAGGCGATAAAACAAAACGAGGGGTAAAAAATACTAACTGGATTCCTCCCCTTGAGGCCTTGCAGACTTTTGGCGTAACGCAACCCAACCCTTTAATTTTGGCGACTCTAAGGCGTCTTTTTGACGGAGGGGACCGACATTACCGGGCGGAAAATACTCAGCGCTTATTCTCAATGATTGAAGATTTCCATTTTATTTTTACAAAGGTTGAGAGTGTGAGGGGTAGTAAGATTGAGAATCTGTACACTCGATATGCCAATGATACATATAAGACATCCCCTCGAAATGGCAAACAAGGTGGAATTCAGAAAATTCAAGACTCTCTCGCAAAAGAGTTTCAGGAATATTTGTTGGAAATAACAAGTAAAGAATCTTTTGTGAAAAAATTTCCAGAGGTTGCCAAGTATGATAGATCTAGCGATAATAATCAAAAATTACTTATGTATATTTTGCGTAAATATCAGCCCGAGATAAAAGAGTTGCCAGATAATCCCGCTACGATTGAGCATATTATGCCACAATCTGAAGTGGATCGATTGCATAAGGCTGTCGATGAAAAGATAAAACATGAGAATGGGACTGTTGTGACTGATGAATGGAAACAGGCCGAGAAAGAAAGGATTACAAGGATCATTAACTCCCCGGGTAATCTCATTCTTGTTAGGAGAAAGACAAATGGGGTTGACTTGAAGAACAAGCCCTTCCTGGAAAAGCAGGTTATATTGAAGAAGGTCCGAGTGTCGCAGGATATACCGTCAGAAATTCTTGAAGCTGAATCTTGGACTCTTGAAGACATTGTGCATCGAACGAAAAAAATGGCAGAGCGGGGATATGATGAAATTTGGAGTTTCAATAAATATAAGTAAATAAATTTTAATATATATTAATTGCGGGGGATTTTGGTATTGAAAATCCCCCGCAATTATTTTTTGAAGTGGTGTATGTATCAAATATTTTAAAACATTCTGTAGGGGTAGCATTTTTTTGGAATATCTTTATTGATCAATATGTAAATCTTGAAAATCTTAGAATGATGATGGTTTGCTGTTGTTACACTCATTGCAAAGCAAACGACTGTAAATATGCGGTAGGGTTTTATATGTAGCCTCCCGCGGTGCATTGTCGCATCTGCTGGGTACGCTGCGCGGCTGGGTTCTTCCGGCGGTCAATAATGACCATTTTTACCAGCCTGATAAGTGCATACACACCATCACCGACGATAGGAGCGCACCGTTTTGGAGCCTCGTACCTTCCTTTACCGTACCCGAATTCATCGCCGTACCCTGTTGGGTAGCGGTGCACTTGTGGGCCTAGGCGCCCTGCTGGCGGCGTGTGGCCAGCAGGCTAGTAACGAGGCGGCAGCTACCGCAACCGCGGCGCCGAGTGATTCGGCTTCGGCATCTGAAACTGCTTCTGCATCAGCCACTCCGTCCAGTGTTCGCGGCTATTCGGGCGGCTCGAAGGCACCGGATGGTGAGTATCGCCCTGCTGATAAGTACGGCAATGCGCAGAATGTACCCAAGCCTGCTGAGCCAGAAGATGGGTACCGTGAGAAGTCTGTTGAAGGTATGCGTAAGACCCTTAAGGCGTGGGTTGAGTGGGCTAACTATGGCACCGAGACTGGTGATTATTCCGTGGCTCGTCAGTTTGTGTCGTCGGAGTTTAAAGATGAGTTGCAGGCATATGCCGATGTTGAGGATCTTTACGCTAGCGGCGGTTGGATTATTGGTGGAGTTGACTATTTTGAGGCTGATGGTGCGCCGTGGTCTGAGGGTGGGGAGACGTATTTTTGGAAGGCGTATCGTCACTGGGATCGTGAGATTTATGTTGAATCTGATGGTAGCTCGCGTAGCTGGGTGAATGAGGATAAGACCAATGACACGTTTAAGTTCGTGCTGAAGCATAATGGTGTTAAGTGGGAGATCATGAACTACGAACACGTGGAGGGCTAACCATGAACCCCAACATGCTGAACCGCCGCTCAATGCTGACCGGAGGCACACTCATCACCCTCAGCACCCTACTCGCCGCCTGCGTGCCGCACGACATCACAACTGCAGGAGACGGGTCCACCGCCTCCGGTGCAGCCACCAACAGCAGCCCAAGCAGTAGCGGCAACAACGCCGGTAACAGCGAATACCGCAAGGCAGACGCCAAAGGCCCCGCCCAGAACGTCCCCAAACCCAACGCCCCCGAAGACGGCTACCGCGCAAAGACCCCCGACGGCATCCTCAAAACCATGGACGCCTGGAACCAGTGGGTCAACTACGGCGTCCAAACTGGCGACTACAGCAAAGCCCGCGAATTCCTCTCCTCATCAAACGACGGAGAACTCAAAATCTACAAGGAAATAGAAGCACTCTACCAGCGCGGCGGATGGGTCATCGACGGCATCGAATACTTCAAACCCGCCGGCATACCCAGGACTGACGACCATCAAACCTACTACCTGGAAACCCTCCACGAATGGGACAAACACACCGAGGTGGAACCCGACGGCCGCCAAGAAACCTGGAGCAGCGACAAGGAAGAAGAAATCTACACGTTTGCCCTCGAACACCGCGACGGCAAATGGCAGATTCTCTACTCCCGAATCGAAGCCTAACCGTACCGGCGTCTAGCCACGGTTATACGCCCAAAAGCCACATGTGTTTCGAAAAGCCACCAAAGAAGTGGCTTCTCGAAACACATGTGGCTTCTCACGTAAGAGAGTCGCGTAAGAACATAAAAATAGGGGAGAGGCCTGAACATTCAAGACCTCTCCCCAAGCACCTATAAGGCACTAACGACTTAGTGCGGGTACTCGCCGTACTTCACCATCGGAACCGGGCGGCGCATACGACGAATCATCATCACACGGTTAAACGCATACATGCCAGAACCGCGCTGAACCTCGCCGAACTTCGCAATCAGCTTCTTCTTCAGGCCACGCCACAGAATGAAGTAGTCAACAACCCACAGAATCATCAGCGCATACATTGCGTACACGGAACCGTAATAAATCGTTGCACCAACGCTAGACGTACCAGCCACGCCCTGAGCAATCCAGCCACCAATGAGCAGAACCAGCAGAATAGCCAGCATGAAATCGCCAAGGTTACGACGCGCATCCACATAATCACGGATATAACGGCGCTGCGAACCACGGTCCACGGCGGGCAGGTAACGCTGATCGCCACCCATCAACGCATCATTCTGACGCTCACGAGCCTTCGCCATCGCCTCACGTTCACGCGCCTTCGCCTCCTTACGGTCATTAACAACCAGAGGCTGACGACGAGCCGCCTGTTGCTCCTTACGCGAAGGAGTAGGACGGCCCTTCTTCGGGGTGAACTTCGGATTAACCGGAGCCTGAGGCTCCTCTACAACCTGCGGCTGAACAGCTTCCGCTTCAGCCTTCTCTTTCTTACGACCAAACACCCTCCCATCATACCCGAACGGCACACACCAAACCCGCCCCCCACAAGCGCACACCAGCAACTGAAACAACCCCAACCACCCGGCGGCGGCGGGTAAGGTGGGGGTAAGGTAGAAACATGACTACTGAATTCACCCACCACAGCGCCCTCAGCGACGCCGTCACCAAAAACTTCGAAGCAACCCTGCAGACCCTCACCGAGCTCGTCGCCATTCCCTCCATCGCCTGGGAATCGCACGACCTCACCCAGGTAGACCGCAGCGCTGAGGCAGTCGCCGCGCTCGCAACCAAGGCAGGCTTCGACAACGTACGTATCGAACGCGCCACCTACACCACCGCAGACGGTACCGAAAAGCAGGGCATGCCCGCCGTTATCGCCCAGCGACCCGCCGCAGAAGGCTACCCGACCATCCTGCTCTACGCCCACCACGACGTACAGCCCGCCGGCAACCTCGACCTGTGGGACACCGAACCCTTCGTCGCAACCCGCAAGGGTGACCGCCTCTACGGCCGCGGCGCCGCAGATGATAAGGCAGGCATCCTCGTGCACCTCGCCGCACTTGCAGCCCTCAACGAGACTCTCGGCGAGGACTTCAAGCTCGGCGTGAAGCTCTTCATCGAAGGCGAAGAAGAAGCAGGCTCGCCCTCCTTCGTCTCCTTCCTCAACACCTACCGTGAGGAACTGTCCGCCGACTACATTGTCGTCGCAGACTCCGCCAACTGGCGCGCCGGCGTACCCGCCCTGACCACCAGCCTGCGCGGCGTCGCATCCGGCGACATCGAAGTACGCGTCGGCAGCCACGCCATCCACTCCGGCATGTTCGGTGGTCCCATGCTCGACGCCCACACCCTCATGGCGCAGCTACTCGCCACCCTGCACGACGCCACCGGCGCCGTAGCCGTCGAAGGCCTGCACCGCGCCCCCGAACCCGAACTCGAATACGCCGAAGCAGACTTCCGCAACGACTCCGGCATCCTCGACACCGTACCCCTGGCAGGCACCGGATCCGTTGCATCCCGCCTGTGGACCCAGCCGGCAATCTCCGTCATCGGCATGGACATCCCCTCCATCGCAACCTCCTCCAACACCCTCGCCGTCGTATCCCGCGCACGCATCAGCACCCGCCTCGCACCCGGCGACAACCCCGAAAACGCACACCGCGCACTCGCCGAACACATCAAGGCACACGCACCCCACGGCGCACAAGCAACCTACACCGCCGTAGACTCCGGCATGCCCTTCGCCACCGAAGTCGACGCAGACGGCGCACAAACCGCCCTCGACGCAATGCGCGCCGCCTGGGACGTCGAACCCGTACAGACCGGCATGGGCGGCTCCATCCCGTTCATCTCCGACCTGAAGGACCTCTTCCCCCAGGCACAGATCCTCGTCACCGGCGTAGAAGACCCCGACACCCGCGCACACAGCGCCAACGAGTCCCTCTACATCCCGGACTTCAAGAACGCAATCCTTGCGGAGGCGCTACTGCTCAGCGCACTCGGCGCTCGCTAAACGCATTCTCTGTAGCTAGCTGTACTAGCCAGAGATAGCGGCGCAGAACGCGCTCGCCAGAAATACCAGAAAAGTGGGGGAGAAGGGTCACAAACCCCAACCCCCACTTTTTCGGTATCCTAGAAGCAGAATTACATGTCAAGCCTCCACGCCAACACTCACGCCCCCGGCGAACTATGCACACCCTAGGTTGTACATCAAACACTCGGGCGCGTATCGTGAAGGCTAAAACGCCCACACGCACCCACACGCGGCGCACACGGGCAACCAACCAAACAAAAGGACAACACCAATGAGTGAAACCACCACCGAACTGCCGACCCACGGCGTCAACCTCACCGAAGTAGCACAGACCAAGGTCCGCACCCTCCTCGAACAGGAAGGCCGCACCGACCTGCGCCTGCGCATCGCCGTCCAGCCCGGCGGCTGCTCCGGCCTCATCTACCAGCTCTACTTCGACGAGCGCGTCCTCGACGGCGACGCAGTCCGCAACTTCGACGGCGTAGAAGTCATCGTCGACAAGATGAGCGCACCCTACCTCGACGGCTCCACCATCGACTTCGAAGACACCATCGAAAAGCAGGGCTTCTCCATCGACAACCCCAACGCAGCAGGCTCCTGCGCATGCGGTGACTCCTTCCACTAAACCGAAGACACCCCAGCGCTAAGCACCACAGTGCAACACACCTAACAAACCCCCGTCTCGCATACTGCACCCAACCATGCAGATACGCGGCGGGGGTTTTACACTTAACACATGACTACGCACGAAATCACCTGGAAATACATCCTCAACCAGCTCGTCAAACACCAAAACCTCACCGACACCGAAGTCGCCTGGGCAATGGACCACATCATGACCGGCCAAACCGAACAGCCGATCCTCGCATCCTTCCTCACCGCCCTCCACTCCAAAGGCGAAACCCCCGAAGAACTCGGCGCACTCGCAGCCGGCATGATCGCCAAAGCCGAAACCGTCGACATCGACCCCCACGCCGTAGACATCGTCGGCACCGGCGGTGACCAGCAAAACACCGTCAACATCTCCACCATGGTAGCCCTCGTCATCGCAGGCACCGGCGCCACCGTCGTCAAGCACGGCAACCGTGCCTCCACCTCCAAATCCGGCTCCGCAGATGTCCTCGAAGCCCTCGGAATCCGCCTCGACATGCCCATTCCCGCAGTCGCCGAATGCGCTCGCGAGACCGGCATCACGTTCCTGTTTGCGATGACCTTCCACCCGGCAATGCGCCACGTGGGCCCGACCCGCCGTCTGCTCGGTATTCCGACCGCGTTCAACTACCTGGGCCCCATGACGAACCCGGCTCGCGTGAAGTCCTCGGCTATCGGCGTTGCTAACCCGGTCATGGCTGAGAAGATGGCTCACGTCTTCGCTGAACGCGGCGACCATGCCCTGATTTTCCGCGGCGATGACGGCCTGGATGAGCTGACCATCGCGACCACGAGCCGCCTGTGGGAGGCTGTGGACGGCAAGCTGACCGAGTACCGTTTTGACCCGGCCGAGTACGGTCTGCACAACGCACCGCTGGAGCAGCTGCGAGGCGGCGACGCTGAGTACAACGCGGGCGTTTTCCGTGCCATTTTGGCGGGGGAGGGCGAGGCCCAGAAGAGCCCGCTGCGCGCTATTCACGACGCTGTGCTCATCAACGCGGCCGCAGGCCTAGTGGCGTACCGCCCGGTCAACGGTGAGAGCTTTGAGACCCGCTTCACTCAGGCTTTGGCTGATGCACGTGAATCTATTGCATCCGGTGCAGCGGAGCGTGTGCTCAACGCATGGGTAGAGTTCAGCGAAAAGCACGCAGAAGCGTAAAGCTCCAGAAAATCGATAGTAGACACCCGAGACGAACAGAGCGCACCGAAAGGTGTGGAGTCTCGGGTGTTTGTCGTTTAACGAGAGGCGCTGAGGGACATACTGAGGAGCCCAAAGGTTCGGAGCATTTGAGCGCGTAGTTGCGGGTTGAGGAAGCTGAGGCGCGCGGAGTTCAGAGTGGCGGACGAGAACAGCGTAGTTGCGCCACGAGGAGCACCGGCTCGACCCGCATCATTCAGAGTGTGCCAGCCAGAGCGTCGAAAGCACCGGTGAGCGTCCGATGGGGTAGTGAAAAATAGGTCTACTTTACATAATGTATATTATCGGCTTTTTAGGGAGGTCTAGAATGAACTCAAGATTCCCCGTATCTAAATAAAGTCTTAACAGTTCATGTATTAACCTCACCCGGTCACCAGAACTGTCGCCAGCACTCAATCCACCTGAAATAATGGATATACCCCGCATCACGAAGGTGCCGTCGCCTCGTGTGCAGATCCAACATCAACCACGCCGGTTGATGTACACCAAAGGAGAAAACTCGTGGATTGGCTCTTTGAGACACCCTGGACACTCTGGGTTGCACTCGCCCTCGTTTTCGCCGTCATAGAAATGCTCAGCCTCGACCTGTTCTTTCTCATGCTGGCGATTAGCGCAGGCATCACCGCAGCAATATCGCCCTTCGTGGATAACATGCTGATTCGAACCGTTATTTTCGTGGTGATCTGCCTGATTCTGGTTCTTGGTCTACGCCCGCCGCTGCTCAGGAAGCTCAACAAATCAGCCACCGGCGCTGTTACTAATGCTGAAGCACTCGTTGGTGCTGAGGTGCGCATCACTCAAGATGTGACTAGTGAAACCGGTTTGGTTGTACTGGCTGGCGACACCTGGACGGCGCGCACCGCTTCCGGAACGCTCGTAGCAGGATCACACGCGAGGGTACGAGCCATTGAGGGTGCTACCGCAATCGTAGAGCCTCTCCCCCACGACTAAGACCCATCTGAATACCGGCTCCAAAAGCCGACTAGATACTCCAAAAACACACCATATAACTCACCGATAAGGAGAAACAATGCCTATCAGCCTTATTCTGACGGTTCTACTCATCCTCTTCGTACTTACGATGCTCGCCAAGACCGTGCGCGTCATCCCGCAGGGACGAGCCGGCATCGTCGAACGACTGGGTAAGTTCCACGCCGTCCTCAACCCCGGCCTGCACATCGTCATCCCCGTAGTTGACCGCGTGCTGCCCCTCATCGATCTGCGTGAACAGGTCGTTTCCTTCCCCTCGCAGTCAGTGATTACCGAAGATAACCTGGTGGTCGGCATCGACACCGTCGTGTACTTCCAGGTCACCGACCCGCGCTCAGCAACCTACGAAATTACCAACTACATTCGTGCCGTGGACGAGCTGACCAGCGCAACCCTGCGTAACGTCGTTGGTGGCCTGAACTTGGAGCAGACCCTCACCTCCCGCGACCAGATCAACGCTGAACTGCGAGGCGTACTCGACTCCACCACCGGCCGCTGGGGCCTGCGCGTCTCCCGCGTGGACATCAAGGAAATCCAGCCCCCGGTGTCCATCCAGGACTCCATGGAGAAGCAGATGCGTGCAGAGCGTGACCGCCGCGCCGCAATCCTCACCGCAGAAGGCCAGAAGCAGTCCGACATTCTGACCGCAGAAGGTGAATCCCGCGCAGCCATCCTGCGTGCAGAGGGCGAAAAGCAGGCACAGATCCTTCGTGCGGAAGGTGACGCACAGTCCGCAATCCTGCGCGCAAACGGTGAAGCCGAAGCCGTGCAGAAGGTCTTCGCCGCAATCCACGAATCCAACCCCAGCCAGCAGTTGCTCACCTACCAGTACCTGCAGACCCTGCCCAAGCTCGCCGAAGGCGACGCCAACAAGCTCTGGTTCATCCCGACCGAACTGGGCGATGCACTGCGCGGCCTGGGCAACGCATTCGGCACCCTGCCCGCATCCGACCTTGCGGACGCACCGAAGAAGCCCGCAGCAGAGGCTCCCAAGAGCGCACCGCAGGCCCCCGGAAGCTACGGCATCAACGGCTAAACGCGGAATCTAACGCATAAAAAGGCGCGAATCACCAAAAATCACGCCGAATAAACACCACCACGCTGGGCGGGTGGAGACTATTACCGATATAATGGATGTTTTGTAAACGTTCGAGGGAATAGCTCTCCCCCGCCCAACGTTATGCCTAAAGCGCCACAAGGCGCACCCGACGACACTGGAGGAAAAATGAGCGATCGTAGCCTGCGCGGTATGCGCCTGGGTTCCCAGTCGATGGAAACCGAATCGAACGTACAGCCCGCGCCCCGCCAGCGCGTCGAATACCGTACCGCAGACGGTGACCGCGTTTTCGTGACCTTCGCGGCAGAGGCAGAAATCCCCTCGGTATGGACCGCAAAGTCCGGCAAGGAAGCATACCTCGTCAACGGCGACTCCACCGCAGACGCCGAAGAGGAAAAGCCCGCACGTACCCACTGGGACATGCTCATGGAACGCCGCAGCATCGAAGAGCTGGAAAAGACTCTGGAAGACCGCCTGGAATACTACCGCAAGCACTACGCGCTCTAAAAGCGCTGTAGACACGCCGTAGAAAGGCTGTAGAAGCCCGCTAAGAGCCATTTGCGCTCTGAGCGGGCTTTCTTCTTTTGGTGGTGGCTTCGTCGATACGTGAGCCAGGAAAGAGTGCCAGAGAAAACAGAAAAAGGCCGGGGCGGATACGTTATGTATCCGCCCCGGCCTTTCGTATAAGTCTCAGAACGAGTTACTTGCCCAGAGCCTTCTTCAGCTTCTGAACACGGTTGGTCAGACCCCAGCGAGTCACCTTAGACATGGAATCGAAGATAATGTTGCCGTCCATCTTCGAAGCGCCAATCTCACGCTCAACGAAAGTAATCGGAACCTCAACAATATTCAGACCAGCCTGCTCAGAACGCCACGCCAAATCCACCTGGAACACGTAGCCCTTCGAGTCAATACCGTCAAGGTTCAGGCGCTGCAGAGCGTCACGACGGTACGCACGGAAACCAGCGGTAATGTCCTTGATGGAGGTGCCCAGAATCAGGCGGGTGTACAGGTTAGCGCCGCGAGAGAGAATCTGGCGGTGAGCCGGCCAGTTCTTGGTCTTGCCGCCGGGCACGTAACGCGAACCAATAGCCAGGTCAGCGCCCGCCTCCACTGCACGAACCAGGGAAGGAAGCTGCTCAGGCTGGTGCGAGCAGTCAGCGTCCATTTCAATCAGAATGTCGTAGCCTGCCTCAAGGCCCCAATCGAAGCCGGCGAGGTATGCGCCACCCAGACCGTCCTTAACGGTGCGGTGCAGAACGTGAATCTGGGAATCCTTAGCCGACAGCTCATCAGCAATCTGGCCGGTGCCGTCGGGGCTGTTATCATCCACCACGAGAATGTCCACCTCGGGAGCTGCCTTGCGAAGACGCTCTACCACGACGGGCAGGTTCTCCTTCTCGTTATACGTCGGGATGACAGTTAGAACGCGCATATTACTCCCTCACAGGTGCATATAAAACAGGCAGTGTAGATATCCAGTATACCGGGTAAACATGTGGGCAGCTGAATCCTCAGGGGCTTCCACTGCCCCTAAACCGCCTAAAAAGGTTTTGACAAGCTAAAAAATTAGTTACTTTCAGTGTAAATAGATTCCAGGATGGGCAGAGGCGAATCCTCCTCCAGCACCGGAAGCAACGGAATACGAGCGCGGGGGTCGGTGCTCCACGATGCGACGCGGGAGTCGGGTGCTTGGACCATGAGGGCTTCGACGCGCCATTGTGCGACGTATGCGGGGGTGTCGGGGGTGAGCTGTCCGGTGAAGGGGTTTTCTTCGTGGGCGAGGCGGTATACGCCGCGGGTGAGGGCGGCGAAGGCGCTGCGTGCGGAGATGCCGTGTTCGTCGTTGACGAGTTCGCGGATGAGGGACCAGGCGCCGGGTGCGTACAGCTGAGCATCAGAACCCAGCGCGATGGAGGTGCCTGCTGCGTTTGCGCGGCGGGCTACGGAAGCTACCGACTCACGTACCTCTCCCCCGGCGTGTGCGAGGAGTGCTTGGACGGTGTCGTTGGCGGTTTCGTCTTCTTCGGGTTCGCAGACGCTGAGGCCGAGGTTGATGCGTGCTTCTGCCAGCTGGGTGAGGTATTCGTCGGTGATGGGGTCTTGGGGGGTGCTGATTGCTGCGTCGAGGCGGATGGAGAGCCAGGGGCGGGTTTCGCGTACGGCGAGCGCTGCGTCGGCTGCGGTGGTGAATCCGGTGGATGCGTCGATGGAGAGCAGGAGTGCGGCGTCTTCGGCGACCTGTGCTGCTGCGGACGCTTCGGTGGGTGTGACAAAGATGCCGACTAGCTGCAGGCCCTTGATGGCGCGTTCGCCTTCGGTGAGGGGGCGTAGTGCCTTGATGGCGCTGATGAGTTCGTCGGTTTCAATGCCGGTGGCGTTGAGGATGAGGCGGATGTCGGGGGTGCCGTGTTCGGCGCTGTAGTAGCTGAGTGCGGAGACGAGGTCGGGTACGTCTTCCATGCCGGCGAGCAGGGTGTGCGTGTGGTAGCCGGCTGCGCGGTATGCCTGCAGGTAGTCGAGGATTTCGGGTGCTTCCTTGCCTGCGACCGGTGCGAGGGCGCGCGCAAAGGCGGGGGTCAGCAGAGCTCCGTCAAGTTCGGTGATGGTGGCGGAATCGTCAGCGATGGAACGCGCCCCGGAGTCGGAACCAACCCAGCGGACGAAGCCGTCCTCGACCAGCATTGCGGTTGCGTACGGGTCGACGGGGCTGTATACGCTACCATCCACAAAAATTCGGGTAGACATTAGAATCCTTTCACCTTTGAGGCGCGCCGAGGCGCACACGGGGCGGGCACTTCAATTGTGCTCGCGTAGCTCAGCTGAGCGTCTCTTTCGAGTATAGAAGCACCCCCGCTGCCTGCGGTAGTTCGTTCGTCCTTAGATGACGTGGAACAACTTAGGTGCGGGGGTGGTGGCCCGAACCGGTCGGGCGCGATGTAGCGGTAGGCGTGGTTTAGACGTCCAGCGCGACCACGCCGCGGCGTACCGCCTCAATCGCCTCTTCACAGCGGGCACGAATCGCCGGGTCCAGTGAGCGGATGTGCGCGATCTGGTCCAGGGCGTCCAGTACCTGCTTTGCCCAGCGTACGAAGTCGCCGGCGGCAAGGCCGGTGTCCTCGATTGCCTTGGCGAGGTGGGCGCCGTTTGCCCAGGCGTACATGGGTTCGACCAGGCCGAAGTCGCAGGCGGGGGTCAGGTTGACCTTGTGCTGTTCCTCGGCGGCGTTCAGGTCTGCGAGGCGCTGCGTAATCGTCGCAATGGGTGCGCGCAGGGACGGGTGCGGGTAGTGAGCCAGATACTCCACCGCGTCGCGCTTACCCTGGTAGGTTAGCGCGGCGACGGTCGCGGCGATGGCGGCGGGCTCCAGGCCGTCGAGGAAGTGCGTGTCCAGGCACAGGGCGGTCAGCAGGTCGCGTTCGCCGTAGATGCGGCGTAGCGCCTGGCCGCCGGCGGTGAGCGAAAGTTCGCCGTCCTCGGTGCGTTCCACGTAGCCGTAGCTCTCCAGCAGGCGCGCAATGCGGTTGAAGACCTGCGCAATCGTGTTGGTGCGGCGCGCAATCTGACGACGCAAACCTTCCGTCTCAGAGTTGAGCTTCTGCCAGCGCTCAGCCCAACGCATATGGTTCGCGCGGTCCGAGCAGCCGTGGCACGGGTGGTTACGCAGCTGAGCCTGCAGAGCCTCAAGCTGCGCGTCAATACTGTTCTGACGAGCCGGAATGTTCTGCTGCGCGAGCGCACGCGGGGCGCGGCCGTCGTAGAGCGCCTGGCGCATGCGGCTTGCGGTGTCGCGGCGTTCCTTGGGGGTCTTCAGGCTCAGGCGCTTCGGAATCTTGATGCGTGAGACCGGTTCGACGGCACCCTCAAAATCGCGGGTTGAGGCGGTGCGCTGGTGCGCGTCCTCGGTGACGATGCCGATGCGCGGGTCGGCGTGCGAATCGGAGCGGGTGACTACGACTGCGTAGCCGCGGGAGCGGCCGTGCGGAATGTAGATGATGTCGCCGGGCAGCAGCTGCTGGATGCTGTGGTGTGCCTGCGCGCGGGCGTGACGCTCGTTGCTCTTGGAGGCCTTCTTCTCCAGCTCGGCGATTTGGCGGCTGAGCTGGACGTATTCGGTGAAGTCGCCCAGGTGGCATGCCATTGCTTCGCGGTAGCCTTCTAGGGCGCTTTCGTTTTTGCGTACGCGGGAGGCAATGCCCACGACCGACTTGTCTGCCTGGAACTGTGCGAAGGAGGATTCCAGGATTTTGCGGGTGCGTTCGGCGCCGTAGGAGGCGATGAGGTTTGCCGCCATGTTGTAGGTGGGGCGGAATGAGGAGTTCAGCGGGTAGGTGCGGGTTGAGGCGAGGGTTGCCACGTGTTCCGGGGACATGCCGGGGCGCCACATGACGACCGCGTGGCCTTCGATGTCGATGCCGCGGCGGCCTGCGCGTCCGGTTAGCTGGGTGTATTCGCCGGGGGTGATGTCCACGTGGGATTCGCCGTTGTATTTGGTGAGCTTTTCCAGGATGACGGTGCGTGCGGGCATGTTGATGCCCAGTGCGAGGGTTTCGGTGGCGAAGACCAGCTTGATGAGGCCCTGGGCGAAGAGGGTTTCGACGACCTCCTTGAATAGGGGTAGTAGGCCGGCGTGGTGTGCGGCGATACCGCGAATGAGGCCGTCACGCCACTCGTAGTAGCCGAGGGTGTTCAGGTCGCGGGTGTCCAGGTGAGCGGTCGCCTCCGCAATGTAGGCGCGGATGGTCTGCTGTTGCTCGGGGGTGGTCAGCGTAATATCGGCGGATACGCAGTGGCTGACCGCGCCGTCACAACCGGCACGCGAGAAGATAAAGCAGATAGCGGGCAGCAGGCCCTGCTTATCCAGAGCGCGCACCATCTCCGGGCGGGTAATACGCTGCGGACGCAGAGGCTTCTGCTCACCGCGCGCATCAAACTCCCGGTCGTTACTGAAACGATCGTTGAAACGGTCACGACGGTTCGAGCCGCCGCGCTCACCGCTGCTGAACGTCTCATTCAGCCAGCCTTCACGGCGGTGACGGAAACGTTCACGCTTGCCGCCGTAGCGTCCGCGGCCCGGTGCGGAACGGAAGCCGGGGCGTAGCGCCTTCAGCTGCGGGTTCAGGCGCAGACCGGCAAGCAGAGGGTTGGCGCCCGCCTCCACGGTTGCGCCGCGCTGCTTAGCTTTCTGTGCCTTCTTCGCCTGCTTGCGGGAGAGCTTCTCCTCCGGCTCCTGGTTCTTACCCTGCGCGGAGTTGTCTTCGGGTACGAACAGGTCCACCACGCGGTGACCGACCATCATGTGCTGCCACAGGGGCACCGGACGGTGCTCAGAAACAATAATGTCCGTGCCGCCGCGCACCGTATCCAGCCACGCGCCGAACTCCTCAACGTTCGACACCGTAGCCGACAGAGAAATGACGTTCACGTGCTCGGGAAGGTGAATAATCGCCTCTTCCCACACCGCGCCACGGAAACGGTCCGCCAGGTAGTGCACCTCATCCATGACCACATATCCCAGGCCGGTCAGCGTGGTCGAGTTGGCGTAGAGCATGTTGCGCAGCACCTCGGTGGTCATCACGACCACGGGTGCTTCCGTGTTAATGCTCGTATCGCCGGTGAGCAGACCCACGTAATCCTCACCGTATGCGCGCACAAAGTCGTGGTACTTCTGGTTGCTCAGCGCCTTAATGGGGGTCGTGTAGAACGCCTTCATGCCGCGGCGCAACGCCAGGTAGATACCGAACTCACCCACAATGGTCTTACCGGCACCAGTAGGCGCGGCAACGAGGACGGAGCGGTCCGCCTCCACGGCGGCACACGCCTGACGCTGAAAATCATCCAGCGGAAAATCAAGGGACGCCTCAAAAGCCCCGAGGGCGGTCTTCGCGTATGCGGCGCGTTCTCGGGATGCGGCGTAGGCGGCAGCGTAGTCGGTGCGCTCCGCCGGGGGCTGTGCGTTAGAAGCGTGTGCGTCGGATGTGTGCTGTGCGTGGTGCTTGCTCATAGTATGTCCAGTGTAACGGTTCACCCGCCGCGAGCCTTCAGAAAGCACCCTGCACGGGCACTAATCCGGTATGGGCGAACAGCGAGCGCATCCGACGCGGTATAACGCTCCCTGTGGAACTCGCTACGGAGGGGCAGCGCGAGCCGGCATGCGACTAATCCGGGTACGCGAAAGGGGCAGGGCACAGAATCTTTCTGTACCCCGCCCCTTTCGGCGATGTCGCTCAAAGCGAGCTATTCAATTAGGAAGTCTTCTCTTCCTCGAAGTAACCCATCTTCGCCAGGTCTTCGGCGCTGGTTGCGGTGTTCAAGCTTGCTTCATCTGCACCCTGCGCCAGCTTGGCGAGCTTTCGGTCGCGGCGCTTGTCGTTGATCATGCAGATGCCGATTGCTGCGAAGAAGAAAATCAGCAGCGGCGCCATGAGCACGAACATCATCATGATGTCGCTACCGGGTGCGGTCAGTGCCGCAATCACTGCGACCAGAACAACCACCCAACGCCAAGCCTTCAGGATGGTGGTGCCGCGGATCAGGCCCAGCATGTTAATGCCAACCAGAATCACCGGGATGATGAAGGCGCAAGAGAAGGTCACAACGAACTTCAGGATGAAGGAGATGTACACGCCGGCGTCAATGTAGTTACTTTCGTTGACGGGGGTGAACTTCAGCAGCGCATAAACCACGCCGGGGAGGGTGAAGTAAGAAATGGCGACACCGCAGGCAAACGCGAAAATAGATGCGGTGAGGAAGCCGAAGAGATACTTCTTCTCCTTAGTGTGCAGTGCCGGCAGCAGGAATCGCAGCGCCTGGTACAGCCAGACGGGAGACGCAATCACCAAGCCGATGTACATGCCGACCTTCAGCAACTGGTCGAAGGGAGAAGCGACGCTACCGTAGTTCAGGTTTGCGTTGCGGCCGGTTTCTGCGTTGATCTGCTGCAGGGGCGCAGAGATCATTTCAATGAAAGGCTGGTAGAGGAAGACCGTACCGATGATGGCTGCGATGACGGTTGCGATAGCCGCCTTAATGAGGCGGTCGCGGAATTCGCGCAGGTGTTCCTTGAGTTCCATGCGTGCTTCAGGATTAAGTTTGCGGTTGCGCACGTCCTGGTCAGGTGTTGCCACGTGGTGTCCTCTGGGTGTCGGTGCCGTATGTGATGCGGCTGAGGGGGTCTGGTGGGGTGTTTACGGGGTGGTGCCGCAAAACCCGTGCCGGCCGGTGGGGCTGGCACGGGTTTGGTGCGTTGGGGCGGGACCGTTACTTGGTTTCGGTCTTGCCGTCCTTGCCGTTGTCTACGACCTCAGCGGTGACGACCTCTTCGCCGTCCTTCTCGCGGGGGTCCTTCTTGGAGTCGTTCTTCAGACCCTCAACTTCGGTCTTGAAGATGCGCATGGACTGACCGAGGCTGCGTGCCATGCCGGGCAGCTTGGGTGCGCCGAAGAGCAGGACGATGAGGAGGATAACGACGATGATGGTCGCGGGGTGGCTGAAAATCTGGCCCATGGTGTGCCTTTCTAGTTAAAGCAGGTCTCCGATGTTTTGAGGTTGGCCGAGTCGATCTCGTCGGGAGACCCGTCGCTTGATCCGCTCAGACCTGCGTGTCTGCTTACCTTGTTCGTAGTTATTGTATGCCTCGGTGATGGGTGTGAATACCCCGAGGGTGGTGTCTCGCGGGAGTTTTCGGCTTGCGTTCGCTTGCGCGGCGTCGAATTGTCCCTCGATTGACTCGACCCAGGTTACGGTTTCGTCAAGGAGTGTGAAACCGCGAGTGAGTGCTTTGTAGGTGAACCATGCCAAATAGAGGAGCGAGCAGATGATGAGCGCGCCCCATAGCAAAATCCAGAACCACCAAGACATGAGCACCATTATACAAGTTTTAGGTTAATGTTTTGGCCCCTTGGACGGGTTTTTAGGGCGTTTTTGCTTGTGGGTGAAGTGCTATTTTTCTGCGGGCGCACCCCTGCGGCTACTCGCGTTGAGGATGCGCAGCTGCTCAAGCAGCGCCGCACGCAGGTGCGCCGGGCCGACGAGTTCCAGGGCGCCTCGGTGCGCAATGACGGTATCGAGGATGTTCTTATCGCCGGCACCGTGGGCGTTGTTGTAGTAGTGGATGCGCACGTACTGGGTGCGTGAAGCCTTCTTCACGTGGTGGGTGCTTCGACGCATGTACGTTGCAGTGAGAGTATCGAGCGGCTCACCGCTGGGAATGTGCTCGGTCGGGTGAATCCGCAACTCAGCGAACGGGTTGGTCTGAGTGCTGTGCTGCTGCGCGTGCCAATGCGGGACGGTGTCACCGGTGACCGGGTGGGCGCGACCCGCGCCCGCCTCGTGAATGTGGTTGATGCGGGTGAGGCGGAAGTTACGCCAGAAGTTGGGTTCCTTCTCCCCCGCTTCATTATCCGCCGCCGCGCTGTTTCCCGCCTGGCTGTCGGCAGTCTCGCCGGTGGCCGCGTGCGCAAAAGCTTCAGGTACATACTCGGGGACTTCCTCACCGCGCGCGGCATAGTAGCGTTTCTCAGCGGTACGGCACCACGCATGCAGGTACATGTGGTCGCGGTGCAACACCAACGCATACGGGTCCACCAAGCGATCGGCGGCACGCTCAGAGGTACCGTACCCAATGGTCACGGCGTTGCCGCTGCTCAGGGCGGCAGTCGCCTCCTGCAGCAGAGGCTCCTCCGGGGCGAAGCACAGGTGCTGCGCATAGACGGGCGCGTTCGGGTACGTGGCGGCGAGCGCCGCTCGGATACTGCCCAGACGCGCATCCGCCGGGTGCAGAATATCTGCGGCAGAAAGGGTAAAGACGAGAATGGCGAGCTCAGTGTCCGTGAGGCGCGCGTAGTTCAGCAGCGTGTGCGGGGTGGCGCCGCCAAAGTCCGGCAGCAGGTTAATGTAGGTGGGCTTGAGTGCGTCCGGGTCCTTGGGGTCAGACTCGAAGGGAACGGTGTCTACCCGCGCGAAAATCTCGGGGATGATGGTCTTGCCGAGGTCGCGGTTTTTCTTGGTATCCACGCTGTAGAGGGCGTTGAGCTGGTTCAACGGCATGGGCGCCTCATCGTGGGCGCTCGCCCAGCGGTCGGCACGGTGCAGACCCAGGAGTAGGTCCACAAGGTCGTCGAGGGAGTTGTTGCGGTTGCGCTGGTTGATATCTGCCCAGGTGCCGGGATCTTCGACCGTGCCACTGTGCAGGTCGGTGAGGGTGCGCAACAGCTGCTGCTGGGCGGCGTAACTGTCACGCTGGCGGGTAGAGGCATCCTCCGATTCCTCGGGCGGCTCGATCACGCAGCTGTAGCTGGTCGCCGCCACAGCGCTATCAATCGTGCCGTACGAAGGCACGGTGAAGGGCTCCGACAACGTCGAATCGGCGTTGACCTCGGCAACAATCAGGCTCTCTTCGTAGCCCTGAATGTCTTCAAGCCAGTTCTTGGCGTTGAACGTCGCATTGATGGGGGTCGAATCGATACGTGAGAGCATCGTGAGCTTCTGAATACGGCTGGCACGGAACGTGTACTCCTTACGCTCCGAGCTCTCAGTGTAGTAGCCGACAAAATACCAGGTGCCGTAACGGTACCCAATACCGGCAACACTGACCTTCTCCTGCGTGCGGGTCGCACCGGCAGCCGTCTGATAGGTGAACGTGACCGTCTTACGCTCCGCATAGGCGGTAAACAGCTCATTCAGGTGCGGGTTATCGCTAAAGTAAATGCGCTGAAGGGGCTCGCGGTAGGTGTACAGGTTCTTCGCGCGCTGACGCTTGCCGGTCTTCGGCTCCAGGATCTTCGCGGCGGCGAGCGCCTCATCGGTGAGGTTCTCGCTGGTCAGCGCAATCTTACGCAGGATGCGGTAGGCGTCATCCTGCAGTTCGGTGCCTTCCCAGCCGCGCAGGATGGTGTTGATGAGGCGGAACTCCTCGGCGGTGGGGTTCCAGGCGGGCAGCTGCGCGGCGTTGCTGGTTTCGAGGCGGTAGCGCTCCCCCAGGTCCGTGGTCACGTGGGTGATGCGCGCGCCGGCATCACGCAGGGTCTGCTTGGCTCGTTCAAAGGCGCGTTCCTGGGCCTCGCTGAGGGAGCCGTTAGCGCGAGTGCTAATACCGAGCAGGGTCAGTAGCTCGTTGCGGCTGATGCCCTGGGTTCGGGTTGCGGCGTCGGGTGCCTCGGCGGCGGTGGCGAGGCGGTGAAGAGTCATGTAAAGCTGAGCTGCGGTGGACATGATTCCATCATACCGTGTGTGTTCCGCGGCACTTACTTTGCGTATGGGGTGGCTGCGGGAAGAATGCGCGGGTATAAAATTTCGCGGACGCGCCGATAGCCCAGTACAAAAAAGCCCAGTACAAAAACTTGATACGCAAAAGCCCGGCGCCCCTCCCACAATCGGGAGAAAGCACCGGGCTGCGCGTCTCTGCGCGTCTTACGTGAGAAGCGCGAAAAACGCGAGAACCTTGCTAATCCTTAGCGGACGTCCAGCAGGTCCACCACGAAAATCAGGGACTCGCCGGGCTTAATGACCGAACCAGCGCCGCGGTCACCGTACGCCATGTCGGCGGGAATCTCCAGGCGACGACGGCCGCCGACCTTCATGCCGAGCAGACCCTCATCCCAACCGCGGATAACCTGGCCAACGCCCACCTGGAACGGCAGCGGCTCGCCACGGTTCCAGGACGCGTCAAACTCTTCACCGGTGGAGAATGCCACACCAACGTAGTGGGTGAGCACGCGGGAGCCGGGAACAACTTCAGCGCCTGCACCCTCGATCAGGTCGGTGATGACCAGCTCGGTGGGGGCGTCGCCCTCGGGGAAATCGATTTCGGGCTTTTCGCGGTCGAGGTTACGCTGACCGAAAGACATGGGTGTCTCCTTTGATTGGTTCGAAATGAATCGAAATAGTGGGTGCGCCCGCCGCCTACGTCATATAAGCGGCGAGCGCGAAATAAAAATGTGGGCTACTGCGCGGTAGCCGAAGCGGTAGCCGCCGGGGTTGCGGTCGCAGAAGCGGTTGCCGAGGCGCTCGCCTCCGCAGCGGCCGCGCTAGAAGCCGCCTGAGCACGCTGCAGGGTCTGCGGGTTCTCCTCCGCGCCCAGAATATCAACAACGAACACCAGAGTGCCCGAAGGCTTGGAACCGCCGGTGTCGTTACCGTACGCCAAATCCGCCGGGATGACTAGCTCAACGCGGGAGCCGACCTTCTTGCCCTTCAGACCCTGAGTCCAGCCCTTGATAACGCCCTGCAGGGAGAGGCCCATCGGGGTGGAAGCGTCATAGTTGCCGTCGAAGACCTTACCGTCGGAGTACTGCACGCCAATGTAACGCACGTACACGGTATCGGTTTCCTTGACCTCGGCGCCCTCGCCCTCAATGAGGTTCTTCGAGACGAGCTCAGTGTATTCCTGCTTGGTGTCGGGCAGCTTAATATCAGCCTTGCCGGTGGACTCATCCAGAGTGAAGGACGGCAGCGACGGGTCAGCCTCAACAGCCTTACCGGTTGCGTACTTGGGCAGCTTCGTCTTCACGGTGTACACCTCAACGTTAGTTGCGGCACCGGGCGAAGCGGTCGTAGTGGTCACGCCCGCGGTGCTACGCTGCTGCAGAACGTTGGTGGTGTACGAGAAAGAACCGCCAACCTTAATCTTCTTCAGGGTTTCGTACACCTGCGGTGCAGCCTGCTTCAGCTGATCGTTAATCGGCAGCAGAATCGGCTCGCTGGAGTAAGTGGAACCGTTAAGCTTGCCGTCGGTGCCGTTGAACACGGCAGCCTCAACGAGCACGTAGTCACCATCGTTGATGGAGTCGCCGTTACCTTCCTCAATCACGTATGCGGAGGGGCTAGAAGCGGCGAAGGGAGTCGCGAAGGACGCCTCAGGCGCAGCGGTCGCGTTCTTCAAGGTGTACTGCACCTTGGACAAATCGCCATTGCTGGACTGCGCGCCACATGCGGACAGTGCGAGCGCGAGAGCTGCCGCGCTGGCACCGAAAATAGTGAGCTTAGAGCGTTTGGTCATAGTGTTATCCTCTGGGGTTTTCTGTGAGAGTGGGGCGTGTGAGTGCCCGTGTGCCACAGAACAGTTTACAGGTATAGGTTTAGCTGTTTTATGCTACGGCACGTAGCTGTGTTCAGGCTGTGTCGCGGCGCGGGGTGCGCCGAGAAACTTTGGGGTGCGAACTTTGGGCGGGAACACGCTGTGCCGTAACGGTGGTGATCTGATGTTTTAGCAGGGTCGTTTAGCAGGGCGGCGGGAATGCCGCCTCCTGATGCTGACGCGCCTTAGACGCCAGCAGGCTCAGCACGTCCTCCAGCTCCTCGCTGCCGGTAGCAAACGGGTCCTTACACACCAGCGTGTGCTGCGGGTATGCGTTGAGCTTCAAATGCCCCCAATCCACGGTGAACTGCTCCCCCGCCGCAACCGCCGCATTAATGAAACGCGAACGCTGCAGAGCGCGAGTGTTCGGCGGCTGAGTCTTCGCCGCCTCCGCAGCACCCTCAGGCAGGATGCGCTTGACCGCACCGCGACGAACCAGCGCATGGAAGACGCTACGCTCCGGGTCGATGTCGTGGTACGCCAAATCCAGCTGACGGATGCGGGCGCTCGCATAATCGGCAGGCTGACCAGCCGCGCGGGCGCGGGCAATATACGCATCCAGAAGCTTCTTCTTAATCGCCCAGTCAATCTCCGTGTCAATGCCACTGTAGTCGCCGGACTCGATAGCGTCCAAGGTGCGTTGCCACAGGTCCAGGGCGTATTCCACGTGGTGGTGGTGCGCGCCGTACTGCTGCACGTACTGGCGTGCCGCATCCAGGTAGTGACGCTGAACGCTCAACGCCGTGTAGTGCTTACCGTCCGTGGTTTCGAAGGTCGCGGTGCCGGTCAGGTCGTGGCTGATAGCGCGCAGAGCCGCCGGGACGGACACAATATCCAGGCTCGTGACCGGGAAGCGGTCCTCCAGCATGCGCAGCACCAGGTCGGTGCTGGCAATCTTCAGCAGCACGGTCGGCTCCGCCATGTTCGAATCACCATTAATGACGTGCATGCGGCGGAACTTCGAAGCGTCCGCGTGCGGCTCGTCGCGGGTGTTAATGAGCGGGCGAGCGCGCGAGGTTGAGGTGGATGCCGCCTCCCAAATATGGTCGGCACGCTGCGAGAACGAATACGAGGGCACACCCGTGCAGGACGCCGGGTCGGTCGAACCGGGCACCGGGCCACCGTTCGGGTGGGTCTTACCGGCACCAACCAGAATCTGGCGGGTCACCAGGAACGGCACGAGCTGCTTAATCAGGTCGTTGAACTGCAATTTGCGGCTGATCAGGTAGTTCTCGTGGCTGCCGTAGGAGTTGCCCGCCGAATCCACGTTGTTCTTGAACAGGTACAGTTCACCGTCGAGGGGGCGGCCCTCCGCGCCTGCGAGCAGGCGCTTGCGGGCGGTACGCGCCAGATCAGCGAAAAGCAGCTCACCGGCGCGTTCCTGCGCGAGTAGTTCGTCAATGTTGCCGCATTCGGCGGAGGCGTACTCGGGGTGCGAACCCACGTCAAGGTAGAGCCTACCGCCGTTGGGCAGGAAGACGTTCGTTGAACGCCACTGATCCAGGACGGGCTTGAAAAGGGTGGCGGCGGACTCTTCGATGCTCAGCCGACCGAGCCCGTGCGGGACGTAGCTGAGCCCGAATTCGCTTTCAATGCCGAAAATACGGTGTTCCATGATGCTGACCCGGCGCGCAGGTGCGCCGGTTACTCGCCGCCCTTCTGGACGAAGCCGGTGACGAAGTCTTCAGCGTTCTCAGCGAGCAGGCCGTCAATTTCGTCGAGCAGGTCGTCGACCTCGCTCACGTCAGAGACAACGTGGGAGGCGGCGAGGGTCAGTTCCTGCTCCTGCTCGGCTGCGGTGGTTTCGGTCTGCTGTGCGCTGATGCGTTCGCGGCTCATGGTTCTCTCCTCAAGGGGTTTTCGGTTGTGGACAAATAAGTTTTTAGTGGGGTCGGGTGCGGGGTGTAAGGGTTTTGGTACCCGGATTCTCCTGCACCCTAACTGTGGGTTATGTGGTTTTTACTCTTCCGAATGGGGGTATTCACCCCGGGGAAGAATATGAGTTTATGTGGGTTTAGGGGGGTGCTACTAGCGCAGGCGGTTCAGCAGCTCATCCGAATGGTTCACCTCATCCAGCAGCGGCTCCACCTGGGCGGCACCGTACCGGGTCGGCTCCATCATCGTAAAACGAGTCAGATCCTTCGAATACCTGCCACGGCAGGACACCGTATCCCAGTTGATACCCAGAATCTCCTCCGGCCAACGCGCCATCAACGTGCCACGCAAAAACGCGCGCGTCTCACGCGGCGGCTCAGTCGTCGCACGCTCAATCTGCTCCGCAGAGAACAGCGTGCGCATGCGGCCACGCGACACCAGACGGTGATACAGGCTCTTCGACGGGTCAATATCAGCGTACTGCAAATCCAAAGCCTTCAACTTCGGATTCGCATAATCTACGCCCTGAGCGACATACCCGCGCACCAGCGCATACTTCGCCACCCAATCCAGACGATCCGCCAGCGAGAGCGGGTTGGTTTCCAAGGCGTCCAGAACCTCGCCCCACAGATCAAGGATCTGCGCGGTCGCAGCGTCCACGCCCGCCGGGTTTGACTCCTCATGCGCACGGGAGGCCTCATAGTAGGCGCGCTGAATCTGCAGGGCACTCGCCGAACCACTCGTGGACACCGGGTTCGGCAGAGTCGCCGAAGACGGCGCCAGCGGCAGCTGAACCGACAGCGACAAATCGTGGCTGACCGCGTGCATCGCCGCCACCGGATCGGACAGGCGCACACCCGGCAATACCGGAGCCTGCTCGCTGTGCGACTCAATCAGGTTCATCACCAGCGCCGCCGTACCAAACTTCAACAGATTCGAATAGTGCGACATGTTCGCATCCGCCGGAATCACGTGCAGGCGGCGGTACTTCGACTCATCCGCATGCGGCTCATCGCGCGTATTCACAATCGGGCGGCGAATCGTGGTCTCCAGGCCAATCGTGCGCTCAAAGAAATCAGCACGCGAACTAATCTGAAAACCCGGAACCTCACCGTGCGTACCAATACCCACACGGCCCGCACCCGTAAAAATCGCGCGGGTCGCAAAGAACGGCAGGAGCGCATCCGCAACCTGCTCAAACGGAACATCACGGCTAATCAGGTAGTTTTCGTGGGCGCCGTACGACTGGCCCTTCGAGTCGGTGTTGTTCTTGTACAGCTTCACCTGCGGCAAATCCTGCGCGTGGTTGCCCAGCTCCACCAGCGACTCATACGCCAGCGCGTCACCGGCAGCGTCATAGAGCACCGTGTCGGCGGGGGTCAGAACCTCCGGCGAGGAATACTCCGGATGCGCGTGATCCACATACAGGCGCGCACCATTAGGCAGGATCGCGTTCATGGTCACGCGGTCCCAGTCCAGACGCTCCGGGAAACCGCCGCGGCCGTGCACGCCGGCGAGCGCATCCAGGGCGCTCCGCGGCTCGGCGGGCTCACCCGGTGCCTGAACGCCCGCCTCACGCATGATCTCCAGGGCGATATCTTCGCTGGTCAGCTCGGTGCGGGTGTGCGTCATCTGGCTCGAGTGGGCGGTGGATGCGTCCTGAACTTGACCGAACGCATCACGCAGCGGCGATTCGGACTCGCCCAGCCACTGACCCTCGGGGGTGGTGTTCGAGTAGTTCTCTGCCTGGCGTGCCTGCTCGGCGGTCAGTTCATCCGCCAGGGCGCGGCGCTGCAGCTCCTCGCGGAAAGCGGCGCCGCGGCGGAAGGCGAGCTTGGCGTAGGTGTTGACCACCAGTGCCGACAGCACGGTCGGGTTGGTGCCCGGCGCGGAGGGCGCGATGACGCCGTACTCGGTTTCGGCACCCATAATGCGGTGCACGCCGTAGCTGGGGGTGGAGTTCATGGGTTCTCCTGAAAAAATCTATACCATCTAAAGGCTTTGGACCTGCGGTAATGCTGGTTGTATAGCGGGGTAAACGCGCGGTGTGGGCTGAGCGCACAGCTTAGTGGGCGCGCGCCGCCCGGCTCGTGCGGGCGCACGGTTTAGCGCGGCGGCTCCACCGACACCAGGCGGCCACGCACACCGGCAACGGTGAGTGCATCCTCAATATCGGGCAGCGGCGGCAAATCCACCTGATCCTCAAACTCGGCGCGTACCGCCTCCAGCAGGTGGCGGGTACCAATACCCACACCCGTTGCGTCCGCACCGGCGGTCAGCGCCTGCAGCTGCTCCTTAATCGCCGCCTTCTTCGCGCGGTCCACAATATTGCGAATCACCGCACCCGAGGCGAAGTCGCCGCGGTACAGCGTGTGCGTGGACAGGTTCGCGCTCGCACCAGAACCAACGACCATGGAAGAATCCACGGTCGCCACAGCGTACGCGGTGGAGGGGGTGCGCGCGTACAGCTGACCTGCCGCCGCCGCAATCATCGAGGTCAGGGCGGCGCGGACGGATCCGGCGGCTGCCACCTCCGCAGCGTCCAGCGGCAGGTCCTCGGTCAGGTACAGGCCGAAAATTTCGGCGGCACCGGCGGCATCAGGGCGGTTAATGCGGATCTTCAGGTCGAGTCGACCCGGGCGCATCACCGCGGCATCAATCAGGTCTTCACGGTTGGTCGCACCAATAACGATAACGTTCTGCAGCGACTCCACACCGTCAATTTCGGCAAGCAGCTGCGGCACGATGGTCGTCTCAATATCGGAGGAACGACCCGAACCGCGCATACGGAACAGGGACTCCATCTCGTCAAAGAACACGACGACCGGGTGGCCCGCCTCCGCCTTCTCACGGGCGGCAACAAAAATATCGCGGATCTGACGCTCCGTCTCACCAACGAACTTATCGAGTAGCTCGGGGCCCTTAATGTTCAAGAAGTAGCCGCGAGTAGCCGAACCCGGGTTCAGCGCAGCCGCACGAGCCGCCAGGGAATTCGCCACAGCCTTAGCAATCATGGTCTTACCGTTACCGGGAGGACCGTACAGCAGAATGCCCTTGGGCGGCGCCAGGTGGTAGCGCTCAAAAATCTCGGGGTGCAGGTACGGCAGCTCCACCGCGTCGCGGATCTGCTCAATCTGCGCGCCCAGGCCACCAATCTGCTCGTAGGTGACGTCCGGGATCTCTTCCAGAACCAGCTCCTGCGAGCGGGAGGCGGGAACCTGCGAGGTCAGCATGCGGGTGCGGGTGTCGAGGGTGACCGCGTCGCCGGTGCGTAGCTGCTCAATGTCGAGGGAACCAGCCACACGCGCCACCTGCTGAGCACCCGAGGACGTATCAACCAGCACGCGCTGCTCATCCAGCACCTCACGCACGGTCACCACGTCACCGAAGGGTTCGGTGTCTAGGGCGAGCACCGCCTCCGTCTTGTCGTTGAGCAGCACGGTCATGCCGGGGGTCAGTGTGGACAGGTCAATGAGCGGGGACACGGGAATACGCATCATACGGCCGCTCACCTGAACATCCAGGTAGGTGTCAATCTCGGCGGGAGTCTTATCGTCCGCGACCTGCTCGTAGGTCATGGTCTGACCCTCATGCACCGCCAGCACAATCGCGGAATTCAGCGGCGGCATAACGTTCTGCGACAGGGACGCGCGCAGACGCTCCACCTGGTAGCGCATGCTGGTGATTGCCTCAACGAGCTTGCGGTTCTTCTCCCCCGCACCACGAATCTGTCGGCTCATATTGTCGCGGGTTGCCTCCGCCGCGGAGAGTCGACGCAGCACGGCATCATACTCCTGCGCGCTGACGGGCTGACTGCCGGGCAGGGAGGTCGACCCGAAAGCAGCCGAGTAGTGCGGTGCCGCGCTGGCTGCACTGTGGGCGGTGCCGTACTGGGGGGTTCCTGCCTGATCTGCAGATTCGTGGGTGGACACGGTAGCTCCTTTAGCTGTTCGTCCTAATCGGCGGCTACTCGGTGCGGGTGGTTGGGCACAGTGAGTAGCCTGGTGAGTGCACTGCGGGGGCTCCAGGCAACGCCCGTGCCCCCGCAGGTCAAAGGTGGTTCAAATTATTCGGCGGATTCAGTCGCCTCAGCTGCTGCGCTGTCGTTCTGCACGGTACCGTTTTGTTCCAGCGCAATCTCGTTCGCACGTGCGGCGTGAGCGGCAAGGTTCTTCGCGTCGCGGGCTGCGCGGCGAATCTTCTTATCGGTCACCTCACGCTCACCCACGTTCATGGGAATCCACGCGTTCATGTCCTCTTCGGAGAAGTCAGTCTTGGACGCGCGACGCTTCGGCGCCAGGCGCACCGCACCGTCAGCGAGGCGACGAGCCACCACCAGGAACGCGGTGTGCGCAACCATGCGGTGGTCGGGGCGGACCGCCAGGCCCTCCACGTGCCAGCCGCGCACAATGGTTTCGTCACATTCGGGTTCGGTGAAGCGGCCGTCCAGGCGCATGCCCTCAACCAGGCGGGACATCTGGGTCACGGTCGCAACGTAGCAGATGAGCACGCCGCCGGGTGCGAGCGCCTCCGCTACAGCGTCCAGGCATTCCCAGGGTGCGAGCATGTCGAGTACGACGCGGTCGACGCTGCCGGGCTCTTCAACCTGCGGCAGGGTGTCCTGCAGGTCGCCGATGCTCAGCTTCCACGCCGGGTGGGGGCCACCGAACATGGTCTCGATGTTGCCGCGGGCGACGTCTGCGAACTCTTCACGACGTTCGAAGGAGTGCACGCAACCGTAGTCGCCGACTGCACGCAGCAGCGCGATGGACAGTGCGCCGGAGCCGACTCCGGCCTCGACGACGCGTGCGCCGGGGAAGATGTCTGCTTTGACGATGATCTGGGCGGCGTCCTTGGGGTAGACGACGGCTGCGCCGCGCGGCATGGAGAGCACGAAGTCCTTGTAGAGGGGGCGCAGCGCCTGGTAGAGGATGCCGTGAGTGTTGGGGATGACGGTGCCTTCGGGCGCGCCGATGAGGTCGTCGTGCTTGAGGAAGCCCTTGTGGGAGTGGTATTCGCCGCCTTCGGCGAGGGTGATGGTGGTGATGCGGCCGCGTTCGTCAGTGATTTGGACGCGCTCGCCGGGGCGGAAGGGGCCGCGGCGGTTGATTGCGCCGGTGGGGGTGGGGGTGCCGCTGCTCACGGGGTGATTCTCCTCGGGTTTGGGTCAGTCTGTGTTGTTCGCCGTCGCGGCGAACTGTGGACGGAAAAAGTCCTTTTCTATTTTAGCGGAGTCTGCAAATCGGCTGTGGCGTGTTACCCCGCAGTCGTGATAATGCGGCGGCTCCCCCGCCCGGTTTTATTACACCGCGGTAGAGAGCTGGCGCATCTATTGGAGGCGCAGAAAAGCGCAGGGCGGCAGCCACGGCTTTCACACCGTAGCGCCGCTCCTGCGCTTCAACATTTTTGAGCCCCTTAGAGGACCACGCCCAGGCGTGCCGCCAGGATGTCACGCACCAGCGCGCCACCGCCGACGGTAGTGTCCGCCAGAGCCTTCACAGCCCACGCATCCACAGCCGCCAACGCCGCCGGAGCGTTCAGGTCCTCACCGAGCGCCTCACGCACAGCGGCCAGCAGCTCAACAGCCGCCTCATCGGTGACACCTTCGGAACCCTCACGGCCCTCAGCCACCGACACCGCATGACGGTACGTATCCAGGCGAGCCTTCGCGTGCTCCAGCAGCTCATCAGTCCAGAACCAATCCGAACGGTAATGCTGACCCATAATCGCCAGACGCACCGCGTTCGCATCCTCACCAGCCGCACGCAGACGCGAAACCAGCACCAGGTTGCCGCGGGACTTGCTCATCTTGTGGCCGTCCAAACCGACCATGCCGGTGTGCGCGTAATGCTTCGCGTGCGGGCGTGCAGACACAGCCCACGAATGGCCCGCACCCAAATCATGGTGCGGGAACGTCAAATCGTTACCGCCCGCCTGAACGGTCAGCGAACCATCCACGAAACGGCGGGCAATCATCGTGCATTCAATATGCCAGCCGGGGCGGCCCGCGCCCAGCTCGCCGGCATCCCAGCTCGGCTCGCCCTCACGCTCAACACGCCACAGCAGCGGATCCAGTGCGTCACGCTTACCGGCACGGTTCGGGTCGCCGCCGCGCTCAGCGAAAATCTCCAGCATCTCATCACGGCTCAAGTGGCAGACCTCGCCCGGTGCCCACGAGTAGCCCTCAGCGTTCGCGGGCAGCTCACGCACAGCCTTCAGATCCAGGTACACGTCACCGTCAGGATGCACCACACCCTGCTCATCCGTGAAACCGGGCACGCGGTACGCCAGGCCGCGGCGCAGCAAATCCTCAATCAGCGGGAACAGCCACTCAATGGACTCCACCACACCCACATAGTGCGCCGGCGGAATCACGTTCAGCGCCTTCATGTCGGTGCGGAACAGCTCCGTCTGATCCTCAGCCAGCTCACGCCAATCAACGTTCGTCGCGGTCGCACGCTCAAGCAGCGGGTCGTCCACATCGGTCACGTTCTGCACGTACGTCACCGGCACGCCCGCATCCAGCCAGGCGCGGTGCAACAAGTCAAAAGCAACATAGGTGGAGGCGTGACCCATATGCGTCGCGTCGTACGGGGTGATACCGCAAACGTACAGGCTCGCCGCCTTATCCTCCTGAACCTGAACAATCTCACCGGCAGAAGTATCAAAAATGCGCGGCAGCGCAGCCTGACCGGGCAGAGTCACAGAGGCGGGGGCATCCCAAGCTCGCATGGGTTTCCTTTCCGTAAAAACGCCCACAACCGGTGGACGCGCCACACCCGCCGCCCAACCCAAGAGCATGCGGGTGCCAAAAAATCTACTTCAATAAGAATACCCGCCCGTGAGAAACTCACGGACGGGTATGTCATATCACGCTAAGGGCTAAAGCCTTAGAACGCCGAAGAAGTAGCGTTCAGAACGCCAGTGCCCAGGCCAACGAAAATCAGGATACCGAGCGCAATGCGGTACCAGATGAAAATGCCGTAGGACTTCGAAGACACGTACTTCAGGAACCAGCCAATCATCAGGTAACCCACCACAAACGCAACCAGAGTAGCCACGATGGTCGAGGGAATACCGTAGTAGCCAGTAGCCTCCTCGCCGGTGACCACCTTGAAGGTCTTGTACAGACCAGACATGAACACGGCGGGCATCGCCAGAAGGAACGAGTAACGTGCCGCAGCCTCACGGGTGTACCCCATGAACAGACCCGCAGTAATCGTACCGCCCGAACGGGAAACACCCGGGATCAGTGCCAGCGCCTGTGCGCAACCGTACAGCAGGCCGTGACGGAACGTCAGGTCCTTCAGCTCACGCTGCTCGCGGCCGAAACGGTCCGCCAAGCCCAGGAACACGGCGAACACGATCAGCATGGTCGCCACAATCCACAGGCTACGGAACTGGGTGTCAATGTAGTCTTCCAACAGCAGACCCAGAACACCGATAGGCAGAGAGCCAATAATAATCAGCCAACCCATGCGGGCATCTGGGTCGTTGCGCGGTACGCGACCGGTAAGAGCGCCAAACCACGCCTTCAGGATGCGCACAATATCGCGCCAGAAGAAGATCAGAACCGCGGTCTCAGTACCCAGCTGGGTGATTGCGGTAAACGCGGCGCCCGGGTCAGCCTTCTCCGGCAGGATCTGGCCAACAATGTTCAGATGCGCCGATGACGAAATCGGCAGAAATTCGGTCAGGCCCTGAACAAAGCCCAAAATAATTGCTTGAATCCATTCCACGCATTCAAGGATACAGGAGGCGCACCCGCCCGGGGCGGTTCGCCGAAGGTGATGTGGAACCTCCGCAAACCGCCCCGTCCACACTGTGAAACGCTCAGTGTGCCGGTTCAAGCGGTACACCGCGGTGCAACCGGGGCTTATCTACGGCTCATCCATGGCTCGAGGAAGCCGCGCAAACACCTCAAATACGTGCTCTCCGGAGCGGCGAAGGCGCACCAAAGATGCGTCAACGGCGCAAGCGTACTAGCCGCACGACCAGTCGAAAACACCAGTCTCAAAATCAAAAACAGCGCTACCGCACCCAAAATTCAGCACATCAAACTCATCGAACTCAATATAACGAGCCGTCAGACCCTCCGGCAGAGCCTGCGCATAAAAATGAGTGCCACCCAGGTGAGTACCCACCGCAATCAGCGGCTTAGCCCACTCAAACCACGCCGAATCCTCAGCGTCCCAATCGAAAGGACTCAAATAACCAGTCTGCGAGTCCACATTCTCAAACACATCACTGGGGACCTTACCGGCATTCGGATCATCCGTCGGAACCCACCCCACAAGAGCAGGCTTACGGTCCAGCGGCTGTTGACGATCCGCCAAAGCCCAGGCGCTGAAGCTCTCCTCCTCACCGCGATGCTCACCGGGCCGGCGCACATCCTGCGGCGGCTCCGTACGGGACGAGAACTCCTCCTCACTCAGGTACAGCACCGCAAACTCAGCATCCAAAATATCGCGCAACAACAACTGGTACGGATGCACCCGCGCCTGCGCATACTGCACCTCAAACGGGTCATCACTAGCAGCATTAGCAACACCCTCAGTCGCCTCATCCTCAGCGAACTGGCCATCACCGGCGAAGAAAGAGAAAGCCACAACGCCCGGATACTTCTGCGCATCCGGCAGGTACTCCCCCGGCAACCTCACCGTAAAAATATGCTGCATCGGCAAACCAGTAAACGTACTGCGCGGCCACTGATCCTGCTCAATACCGGGACCGGTCGAACCCACCCAGCCAGCCTCCCATACCTCGGCGGAACCGGCAGGCAGAGCAGTATCATCACCACCGCGCAGCTCATAATTCCAGGCACGAACAGAAGAATCGGTGCCCGCCGCATCAACGGGGCTAAACACCATCGCGTAGCTTTTCATGAGAGTTCCTCTCTGCAGACTATTCGCCCCACAGCCCACCAATGCACACAACACCTGCGCACATTAAACGACTAAGGGCGGGATACATACTCCCAGTATGCATCCCGCCCCCACATCATGCACGGTCAACGGTCATCAGCCAGCGGTCACCCGCAAACCTTGCACAAAGCATGTACGGCTATCGCCTACGCCTGACGCTCATCACGCAGCGCACGGTTCACAGCCGAAATCATCGCCTTCAAAGCCGCACGAGTCGTCGAGCTGTCCACACCAATACCCCACAGCACGCGAGAACCAACAGCAGCCTCAACATAGCACGCAGCATTAGCAGTCGACGAAGACGACATGGTGTGCTCCGAGTAATCCATCACGCGAATATCCACGCCCTCACCCGAAAGGATGTTCTGCAGAGCATCCACCGGACCGGTACCCGAAGCAGAACGAGTGTATGTGTGACCATCAATGTTCAAACCAACACGCAGAGTAGTCGCACCAGTATCAGCCGAATCAATGTTAATCGACTCAATGCGGTACTTACCCCAACGGTTCTGCGGATCCGGAGCCGGCAGGTACTCATCCGCGAAGATGTTCCACAGCTTCTCGCTGGTCATCTCGCCGCCCTCAGCGTCAGTACGAGCCTGAACAATCTTCGAGAACTCAACCTGAGCACGACGCGGCAGATCCAGGCCGTGATCCTGCTTCAGCAGGTACGCCATGCCGCCCTTACCGGACTGCGAGTTCACACGAATAATCGCCTCGTAGGTACGACCCAGGTCGCGCGGATCAATCGGCAGGTACGGAACCTCCCAGTAGACCTCATCCACGGTCTTACCCGCCTCAGCAGCAGTACGCTCCAGAGCCTCAAAGCCCTTCTTAATAGCGTCCTGGTGAGAACCAGAGAACGCGGTGAACACCAGGTCGCCACCGTACGGCGAACGCTCGTGCACCTTCAACTGGTTGCAGTACTCAACAGTCTTACGGATACCGTCAATATCAGAGAAATCAATCTGCGGATCAATACCCTGGGTGTACATGTTCAGACCCAAGGTCACCAGGTCAACGTTACCGGTGCGCTCGCCATTACCGAAGAGGCAGCCCTCAATACGGTCAGCGCCCGCCAGGTAACCCAGCTCAGCAGCAGCCACGCCGGTACCACGGTCATTGTGCGGGTGCAGCGACAGCACAATGTGCTCGCGGTGGTTCAGATGGCGGTCCATCCACTCGACCGAATCGGCGTACACGTTCGGGGTAGCCATCTCAACGGTAGCGGGCAGGTTCACAATCAACTCGCGGCCGTTCTGGCCAACCTCCAGCTCCTCAGCCACAGCGTTCACCACGCGAGCCGCGTACTCAAGCTCGGTGCCGGTGAAGGACTCGGGCGAGTACTCATAGATGACCTTAGTATCAGAGATCATCTGCTCTTCGTACTTGCGGCACAGGCGCGCACCCTGCAGGGCGATGTCCAGCACGCCCTCCTGGTCCTGCTGGAACACCACGCGGCGCTGCAGCACGGAAGTCGAGTTGTAGAAGTGCACAATCGCCTGCGGTGCGCCCTCAATCGCCTCAAAAGTACGGGCAATCAGGTGCTCACGCGCCTGCACCAGAACCTGAATGGTCACATCCGAAGGAATGTGGCCGTCCTCAATCAGGGTGCGCACAAAATCAAAGTCAGTCTGCGACGCCGAAGGGAAACCCACCTCAATTTCCTTGTAACCCATCTTCACCAGCAGCTTGAACATCGCAAGCTTACGGTCGGTGTCCATGGGGTCAATCAGCGCCTGGTTGCCGTCACGCAGATCCACTGCGCACCAGCGCGGAGCCTTCTCAATGACCTTATCCGGCCAGGTGCGGTCCGGCAGGTCAACAACAATCTGTTCGTGGAAAGGGCGGTACTTGTGTACCGGCATGGGGCTGGGCTTCTGGTGGTTTTTCATGATGAATTCCTGTGGGTTGGTCCGTCTCGCTCTACCCCAGTTCCGGGGCTCGTACCTGCCGGGATATCGGTCCCCCGGCTGCCGTGTTCAAGGCGGTGCATCGTAAAGGATGCGAAGGTGAGATGCCGCGTCAAAAAGCCGGAACGGTTGCGGCAGATTCTAGCGTGCCCCGTTCCGGCGAATAAGCAGCAGGTTCACTGCCGGGCGGGTAACCCCGCGCATGCTCTCACCGTGAATAGTCATACCTCAACGCTATCACAGCGCCCGGAGGCGGTGGCACAGCGCACGGGGCGCCGTCCATCATCTGGAAAGAATTAACGGCGAGCATTAACGACGAAGGGACGTAGCCACCATTACTGGCGCTACGCCCCTTCTATTCGTTATTCACGCAACTGCGCTACCAGCCACCCAGCAGTTCGGGCCTAGTAGGCGAAAGCAGTCTGGCACTTGTGCTGATCAGCAGTCTGACCGGTCGCGTTACCCGCAATCGCAGCCTCCTGCTTCTCCATCGCCTCACCGGACGGGAAGTCAGTACCGATCGTCACCGCCACGCCCAGAACCTCTTCAGTCGCCACCACGCGGGTCACGTTCAGCTTCGCGGCGATCTCCTTCGCCTCCGCTTCGTAACCGGACGAGTAGAAGACCGTGGTGAAGTTCGTCGGGTTAGCCGAAGTACCCGGGGTAACATTCGTGTAGCCCAGGCCCTCAATCACCGAAGCGATCGTAGCCGAGCGACCATCCAGACCGGTCGCGTTGTACACGTTCACCGGAACCGTACGATCCAGCTGAACCGGAGCGGCAGAAGTAGCCTCAGCTGCCGGAGCCTTCTCCTCCTTCAGCGACTTATCGTCACGCAGACGCTGGAACACATTCGCAGCATCCGCAGAAACCTGCAGGCGGTTCTCATCCTGGCTCCACGGCTCAGTCGGCACCGTCGCAAACACAACGTTCGACAGGTCCACGCCACCGAGAGTCGCACCAACACCCACCAGAGTGCTGATATTACCCAGGTTCTTATCCACCGTCACGTTCTGAGTAATCGCCTCAGCAATGTTAATCAGACGGCCCGGATTCGACAGAGTACCCTCGTTCTTCACCTTACGCAGCAGCGAAGACAAGAAGCCCTGCTGAGCCTGAATACGACCAATATCGGAACCATCCGAGAAGCCGTGGCGGCTACGCAAGAACGCAAGAGCCTGCTCACCCTCAACAGTGGAAGTACCCGCAGGAAGCTTCAGACCGCTGTACTCGTCATCAATCGGAGCATCCACACAGACCTGAACGCCGCCAACAACCTTCGACAGCTCCTTCACAGCGTTAAAGTCCACCAACATAAAGTGGTCAATGTTTACACCGGTCAGCTTGCTAATGGTCGCCACAGTACAACCGGCACCACCGCGAGACAGAGACTCGTTAATCTGAACGTTCTCCTCAGCCGGGTACACGGTGCCGCTCTCAGGGTCAGTACACTGCGGCACGTCAACCATCAAGTCACGCGGGAACGACAGCACGCTCACGTTCTTACGGTCCTTGCTGATCTGCAGCAGCATCATCACGTCCGCGCGAGCCTCAGAATTACGGTCATCCTCATTACCGTACGCACCGTTATTGCCCTTACGGGTATCGGAGCCAATCACGAGAATGTCCAAGGCGCCGTTCTCCAGGCCGTCCTTGTAATTGCTGATGTTCAGCTCCTGAGTATGCAGATTATTGCGCATACGCAGAGCCAACACGCCACCAAAGCCAACAACAATGACGAGCATGCAAGCAGTAAGCAGAGCAATCCACTTATTGCGGTTTGAGGTCAGCACCGTCGTGCGCATATGACGACCGGTGCTTCGTAAACGAGGTGCCTGGGGCATACCTTTTCTCTTTCTGCCGGTGAGCAAGTGCTTTCTCAGAGTAACACTCTTCCCTATGAGCGCCGAATGAGAGTGAAAAGTTTCACCCGGAGGCATGCACATATTTCTGCAAGCCACCGGGTGAAAACTAAGGATGCGCGACCGCCCCCAAGGACAAACCCCTCAGGGCAATGCGCTCAGGAAAGCTACTAGAATCCCAGACGGTTCAACGCACGCGCGTCAGACTGCCATTCCTTCGCAACCTTCACATGAATATTCAGGTAAATGCGGGTACCGAGCATCGCCTCAATCTGCTCACGAGCCTTCGTACCAATCTTGCGCAGATTCGAGCCGCCCTTACCGATAATGATGTACTTCTGCGACTCACGCTCCACAAACAGGTTCACGTGCACATCCAGCAGCGGGTTATCCGCAGGGCGGCCCTCACGGAACTGCATCTCCTCAACCGTCACAGCAATCGAGTGGGGCAGCTCCTCGCGGGCGCCTTCCAGAGCAGCCTCACGCACCAGCTCCGCGATGAGGGTTGCCTCCGGCTCATCGGTCAGCTCACCCTCCGGGTACAGCGGCGGCGACAGCGGAGTGTACTGCGCCAGCAGGTCAGCAACCGCATCCACCTGGAAATGCTTCACAGCAGACACCGGGATAATCGCAGCCCAGCCGCCCTTACCGTCAACCGGCATCGGCTCAGAAACCTCACCGGCACGGCGCTTAGCCGCAGGACCCGAACCCTTCGCGAAAGGCACGGCATCATTCTTGCCGCCCTTACCTTTGGGGCCCTTGCCCTTCTGCTTCGCACGATGCGCGGCACGCTTAGCACGAGCCGCACGCTCAGCGCTCATGACCTCCTCGCCGAGCGCCTCAACAGCCAGCAGCTGCTCACGCAGCTCCTCAGAGCTCACGGTGTCAGCCTTCGTCACAATCGCGACGACCGGCTTATTGCTCGACGCCACCAGCTGCGACGCAATGTAACGGTCACCCGGACCGATCTTCTCATTCGCCGGAATGCAGAAGCCCAGCACATCCACCTGCGAGAGGGTGCTTGCCACCAGGTCGTTTAGACGCTCACCCAGCAGAGTGCGGGGGCGGTGAATACCCGGGGTGTCCACCAGAATCAGCTGGTACTCGTCCTTGTGCACAATACCGCGGATCGTGTGGCGGGTCGTCTGCGGACGGTTCGAGGTGATAGCCACCTTCTGGCCAACCATAGCGTTCGTCAGAGTGGACTTACCCGCATTCGGGCGGCCCACCAGCGACGCGAAACCCGAACGGAAATCCTTCGGGTAGGTCGGCAGCGGGGTGCTCAAGTCCAGAGTGCTCAAATCGAGCGGGGTGTACTCCTGGTCCATTGTGTTTCTCCTTGTCAAACCCCTGCGGGGTGTGTGGGGTGCCAGGCTCATCTACCGTGCGCCTTCGGGGCGGGGCGGCTGGCTCAAAGTGTGTATGGGATGATGCGGCGTCTATGTTCGATGTCTAGCGGTTGCCGTGCTTATCGGTGGCAGGTTCAGCCTCTGCGGTATCTCCCGGAAGACCCGGATGCGGGTGCGGGTCCGCCACCGCCGGCGGCTCCGTATCCACGGTGAGAATGTCGGCAACCTCCGCAGAATGAGCCTCCGAGGAACCCTCAGCGTTCTCCTGCTCATCACGAGGCGGCTCGTACCACGCCTGCAACATATCCACCTGGTGGCGGCGGCCCGACGAACCAATCGCACGAATATGAATGCCGTCAATCTCAATCTCAGAACCAACAATCGGCACCATGCCCAGATGCTTAGCGAGCAGACCGCCCACCGTATCAACATCTTCATCGTCGAGCTCACGACCGAAAATCTCACCCAGCTCATCAATGCCCAGACGAGCCGACAGACGGAACGTGCCGTCGTCATTCAGCGTGTACTCGGGGCGCTCGTGGTCGTACTCGTCAGAAATGTCGCCAACCAGCTCCTCGATCAGGTCCTCAAGGGTAATCAGACCGGCGGTTCCGCCGTACTCATCAACCACGATCGCCACGTGCGTGGACTCGCGCTGCATCTCACGCAGCAAGTCCATGGCGCGCTTCGACTCAGGCTCAAAACGAGCCGGACGCATCAGCTCAACCACGGTCGGCAGGGCGGTACCCGCGGGGGCCTCACCGTGCAGGATAAAGGCGCGCATCGCATCCTTCAGGTAGAGCACGCCCAGAATCTCATCGCTCGAATCACCAATCACCGGCATGCGGGAGTAGCCCGAACGCAGGAACAGGCTCAGCGCCTCACGCAAAGTGGTGTCACGGCTGGCGGTGAGCATGTCGGTACGCGGAACCATGAGCGAACGGATGCGGGTATCGTCCATCTCAAAGACGGACTGCACCATCTGCGCCTCGTCGTCCTCAATGGTCTCAGCGTCGGAGGCGCGGTCCAGGAACTCGCGCAGCTCCTCCTCATCGAACACGCCCACCGGGGCCTCAGCCGAACGTTCCGGCGCCAGGCGCACGCTGAACTTATCGAGCAGACCGGTCACCGGGCTCAGCAGAACCGACAGGTAGTGCACCGGGCGAGCCAGCACACGAATCGACGCGACCGGGCGGTTACGACCCAGAGCACGCGCCAGCACATGCAGAATCGGGTAGCCCACCAGCGCAACAATCACGAGGGTCAGCACGGCGGCGAGCGCGTGCACCTCGACCAGGTTCAGCAGGCAGGTCATGGTGGCGAGCACTGCGGCGGCTGCCGCAATGAGGCGGGTCAGGCGCAGCGGGTGCGTGTACGCCTCGGAGTCACCGTCGAGGGTGCGTTGCAGGACGCGGGCGCCGAGGGTGTCCGGGTGTGCCTCCACTGCCTCCTCGGCCTCGTTGTGCGGCAGGTAGGTGAATGCGGTTTCGGCGATTGCCGCGACCACGGTCAGGCAGAGCGCGAGAACGGCGAGGAGGGCTGTGAGTAGAATGTCCACGCCGCTCCCCTAGTGTCGGGTTTCGACCGGTGCCGGGCGGCCCAGGAACTCTTCGAGGATGGAGCGCTGAATGCCGAACATTTCAGCTTCCTCTTCGGCGGTGCCGTGGTCGTAGCCGAGGCAGTGCAGAATGCCGTGGGTGGTGAGCAGGCACAGCTCATCGAGGGTGCTGTGGCCCGCGTCTGCGCCCTGACGTGCGGCGACGGGTGGGCAGAGGATGATGTCGCCGAGCATGCCGCTGGAGGGGTTTTCGGGGGTTCCCGGTTCCAGCTCGTCCATGGGGAAGCTCATCACGTCGGTTGCACCGGGCAGGTCCATCCACTCGATGTGCACGCGTTCCATTTCGTCTTCGTTCACAATGGCGATGGACAGGTAGGTGTCATCGGCAAGGTGCATGCGCTTGAAGGCGTGCTCGACGAGGCGGGTGAGCACCTCGGTGTCTACCGCTTCGAAAGATTCGCGGATGAAGGCGTCGGTTGCCGGGTCGGCACCGGTTGCGGGTTCTTCACAGTCGAATTCGATCTCTGCCACCGTTTAGCGTCCTTCCGGGGTGGTCTGTGCGTTGTCGGGGTTCTGCGCAGGGTTCTGCTCGGCGTTCTTTTCGGAGCCGCCGTTGATACCGGCGCGATCCAGCAGCTTCTCGGCTGCGGCCTCGATGGTGGCGCGCTTGACCTTGCGGTTGCGCTTGCGTTCCATCGCCTTCTGGTCTTCGCCCCACTGGTCGTAGGCGGACACAATGTTCGACACCAGGGTGTGGCGCACTACGTCGGAGGATTCCAGGATGCTGAAGTGAATATCCTCCACACCCTGCAGAATGTTGCGAACCTGCTTCAGGCCGGAGGCGGCGCCACCGGGCAGGTCAATCTGGGTGATGTCACCGGTAATGACCATCTTCGATCCGAAGCCCAGGCGGGTCAGGAACATCTTCATCTGCTCGGCGGTGGTGTTCTGCGCCTCGTCAAGGATGATGAATGCGTCGTTGAGGGTACGGCCACGCATGTACGCCAGCGGTGCGACCTCGATGGTGCCCGCCTCCATGAGCTTGGGGATGGTTTCGGGTTCAAGCATGTCGTGCAGTGCGTCGTAGAGCGGGCGCAGGTACGGGTCGATCTTCTCGTTGAGGGTGCCGGGCAGGAAGCCCAGACGCTCGCCAGCCTCCACGGCGGGGCGGGTGAGGATAATGCGGTTCACTTCGTGGCTCTGCAGCGCCTGCACAGCCTTCGCCATGGCGAGGTAGGTCTTACCGGTACCCGCCGGGCCGATACCGAAGATGACGGTGTTCGCGTCGATAGCGTCCACGTACTTCTTCTGGTTAATGGTCTTGGGGCGAATCGTGGTGCCGCGGGTGGAGAGGATGCTGGTGGACAGCGAGTGCGCCGGGTTGCTCAGTTCGTCGCCGAGCATGCCCATGAGGCGGTGAATGACCTGCACGGTAATCTGCGTGTCGTGGCTGGAGAGCACGCGCAGTTCGTTCAGCAGCTTTGCAGCGGTGTTGACGGCCTCGGAGGGGCCGGTGATGAGCACGTCCAGGTCTTTGGGGCGCAGGCTAATCTGCTCGAAGTAGTCCTCGATAATCGCCAGGTGCGCGTCCTGCGGGCCGAGCACGGCGATCATTTCTGCGGCGCTCTTGAAGGATACGGTGCGCGCGGTCGAGAGAGGTCGGGAGGTAGTCATATGGGCTCCTTGGCTAGTGATGTATTTACAAGTATAGATGCGCGTGATGCACCACGCCCCGGTGGATTCCTGTCAGCGGCGCTCTACCAGCGGCCCAGCACCACGTTCAGGGTGCACATGGCGGCAGAACCGGCGGTGGAGGAACGCAGTACCTCGTCACCGAGTAGTGCCAGCTGCGCGCCAGCGTCGGTGAAGAGCTGCACTTCGCGGTCGCTGATGCCGCCTTCGGGGCCGACGAGCAGGTAGATTTCCTCGGGCAGGTTCCCTGCCTCTACAAGCTTGCGTGCCAGGGCGCTGAGGCGTTCGGTCGCCTGCTCATGCAGGATGAACACGGCGGCGGACTGCTCAGAGCCGGCAACTTCTTCAATGAGTTCCACCAGGTCGGCGGTGCTGTACAGGTCGTACACTTCGGGAATGAGCGCGCGGCGCGACTGCTTTGCCGCGGCGGTGACGGTGTTCTGCCACTTGGTGTGTGCCTTGGAGGCGCGCTCCCCCTTCCAACGCACGATGGAGCGGTCCGCACTCCACGGAAGCACACCGTACACGCCCAGCTCGGTCGCGGTTTCGATGGCGAGCAGGTCGCGGCCGTCCTTCGCGAGCGCCTGCACCAGGTAGATGGAGGGCACGCTGCGTTCCTCGCGCAGCTCCTGCACCTGAACGCTCACGCCGTCCGCGTTGATGGAGGCGACCGTACCGAGTGCGCGGCGGCCGGTGCCGTCACCCAGGTCGATGCGTTCGCCGAGCTCAAGGCGCTTGACGAGGGCGTGCTTGCCTTCGGAACCGCCGAGCGCGCAGGTGGCGCCGGGGGTGAGTGCGTCGTATTCTTCCGTGCTGATGTAGAAGATGGGGGCGCTCATGGTTCTCCTTGAGGGTGCGGTTTGAAAGCGTGGGTAGTGTGCGGGTGGCGTGTGAAATAGGTGTGCTGCTTAGCGCGGGCGCGTGCAGCGCAGTGCTGACAGCAGTGCTGACAGGAATGCGGCGGGTG
>NZ_KV832006.1:467535-515871 GCF_001837295.1 Rothia sp. HMSC065C03
GCGGGTTGAGTACCGCACCCGCCGCATCCTCAGCTTGGTGTAGGAATCCTACTTAAACTGGTCCTTCAGGCGGGAGAAGAGACCGCCGCGGTGCTTGACCTGCGAACCTTCGGTGAGGGATTCACCGCGCAGGGCGGCGAACTGGCGCAGCAGTTCACGCTGTTCTTCGGTCATGTCGGTGGGGGTAACCACCTGGATACGCACCAGCAGGTCGCCGCGACGCTCGGTGCCGAGCACGGTTGCGCCCAGGCCGTTGAGGGTGATCACGTCACCGCTCTGAGTGCCTGCGGGGATTGCAACTTCTTGGTCGCCGTCGAAGGTCTTCAGCGGGATGGTGGTGCCCAGCGCCGCCGCGACCATGGGGATATTCACGGTGGTGACCAGGTTGTCGCCCTCGCGGCTGAAGTACTTGTCACGCTTAACGTTCAGGTCAATGTACAGGTCGCCGTTGGGGCCACCGTACAGGCCTGCCTCGCCCTTGCCGCGCAGGCGGATACGCGCCTGGTCGTGCACGCCGGCGGGAACGTTGAAGGTCAGCGGCACGTCTTCACGTACTCGGCCCTGACCGTGACATTCAGGGCAGGGGGTCTTGATGACGGTGCCGTAGCCGTGGCAGTCGGGGCATTCAACCTGCTGCATGACGGTACCGAGGATGGACTGCACGCGGCGCTGCATGAAACCGTGACCGGAGCAGGTGGTGCAGGTTTCGGGCTGGGTACCCTCTGCGGTGCCTTCGCCGTTACAGGATTTACAGGTCACGGCGGAGCGACGCTCAATGGTCTTCTCAACACCGAACACGGCGTCCTGCAGGCTGATGGAGACCGTAATCAGGTCGTCCTGGCCCTGACGCATGCGGGATGCGGGGCCGCGGGCACCTGCCGCGCCGCCGGTGAACATGTTCAGCAGGTCCTCGAAACCGCCGAAGCCGCTGAATCCGCCGCCCGGGTAGCCGCCGCCTCCGGGGTAGCCTGCGCGGCCCTGTTCGTCGCCGGTGGTGTCATAGTTGCGGCGCTTTTCAGGGTCGGAGAGCACCTCGTAGGCGAGGGTGACGCGCTTGAATTCTTCGGCTGCGTCCTCGGAGGGGTTCACGTCGGGGTGCAGTTGGCGTGCCTTCTTTCGGTACGCCTTCTTGATCTCTTCGGGGCTGGCGTCGTTCGATACGCCGAGAGTATCGTAGTGGCTCATGCGTTTCCTTCCTCTCGAGACGATGGCGGTGCTCGATGAGTGCACCGCCAACAATGGTCGTATCAATTCTAGGGGATACTACCCCCGACCCGATACAATGGCTAGGCTGAATGGGGGTCGCTCCCGCTATCCGCTTAATCTGCGGTGCGCCCCGAACCCCGTTTTAGTTCCCCCGCCGGTTCTGTCTCACGGTTCCGTCTGATTGTTCTGTCTTATGGTTCCGGCACGGTCACCGCCCCTACTGGCTCTGCTGTCCCTACCGCCCCAAAGGAGAATACGTTGAGTACCCACCACTCCCCCTACGGCTGGGGTGCCCAGGATCTAAACGCCGCCCGCATGAGCCGCCAGGCGCCGGCCCCACGTAAGGTGCCGCTGCGCCGCGGCCTGCTGATTGAGGATATTAACGGCTGGGTGGGTGAGGTCGTGAAGGCTGAACGCATCGGCGGTGCTCTCTTCTTCGGACTCGAGGACGCGAAGGGCCGCGTGAAGAATTTCCCGTTGGGTCCGGGCTACCTGATTGAGGGTGAGCCCGTTGAGATTGTCGCCCCGGTGGCGGCGAAGGAGCCGAAGCGCACGATTTCTCGTTCCGGTTCTATTGCGGTGAAGAACGCCCCGGCTCGGGTGGCGCGCGCCTCCCGCATCTGGGTTGAGGGTCTGCACGACGCCGAGCTCGTGGAGAAGGTCTGGGGCCACGATCTGCGCGTTGAGGGCATTGTTGTGGAGCCGCTGCACGGCGTGGATGATCTCGCCGGTGCTATTCGTGAGTTCGCGCCGGGCACGGGCCGCCGCCTGGGTATTCTGGTCGACCACCTGATTGAGGGCACGAAGGAGCAGCGCATTGTTGCCGAGGCGATGGCTGTTCCGGGTGCCGCCGGGCACGTGAAGATCGTGGGTCACCCGTTCATCGATATTTGGCAGGCGGTTAAGCCCTCGGTGCTGGGTTTGAAGGCGTGGCCGCAGGTGCCGCGCGGTGAGGACTTCAAGAAGGGCACGCTACGTCGTCTGGGTCAGCCGCACGAAACGCAAGCGGATGTGGCGCAGGCATGGAAGCACATCCTCTCCCGCGTTGACTCCTACGCTGACCTGGACCCGACGCTGCTCGCCCCGGTCGAATCGCTCATCGATTTTCTCACCGAGCCGGGTGCCTAACCGCACGCGAAACCCGTTATTCCACCCCCGTCTGCGGGCGTAGGTGTGAGTTTGCTCAGAACCTTTCCCTCGCGGGCATTATCCTGTGGGTTTTGCCCGCTAAAGCGGTACAATAGTTGAGCGTGTGGCATTGCCCCTGTGGGTTTATGTTGCACCATCACTACACTCTAGGTCACCACCGCTCAAACGATTCACCTCCTCGGAGGGCAGATCCACCGGCTTAGGTGATCACCACAAGAAACTTCTATCGAACCAGGATTTTCGTGACTAACGATGTTCGCCCGGCAACCGGGCCTCAGAAAACCCGTAAGATTAGCGTGATTCAGGACCGCAACCGTGCGACTCTCGCGCATTTCGGCGGTATTCTCGGCATCATCCCTTCCGCTGCGGTTTTCTACGTCAGCCGCAATAACGCGCCCTTCGCTGAGCAGGAAGCTCGCGAGGCGATGAACTTCACCCTCTTGCCCTCCATTGCTCTAGTGGCGCTGTGGGTTGTGTCGTTCCTGCCCGGCATGGGCAACATTGCCATGGTTCTGGGTGCGCTCGTGTGGCTGTTCATGGCTATTGCGTCGCTGCGCGCCGGCATTGAGGTGAACCGCGGTGAGCCGTACAGCTACCGTTTGAACCCGCGCCTGCTGGACCGCTTCTACTCCACCGAGAACGCAGAATCCGCAGAGTCCTAAGAACTGACGGTCCTAAACCGCGCTGTCTCAGAACCGCGCTGATAACTTTTACGATGAACGCCCCGCACGTTGTGTGCGGGGCGTTCTACGTTTAAGTGGGGCTTCTTTGCCTAGTGCGCGTGAATTGCTGCAAACTCTACCGAATGGTGCTGTAGATAATCGTTGTTAAACGATCGTGGGCCCCTGTTACCAGGAGCCCACAACCGTATTCACTCAACTTCAGCAAAGACGAGAACACGCTGTTAGACATATACCGTCCTGCCATGACCTATTATGGCACAGCGTAACCTTCAACCACAACTTGAAATTGGGTGTTTTGGAGAATTTTTTCTAAGGAAAGTAATCGAAAAATACGCATCCCAAAAGCGGCATGAAGGAGTGGAAAATTCTTTCGGCTAGTCCAGCACAAATGCGAACAATTAGCACACCGGTGTAAGGTGTGATGCTCCCCCAAAGTCCCTCCAAACAGACCCGAAAAAATTTTTTAAAAGTTTTTCTGAACCCACAAAAACACCCCGAAATCACCGAAATATTACGGCAATACCGGGGTGCACGCCGCGTGCAGGCGGCGGCAGAGACAAGGGGCAAATGAAGTTGAACCAGATCTGAGCCAAGACACAGCTCCAGCTGAAAAGCCCCTAATCAAGCAGGTATTTCTAGTGCTCTTCAGAGACCTCCGGGAGCAGCTCGCGGGTGACCGCATCGCCCAGCAGGCGGCCCTTGAGGGTTAGTCGCACGTGGGCTTCAGGGTCAGGTTCAGCTTGAGAATTCAAAGCATCAGGCTCAATCAGAGCTTGAGAAACCAGCCAGCGCAGGGAGGCACCCAGCTGCGCCTCATCGTGCACGGCGAGCAGCTCGCGCATCGCCAAGCCCTCACGCACACGGATCATGAGCATAACCGTCTCAAAAGCACGAGTGGCGGTGTCCAGCACCTCACGTGCCGCCGCCGGGGACTCCCCCGCACGCACCTTCTGCGCATACGGCACCGGGTGCTTCACGTTCCACCAGCGGGTACCGTTCACGTGCGAGTGCGCGCCGGGGCCGATGCCCCACCAGTCCTGGTTGCGCCAGTAGGCGAGGTTGTGGTCGCTGCGGGTGTCCTCGCTGCGCGAGTAGTTGGAGACCTCGTACCAGTTGTAGCCGGCTTCGGTGAGCAGCTCCTCGGCGAGCAGGTACATGTCCGCCATGAGGTCCTCGTCGGGCATGGTGTATTCGCCGCGGCGGATCTGCGCGGCAAGCTTGGTGCCGTCCTCCACAATCAGCGAGTACGCGGAAATATGGTCCGGCTCGTAGGAGATCGCGGCGCGAACACTGCGCTCCCACTGCTGCAGGCTCTCCCCCGGCGAACCGTAAATCAAGTCCACAGACACCTGCAGGCCGACCTCCTTAGCCCAGGCGACGACCTTCGGCACGTTGGAGGGCGTGTGGGTGCGGTCGAGTACCTGTAGCACCTCGGGGACGACGGACTGCATGCCGAAGGATACGCGGGTGAAGCCGCCGTCCTTGAGGGTTTGCAGGTCTTCGCGGGTGACGGAGTCGGGGTTCGCTTCAGTAGTGACTTCTGCACCTTCGACGAGGCCGAATACGTCGATGGCTGCCTGCAGGATGCGTACGAGGTCGCGGGCGGGCAGTTTGGTGGGGGTGCCGCCTCCGAAGAAGACGGTGTGCATGGGGCGTTTTGCGACACCGGAGGTTTCGAGGGTGCGGGCGGCGAAGAGGATTTCTGCGATGGCGTCGGCGGCGTAGGTGCCGAGGCCGATGCCGTCGCCGAAGTCTTCGGTGGCGTAGGTGTTGAAGTCGCAGTAGCCGCAGCGTACGGAGCAGAAGGGGATGTGTACGTAGAGGCTGAAGTCGCGGGTTTCGCATCCTGCCGCGCTGGTGGCGGGGATGCGCCCGTCGCGGGGTGCGGGGGCGCCGGTGGGCTGGGCGGGCATTCTGCCTCCTGGAACTAGGTGTACGGGTCGTGAATCAATAATATGGCGGGCGGCATCAACAGACAGCGTGCAGAGAACCCGGCGGTACACGAGGCACCAGCCGGGTTCTCCACAATCAACAGGTCAGCACACAGCCGGAAAAGCTACAAAGCAGCGAAAGGCTACTTCTTCTTTTCCTTCTCCTCGCTCGAAGACAGTGCCGCAATGAAGGCTTCCTGAGGAACCTCCACACGACCGACCATCTTCATGCGCTTCTTGCCTTCCTTCTGCTTCTCCAGCAGCTTACGCTTACGCGAAATATCGCCACCGTAACACTTCGAAAGAACGTCCTTACGCATCGCACGAATATTCTCGCGGGCAATAATACGCGAACCGATAGCCGCCTGAATCGGCACCTCAAACTGCTGACGAGGAATCAGCTCACGCAGCTTAGAAGTCATCATCAGGCCGTACGAGTACGCCTTATCGCGGTGCGTAATGGCGCTGAACGCATCCACCTTCTCACCCTGCAGCAGGATGTCGACCTTCACCAGGTCGGCCTCTTCCTCACCGTCGAACTTCCAGTCCAGCGACGCATAACCGCGGGTACGGGACTTCAACTGATCGAAGAAGTCGAACACAATCTCTGCCAGGGGCAGGCGGTAACGCATCTCCACACGATCCTCGGACAGGTAATCCATGCCGCCAATCTGGCCGCGGCGAGCCTGGCACAGCTCCATAATCGCGCCAATGTACTCGCTCGGGGCAATAATCGTACACGCCACCATGGGCTCGCGAATCGTCGCAACCTTACCCTCGGGGAATTCGCTCGGGTTGGTCACGCGCTTAGCGTTGCCGGCCTCATCCACCACGTCGTAAATAACGTTCGGCGCGGTCGAAATCAGGTCCAGGTTGAACTCGCGTTCCAGGCGCTCACGCACAATCTCCAGGTGCAGCAGACCCAGGAAGCCACAGCGGAAACCGAAACCCAGAGCGGCAGAAGTTTCCGGCTCGTAAATCAGCGCGGCGTCGTTAAGCTTCAGCTTATCCAGCGCGTCACGCAGCGCCGGGTAGTCCGAACCATCAATCGGGAACAGGCCAGAGAACACCATCGGCTTGGGGTCCTCGTAACCGCCCAGGGACTCCTGTGCAGGCTTCGCGGCGGAGGTGACGGTATCACCCACACGGGACTGACGGACGTCCTTCACACCGGTAATGAGGTAACCTACCTCGCCCACGCCCAGACCCTTCGACGGGACAGGTTCAGGGGAAATCACGCCGATTTCGAGCAGGTCATGCTCAGCGCCGGTGGACATCATCTTAATCTTCTGACGCGGCTGCAAGCTACCGTCCACAACACGCACATAGGTGACCACGCCGCGGTACGAGTCGTACACCGAGTCAAAAATCATGGCACGCGCCGGGGCGGATGCGTCACCCTGCGGGGCGGGAATCGCCTCCACAATGCGGTCCAGCAGAGCCTCAACGCCCTCACCGGTCTTACCCGATACGCGCAGAACCTCGTCAGGCTCGCAACCAATCAGGTTCGCCAGCTCCTCAGCGTACTTATCCGGCTGAGCCGCGGGCAGGTCAATCTTGTTCAGCACCGGGATGATGGTCAGGTCGTTCTCCATCGCCAAGTACAGGTTAGCCAGAGTCTGAGCCTCAATACCCTGGGCGGCGTCCACGAGCAGAAGCGCACCCTCGCACGCGGCCAGGGAGCGGGACACCTCATAGGTGAAGTCCACGTGGCCGGGGGTGTCAATCATGTTCAGCGCGTAGGAGGTGCCGTCAACATCCCAGGGCATGCGCACAGCCTGAGACTTAATGGTGATACCGCGCTCACGTTCAATGTCCATGCGGTCCAGGTACTGCGCCTTCATATCGCGCGGGGCAACCACGCCGGTGGCCTGCAGCATGCGGTCCGCGAGGGTGGACTTACCGTGGTCAATGTGGGCGATAATGCAGAAGTTGCGAATAATCGCGGGGTCGGTCGCCGCCGGAACGGGCGGGTTCTTCGACATGGGTGCCAATCACATCATCCTTTCGAGATGCTGGCTGCGGGTATGGGCATAGTTACCTATCATTTTCCCATACCCGCGCCATATGTGCGAACGGACCTAACGTTCCGAAGAATCCTCCGCGGAATCCGCACCATCATCGGCAGGGTTTACGCCCTCGGAGGCGCCGCTGAGGGAATCCAGGTAGCCCTCAATATCCTCGGCAATCACCTCGCCGGAGACAGTGCGCAGAGTCGAATCCATCTTCTGCTCAATCTCACGCACCAGCTCAACCTTCTCGTAGTCCTTCGCCATTTCTTCGGCGAGCTCCGCCTCCCACTCATCAGCGTGGGCGCGCAGGCGGTCGTACTCCTCCGACTCAACCTTAATGCCGAGGATGACCTCCAGCGCCTCGATCAGGCTCACGACCGCGCGCGGGTTCTGCTGGTCAAAACTCAGATACCCCGGGATGCTCATACGCAGCATGACAGAGGAGGACAGGCCGTGCTCAGCGGCGAGCGCAGACATCGCCATCGTCACCGAGGTAGAACCGGTGAAATACTCGTGCAGAATACCGGGGATTGCCGCCAGCTTCTCGTCGTGAGTGGTCAGCGTGTACGGGTACGGGCGGGTGTGCGCCACCTCATCCTCGAAGGTCTCAACGAAGATCGCGTGGTCCACGTGGAGTTTCTTCACGTACTTGAAGAAGCGGGTCATGAACCGCCGCAGGCACAGGCTGGGAGCGGGGCCGGTCACCACGAGCAGGCGCAGGCGACGCTCCGGGATAGTGACCATGTTGTAGAACATCTTGGGCCACACCAGAACCGTGGAATCGGAGTCGTCGCTGTTCTGCAGCTGCGGGGCGACGGAACCATAGTCGTAGAAGTCGTCCATGTCGAAGCCGGGGCTCTCATCGCACGGGTCGAACGCGCGGTGAATCACGTCGAGGGCGTCCTCACCGTTGCCCGGGGGTTCCTTCGCGGAGTTGAAACCGACCAGCATGACGGTCGTGTAGTTGTCCTCCTCGGAGGACTCGCCCAGGCCCAGCTTGCCGAGCAGTCCCTTCTTCGCGGGCTGTTCGGTGGAGGCGGGCTTGGCGAAAGCGTCAAAGAGTCGGGCGGGAGGGAAGTTCGGCTGGCTCATCGTTGTCCTTAGCTCGTGGTCGGTTCACCGGGTACATGGGGGGTGTATGGAAAGTTGCCGGTGAACTGTCGGTGGTTGTGTAGTGTGTATCGGCGATGCTCTCGCGTTTTCCCCGGCGCTGCGTGCAACGCCGCTTAGGGCGCTCATGATAGGCGCGGGCGGTGTGCGGTACCGCCGATAATTCCCACTATACGGGCTTCCACGCGACCCGCAAGCGGTTTCGTCACCGGGCGGGCGCCTCCCCGAATCTGGGTGTAAAAATTCAGTAACGAGTCACCAGATGCGAACACATCACTCACCCGCAGTTGCGTTTAGGCTTTCACCTGTTGCCGTGTGCCCTGTCAGGGTGAAGTGTGACTGGTTATGATGGCTAGTATGGACTCACAATTTATAGCAAATCTTATTTCTGGCATATCAGCACTTGCTACCGTCGTTGCGGCTATTTATACAAGGCGGCAGGCTATTGGTTCTAAGGAAGCGAAGGCAAAAGCAGAGGAATCACACAAGGCAGCTCTAGATATGCGTGATGCGGCTCAGCGTTCTGCAAAGGCTGCAGAAGAACAGGCTAACCAGGCTGAGCTGGCGCGTAAAGCTGCAGAGGAACGAGTCCGACAGGCTGAGAAGTTACTCGAACAGATGCAGCAGATTGTCACTGAACAGCAGAGCCAGTCCCAGTCACAGTCCAAGATTGCGGCTAACCTATGGCGCCCTGAATTTCAGCTGACTCATGTCCGAGAAATGCGGTACAAACTACAAAACATCAGCGAGCATTCTTTAGATGTGCTTAAAGTTGTAAACCAGAATGAATTTTTCCGGTGCGATGATATCAACCAGCAGTTTAATCCAGGCGAATCACTCGACATTCTTCTAGGTGGTGCGTGGGAGATTCCCTTACCTTCAAATTTAATTCTTCAGGTCGCGGGTCGGGATGAACCTATCCACGTTCAGATTCCTGCGTAAATCCAGCTAAGCAGGTTAAAGCCAGTAATTGCATATAACCGCAATAGAGACGGTATCTGCTTAAACGTATATCTGGCTCGTTAGGGCTCTGAGGAGGTCTGGGACGCAGCTAATTTTGGTCACGATTTACTCACGATTTTGAAGCAAGGAAGCACCCACAATAAACGATTCGGGTATAAAGAAACCCCCTGCGTTCCCCTTAGAGGAGGGGGAACACAGGGGGTCTCTGCCCTTAAACCAGAGAGGTACTTAGGTACCCCGCAAGTTTTAGAAAGCCTTGTTTACCAGCGTAGCAAGACCGGACTTCTTGTTTGCAGCGGTCTTCTTGTGCAGAACACCCTTGGAAACAGCCTTGTCCAGCTTACGGTTCACAAAACGCAGAGCCTCAACAGCAGCTTCCTTGTTCTGTGCCTCAACAGCAGCCTTGACCTTGCGGGTCGCGGTCTTCAGCTCGGACTTCACAATGTTGTTGCGCAGGCGAGCCTTCTCGTTGGTGAGGATACGCTTCTTCTGAGACTTAATGTTAGCCACAATTAAACTTTCTGTTTTGTCTTATTGGTCGGTGAGGGCGACGCTGGCCGATCATCGACTGAGCGGCGTGGGGATGCCTATGGCAACCGGCCAGCAGTGCCCGATGACCATCGGACACTCAACCACACATAATACCAGATGAACAGCCTCCACGACAGACCCCCGCGGAGAGAAAAATACTGTGAAAACCACTACACGCAGCCTCCACATACGGCGCAGATAATCCGCACCGGCCGCCGGTGAAACTACCGGCACAGGGCGTTAGCCGTTATGGCGAGTCCACGCACGCTCAATCAGGCGGAACGTATCCTCCGGCATAATCGCACCCTCACGGCGCATCGAATCCGGGCGAACACGAATCACACGGTTCAGCTTCACCTCAGAAGCGCGGCCCTGCGGATCCCACGGACCCGAACCAATATCAAGGTAGTTCGGGTCAGCGTGCTCACGGTTATTGTGATCCTTGCTGGTCATCATCAGTGCCAGCAGGTACTCACCGTCACGACCCACCAGAAGCACCGGGCGGTCCTTACCCTGCGAGTGGTCCTCCTCGAAGGGAACCCACGTCCACACGATTTCACCCGGGTCAGCGTCGCCATCCATGGAGGGCGAGTACTCAAAGTCAATCATGTCGCGGTAATCGCCCGGGTAATCCGAACCCGCAGAAGCGGAGGCGGTGCTTGCCGAACGAGTCGACGCGGAAGGCTTCGGGGCGCTCGGCTTAGGCGCCGAAGAGCCGGAGGTACGAGCCTCACCCTGACGAGAATCATCCTTGCGGGATTCACTCTTCTGGGAGGACTCGGAGCCGCCCTTAGACGCAGTAGCGTCGTTGAGGGCATCCTCTGCCGCCTTCTGCAGGAAGGGCAGCAGGGCAAAGAAAATTTTCTTCAGAATTTCGAGCATGGGCTCTATTATGCACTACAGGCGCGGCGGTAGAGCAATCGCCAAAACAGCCTGCTCCACCGCATACACGGCGTCCTGCGACTCGCCCTTCAGCTGGGCGTCAGCATCAGCCAGAAGCTGCACAATATGCGCCAACTGTGCGCCGGTAAAACGACGGCCGTCACGCTGAGCCTGCTCCACCTGCCACGGCGCCATACCCACCTCACGCGCCAGCTCGTTAGCGCTCATGCGCACGTGGTGCACGCGCGCAATATTGCGGATGCGCATGGCGAGCGCGCCGAGCATCGGGATCGGCTCTGTGCCGGTGGCAAGGGAGTGGCGGAGCAGGCGCAGTGCCTCCGGGGCGTTACCGGAAATCGCGGCGTCACTCACGCGGAATGCAGTGACTTCGGTACGGCCGCCGTAGTAGCGGTTCACCGCCTCTTCGGTGATGTCGCCGGGCACGTCAGAGAGCAGCTGCTGGCATGCGGCGGCAAGCTCCGCAGTGTCGGATGCGGCGGCCGTCAGCAACGCCAGGGCGCCGCCGGTAATCGGGCGCTGAGCTGCTGCGAACTCCCCCGCCAAGAACTCGCTCTTCTCACGGTCGGTCTTGAGCGCCTTGCAGTTAATGAGCACGAACTGGGAGCGCACCATGTCGATGAGCTTCTTGCCGCGGTTACCGCCCGAGTGGTTCAGAATGAGCATGATGTCCGGCTCGGGGGCGTTCAGGTAAGCGAGCGTATCGGTCAAAAACTCGTCACTCATGGAGGCTACGTTCTCAACCTCAATGATCTTCGCCGAACCAAACAGAGAGGGCGAAGCGTGCAGAATCAGCTCCCCCGCCGTGTAGGTGGCGGCGTTAATCTGAACGCGGTCCACCTCCGGGTGGATGCTGCGGAACAGCTCACGCAGGCGTGCCGCAGCGCGGGAGGCGAAGTACTCCTCCGGGCCGTAGAGCATGACGGCGGGTGCCGGGGTGACGGTACGCCACGCGGTGTCGAGGGCGGGGCCGCCTCGGCGGGCGTAGCCTCGGGAACCGCCACGCTGGGTTGAACGCTTACGCTCGGACACGCTTATCACTCGCCTTTATCTGCAGGGTACGGGCTGAACTCGGCCCCGCTGCGCACGGGGTGCTGCGCGGGTAGAGTCTCGAGTATCCATCATAGCGTTTTCTTCTCAGATGCCTCCTAGCGGTGGTTAGGGGTAGTCGGTCAGGGTTAGTCGGTTAAGACCGGGCGGGCTGATTGGGGCGCTGATAGGAGGGCGCGGTTTGCGGTACCACCCGCAAATACTGCCGGTGCGTGACCGCACGGTAGCGGCGCGCATCCACCCACCAGAGGGCAACGCTCAACGCCAGCACGCAGAGGGCGCTACACACCACCGCCGGCACGTTCGAACCGGGCTCCCACGGGTTACCCGGCGCGTGCGCGGCAGTGTGTGCCGCCCACTCGATGCCCTGCGCGGCAAGACCACCGGCACGCAGGCACAGATCCGCCGCAGTGGGCAGACCCAGGAGCATGAATCCGAGCGCCGCCAGCCCGGCGAGCATACTCAGCGGCGCCAAAGGAGCCGCAACCAGGTTCGCCGGAACCGAATAGAGCGGTACCTTACCGCTCATCGCCAAAATCAGCGGAGTGCACCACAGGGACGCCACAATCGGTGCGGCGAGCATTTCCGCGCAGAACACCGGCATGACGCGCATGAGCAGACGAATCAGCGGCGGGCCCAGCAGAATCAGCGCGGAGGTTGCCGTCACCGACAGGGCGAACCCCATATCCACGGCGAGGTGCGGGGCGGCAAGCAGACACATCAGCACCGTGGTTTGAAGAGCCGCAAGCGACTGGCGACCCGAACCGCGCAGCATCGCGTAAGCACCGAGCAGACCCATGGCGAGGGAACGAATCACGGAACCCTCAGAGTCCAGCAGCATGGCGTAGGCGAGCACCGCCGCAACCCCGCACAGCACCATGACGCGGTGCGGAATGGCGAGGGTGCTCAGCCGGTGCACGAGCGGCGGCAGGGTGTGGGCGTTTGGCGGGGTAGGTTGTTGAAACTGGGCAAGTTGATGGGGGTGGGCGGGGCGGCGAGAACGACCCGTGCCTCTCCCCCGCAACCGCTGCATCCAGGAACGAAGCAGCAGGTATGCGCTGGCGAGGCGGTACGGGCGAATCGCCAACACCAGCCGGTACGCGCCCAAAAACACAATGGCAATATTCGCCCCGGACACCGCCGTAATATGGCTGAGCCCGCTGAGCTTATAGTCCTCACGAGCGGTCGAACTCATCAGCGAATCATCCCCGTAGGCGGTGCCCAAAACCAGTGCCGCCGACTCCGTGCCGAGGGTGTCCAGGGCGCGGGTGCGCAGATGCTCCTTGAGCGTGGACAGGTACGGCTCCTCCGCGGCGCGAGTAATAGTGTTCGACCCGGCGCCGTAGGCGGGTGCGGGCATCGGGAAAATAGTTGCGCCGCTCAGCTTTGCCGTGGAGCCGTTGAACTCCACCGTGCCGAGAGCGGTCACCTTCATCCCCGGATAAATCGCCCGCGAGCGCGCGGCGCCGCTCCCCTGATGCTTAGCCGCAGAAACGCTACCAGCCGAGCTCGCCTCCGAACGTACCTCCGGACGCTGTGCAGCGCTCTTTGCCGAACCGTCACGCCGGTACACGCGCACCCGCTCATTCACGAGCGCACGCACGCTCCGCCCCTGAATTTCCTCCAGCTTAATGACCACCAGAGTAGTGCGCGGATCCACGCGGCGTACCTGCTCCACCGTGCCATTCAAACGAAGCGAGGCACCCTGCGCCTGCTGCAGGGTGGCGCGGGATGCATCCACCCCCGTAGCGCACAGAAGCACCGCCTGAACCGTCACGATACACGCCAGGAAAACCAGCTGACCGGTCGTGCGAAAGAGCAGGCTATAGGGCATCACCGCACGCGGCGGAAAGAACAGCAGAATCGCCAGGCACCCCAGTAGGGCAATGAGCACGCACGCCAGCGGATGCATCACCCGCCACGTGCCCACGGTCAGCGCTGCCGCGGTAAACACCCACAGCATCAGCACCGTGAACGTCAAGCGAAGGTCCAGGTGAATGAGGCTTCCCTGGGCGCGCAGCTCCTGCTCGTCGCGGCGGGTACGCCACCGTTCAGCACCGATGCTCCAACGGTAGCGGGCACGGTCATACGCCATAGCCAGCGACCGGGTGAGGCGCGAGGAGCCGGGAAAGAGCTCCCCTGTCTGCCACGCGCGCTTTTGCGGTGCGCTGGGTTTTTGCAGTGCAGCAGGCTTTCGCGCAGATGCCTGCTTGCCTCGCGAAGGGCGCCCCTGCGGCGTAGGCTCCCGGCGGTTCCATGCAAGCATTAGACCGTCACCAGCGGACGCAGGTTCTCCAGCATCGACGGGCCGATACCGGGCACCGCATCCAGCTCATCCACGCTGCGGAAACCGCCGTGCGCCTCACGCCAAGCAATAATGCGCTGAGCCATCGCCGGGCCAATACGCGGCAGGCTCTGCAACTCCTCAGCGGTGGCGGTGTTAATGTTCACCGGAGTTGAGCCCTTCTGTGCGCTCCCCGAAGCGGTCAGCGTGCGCGCAGGCTGAGGCTGAGCGGCATTATTCTGCGCTGCACCATTCGCCGCGTTACCCTGACCCGCATTCGCCGTGCCACCATTGGGCTGAATCTGCGCCGGAGCAGCCGTCTCACCGCGATGCGGCACATAAATCTGCACCCCGTCACTGAGCGCACCGGCAAGGTTCACGCGGTCCAGGTCAGCATCCGCAGCGGCACCGGAGGCGGCAGCAATCGCATCCACGGCACGACCCTGCGCGGGCAGAGTGTACACGCCGGGATTGTTCACGGCACCCGCCACGTGCACCCGCACGGTAGCCTCACCGGAGGCGCCACCCTGCGCGGATTCACTCGGATGAGCACTCGGCTGAGCACTAGCTTGCGTGCCGGGGCTCTGCTGGGCACCCACCGCCTGCACCGACTCAGCGGATGCGCCCGGGGAGGCGACCTGCTCGGCACGCGGCGCCGCCGAAAACTGGGTCACACCCCACACCACGGCAACCAGCGCCAACACCGCCACCAGAAGCAGCACGCGCGGCGAAAGACCCCAACGGGTGCTACGGGTGGTGCCGGGCTGATCGGCCTGCTCCCACTCCGCCCAGTCGTCCACCTCGTTCCAGTCGGGCTGCTGATCCCAATCAGCCCAGCCGTTCGACTCCGGGCGGGATGCCGCGGGCTGGCTAGTGCCGGACTGGCTGGTAGGTGCGGGCTGGTTAGCCTTGGGTTGAGAGGTTTCACCCTGCTGTGCCTCGGTATCTGTCTCCACCGAAGCTACCTCACCGGAAGGCACCTCCACCGGCGTTACCTCAGTGGAAATAGCCAGCGGCACGGTGTCCTCGGCATCCGGCGCACCGTTCTTGCGGGCGCGTGGGCTGCGATAGAGGCTGTTCATCAGGGAGCGGGCGCTACGCTGCGCGCCGCCCTGCTGGGGTACGTTGTCCTGTACAGCGCTCGGGTTCTGCAGGTGGTCCTGCTCGTGGTTGGGGGTCATGCTCGTCATACCCCTACCCTAGGCTCACGCGCGCGAACGCACGAGCGCGAACAAAGAACCTGTGGATAACTCCCCTCTCGCAACGAGAAAGAAGCTATCCACAGGCTCATTTTTGAAAAATATGCGGTTTTTGTTCAAAAACGGCGGGTTTGGGTTTGTCACAAAACCGTCACAAACACCTCAGCCACACGCCTAGACAAACACCTAGACACATGCCTCACCACACGCGCAGTCAGCCCCGCGCAAGACCAGAATCTAGTCCTCGCCTAGTCCTCACGCGGCAGCTCAGTACCCGGAACGCCCAGCTCCGAAGCACGCTTATCAGCCATCACCAGCAGGCGGCGAATACGGCCCGCAATCGCGTCCTTCGTCATCGGCGGATCAGCCAGGCGACCCAGCTCATCCAACGACGCATGCTTATGCAGTACACGCAGCTCACCGGCATAGCGCAGATGATCCGGCGCCTCATGACCCAGAATCTGCAGGGCACGCTCCACGCGGGCGCTCGCCGCAACAGCCGCCTGCGCGCTACGGCGCAGGTTCGCGTCATCAAAATTTGCCAGGCGGTTAGCGGTCGCACGAACCTCCTTGCGGGTGCGCGCCTCACGCCAGGTGGTCAGGGTGCCGGTCGCGCCCATACGCTCCAGCAACTGCGAAATCGTCTCGCCGTCACGGACCACCACGCGGTCGGTGCCGCGCACCTCGCGTGCCTTAGCGATAATGTCCAGGCGACGAGCCGCACCCACCAGCGCGAGCGCCGCCTCCGGGCCGGGGCAGGTAATCTCCAGGGAGGAGGAGCGACCCGGCTCAGTCAGCGAACCGTGCGCCAGGAACGCACCGCGCATGACCGCTTCGGCGTCCTGCAGGGAACCGTTCACCACAGCCGGCGGCAGGCCACGCACCGGACGGCCACGCAAATCCAGCAGACCGGTCTGGCGAGCCAGCGCCTCACCGCCGTGATCCACGCGCACAATGTAGCGGCCGCCTCGACGCAGGCCACCACCGCTGACGCTGGTCAGCTCAGAGTCGTGGCCGTAAATCTCCGCGATGGTGCGGCGCATGCGGTGGGCGGTTGCCTCGTGGTCGACCTCAGACTCCACCACGATTCGTCCCGAGACAATGTGCAGGCCTCCGGTAAAACGCAGAATCGTAGAGATTTCTGCCTTACGAGCAGAGACTTTCGTTGCCTCGTAGTTGGCGAGTTCGTCCTTGACGAGCGTGGTTAATGCCATGAACAGGTCCTTCTAGGCGTAGTGTTTAAGTCTAAAAATCAGGAAAAGGGGCGCACATAACAGCCAGCTCAAGCAACACACTTGAGCAGCAAACCCAAGCCAGTAAACCTAGGAGCTCAGCTCAAACGCTTCGTTATACGCAGCCGCAAGCTTCAGCGGGTCGTGCACATTCGGCTGGGAGCTCGAACGCAGATGCGCCCACACAACCTTCGCACCCATCGCAGAAGCCTCACGCTCCAGCTCGGAACGGTGATCAGCCTGCATGTCAGCGTCAGCAATCACCGCGTCAAGGTGAAGCTTCGGGGCGTACTGGCGCAACAAATCCAGGTGCGTTGCCGGGGTGAAGCCGACCGTCTCCTTATCGTCAGAGAGGTTCATGACCACGCAGCGGCGCGCCTCCGTACGGATAATTGCCTCACGCTGAGCGTCCAGCAGCAGATGCGGCAGAACCGACGTACGCCACGAACCCGGACCCAAAACAATCCAGTCGGATTCTTCAATAGCGGAGAGCGCCTCCGGGCAAGGACGCGCATTTGCGGGAGATAGACCAATATCGTGAACCCGTTCCTCCTTCGAGAGGTTCACCTGACCGACCACCTTCACACGCTCAATACCGCCACCGTTATGCTCACGCAGCACGGTGCCGTAAATGACCATCGGATCCAGCGCCATCGGCAGCACGCGGCCGCGCGCATTCAGCAGGGCACCCGCCCAGTCCAAACCGGCGACCGGGTCATCCAGCAGCTGCCAGAGAGTCGCAATCAGCAGGTTACCGAGAGCATGGTAATCCAGCGGGAACTCACCCTCGTAACCCTCGGGCGCGCTAAAACGATGCTGCATCACATCACGCCACGTGCGACCCCAATCGGTGTCATCACACAGCGCAGAAAGCGCCATACGCAAATCACCCGGAGGGAGAATACCCATCTCCTCACGCAAACGACCCGACGAACCGCCATCGTCAGCAACCGTCACAACAGCCGTCAAATCAGGCGTGACGTGGCGAAGCGCAGACAGGGAACCGTACAGCCCGTGGCCGCCGCCCATCGCCGTAACCTTCGGCGAACGGTGCGTGGTCTTCAACAGGCGCAAAGCCTGAGTCGGCAGAGCCGGCAGGCGCGGAATACCCTGAGTGTCATAACTGGTCGAATGGGTGGACATAGTAATACCTCACATACCCGGAAGGAATGGTATGCCGGCCCCACGGGTGCGGGGCCGGACGGCGGCTAATGAAACACGACGCGGTGGTTGGGACGCGCCGGGCGGAACTTACTCGCGGCCCTTGTCGCGGTGCTGAACATTCACGTTCAGCTCACCGAAAGCAGAGAGACGACGAGCCAGTTCTTCCGTCACAGCCACGGAACGGTGCTTACCACCGGTGCAGCCAATTGCGATGGTGGCGTAGTACTTGCCCTCACGGCGGTAGCCCTCAAGCACGGGGCGAAGAGCCGCAAGGTAGTTGCTGATGAACTCCTCGGTACCTGCGTGCTCCAGCACGTAGTCGCGCACCGGGGCGTCCTGACCAGTCAGGGGGCGCAGCTCCGGAACCCAGTGCGGGTTCGGGATGAAACGCATATCAGCCATGTAGTTAGCGTCCGAAGGCGCACCGTACTTGAAGCCGAAGCTCATCACGGTCAGGTTCAGCTTCTTATCCGCACCCTCAGCGAACATTTCACGCACGGTACGAGCCAGCTCGTGAACGTTCATGCCGGTGGTGTCAATGGTGCGGTCAGAAGCGAGGCGCAGACCTTCGAAGAGAGTGCGTTCAGCGCGGATACCGTCGAGGACGCGACCCTCACCCTGCAGCGGGTGCGGGCGGCGCTGAGCCTCGTAGCGGGCAATAATGGTTTCGTCCTTGGCGTCAAGGAAGAGCATGGAGAAGTCAATATCGGACTTGCGCAGAGTCTCAATCGCAGCGGGAAGATCGGAGAACAGTGCGCGGGCGCGAACGTCAATGCCGAGCGCCACCTTCGGAACTCGTGCACCGTCGCGGGTCACCAGCTCAGCCAGGGAACCGAGCATCTGCGGCGGGATGTTATCGATAACGTACCAGCCCTCATCCTCCAGCACGTTTGCGACAGTGCTGCGGCCTGCACCGGAAATACCGGTGATCACCAGAATCTGAGGACGCTCCTCACTCTGGGCGGGCTGTACCGTGGCGGGCTTGCTCTGATTCTCGGGCATGGTGCTTCTTCCCCTTCGACGCGAAATACTCTCTATGCCATGATACAAGACCTTTATCTGACGGTTCAGGGGTACGGTCAGAAATTTCACCACTATGACAGAAATAAAAACCGCTCCCCCGGCGGAAGCCGGAGAGAAAGAAAGCGGGGTCACATATCCCTGCGGATAATCCTCTCCAAGGGGTCTACAGAAGGAGGCGGGCGGCAGGGTCACGCAGGGTACAGCAAAGCCCGCACGGCACCTCCCACAGGAGGCACCGCACGGGCTTTGAAGATACGTAAGCGAGCGCGCACTAGCTGGGTAGCTACGCGGACGCGCCGGGATTCTCGCGCCAGGACTCTTAGGCAGAAAGCTCAGGCAGGAACGCCGCCACATGCTCCAGCAGGCGCACCGACAGCTCCTTCTTCGAACCGGAGAACACTGGCGCCTCATCAACAAGAGTCGACAGCAGCGTAATCGTGTTGTCGTCCGTGCCGAAGCCACGGTTCACGCCAACCGCATTGACCGCCAAGAAATCCGTGCCCTTACGCAGCAGCTTTTCACGGCCCAGCTCCAACGGCGTCTTCTCCGCCGAGCCGGTCTCCGCCGCAAAACCAACAATGAGCTTCGGACCGAGGACGCTATCCCCCGCCTCGCGAGCCTGCTGGCGGCGCACCACGACCTCACGCAGAATATCCGGGTTACGCACCAGCTGAATCACCGGCGCATCCTCAGAATCGGCGCTCTTCTTAATCTTGAACTCGGCAAACTCGGCAGGCCTAAAATCAGCCACCGCCGCAGACATGATCAGCACATCCGCCGCCGCGCTCGCCTCAAGGGTTGCCTCACGCAGCTCCAGGGCACTGACCACGCGGGTCACCTGCACACCCTCCGGCGCGGGAACCTCAAGGTTCGCACCAATCAGGTGCACGGTCGCGCCCAAGTCGCGTGCAGCCTCCGCGAGCGCCACACCCTGCTTGCCGGTCGAACGGTTGCCGAGGAAGCGTACAGGGTCCAGCGCCTCACGGGTACCGCCAGCGGTAATGACCACGAGGCGGCCGGACAGCGGACTACCCAGCGAACTGGATGCACCAGCCTGGCTGGGTTCAACCTGACCAAGCAGTGCCGAGGTCAGCGTCGCCTGCCGCGCCGCCGCCATACGCTCCTGTTCCGTACCCGTGTACAGGGGCTCAGTCGGTGCGTAACCGGGCGTGTACACCGGGTGCACCTGACCCTTCGGGAAGCGAGCAATCACGTCCAGTGCGACCGCGAAAATATCCTCCGGCTCAGGCATGCGACCGGGACCAGAATCCGGGCCCGTCAAACGCCCAATCGCAGGCTCAATCACGTGATAACCCCACGAGCGCAGAGTCTGCACATTCGCCTGAGTCGCCGGATGCTCCCACATCTGGGTGTGCATCGCAGGCGCCAGAATCACGGGCGCGTGCGTCGTCAACACGGTAGAGGACAGCAGATCATCCGCACGACCAGCCGCCAAACGAGCTAGCAAATCAGCGGTCGCCGGGGCAATCACCACAGCGTCAGCCTGTTCGGCCTGACGCACGTGGTTCACCTCCGGCACGCGGTCAAACACGTCCGTTGAGACGGGGTTGCCGCTCAGCGCCTCCAGAGTGGGAACACCCACGAACTTCGTCGCGTTCGGGGTGGGCATGGCGATCACCTCGTCGCCATTCTTCGCAAAAAGACGAAGGAGCATCGCCGCCTTATACGCAGCAATGCCCCCTCCAATACCAACGATAATGCGCATGGTACGTCAAAGAATCCTTGTAGAAGCAGATTACTCAGCGGACTCGTCGAGGATAACCTCTTCGATAGCAATAACCTCTTCGCTACCTGCGGGGATGTACTCCTCCTCGATAGCGCCAGAGAACTCAGCCGCGCTGAAATCAATCACAGCGGACAGATCCTCGGGAACGGGGTAGCCGTCCTCATCGAACTTAGCGTCCGGGTGGTGCTCCGCCACAACACGGTCAGCAATGATTTCACGCATTGCCACCGACAGGGACTTCTCATTCGACTCAGCGTCAACCAGCGGGCCAACGTGCGCAGCAGTATTGTCCTGCAGGTTAGCGTAGTACGCGTTGATCTGGCGGGCGCGGCGGGCACCGAAAATCACCAGGCCGTACTTGGACTCTGCCTTCTCGATCAGCGAGTCTGCGCTGGGGCTCACGATGCCCTCGGGAGCGACACCGTCAACGAAGTTGTAGTCCTCGTGTTCCTTGATTTCGTTTGCCACTAAAAACTCCAAATAGCTTGATGGAATGTACGTACCGAACACCCCCGCACACCGTTCGCGCTATGGCGCAAACCGGGCACACTGAGGGCACGGTCAAAACTAAAGAACTATTCTACCCTCTCAACGGCTAAAACGCACGTACCAGCCCAGACAAAAGGTGGGGGCCCGAAGAAAACTCTTCGAAACCCCCACCCTTCACAACGCCTCACGGCAGAACTACAGGTCGGAAGAAACTCTAGCCCCACCGCAAACGCAAAGCATGCAGATTAGGCGGCGCCAATCAGCTCAGCAATCTCCTTCGCTGCACGCTCAACAGTGTCGTTGACGACCGTGACGTCAAATTCCTTCTCAGCAGCCAACTCAACCTTCGCGGTTTCAAGGCGACGAGCTTGCTCCTGCTCACTCTCGGTACCTCGACCCACCAGACGCGACACCAGCTCATCCCAGCTCGGAGGAGCCAAGAAAATCAGGCGGGCATCCGGCATGGTCTCGCGAATCTGGCGAGCACCCTGCAGGTCAATCTCAAGGATCACCGGGCGGCCAGCGTCCAGAGCTTCCTGGACCTTAGCGCGCGGAGTACCGTACTTGTTCTTACCGTGCACCACAGCGTACTCAAGCATCTGACCGTCAGCAATCATCTGGTCAAACTCTTCCATCGAAACGAAATAGTAGTGAGTACCGTCAACCTCACCGGGGCGAGGATCACGAGTGGTAGCGGAAACAGAGAACCACACGTTCGGGTAGTTCTCACGAATGTACTGGCACACCGTACCCTTGCCAACAGCAGTGGGGCCAGCCAGTACGGTGAGAGTCGGCTGAGACATAGCTTCCTTACTGCGCCTTCATCGGCTGAAGGCACGAGGTATTAGGACTGAGAAGACTCGGAAGACTGACCAGCAGTCTTACGACGTGCACGGTTCAAATACCGCGAATTACGGTTGAAGTACTCCACCATCTTGCGACGCTGGTGTACACCAAGGCCGCCAAGGCGGCGAGTCGGTGCAATATGAAGTTCTTCAATGATGCGTTCAGCTCGAACGGCACCAATGCCCGGAAGTGCGCGCAGCATCTGCCCCACCGGCATTTTAGCCAGTGCAGGGTCGGAATCGACCATATCGAGCACCTGACGCACGGAAAGTTCACGGTCACTCAGTGCACGCTTAATTTCCTGGCGGTGTGCTCGGGCAAGTACTGCCTTCTCGCGGGCGGAGGCGCGCGCATCCTCAGTTAGCGGAGTCAGCGGCATGGTTGGGTCCCCCATTTCTGCGAGTTATAGAATTTTACTTATCAACTAATGTAACACGGATAGCACGAGAATCCTCGTTCCACCCGCGGCACTCACCCTCGCACCAACAATGCGTCTACGCACGTCAGCACGTAAATATCAGGGAGTACCCCTATAGCATAGCGGAGTATTCGCCCTATCAAAAGCGGAACCGCGGGTACGAGTCTTGACGGACGCCCACTCCCCCGCTACAGAGGTGAGCAAACTCCCATCGGCGCGGGTGCGCGGCTGCAAAAAATGCATCAGAATGTACCCGAAAATGGGGGCAAAAACGGCCAAAACCGTGGCGCTACCGGGGCAGAAATCGGGTACCGGAAACTGGATATCAGAACCTGGGCGCGCAAAAGGGGCGCGCACCCCGAGCAGATCCCTTACGGAACCCACCCAGAGCACACGCCCCTCACACAACACGCGGACTATGCGCCGCGAGCCGCCAACAGGTCATCACGAGCCGCCTGCGCAGCCTGCGCCAGGCCCTCAACCGAGGGACCAGCAGCCAGCACGCCACGGCTGGAATTCACCAGCACCTGCGACTCAACGCCCGCAAACACGCGGTACAGGTCAGCCGCCGAAGCACCCTGCGCACCGTAACCCGGCGACAGAATCGGGCCGTTGAACACGCTCAGGTCAATACCCAAATCAACCAGCGCCTGACCAACGGTCGCGCCAACCACCAGGCCGCACGGGCCCATCTGCTCCCACTCGCGGGAAGCATTCTCGGCGGTAGCCGCGGCAATAATACGCTTGGCCACAGCGCCCTCGGACTCGCCGGACTGACCAGACTCCGAAGCGCCCACGTGCTGAACGCTCTTGCCCTCGGGGTTCGAGGTCAGCGCCAGCACGAAAGTGCCGCGGTCATTCTGATCAGCCAAATCCAGCGCCGGACGCAGCGACTCAAAACCCAAGTACGGGCTCAAAGTCACCGAATCGGTACCCAGCGGCGACGAAGAGCCGAGCCACGCATCCGCGTACGCCTTCATGGTCGAACCGATATCGCCGCGCTTAGCGTCAGCAACAATCAGCACGCCATCAGCGGCAGCGCGGGCGAACAGCGCCTCCAGCACGGCAAGACCGGCAGAGCCGTGACGCTCAAACAGCGCCACCTGAGGCTTCAACGCCGCCGCAAACGGGGCGCAACCCTCATAGACCGCCTCAGTAAAAGCAGCCAGACCGGCAGCGGAATCCTCAAGACCCCACTGCTCCAGCAGGTTCGGATGCGGGTCAATACCCACACACAGCGGGCCGCGCTCCGCCATCGCCTTCGCCAGACGATCACCAAAAGCAACGGACATTACGCCTCGCCACCCTCGGAACGAGCATCCACAGCGGCAGCCAGCTGAACGCCGTGCTCCTGCAGGCTCATGATGTCCCAGCTGTGCTCACGCAGAGCATTAATCGCCTGAACAGCCGCAGCGAACTCAGAAATGGTAGTCATGACCGGGCATCCCACCGAAACCGCAGCAGCACGAATCTCGTAACCATCGCTACGAGCAGCACCACCAGCAGGGGTGTTCAGAATCAGGTCAATGTCACCGTTGCGGACCATGTCCACAATCGAGTGGTCGCCATTCGCCTCAGCGAACTTCGAAGCCACAATCACCGAGTTCAGGCCGTTACGGCGCAGAATCTCAGCGGTACCACCGGTCGAAACGATCTCAAAGCCCAGCGACTCCAGCATCTTCGCGTAAATAATGACGTTACGCTTATCGTGGTTAGCCACCGAAATGAACACCTTACCGGAGGTCGGTAGCGGCGAACCAGCACCAGCCTGAGCCTTCGCGAACGCGGTGTCATAGTGCTTATCCAGACCCATGACCTCACCGGTCGAACGCATCTCCGGGCTCAGCAGCGAATCCACCACAACACCCTCGGGGGTGCGGAAACGAGCGAACGGCAGAACCGCAGCCTTCACAGCAATCGCAGTTTCCTCAGGCAGGGACGCGCCATCCATGTTCGACGGCAGGTAGCCCTCAGCCTTCAGCTCAGCAATGCTCTTACCCAGACCAATCAGCACGGCAGCCTTAGCCATCTGCACGCCGGTAGCCTTCGACACGAACGGAACAGTACGAGACGCACGCGGGTTCGCCTCAATCACGTACAGGTTCTCAGACACGTACGCGAACTGAATGTTAATCAGGCCGCGCACACCGGTGCCGCGAGCAATCTTCTCGGTAGCGTCCTTTACCTTCGCGATGATGTCCGGGCCGAGAGTAATCGGAGGCAGAGTACAAGAAGAGTCACCCGAGTGAATACCGGCTTCCTCAATGTGCTCCATGACGCCGCCCAAGTACAGCTCCTCGCCGTCGAACAGGGCGTCAACGTCAATCTCGATAGCGTCCTCAAGGAACTTATCAATCAGAGCAGGCTGCGAGGGCGAAACCTCGGTAGCGTTCTCCAGGTAGCGTGCCAGGTTCGCCTCATCGTAGACGATCTCCATGCCACGGCCGCCCAGCACGTATGAAGGACGAACCAGAACCGGATAACCAATCTCATCAGCGATGCGCTTAGCACCCTCGAAAGTGAACGCGGTACCGTTCTTGGGCGAAATCAGGCCGCCCTCCTCCAGCACGCGGGAGAACTCGCCGCGGTCCTCAGCCAGGTCAATAGCCTCGGGGGTGGTGCCCAGAATCGGCACGCCAGCATCCTTCAGGGCACGAGCCAGCTTCAGCGGAGTCTGACCGCCCAGCTGCACGAACACACCCATCAGACCGCCGGTACGACGCTCCGACTCAACAATCTCAAGCACATCCTCAAGGGTGAGCGGCTCAAAGTACAGGCGAGTCGAAATATCGTAGTCAGTCGAAACGGTCTCGGGGTTGCAGTTGACCATGACGGTCTCGTAACCCAGCGAACGCAGCACCAGCGAAGCGTGCACGCACGAGTAGTCGAACTCGATACCCTGACCGATGCGGTTCGGGCCCGAACCCAGAATCATAATCGAGGGCTTCTCGTGGTGAGCAACCTCATCCTCCAGGTCGTAGGAGGAGTAGTGGTACGGAGTGAACGCCTCAAACTCGGCTGCACAGGTGTCAACAGTCTTGAAGACCGGGCGGATACCCAGAGCGTGGCGAACACCGCGCACGACATCCTCAGAAGAGCCGATAATCTCAGCAATCTGAGCGTCCGAGAAACCGTGACGCTTAGCCAGCTTCAAAGTCTCCGGGTCAAGGTTGTCACGCTTAGCGTGAACCACGCCGGCAACCTCATTCAGCAGCACCAGCTGATCCAGGAACCACGGGTCAATCTTGGTAGCCTCGTGCAGCTGCTCCACGGTAGCACCGGCCAGCAGAGCCTGCTGAACCTGGTAAATACGCTGAGTGGTCGGAACCTTAGTCTTCTCAATCAGCTCAGCCAGCTCAGCCTCAGACAGGGACAGCGGCTTGAACGAGAAGGACGCGCCCTTCTGCTCCAGCGAACGCATCGCCTTCTGCAGAGCCTCAGTGAAGTTACGGCCCAGAGCCATAGCCTCGCCAACACTCTTCATGGTGGTGGTCAGGGTCGGGTCAGCAGCCGGGAACTTCTCAAACGCGAAGCGCGGAACCTTCACAACCACGTAGTCGAGGGTCGGTTCGAAGGACGCCGGGGTCTTCTGGGTGATATCGTTCGGAATCTCATCCAGGGTGTAACCCAAGGACAGCTTGGTCGCAATCTTCGCAATCGGGAAGCCGGTAGCCTTCGACGCGAGCGCCGAGGAACGAGACACGCGCGGGTTCATCTCAATGACGATGATGCGGCCGGTCTTCGGGTCAATCGCGAACTGGATGTTACAACCACCGGTGTCCACGCCAACCTCACGAATCACGTTGATCGCGATGTCGCGCAGCTTCTGGAACTCACGGTCGGTCAGGGTCAGCGCGGGTGCCACGGTGATGGAGTCACCGGTGTGCACGCCCACGGGGTCGAAGTTTTCGATGGAGCAGACGACCACGACGTTGTCGTTGGTATCACGCATCATCTCCAGCTCGTATTCCTTCCAGCCGAGGATGGACTCCTCCAGCAGGACCTCGCTGGTCGGCGAGTACTGAATACCCGCACCGGCAATACGGTAGAGGTCTTCCTCGTTGTACGCCATACCCGAGCCGAGACCACCCATGGTGAAGGAGGGGCGGACCACCATCGGGTAGCCCAGCTCCTTAGCGGCTTCCAGCGCCTCCGGCATGGAGTGAACAATCACCGAGCGTGCAGACTCGCCGCCGGCGCGCTCCACCACGCCCTTGAATGCCTCACGGTCCTCACCAAGGTTAATCGCCTCAATGTTCGCGCCGATCAGCTCAACATTGTACTTGGAGAGCACGCCGCGCTCATCCAGGGAGATTGCCGCGTTCAGTGCGGTCTGACCACCCAGGGTCGGCAGGATTGCGTCCGGCTTTTCCTTCTCGATAATCTTCTCAATCACCTCGGGGGTGATGGGTTCAATGTAGGTGGCGTCCGCGAACTCGGGGTCGGTCATGATGGTTGCCGGGTTCGAGTTCACGAGGATGACGCGCACGCCCTCCTCCTTCAGCACGCGCAGCGCCTGAGTGCCGGAGTAGTCGAATTCCGCTGCCTGACCGATGACGATGGGGCCGGAACCGATGACGAGGACGCTATTAAGGTCAGTACGACGAGGCATTTATGCTTCCTTTGCAGTCTTGGTTGCGACCATCAGGTCGATGAAACGGTCAAAGAGGTAGGCGGAATCGTGCGGGCCCGCAGCAGCCTCGGGGTGGTACTGCACGGAGAACGCGGGGATGTCCTTACAGGTCAGGCCCTCAACCACGTTGTCGTTCAGACCCACGTGGGAGACCATGACCTGACCGAACTCGGCGTTCGGTGCAGTCACGTAGTCGCCAATCGGCGCGTCCACAGCGAAGCCGTGGTTCTGTGCGGTGATTTCAACCTTGCCGGTGGTCTTGTCCATGACCGGCTGGTTGATGCCGCGGTGGCCGAAGGGCAGCTTGTAGGTGCCGAAGCCCAGGGCGCGGCCGAGCAGCTGGTTACCGAAGCAGATGCCGAAGAACGGGGTGCCCTTACGCAGCACGCCCTGCAGCAGCTCAACCTGCTCGTCAGCGGTTGCCGGGTCACCGGGGCCGTTGGAGAAGAACACGCCGTCGGGGTTGTGGGAGTAGATGTCCTCGAGGGTTGCGCTTGCGGGCAGCACGTGCACGCGCACGCCACGCTCAGCGAAACGCTGCGGGGTCATCGACTTAATGCCCAGGTCCAGGGCGACAACGGTTGCGACCGGGGGTGCGAACCAGTTGAACTGGTGCGGCTCAACGGTGTAGGCGGTGTCAACCGAAACGGAGTCAGCGAGCTTACGGCCAGCCATCGGCTCGGAGGCGCGCACCTCCTCCAGCAGTTCAGCTTCGGGGCGTTCTGCGTGCTCACCGGAGAACACGCCCGCACGCATCGAACCGCTCGAACGCAGGCGGCGGGTCAGGGCGCGAGTGTCAATGCCCTGAATACCGACGATGCCCTGCTCGATGAGCTCTTCGTCGAGGGTACGCTCGGAACGCCAGTTGGATGCCACGCGTGCTGCGTCGCGAACCACGTAGCCGGCAACCCAAATCTTGCGGGACTCAGCGTCGGTGGTGTTCACGCCGGTGTTGCCGATATGGGGAGCGGTCTGAACCACAATCTGACCCGCGTAGGAGGGGTCGGTCAGGGTTTCCTGGTAGCCGGTCATACCGGTCGAGAAAACCGCCTCGCCCAGGGACGCGCCGGTTGCGCCGTAGCCGTAGCCGCGGTAGACGGTGCCGTCCTCCAGGACGAGCAGCGCGCGGTCCGTACGCAGGGCGCCGGATCGTGTCATGTCAGTCATGCTCTTCTTCCTTTTCTCTGGTGTTCTCCCCCGCTTCCTGTACGGCCTCTACCGTGCAAGTTCCGGGGTAGTCTATGGTGCCTTCGGCGGGGTTTTCGCCTGCCGTGGGGCAAAATCTATGGGTGTGGGTGCGCAGGGATATTGCGCCGGGATATTACACCGGGATTTAGGCTTCCGGTTCTGCCGCCCACTTCTCGGGCGCATCCACCGCGTTCGGGGCGATGCGGCGCAGCTCCCGCAGTACCGCCTGCTTGTCCTCGGCGTAGCGGGTGCGGAAGCCGGTCTGCACGCGGTGACCGTCCAGGGTCCAACCAATCACGACCAGGCCGTTCTTCTCCACAACCTTACCCGCCATACCGCGGTCGGTGGTGATGACTGCGAGCTTCTTCGCCGGAATCCACAGGTCCTTCGCGCCGTTACGGGTGAAGATGATGCTGTCCGGGTAAATCAGCAGGGTGGACTTGCTCTTAAATCCGAGCGAATCGAAACCCACACGGTCCAGCCAGTTACCGAAGATCGTGGTGCTGACGTACTCGCCCTCAAAAGCGGCGTCAGCGGTCATGCCCTCGTAGCGTTCGGGAACTTCCTTGAGGGAGCCGAACATGTTCGCCTGGCGTGCCAGGCGCGAGCGCCATCCGTGCCACATGCCGTAGATGCACAGGGCGACCAGGGCGATGCAGATGACGGCGGTCAGGAACTTTCCCACGAAGGTTCTCTCTTTCGGTTGGGGTCTCGGTCGATAATCTCGACCTGGGTTGGTGAGGTTGGGGGCGGTGCTCCCGGCGAGGCGGTGGCAGGCGTGAACCTACCACCGCCAGGCACGGTCACCACGTACGTTCGCCTCGCGGGTTTAGCGACGCGGGGTTGCCAGCTCGCCGTTCAGCACGGTCGGGTGGCCAGCGTAGAAGGTTGCACGGATCGAGCCGGGCACCTCCATGTCGCGGTAGGGGTTGTTCTTACCCTTGGTTGCCTGCTCCTCCGGCTTGATGACGCGGGTTGCCTTCGGGTCGACCAGCACAATGTTTGCCGGTTCACCTTCGGCAAGCGGGCGGCCCTGCTCGTGGTCCAGGCGACCAATCTTCGCGGGCTCCTCGGAGAGGATGCGCGCCACATCGCGCCAGGTAATCATGCCGGTGTCAACCAGGGTCATCTGGATGATGGACAGTGCCTGCTCCAGGCCGGTCATGCCGTTCGCGGCGCACGCCCACTCGCATTCCTTGGTCTCTGCCGGGTGCGGTGCGTGGTCGGTACCGATTACGTCGATGATGCCGTCAGCAACTGCCTGACGCAGTGCCATGACGTCCTCTTCGGTGCGCAGCGGCGGGTTCACCTTGAAAATCGGGTCGTAGGTGCGTGCGGTCTCGTCGGTGAGCAGCAGGTGGTGCGGGGTTGCCTCCGCGGTCACCTTCACGCCGCGGGACTTAGCCCAGCGCACAACCTCAATGGAGCCCTTGGTGGACAGGTGGCAGATGTGCAGCTTGGAGTCCAGGTGCTCAGCCAGCAGCACGTCGCGGGCAATGATTGCCTCTTCAGCGACGGCGGGCCAACCGGTCAGACCCAGGTCAGCGGACACCTTACCTTCGTTCATCTGGGCGCCTTCGGTCAGGCGCGGCTCCTGCGCGTGCTGCGCAATAACGCCGTCGAAGGTCTTGACGTATTCGAGGGCGCGACGCATCACTGCGGGGTCGTACACGCACATGCCGTCGTCAGAGAACACGCGCACGTTCGCGGTGGAGTTCGCCATGCCGCCAATGTCGGAGAGGCGCTCGCCCTTCAGGCCCACGGTCACTGCGCCGATGGGCTGCACGCGGCACCAGCCGGATTCCTTGCCGAGGCGGTCAACCTGCTCAACGACTGCGGCGGTGTCTGCCACGGGCATGGAGTTTGCCATGGCGAACACTGCAGTGTAGCCGCCCAGGGCTGCTGCGCGGGTGCCGGTCTCGACGGTTTCGGATGCCTCGTAGCCGGGCTGACGCAGGTGGGTGTGGATGTCGACCAGGCCGGGCAGCGCCACCTGGCCTGCCGCCTCGACGACCTGTGCATCTGCGGCGTCAATGTTCTCTGCGATGCGGCTAATCACGCCGTCCTCGATGAGGATGTCGGCGACCTTTTCGCCGTAGAGGCTTGCGCCCTTAATCAGGTACTTGCTCATGGTGTTGGTTCCTCTCGTTAGGAAGGTCGTTTAGGATTCGTCGCCGGCGTAGAGCTTGGCGCTGGAGCCGTCGGTCAGAAGCAGGTAGAGCACCGCCATGCGTAGCGCCACACCGTTGCTGACCTGGCGTAGGACCCAGGAGTTGGTGGCGTCGGCGGCTTCGGTGCAGATTTCCAGGCCGCGGTTCATGGGGCCCGGGTGCAGGATTGCGACTGGCTGCGGCTGCGCCTGCAGGGTTGCGAAGCGTTCGGCAGTCAGGCCCCACAGCTCGGTGTACTCCTCTGCGGAGGGGAAGTACGCGGCGTTCATGCGTTCCTTCTGGATACGCAACAGCATGACGGCGTCGGGGTTGGTGGCGATGGCTTCGTCGAAGTCGTGGAAGATTTCTACGCCGGCTTCTTCAACCCAGGAGGCGGTGTTCAGCGGCAGCAGGGTCGGCGGTGCGACGAAGACGACCTGCACGCCGAGGGTGGTCAGCAGCCAGAGGTTGGAGCGTGCCACGCGCGAGTGCAGGATGTCGCCGACGATGAGCACGCGCATACCGGACAGGTCGGTGCCGCGGGGGCTGTCGAGGCCGTCGCGTTCTGCCTTGTACTGGCGCAGGGAGACGGCGTCGAGCAGTGCCTGGGTGGGGTGTGCGTGGGTGCCGTCGCCCGCGTTGAGTACGGGGATGTCGGTCCATCCTGCCTCGGCGAGGCGCTGCGGTGCGCCGGATGCCGAGTGGCGGATCACGAACGCATCCGCGGCAATCGCCTTGAGGGTCTGCGCGGTGTCCTTGAGCGACTCGCCCTTAGACAGGGAGGAGCCAGATGCGGAGAAGTTGGTGACGGCGGCGCCCAGGCGCTTCTCCGCGGCTTCGAAGGAGAGGCGGGTTCGGGTGGAGTCCTCGAAGAAGAGGTTGACGACGGTCTTGCCGTTGAGCACGTTGAGGGTGCGGTTTTCGGCTTTGACCTGCGCCATGTAGTCGGCGACGTCAAGGATTTCGATGGCTTCTTCGCGGGTTAGTTCGCGGGTGTCGAGCAGATGCTTCATGAGAGCCCTCCCAGCTGGATAATGTCAACTCGGTCTGTTGCGTTGTCGGTTTCAGTCAGTACGACGCGCACGGTTTCGCTGGCGCTGGTGGGCAGGTTTTTGCCCACGTGGTCGGCGCGGATGGGTAGTTGCCGGTGTCCGCGGTCTACGAGGACCGCCAGGCGTACGAGGGCGGGCCGTCCGTGGGCGTTGAGCGCGTCGAGGGCGGCGCGTACGGTGCGGCCGGAGTAGAGGACGTCGTCAACGAGGACTACGGTTTTGCCTTCAATGCCGATGGTGGGCATGATGCTTTCCCCTGCGGTGTCTGGGGAGGTGGTGGTGCCGGTTCGCTGGTCGTCGCGGTAGGCGGTGATGTCCAGGGCGCCGATTCGTGTTTCTGCGTTGAAGTTCGGCTCGATGGCTTGGATGCGGGCTGCGAGTCGTACGGCAAGGGGCACGCCGCGGGAGCGGATGCCGATGAGTACGAGGTTTTCTACGCCTTTATTGGTTTCGATGATTTCGTAGGCGATGCGGGTGAGGGCGCGGCGGATTTCGTCCTCGCTGAGGATGGTGCGGCCGACGGTGGTCGCGTCCTCGGAGGTGCTTTGAGGGGTTGCCGAATGGGGGGCTGCGGTTAGATTTCGCCCCTGATTCGCGCCGGATGTGGGTACAGCTGACCCAGGCATAGCCGTCTCCTTCCCCGCCTCACGGGACGGATTTAAAGGTTTTGTGCTTCTAGTAGGGTACCACAGTTCACAGGCTACGTTCAGGTTCGGCGAGAGACCGCTCACGGTGAGAGGGAGACAGCGATGAGGCACGTACCGCATCCCTTATCTGCGCTGCAATAAGCAGGATCTCGACAACATGGACAAAAACTAAACCGGGGTGTGCGCTCTGCAGATGTATGTTAGGGTAATGACATCAACCGATAACATTCCGCTGAATTCCACACGTTGTTGCGTGGATAATTCTGCGGTTTACACAACCACACACCAGAAAAGAATTAACAATGATGTTTAACCGTACTTCTATTGCCGCACTTTCTGCGGCAATGATGCTCACCCTGTCCGCATGTTCCGGCGGCGCGCAGGTCAGCGCAGAATCGAGCGCTTCCACCTCCGCGAGCGCTGAATCGGCAAGCACTGAAGCTTCTGCAACCCCCACTCCTTCGCCCACACCGACGGGTTATGAGCCTGTGCTGATTCGTGCGAACGTTGATCTGGATAACCCGTCGAAGGAAGCAGCAGATGCGACCCTCAAGGCTTCATACGATGCGTTGGAACAGTACCGACGCGTTTGGAATGCATGGATGCATGGGAGCCTGGAGCACACGAGCGATGAAGAGCTGCTCCGATACGTGCATAAAAACTTCCTGGAAGACACAAAGGAAGAAGTGGAGAATATTCAAAAGTTCACAGAAGAAAACCACGGTCCTATCAAGGGCGAAATTGCCTTCAATAACATCGATCCAGTCACCTATGGAACCATGAACGACGATGGTTCTGTCTCATACAACACCGGCGCAACCATCACGTTCTGTGAAGACTGGAGCAACGTTCGCTCTGCTGAGGGTAAGAAATTTAAGGACCCGCAGCTAACGCGACGGGTCTTTGTTGTTCGCCGTTCTGAAGATAACGCGTTCGTTGTTATCAAGTCTGAGACCCTTCATGAGGGTTGCGGAGGCGAAGCAGACGCTACGAGCGAGGCGACCGCATCCGCTCAAAGCGAGTAGCTGATACTGCACGAGGCGCATACCGGGCACGCGGGGCGGGGGCTCCGTCCTCAAGGCGCTCAGCGCCGCAGAGGGGGCACTCCCCCGCCCCCGTTGTCCGGTGAAGCCTCGAACGTTACCCCTACCCACGGGCTCCGGTGAAGCCTCCACCGCTGCTACCAACAAACCCTGCGAGCGCATCCGCACCCAATACGGAACCCCATGCAGAACTGCACCAACCAAACGCAACCTAGACACAGAAAACCCCCGCCGTCCTGTAGCGAACTACAGTACGGCGGGGGTTTCACGTACGCTCCCCTGCGGGTGCATCCTCAACGGCGGCAAACCAACCAGTCATAAAAGCTGGCGAGCAGGCCGCGGCGAGACGTGTTACGCGAGCAGGGTCGGCTTCACCTGACGGAGCTTATCCAGCAGACCGTTCACAAACTTCGGAGATTCATTCGTGGACAGCACACGCGCCAGACCGACAGCCTCAGAAATTGCGACAGCATCCGGAACTTCGTCATTGTACAGAAGCTCCCAAGTGCCAATACGCAGCACGGCACGGTCCACGGCGGGCATACGCTCGAAGGACCAGTCACGGGCGTAAGTCTCCACAAACTCGCGGATCTCTTCGTCGTGGTCGCGAACACCACGAATGATTTCCTCAGAGTAAGCAGAAATCTGCGCTACCGTGTACAGTCGGCGGCGGCGGAGTACCTCAATATAATCTTCGTTGCGCTGATCCGCCTCGAAGAGCACTTCGAGGGCGCGCAATCGGGCTTTCGTACGCGAATTCATTAGTCGTTCACACGACCGAGGTACTCACCGGTGCGGGTGTCAACCTTGACCTTGGTGCCGGTCTCCAGGAACAGGGGAACCTGGATCTCGTAGCCGGTCTCAACGGTTGCGGGCTTGGTGCCGCCGGTGGAGCGGTCACCCTGCAGGCCGGGCTCGGTGTAGGTGATTTCGAGGACCACGGATGCGGGCAGCTCGATGTACAGGGGGCTACCCTCGTGCATTGCGATGGTTGCGGTCTGGGACTCGAGCATGTAGTTTGCTGCGTCGCCGACAACGGTTGCGGGAACGTTGATCTGGTCGTAGGTCTTCATGTCCATGAAGACGTAGTCGTCGCCGTCCTGGTACAGGTACTGGTAGTCGGAGCGGTCAACGGTTGCGGTTTCGATCTTAGCGCCAGCGTTGAAGGTACGGTCGACGACCTTGCCGGAGGTAACGTTGCGCAGCTTGGTGCGGACGAACGCGCCACCCTTACCGGGCTTAACGTGCTGGAACTCTACAACGGACCAGAGGTTGCCGTCAATCTTCAGGACGGCGCCGTTCTTAATATCGGTAGTGGATGCCATGGGGCTCTCCTTCGTGTCATCGACGCCCACGCCGTAGTGGTACCCGGCGCGGCGCTAAGTTTTCAATGAGCAAAATTATGTCCCGTACATTCTACAGGATGTGCACGAATTTGCCTAGCAGGTGCGCCACAGTTTCTGTGGCACCCCACCCGGCTGGCGCATGCTGGCTGCCGTATGCTGGCGGTCGCGTGGCGTGTGCTTCCGGTGAATGTACGGGACTCATCACCTACTCGGAGATAATCTCCTGGTAGGTCATGTACAGGATCGAATCGTCCGGCACCTCGTAGACGCGCGGGCGAGCCAAACCGTCAAGAATGATGAAGCGCAGCAGGTTGCCGCGTGCCTTCTTGTCGCGGCGCATTGCTTCGAGCAGCTGGGGCCATGCGTCTGCCTTGTAGGAGGTGGGCAGGCCCAGGGATTCGAGGATGCGGCGGGTGCGTGCCACGAGTTCTTCGTCGGCGTGGCCGGTTGCTAGCGCCAGTTCGGCGGCGTAGACCATGCCGACGGACACTGCCGCGCCGTGACGCCACTGGTAACGCTCGTTACGCTCGATGGCGTGTGCGAGGGTGTGGCCGTAGTTCAGGATTTCGCGGCGGCCGGACTCGCGCAGGTCCTCGGAGACAACCTCCGCCTTCACGCGCACGCTGCGTTCAATGAGCTCACGCATCACGGCGGACTGCGAGTCGCGTACGGCGTTCGGGTTCGCCTCGATCAGGTCAAGGATTTCGGGGTCTGCGATGAAGCCGCACTTGACGACCTCACCCATGCCGGTCAGCAGCTCATGTTCAGGCAGGGTGCGCAGGGTGCCGATCTCGCAGAGCACCGCGGCGGGCGGCCAGAACGCGCCGACCAGGTTCTTACCTTCGGCGGTGTTGATGCCGGTCTTACCGCCCACGGCAGCGTCCACCATGCCGAGCAGGGTGGTCGGGATGTGAATAACGCGCACGCCGCGCAACCAAGTTGCCGCGACAAAGCCGGCAACGTCGGTAATGGCGCCGCCGCCAACGGAGATGACCGCGTCGGTGCGGGTGAAGTCGTTCTGACCGAGTACCTGCCAGCAGAACGCCGCCACCTGGTAGTGCTTTGCCTCTTCAGCGTCCGGAATTTCGGCGCTGAACGATTCGTAGCCCATGGCGCGCAGGTCTTCCATGACCAGCTCACCGGTGGAACGCAGGGCACGCGGGTGAATCACGAGCACCTTCTTGGTGCGGTTGCCCAGAATTTCGGGGATTTTACCGAGCAGGTTGTGGCCGATGAGAACCTCATAGTTCTCACGCGGGGAGCTGCCGGTCACCGGGATGCGGGTAATATCTTCCACGCCGGAGGCACCGAAAGTGGGGGTAGGCTGAGTGCTCATCATGTGTCCTTTCACAGGTGAGGGGTTAAGCTTGGGGACGCTGCGCGCGGGAGGCGCGGGTTGCGGTCACGTACGCCTGAATCTCGGCGGTCATCTCGGTGATGGGGCGGCCGCCTCGTGCGTCCAGGGTGAAGTGTGCCAGCTCTTCGTATCGGCTGCGGCGGCGCTCAAAAATTTCGGTCCACCGCTCGACCGGGTTCGGCTGCAGCAGCGGGCGGGTCTTGTTGCCGGTAATGCGCGGGGTGACGGTGTCAGCATCAACGAGGATGTACACCACGCATTCGTCCTTGAGCAGCTCCGCGACCGAGTCGGTCATGGGCGCGCCGCCGCCCAGGGAGAACACCGTGTTGCGGTACACGGGCGAGGTGAGGACCTCTTCGATGGTTTTGCGTTCGAGCTCGCGGAAGTACGCCTCACCGAAAATTTCGAAGATTTCGGAGACTTCGCCGTAGCGTTCCACGATGAGCTGGTCGGCGTCGAGGAACTCGTAGCCGTAGAAACGCGCCAGGTGCGTACCAATGTAGGTCTTACCTGCCGCCATGGGGCCGATGAGCACGATGGGTCGGGAGCGTTCCGCGAAGTTCTCGTGCATTTCACGCACCTGCTGCGGGTGGATGCGAGCGCCGCAGGCGGACTCGTCTTCTGCGAGCGCCTCTGCGGGGACAGCAAGCTCTGTGGGGACAGTGAGCTCTGCGGGTGCCACAGATTCAGCCGGGGTTGCGGGTAGCTCGGAAGCTTCGAGGGGCTTCTCCCCCGCCTGGTTCTCTTCTTCCGCGGGGGGCGCAGCGGGTACTGCGGGCGCGGCAACCTGGACCTTGCCAAACAGCGCCGGGGTCGGACGGACCGGCTTGGCGGGTTCAGCCGCGGGCACACCTACGGAAGTTTCGGGCACAGCTACGGGGGCTGCGGGCGTGACCGGTACAGGCTTGGGTTCAGCCTTCTGCACGGGAGCAGAAGCGCTCTCCCCCGCCGCCTCTGCAGGCTGAGCCTGCTTCGGAGGTGCCGGCTTGGGCGCGGCAGGCTTAGGCGCAGTCGGCTTGGGCGCAGCGACTACCGACGGCGCGGCCGGTTTTGGAGCTGCTGGCTTGGGCGCTTCCGCCTTCGCGGGTTCCTTGCGGGGTTCCTCTTCAGCGGTGCCCATACCCTGCAGGGCGCTGAGTAGCTTCAGGCGCAGGTCCTCGTCCAGGCCGAGCGCCGGGTCGGCGTCCTCAGACACCGAGGAGGCGTACAGGCGCACACCCTGCGTGCTCGCCGTAGCGGCGGCGGGCAGGGGGCGGGCGCCAGAACGCATCAGGTCAGCGGGGGTGGGAACGCGAGAAGCCGGGCGCGCAGAAGAAACTGACGCGGAAGAAACCGATGCGGTAGCCTCACGTGCAACAGTCTCACGAACCTCAGCGCCCGTAGCCTCAACAGCCTCAGCGCCCGCAGCCTCAACACTCTGCTCAGCCGCAGCAGGTACACCGGGTTCCGCGCTGGATTCTGCGCCGGGTTCCGGGCGCGGCGAAGCGCCCCCTCGCGCACGCTGCGTTGCCGCAGCAATACGCGCAAGGGGGCTCGAAGCGACCGGGCGAACACCCTGCTCCACAGAAACCTCCCCGGAACCGTGACCCTTCGTGTCGCGGCCCTCAGACTCCGCCGGAAGGGGCACTACGCGTCCCAACCAGCCACGTTAGACTCCCACGCCAGAGACGCCGGAATAGCGTCCAGGTAGGAATCCATGTTGCGGCGAGTCTCACCAATCGAGTCGCCACCAAACTTCTCCAGTGCAGCCTCAGCGAGCACCAGGGCGACCATAGCCTCCGCCACCACGCCGGCGGCGGGAACAGCACACACGTCCGAACGCTGGTGGTGGGCGCGAGCCTCTTCACCGGTGGAAGTGTCAATGGTCTTCAGAGCCTTCGGCACGGTCGCAATGGGCTTCATTGCCGCGCGCACACGCAGCAGGTCACCAATGCTCATGCCGCCCTCAATACCACCTGCACGGTTGGTATCGCGGGTAACGCCGTGCTCGCCAATGGAAATCTCGTCGTGAGCGGCAGTGCCCGGGCGGTCAGCGGTCGCGAAACCGTCGCCAACCTCAACGCCCTTAATCGCCTGAATACCCATCAGCGCTGCGGCAAGGCGCGCGTCCAGGCGGCGGTCCCAGTGCACGTACGAACCCAGTCCGGGAGGCATACCGTACGCGAGCACCTCAACCACGCCGCCGAGAGTCTCGCCGTCCTTGTGCGCCTCATCCACGCGCTGAACCATCGCGTCGGAGGTCGCCTTGTCGAAGCAGCGCAGCGGGTCAGCGTCCAGCTGATCAACGTTGCGAGGCGAAGGCACCGGGGCGCCCTCGGGAGCGTGCACGCCACCCACAGCCACGGTGTGAGAAACCAGCTCAACACCCAGAGCCTTCAAAATCTGTGCGGCAACCACGCCAAGAGCCACGCGGGTCGCAGTCTCACGTGCGGAGGCGCGCTCCAGCACCGGGCGAGCCTCAGAGAAGTTGTACTTCTGCATACCCGCAAAATCGGCGTGACCGGGGCGCGGACGGGTCAGCGCAGCATTACGCGCACGACCCTCAATCAGCTTCGGATCCACCGGATCGGAGCTCATCACGTCAGTCCACTTGGGCCACTCGGTGTTCGCAATCTCAATCGCGACCGGGCCGCCCTGAGTCAGGCCGTGACGCACACCGCCCAGGATGCGCACGCGGTCCTCCTCGAACTTCATGCGGGCACCGCGGCCGTAGCCAAGGCGGCGACGAGCCAGGGCGTCACGCACCATGTCGCTGGTGAGTTCCACACCGGCGGGTACGCCCTCAATAATGCCGACGAGCGCCTCGCCGTGGGATTCTCCGGCAGTGAGCCAACGCAGAGCCATAGGTTAACCTCTTTTCATCGCACCCGCACCGCAGCGCAGGAGGAAGGAATAATAATTCTTCACGTGTATAAATAGTGTATAAAATGCCCGTTTACTGAGCGAGTGAAAGCACGCTTTTTTCACGAAACGGAAGCACGAGGCGCAAGATCAACCGCCGCGCACATCGCATTGATTAGACCCAGCAGTTCGGCGGGCTGCAGTTCACGGCCGGTAAACAGCAGCACCTGCTCCACCGCCTGATACAGCAGCATCTCCAGGCCAGAAACCACCGTGCCGCCGTTAGCCTCCCAAGCGCTCGCCAGCACCGAAGGCCACGGGTTATACGCAACATCGAGCAGTACCGGCCGGTGCGTCGCGGAGGCGCCCTTCAGCCCGCTCAGCTGGCTCGCCCACTCATCCGCCGCATGCGCTGGAAGAGTAGACACCACCGGGTGATGACCGCGCTCCGCAAGATTCTGCGGCAAATCAGCCAGGGAAACCTGCTCCAGCTGAACGCCCAGGCGGTCCGCCGCCTCCTGCACGCTACCGAGCTTATGCAGCGAACGGGCGTACACGCTCACACGGGAATACCCCAGCTGATGCAGTGCGGTCAGGGCGGAAATAGCGGTCGCTCCCCCACCCACAATCGCGGCAGAATCCTTAAGCGGTTCCGGCTCCAAACCGGCGTGGCGCAGCGCGTTCACAATGCCGATCACGTCCGTGTTATCGCCCAGCACCTTCTCACCGCGCGGATACACCGTATTCACCGCACCGGTCACGCGGGCAGTCTCACTCAGCTCATCGCAATATTGAATGACCGCGGTCTTCAACGGCATCGTCACCGACAGACCCGCAATATACGGGGCGTCCTCCGTACCCTTCGGGTGACGCACGCCGCGCATAATCTCCGGCAAATCATCGGGCAGAGTATCGCGGCGATCATACTCAAGATTCGCCTCACCCAAAAAGTCATACGCCGCACGATGCAACGCAGGCGAGAGCGAATGCGCAATAGGGTGCCCCAGCACGTAGGCACGGCGATGATACGGGGCCTCGCGGTACGGTTCAGTCTTCATCGGCTCTCTTTCGCTCTCACGCTGGGGGTCGTTCTCAACGTTGGGTACAGGGACGGCCGCGGGGGCCACCTCCCATTTTAGCGGGTACAGCAAAGGCGGGCACCTCCCCCACTCTCGTGGAGGCGGTACCCGCCTCAGCAAGGAACCTTCAGTCCAAAGCTACCGAATCATAGCTACCGGCTAAACCGATTAGCTACAACGGTTCGGGTGCTTAGAACACCACTGGTTGTACTCTTCAACATAACGCTGGTGCTCAGCGTAAGTACGGGAGTACTTAGTCTCACCGGAGTCCAGGTCCACAGTCACCCAGTAGTAGTACGGGTTTTTCTCAGGAGCCGCGGCAGCCTTAATCGAAGCCAGCTGCGGGGAACCAATCGGACCCTTCGGAAGACCCTTATTCGCATAAGTGTTGTACTTATTGCTCTTATCGGCCTTCTGCTCTTCAGTCAGGTGGTACGAGCGGACACCCAGACCGTAGGTCACGGTCGCATCCGACTGAATCAGACCCGAGGTCTCACCATCGGGGTTGTTCAGGCGGTTCTCAATGATGCCTGCAACCGCCACGTAGTCCTTCGGCTGAGCCTCAAGCTCCACGATGGAGGCGATGGTCAGAACCTCAAAGATCTTCTGGTCGCCGCTCACGCCGGCTTCCTTCAGGTCAGCCTTGGTCTTATCAACCATGGTCTGGATGACCTTCTTGATGTCGGTGCCCTTCGGGAAGCGGTACTCACCCGGGTGCAGCCAACCCTCAATCGAGGGGAAGTTGCTCGGCACACCGTACTGGGTGTAGTTGCTGACCGCGTCCTCAACCTGCTTACGGGTGAACGCACCATCGGAGCCAGAAACAATCAGATCGATGGTCTCGCTCACGCGCTTACCCTGCGGAATCGCCAGGTACAGTACGTTGCTGTTCGCATCAATAATGGTCGTAATCGCGCTCGAGCTGCTCATGTGCTGCTGCAGTTCATAGGTGCCAGGCTGCAAGTACTTACCCTTGCTCTCCTTGGTGTACACCTCAATGAACTTATCAGCATCAGCAATAACGCCCGCCGCCTCAAGCTCCTGCGCCACCTGCGCGGTGGACTGGCCGGAACGAATCGTGAAGGTCACGGTCGTACCATTGCCGCCACCCGAGTAGTCACGAGTCTTGAACGGGTCGTAGCGAGTAATCAGGGCACCCGAAATGATGACCAGAGCCACGACAAACAAGGAAATAGCGCTCAGCATGATGGCGCGGCGGCGGCGCTTACGCGCACGCAACGTAGCCACCGACACGATTTCCTGTTCCATCGTGATGCCGGTGATGCCCTTACGTTCATCCTCGGCTGTCGGCCTAAAGAGGTCGAGCCCGCTCTCTTCGGGCTGTTTATTCTGTTCGGTCACTGAAGGTTCTCCGTTTCGTTGACGGCACCGACCGTAGTCCCTTCTGACTCGGACGGTCGGTTTTCTTCGTGGGCCGGATCGCTCACCTTGTACCCGGCTACGGACTGCCCCGCCTTGAGGGCATCCAGGCTGTACTGCAAAATGTTCACAGCCGCCACCTGGTCAACCATAGTCTTGAAATCTCGGCTGGAAACCCCAGCCTCGTGCAGTGCACGGTGAGCGCTCACGGTGGTGAGTCGCTCATCCACCAGCCAAATGTTAATGTGTGTTTTGTCTTCGGCATCCAGCTCGGAGCGCAGAGCCTGAGCGTACTCCCGAGCCATTTCCGTGGAGGGAGAATCCCCACCACGCATGGTCTTCGGAAGCCCGACGAAAACCTCCACCACCTCGTTCACCTCAATCAGCTTGCGCAAAACACGGCGGTCAGAGTTCTTCTTCGCGTCGCGGCGCAGCGTCTTGAGCGGGGTGGCGAGAATACCGTCGGGGTCGCTGAGGGCGGTGCCGACGCGGGCATTACCCACATCGACACCCATCCGCACTCCGCGCTGGAATTCTGCCATGTTTAGGCCTGAGCCTGTGCGATAGCGTCGCGGACAGCGTCCAGTGCAGCACCAATCTTGGATGCGTCCTGGCCACCACCCTGAGCGACGTCGTCCTTACCGCCGCCACCGCCGCCGAGAACACCGGCAGCGACGCGGACCAGAGCGCCAGCCTTCACGCCAGCCTCGCGAGCACCCTCATTGGTTGCCACCAGGACGACGGGGCGGCCATTAGCCACACCCACCACGGCGACAACAGCGGCCTCGGAGCCGAAGCGCGAACGCAGATCCAGAGCCAGGTCACGAACGCCGTTAGCGTCCAGTTCGCCAGCGTCATGCGCCAGAACGCGAACAGAACCGATGGTCTGTGCGTTCTCCAGCAGCTTGCCCGCCTCAGCCTGCAGCTTCTCGCGTCGCAGCTGAGCCAGTTCCTTCTCAGCAGCCTTCAGCTTGGCCAGAGTCTGGTTAATCTTCTCCGGCAGATCGGCGGAAGACTGAACCTTCATCAGGCCGGTCAGCTGGTTCACCAGGGTACGCTCAGCAGCCAGGTGGTTGAAGGAGTCCAGACCCACCAGAGCCTCAACACGGCGGTTACCGGAGCCAACAGAGCTCTCGGTCAGCAGGGTCAGCGAACCAATCTCAGCGGACGAACCAACGTGGGTACCACCGCACAGCTCGCGGGAGAACTCGCCGCCGATTTCAACAACACGCACCACGTCGCCGTACTTCTCACCGAAGAGGCTCATAGCGCCCAGAGCCTTAGCCTCAGCCAGCGGCATCTCACGGGTAATCACCTCGTGGTTATCGCGGATTGCGAGGTTAGCGACCTCTTCCACCTCACGCTTAGCGGACTCAGACAGGCCCTCGCCCCACGCGAAGTCGAAGCGCAGGTAGCCTTCCTTGTTGAAGGAGCCACGCTGAGTAGCCTCGTTGCCGAGCACCTGGTGCAGGGCAGCGTGAATGATGTGGGTACCGGAGTGTGCCTTCTCACCGTCGCGGCGGCGCTGAACATCAACCTGTGCCACAACATCGGCACCGGTGTGAACCTCGCCCTCACGCACAACGGCGCGGTGAACGCTCAGGCCCTTCACGGGCTGCTGAACGTCCTGAACGTCAATGACGAAGCCGTTGCCGGTAATGACACCGGTATCAGCTGCCTGGCCACCAGCCTCCGCGTAGAACGGAGTCTCATCCAGGACAACCTCAATCTTGTCGCCAGCCTTAGCGGCGGGAACCGACACGCCGTCCACCAGGATTGCGCGCAGCTTAGTCTCAGTACGCAGCTCGGTGTAACCGGTGAAGATGGAGCCACGCTCATCCACGAGCTTACGCAGCTCGGACAGGTCAGCAAACGCACCCTTCTTCGCCTTAGCGTCAGCCTGCGCACGGTGACGCTGCTCAGCCATCAACTCGCGGAAGGACTTTTCATCCACCTTCACGCCAGCCTCAGCAGCCATCTCCAGGGTAAGGTCAATCGGGAAGCCGTAGGTGTCGTGCAGAGCAAACGCCTCAGCACCAGAAACAGCGTTAGAGCCGTCCTTCTTAGCGGCAGCAACAGCCTCTTCCAGACGCTCAGTACCGGTCTCAATGGTGTGTAGGAACGCCTTCTCCTCAGCGTACGCAATACGGGAAATACGCTCGAAGTCGTCAGCAACGTATGGGAAAGCACCCTTCATCGCATCACGCGAAGCCGGGAACAGCACGGGCAGGCAGGGCTCAGTCACACCCAGCAGACGCATCGCACGAATCGCACGGCGCATCAGACGGCGCAGAATGTAGCCGCGACCCTCGTTCGAGGGGGTCACGCCGTCAGCAATCAGCATCAGCGAGGAACGGATGTGGTCAGCCACCACGCGCATACGCACGTCATCCTCGTAGCCCTCATCCTCAGCAGACTCAGAGCCGTGGTACTTCTTACCGGACAGCTCAGAAGCAGCATCCAGAACCGGGCGGACCTGGTCGGTCTCGTAGAAGTTCTCAACACCCTGCAGCAGCATGGCAAGACGCTCAACGCCCAGACCGGTATCGATGTTCTTCTTCGGCAGATCACCCAGAATCTCGAAGTCATCCTTACCGATGCCCTCGCCACGCTGGTACTGCATGAACACGAGGTTCCAAATCTCAATGTAACGGTCGTCGTCAGCCGCCGGGCCGCCTTCCTTACCGTACGCGGGGCCACGGTCGTAGAAGATCTCCGAGTCGGGGCCTGCGGGGCCGGGCTGACCGGTGGACCAGTAGTTTTCCTTCATGCCCATACGCTGAATACGCTCAGCCGGGAAGCCCACCTTGTTGTGCCAAATGTCGAAGGCCTCATCGTCACCCTCATAAATGGTGACCCACAGGCGCTCCGGATCCAGGCCGAAACCACCCTTATCCTGAGGGGTGGTCAGCAGCTCGTAAGCAAACGGAATCGCCTGCTCCTTGAAGTAATCACCGAACGAGAAGTTACCAGCCATCTGGAAGAAGGTACCGTGACGCGCAGTCTTACCGACCTCTTCAATGTCCAGGGTGCGGATGCACTTCTGCACGCTGGTCGCGCGGGAGAACGGAGGGGTCTCACGGCCCAGGAAGTAGGGAATGAACGGCACCATACCGGCGATGGTGAACATAGCGCCGGGCTCGTTCGAAATCAGCGATGCCGAAGGCACCACAGTATGGCCGCGGGAAGCGAAGAAATCGATCCAACGCTTAGAAATCTCCTGTGAGAGCATCTCGTTCCTTAGAGTAATCTGTGCGAAATTCTAAATTAGTCTACTGACCTATGGTGCCTGCCCGAGAGCAAAATGGCTAATCGAGCCACCCTCGTACCGTGGTTTACGGGCGAAAACACCATCTTTTAAAACCTAGTTGAAGAAGCCGTCACCGAGCTGACGGTCACGCGCAATACGCTGCTCACGCGCTCGCTTCTGAGCCTCTTCCAAGGAGGCGATCTCAGCCTCCACCTCAATGAGTTCACGCTCAGCCAGACGGCGGTTCGTGGACTCAATCTCAGCCGAGCTCATCTGACGGTCCCACGTATCCAGGGAGCCAGGACGCAGATCCTGCTTCTGGCGCTCCACCTTAGCATTGAGCTCCATCTCCTTCTCCTGCATGCCCTCACGCACGCGGGCGGCGAACTCAACAGCACGCAACGCATACGGCTGCAGGGGCTTGCCAATCGGCGAATCGAAGAACTTTCCCATCTGAGACTCCGGGTTGAGGGCAAGCTCACCGTGCTCACGCATGAGCAGGGCGCTGCCGGGGGTACGCTGAGCAGGTTCAGAGGCGGAACGCCTGGAAGCGAAGTAACCAACCGCCGCGCCGGCGCCGAGCAGAAGAGCTGAACGAAGCAGACCCATTAGTTCTCACCGCCTGCAGAGTAAGAGGACTGTGCCGAACCGTACTGGCCGCCAGTGCTACCAGTGTTGGCGGTGCCGTGTGCATCGCCGGACTTACCGCCGCGGAATGCCTGACGCACACCGTACGAGAAGGAGGCAACCTTAATCAGCGGCTGACCCACAGTCGAGGTCACCAGCGAGGACAGTGCAGAAACGTTAGCGGACGCATCCGAAACGTTCGAGGTGATGTCGTCAACCTTCTCCAGCTGCTCATTGGTGGTCACCACAGTGCGGGTCACCTCTTCGATGAGGGGACCGGTGCTCTGGTTCAGCGAACGAATCGTCACGATAAGCTCATCAAACACCTTGGTCAGGCGAATAATGGGTAGCGCAAGCAGAGCCACCAGAATCGCAAAAACTCCTGCTGCAATCAGGCCCGCAATATCTCCGCCGGTCATCTATAACCCCATTCCGCTCAATGCATGATGCTTATCAATAGTCGTACAAGGCTGAACGCCACCGTGGCGCGCAGCCGGATTGTGCGTACAGTTCAGGACTGTATACACAGCTCAATCCCCTATTTTAGTCGAAAAATCCTTCAAGCGCCCCCTAAACTCTCATGAAACTCCCAGCGACGGAAGATTCACAGGTTCCGCAGCGCCACAGCCCTGTAGTGTATAAGCCCCAAAAACCCGCGCGTTAAACGGGAACAACCCGCCCCCACCGAACGGTGCAGGACGGGTTGCTTCTCGAAAAATCGAGATTATGCCAGACGCGAGTAGTACTCAACGACCAGCTGCTCGTCGCAGATCACGGGGATCTCTTCGCGCTTGGGCTTGCGCTCAAGCTTTGCGTGCAGCTTCTCGATCTCAACGTTCAGGTATGCGGGAACCTCGGGCAGAACTGCCTGGTTCTCACCTGCAGCCGCAGCCTGGAAGGGGGTGGTCTTCTCAGCCTTGGGGTGAACGTGGATCAGCTGGCCGGGCTTGACGTGGAACGAGGGGCGGTCCACGCGAACGCCGTCAACCATGATGTGACGGTGAACAACCATCTGACGTGCCTGTGCAATGGTGCGGGCGAAGCCTGCACGCAGAACCAGAGCGTCGAGGCGGGTCTCGAGCAGCTCGACCATGTTCTTACCGGTCTGGCCCTCGGTACGCTTTGCCTCGAGGTATGCGCGGCGCATCTGTGCCTCGCGGATGTTGTACTGAGCGCGCAGACGCTGCTTTTCCTTCAGCTGGGTAGCGTAGTTGGAGTCAGCCTTCTTGCGGGCACGGCCGTGCTGGCCGGGGCCGTAAGGACGACGCTCGAGGTACTTTTCTGCCTTCGGGGTCAGTGCAATGCCCAGGGCACGGGACTGACGCACGGTACGGCGGGTGCGGTTGTGCTTAGCCACAATCTACCTTTCTATGTGAGGCTCCTGCACCCTTGCGGGTGGGGCCTCGGTCTGTTGAATACTGGCCTCCTCGGTTGACCCCGCCGGAGTCCGTACGCGACCGGTTCGGTCGTTGCTGTACGGCGGTGGGGCGGAGAGCTCGGGGCAGAGTACCCCGCAGCTACATTACTGACGCCCGCACAAATGCGGGCATAGTAATTGCCAGACCCGTCAAGCTTACCGGATGCGCCCGGGCTTTACCAGCCTTTTGGGAAATCTTTGGTTTAAATCACTGTGCGTGTGGGTTTTTAATACTTACCCACACGACCCCACAGGAATCATTTATGCCCGTCAGAGCTATTTAGGTGCGACTTCCCCGAAAAATTGCGGCGCTAAGATGTTGGATTGTAATCATTTCGTTATTTTTAACCTGTGTCTTTATGGGAATAGCTTGAATCAGACCCCCATATCGCCTAGACTAGAAACCATAACAAGCTTGGCGTCCGCCCTTCCGGGAAGGCCGACAGCCAAGACGTCTATCACAACTCAAAACTCTGACGCGGTGCGCAGTACTACCGAGGTACTACGCACCGCTTTCTGTTTACCCTCTTTTAGGCGGGGCGGGTAAACTGCCCGGCGAGCCCTCACGCGCGGCTAGTTTGGTGGCTAGCTTGCATGATGAATCCGCGCGCGGGCTGGTTTGGGCGATGAATCTGCGCGGCTGGTTTGGGGGATGAGCCAGCGCGGCTAGTTGCCGCCGTCAAGAATCCTGCGGATACGCTCACGACGCTCCGTCAACGTACGCTCAAAACCATGCTGAGTCGGCTCATAGTAGACCGTGCCGCGCAGGGTATTCGGCAGGTACTGTTGAGCCGCCACATGACCCGGCGCATCATGCGCATAAATGTAGCCGTCGCCGTGACCACACTGCTTAGCCCCCGCATAGTGGGCGTCACGCAGATGCACCGGAACCTGACCCGACGCGCCCGCACGCACATCCGCAATCGCGCGGTTAATCGCGTTATATGCGGCATTCGACTTCGGCGCGAGCGCACAATAAATCACCGCCTGCGACAGGATAATACGAGCCTCCGGCATGCCCACCAGCGCCACCGACTGCGCCGCAGCCGTCGCCACCTGCAACGCCTGCGGATCAGCCAAACCAATGTCCTCGCTCGCCAAAATCATGATGCGGCGAGCCACGAAACGCGGATCCTCGCCGCCCTCCAACATGCGCGCCAGATAGTGCACCGCGGCGTCCGCGTCAGAGCCGCGCATGGACTTAATGAACGCGCTCACCACGTCATAATGCTGGTCACCCGAACGGTCGTAACGAATCGCGGCGCGGTCCACCGCCTCCGTAGCATGCGCCAAGGTGATGCGGACAGGGGCGGCGGGTTCCAGGGACTTCTCCCCCGCCGGGTCTGCTGAGCGCACTGAATCCTCGGACGAGTTGGCGGTATCGGGGTCAGCGAGGTCAGCCTCTTCAGAGGTGGGTTCTGCTACATCAGTTTCTGCGGGGCTGGTTTCTGCTGTGGTATTTCCCGCAGCTTCAGCCTCACTAAACGCAATCGCAGCCGCCGCCTCCAGGGAGGTCAGGGAGCGGCGAGCGTCGCCTCCGGAAACCGCCGCGAGGTGGGCGCGCGCATCCGCATCAATGACCGCCGCACCACCAAAACCGCGCGGATCAGCCAGCGCACGATCAATCAGATGCTCAATATCGGACTGCTCCAGCGAATGAACCCGCAACAGCAGCGAGCGCGAGAGCAGCGGCGAAATAATGCTGAACGACGGGTTCTCCGTCGTAGCCGCCACCAGAATCACCCAGCGGTTCTCCACGCCGGGCAGGAGCGCATCCTGCTGAGCCTTCGTGAAACGGTGAATCTCATCCAGGAATAGCACGGTGGTCGTGCCGTACATGTCGCGGTCGAGCAGCGCCTGATCCATGACCGCGCGAACGTCCTTCACGCCCGCGGTAATCGCCGAAAGTTCCACGAACTTGCGACCCGGCGCGCGCGCAATCACATGCGCCAGGGTGGTCTTACCCGTACCCGGCGGGCCGTACAGAATCACCGAGGAGGGACCAGCCGGGCCGGCGTTTTCCCCCGCCAACACGCGCAAAGGCGCACCCGGAGTCAGCAGATGCTCCTGGCCGAGAACCTCATCAATAGTGCGCGGACGCATACGCACAGCCAGGGGTGCGCGGGACGCCGAACGGGCCGAGCGCGCACGCGGCGCAGAGGCGCGCGAGGAGGTGGGCTCCTCGGCGGGCGCGCCAATCAGGCTCACGCGGTCCCCGTCATCGGGCAGCTCAAGATCAAAGAGGGAATCAGCCATAGTCTTACTCTATCGTTTCGCAGGCTTGAGGTGGGCGCGGAGTATGGACTTACGGGTGCGGATTTAGCTCGCGGCGTGACGCCACACGGGTTTTCGATGGGGTTTCGATAGGTTAGTGTCTTCGCCGTGGGTT
>NZ_KV832006.1:515971-530126 GCF_001837295.1 Rothia sp. HMSC065C03
GATAGGTTAGTGTCTTCGCCGTGGGTTTTAAACCCCTGGGCAATCTACTAACCTATCGAAAGCGCCGCCCTTAGAGGGTCTCGCTGTCGAGAATCAGGGTCACCGGGCCGTCGTTGACGAGCTCCACCTGCATGTCTGCGCCGAACACGCCGGTCTCCACGTGCAGGCCACGCTCACGCAACGCCTGAACGTAATCGTTGAACAGCGGCTCACTCACCGGACCCGGCGCCGCAGCAGACCAGGAGGGGCGGCGACCCTTCTTCGCATCCCCGTACAGGGTGAACTGGCTGACCGCCAACACGGGTGCGCCCTCATCGAGTAGGGACTTCTCCCCCTCCAGCAGGCGCAGGTTCGCGGTCTTATCGGCAAGCTTCGCAATCTGTGCCGCACCGTCACCGTGCGTGATACCGACCAGCACCAGGTAGCCGGGCTGCTCAATCGCGCCGACCGTTTCACCCGCCACGCGCACCGCCGCGCGGGTCACGCGCTGAATAACTACTCGCATCGTTCACCTTTCAACTTGGAGCCGGCTTTCACCGGGCTCATATATCTCTTTCGACACCGCGCTCGGTAGCTGTTTTAGACGCGGCTGGTTTAGGGGAGCCGCAGTTCTAGAAGCAACAGCCTCAGAGTACACCGCGCAGCTGCACGGCACGCAAAAACTGGTTCGCCGCCCGCGGGGTACGGAACTCAATAAAACGCTTCTGCAGATGCTGCCCGCGAGCCTCCGCCAGCAGCTCCCCGACGTGCGGGTAGCTCCTCCACGTGTACCGAATCATGTTGTCCGGGTCGCGCAGAATATTCCACAGCGGCGGCTCCACATTATCCGCCCAGAGCTTCTGCCCCGTCACCGCGCGGCGCACCGTCCGGCGAACCACACGCCACATCACCACCGCGCGGCTATAGCGCAGATAAATCACCACATCCGCACGCTCCAGCAGACGGCCACGCACCTGCGGATACTGCCACTCCGTAATCCACGCGGGCCGCTCAATGAGCGCCTGAACATCCGCCTCAAAACTAGGGCGCGGAGTCCAGTCCGGACCCCAATGCAACGAATCCATCTCCGTATGCGGAATATTCAGGATGCGCCCCAACCGCGCCGCGAACGTCGTCTTACCGCTACCGCTCGGGCCGGCAATCAGAATACGCATGCTCCCCTCCCCCTTTGGTTAGTACACAAATCGGCACGCACGCCAGTTGATACAAAAGGTGGGCTGCGACCCTGCACCAGCAGAATACACAGCCCACCCTCAACGGCAACCCCGGCACAACTCAACGCCCACCGGGTTCACGCCGCACAGGCCCACACCCCCTACGGGGCGCACGACCAAAGACTAGAGAAGATTACTCCTCGTCCTTCTTCTTCGGCTTGAAATCAACGCCAGCTTCCTTACGCTGCTCCGGAGTAATCGGTGCAGGAGCCGCAGTCAGCGGATCGAAACCATTACCGGTCTTCGGGAACGCAATAACCTCGCGAATCGAATCAACGCCAGCCAGCAGAGACACAATACGGTCCCAACCGAACGCAATACCACCCATGGGCGGCGCGCCGTACTTGAACGCATCCAGCAGGAAGCCGAACTTCTCCTGAGCCTCTTCCTCACCAATGCCCATCACAGCGAACACGCGTTCCTGCACGTCACGGCGGTGAATACGGATCGAACCGCCACCAATCTCGTTACCGTTGCAGACAATGTCGTAAGCGTACGCCAGAGCCGAACCCGGGTCAGTGTCGAAAGTATCCATGAACTCAGGCTTCGGGGAGGTGAACGCGTGGTGCACAGCAGTCCACGCGGAGTGACCCAGAGCCACGTCACCGGACTCAGTAGCCTCAGCAGAAGACTCAAACATGGGGGCATCAACAACCCACACGAAAGACCACTCGCCGTCCTTAATCAGGCCGGTACGGTGACCAATCTCAACACGAGCAGCACCCAGCAGCGCACGGGAAGCCTTAGCCTCACCAGCAGCGAAGAAGATGCAGTCGCCGGGCTTCGCGCCGGTAGCCTCAGCCAGGCCAGCACGCTCAGCGTCGGTAATGTTCTTAGCCACGGGGCCGGTCAGCTCGCCATCCTCCTGAATGAGGACATAAGCCAGGCCCTTAGCGCCGCGCTGCTTCGCCCACTCCTGCCAAGCGTCCAGGGTACGGCGAGCCTGAGAAGCACCGCCGGGCATCACAACAGCACCCACGTAAGGAGCCTTGAACACGCGGAAAGTGGTGTCCTTGAAGTACTCGGTCAGCTCAGTCAGCTCCAGACCAAAACGCAGGTCAGGCTTGTCCGTACCGTACTTCTCCATCGCATCCTTGTAGGTCATGCGCTGAATCGGGCGGGGAACCTTCACGTCAATCAGGTTCCACACAGCCTCAACGATGCGCTCGCCCAGGTCAATGATGTCTTCCTGATCAACGAACGAAGCCTCAATGTCCAGCTGAGTGAACTCAGGCTGACGGTCCGCACGGAAATCCTCATCACGGTAGCAGCGAGCAATCTGGTAGTACTTCTCAATACCGCCCACCTGCAACAGCTGCTTGAACAGCTGCGGGGACTGCGGCAGAGCATACCAAGAACCCGGAGCCAGACGAGCCGGCACCAGGAAGTCACGCGCACCCTCAGGGGTGGAACGGGTCAGGGTCGGGGTCTCAACCTCAATGTAGCCGTCCTCGGCCAGCAGGTTACGTGCCGCACGGTTCGCGTCCGAACGCAGGCGCATAATGCGAGCCGGCTCCGGGCGGCGAAGGTCCAGGTAGCGGTAGCGCAGGCGCGCCTCCTCACCCACCTCAACGTGCTCGTCAATCTGGAAAGGCAGCGGGGCCGCGGTGTTCAGCACCTCAACGGCGGACACCTCAACCTCAATCTCGCCAGTCGCCAGGTTCGGGTTCTCGTTGCCCTCCGGGCGCTTAGTCACCAGACCGGTCACACGCAGCACGTACTCGTTGCGCAGGTGCTCAAAATCAGCCTCATTGTGGAAAACACACTGGGTGACACCCTCACGGTCACGCAGGTCAACGAAAGCGACACCACCGTGGTCGCGGCGGCGAGCCACCCAACCGGTCAGGGTAACAGTCTCTCCAATATTTGCGGCGGTCAGCTCGCCGTTGGTGTGAGTGCGAAGCACAGACATTCCTTTCATAGCGGGCACCTCACGACTATAGACAGTAGCCGGGTACACGCGGTTGATGATATGCGCACACTGCGTGCGCCTCATATATTGTATCCCCTCCGGGCAGGTCGATGGCGGGTCGGGGCAAGTCAGGGCAGGTCGGGCACCAGTCAGACGCCAGAAAATGGGGTGCGGAGGCGGGATGCGGGTAGGGCGGCAGGTTCGTGGGTGTCTGCGGTCGATAGGTTAGTGTCTTCGCCGTGGGTCTTTAACCCGGGGTGAAGACATTACCCTATCGAAAAGCCGCTAACCTATCGAAGTATTACCGGGGAATCCACTCCGCATGCCTGTGGACAAACACTTTTTCGGTAGAATCCGCGAAGTTATCCACAGATTTCACGAACAAACCCCACAACCTCACACAGCCTGCCAGGATAAAGCCTATGAACACAGCAACTATTCCGTGGCAACGCGTCCCAAACGTACTACCGACTACACCAGAAATTACCCGCGCCGCAGAACTACACCCATTCGTGCTGAACTCACAGATGCTCAACCTGCGAGGAATCGGGCCAAAACGCATTCGCAAACTAGTGGCGGAAGGGTCTCTGCAACGTATCCAGCGAGGAGCCTATATTTACACCCGCAATGCCCAAGCACTCACCCCCGAAGAGCGGCTCACGGTACGGTGCATCGCTGCTCAGATGATGGGTCTTCAAGGGATCTTCTCCCACACATCAGCCGCGGCGCTATGGGGACTTGATGTACTCTCTGTTCCCCAAATGATAAGCGTGTATAGCTGTAGTCATAGCACCTCTGATAAGGGAAGAATCACCCGGCATTACAGCGCCACTGGCCCCGAGGAAGTCACCAGGTTGCCGGGCACATCCATCATGGTTACGACGGTGGCTCGCACTCTGCAGGATTGCGCTCGCACTATGCCCTTTCGGGAGGCGGTAGTCCTCGCTGACTCCATCATGCGGCGGGGACTAATGGAACCCCACGAGGTAACCGAGATTCTACTGAGCCTCACCGGGTACGGCGGTTCCGCAGGGCCTTTCCTGGCGCAGGCGGTGGATGCATCCCGCGAGTCGGCCGGTGAAAGCCTCACCCGATGCCTACTCATGGAACACAGGCTGCCCCTCCCCGTAACGCAGTACCCAATTTCATGCGAGGGCCGTAACTATCGAGTGGACTTCGCCTGGCCCGAGGCGCGGGTCATTCTCGAGTTCGACGGCGAACAGAAATACGTGGACCACCCCGGCAGGGACCGCTACGAGGCAGCCCGCGACCGCGCCCTAACCCGCGCCGGATGGACGGTCGTGCACCTCACGTGGGCTGACATCTTTCAAAAAGAACGGGAAGTCATCACCCACTTGCGGAAACTACTCTTGAGATAAAGCGAGGAAACGCCTCAGTCGATAGGTTAGTGTCTTCACCCCGGGTTAAAGACCCACGGCGAAGACACTAACCTATCGAAAATCTGGGCCCGCACAAAAAGACCCGCCCGGCAGGGAGGCCAATATCCTCCCCGCCAGGCGGGTACACATCCATATGCAGGCTTGCAGTAGCCAAATACTACAGCAGCCAGATATTACGGTATGACAGGTATTTACAGACCCTCGGCACGCACAATCTGAACGTGCAGGTCCTCAGCCGGCGGCATCCACGAATTCGGATCGGCAGCAACCTGCTCACCCGAACGGATATCCTTCACCTCGTGAACCGGGGCACCCGACTCATCCGAAGAAATGAACCAGACGAACGGAATGCCGCGCTTCTCAGCGTACTTAATCTGCTTGCCGAACTTCGCCGCGTTCGCAGACACCTCGCAGGCGATACCGCGGGCGCGCAGTGCATCCGCAACATCATTCGCGGCGGACCAGCCCTCATCATTAGTCAGGGCCACGAACACGGCCGAAGGCACCTTACGGCTTGCCTGCGCAAAGCCCTGCGACAGGATGCGAGCCACCACGCGGGTCACGCCAATCGACAGGCCAACACCCGGGTAAGTCTTCTTACCGTTCGACGCCAGCGACTCGTAACGGCCACCCGAGCAGATCGAACCCAGCGACTCGTGACCAACCAGCACGGTCTCGTACACGGTGCCGGTGTAGTAGTCCAGGCCGCGGGCAATCGACAGGTCGGCCAGCACCTTACCCGGTGCGCGGCGGGACGCCTCCTCAATGACCTCAGCCAGCTCAGCAAGACCCTGATCAAGCAGCTCGTGCTCCACCGAGTACTTAGCGGCAAGCGCACGTACCTGCTCCACGAAGGATGCATCCTCGGTACGAATCTGCGCCAGCTCCAGGGCGGCCGCGGCAGCCTCCGCGCTCGCACCGGCCTCGGACTGAAGCTCCTCAGCCACGCGCTCGGGACCAATCTTCTCCAGCTTGTCGATGGAGCGCAGCACGGCCGCGGTGTCGGTCAGGCCCAGGCCCAGGTAGAAGCCCTCGGCCAGCTTGCGGTTATTCACGCGTAGCTTGAAGTCGGGAATCGGCAGCTTCGACAGCGCATCGACAACAACCAGCGCCAGGGTCACGTCGTAACGGAACGGCAGCTCGCCGTCACCAACCACGTCAATATCAGCCTGAGTGAACTCGCGGGCACGACCCTCCTGCGGGCGCTCACCACGCCACACCTTCTGAATCTGGTAACGCGAGAACGGGAAATTCAGGTAACCGGCGTTCTCCACCACGTAACGGGCAAACGGCACGGTCAGATCAAAGTGCAGAGCCAGCTTTTCCTTAGCCTTCGCGGCCTCATCCTCCTGCAGGCGAGAAATTGCGTAAACTTCCTTGTCAATCTCACCCTTGCGCAGCAGCTGCTCAATAGTCTCTACCGAACGAGTCTCAATCGGGGAGAAACCGTGCAACTCAAAAGTCTCACGCAAAGTGTCCAGAACATGATTCTCAACCAACCGCTCAGCCGGAAGATACTCGGGAAAACCAGACAGCGAAGCCTTGCGAGCCATACTCGATACTCCTTGACAAAGAACTCGACAACAAAACCCCGGAACACGCCGGGCACATCTACCCATCATACCAACACCCACCCCAGCACAGCACGCACTCCCCCGCCCCGTCCGGCGTAAACCCGTAAAACCCGCCGCAAACCGTCCGTGCGAAGGTTCGCCCACAACACAACACGACCAGACACTACTCACACACACCCCACAGAGGCTATGCTTAGGAGGTGCACACGCACACCCAAACGGGTGCCCACCACGGGGAACAGCGCAAAGGCGCCCCACCCCCAGCACCCCCGAGTGAAAGAGTTATAGCGGTGACTACTAAACCCGACGACACTGTAAACCTCGAAAAGGCACGCCAGTACGGCCGCGTCTCCGAGGACGGCCACGTCTTCGTCATTGTCGACGGCGAAGAATACGCCGTAGGCCAGCTGCCCGGCGCCTCCGAAGAAGAAGCGCTCAGCTACTTCGCCCGCAAGTTTGAAAACGTCGAGGCGCAGGTTGCCCTGCTCGAATCCCGCCTCGCCAACAACGCCCCCGCCGCAGACCTGCAGAAGGGCATCACCTCCATCGGCGCACAGATTGGTGTGCGCAACATGGTCGGTGACTACTCCGGTCTGCAGAAGCGCCTCATCTCCCTCGCAGAGCAGATCGCTGAACTCGGCGAGAAGCAGCAGCAGGCACGCACCGAAAACCGTGAACGTGCCCTCACCGTCCGTGAAGAAATCGTTGCCGAAGCCGAGCAGATTGCCGGCCAGGACCCCGACCAGATCCACTGGAAGAACTCCCACTCCCGCATGAACGAACTGTTCGAAGCGTGGAAGAAGGCACAGCGCGAAATTCACCTGGCAAAGAGCGTAGAGGACGAGCTGTGGAAGCGTTTCCGCGCAGCCCGCACCACCTTCGACCGCAACCGCCGCGCACACTTCTCGCAGCTGGACGACCGCAACGCACGCATCAAGCGCGCCAAGGAAGAACTGATTGCACGCGCGGAAGAGCTGTCCACCTCCACTGACTGGTCTGAGACTTCCCGCGCATACGGCGACCTGATGCGCGCCTGGAAGCAGGTGCCCCGCGGCCACCGTCGCGAGGACGACAAGCTGTGGGCACGCTTCCGCGCGGCACAGGACGTGTTCTTCAACGCCCGCAACGAAGCCGAAGCAGCTCAGGACGCAGTCTACGCCGAAAACCTCAAGGTCAAGGAAGCACTGCTCGAAGAAGCACGCGCACTCCTGCCCGTCGAGGACATTGAGGGCGCGAAGGCAGCCTTCGAGAAGATCCTGGACCGCTGGGATGCGGCAGGCCGCGTACCCCGCAACGACCTGCGCCGTGTGGATGGCGAGCTGCGCCGCATTCAGGACGAAATCAACGGCGCCGAAGAGGCAAAGTGGAAGCGCAACGACCCCGCCAAGGCGGCACGCGCGAACTCCCTGCTCGCACAGATCGAGGACTCCCTCGCCGAGCTGGAAGCAGAACTCGCAGCAGCTGAGAAGGGCGGCGACTCCAAGAAGATCGCCAAGGCCAAGGAAGCTCTGGAGGCGCGCCGCGCCTGGGCAGCAACCCTGCAGGGCTTCGGCAACTAAGGTCTAGCGACAGTCTAAATAACGGTCTAATTAACGCCGAGAAGCCACATGACCACCGACCCCATTGCGGGGCGGTGGGCGTGTGGCTTCTTTGTATTTGCGGAGTTTATGCGCGCCCACACCCGATGCAGATGAGGCAGTTCAGGGGTTTTCGATAGGTTAGTGTCTTCACTGCGGGTTAAAGACCCACGGCGAAGACGCTAACCTATCGAAAGATTCCATCCTCTCCCCCTAGATGGCGAAAAGCCACATGTGTTTCGAAAAGCCACCATTATCGTGGCTTCTCGAAACACATGTGGCTTCTGCGTGTATGCGGGATGTCTGCGGGGGTGCAAAATTTTAGGTTCGGTTGGAGGGGCTAATCATCGACCTGTTCAAAATCGATAATCTTCCAGCCTTCAGAGGTGTACTTGAACGAGAACTTCCAGGTGTCGTCGTCCTTTCTGTCGTTCTCGTAAGACTTCCAATCACCGTTGGGTTCAACGTACATAACGTAGCCCCACTCCCGATATGCTTTCCAGAAGTAAGTCTCTCCCTCACTCCAAGGGTTCCCGTCAGCAATGTAGTGGTCAAGACCTGCGATAATCCAGCCACCACGCTTGTAGAGAGCTTCAAGACCTTCGTAGGAATCTAGTAGTTCCGTGAAGCTGTTATCAACGAATTTGCGTGCTTGACTGTAGTCTCCGGTCTGGGCACCGTAGTTGTTCCATTCAATCCATGCGTTGAGTGTTTTGCGTAGACCTTCATTGGATTTTTCTCGGTATCCGTCCTCAGGCGATGCAGGTTTCTGGACGTTCTGCGCCGGGCCGCTAGGGTCAGCTTCGCGGTACTCCCCGTCGGGTGCTTTCGAGCCGCCGGAGTAGCCTCGGACAGTAGACGGGGTTGCGGAGGGAGAATCGGTAGCTGCCGCAGATACGGAGGCGGTTTCGCTCGGCGCAGCGGTCGAAGAAGCCGAAGCGGTCGCCTCGTTAGCCGCCTGCTGGCCACACGCCGCAAGCAAGGTACCAATGCCCAATATTGCGCCACCGCTCAACAGCACGCGGCGGGTCAAAAGAGTGGAAGTCATTGAAGTGTATTCCTTATATCGGTGTGGTGTGTGAAATGCAAAGGACTACTGGATAATTCCCTGCTCACGGAGCTGCTTATTGGAAACATAACCAGACAGATACCAATAACCATCCTTATAGCGATAACGCATCATGAAAATTTCGTTATTATCATGCTTGGTATTGGAATGCTCCGTCCTGCTTCCATCAGGGTTGACATAGATGGCATAGGTCCAAAGGCGCCGAGTAAGAACCCAATACTCTTTTGCTTTATCGTCGTAATTGAGGGTGCTCTCTGCTTGAAAATCTGAGGTTCCCGCAATAACCCAGCCGCCGCGCTGATAAAGGCCCTCGATATCCTTGAGGAACTTAATATCCTTTTCGTAGGTATCCAGCATATAGGGCCATACATACTGCATATCACCGGTCTGAATACCGTAGTTACGGGCTCTGACCCAATCGGTCATCATTTCACGCAGGCCAGCAAAGGTTTCAGGATACTGTTGTGGCTTAGCCTTGGGGAGAGGAACGTTCTGAGCCATACCGTATTCATCAGCTTCACGGTACTCGCCATTGGGCGCCTTCGAGCCGCCAGAGTAGCCGCGGGTAATGACCGAGCTAAGAGTAACTGATTCAGAGGCAGCCTCAGAAGCAACACCAGTCGCGGTCTCACTCGGTGCGGCGGTTGCGGTGGTTGCCGCCTCGTTAGCAGCCTGCTGACCGCACGCCGTCAGCAGCCCACCCAGCCCAAGCAGTGCGGTACCGGTGAGCAGAGTGCGACGGTTGATGATGTCGGATCCCATGGGGATTCTCCTGTGGTTGGTTATGGTGTGTGGCAGCTGGCAGATTCCGGAAGCGCCAGCCGTGCGGCGTGTCCAGTGGTGCGCATCGGTGCGCGTGAACCCGCCACAACCACCACCCTACAGGATGTTTACGGTCGTTTGCACCCCGTTGAGCCACATGACCACATGTTGTGGCGTTTGGGTGCAACAAAAGACACCAGGACCCCCTAACACTGGGGACCTGGCGTGGGCGGGCGGGCTACACGGCGAGCGCATACATGTCGCGGAGGGCCTCTTCCGCCTCGTCGAGGGCGTATCCGCTCTGGCAGAGAGCATCGCAGCCGTTACCGTAACGGAGGCCAGCGAGGAACTCGCGGTCGGTCACCTCCGGTAGGTACACCATGAGGTATTCGCCGTTGTCAGTGAAGAAGTCGTCAATGTTGGCGGCGTCCTGGCCGGAGTAGAAGGCGCGGAAGTCTTCGTCATTGTAGTAACCAACCGTGTACATGAGGGGCTCCTTTGGTCGCTCGGCGGAGTGGGTGAGAACGCGTCGTTGTTCTCTACCACCAAGGTACGGGGCACCCCTGACAAGATAAGGGGCTGCACCGCCCGTGCCGGAGAAAATCCAGAAAAAATATTGCGTGACGAGGGGTTTTCTGGAGGCGCACTCCCCCGCCAAACTCCCCCGCCGCACGGAAGATTAGGTGCGATGGGTCTGCTTCCCGTGCGCCGTTGCCCCGCCTCCCACACACCGGGCGGAAATTCGGTCATGGGTTACGGACTTCGACCATGGGTTAGTGACTCTGGGCTGGGGTTTTAACCCCCGCCAAAGTCACTAACTCATGACCGAAATTAGTGCCGGATGGATTATGCGGCGGGTAGCTGGTTGTTTCGATAGGTTAGTGTCTTCGCTGTGGGTCTTTAACCCGTAGTGAAGACACTAACCTATCGAAAGTTCCCCCACCCCTTCCCCCGCTTAACGGCGAAAAGCCACATGTGTTTCGAGAAGCCACCAAAGAAGTGGCTTTTCGAAACACATGTGGCTTCTGGGCAGATTACCTCTGGGCGAATAACGGCGGATTACCACGCTACATTCGGCTCTACTCGCCCCTCAGGAATGACGCGACCTTACCCCAGAAACCCTTCTGGTTTCCGGCGTATCGGGTGCCCGTGGGGGTCGGCTGGAAAACCGGACGCTGCTGGCTCGGCGCATCCTGCTGATACGCGGGGTTCTGCTGGTATGCCGGGTTCTGCTGGTACTGGGGAGGCACCGACTGGTACGGGTAGTTCGCCTGCGGGTGCTGCGGGTTCGGCTGGTAGCCCTGCGCCTGGTAACCCGGTGCCTGATAGTTCGGATCCTGATAGCCCTGCGCCTGGTACGCGCCTGCCTGAGGCTGAGTACCCGGGTGGTATTGCGCATCAGAGTGGTAGTGGGCATCGGGGCGGTACTGGGATTCTGCACGGTGCGGGGCGTCCGCGTGGCCGTGTGCCTGGTATCCCTGCGGGTTCGGGCGGTACTCAGGGGCCGGCTGAGGAGCCTGCTGGTACGCGGGTTCTGCCTGATGTGCCGCCGCCTGGTTCGCTGCGGGGTGCGGCGGGTTAGAGTATGCGGGGCGCGGGTTCGGCTGCTGCGGCTGGGCAGACGCCGGGCGCTGTGCGGGAACCGGGCGCGCCTCCTGAGCAGGCTCGGCGGTAGGGGCAGGCGCCGGGCGCGCCTCCTGAGCGGGCTGAGCGGCAGGTGCCGGGCGCTTCGGGCTGGTGTGCGGTGTACGCTGTCGCGGCTGGCCACTAGGAACCTGCAAGTGCGACCCCTCAGGAACGCCACTCTGCTCGGTAAGATCCTGAACAACGAACGCCGAACTGAAAAGCATGTCCTCCATGGTCCACTCAAGCGGCGGCTGTGCGTTCGGTGCCAGCTGCAGCTTGTCCAGTTCGCGCAGGTGCAGGGCGAGCACATCCACCATGTAGCTGATGACGGCGAGGTTCGGCTGCTCCCCCAGGTTCTCCGGGTAGGCGAAGTGGTAGACGTAGGTGTTGATGGTCTGCCGCTTTTCCAGGGCTTTCGCCGTCTTCTCAACGGGGACACCGCCGCAGGTCAGATCCGAGATACTCTCGAAGATTTTGGGGCCTTCAGAGGCACGCACGGTCAGCGGACGCGAGGGGTCCACGGCGGACTGCTTCGGCCAGAAGATGCCGGGTCGGAATGCCGTCTGCAGGCTGTTGTTGACGACGATTTCCTTCTCGGGTCGCCAGGGCTTCTCATGGTCCACGATGTACTTGCGCGGCATGGCGAAGGTGGTGAAGGAGCACGCGAAGCTCTGCAGCTCCTCCCCTGCCGGTGAGGTGCTCAGGAGGTATGCTTTGGCGCGGTTCCAGGTTTCGCTGTTACGCATCTTGTTGACGAACATGGACAGCTTCGTCATGAACCCGTCGACTTTGACGGTGGGTGCGTCGGCGGTAATCAGGTAGATACGCGCCGTGCCGTAGAGCGAGGAAAGCGCATACTTCTTGTTCGATTCGCCGAAGTTGGTGCCCATGATGAGGTGGCAGGTGGGCGGGTTGACCGGTTCGCCGTCGTAGTAGGGCGTGTAGTCGAAGCCCATGTCGATGACCTGGCAGGCTTCTGCGGCGGCGTGGATGCTATCGAGGGTGAGCGTCTCGTTGGTGGGCGTGCCGTCCGCGTTGTTGAACGCGATGAAGGCGGCCGTGTAGCCGTAGGCCGCGCTCTTGGGCTTGTCCAGGGCGAAGGTGTTGCATCGCGGGTGGTGTGCGGCGTACTGCTGCTGGATGTGTGATACGGCGTTGTGCGGCATGTTCACTCCTTGGGGTGTGGTTGTTTATCGGATTCGATTGTGTGGGTGTGTGATGTGTTTTACTGTACGCTACTCCCCTGACAGGCTAAGCGGGCGGGGGCGCTTTTTTCGCGATAAATCGCGATGCGGAGGCGGCTGTACTCTTACCGGCGAGCGCGCTCTCAGCGGTGAGTTTGGCGGGCAGCGAGCATGGTGGCGGGTGGAGGGGCGGCGCATCCAACGTTGCGGGTGCGCCGGCCCCTGTGTTTTACCGGCGCTTGTTTTACCGGTGCTTTAGCCTGGTGGGCTACTTGCCGCGGCGGCGCTTAATTTCCCGGCCCCAGACCATCACAATGTCGATGCCGAGGACCCCGTACTCGTACTCGTCGAGAGCGGCCCGAACTGCCTCAGTGTTCACCGCGAACCAGTCGTTGGGCAGCGAGTCAATCCACGCTTCCCAGTCTGCGATGCGCCAGTTGTAGGTTCGTTCCATGAGGTCCACGAACTCGTCGCCTCCAAGTGCTTCGGGGAACTGACAGTACCACAAGGTGCCCGACTCACTGTTCGGCCGTTCTTCCCGATAATTAACGAACTGACGCCAGTTCTTCTTCGTGATGATGAAGGACTGTTCCCCGTCAGGCCCGAACTTTTCCACGGTGCCCACGTACGAATTGGTTTTAATGCGCTCCCAGAAGGTCGGCACGTCAATTTCGCCGCGCTTGACCAGGTCAGCCAGGTACTCGATACGGTCATGCGGAGGGGCGATGGCGCCATCCGGGAGAGCATCGCCGAAGGTCAGCAGGCGGCCGGCGCGGTAGTCCTCCATGTTGATGGTCTCCCAGGAGAAGCCGTTGATTTCTTCGTACTGGTCGTCGTCAAGGCAGGGGTACCGTTCGTTGTCATACACGAGTCGTAGAAGTTCGATGGAACCGCGTTCGCCTTCGTAAGCGAAGTTATCCAGCTGCACCTCACGCACGTATTCTTCCTGCGCTTCGTTCAGATAGTACTGACCATCCTTGCGGCGGAAGTTGAGCTTCTTGGTTTCGGTTCCGTTCTTCAGGTTCTCCTTATGGATGCTGACGGCACGCTCAATCATCTTCTGATTCGGTTCCTCAGAATATCCGAGGTAAACCTGCGTCTCGTACGGAGTGACGATGTTCAGGCTACGTAGCAGTTCTTCGCAGGTTTCGGAGGACTCAGTGTACATGCTACGGCTGAGGAAAAAGAGCTTGTCGTCGAGGGTCATCGTGGGGATATCATCCCGCAGGTCCTTCGCCCATTCGACAGCCTCTTCATCTTCGGGGTCTTCTGCTGCGTACGATTCAGCTATCGCCAATTGCAATGCCATGTAGTCGTCCACGTTGAAACGTTCCTTGAACCTCTGCGTGATGGCTGCGCAACGTTCATGGTTGATGTGCCAGCGTTCTTCTTCCAACTGCTGGTAGTAGTCCTGGTCGTGCTGAGCATTCTGCTGAGCGTTATTCATGGTGACGATCCTTTCTCTCAGGATGCGCTGGGAGGCTGCGGTGCTCTCGGCGCGTGGGCTTCGGTGCTTCTGGTAACAGAATAGGGAGGACCCCTGACAGGCTAAGCGGGCGGGGGCGCTTTTTTCGCGATAAATCGCGATGCGGCGGCTGTACTCCCACCGGCGGGCGCGCTCTCAGCGGCGAGTTTGGCGGGCAGCGAGCATGGCGGAGGGGCGGCGCATCCAACGCTGTGGGGGCGCCGACCCCTCCTTTTGATGGTGTACAGCAAGTACCGTTAGCGCTACGCGGTCTTCTACAGCGTATGCTTCACCATTTCGGGTACCAGACGGGGTACTTCCACGTGGTACGAGGCTACCGCTACTGCATTAGTGTTCAGAGTCCACCAGTCA
>NZ_KV832006.1:530226-532384 GCF_001837295.1 Rothia sp. HMSC065C03
ATCCACGCTTCCCAGTCTGCGATGCGCCAGACGTAGCTCCGTTCCATGTGCTCCTCATAGTCATCACTGCCAAGTGCTTCGGGGAACTGACAGTACCACAAGGTGCCCGACTCACTGTTCGGCCGTTCTTCCCGATAATTAACGAACTGACGCCAGTTCTTCTTCGTCACGATGAACGACTCTTCCCCATCAGGGCCGAAGCGTTCCTGATCTGCCACGTAGGAAGAGTCCTGCACACGCTTCCAGAACGTCGGCACATCAATCTCACCACGCTGCAGCAAATCACCCAGGTACTCGATACGGTCATGCTTCGGACCAAAAGCGCCACGCGGAAAACCGTCGCCGAAGGGCAGCAGGCGGCCAGCACGGTAGTCCTCCATGTTGATGGTCTCCCAGGAGAAGCCGCCCTCCTCCTCGTACTGGTCAGGCTCCAGGCAGGGGTACCAGTCGCTGTCGTACACCATTCGCATTAGCTCAGTTGAACCCTCCTCGCCTTCACGGGTGTAACGATCCACCAAGCCAGCACGAACGTACTTCTCCTGCGCCTCATTCAGATGGTACTGACCACCCTTGCGGCGAAAACCCAGCTTCTCAGTCTCGATACCAAGCTTCAGGCGGTTCTTGTGCACTGCCACAGCAGCTTCAATCGTCTTCTGGCTCAGCGGCATGATTTCCGCCAGACGGGTCATCGTTTCGTACGGGGTGACAAGGTTCAGGCTGCGTAGCGTCTCTTCACATCCACTAGGATCTTCCCTGTACATGCCTTCTTCGACGTAGGTAAGCTTCTCCTTCAAAGGCATGGTCGGAATCTCTTTACGCAGCTTGTTGAGCCAGTCAACAGCGAATTCATCCTCCGGCTCATCATCCACACGGTACTGAGCCATCTTCAGCAACCACGCCATGTACTCATCCACGTTGAAACGCTCCGTGTACATCGGCTCCATGGCGTCGCAGCGTTCCTTGTTGATCTGGCGACGCTTCTCTTCCAGGGCCTGGTAGTATTCGAGGTCGTCCAGGGTCTTCTGTTGCTCTTCGGGGGTGAGGCTGTTCCAGTACTCTTCCTCAGCAATACGGTCCTGCTCATCCTCATCAGGGGCAGGCTGCTGCGGCAGGCGCAGCGCACCGGGGCGGCCGTACTGACCGGTACCGAAGGCGTCCAGGGTGATGGCGCCGTGCTTCTCTTCGCGCAGCGGGTGGTCACTGTTCAGCCACGCGCGGGCCTCGCTGATGCTGATGGGCTTGGTCAGGCGGTACAGGCGCACCTCCTGGTTCAGGTCGTCCAGGCGCATCTTCTGCTGCTTGAAGGAATCACGAGCTTCCTTCTCATTCAGGTACACGTAGATGTAATCGCCGCATTCCTGCCACCAGGGTGCGTCCAGGCGCGGGTCATCCCAGACGAGTTCCTTGCCGTCCTTACGCTTATACCGTGAGCGGCCCTTCGGAGGGTTGTTCACCTCCTTGCGTCCTCGGTTCACGTGCACGAGGTAGCCGTACACGCCGGGCTCGCCCTCCAGCTCGTTCTTGAGGGTGATGTCGGTGTCTAGGTCCTCGATCACCCAGTGCTTCTCATCGTTGAAGTAGGCGATTTCTTCGTCGGTCATGTTGTCGAAGAGGGAGCAGTCGAAGAGCATGCGCGGGTCGGTGAAGGATTCGTAAGGGGCCGCATCACCGTACGCGTTGCTCACGTAGCGGGGAAGGTCTTTGGGCATGCCCTGGCGGCGCCACTTATAGGGGTGGACGGTCAGGTCCTTGTCCCAGGGGGTTTCGCCGGTGATGCCGGGGGCTCGACGCTGCATGAGTTCGGCGGAGAGGTCCTTGCCGTTGACGACGACGCGGTAGTCCTTTTCGAGCCTCTCGTAGGAGTAGCGGGCGCGGGCGTTGCGTTCGGCGTGGTACTTCTTCTGGTATGCCTTGTAGCGGGCTTCGGCTTCGGGGCTGCGTGCCATGGTGGGGGTCCTTTCTCTCGGATGCGCTGGGAGGCTGCGGTGCTCTCAGCGCGTGGGCTTCGGTGCTTCTGATTACAGAATAGGGCGGACCCCTGACACGATAAGCGGGGCGGGATTTACCCGGGGGTAAAGCACAGGCCGCCCCTCCCCATAAACGGCAAAAAGCCACATGTGTTTCGAGCAGCCACCAAAGAAGTGGCTTTTCGAAACAC
>NZ_KV832006.1:532484-571369 GCF_001837295.1 Rothia sp. HMSC065C03
GGCTTTTCGAAACACATGTGGCTTCTGGGCGGATTACTGCGGATTACAGCAGACTACCGGCGGCTACATGGGAATAGGCGAATCCTTGTGAGTCTTCACATCGTAGAAAACCTTCGGCAAGATTTTCAGGCTGGACCCGTTAGAGGAGTACTTCGCGCTAAGAATCAGTCGGTTGACTGCTTCGTAGTGCTTCTTACCTGCCTTAATCTTCTGGTTCTCACTGACACGACGTTCTGCCTCGTTGTGGGTGCTCTTTGTTTCCACAACGTAGAAGGTCTTCTTTCCGTCTTCGCCTTCAAAAACGTACGCCCAGTCGGGGTTGTACTTGCCGCGGGGCGTATCAATCTTGAAGTTCGGGGGGAGCTTCATAAAGAACTTGACGGCGGAGTTTGATTCAAGCTTCTGTGCGAACTGGCGTTCCACGTCTGAATCCAGCACCAGGTAGTCGTAGTCCGTCTTTTCGGGCTGTGCTACCTTGTAGAGTTTGTCCAGCGGGTAGTCGTTGCGGTCATTCTGCAGCTGGGCGAGGGCCTCTGAAGCGAGCATCAGAGGCATAGCGGCACCCTCAGTAAGGTAATCGCCACCACCGGTAACGTCATGCCAGAGATTATCTTGCTCCTCGTCCGGTTCAAGCTCTGCGCGGTACCGGGGGGCGGTCCCGGTTTTCTCCATGTAGGTTTCGTCGTCAACGATGCGCGGGCGGAAGACAGCGTTCGAGACAGCAACATCTTCGACAACGCTCTGCAGGATCCTACGCACGGTCACCATGTATTCACCGGGGTTCGCAATGAACTTATCCAGGGTTTCGGAGTTCTTGAGGATATCAACGATGGTCTTGCGAGAGAGATCGGTCGCTTTCTGTAGCTCTGCCACGATATCGGGCAGGGGATATGAATAATCAATCTTTTCCAATCGAGCCGAAGCATCTCCAAGGTTCGTTCCAGTCTTGATACCGGAACGATGTACATCAAGAGCAGACTCTTCAATACGAATCTGGACAGGTCGAATATGCTCAGTTGCCTCACAAATCAGCTCTACTGCTTTATTAGATAAAGTGTTTGAGTCAAGCAGGACGCGGTAGCCGGTGTCCACGGCGATGCGTTCCCAGAGCTCACTAAAGAGCTGACGAGGGAAGTCCGGGTTGAACTTGCGAGGCTCCCCGTTCCTGTTCTTCTCATTTTCGACAAATTTGGTGGTGTTCTGGTTGTCAACGAGAATCTGGATGATTTTGTCTTCGTAAGGTGCGTACTCTTCGGGCAATCTAAGGCTGAAGTCGACCTGGTTCGGGGTGAACGAGCGGGTCGGTTCACCGTCCTGCGTGAGCATTCCGTTCTTAACGAGGACATCAAAAATTTCACCAGACTGGGCAACGCCGAGGGTGTCAGTCGGAGAGACTTCGCCGTTCTGACGCGCGGCAATACCCGCAAAGTCGGTGCGGCGCACACGTCCAATACTTACGCCGGCCTCGCGGTATTCGCGCTGCAGGGAGTCAGCGAAGTCGCGGTAGGACTCGTTGGCGATGACGGTCAGGCGTGCGAGATTCGGGTCGGAAATTCGCGTGAGGGTTCCATTGTTGACGCTGACGGGCAGGCGCAGGCCGCGGCCGATGGTCTGGCGACGTTCGGTCACGGTGTTCATGGTGCGGAGCACGCAAATCTGGAAGATGTTGGGGTTGTCCCAGCCTTCACGGAGTGCAGAGTGGCTGAAGATGAAGCGTACGGGTTCCTCGTGGCTGAGCAGGCGTTCCTTGTCCTGCATAATGAGCTTGTAGGCGTCGTCGTCTTCCTTCCTTTCCTTCTTGTCGGTGGAGTCCACGTATTCGCCCTGGGTCTGGCCGCGCTTGGCTTTGAGCTGTGCGAAGTAAGCACTACGGGCGGTCAAGGGGTCATGCGAGCAGAAGTTACTGATTCCGGTCCTCTGCTCGAGGCGTTCGACTTCTTCAACGTAGATTTCGTCGAACCAGCGGGCGAAGTTGCCGTTGGCGTCAAGGTTATTGGTTCCGTCGCCCAGGTAGCTGTGCACGCTATAGATGAAGAAGAGCGAGAGAACCTTAACGCCTTCCTTCTGCAGTATGTATTCCTTCTTGAGATGCTGACGAATGGTTTCACGAATCATGGCACGGTGCACCTGGTCCATATTTTCATCGCCGAGGGATTCGTCACGACGGAGCAGGTTTTTACCTTCGATGGCGCTCAGTTCAACGAAGGCATTTTCTTCCCCGTACTCCACACTGATGTGGTTGACTGCGATATCGCCGTAGGCGTCGTTGTTGGCCTTGTGTGCCAGTGATTCGCCTTGCTTGAGGGCAATCTTTTTGCGGTCGATGCCACCCTGCTTAGTTATTGTGGCCAATTCTAGGATGGCTTTGAGGGGCCTCTTTGTCCGGTCAACAGAAATAAAACGAATGTAAGGGGTAGTAGTCATGCCATCGATGAGGACCTCAGCGACGGAAATCTTCTTCACAAGGTTCTGTTGCATGGCGTCTACCGGGTCGAGGCGGTAGACGAGGTTGCGGACCTTATCGTGGGTAGCGCTGTAGCGCAGGACAGCAAGGGGGTTAAGCTCTGAAATTGCGATGGTACTATTGTCGCTTTTCATGCGCTGCGGTTCGTCGAGGATGACGACGGGGCGGGTAGCACGAATGTAGTCGATGGGCGCCAGACCGTTGAGGCTATCGCGTTCCCGATAGATGATACGGTCATCTTTTTTGGTGGTGTTGAGTGCGCTGATAGTGGTGATGAGAACCTCGACACCGATACCGGTTGCGAAGGAGTAGACCTCTTCAGGAGTGTCGCCCCTGTAGAAGGTTTCGCGGAGGGACACACCGTGCTGCAGGTACAGGTTCTCAAAGTGCGAGCGCATGGAGTTGATGCTGGCCTTGACGCCTTCGCGAATCGCTACGGAGGGTACGACAATAACGAACTTGGTGAACCCGTAGTTCTTGGCAAGTTCGAGGATGCTACGCAGGTAGACGTAGGTTTTACCGGTGCCGGTTTCCATTTCGATGTCGTAGTGGGGTACACCATCTTCTACTATGAGCTCCGCACTATGCTCGAGGTAGTTGCTCTCCTGCACCTTAATGAGGTTGTTGAAAAGGGCTTCACGGTCAAGGTCGAGCTGGTTGTAGACGACGCCTGCGGCGCGGGCGGCGAAAAGGGTGTTCTCTTCAGCGGCAGCACCTGTGGGGATGATGTTGCGGCTGGTTCCGGTGTGTTTCATCTGCCCTTCGAAGAGCGCCACGGTGGAGTCAATGGCACGCATCTGGTGCTTCTGTGAGGGGTCGAAGACGAAGCCTTTACGCTGGGGTGCGGGGCTGGGGTTGGAAGGGCTTGCTGCGCCGCGGTATAAGGGGTTAGGTGTGGGGACCTGAGGGTCGGGGTGAGGCATGGCAGTGGTCTTTCGGACGGGGGTCTTTCGGAGTTTGTTTGCTATGAGTGTGGTCGCTGAAGTGGTTCAGGGGTTACGGGTTCTTAGAAGAACCACGGCGGCGGTGAATTGCGGTGTGTTTTCACCGCCGCCGGGTTGTTCTGCAGGGTCCGCGTGAGGAACCTATTCAGCTGTGTGCTGGTGCTTCTAGGCGAAGAGTACGTCTTCGCGGTTGATGCCGTGCTGCTTGGCGAGCTGCACCAGGTTCAGCTTGAGGCTGTCTACGTTGACGTAGTTGTTCTTGTTGGAGAGCGCGTCTTCAATCATGATTAGCTGGACCGGTTCGTAGCCGTAGATTTCGTGGAACTTGTTGATGGCCTTTTCCCAGTCTTCAAGGCTCGGGATGGTTGCAGGGTCTTCGGTGGGCAGGTGCGTGAAGGCTAGCGCACCAGATTCAACGGCAAAGAATTTCGTATAGCCGAAGGAGAAGGGGGTCAGTTCCACGTTCAGGGGGCAGCCGCTCTTGAGCAGGAGCTCAAAGAGAATATCGTAGGGGTCGGTGCCGGGTTTGATGCTCTCCCCCAGATCCTCGAAGAGCCGGTCCAGTTGCTCCACGTGGATGCTACTGTCTACCTTCCAGCTCTTGAAGCAGCTATCACCCAGGGTGAAGGCACGGAATCCGGTGTCGAGGGGGTTGTCCTCGGAGCGCTGAGCAATCTGCTCGGCGTACTTTTCATGGACATAGCTAGGAAGATTCCTGAGACGATGACGTACGACATCAGGAATAGTTCGGTCTCCCTGAGAGAACGCTTCGCTTGCCTGGTCCAGGTCTTCTCGGAGCTGCACCGCGATATAGCGGCGATTCTGCTGATCAACAATGTTTTGTTGAACAACAGCCTGAGCAATAGTTCCAGAACCAGCAAAGAAGTCCAGAATGATATCTTCACCAGAGGTGCAGAAAGACATCAAATACTGGATAAGAGCAGTCGGCTTAGGGTAGCTGAAAGGATTCTTATATCCAAGAATTTCAGCTATCTCATTAGAAGCGCTCTTAGTAGTACCAACTATATTTGACTCAAGGATAGTTGAGGGAGAAAATACAGACCGTTCTTTTCGGTAACGCAGAAGACCCTTTTTATTAAAGAAGAATTCGACTACCCGCTGCCCCTTAGTGTCAAAAGTATCTTCACCCTGCATCCACTGTTGAATCTGGCTCTTCATAGCCCACCCCGCAGATACGGTTACATCTTCGGTAAGCCGACCGTTTTCAAAACGCATAACACCATCAATTGTCATGGTCTCATTCGTACCGATAGTACCCGTAAATTCTGCATTATTACCCTCGAACCTCATACCCGCTTTTAGCGTAAGCGATGATTCAGGGTTACTGCGAGAGATTTTTTTAATTGCGCGGTCTTCAATAAAATCATTTTCGGAAGAAAAGACTTTAAACTGTTTCAGTGAGCTGCGGTTCTTCGCGTAAACAAGAATATATTCATGCCCAGTACGTACCATTCCAGCAGTCGCACCTGAACGAGGCCAAATAAATGAAACCGGGTTTTCATTCAGAGAATTATGCTGCCCAAAAATCTCATTACAAATAGCCCGAAGATTATCGACTTCGTAATCATCAATAGAGATAAAAATCAGTCCGTCTTCAGTTAGCAACTCGCGTGCCAACACCAGGCGCGGGTACATCATGCTCAACCAATTCGAGTGATACGCGCCCGAGTTTGAGGTATTCATTTCAAAAGCCGTACCCGCCTTCAGCGCACCCTCAGCATCACGAGCGCCAGTTTCAAACTCGTGCTCACGCACAGTCTGCGCAAAACGATCAGAATACACAAAATCCTTACCCGTGTTATACGGCGGATCAATGTACACCATCTTCACCTTGCCACGGTACGCCGTGCGCAAAGCCTTCAGAGTCTCCAGGTTCTCGCCCTCAATAAACACATTGCGGGTCGATCCCCAATCCACAGAATCCGAAATCTGCGGGTGAATAGCAGCAGACGTCGGCAACTGTGCCACACGCTGAGCCTCACGCTTACCCGGCCAAGTCAAACCAAACTTCTCAGCCCCCCCCCCCCCGCCAGATTCTCATCACCCAGAAGGTTCTGCAGAGCCTCCACATTCAGCTTGCCATCGGCAAAAACTTCCGGAGCCGAAACCTGCAACTGCTCCCACAGATTCGCCCTCATATCCGGAGAAGACAACGGCACACTGCCGAATTCAGAAACTTCACTCATCGTTGATAAGCCTTCCATCACATATGCCTCAAACCATAAAAACACGGCACCTACTCGCTGCCGCCCAGTCTCAACATTGACTAGCCGACTACCACAGGAACAGCTCTATCCCCATGCCAGAGCCCTAAAACTCCTCGATTCAGCACACTACCAAGATAAGCCAACACAAAGATTTAGGTTTGGGACATACCGTCTAAAATGTACCCTTCTAGTTTCCGACATAACCGCCACGCTGTCCAACGAAACCGTCAAAAAAAGGCGACCCGGCATGGTCACCCACACCGAGCCGCCTTCCAGCCCGCAAAGAGCCTACTTACTGCTCAACACGCCAACGAATCGTGAACAGGTCCTGAACCGAACTCGTCGCGTCCTTAGACTTCTTCATGCGATCCAGGGTGTCCTCCATGTACACATCAAGATCGGCAAGCCTCTGCTGCATCCTACGCTCCACTTCACTTACCTGCTTATTCAGCTTTCGAGCCTCCACACGCATCTGCATACGCTTCGACAGGTCAGCCTCACGCCTAGATGCAACAGCCAGCTGACGTTCCTTCTTCAGCAGCTCCAGCTTCTCTGCTTCAGCCTCCGCACGAATATCCTGCGCACGAGCATCCTGAATCTGCCACAAATCCTCCAAGAAACGGCCATTACGCTCATTCACCTCAGCAGCCAGGCGTTCCATCTGCTCCTGAATCTGAGCCTCCATACGATCCGCAAACATCAACCCCGCAACCGGGCTCTCACTCACGCAACGCAAAGACATCAGATCATTCACATCATCAGTCGTCAGCGGCTTACCCGAATCAGTGAAACCGCCAGCCACCAGATACGACTCCTGAACCAGCTGACCCTCAACAGATGCCGTATAGGTCGCCTCACGCAGACTCAACTCACCCGAGGTACCCACCAACGACTGCGCGTACTTCGAAGGACGCTCCGAAGCCGACACCGAGAACACCAGCTCACGCTGCGGAGTCTCATGATTCAACGCCGAATCCACCACAAAACGACCCAGCGGCGAATCAAAACGATACTGGCGAGTGTGATTATCCGAATCCTCCTTGAGCGCATACGTGCCAGGGACAATATCGCCGTTCTCAGCATCATCATGAGCAGGCACTTCACGCAGAACAAAACGACGTGAATCATCCGCAAAATCAGCCAAGTCAGCCAGCTCGTGCTTCGTCACTTCCATCAGCAGACGCTCAAAAACACCCAACAGCTCACGCGAACCCTCATCATAATGCTTGAGCTTATCCTGAACATTCGCGTCCAGGTTCTCAAACACCTTAGAGCTCGTCTCACGCATACCCTCAGCGATCAGTTCAGCATTCTCTTCCTCAAGCTCACGGAATGCCTCCTCAATCTCCTCAGCCGTCTTAGCGTTCGCAAAAATAGCACCAATCTTCCTATCAAAATCAGCACCATAGGCAATAGCACCAAGAATCTCATTACTTGCGCCAAAAACACCCGTGAAAATCTGGAACTTATCAGTCAACAGAGACAGCACGCGCGATTCCGCCACATTCTCAGTGTTCAAGAAGTTAATCACCAAAACATCATGCTTCTGGCCATAACGATGAACACGACCAATACGCTGCTCCACACGCTGCGGGTTCCACGGCAAATCATAATTCACCAACAAGGAACAGAACTGCAGGTTAATACCCTCACCCGCAGCCTCCGTCGCAATCATAATGCGAGCCGAATTACGGAACTTATCAACCAGAGCCTTACGCGTATCAGCGGCCTGAACACCAGTCACAAGGTCACTACCCTCATGCTCCTTCAACCACTCACGGTAAATCTTGCGCTGCTCCTTCGAGGCATTCGAACCATTGAACAGCACCAGCTCATCACCATAACCAGCCGTAGTCAGAACCTGCTTCAAGTAATCCTGAGTGCGGGTCGACTCCGTAAAAATAATGGCCTTCTCCGGAGCACCAATAGCACGCATACTCTCGAAGCCGCGCTCCAACGCCTCCAGCAACTTGTAAGCCTTCGCATTCTCCCTAATAGACGCCGCAAACTTCGCCACACGCGACAATTCTGCAGACTCCTTACGAAGCTCCTCCATCTCATGCTCCGTCAGAACGCGGTCCGAGAAGCTATCCGAATCATCCGACAGCTTCAACAGCCACTCATCATCCGAAGGGCCCCTATCCACATCAGGCGTAGTACACACAAAACTGGTGCTAGTAGGACCAGTAGCGGTGGAATCGGTACCGGCAGAGTCGGTACCAAGAACCTCAGCGCCATCAGCATCAGCCCCAACAGCCGCAAACGAACGAGAAGCCGCAGCAACCTCCTTCTCCGTCAAAACATCAGCCGAAGCAATACTCTGCAAACGCTTAGCCATAGAATCAAGAGTCGTCGCTGCCGCAAACGTCGAAGAACCCAAACGCTTAAACAGCTGGATAGTCATCAGACTACGCGCCGGCGACATACGCATAAACGTAGAGTTATGAACAAACGACTGCACCATCTCATACAGCTGCTTCTCCTGCTCCGTCGGCTCAAACTTAAACGTCTCAGTACCACGGTTCGTGTAACGCACGTACAGGTTCACGTCCTGACGCAGATGACGCTTCAACAGCATATTCAAACGCTCACGCAAATCTTCCATTGCCTCTTCGTAAGACAACTCATCAGATACGTTAGTGTAGCGAGCACGGAACGCCTTCAAGCTATCAAAGAACCCAGGATCAATCACAGACACCAAGCCGTACAGCTCCTCCAGCTTATTGTGCAAAGGAGTAGCCGTCAGCAGAAGAACCTTCTGCGCTGACTTAGCAACCTTAGAAGCCGCCAAAGCAGTCTTCGGCTGCTTCTTACCCGGCAAGTAGAAATTCCTCAGGTAGTGGGCTTCATCCAGCACCATCAGATTCCACGGCAACGAAGCCAGACGCTTCTCAAAGCTCTTCATGAACTGGTACGAGCAGACCAAGACAGACGGCTCACCCTGACGAGCCTCATCAATCACAGTCTTTGCATTCTTAGAATCAACCAGAGTCGCAGGAATCATGAACTTATCCCACAGCTCCTGCTTCCACTGCTGACGCAACGACGCCGGCGCCACAATCAAAATATTGCGGCGACGCTCAGACCAGAACTGAGTAATCACAATGCCAGCCTCAATGGTCTTACCCAGACCCACCTCATCAGCGAGGATAGCGCCCTTCATATGGGGAGACTGCAAAGCAAAAAGAGCAGCATCAATCTGATGCGGCTTAGGCTCAACCTGCGCATCAAACAGCAGGCTAGTTAGTTTACCCAGCTCATTATCGGCATAGCTACGGCGCAACTCATGCGCATAAAACTTAGCCTGATAATCGTTAATGGTCGTCACAACAGTACCTTTCGGATCGCCAGAAGCGGATAGAAAAAACGGATAGAAAACAGAAAATATACGAAGCCTACAGCCCCATAAAGAAAGAAAAACAAACGCTAGACTCAGCTCTGAATCTAGAAGGGTCAGGTTCAAACAGTCAGGGTTCAAACAGCCAAAGTATAGGTATCCCGGAGAGCCTCCTCAGCCTCATCCAAAGCGTAACCGCTCTGACACAAAGCCGCACAAGAATCACAGAAACGAATCTGAGCCAAAGCCTCACGCTCCGTCAGCTCAGGAAGCCGGTCCATCAGAAACTCACCGTTCTCAGTGAAGAAATCGTCAATATTTGAGGCGTCCTGCCCTGCGTAGAACTCGCGAAAATCATCACCGGTGTAGTAACCGCTCAGGTCCATGAGTATCTCTCCTTCGGCTCACTCAAATAACAGACCCCATGGAGCTATGCCCTTGCTCCATACACTCAAAATATATGGAACCCCTGACAAGATAAGCGTGAGAACACAGCTATTGCGATAAATTTTGCAACTATTACGGGAATACTTATTACCGTCTACACGCTCTACGCTCTGACTACCACCAAGCTGATTACTTCCCCGGCTAGTTGATTTCCCCCTAAGAGTGCGTCCTTAGAGGGTTATGCTCGTGACTCAAGAAATTTAGGAAACCGGACGTATAAGAATTGACCATACATAAACCTTTTCGTGTATGTGGCGGCAGCCCTTGCCGCTACACCCATTATGCCTAAGAGGAGAAAAACGCGTACGCCGGTTCGTCATCGCCGAGCCACTGGTTGTTTCGATAGGTTAGTGCCTTCGCCGTGGGTCTTTAACCCGTAGTGAAGACACTAACCTATCGAAAGTTCCCCCGACCCCTCCCCTATAAACGGCGAGAAGCCACATGTGTTTCGAGAAGCCACCAAAGAAGTGGCTTTTCGAAACACATGTGGCTTCTCAGCGTAAGTCAGCGAATGAAAGAGCCTACGCCTCCGAGGGTTTCGCGCCGGTCAGGCGGTACGCCTTGTACACGCCCGTCACGTTACGGACCACATTCAGCACGTGCTCCAGCATGAAGCGGTCACCCAGCTCCAGGGCGAAGCGGTCCACCACGGTACGATCCTCCGAAGTGTGCACGCGCGCATCCAGAATGTTCACGCCCGACTCAGAAATCGCACGAATCAGGTCGCTCAGCAGGCCCTTACGGTCCAGCGCCTCCACCTGAATCTGCACACGGTACGTAGCGGTCGGCGAAGACGCCCACTCGACCGTCGTCACGCGCGGCTCCTCGTCAGCGTTACGCATGTTCGGGCAGTCACGGCGATGCACCGAAATGCCGTTATAGCGGGTCACAATGCCGATAATGTCATCCGGCGGGACCGGGGTGCAGCAGCGCGCAATCTTCGTCAGCACGCCCTCAGCACCCGGCACAATCACGCCGTTATCGCCAATCGCCTTGCGGGTCGACTTCAGCAGCGTCTCGTCAAAGTCGCTGACCTCAACCTCGGGTGCCGGCTCGTCGCCGCGGTGCACCTCAACGAGGGTGTCAATGACCTGCTTCGGCGCGATCTCGTGCTCACCAATCGCACGGTACAGCGACGCCACATCATTCTTGTGCAGCAGCTGAGCCACCTGAGTCATTATCTCCGGGCTCATCATCTTCTGCAACGGCAACTCACTGTTACGCATGCTCTTAGTGAGCATTTCGCGGCCGGCGAGCAGCGCCTCCAGGCGGCGTTCCTTCGCGAAATACTGGCGGATCTTCGTGCGAGCGCGTGAGGAGCGAACGAACTTCAGCCAGTCCTCGCTGGGTCCGGCGTCTTCGTTCTTCGTGGTCATGATCTCCACGGTCGCGCCGGTGGGCAGGACCGTGTGCAGCGGCACGAGGCGGCCGTTGACCTTCGCGCCGACGGTACGGTCGCCGACCTCACTGTGGATGGCGTAGGCGAAGTCCACGGGGGTGGAGCCGTTGGGCAGGGCGATTGCCTCACCGTTGGGGGTGAGTACGACGATTTCGTCGGTGTCGAGGGTGTCAGCGAGCGACTCGTAGAACTTCTCCGACTCCGGGTTGGAGTTCGAAATCTCGGCAATAGACTGCAGGATGCCGACGTTCATCATCGCCGAGGTCTGGGTGCCCGGCTCCTTCGGGTCCTTCGCGGGCGCGCCGCCACGAGCCGCGACCTTCTCGCCGCGCGATGCCGCCTTGTAGCGCCAGTGCGCCGCCACGCCATACTCAGCCTCTTCGTGCATCTTGTAGGTGCGGATCTGAATCTCAAGCGGCAGGTTGCCCGGACCGTACACGGTCAGGTGCAGCGACTGGTAGTTGTTGTTCTTCGGGTTCTTAATGTAGTCCTTGAAACGGCCAGTCATCGACGGCCACAGGGACAGCACGTGGCCGAGCACGGTGTAGCATTCCGCCTCTTCCTCAACCATGATGCGCACGGCGAGGATGTCGTTAATCTCGTCGAAGCTGCGGCCCTTCGTCTTCATCTTCTGATGAATCGAGTAGTAGTGCTTCGGGCGGCCCGTCACGGTCGCGTCGATGCCCACCTCTTTCAGGCGGTCCGTAATCTTGGTGCGCGCCTCATTCAGGAACTTTTCGAGCGCGGGGGTGCGTTCGCCGACCATGCGCACCATTTCGGCGTAAATTTCCGGGCTCATGGCGGCGAAGGACAGGTCCTCCAGCTCCCACTTGATCGTGTTCAGGCCCAGGCGATGCGCGAGCGGCGCGTAAATTTTCAGGGTCTCTTCTGCCTTCTTCGCGGCAGAAGCCTGCGGCACAAAACGCCAGGTGCGGGCGTTGTGCAGGCGGTCGGCAAGCTTGATGAGCAGCACGCGGATGTCCTTGCTCATGGACAGCACGAGCTTGCGGATCGTCTCAATGGAGGCGTTCTCGCCGTAGGTCATCTTGTCCAGCTTGGTCACGCCGTCGACCAGGTAGGCGACCTCCTCACCGAACTCTTCGGTGAGCTGCTCCATCGTGTAGTCGGTGTCTTCCACGGTGTCGTGCAGCAGGCCGGCGGCGAGCACGGGGCCGGTCGCGCCCATCTCCGCAAGAATCGCGGTCACGGCGACCGGGTGGGTGATGTACGGGTCGCCACTCTTACGCTTCTGACCCTCGTGGCAGCGGTTCGCCACCTCGTAGGCGCGCTGCAGCACCTGGATGTCCTCATCCGGGTGGTAGCGGCGTACGGCACGCACGACCGGCGCAATCATCGGGGAGAAACGGATGGTACCGCCGTGCGAATCGGACGCCTCCATCTTGCTGCTGCGGCCACCAAAAACGAGGCGGTTAGGCACACGCCCGCTAGCAGCCATGACACGGTGCGAGCCGCGCTTCCTCTTCGCATCAGACGAATCAGTTTCAGGCAGAGGAATCGGGCCAGCGGGCCGAACCGCGGGCTTCTCGGCGGTCCCTGCAGGGTTCTCAGCGTTGGTGTTCACGGCAGGTTCTGCACTCATTCCAGGCTCCTTCGGACTCAAGATAATCAGCCGCACACTCAGGTTCCTCATCGTTGAGGGCTATACCGGCCAAACCAGCCATCAGCAGGCTCAAACGCGAGCGCACAGTATCTTCACTTCTTATCCTACCCAGCGGTCTGGAACGCGCCAAACTATGCGACGTTTTAACACACCAGAGCGCGTTGTTTAGGAAATAATCGGGCACGCTAAAGGGGAGCCGACACCTTTCGGTATCGACTCCCCTATCGTTAGTAACGCCAGTAGCGCTGGCGGAACGTTGGCTAACCGTTCAGGTTCACGCGGTGAATCTCAATGGTTGCGCGTGCCGGCTTCTTAGCGGGCTTCTCAGCTGCCTCCTCGGCATCTGCGGAATCCTTGGACTCATCAGCAGACTTGCTGGACTTCTTAGCTTTCTCAGCCTTAGCAGCCTCGGCGGGCTCCTCCGAACCCTCCGAGTCCTCAGCCTCGTCAGCGTCCTCAGCCTTAGCATCCTTGAAGTTGCCGCTCTCCACCTTCGCGGTGTGCTCACGAATATGAGCCTCACCCAAACGCAGCGAAGCATACAGCGGCGCAGACACGAACAGCGTACCGAACATGCCCACCAGAATACCCACGAACAGCGACAGGGACAGGTCCTGCAGAGTACCCGCACCCAGGATGAACGCACCAATGAACAGGATCGCGCCCACCGGCAGAACACCCACAATAGCGGTGTTAATCGAACGGACCAGGGTCTGGTTCACCGCCAGGTTAATCTGCTCGGCAAAGGTCGTGTCGCGGCGCTCAAGCACGCCATCCGTGTTCTCGCGGATCTTATCGAACACCACCACCGAGTCGTACAGCGAGTAGCTCAGAATCGTCAAGAAACCAATAATTGCACTCGGAGTAATCTCGAAGCCAAACGCGGCGTACAGGCCAACCGTCACCACCACGGTGAAGAACAGACCCGCAATAGACGCCAGCGACATCTTCCAGGTACGGAAGTAGAACGCCATACCAATCAGCGCCAGCACCACAAACGCGACCAGACCCCAGAACGCCTGACGGGTCACATCCGCGCCCCAGGTCGGGCCCACAAACGAGGAGGTCACGTCATTCTCAGAGACGCCGTACGCCTCCTGCAGAGCCGCCTTCACTTGCAGAGTCTCATCATCGCTGAGCTTGCTCATCTGGGCACGAATCGTACCCGGCGCAATATTAGTCACGCGAACATCGGAGGCGTCCTTCGCCTTCTCGTGAATAACGCGCTCACCCGTAGCAGTATCAACGTGCGCAGTCTTCGAGACCACGAACTCCGAACCGCCACGGAAATCAATACCCAGGTTGAAGCCGCCACTCACCGACGGAATCAGAACCGACACCGCCATCAGCAGCGCAGCCAACGCCAGCCACAGGCGGCGCTTACCCACGAAGGGGTACGAGCGGGCGCCCGAATGCAGGTCATTACCGAAGCGGGCAAAAGCATTAGGTTTCACATCGGTAGCCATGCTTAGCTCTCCTTCTTCTCATCAGAAGCAGACTCGTCAGCCTCAGCGGCGGCACGCTCTGCACGGCGACGCTCAGCAATGCTCAGCTGCTTCTCCTCCGGGGTGCGGAGGCGACCGGCACCACGGTACAGCGGCGTAGCGCCCAGCGACTCAGGCGACAAGCCCGAGTGGCGGTGACCCTCACCGAAGTAGCGGGTATTCGCCAGCAGAGTCAGCATCGGGTGGGTGAACAGGTACACGACCACAAGGTCAGCAATCGCAGTCAAACCAAGGGTGAACGCAAAACCCTTCACCGAACCAACCGACACCACGTACAGCACCACAGCAGCCAGCAGGTTCACAGCCTTCGACGCCAAAATAGTGCGGGATGCACGCTGCCAACCGTGGTTCACCGCCGACGGGATCGTGCGGCCCGCACGGATCTCATCACGGATACGCTCAAAGTAGACGATGAACGAGTCAGCCGTAGCACCAATCGCCACAATCAGACCCGCCACACCAGCCAGGGACAGGCGGTAGTTCAACGCCCAACCCAGCAACGCAATCGCCTCATACGAGATGATGCCCGCAACAATCAGCGACGCAATCGTCACAAAGCCCAGCAGACGGTACTGGAACAGCGAGTACACAAACACCAGCAGCAGACCAATCAGGCCGGTCAGCAGACCCACACGCAGCTGCTCCGAACCCAGGGTCGCAGAAATCTGCTGCTCCGACTGGATCGTGAAGCTAATCGGCAGGGCACCGTACTTGAGCTGATCGGCGAGAGCCTTCGCCTCCTGCTCAGTGAAGTTACCGGTAATCTGCGGCTTACCGTCAGAAATCACTGCCTGCGACACCGGGGAGGACAGCACCTTGCCGTCCAGCAGAATCGCGAAGCGGGCACGCGGATCATTTGCGTTCTGCGCACGAATCGCGTTCAGGCGAGAAGTAATGTTCTGGAACTTCTCACGAGCAGCATCGTTGAACTGAATGTTCACAGCCCAACGGCCCGTAGTCACGCCCTGACCGCTCGTCTCCTGCGAGTGGCTTGCGGTAGAAATATCGCTACCGCTCAGCTCCACAGGACCAAGAATGTACTTCTCCTGACCATCAGTGGAACACGCCACCATCGGCTTAGTCGGGTCCGCACTATCGGCGTCCTCATTGCGTGCCGCGGTGCAGTCCTTCGCCTCGTACTGCTTGTACAGGTCCGCAGTAATCCAGTTACGGTCAGAGCCGTCAGTCGGCTCCGCAGACGGCTTGGGCAGCTTATCTTCCGCAGTGCGGGCATCCTCAGCCACCGCAGTACCGGCACCAGAAAGCAGCACCGGGCGGAACGTCATATTTGCAGACGCCTGAATCAGCTGACGAGTCTCAGCGCTAATCGTTCCGGGAACCGAAACAACCACGTTATTACCCGAGCCGAAGGAGGTGGTAACCTCCGCTTCCGAAACGCCGGCACCATCAACGCGCTGACGAATAATCTCAACCGCCTGGTTCAACTGCTCCTGGGAGACGTTCTCATCCGAAGAGCCATTGACCTTCGGAGAAAGAATCATCTGAGTACCACCCGAAAGGTCCAGGGCGAGCTTCGGCGCCCACGAACCTCCCGAATAGGTGCTACCGAAAATACCGGCAGCCATAACAACCATGAGCAGGACCATCGAGAGGAGCGCCCCTCGCGCGGCTGCAAGCGGTGAACGCTTAGCCATAATGTTCCTTCTTCGTGTGAATAGAATTGAGTGTTCTACAGATTCCGTAACGCGAAAACCCGACGCCGCTCATGGGGCGCCGGGCTCATACGCGCTGAATTACTTAGCAGTATCAGAAGAGGTATCGGAAGCGGGAGCTTCGGATGCGGTAGCCTCGTACACGTCCTCGGTCAGGGGTGCCGCGGGGGCTTCCTCCTCAACGACAGTCATAATCGCGTTCAGTGCCAGGGTGATAACAACACCGTCCGCAATCTGAAGCTGCAGCTTGTTGTTCTCAAGGTCAGTGCTGACAACGGTGCCGTAGATGCCGGAACCAGTCATCACCTGGGTGCCGGGGACGAGAGACTGCTGCATTGCGCGCAGTTCCTCCATCTGCTTACGCTGACGCTTCTGTGCAGAGAACATCATCCATGCCAGCAGCGCCATCATGGCAATCATAATCAGGAGGTTAAAATCCATGGTCTCACTTTCACATCCGCACCCGTGCCGCTCACCGCGAGGGTTGAGCGTACCAGAAGGTGTGGAATCGTAGATACAGTACGTATCCATCCTACGCGAGAGCATGAGCTTTAGCGCCCCGAACCAGCGTTTTTGTGAGGTTAACCTGAGTTTTGGACTCTCTCGGCGTAATTTTATGTCGCTGGTAAAGACCAGCAGAGCCCGGCAGAGCCCAATGGAACCCGACAGCGCCTGCAGAACCGGTAGAAAAGTTGCCGCGCCTGCAGAAGAACTACCGCCCCTGCAGAAGAGATACCGGGGGCACAGAGAAGCCCGCAGGAGGCGGATACCTCCCACGGGCTACTACAGTGTTATCAGCTGATACGGGGCTAGAGCTGATGCGGATCTAGAGCTGAATCTCCGGGGCTTCCAAGCCGAGGTGCTCCCACGCCGCGGGCAGAGCCACACGACCGCGCGGGGTACGACCAATCAGGCCCTCACGCACCAGGTACGGTTCGGCAACCGTCTCCACGGTCTCCGTCTCTTCACCCACCGCAATGGCGAGGGTGGACAGACCCACCGGGCCGCCGCCGAACTTGTGAATCAGCGCCTCCAGCACGGCGCGGTCCAGGCGGTCCAGGCCGCGCGAATCCACCTCGTACATATCCAGCGCAGTTGCAGCATCGGCCGCATTGATGCGGTCCACGCCGTTCACCAGCGCCCAGTCACGCACACGACGCAGCAGACGGTTCGCAATACGCGGCGTGCCGCGGGAACGACCGGCAATCTCCGTGAAACCCTCGGAAGTAATCTGCATATCCATCAGACCCGCGCTGCGGCGCAGCACCAGCTCCAGCTCCTCCACCGAGTAGAACTCCAAGTGACCGGTAAAGCCGAAGCGGTCACGCAGAGGGCCGGGCAGCAGACCCGCACGAGTCGTCGCACCCACCAGAGTGAACTGCGGCAGCTCCAGCGGAATGGAAGTCGCACCCGCGCCCTTACCGACGACAATATCCACACGGAAATCTTCCATCGCCATGTAGAGCATTTCTTCAGCAGGGCGGCTCATACGGTGAATCTCATCCAGGAACAAAACCTCACCGGGAGTCAGCGAAGACAGAATCGCCGCCAAATCACCCGAATGCTGAATCGCCGGGCCGGAGGTGATGCGCAACGGCGCCTCCATCTCTGCCGCAATAATCATTGCAAGAGTGGTCTTACCCAGACCGGGAGGGCCCGACAGCAGCATATGGTCGGCGCTACGGCCACGCATCTTCGAAGCCTCCAGCACCAGGGACAGCTGTTGACGCACACGGCGCTGCCCCACAAAGTCATCCAGGGACTTAGGGCGCAGTGCCGCCTCAATCATCTTTTCTTCAGGCTCTTCTTCCATCGCCACAAGGCGCTGGGCGGGAGCTGAAGACGCCTGAGTGCCGGGCACCTGACCGGGAAAATACCCGCCGGAAACCAGGGACGCCGCGGGCTGCGGCTCATAGGGATTCTGGCTCATAGAATTCTTCTTTCACAAAAGTTTGAGTGGGATACGTCTGACAGGGGCGCGCCGTCTAGTGGCGGCCCACCGTGTTCTGAGTACCCAAGGAGGCGAGCACACCGCGCAGAGCCACACCCACCGGCTCGGTCTCTGCGGCAGGGTTGTGCTTCACGTAGGCATCAATGGCGGCGGAAGCGTCCTTCTCGCTCCAGCCCAGGGAGGTGAGGGCGTCAAGCACCTGCGGCTTCCAAACAATACCCTGGCTCAGCGGCAGCTCATCGGTCTGACCATCACTGAGAATCAGCTTGCCGGCAAGCTCCAGCACAATACGGCGGGCACCCTTCGGGCCAATACCGGGAACCTTCGTGAACGCCTTATCGTCACCGGTCGCCACGGCGCGCTCCACCTCAGCGGCAGTGTGAACGCTCAACACCGCCAGCGCAATACGCGGACCAATACCGGAAACCGAAAGCATCATATCGAACACTTCACGCTCGGCAGGCTCCGAAAAACCGTAGAGAGTCATCGACTCTTCACGCACAATCATGGTGGTCAGCACGGTAGCTTCCTCACCGGTGCGCAACTTGGAGAGAGTACGCGCAGTGGCGTACACGAGCATGCCGAAACCGTTCACGTTAATCACCGCATGATCAAGGCCCACCTGAGCCACACGACCGGTCAGGGATGCAATCATTTCTCTCCACCTTTCAACACCGCGCCCAGGAATGAGGCTCGCGGCAGTGTGAGGGCACCGGAAACTCCGGCACCCACAGAACGCACTCCCCCAGTTCAACGGGGAGACACTACAAGTATATTAGAATATTTCTTCTGAAATCAAGCATATATTCGAACTTCTTAGCGAATACATGCGAGCCAGCAGAAGGCGGTACACAGGCCAACGACGGCACCACCTAGCGGCGAGCGCGCGCCTCCGCCTCCATCCAGGCACGCTGCGCCGGAGTCAACGACCCTCCACGGCGAGCCTGCACCGGGCGTGAACCCTGGTGAGTCTGCGTCTGAGCCGCCATGTTGATACCCGAACCGATACCGCCGCCACGCCAGCCGTGACAGATCGCAATCGCCAGGGCATCAGCAGCATCGGCGGGCTTCGGCATGGAATCCAGCCCCAAAATGCGGGTCACCATGCGACCCACCGACGCCTTATCGGCGCGGCCGCTACCGGTCACCGCCGCCTTCACCTCCGAAGGGGTATGGAAGAACACCGGCACGCCGCGCATTGCCGCCGCAGAAATCACCGCGCCCGAAGCGTGCGCCGTACCAATCACCGTGTTCACCTGCTCCTGAGCGAAGATACGCTCAATCGCCAGGGCATCCGGCTTGTAGGTATCGAGCCAGTGGGAGGCAGCGTTGAAAATCCAGAGAATACGCTGGTCCAAGGACTCCGCCGGGATCGTGCCGGCAACACCCACGTTCACGAAGTGCGCCTTACGGTCGGCGGTCATATCGAGCATGGAGAAGCCGCAGCGGGTCAGACCCGGGTCAACACCCATGATGCGGGTTGCACCCGGCACACGTTCCACGGCAGTGGCGGCATGGTTCTCACGCATGCTATCGCGTGCGGCAGGTTGAGCGGCGGCCATCATCTCCCCTTTCGACAAACTCCCTCTAGAATATCTAGATTCTAGCCCTTCAGAATCCTAGCACCCGGCACCGGGGCGTGCCACGAGAACAGTCCCCACAAGCGCGGTCACCGCGTGAACAGTCACCGCGCGCCCCGCGAAAAGTACCCAGCGCCTCCCCAAAATAGCCCCAGACGCTAAGAAGCCACTCCCCCAACCAGCCAGCCACCGTGCGGCGGCTCGGTCAAAGGAGCGGCTTCTTCAAGCATCAGATATCAGAATCCGAGTGATTACTCAGCTGTGATTACTCAGCTTCCAGCTCTGCCATAACCTCGTCAGAGACGTTAGCGTTCGAGTAGACGTTCTGAACGTCGTCGAGCTCTTCAATAGCGTCTGCCAGCTTCAGGAACTTCTTAGCGCCGTCAGCGTCCAGGTCAACCTGCATGGTCGGGCGGAAGACCGGGTCATCGTTGTTGTACTGCAGGCCAGCCTCGTCCAGAGCCTTACGGATCTCGGGCAGGTCGGTTGCTGCGGAAACAACGGTGAATACGTCGCCCTCGTCCAGAACCTCTTCAGCGCCTGCGTCCAGGACAGCCATCAGAACGTCATCCTCGGTCAGACCGTCAGTCTTGGTGACCTCAGCAACGCCCTTACGCTCGAACAGGAACGCAACCGAACCCTGGTCAGCCATGGTGCCGCCATTACGGGTCACAGCCAGGCGAACCTCAGACGCTGCACGGTTACGGTTATCGGTCAGACACTCAATGTACAGAGCGGTACCCTGCGGGCCGCGTGCTTCGTACATGATTTCGGTGTAGTCAATGGTCTCACCGGTCAGGCCAGCGCCACGCTTGATTGCGCGGTCAATGTTGTCGTTAGGAACGGAGTTCTTCTTCGCCTTCGACACAGCCAGGTCAAGAGCGGGGTTACCAGCAATATCAGCGCCGCCCATACGTGCTGCAACTTCAATTGCCTTAATGAACTTCGCGAAAGCCTTCGCGCGCTTAGCGTCGATAGCAGCCTTCTTGTGCTTAGTAGTCGCCCATTTAGAGTGACCGGACATTCGTATCTCCCTTAGTCAAAACCTCCGTGCGGGCACGGCGAAACGTCCCACGCACCGTACTGTACTCACATAACTATACCGTAGCGGAGGCGCACACCACCTCAGAAAGTGCACGCCACCGCCAGGAATAGGCTAGCGGGGGCGGGACGCAGCCGAAGCGCGCGCCTTCTCCACCAGCGAGTCGTCAATCGTGTTCGGCGTGAACTCGCCAAAGCGACGAATTGCGGCCTGCTCAATCAGGTAGTCCGCAATCTTCGGGTTCTTCGGCAGCAGCGAACCGTGCAGGTAGGTGCCAATCACGTTGTGCACGCGCGCACCCTCATGCGAGTCGGTCACGTTGTTGCCCTCACCCTTAGTGACGGTAGCCAGCGGGGTGCAGCCGGAACCCAGGTAAGTCAGGCCCGAGTGGTTTTCAAAACCAATCACGGTGCCGAACTCCTCAGACTCCTCAACAATGTTGCCGATCAGTCGGTCATCGCCGCCGACCGTGTGCGCATCAAAAATGCCGATACCCTTCAGCACCTCACCCTCACGGGTGCGGAATTCCTTGCCGAACAGCTGGTACAGGCCACAAATGACGAGCATCGGCACGCCAGCCTCAGCCAGCGAGCGCAGCGTGTCACCGTTCGCGTGCAGGTCATCCTGAATCACGGACTGACCCGAGTCCTGGCCGCCGCCACCCAGAATGATGTCAACATCTTCCGGGAAAGGCTGACCGGGGTTGTGGTCCAGAATCTGCACGTCAAAGCCGTGCGCCTGCGCGCGACGAGCCAACGCCAGAGTGTTACCCCAGTCGCCGTAAATGTTCATGTCGAGCGGGTACAGCTGCAGAATACGCAGAGTCTTACCGTTATTGGGGCCGGAGGCGGGGGTGCCCTCAAAAGTGTGAGTTGCCGTCATTAGGAGACCCTCTCAACGTCAGTGATCTTTGCGAGCTCTTCACGCAGAGCCAGCATTGCGGTGTAGGTGCAGAAAATACGCATGGGCGCGTTACCGCTGGAGGCGATGAAGCCCTTGAGCGCATCGGCGAGGTTCTCGTTAACATCGTCAACCTTCACGCCGTCATGCTCCAGACGCAGCGCCATATCCCAGGCACGCACACCCGAAACCATCTGCACGCCGGTCTTCTTCAAGCTGTCGAAGTCAACATCCCACAGCCAGGACACGTCACGACCGTCAGCGTACTGGTCGTTGATCGTAATCATGGTGGCGTAGTCGTCAGCGTTCGCGCTCGCCAGGGACAGGCGGAAACCGCTCGGGTTCTTCACCAGCAGCAGCTGCAGCGGGCGGCCGTTCACGTTCAGGGTCTCACCGCGACCGAAGGCGGGGGTAATCTTCGCCAGCTCGGCGATGAGCTTATCTTCGTTGAGCTTCTCGCCCATGACGGCGCGGGTCAGCGCCATAGCGCCTGCCGCGTTGAAGATGTTGTAAATACCGTAGAGGTTGATCTCGCCGACTCGCTCCACACCCGCCAGGTCGAACGTAGCGGAGGTGCCGGAGAACGCGGTCAGGGTGACGTCAGCTTCGGGCAGGGTTGCCTTCGCGACAGTGCCGCCGCGCATCTCATCATCCGAAGGGAAGTAGGAGCGCAGGGACTCATCCAGACCGTAGTACTTGACGGTCACGCCAGGCTGCACGTTCTCAGCGAGGGAGCGGATGCGCGGGTCCTCACGGTTGAGCACCACGGTACCGGTCGTTGCGGAGGCGACGGTCGCCAGCATGCGGCGGGTCGTGTCAATCTCACCGAAACGGTCCAGCTGGTCACGCAGAACGTTCAGCAGCAGAGCGTAATCGGGCTTGACGGCCTTGACGAAGTGCACGGCGTGCGCCTCATCCAGCTCAAGCACAGCAATATCAGCGTCAAGCTTGCCGCCGAGGGTCATCTCGCCCAGCAGTGCCGCGGCGACACCGCGCACAAAGTTCGAACCGGTGCGGTTAGTGAAAACCTTCAGACCCTGAGCTTCAAGCAGCTGCACAGCCATCTTCGTGGTGGTGGTCTTACCGTTCGTGCCGGAGACAACAACCACGCCGTAGGGCAGCTTCGCGAGCTCTTCAGCGACGAAGTCGGGGTGCAATTTTTCCATGACAAGGCCGGGGAAGGCGGAGCCGCCGCCGCGAAGCTTAGTCGCGGCGCGTACGCCCTGGCCGAGAAGACGAATGAGGGGTTTGGACATGCTTACCATTTTAGTACACGCACGCCAACGGCTGAATGGTCCGCCGGGCTCGTTCGCTCATGCCGGAAGGGGCGGAGGGGGTTGGTGCGCCCGGGGCTTGGTGCGGTGGTACAGGCGCCGGGAGTTTGGAGTGGCGGAGGTTTTAGAACAGCGAACCCTGCACCCTCACCCGCGTGAACTCCTGCGCCGGCTCCACCAGCACATTCCGCCACGCGGCAGTATTCACCAGGAACGCCGCGTCAGCATCGCCGGTGTGGGCGCTCAAAAACTGACCCGCCGCACCCGTGCAGAAGAAGCCAGCCGACCCGCTCTCCAGACCGGATTCACACGGTGCCAGCGGTTCGGGGGACTGTGCACGCAACGCCGCATAGGGGCGGTTCATGGCGAGCGACGGAATCCACGGCTCATCCAGGGCGGTGAGCAGTACCTCCGGCTCGGTGCGCGCCAGCTCAGCGAGCGCGGTACGGGCGCGGGCGACCGCCTCCTGATGGGCAACACGAAGCTGCGCACCGGGCAGCGGGTTCGTCCAGGCGCGATACTTGCTCGCCACCTGCTTGACCTGCGGAATCTTCGCGAGGGCGGTCACGGCGTCCTCAGCGCGGCGAATGGCTAGGCCGTCGGGTGCGAGCGCAACGTAGGTGGCGGTGGCGACCGCCTGCTCATCCAGGCGGCGCGGGGTCGAATGCAGTGAGCTGGTGCCGACCTTGTGCGTGCCGTCGGGGAAGGTCGCGATGTAGAGGCGATGCTCCAGCATGGCGTAGGCGCGCATGGATTCGGTGAGCGTTCCGGGGTACAGGTGCGCGCTGTGCAGGGCGGTAAATTCGTCGCGGGCGGTGCAGCGCGGGCACTGCTGACCACGCTGGATGCGGGTGCCTTCGGGGCAGGGTACGCGGCGGATTCCCGCGGATTCGGGGGCGGCGTCATTGCTCGTGCCGGTGGTGTATCCGGCGCAGTAGCGGTAGAGTTCCCCCTCGCTATCGCGCGGAATACGCAGCCCCAGGTAGGCGCCGGGGGTCAACGGAATCTGGATGCGAACCCCGCTCGGAACGCCACGCTGCGCGGGGCTGCTTTCCCGGTTAGGGGCGCTCTCCCCCGTCATATGGGGTGCCCCTACCACTTGAGATGCCCGGTTATGAACTCCTTCAGCAACCCCGCCGGGCACGACCGGTTCCACCTCAATGAGCGGGCGGCGGTTGGACCAGCGAATCTGCCTCCAGATGAGTAGCTGCGGCGCGCCTGCAGATTCACAGGCGGCGACGTCATTACCGGCACCGGCACCATTACCGGCGGTGGGCGCAGCGCTAAACTCGTCGAAAGCAGTCTCAAGCAGGTTGGGGTAGTCCATAGCATTCCACTCTAGCGGGTCTGGCGGGTTCTTTCTCGAGGGGTGCGGTGCATCCGGGTATCACCTCTTCGGCGGCGCATCCTGGCGCAACATCCCCGAGGGGCAAAAGCAGCGCCCTCGAAATGCAAAAAGAGGCCAGCGTCCTTCACGCTGATCCGCACCCCCGCAGTGTTGCCGTGCGTTCACGCACGACGGGGTGGGTTCTCAGCTGAGGCGCTGACCTCTGTGGTTGAGGCAGGGCGCTCACCCTGCCAAGCCCGAAAGCGATCGGTGACCGCTATTTTTCGGTGAGCTATGCGGTGTTCATGGAAGCCGGAAGCTTCCCCGCAGCGTCGCTGCATTTAAAACTTTGCCATACATAGCAGACGTAACATCATTCAAATGAGCGTTAAACGCCTAATCTGCGCATTTATGAAGCAAGTTTTTTCTGTACTGGCCGGCAAATTAAAGTAGTGAGCGCAGATTTTCAAACTCACCAAGCTGTCTAGCCGAGGCGAGCAAACCCCTCCGCAATAGCCACACGCATATCATCCAGCGTGCGTGACATGGTCTTGGTGTGAGCGATAATCGGCAGGAAATTCGTATCCCCACTCCAGCGCGGCAGAATGTGCTGATGCAGGTGATCAGCAATGCCCGCGCCGCCCACCTTGCCCTGATTAATGCCAATGTTGAAGCCGTCATTATGCGACACCTCGCGCAGAACCTTCATAGCGAGCTGGGTCAGCTGCGCAATCTCCATGGTTTCTGCCTCGGTCGCATCGTCATAGAACGGGATGTGGCGGTACGGGCAGACCAGCAGGTGACCGGGGTTGTACGGGTAGAGGTTGAGAATCACGAAGGCATGCTCGCCGCGGTGCACAATCAGCGACTCTTCGTCACTGCGGCTGGGCGCGGTGCAGAAGGGGCAGGTCTTCTCGGTGTAGTCCTTCTGGCCACCGCTCACGTAGGCGGTGCGGTGAGGGGTCCACAGGCGCTGGAACTGGTCCGGTGCGCTGGGTAGCTCGAAGGAATCCTGCACCGAGGCTGCGGTGCCATGCTCGGGGGTCGTGTTCTCGCTCATAGTCCCATTCTATAGCCCGCACGCGGCAACGGGAACGCCCCGTCCGTCATGCGTGTCAGATATGAGATAACTCCCCCGGCAGCGCGCTTAGCTGTGCTGCTTTTCCAGGCGAATGATGCGGGTGGCACCCTCATAGGTCATGGGGAAGCTCAGCACGCCGTCCTTCATGACGAATTCCTTGGTTTCCTTATCGGAGGCGTACGGCGCGTGGCTCAGCTTCGCATGGTCCACGTGCGAAATGTAGCTGAAGTTGCCGGTCTTCGCCTCGAAAGCACCAACCCAGAAGGGAGTCGCCAGCTCTTCGTGGTTCAGGTGGTAGGTGACCTCGATAATGCCGTCGTGAATGACGGCGTCCATGTAGTTCTCAAGGTTGGTAGAGTCCTGCTGAACCCAGGTGCCGTCCATGATTTTCTGCGAGCGCGCAACGGCTGCCGAGGAAGGCATGGGCGCCGCGGTGTATGCGGCAGGCTCCTGGTTGCTCGTGTTGTCCGGCGCGGGGGTCTCAGTGGGCTGGGTCGCGGTCGGGTGAATCGACGGGTCCTGCGAGACGCCAGCCGCCGCCTTAATTCCGGTGCTGTCGTCGCCGGGGGCGGAAACGGCGCTAGGTTCGGCGGTTGCAAAAGCAGCCTGGTCAACAACAGCGGATGCGGAGGCGTTATTCGGTGCGGATGCGCACGCGGTGAGGGAGAGCGCGCTGACGAGTAGAGCGAGCGCGCCCAGAGTGGACTTAGGTACCACGAACGTGTCCTAACAGAGTATGTGTTTGAGTGAGTTTGTGAGTTGAGTGGTGCCTCCCCGTGAGTGAGGTGGGGATACGACGACACCCCGTAGCGCATTGAGGCTACAGGGCGTTCGATAACCGGCACGGTAGATAGTTTATAGGCTCTGGCTAGGAGTTTCACCAGTGGCGGCCATTTTTAAAAGATAGTTTGGTCACATTAGATCTTAAGTTGAGGGGTTTTTCGCGCACACGAGCCCCAATTTGCACTCTCCACGGGCTAATTTTGCCTCGACAAGGCGAAATATCCCGCACGGTGGCGTGGGCGGCAATTTTCTTGCCTTCGTCTTGCCTTCGCGTGGGCTCGGCACCCAAACCCACCGCTTCAATAAGTATGCGGTGTGGGTTTGAGCGCCAAGCCTCAACTGAACTGTTATATCTGCGCTGCTATCTGCGCTACCGCAACCGAGCCGCTACAGCCCGGTTACTGTCCGCAGGGTATTTGCGAGCGGACTACTGCTTGCGGGAACGTAGCGAGAACTTCTCACGAATAATCGTGAACGTCTGGCGGGTCTCCTCCAGCAGGGCGACCGGCTCCTGCTCGCGCACCGCAACCTCATGAGATGCCGAGGAGTCGGCAGGTTCACCAGCCCGCGCGGCGCCGGGCGCGGTGTTCGGGGTAGCCTCCGCAGAAGCTGCCGCAGCAGCACCCGGAGCGCCAGGAGTACCAGGGGCAGTAAAGCCCGCGGCGGCGCTGAAACCGGCGCGGCGTGCCGCCTCCGCATCCGAAGGAACCGGGTGCACACCGTCTTCATCCACGACCTCACGCAACGTGTAGTCGCGGGCTTCACGGCGCGCATACTCACGAGCCAGCAGGGCACGCAACTCAGAAATCTCCTGGCGAAGATCGTCCACGTCAGCCTTGGTTGCGGGGTACTCCTGCTCCTCCCTGCCACCAAACTTTTCGATAATCCAGCTCGCGAGCGCACCGGTAGCAACCGCGACCAAGCCCCCGCCGTACAGCATGACGATCACGGCGATGACCCTGCCGATACCGGTGACCGGGTAAACGTCTCCGTAGCCGACCGTGGCGAGGGTCGTGAACATCCACCAGTAGGCGGTGGGCAGGTCACGAATCATCGCGCCCGGCTCGGAGGACTCCACCGAATAGATCGACAGGGCAAACATGATGATGAAGATCGCGGTGTATCCGAAGAGCTTCACCGCCAGCTCTGAGAGCCTCTTATATTGGCGGTTGGCGGTCATATAAATCATGGAGAGGAAGCTGACAATACGCCACGCGGGCAGCAGCACAATCGCCAGGTTCATCAGGTTATGCGTGATGAAGTAGAGTCGCCGCGGCGCCAAGTACAGGCGAATGCAGTAGTCGGCGGCGAATAGGCCCCACAGGATCATCTGAATGATGTTGAGGTACGCGTCGTACGGCTCCTGAATGCGTGTGCTCATGATGGGCGCGGCGAACGCGAGCAGGTACAGTACGGACGCCACGAACATGGGCGTGGAGGAGCGTTCCTCCCACGCCGCCAGGTTCTTCTCGCCGCGGTACTTGCTGAGCGTGCGGAACAGGCGGGTGCGCGGGGCGCGACGCGGCGGGTCCGTGACGGTGCGGGTGACCGTGCGGATAGTCGTGGTGTGCGTTTCAGGTTCGCCTACATCAATAATCTCGGCGTCACCATCGGGGTTACCCTGGGTGCCCGCTTTCTGGTCGCCCTTGCCGTGCGGGTGATGCGTGGTGCGGGTGATGCGACGCTCCTCGCGGTGCGTACCGTCCGGCGCGTCGGTGGTGGCGTATTCTTCGACGACCTCTTCGTAGTCGTCGGGGTCCAGGTCGGTGGAGTAGACGGAGTGGGTGCTGTCCAGGCGGGCGCTATCAATCTGCACGGCATCAACCTGTACTGCCTCCATGCCGGGGGCGGTAGCCTCTGCGGGGCTACTTGCTGCAGCACTAGTTTTGGCGGCACTGGATTCTGCCGGTGCCGACTGGGTATAACCAGCCTTCGTGGTATTCTCAGCGGCGGCTTCAGATGCGGTAGTTTCAGATGCAACAGTTTCAGGGCGCGCAGACGCACCCACCGGGCTGTTCCCCGGAATATTGCCCGAGGTATTCCCCGAGGTATTGGGTGCTGTGCCGTTCTTTACCGTGTTGTCTGTCTGGTTCTGTTCTGCCTTATCCATAGTGTGAATGATACTCCACGCCGTTGCGTTTGCGTTTCTATTTCGTTGCACTGTGACCTTGTGCTGTGACCTTTGGGCGGCGGTCTTTACACCGCGGTTTTGTGCACGATACTGTGTCGAAATCGGGCGGCGGTTCGGTTGCGGTGGAGAACCGTTCGGGTGCGAAGATGACGGTGTATTGTGCGGGTGTGGATCGTAAGGAGCGTAGTGTGCCTGCGGGTGGCCGCGTGTTTGTGGAGGATTTGGGGGTGCGTGCTTCGGCGGGTTCTCCCCTATTTTGTGGTGTGGTGACTTCTGATAGTACTGCTAGCTGGAATGTTACGGCCCTCGGCGGGCGTGCCTAAGAGCAGCTGCGGCGCTAATAAAGCCTGCACAAGGGAAAACAGGCACCTCTGGTAACGATTATCTTTTGTATTAGAGGTATATTAAGAACGGACTACCCGCCGTTATTAACCAGCCGTTATCAATCAATGGAGATACACCGATGACCGCTCAGTCGCCTGATACCACTGAGGTTGAACTTCCCAAGTTCTACGAATTCATTCCCAGCATTCTTGCTTACCTATCTGACGGCAACTCCCGCACCAATAAAGAGATTTATAGCGCTGTAGCAGAGCGCTACCCGCTTTCTGACGAGCAGCTACTACCCTACCTGCCGAACGGCAAGCGTCCCGTCTATGTGGACCGCATTAGTTGGGGCTTGACCTATCTCAAGATGTTCGGTGCGGTTGATTCCCCTCGCCGCGGTCAGCAGGTTATTTCTGACGAAGGCTTGAAGCTGATTGAGGCTCATCCTGGGGGCATCCCCGATGATGTCGTCGCGCATATCGTTCGTTCCGCCCGCAGCACGCGTGAGCGTTCCCAGTCTGATAGTTCCGAGCAGGACCCGCAGGAAACCCCGAAGACCGCTACCAAGACTGTTGCCGTCACGACTGCACCCTCTGAGGTGTCTGATAGCACCCCGCAGGAACTCATTGATGAAAGCATCACTCAGATTGAGTCCGCGCTGACGCACGATATTTTGGAACGCGTCCGCGCAATGTCTCCGACTGCTTTTGAGCATCTGGTGGTGGATGTTCTGTTGGCGATGGGCTACGGCGGCCCGGCAGGACGCGGCACCGTTACTCCGGCTTCCAATGACGGCGGCGTGGACGGAATCATTGACCAGGATGCGTTGGGTCTTTCAAAGATTTATGTCCAGGCTAAGCGTTACGCCAAGGACAACGTGGTGAGCCGCCCCGACCTTCAGAACTTTGTGGGCGCGCTACACGGCAAGGCAACGCAAGGCGTGTTCATCACGTCGAGCTCCTTTACGTCTGGCGCACGCGGCTACGCGGAGGAACTTGGTAGCGGAATTTCCCTCGTTCTGATTGATGGTGAGCACCTGGCGCGCCTCATGATTAAGTACGGTGTTGGCGTACAGGTGGCACGCACGTACACCATCATGAAGCTTGATGAGGACTTCTTCGACGAAGCCTAAACGTTACACAAGCGTGGGGTGGAAAGCATGTAGCTTTCTGCCCCACGCTTTCTTTTGGGTTAGCCGCCTTTTGGGTTAGCCGCTGGAATGTTACAACCCTCGGCAGCCGCGCCTAAGAGCAACCGCGGCGTTCAGAGTGTGGTGGGTGCGCCTCCGCAGGCCCGGGCGTATTCCCCCGGAAAGCCAGCAAATACGCGGCAAACCACCGCATCAGCACGGTGTATAACCCACCCCCTTTATGGTGACAAGTAGTCGCCAAGCTTAGCCATAGCTAAGCGGAAAAGACGGTGTTCAAGAGCACATACTGAAAGGTAAGACAGTCTCACTAAGGAGATTCATCATGACCACCGTTGTGTCAAACACTTCCAAAGCACTCAAGTCCCCCTACGAGGACACCCTCAAGCGCCTACTCTCCGATGCGCGCGCAGAAGCCGTCGAATCCAGCGTCTCCGAACTCGAGCGCCTGGCAATCTCCCACGACGCATCCCACTACCTGCTCGTGCCCGCCGGCCTGGTCCGCCCCGACTCCGCCGAAGACGTCGCCAACATCTTCCGCGCAGCCGGCGACCTCGGTCTGCCGCTGACCTTCCGCTCCGGCGGCACCTCCCTCTCCGGCCAGTCCAGCGGCGACGGCCTCATGGTCGACACCCGCCGCCACTTCAAGAAAATTGAGGTCCTTGAAGACGGCAAGAAGGTGCGCGTGCAGCCCGGCGCGACCATCATGATGGTCAACAACTACCTGGCACCCTACGGCTACAAGCTCGGCCCCGACCCGGCATCTTGGTCCGCCTGCACCATCGGTGGCGTGGTCGCGAACAACTCCTCCGGCATGTCTTCGGGCACCAAGTACAACACGTACAACACCCTCGACTCCATGGTGTTAGTGCTGCCCAGCGGCACCATCATCGACACCGCCGAGCCGGACGCCGACCAGAAGCTGCGTTCCCTCGAACCTGAACTCCACGAGGGCCTGCTGCGCCTGCGCAAGCGCGTGCTTGAGAACCCCGAATCCATGGCGAAGATTCGCCAGCAGTACTCCATGAAGAACACCATGGGTTACGGCCTGAACTCCCTGGTCGACTTTGAAACCCCCGTGGACATTCTGCAGCACCTGCTGATTGGTTCGGAAGGCACCCTCGGTTTTGTTGCTTCGGCTACCTACCGCACCCTGCCGATTCTGAAGAACATTTCCACCGGCCTGCTCGTGTTCGACAACCTGATTGATGCTGCACGCTCTGTGCCCGAACTGGTTGCTAACAAGCTCGCTACCGTCGAGCTGATGGACGCCACCAGTATTCGTGTGGCTCAGCGTACCGGCCAGGCTGCGGAGGCGCTCGCCGCCATCGACGTGAAGGACCACGCCGCCCTGCTGGTTGAGTTCCAGGGCAACTCCGAGCAGGAGCTGAGCGACCTGGCTGCCGCTGCAGCACCCATGTTTAAGAGCCTGCCGGTGGCTTCGCCGGTGTCGATGACCAGCAAGCTGTCTGAGCGTAACGCACTGTGGGCGGCACGCCGCGGCCTGTACACCACCGTTGCGGGTAACCGCCGCTCCGGCACTAACGCACTGCTTGAAGACGTGGTTGTTCCTGTTGAGGTTCTGGGTAACACCTGTAGCGACCTGACCAAGCTGTTCGACGCACACGGCTACCAGGACTCCGTGATCTTCGGTCACGCGAAGGACGGTAACATCCACTTCATGCTGAACGAGCAGTTCCGCGACCCGAAGCAGCTGGACCGCTACCGCGACTTCACCGAAGAAATGGTTCAGCTGATCCTTTCCGCTGACGGCTCGCTGAAGGCTGAGCACGGTACCGGCCGTATCATGGCTCCGTTCGTAAGCCGCCAGTTCGGTGAGGAACTCTTCGACGTGATGCGCCAGATTAAGCGCCTCATTGACCCGAAGGGCTTCATGAACCCCGGCGTGCTGATTACCGAGCCGGACACCGACTACGTGACCGACCTGAAGGTCGCTGAGACCGTTGAGGAAGAAGTCGACCGCTGCGTGGAGTGCGGCTACTGCGAGCCGGTCTGCCCCTCCCGCAACCTGACCCTCACCCCGCGCCAGCGCATTGTGATGCGCCGTGAGATTGCCGCCGCCGAGATGAATGGCGACCACGAGCTCGCCGAGCGCCTGCGTAAGGAGTACGAGTACTACGGCATTGAGACCTGTGCTGTGGACGGCATGTGCCAGACCCGCTGCCCCGTGAACATTAACACTGGTGACCTGATTCGCCGCCTGCGTTCTGAGAACCAGGACAAGCTGGCTGCTACCGGCTGGAAGGTCGCTGCGCAGCAGTGGGGCATCATGGATAAGGTTGCCGGTAAGGCCCTGACCGTGGCTAAGAAGCTGCCGTTCCCCGTGGTTCACGGTACCACCGACATTGCCCGTAAGGTCATGGGTGATGACATGGTGCCTTCCTACAAGAAGGGCCTGCCGGTCGGCGGCCCGGCACGTAAGCCGCACAAGGACGCAACCGCTGAGATTGTGTTCTTCCCCGCCTGCGTGAACTCCATGTTCGGCGGCGTGGACGGCGACGGCAAGCATGACCCGGTCAACGCAACCCAGGCGTTCATCCGCCTGTGCGAGCGTACCGGCGTGAAGTACCGCATCCCGGACAATATTGGTGAGATGTGCTGTGCTACCCCGTGGAAGTCGAAGGGCTTCACCGACGGCTACTCGATCATGAGCGACCGTGTGCTGAAGTCCCTGTGGGAGGCTACTGACGGTGGCCGCCTGCCGGTCGTGTGTGACGCTTCGTCCTGTACTGAGGGCCTTGAAGTGATGCGCGAGAAGGTTATTAAGGCGCTTGAGCACAAGATCGTGAACGGCCTGAAGCCGGGTGAGCCGGACTTCTCGCGTCTGCGCATGTACGATGCGGTGCAGTTCGCCGCCGATAACATGCTGGATAAGCTGACCGTGTCTGCTCCCCTGCCGTCGGTTGCTCTGCACCCGACCTGCTCCATGACTCACTTGGGTACTCAGCCTGCGTTTGAGAAGATTGCGAACGCGATGAGTGACGACGTGTACGTACCGAAGCACTGGGGTTGCTGTGGCTACGCGGGTGACCGCGGTATGCTGCACCCGGAGCTGACGGCGAGCGCTACGGAGGCTGAGGCTGCGGAGCTGAGCGAGCAGAAGCAGTTTGCCGCATACATTTCGGCGAACCGCACCTGTGAGCAGGGTATGACGGAGGCGACCGGCCACACCTACCAGAACGTGTTGCAGCTGCTGGAACGGACTACTCGCTAAGGGCTGAGCGCATAGCGGCGGTATAAAGAAGGGACCCGGCGGGCTATCTGATGGATAGCCTGCCGGGTCCCTTTATGCTTGTTTCCTTCTAGGCTGTCTTTAGGCAGTGACCAGGTGGGTTCCTAGCGCGTTCTGTGCAACTGCCTGCACCGAGCTCAGGTCGCTTTCTAGGACAACTGAGCCGTTCGGGATCATCTGTGCGTACTGCAGGAAGGTGCCGATTGTTAGGTCTTCGTGTGCGGTTTCTGGCTGGGTAACGCCAGATGCGCTGGCAACGGTTGTTACACCGCGTGAGTCTTGCCCGAGGTTTCGGACGCGTTCGGCTTGGATAATCTGGGCGTAGAGCGTTCCGTTGATTTCGGTGACGATGATGACGGCTGATTCTCCAGCGATGTTACGGGAGCGGCGGAAAACGTCAGCGACTTTCTCGCCGGATGCAGCGGGGATGACGTGGCATTCTCCTCCGGCACGTTGAGCCGCTAGGGTTACGAGTGCGCGGTGTTCTGGATTGCGGCGGGCAGACAGGTTGAAGCGTCCCGCAATGCGAGCTCGTTCTTTCATCACTTCGATGCTTGCCATTCTTCAATCCTTTCAAATGCACCTTCTACGATAAAGGCTGTTGCTTCTTCGTAAGCGGCGTTGCTTTCCATAATACTATTCAGGGGTCGGTTCTCTTCGACCATGTAATAGCGAAGGCACAGGTATACCCGCGCAAGCACCGTGCTTGACCGCCGCCGTCGCGCAAAAAGATTGGGAACAACTAGGTGCGAGTACAGGATTTCAAACGAACCCTAGTGCGCTACCGTAGACACACCATATGGCACAGACACACAAAAGAGAGGTAGGGCTGACAATAGCCCTACCTCTAAGATGTTTTAAGATAGCACGGTTGACTAGTCATGATTCCTGAATGCAAAGAAGTACATGGTAGCCGATGCCAAACCCATACCTAAGGAAATCATAAGAACGTTTGGTGAACAAAGATTTCCCATTCCCTGAATCACTGTCAAGAACAGACAGGAAAGAGAAAATACGAGGATAAAAGCACCGATGCTCTGAAAACTAATATTTTTCATAATATACCTCCTTGGTTGCTTATAATTTATCTCGGCAGGTCCATGCAGCTACTGCCAGCTGAGCGGCCAAACCGGGAAGACCCCCAGCCCCCTTTTCTCAGTTGCAGCACCTATTTTCGACTATTAGATAGTCCAATAATCAATACTGCTATCGAGATGCCGTAGAGAATCCCAAGCACCATGTCGCTGACATTTGACACTACGTTCAAGATAATTGCCAGGATCAAGAACAGCATCCCAACAGGAACATACTTATTCGACTTCATACGCTCGTGCTCCCTCAATAATCAACAGTGAGACATCATTTTCAGGACCATCCAGCTACCCATTTTCTGAATGACTATGGACGTTCGCCTTACTACTACGCTAGCACTCTGGAGCTAAAAACTAGCCCGCGACACAGCTTTCTGCACCCACCCGCCCCTCCCCCGCCTAACCGCCATAGAACATACAAAAACCACCCCCTCCGCAGCTTGTCGCCGCAAAGGGGGTGGTTTCTATATATGAGTTAGACCAGAACGCCTAGTACTACTCAGTAGCCTCAGTGCTGGGCTTGGGGTCTTCGTTCACGCGGTTGCGGATATCTCATAAACTGAGAAATTGGTTTTCAATGTCAACATATGAGGTAACGGGAGGATGTGCCCAGATCTCAACGCAACGTCGTGATACCGGGAGTTTAATTTCTCGCCGGATATGAGGCGTTTCTTTTTCGCCATGGTTGTCGCTCCTTCATACGGGTATATGAACCCTACTGTGATTTCGAGGAGCAAGCATGAATACTTCTGGCAATCTGCGGAAAAGAGAAAAACTACTTTATAGGTACTGAGCCGACAATTATTTTTAAACCTGCAAAATTTATAGAATCTCATCTTGACGTAGAATAAACCTCGGATAATGAAATTATATAGGCATTTTTCGTTATCTAACGAACCCTCGATATGCTACCATCCAAAATCACATGAATTCACAAAACCATTTCCCTGATATCACATAAAAATCTGGTGTGCACTAGTACCACTAGCGCACACCAGAGCCTATTATCATCAACAAAAGTCAACAGTAAAATGAATTATGGATTTTCAATATAGGGGCACGGGTCATAATATTTACCACCTGCTTTCTCTCTATTCTCGGCAATTATCCACAGATTTTTCCTCGCCCTACTCGATGCAACATATAATAGCTTTTTGACATTATCTTCCCGCTGACTTACTGGTACATCCCTATGGGGCATATATCCATCTAATGCCCCAAAGAGAATTACAGTATCATATTCTTCACCTTTAGATTTATAAATGGTTGTCAATTTCACCCCTTTATTCAAATTAGCCAACATTGACTTATAATATCCTATACTATTATCCTTTACAGCCTGTTGCTCTTGGGGCATTGACTCTGACTCCCCAACACTGTTTTTAAATTTATTTAAAGAAACCTCAAGTTCTTCCAAAAGCATATTCTTCTGCACCATAATCGGATCCTCCGAATTCAAAAATACATTCATTCTACTTAAAAATAGATTGAAAAAATCATTTAAGAAATTGAATATAAAACCATCATCACCGTATCGCCCCACCAGAGACTCACTTATTTCATTAGAAATATAGAGGATATCAGAAGGAAGAATTTCTCCCTCTAACAGAAAATTCCCCTCTATCAAAATATCCAAAATATTCCTTGCCCACAATAATCTCTGGACATACCTTCCAGGTGACGGTTCTGTCAACGCAATTCTCGAGAGAAAACTCCATACTGAATACTCCTTCACAAATGGGGTCAAACCAAAACAATCAAAATTTATATTCTGCTCCTTTCTAAGAAATTCCCTAGCTAAAGATTTCGCGAGGAAATTTTGAGGAACCAGGATGCAAATTTCCTCCTCACTGACACCAAGGTTTAAATTCTTCTCGATAATATCAAGGATGCGGGAACCAATATTTTCACTATCTATTCCATCATTCTGAAAATTATAATAATATATATTTGATTTATAATTTTTATTTCTTCCAATTGCAGACATACTCATATGCTGCACCATGTATTTCTTTGAGTACTCAACCACAGACTCAGACGACCTATAGTTTCTCGAAAGTTCAAATCTTTTAAAAGACTTCCCAGTTAATCTATTCAAATCATCAATATCTAGCGCTACACCCCCTAGTGAGCTGAATATAGCTTGATTTGGGTCTCCCACGATAAACATATTAGTATTTTTTGAACCTTTAAAAATTTCTGAAACTATCAAATATTGGATCGCGTTCATATCTTGATATTCATCCACAGCAAAAAACGAAACCATGTTTTGAATATTTCTAGATATAAATTTATTCTCACACAGCAAATTATATGAAAACTCAAGAATGTCTTGAAAATCTAATAATCGATTCAGTCTTAAATTAGCCAAATATTCTTTTATATTAGACCATATATCTGTGTTACAGTTTGGGGGGATCGAATCTCTTAATATCCTTTCATATTTATTTAATCTATGAAATTCAATTCCATCCGCAAGTTTTTTAATATTTTTTTCACTGAAACCTGGATGAATTTCACGAAGAATCCTATACCTATATGCATCATTCGCGATTGCAAAATTTGGTGGGATACAATCATTATAGATTGAATACGGATAAATTATCCATTCTAAGCAAAACTTATGTATGGTTCCTACCCAAAGTTGATTTGTATCTATCCCTAAATTATCTAGACGTTTTTCCATTTCATCCGCAGCATTATTTGTATAAGTAATGGCAATAACGAATCTGCGATGCGTATCAATTTTTGATATCTCTCTAGCAACTTTATGTATCAAGGTATGGGTCTTTCCACTACCCGGACAAGCAATTAGAAGCACGTTTTTTCATATTCAATAGCATTCAGCTGTTCACTATTTAAATTATCCATCACACTCCTCCAGCTCAATCAATTTTCTGGTCGCATCGTCTTTTCCAAACTCAATATCCCTGTATTTCGAAATTTGTTGTTTGATGTCATCTGGAATCCTGCCCCCGATAGAGAATAAGACTGCTTCCAAAATATAATGCGGGATAATAGTTTCCTTCGATATATAGTTACACAGCATCAAAGCTGACCATCCCTTTCCAGATTTTCCAATATTTATATCATTTTTTTCTGTTAGCTGTAGAGAGGCTTCAGCTACTTTAGCATTATCTTTAGATAAAAGCTTGTTTTTAATTTCCCCTAATGCCCGGATGTCTTTATACTTATTCTCTTCCGCAAATTTAATTAGTTGGCCAATATTCTTCTGGCCTGCCAGCGCAAATTCTACTTCAAACGTATATTCTGCAAAATACGATTTCACAAACCTGTTGTCAACAAATTTCTGGTTCAGGGCATTTTGTCGACTTGTACCTAGTTTAGCCGCTTTAGGGGATGAAAACTTATTATTTTCCATATAGGTATCTAAATCTGTAATAATTGAACATCTCTTTTGCAATCTATCAGCATGGAATATTGAAGCCAACCCGTCGAATCCAACTCCTCGATTATTAATTAAACTAATACCTAATTCATCTAAGGAAACACCATAGACTTTCTTGATCAAATATGGAATTAGCATTTCTTCAGCATCACCTTCGACAAGAATGACCCCTCGAGCAAACAAAAGGTTACATCTTGTAATATCTAGGAAACGATTAACGGGTATTATCTCTTCTTCCTTCAGCCCCGAAGAGGGACTACATGCAATCCATGATTCATTTCCGTCCTGAAGGATAACATTTACATTTTTAATATTGCTTATCTCTGAAATCTGCGGCGAGTGGGTTGAATAAATCACCTGAGTGTTTTTATCATTTCCAACATTACTGAATATAACCTTCTGGATATGAGGATGTATGTGAGATTCCGGCTCTTCGATAAGCAATATATTTGATATCGGGCTGGAAAAATTTGATTTACTAATTTTATGTGATTTAAATTCTAGAAGCTTTAAAGATATATACAACATATTTGCATGGCCCAAGCTAAGCTCGTCTATCGATCCCTGATAGTTACCCTGGGCTGAATACAGTCCACCTATGTAGATAGATAGTGCGTGGAATAATTCTTTCGCCTCAACCGGCAATTGAGACTTAATACTTAGTGTTCCAGGAGAATATATGGATCCAACAGCCTCTTTATAAGTAGAAAGTACGTTATTGGCAAGATTGCTAACCTTTCCATTCTTGTTAATTAAATCATTTAATTTCCCTGCCATTTTCGCAATGTTGTTAAAAGATGGATCGTTTTCTATACCAGAACTTTCAATCTCCAATATGTCCCTCAGTGGGTTTCTATATTGACCTTGGAAAGACCTCTGAACATCTCGCAAAGCATCTATATAAAATGTATTAAACTCTCTAGGAATATAGAAAATCTTTGGAAGACGTATTCCGATTTTCTTTTCCATTTCTGTATCTTCCGGGTCAGGAAATTCTAGGTTTTTGAAGTCGCCGACACATTTTTGATAGTCTGCAAGGCAGTGGAAATCTGAATTACCCTTACCAATTCGAACACTCTCATAGTCTGCAATTGATATTTTATTAAGTATTTCTTGTACTTTACTCTTGTTTCCCTGGGCTTTATATAGTTCACTTCGAATTTCGAGTTTAGGCCGAAAAATAATCGAGCATGAGTATTTATAGATTTTTGTTTTTTTACTGTCGATTTCGCAATCTGGAATTTCTGTCTTATTTTCAGGATTTAAACAATGCGAGATAAATGAATTCATGAGCTCATTGTATGTAGACCCAGTAAATTCAAGTCGGATTATTATCCAATGTCCTCTCCAGTCACCAATATCCCTATTAAAGTCTTTTTCAGTAAAGTATGAGTAACTATTGGGCAAAGTATCATCTAGGAGTAGGCGGATTGCGTGGAAGATATTTGTCTTTCCAGCACCATTTTCGCCAATAATTGTATTAACCCCTGGATTGAATCTTAAAACGGCATTCTTGAAGTTACGAAAATTGACAAGACTAACTTTCGAAAGATAAACGCTCATCTTTTTTTCCTTTCAGTTGTGAATAGAAAAAATATTTTGGCTTTGTTATAAACAGAAGTTAGAAAAGTAACAATTCCTCTCTTTGTTAAAGCCCTATAAAGGATTCTGAAAATTCAGACATCCTTATCCGAATCGTACAATTACCGGTACCTCCGAACGGCGACGAACGTAAGTACCATCATTCACATTAGCACGAAGACACCCGCCTGGACTAGGGAAAACTCCCCCACAACACAACTTTCTGCGCCCAGCTGCAATCCCCCACCCTCGCCTCCTCAAAGCACAAAGAAACCACCCCCTCCGCAGCTTGTCGCCGCAAAAGGGGTGGTTTCTATATGCGAGCTAGACCAGAAAGCCTAGTACTACTCAGCAGCCTCGGTGCTGGGCTTGGGGTCTTCGTTCACGCGG
>NZ_KV832006.1:571469-745771 GCF_001837295.1 Rothia sp. HMSC065C03
TGGGGTCTTCGTTCACGCGGTTGCGGATATGCTCCACAATACGTGCCACAGCCTCATCCACGGGCACGCCGTTCTCCTGCTTGTTGCCGCGGAAACGGAACGAAACAGCGCCGTGCTCCGCATCCTCACCGCCAGCAATCAGAATGAACGGAACCTTCTCAGTAGACGCAGTACGGATCTTCTTGGTGAAGCGGTCCGAACCGTAGTCCACCTCAACACGCACACCGTGCGCGCGCAGCTTGTCAGCGATCTCAGTCATGTAGTCGTTGAACGCCTCAGCCACCGGCACACCAATGACCTGGACCGGCGACAGCCACGCCGGGAACGCACCCGCATAGTGCTCGGTCAGCACGCCCAGGAAGCGCTCAATCGAGCCGAACTTCGCCGAGTGAATCATGACCGGCTCCTGCACGGTACCGTCCGCAGCCTGGTACTCCAGACCGAAACGGCTCGGCTGGTTGAAGTCGTACTGAACGGTCGACATCTGCCAGGTACGGCCAATCGCGTCCTTCGCCTGAACCGAAATCTTCGGGCCATAGAACGCAGCACCACCCGGATCCGGGACGAGCTCCAGGCCGGTCTCCTTCGCAACCTGCTCCAGAACCGCGGTAGCCGCCTCCCACTGCTCATCAGTACCGATGAACTTATCCTTCTTATCACCCTCAGTGTCGCGAGTCGACAGCTCAAGGTAGAAGTCAGTCATGCCGAAGTCCTCAAGCAGGCTCAGCATGAACTTCAGCAGGTGACGCACCTCGTCCGGTGCCTGCTCCTTCGTCACATACGAGTGCGAGTCGTCCTGAGTAATCATGCGCACACGAGTCAGGCCCTGCAACACGCCGGACTTCTCGTCACGGTACACGGTGCCGAACTCGAAGAAACGCAGCGGCAGCTCACGGTACGAACGGCCACGAGAACGGTAAATCTCGTTGTGCATCGGGCAGTTCATAGCCTTCAGACGGTAATGACCGTTATCCAGCTCCATGGGCGGGAACATGCCGTCCGCATAGTACGGAAGGTGACCGGAAGTGTAGAACAGGTCTTCCTTCGAAATGTGCGGGGTGCTGACGTACTGGAAACCCTCCTGAATGTGGCGGGTACGCACGTAGTCTTCCATCTCGCGCTTGATCACGCCACCCTTAGGGTGAATCACCGGCAGGCCGGGGCCAATGTTCTTCGGGAAGGAGAACAGGTCCAGCTCACGGCCCAGGCGGCGGTGGTCGCGGCGCTCTGCCTCAGCGATGCGCTCCTTGTACGCCACCAGTTCGTCCTTAGTCGGCCACGCGGTACCGTAAATACGCTGCAGCATGGGGTTCTTCTCAGAACCGCGCCAGTACGCGCCACCGGCACGCATCAGGGCGTAACCGTTAGCGATTAGCTTGGTGTTCGGCAGGTGCGGGCCGCGGCAGAGGTCCTTCCAGACGGTCTCGCCGGTCTTCGGGTGCACGTTGTCGTAAATGGTGATTTCACCCTCGCCGACCTCCACGGATGCGCCCTCGGCGGCATCCGCACCAGAACCGGGGCCCTGGGTCAGGGAGAGCAGCTCCAGCTTGTACGGCTCGTTTGCCATCTCGGCGACAGCCTCGTCGTGGGTGACCACGCGGCGGCGGAACAGCTGACCGGACTTGATGATCTTAATCATCGACTTCTCGATCTTCTTCAGATCTTCCGGGGTGAACGGCTCAGCCACATCAAAGTCAAAGTAGAAGCCGTCAGTAATGTACGGGCCGATGCCCAGCTTGGCGTCCTTGCGGTACTCCTGCACCGCCTGCGCCATCACGTGCGCAGCGGAGTGGCGCAGAACGTTCAGGCCGTCCGGTTCGTGAATGAAAACCGGCTCAACGGAATCGCCAGCAGACAGCTCGTGGGAGAGATCAACCAGCACGCCGTTCACGCGTGCCACAACGATCTTCGGGTCGTCAGCGAACAGCTCAGCGGCAGTCTTCGCGGTGACCTCGCGCTCCTCACCAGAAACGCTAATAACAATTGCTGAAGAATCAGCGGCAGACATAAGTCTCCTTAACTCAGGCGCAAGCGTGCCACTCGGGCGCCGCCGGTGCGCATACTATTCCGCACTGTACTGGTGCACGGACACACACCATCTTACAACGGCTCCCAGCCAACGCTCAGCTTGAGGGCAGACTAGTCCGCATGATGCTCACGCGTATGCTCATACACGTCAACCACAATGTGGCTAATGTGGTCGTCCTTCAGACGGTAAATGGTGGTGCGGCCCTGCTGCTCACGGTCAATCACGTGCGCCTCACGCAGGATGCGCAAGTGGTGCGATGCGAGCGGCTGCGAAATGCCCAGGCAGGTGTGCAGTTCGCTCACGCTGTGCGGGCGGTGCATCAGGTGGTGCGCAATCGCCAGGCGCAGCGGATTCGCGAGCGCAGAGAAAATCGCCACGGACGGGCCGAACTGCTCCTCCCAATCTTTGGGGCCGCTACCTTCGAGGAGGGGCGCGTTGGCGGGCACCTCGTGGGCATGGTCCGATGCATGCTCGTGGGCATGGTCAGTGTGGGTGGTGTTAGTTTCGGTCTGGTCTGTGTGGTGGCTCTGAGTCATAGTATTTTCACCTTATGTACAGGAAAGGGGGCACGTCAAGGAAGTTACGCCTGCACGGCGTGCTTTCTTGAGCGTGCCCCTCTCCCCTATGTGCGCTGATGCTCGCTGGTATGCAACCTTAGCAGGCCTTTAGCGGTTGGCGACTGCCACCTGCAGGTAACCTTCAGCGGACTTTACGCCCTTGTCGGTCACTGCGCGGTAGCGGACCAGCGGTGCGAAGCCCTGCTTATTCTTAGCAGAAACCGCAATACCCTGGGTGCCATTCGGCAGGGTCACCACGCGGTAGGTGCCGTACTCGTCGCTGTAGGAGCTGACGACCTGGCCGCGCTCGTTGAGCAGCTCCAGCTTCTTCACGGTTTCGCCGCGGCTGTATGCGCCGAAGGATGCTTCGTCGTTGTTCAGCACCGCCACGTTCTGGGTGGTACCCGAGTACAGCGAGACCGAATCCTCGCGGGCAATCGGGCTGTTCTTATCCACAACGTGCACCTTCAGCGGGATCGAGTACAGCTGCGCGGCGGAGCCCTTCTTCGCCTTCACATCGGACATGCGTGCGGGCGCCTTGCCGGTGCGGTTCACGGTGATGTTCGTACCGTTATCGCGGCGCAGGTCCCAGGTGGTGCCGGTAACCTCGTGGGTGTTCAGATCAATCGAGTAGGTGCCGGTCTTGCCGTTGGAGGCAAAACGGATGCCAGTCTCCGCGCTGGAGAACTGGCCGCCAGCAGTGTTGACCTTCTCCTTGTTGACCCAGCGGCTGGGTTTGAAGTTCGGGGTCTGCTCGATTTCCTGGAAGTTGTAGTCGCGGGCGTAACGGTAGTTCGGGGAAGCCTTGTGCGACTGGTGCACGCTCTGCGCGACTGCGGTCTCACCGGAGTAGACGGTGGCGTGGTGCTCGGCGGGCTGGTAGATCACGCCGGAGCCGGTGCCGGTCTTGCCGTAGGAATCCGAGGGGTACTTGAACTTCACGCTGGTATCTGCGCTGGCGGTGTTGCGGCCTGCACTGTTTTCAGCGGACTCGGTGTAGTTCACGGGCATCCACTGCACCTGCTGCCAGGGGAACTGGTTGCCGGTGAAGCCACTGGGCACAAAGTTCGCGAACATTGCCGCGAGCTTCGGGTCTTCCTTGTACACGTTCTTACCCTGGCGGGCGTAGGGCGCGTAGGAGCTTGCCGCCTCCAGGTTGAATGCGTTGGTGAAGAGGTTACGGTCCGCGATGATGAAGCCGTACTCCTTCATCGCGGTCAGAATCATGCGGGTGAGCTGGTCGTCGGCGTGGCCGGTGTTACGCAGGTGCTCTTCCACGTCAAAGTTCGCGGGCAGGAAGCCACGCTGGCCGGCGCGGGGCGCGTTCGGGTACTTGCTCATGTCCAGCTTGCCGTCGGTGCCCTTCGCGGGGAAGGAGGAAGTCAGCGCCGCGTAGTCAGCCGCGGTGATGGACACCATGTGGTTGATCTTGCCTGCCTTGAGCTCATCCACGCCAATCTGGGTGAGCTCATTTGCCAGGCCCACCACGGAGGAGGTGCCGTTCTTGAGGGTCAGCCAGTAGTTGTCTTCGCCCACGCCGCCGAAGTTCGGCTTAGCGAGCATGTAGCCGCCAGAGGACACGTGGTAGGTTGCCGGGTAGTCAACCGCAACGGGGATGTCCACGGTACCGCGGGTGCCTGCGGGAATCTTGTAGGTGATAACGCCGGTGTTCGCGTCGATGGACGCGCCGGGTACGTTCTTTGCCAGGCGGAACTTCGCGCCGCGAGCAATCGGGTAGGAGGTGCGGGCATTGCCGGACTTCGCGTCGATGCTCACGGGTGCGTTGATGGTGACGGTCTGACCTGCGTTGCCGCGGCCGACGTTGTCGTACTGAATCTTTGCGCTCTTGGGGGTGGATACGTTGCCACCGCCAACCTGCACACGGGCGGTGCTGGTGTAGGTCTGTGCGTCTGCATCCTTGACGAACTTGAAGTAGGAGCGCCAGATGCCGGTCGCCTCGTCATAGAGGGCGACGGACTGGTCGCCGGAGAGGCCGTGGTCCTCGGCAAGCCACTTCGGAATCGGGATGCCGCCGGTGAGGATGCGCTTGTTCTCCGCGTTAGCGTTAACGCGGTTGTCGCGGGAGACGACCTCGACGTACTCCTGGTGCGGATTCGCGGAGTTCACGGCGAGGGTCGGGATATTCTCGTGGCCGCCAACGGTCTGGGCGCGGTCCTTCTTCACAGTGCCGGCGTTGATGGCGGTGGTGACGGGGTGGTTACCCGCATCGCCGGTGTATTCGAGGAAGGTGCGGCTGATTTCGCTACTGTTGGCTGCGACGGCTTCGGTACCGGTGAGCTTCTTGGCGGCGAATGAATCGCGGGCGAGCTTGCCGCTCAGGGGCGAGGTGTTCTCGGTGGTGGTCAGCTGCGCCTTGGTGAGGGAGGAGTTAACCGGTGCGAGGGTCGCGATGCTCTGTGCCTTCTGGTCGGGGTTCCAGTAGCAGGTCGGACCGGGCGTCACGTTGGTGAGGTTCGCCAGGGTCGGCACGGTGCGGTAGCCTGCGTCGACGCAGGTGGTACCGGCTACGTTGCGGGTGGGGGCGGTTGCACCGAAGGTCGCGGGGAGGTTCGCGCCGGTGATGACGGTTGCCAGTGCTGCGGAGGCAGCGATGGTGGCACGGCGGCGGTTTGCCGGGCGCTGTGCCGGGTTTTTGGATGCAGTTGTGGTCATGTTTTTCTTCCGTTCGTGTCGGCTTGTTTGAGTGAGTGCGTTTGTATGAACAAACACGGACGTGAGTGAAATATGCATCTGAGGGTGTGCCCGGGTGGGTCCTGATCTTCTGGCAGGAATTCTCAGGAAACTCTCAGATAATCCCCATACCCTACATAGTCTTTTGGGTGAACGCAAAACGAGTTTGTGATTTGGGGCACCGATTTTTTGCTAAAGGTTCAGGTTTAGACTCATATTTCCTTACACCTGCGTGCACTGATAGACGTTCAGGCTTTCGGAATTTGCACCGCAGTGTTTGGGCTTTATTCCTAGTCAGGCGAGGGCAACTTGAGAAAAACGAAAAACGCGCACGGGAAACTAAACCTTCAACCTCAAAGTTCCCGGAATGACGCACCAAAACCTTCTGTTGAATTTCTCACACGTGCCCACAATTTGGAATTCTGCACTCTAGGCAGATATGGTCTCAGTCACTGAAACAGGGGGTTTCGTGTGCTCAATCGGTAGCTTTTGGGCCAAATCTACAGTCGGGGCACATGCATTACTTCACCTCCACAGACCCACAAAACCCACTCGAAACCCTAAGATTTAGGTCAAAGTTTAAAGTTTTCGTGTGTTTGACAGTGCGTAACCATGCATTCGCCACACTCCCCCGCACGGAGTACTCTTCACTGTGCACTAGCGGAATCCCAAGCCGCTCACCGGGAGCTTTAAAAGGAATAAAAAACACCCCGCATGCGCCTCAAAAACACACGCGGGGTGCATAAGTATTCATTTATGGGTGCCTTCCAGTGCACCCAATAGCAGGTGCTGCAGGCGCCTCCGTGGGTTCACGTGGGTTCATTCGCGGTTGCGTACAGAGCTACCGAATAACTACAGTGCGCCCGCCTCCGAGCAGACATTCACCAGCTCGCCAATGCCCTCGATGCGGGTGCGCACCGTCTGCCCCGGCTTCAACCACTGACGCGGATGCAGCGACAGCCCAACCCCGGCGGGCGTACCCGTCGCCACCAGGTCACCCGGCTCCAGGGTCATAAACCGCGAAATATAGGACAGCAGCTGCGCCGGGGTAAACACCATATCCGCCGTCGTGCCGCGCTGACGCACCACGCCGTCCACCTCACAGACCAGCTCCAGACCGGCAACCGGGTCAACCTCATCGGCGCTCACAATCACCGGACCAAACGGAGTCATCGCGTCCCAGTTCTTACCCTGGAACCACTCCGAGGAACGGCCCTGCCAGTCACGCACCGACACGTCATTCATAACCGTGTAACCCATCAGGGCATCTAGCGCCTGCTCCTCCGTGGCGTTGCGCAGGCGAGCGCCCACGACCAGGCAGAGCTCAACCTCCCAGTCGACCTTGGTGCTGCCGGTGCCGTCGGCGGCGGGCATGCGGATCTGCTCACCGGGCCCAATCAGCGCGTTCGGGAACTTCGCGAACAGCGCCGGATGCTCGGGCACCTCAAGGTTCATTTCCGCGGCGTGGTCGCGGTAGTTCAGGCCGGCGCACACAATCTTGCCGGGCTTATCCAGCGGGCGAATAAACGGTAGGGAGTTCCACAGCTCCTCGCCGTGACCCATGACGGTCGCGCCGTTCTCCTTCAGGATCGCCACGGCGTTCTTCGGGTCGCCAAAGTTCAGGCGGAACCGGCTGTAGAAATTCAGTAGCGGGCTGAGCTTCGCCGGAAGCTCGTACACGGTCTCTTCGAAGAAGCAGACCGCGCGGCTGCCCTTCGAGTCTTTAATCTGCGCCCAACGCATGGATGCTCCTTCGCTTCAGGTGGGGATATATCGAATAAGTTACGGATAAAAGTCAGAAATAAAACAACCTAGTGAAAACCGTTTTGGGCGTACACCTCAACGATGGCGTCTTCCAGGTCTTCCATGAGCAGGGCGGGGTTCGCGTCCTGCGCCGCGCCAACCGTGGCGGGATCCAGCTCCATGCCGAGGGCACGGTACACGTCCGCGGTGACCGCCCGCAGGGGCGCAGAGTCGGAGACCACGATGCCGGTGCTGAACCACCAGCCGCCGGTCACCACACGCTGGGCGGTGCCGACCAGTTTAATGCGGCCACCACCTGCGGAGGCGGGAAGCTGCGCGTGCACCGAATACTCGCCGGGGCAGTACTCCCCCGGAATCTCGCCCATGCGCGCATCCACACCGACCTCGCGGAGCGCCTGCGCGTACATGGAACCGAAGAGTTCGTAGCGTAGGGTGTTACCGCTGCGGGCGTCGGAGGCGGGCTGAAAATGGTCCACGACCAGGCACCCCTGATGGTAGGCGGCGGCGTGCCCGCCGACCTTGCGCACCAGCACCTCGAAGCCGTGCTCGGCGCACGCCGCGGAGGCCTCCGCGAAGCCGGGGTTCAGTTCGTCACGGCGGCCGAACGCGACCGTCGGGTTCGGCTGATACATGCGTAGGGTGGCTTCACGCTTGCCGGTTGCCACCTCGCGGAGCATCTGCACCGTCTGGTCGTGGTGAATTAGGATATCGCCGGATTCGGGGCCGGTCTCTCGAATAATCTGCACGTTCCTATTTTACGGTTACGCCCGCCACAGCTCCTACGTCTCCCCACAATGCGAAAACGCCCACCCGGGTAGCTAAAACCTAGTAATCCCCCACCCCCTCCGCTAGGGTAGAAGAAAGACCTAAAGCACCTTGGAGGATGCCGTGCATCAGGACCAGCACATCACCGCCCAGACTACCTCTTTGCCCAACTCCAACCCGGCGCTAACCGAGCCGCAGCCGCTCGGCGCGTTCCCCGCCGGTTTCCTCTTCGGAGGCGCCACCGCCGCCAACCAGTTCGAGGGCGCCTGGAACGAAGACGGCAAGGGCCCCAGCCTGCAGGATGTGCTGCCCGCCGGCGGCCTGCACCCGCGCACCGCAGAACCCACCGAGGACAACCTCAAGCTGGAAGGCATCGACTTCTACCACCGCTACCGCGAAGATATCACCCTGCTCGCAGAGATGGGTTTCAAGGTCTTCCGCTTCTCCATCGCCTGGTCGCGTATCTTCCCCCGCGGCGACGAAGAAACCCCGAACGAGGCGGGCCTCGCCTTCTACGACCGCGTGCTCGACGAGCTCGAAAAGCACGGCATGGAACCGCTCATCACCCTCAGCCACTACGAAACCCCGCTGCACCTGGTCGAACAGTACAACGGCTGGACCAGCCGCGAACTCATCGGCTTCTACGAACGCTACGCCCGCACCGTGTTCGCTCGCTACGGCAAGCGCGTGAAGTACTGGCTGACCTTCAACGAAATCAACTCGATGCTGCACCTGCCGTTCATGTCCGGCGGCATCAACACCCCGGCAGAGCAGCTCAGCGACGCCGACCTCTACCAGGCAATGCACCACGAGCTGGTCGCCTCCGCACGCGCCACCGCTGCGGCACGCGAACTGGCGCCCGGCGCCCAGGTCGGCTGCATGATTCTTGCCATGCCCACCTACCCGCTCACCCCCGACCCAGCCGACGTACTCGCCGCCATGCAGACGGAACAGGCGCACTTCGCGTTCGGTGACGTGCACGTGCGCGGCGCATACCCCGGCTACTTCCTGCGCTCCCTGCGCGAGAAGGGCGTGGAGCTGACCATCACCGAGCAGGACCGCGAGGACCTGAAGAACACCGTGGATTTCGTGTCGTTCAGCTACTACATGTCCACCTGCGCGACCGGTGACCCAGCACGAGGCAAGCGCGGCGAAGGCAACATCCTCGGCGGCGTGGCGAACCCGACCCTACCCGCCAGCGAATGGGGCTGGCAGATTGACCCGACCGGCCTGCGCGTGGTCCTCAACCAGTATTGGGACCGCTGGCAGAAGCCGCTATTCATCGTGGAGAACGGCCTGGGAGCCCGCGACGAACTGGTCGAGGTGAACGGTGAGCTCACCGTGGAGGATGACTACCGCATCGACTACCTGCGCCAGCACCTGCACGCGGTACGCGAAGCGATTGAGGACGGCGTGAACGTGCTCGGCTACACCACCTGGGGTTGCATCGACATGATTAGCGCCTCCACCGCTCAGATGTCCAAGCGCTACGGGTTCATCTATGTGGACCGCAACGACGACGGCACCGGCACCCTGGCGCGCTACCGCAAGAAGTCCTTCCACTGGTACCGCGAGGTGATTGCCAGCAACGGCGCGGAGCTGTAACTGGTAAGGTTCTAGATGCTGAAAGCCGAGAAAATCCCGGCACGCTGAACCCCGCGCGGCTAACACGCGAAACTCAGTAGCAAAAAGCCCCGAGACTCTGAATCTCGGGGCTTTCTACATGTCCGTTATGACTAGCGCAGACGGCTCTAGTCCATGGGTAGGTCGTTCAGGCTGGTGGACACGTACTCCCACCAGGTCGGCACCAACCCGGCATTCATCGCAACCCTCTGGGACAGCATGTGTGACGGGCTCGTACCGTAGAACGGCAGGTACCCTTCCGCCAGGGTCAGGCGTGCCGCATCACGCACCAGCACGCTGGCGATGCCGGCACCACGCCAGGCGGGCAGCACATCAATGCCAATCTGACGCATAATCGGCGAATCGTCACTCAGGCCAACCATAGCGATAGGGTCTGCGAGCGCGGGGTTCTCCCCCGCCGCGGGTGCATCAGGTGCCTTAGATGCGTTCTCATCCACCGGGTATGCGGCGAGCACCAGCACATCCGGGCGGGTCACGCTAAAGCCCAGCGCGTTCGAGTAGCGCTTATCCCCGCGGAAGCGCTCAAACTGCTCAGCGTCCAGCAGCTCCACGCGCAGACGGGTTACGCGCGCCTCGGTGTCCTCCGGGTCGGCCTCAAGCGCCCCCGCGGAGGCGTTCGCCTCCCTGCGGATGGTGCGCTCGCCGGTGATTTCGGCAAGCAACGCAGCCTTTAGCTCGGCGGGGTCAACGCGGCGCATCATGCCCACACCGGGCACGGCGCACTTGACCTCCTGCGCCTGCACACCCTCAGGTACGACCGAGTTCAGCAGGGCGCGGCCGGGCGTGTAGTAGATGCTCGTGCCGCTGACCTGCTGGGTGTAGGGGGTGAGCAGTTCGTTGAGCTGGCGTAGCTGCGCGTAGTCGCCGAGCCAGTTCGACTGGTCGCCGAGCATGTAGTCGATGGCCTTGTCCAGCACGCGCGGATGTTTGGCGCAGAGAATGCCGATGCTCGCGTAGTTGGCGACGCGCAACTCCCAGATATCGTCGTTGCGGCGGCGTGCGGCGCCCATCTTCTCGGAGGGAGGCTGCACGGTGGCGAGTAGCGGCAGGCTCTCGGCTTCCGGGTAGTCGCGTAGCTCTTCGAGGGCGCGGCTAATCGAGCCGGGTGCCTGGCAGAAGTCCGCCTCCAGCTGGGTGTGCAGGATGTGCCGCGCACGGTCCGCAGTGGTCACAGCACCACGATTCACGGCATCACGGTTCACAGCGCCACGGGTTGCTTGAGCTCCCCGCGTGGGTTCGGTTCCTTGAGTATCAGTCACGTAGGTTTCCTCTAGGGCAAGTTTTTGACTAGTTCAGGATCTCAGCAAGGAACGCGCCGGTGTGCGAGCCCTTCACCTGAGCCACCTGTTCCGGGGTGCCCTCGGCGATGACGGTACCGCCGCCGCTACCGCCTTCGGGGCCCATATCGATAATCCAGTCGGCGCACTTGACCACGTCCAGGTTGTGCTCGATGGTGATGACGCTATTGCCCTTGTCGACCAGCGATTGCAGCACGGCGAGCAGCTTGCGGATGTCCTCAAAGTGCAGGCCGGTGGTCGGCTCGTCCAGCACGTAGATGGAGCGGCCGTTGGAGCGCTTCTGCAGTTCAGTTGCGAGCTTCACGCGCTGCGCTTCACCGCCGGAGAGGGTGGTTGCGGGCTGGCCCAGGCGAATGTAGCCCAGGCCCACATCCACGAGGGTGTTCAGGTGGCGCGCAATCGGGGTGAATGCGGCGAAGAACTCTGCTGCCTCCTCCACGGGCATTTCGAGTACGTCGGCAATGGTCTTGCCCTTGTAGTGCACTTCGAGGGTTTCGCGGTTGTAGCGCTTGCCGTGGCAGGTTTCGCAGGGCACGTACACGTCCGGCAGGAAGTTCATTTCAATCTTCAGGGTGCCGTCGCCGGAGCAGTCCTCGCAGCGGCCGCCCTTGACGTTGAAGGAGAATCGACCCGGGGTGTAGCCGCGCATTTTCGCTTCGCTGGTCTCTGCGAACAGCTTGCGGATGTGGTCGAACACGCCGGTGTAGGTGGCGGGGTTCGAACGCGGGGTACGACCGATGGGCGACTGGTCCACGTGAATGACCTTGTCCAGATGTTCCAGGCCGTCGATACTCTTGTGGCGACCGGGTACCTGCTTGGCGCCGTTGAGCTTGTTCGCCAGGGAGGTGTACAGAATGTCGTTGACGAGGGTGGATTTACCCGATCCGGACACGCCGGTCACCGCGGTGAACACGCCCAGCGGGAAGGAGACGGTCACGTTCTTGAGGTTGTTTTCGCGGGCGCCGCGCACGGTCAGCTGGCGTTCCTTGTCCACGGGTCGGCGGGAGGCGGGCACCTCAATGCTGCGGCGGCCAGCCATGTAGTCGCCGGTAATGGACTTGGTGTTCTTCAGCAGCTCCTCAAAGCTGCCGGAGTGCACGATTTCGCCGCCGTGCTCGCCGGCGCCGGGTCCCACATCCACGATCCAGTCGGCTTCGCGCATGGTGTCTTCGTCGTGCTCAACCACAATAAGGGTGTTGCCCATATCGCGCAGCTTGGTGAGAGTCTCAATGAGGCGGCGGTTATCGCGCTGGTGCAGACCGATGGAGGGCTCGTCGAGCACGTAAAGCACGCCGACCAGGCCGGAACCAATCTGGGTTGCGAGGCGGATGCGCTGCGCCTCACCGCCGGAGAGCGTACCGGCAGAGCGTGAGAGGGTCAGGTAGTCCAGGCCCACGTCCAGCAGGAACTGCAGGCGCGCATCAATTTCCTTGAGGACCTGCTCGCCAATCTTGGCTTCGCGGGGGCTGAGCTGCAGACCGCGCACGAAGGCGAGCGCGTCAGCCAGGGACAGGTCAGTAATGTCTGCGATGGACTGGCCGCCGACCTTCACGCCGAGGATGGTCGGGTTCAGGCGCGCGCCACCGCAGGAGGGGCAGGCAACCTGGCGCATGTACTGTTCGTAGCGGTCGCGGGCGAAGTCCGATTCGGTTTCTTCGTGCTTGCGCTTGATGTACGCCTTCACGCCTTCGAATCCGGAGGTGTAACGACGTTCGCGGCCGAATCGGTTACGGTAGGACACCTCAACCTTGTAGTCCTTGCCGTCCAGGATGGCGGCGCGGGTCTTGGCGGGTAGGTCCTTGAAGGGGGTGTTCAGGTCGAAGCCGAGCTCCTCCCCCAGGCCTGCGAGCAGGCGCAGCCAGTATTCGGTGGTTGCTTTGCCCTGCGACCAGGGGGCGATAGCGCCCTCGCCGAGGGTCAGGTCGGGGTTGGGTACGAGCAGTTCGGTGTCTACTTCCAGGCGCGAGCCGATACCGTCGCAGGCGGTACATGCGCCGAACGGCGAGTTGAAGGAGAAGGCGCGCGGCTCGATGGTGTCGATCTGCAGCGGGTGATTATTGGGGCAGGCGAGGTTTTCACTGAAGGAGCGGGTGCGTTCGGGGTCGTCCTGCTCGCGGTCCACGAAGTCGATGAGCACGCGGCCGTCGGCGAGCTTGAGCGCGGTTTCGATGGAATCGGTCAGGCGCTGATGGATACCGTCCTTAATGACGATGCGGTCGACGACCACCTCGATGGTGTGCTTGTACTGCTTGGCGAGCTTGGGCGGGTCGGAGAGCTGCACGGTTTCGCCGTCCACACGGGCACGCGAGTACCCCTGGGTGAGCAGATCCTTGAAGAGGTCTACGAACTCGCCCTTACGTGCGCTGACGACGGGTGCGAGGATCTGCAGGCGGGTGCGTTCGGGGTACTCCTGCAGAATATCCACAATCTGCTGCGGGGTCTGCTGGGTGATTTCTTCGCCGCATTCGGGGCAGTGCGGGTGGCCGATGCGCGCCCAGAGCAGACGCATGTAGTCGTAGATTTCGGTGATGGTACCGACGGTTGAGCGCGGGTTCTTGGAGGTGGACTTCTGGTCGATAGACACCGCCGGGGAGAGGCCCTCGATGAAGTCTACGTCGGGCTTGTCGACCTGTCCGAGGAACATACGCGCGTAGGAGGACAGCGACTCGACGTAGCGGCGCTGACCTTCCGCAAAGATGGTGTCGAAGGCGAGGGAGGACTTACCGGAGCCGGAGAGGCCGGTGAAGACGACCATCGCATCACGCGGAATGGTGAGGTCTACGTTCTTGAGGTTGTTTTCGCGGGCACCCTGAACCCGGATGCTAGTCAGATCGTTCGCTTTGAGTGCGGTGCTACCGTGTGCCGGGCGGGGTGTCATCGAAAATCCTTTCGTCTTATCTTCGAACTTAAATTCTACACCCTCACGCCTTTCACCAGCGGGATTATGCGGCGGGTGAAGGCATGAGGGTGCAGTACTTATATGAGGTGGACTAGGAGGCGCAATTCATCAAGTGCGGCCTACCAGCCGCGGGTTCCCCACTCTTCCAGGTGGGGGCGCTCGTCGCCGAGGGTGGTAGAGCGGCCGTGGCCGGGCAGTACGATGGCGTCGTCTTCGAAGCCTCCGAAGAGTTTTTCGAGCACGTTGGAGAAGAGCTCACCGAACTGCTGCGGGGAATCGGTCTTGCCCACGCCGCCGGGGAAGAGGGCGTCGCCGGTGAACAGCAGGGTTGCGGGGGTGCCGTCTTCCCAGGTGGTTTCGAGGGTGTAGACGATGGATCCGGGGGTGTGGCCGGGCACGTGCAGGGCGCGGATGACGGTGTCGGAGAGGTAGAAGTCGAAGCTTTCGCCGCCGGTCAGCTCTTCTTCGACGATGTAGTCTTCCAGTTCCTTAATCTCAGCAGCGTCAGCTGCACCCGCGGAGGTCACGGCGCCGGTGAGGTGGTCGAGCTCCTTAATAGCGCGGATGTGGTCCCAGTGGCCGTGAGTAACCAGAATGCCGGTCAGACCAATAGTGCGGGGCCTGATGGAGTTGAAGTCCTCTTCCTTCTCCATGACGCGCACGCGGCGTTCTTCACCATCTGCCAGTTCGAGCTGCGGGCAGTCGTTCAGGAGCGCGTCAAGAGTGAATGCGTAGAGTTCTTCTGCATCGTCTGCAGGGTCGATGAGCACCTGCTCGCCGGTGGCGCGCATGGTGATGAGGTAGACGCTATTGTCCATCTCGGAGACACTGAACGCACGGACGGTCAGTTCGGGGTTCTCAAAGATGAGGGTGGGTTCGGGGTAAGTAGTCATAGTTCCAGTGTAGGGGTTGTGACCGCACAGCATGCGCCTATGCGGTTCGCTCCCCTATCAGCGCATTCGGCGTTGAACGCGCGGGATACATGTACGGGTTGCTTGTGCGGGATGCACAGGGAACAGATTCTGGAGCATGCTCGGTACGGATTAGGTTCCGGCTGGATTCCGCCCGGCTGAGGTTCCACTGAAATTCAAAAGTTAAACAGAGAAGCGACTGCGCATCGATACACAGTCGCTTCTCATGACACCCAGGGGTATCTATCACTCACTCAAACACAAGCAACCCGAGGACTTTGGAAATCTCACGATTACTTGATGACTCAATAGTAGCGAACTTTTTGGGGGCTGTTTTACCACCCAATTTGGTACGGAGAGCCGGATTTAGTGACCCGCGCCTCATTGTAATCATTCTGTAATAAAAACAGGTGTTTTTTAGGGTATCCATACGTACCAATTTCATTTTTTTCGAGTTTTAGCGTGACTTATTTCACCCAAAATAATTTTAGAATTTCCCTCTTTTGGCACTTCGGTGCACCTTTAACTTAAGCTCCACACTCGGCAATCCCAAAGGTTCAATACACAGTTTTAGCCCGGTATTCTGCGGAAGTAGAGGGTTAAGGTGAAAGTATCTTCAAGTACTTGCAACTTCATGAGCAGGAAAAAATGTACTGCTCACCGTTCAAAATCTGCACAATTATTCGCGCGAGGGCAAAATCAATTGGTCTGTTTTACCCCTGTAGGTACCCCCTAAAGTAGAGGTTTTATTACAAAACAATAACATCAGCCCCACCTTCAGGTTCACTGAGTGCACCCATTATAACCCCTTTCAAAAAGCAAAACACCTAGTCAATGCCATATTTTCACAAAATGCAAGACAGCGTGTCACTAAAAAATCAACCTCTACAGATTGTTTAATAAAACCTGACCTTCAAGCACAAATAGAGCCCAATTATTAACCAGCACGTACCAATTCCGCCCTCAAAACAGGCGCCCTAGAAGCCTCAATGAAAGGTTGAAAGACCCCTCCACTAGGGGTTTCAGAATCCTTCACTCCCCCCGGTTGCAGCCTAGTTGCATTCTGTTTTCAAGAACTCCGCTCCCCCGCCCTCAAACGTTGCGCACCTCGTATTCGCCCCTCATGCTTCCATGTATCTGGGGCAGAACACTCCACAAAAGCACCATAGGGCACAGCAAAGGCGGCGCCCCTCCCCCGCTGTGGGGAAGGAGCGCCGCCTCCACTAGCTATAGATCAGCTGGCACAGTCACCTTAGGACAAGCCCTTAGGACAGGCCGACCATCACGCCGTTCTCGTCGAAGCCGATGCGCTCAGCTGCGGGGCTCTTGCTCAGACCCGGCATGGTGCGCATGGTGCCGCAGATAGCGTAGACGTAGCCAGCACCTGCAGCCAGGCGAACCTCGCGCACGGGCAGGGTCCAGCCGGTCGGTGCGCCCTTCAGGGTTGCATCCGAAGAGATGGACAGGTGGGTCTTCGCGATAACCACGGGCAGGTGCGAGTAGCCCAGCTCAGCGAAACGCTTCAGCTGCTTAGCGGCGGCGGGAGCGATGGAGATGCCGTCCGCGCCGTAGACCTTGGTCGCAACCTTCTCAATCTTGGTCTCGATGGAGTCCTCAAGATCGTAGGTGTACTTCAGATCCGAAACGTCGTCACATGCCTCAGCAACCACGTCCGCCAGGTCGGTGGTGCCCTTACCACCCTCAGCCACACCGCGGTGGATAGCGACGCGAGCGCCAGCTTCCTCAGCGATACGACGGATGGTCTCGTGCTCGGACTCGAAGTCGGTCGGGAAGGCGTTGATTGCCACGACCGGCTGAACACCGAAGTTGCGCACGATCTCGATGTGCTTCTTCAGGTTCTCTGCACCCTTCTCCACGTCGGAGGGGCTTTCCTGCAGCATGCCTTCGGGCAGGGGCTTGCCCGGAACGATCTTGTACAGGCCGGAGTGGGACTTCAGGGAGCGCACGGTCACGACGAGCACTGCTGCGTCCGGCTTCAGGCCGGAGACGCGGCACTTGACGTTGAAGAAACGCTCCGCACCCATGTCGGCACCGAAGCCAGCCTCGGTAATCACGTAGTCGGAGTACTCCAGACCAACGTAGTCTGCGACCACGGAGGAGTTACCGGTTGCGATGTTACCGAAGGGGCCCGCGTGAATCAGCGCGGGGGTGTGCTCCAGGGTCTGCAGCAGGTTCGGGTTGATTGCGTCTGCCAGGATGACGGACATTGCGCCGTCAGCCTTCAGGTCGGCTGCGGTGACGGGCTCGCCGTCGTAGTTCAGGCCGATCACGATCTTTGCCAGGCGCTCGCGCAGGTCCTTGAAGGAGGTTGCCAGCGAGAGAATCACCATGATTTCGGAGGCGCTGGTGATGTCGAAACCGGTCTCGCGGACCACGCCGTCCATGCGTTCGCCCAGGCCCACGACGATGTTGCGCAGGGAGCGGTCGTTCATGTCGATAACGCGGCGCCACTCGATTGCGCGCGGGTCGATGCGCAGCTCGTTGCCGTGGTGCAGGTGGTTGTCGATCATGGCGGCAAGCAGGTTGTGCGCTGCGGTGACGGCGTGGAAGTCGCCGGTCAGATGCAGGTTCAGCTTCTCCATGGGAACGATCTGGGAGTAGCCGCCGCCTGCTGCGCCGCCCTTGATGCCGAAGGTCGGGCCCATTGCGGGCTGACGCAGAGCCAGGATTGCCTTGCGGCCGGTCTGGGCGAAGCCCTGTGCGAGGGAGACGGAGGTTGCGGTCTTACCTTCACCGAGCGGGGTGGGGGTGACTGCGGTAACCACGATGTACTTGGAGCCGCGCTTGCGGGCGGTCTCTGCGTTGGTGGTTTCGTCGAGGAGGACCTTAGCGACATACTTGCCGTAGGGTTCAAGGCGATCTTCGCTGATGCCGTTGTCTGCTGCGATCTTGTTAATAGGCCAAAGATCGGCGGCAAGTGCGATTTCGAGGTCGGAAGGGAAAGGCTTCTTCGTCATTGTCATCCTTCGAGTTGTACGAATCATGCTCTTTTATTCTATGCCTTGGCTCACTCATTTGTCCCTCACCTCGCCGGAAGGTGGCAAATAAACCCAATTTTTAATGCACTAATCCCCGCAACCGGTGACCTCCGCTCACGTGGAGCGACAGGGTCGGTGCGGGGATCAGTAGCGCATACGCGCCGGAATACTGGTATAGGAACCGGTATAGGAACCGGCGATACGACCGGCTATTACGGCATGGTCAGCAGAACCTTGGTAGCGGTACGCTGGTCCATTGCCTCGTAACCCTTAGCCGCCTCGTCAATGGGCAGAACCATGTCGAAGACGCGGCCGGGCTCAATTTCGCCCTTGTAAATCAGCTCGATGAGGGTCGGCAGGTACTTGCGTACGGGGGCGGGGCCACCTTCCAGGTGAACCTGCTTGCCGAAGAGCTTATCGGTGCCGATGGAGCTGTCGTGCGGAACGCCCACGAAGCCGATGTAGCCGCCGTGGCGTACGCAGCCGAGAGCCTGGTCGAAGGACTGCTGGGTGCCAACAGCCTCCGCGACGCCGTGTGCGCCCACGCCGTCGGTGAGCTCCATGACCTTGGCGATGCCCTCTTCGCCGCGCTCTTCCACGATGTGGGTTGCGCCGAATGCCTTAGCGAGCGCCTGACGTTCGGGGTTGCGGGACATGATGATGATCTTCTCCGCGCCGAGCTGCTTAGCGCCGATGACTGTGCTCAGGCCGACTGCGCCGTCGCCAACAACGACGATGGTCTTGCCGGGGCCTGCCTTCGCGGCGTCCGCTGCGTACCAGCCGGTGCCGAGCACATCGGATGCCGCCATCAGGTGCGGGATCTGCTCTGCGGTGGGTGCGGCGGGGGTCTTGACGAGGGTGCCGTCTGCGAAGGGTACGCGGGCGTATTCTGCCTGGGTGCCGTTGGAGCGTGCGCCGATGAAGGCGTCGCCTGTTGCGATTGCCTTGAGGCAGCGGGAGGGGTAGCCTGCGGTGCAGGTTTCGCATTCGCCGCAGGAGATGCAGAAGGAGCCTACGACGAAGTCGCCGGGGGCTACGGTGGTGACCTCGGAGCCGACCTCGACGACCTCACCGATGTATTCGTGGCCCATTGCCCGGTGGTCAACGGGCTGTGCGCCGCGGTAGGGCCACAGGTCGGAGCCACAGATGCAGGATGCGGCGAGCTTGATGATGGCGTCGGTGGGTTCGAGCAGGGTCGGCTTCTCAACTTCGTTGACGACGACCTTGCCGGGGGCTTCCATAACAACTGAACGCATGATGTTCCTTTCAAATCTGCGTTGATAGTTAGTCGTATCAGAGTACGCCCCGCACCCCGATATATCAATAATTTTTTATGCTACGGGGTGAAGGTAAAAATTCCGACAACCGGAACCAGAAAGACCGCTCCTACTCCCCTGCTTCTCCGCCGCTTCCGCGCCAGGTTATACCGGGGAAGCCTGGGCATCCTGGCACGTTAAATAGCCCGGTTAAACGGCGGAACCCCCGCGCATCCACAGTGGATACGCGGGGGTCGGTTTATCTCAGCCTGATATCTCAAGGCGAGAAGGGGCTTAGAAGTCCCAGGATAGAAGTCTCCGCCTTAGAAGTCCCAGTCCTCGTCCTCAGTGTTCACAGCCTTACCGATCACGTAGGAAGAGCCGGAACCGGAGAAGAAGTCGTGGTTCTCATCAGCGTTCGGGGACAGTGCCGAGAGGATTGCCGGGGACACGTTAGTCACGGTCGCCGGGAACATCGGCTCGTAGCCCAGGTTCATCAGAGCCTTGTTAGCGTTGTAGTGCAGGAACTTCTTAACGTCCTCACTCCAACCCACACCGTCGTACAGGGAGTGGGTGTACGCCACCTCGTTCTCGTACAGTTCGTACAGCAGGTTGAAGGTGTACTCCTTCAGCTCTGCCTGACGCTCCGCGGACTCCTTCGCCAGGCCGCGCTGGAACTTGTAGCCAATGTAGTAGCCGTGCACTGCCTCGTCACGAATAATCAGACGAATCAGGTCAGCGGTGTTGGTCAGCTTCGCGTGCGAAGACCAGTACATGGGCAGGTAGAAGCCCGAGTAGAACAGGAAGGACTCCAGCAGGGTGGAGGCAACCTTCTTCTTCAGCGGGTCGTCACCGGTGTAGTAGGACAGAACGATCTTCGCCTTCTTCTGCAGGTGCTCGTTCTCAGAAGCCCAGCGGAACGCCTCGTCAATCTCCTTGGTGGAGGCGAGGGTCGAGAAGATCGAGGAGTACGACTTTGCGTGCACGGACTCCATGAACGCAATGTTGGTGTACACGGCCTCTTCGTGCGCGGTCACAGCGTCCGGCAGCAGGGACACAGCACCGACAGTACCCTGGATGGTGTCCAGCAGGGTCAGACCGGTGAAGACGCGCATGGTCAGCTGCTTCTCTTCCTCGGTCAGGGTCTTCCAGGAGGGCACGTCGTTGCTCAGCGGCACCTTCTCCGGCAACCAGAAGTTACCGGTCAGACGATCCCAAACCTCAAGGTCCTTCTCGTCCTCAATACGGTTCCAGTTGATAGCCTCGACCACGTGGTCGACGAGCTTCACCTTTTCGCTCATTAGTAATTCTCCGATTCTTAAGGGGCGGTTACGGTGCCACGCGCGGCCAGCCAGTCGCGCAGGCGGTTTGCGTGTTTACCGTAACCGCCCCTTCCAGTCTTTAGTTATAGTGTGCCAGCTCAGGCTGAATGCGTCACAGCATTCGGGCTAGAGCATGCAGGATACGCAGCCTTCAACCTCGGTACCCTCAAGAGCCATCTGACGCAGACGGATGTAGTAGATGGTCTTGATGCCCTTACGCCATGCGTAAATCTGGGCGCGGTTGATATCGCGGGTGGTTGCGGTATCGCGGAAGAAGAGGGTCAGCGACAGGCCCTGGTCCACGTGCTGGGTTGCAACAGCGTAGGTGTCGATGATCTTCTCGTAACCAATTTCGTAGGAGTCCTGGTAGTACTCCAGGTTCTCGTTGGTCATGTACGGTGCCGGGTAGTAGACGCGGCCGAGCTTGCCTTCCTTGCGGATCTCAATCTTCGAAGCGATCGGGTGAATCGAAGAGGTCGAACCGTTGATGTAGGAGATGGAGCCGGTCGGCGGAACAGCCTGCAGGTTCTGGTTGTACATGCCGTACTGTGCCACGTCAGCAGCCAGCTGAATCCACTCTTCACGGGTGGGGATGTGGTGCTTAGCGAACAGTTCGCGGGTACGCTCGGTCTGCGGTGCCCATTCCTTCTCAATGTACTTTGCGAAGAACTCACCGGATGCGTACTTCGAGTTCTCGAAGCCCTCGAAACGCTGGCCGCGTTCCTTAGCAATCTGCATGGAGGCGCGGATTGCGTGGTAGGCGACGGTGTAGAAGTACATGTTGGTGAAGTCCAGTGCTTCTTCGGAACCGTAGTAGACGTGCTCGCGTGCCAGGTAGCCGTGCAGGTTCATCTGGCCCAGACCCACGGCGTGGCTCATGTTGTTGCCGCGCTCGATGGAGGGTACGGAGCGGATGTCGGACTGGTCGGAGACGGAGGTCAGCGAACGAATCGCGGTTTCCACGGTCTTGCCGAAGTCGTCGCCGTCCATGGTCAGTGCAATGTTCAGCGAGCCGAGGTTGCAGGAGATGTCCTTACCGACGGTCTCGTAGCCGAGGTCAGCGTGGTAGGTGGACGGCTCAGAAACCTGCAGGATCTCGGAGCACAGGTTGGACATGATGATCTTACCGGCGATGGGGTTCGCGCGGTTGACGGTGTCTTCGAACATCACGTACGGGTAGCCGGACTCGAACTGGATCTCTGCGATGGTCTGGAAGAACTCACGCGCGTTGATCTTGGTCTTGGTGATGCGTGCATCATCGACCATCTCGTAGTACTTCTCGGAGACGTTGATGTCGGAGAAGGGCACGCCGTAGATGCGTTCCACATCGTACGGGGAGAAGAGGTACATGTCCTCGTTCTTCTTCGCCAGCTCGAAGGTGATGTCGGGGATGACAACGCCCAGGGAGAGGGTCTTGATGCGGATCTTCTCGTCAGCGTTCTCACGCTTGGTGTCCAGGAAGGCGTAGATGTCGGGGTGGTGTGCGTGCAGGTACACGGCACCGGCACCCTGACGTGCGCCGAGCTGGTTTGCGTAGGAGAAGGCGTCTTCCAGCAGCTTCATGACGGGGATAACGCCCGAGGACTGGTTCTCAATCTTCTTAATGGGCGCACCGGACTCGCGCAGGTTGGTCAGGGCGAATGCCACGCCGCCGCCGCGCTTGGAGAGCTGCAGTGCAGAGTTGATGGAGCGGCCGATGGACTCCATGTTGTCTTCCATGCGCAGCAGGAAGCAGGAGACGAGCTCGCCGCGCTGACGCTTACCTGCGTTGAGGAAGGTGGGGGTTGCCGGCTGGAAACGGCCGGAGATAATCTCGTCGACGATGTCTTCGGCGAGCTTCTCGTTGCCTTCTGCCAGCAGCAGTGCGACCATGCAGACGCGGTCTTCGAAACGCTCCAGGTAGCGCTGACCGTCGAAGGTCTTGAGCGCGTAGGAGGTGTAGAACTTGAAGGCACCCAGGAAGGTCGGGAAGCGGAACTTCACGGCGTAGGCGCGCTTGAACAGGTTCTTAATGAACTGGAAGTTGTACTTGTCGAAGAGTTCCGGCTCGTAGTACTGGTTCTCGATCAGGTACTCGATCTTCTCTTCCAGGTCGTGGAAGAAGACGGTGTTGTTGTTGACGTGCTGCAGGAAGTACTGACGTGCCGCCTGACGGTCTGCATCGAACTGAATCTGGCCGTTCTCATCGTAGAGGTTCAGCAGTGCGTTCAGCTCGTGGTAGCTCATACCCTTGAACTTCTCGGGCACGCTCTTGCCGTTGTGGCTCGCACCGAGAGTTTCTAGTGCTGAGGGCAGTTTTGCGTCCAAAATGCTTCCAATCCTTCGTTGACTTTTTCTACATCTGAATCGGTGCCCATGAGCTCAAATTTGAAGAGCACGGGCACATCGCACTTCTTGGCGACAATGTCTGCCGCGATACCGAAGAGCGGACCAAAGTTGGTGTTGCCGGAGCCAATCACACCGAGTATGTGGTGGCGATTCTGCTCCACGTTCAGGAATTTAACCACCTGCGGGGGAACGTTACCGGCGCCTTCGGGCTTGCCGTAGGTGGGGACGATGAGCACGAACGGCTCATCAAGAATGAGGGTGTCTTCGCCGGTGCGCAGCGGCAGGCGGAGGCGGCGGGCACGGATCTTCTCCACGAACTTGTGGGTGTTACCGGAGATGGAGGAGAAGTACACGATGAGTGGCGCTGTATCGTCCAGTTCGTCCTCGGTCGCTCGACCCTCGGAAGCATTGCGTGCATCCATAAGAATCTTGCGGATTTCTGCGTGCTCGTCGACGGGGTTGGGCGTGAGGGCGGTACTCAATCTGTACTCCTTATTCTCGTGGGCCGGTGTGGTTCCGTGCCGATTTTCCGTTTGTACGGGTTTCGGCAGGGTTGTTACGCTGCCAGAGCGTTGATCTTGTCGGGCTGGAAGCCGGACCAGTGCTCGTCGCCTGCGATGACGACGGGTGCCTGCATGTAGCCGAGGGACTTGACCATTTCGAGGGCCTGAGCGTCTTCGGTGATATCAACCTTGGTGTAGCTGATACCCTTCGCGTCGAGGGCGCGGTAGGTCATGTTGCACTGGACGCACTGGGGCTTGGTGTACACGGTCACTACCATGGGAGTGCCTCTTACTTTCTCCCGCTCGGGCGGGCTTATCTCGTGAATGAATCTGGCGTGTTTCGTCGGTGGTTCACCACGTGTTGTTTACGGCGGGCGCTGTGCCGTCCGCTGCCCCCTCCTAGTGGGGTGTGGTGGTTTCCTGCGCTGGGGCAGGGCGCCTAAAAGTGCCGTAGTGGTGGAACCGAGTATTAATACTACATCTAGTGTCGAGATTTTTCTGCACCACAAGATGATGTGGTGCGAGGGTCGTGTTTCGTTCGATAAACCCACAGTTGAACCCACTTAAGAGGGGGTGTCTACAGCTTATCCACACCCTGCCGCGGGGCTAGTTCGCCGTATTTTCGCGGGGTGTGCCGGGTTATCCACAGGTGGGGTTTAAGTTGGTCAGGATTTTTAAGGGTTCATTCGCCCGCTGAGTTGAGGTTCAGTTAACCTCATGTATACGTTTGGGGGCATAAAACCCGGCAGATTCGGGCTTGATTTTAAAGAGATTTCCGCTCTCACCCGTTCTTGCGCGGAACGGCGCGGTTTTAAAGCAGAACGGACTTTCTTAAAGGCGGGGGTTAACCCCCTTCGAGCGGGTTTAAGCTATGTGATTAAGGCTGTAGAAAAGATTTTTAACTCTTTTTCAGCAGCCGGTGTGTCGTGGGTTTAAGTTGGTTAATTCCGCTGAAACACCAAAACCCACCGCATATACCGGCATTTCGCGGTATTTGCGGTGGGTTTACTGGGTATCCATGCTGGTTTTAGCAACCGGTGAGCAGTAACCGGCTAGAAATCGATCAGGCCCAGCTCGCGCAGCTTCTTGCTGAGCGTTACGCCATCGGTGGCTTCAATCCACAGCGGCGAGCGCATCATCTGTTCGGCGCGGTAGTCGCTCCACACGCGGCCGGAGGCGAGCATGGTCTCCCCCACGGTCAGGTTGCGGATGACGATTGCCGCCACGTTGTCCGGGTAGCGTACCGCGAAGCCGTTGTAGATGTACGGGTCGCGCTGCCCGTCGTCGCCGACGAGGATCCACTTCATCTGCGGGAATTCCTCGGCGAGGCGGCGCAGGGACTCGACCTTATGGTTGGTTCCGGAGCGGAACCAGCGGTCGGGGGTGGGGCCCCAGTCGGTGAGCAGGAACGTGCCGCGCGGGTAGCCGTTGCGGCTGAGGAAGCGGCGCAGGGTCGGGGTGATGTTCCAGGCGCCGGTGGATAGGTACATGAACGGCGCATCCGGGTGGCTGCGGCGGATACGGTCGGTCATGACCGCCATGCCGGGGGTGGGGATGCGTGCGTGCTCGTCGAGAATGAAGGAGTTCCAGGCGGCGACGAGGGGGCGCGGCAGCATGGTGACCATGACGGTGTCGTCGACGTCCATGATGACGCCGAGCTTCTGGCTTTCGGGAACGATGTAGACGCTGGTTGCTACGGCGCGGGAGCCGGGCACGTACATGATGACTTCGTGCATGCCGGGGTCCAGGTCGATGCTGAGTTTGACGTCGAGCACGCCGCCGCGGTCGGTGTACGCCTCATATTTGGTGCCGTCGATGACGATGGTGACGGGTGCATCGGACATTGCGGTTGCGGTGAAAGAGCGCCAGCCGCGCATGGGGTTGGCGGTGTCTTGGGTGCCTTCTACAACCTGCAGCAGGCGTTCGAGGTTGACCGTCTTGTAGAGTGCGCGGGCGATGATGCGAACCCAGCCGGGGTTTCCTTCGGAGGCGGCACGGCCGTAGCCTTCGGTGGGCACGAGGATAGGCTCGCGACCGGCGACGATGGCGCGCTTTTCGCGCCACCTGTGCAGCCGGTCTGCAACACGGTAGCCGATGTTGACTGCCTCGTCGGCAGCATCGTTCACAAGGTTGCGCAGTTCGTGAGTGCCCAAATTCTCCATCCCACTAGTGTAGCGGAGCGTTACCGGCTTGCGGCTTTAGGATTTTGTGTTCTTATACGTAGTTTTTATACCTATTAATACTGTGGTGCTGAGCGCAGGGTGTGATGTGCACATTATTTAGGGTGTATTCGCTGTTCAGATTCGTTCCTTGCAGGTGGGGGCGTTATCCTGGAGAGTATGACCCACTCACAGCCTAACCGCCGACTTTTTGTGCTCGGCACTGCTATGCTTCCGCTGATTGCTGCCTGCTCGAAGAAGTCGAATGACTACGACGGCACCAGCGGTAATTTCACTCCGTATCAGGCTGGCGGCGAGACCTCTGCTGCCGCTACTCGCCCCGCCGCAACGAATTCGCCGACGGTTGCCGCTGCTGGCAACCCGGTTGATAAGCCGCGCGAATGGCCCGGTATCGGCAACTCCCTCGTTGGTGACGGCAAGTATGTTGCGTGGACTGTTGATGACGGCGCAAGCCCGGAGGCGATTCGCGGCTACGCTGAGTTCTCGAAGCGTACGAATACTCGCCTGACCTTCTTCATTAACGCTTCGTACACCGGTTTTAAGGAGCACGTGTCGTTGCTGCGTCCGCTGGTTCAGAGCGGCCAGATTCAGGTTGCGAACCACACCTACAGCCACGCCGACCTGACCACCCTGGATGCTGAGGGTGTGAAGGAAGAGTTGCAGCGTAACGAAGACGAGATTATGAGCATGTTCGGTGTCTCGTCGAAGCCGTACTTCCGCCCGCCGTACGGCCGTTACAACGATGCGGTTCTGAAGGCTGCTGGCGAGATTGGTTTTACCCGCCCGGTCATGTGGAACGGCACGACCGGTGATGAGGCTAAGACCAGCTCCCGCGTGATTTACATGCGTTGCATCCGCTACATGCTGCCGCAGCAGATTGTGCTGGGTCACCTGAACTACGAAACGATCATCCCGATCCTGGATAAGGTGAAGGGCCTGATTGATGACCGCGGCCTGACTGCGGTGACGATTCGTGACTACTACGGTGACGCCTCCGAGGAAGAGATTAAGGCGGCGGCACCTTCGCCGACCCCCACCCCGGAGGAGCACACCCCCTCCCCCGAGGCAACTACGGAGGCGCCTACCCCTACCCCGGAGCCGACTACTGAGGCTCCGACTCAGGCACCGACCACCCGCTATGAGGATGAGGTTGCGGCTAGCCAGCAGGCGACGACCGCACCTGCGGCTACGACTGCTCCGCCTGCTCGAGCGACCACTGCACCGGCGGCAACGACTGCACCCGCGGCTACTGCCACTACCGCACCGGCGGCCGCCCGCCGATAGGTTGGTGTAGACCTTCCCCGATGAAGCCCCCTTGCCCCGGTTCCCGTGCAGATATTCCTGTGTTGAGATTCTGTACGGACCGGCGCGAGGGGGCTTTGCCGTGCCCGGCGAGAATAAACTCTGGGGAATAACCGCGGGTAATAGCCGCGGGAATAAGTGCGGCAGCCGGGGCGTTAGGTGAGCGTATAGTGGCGGCAGTGTGCCGCATCCGAGTGTGAGAGGAATAGACGACAATGCGTATTGATATTTGGTCCGATATTGTGTGCCCCTTCTGCTACGTGGGCAAGCGTAACCTGGAGCTGGCGCTCGCCGAGTTTGAGCACCGTGACGAGGTTGAGGTGGTGTGGCATAGTTTTGAGCTGGACCCGTCGGCTACGGAGCATCCTGCCGGTTCGCTGCCTGAGCTGATTGCGGGCAAATATCAGATGCCGCTGGAGCAGGCGATTGCGAGCCAGGAGTCGTTGGCGGAGCGTGCCCGCGAGGTGGGTTTGGATTTCAATTGGCGGCAGGCGCGGTACGGTAACACGTTTGATGCGCACCGTGTGATTCATTATGCGGCGGAGCAGGGTTTGGCGTCGGCGGCGCAGGAGGCGTTTAAGCTGGCGTACTTTACGCAGGGCCGTTCGGTGCAGGATCACGAGTCGATTCTGGATATTGCTTCTGAGATTGGCCTGGACACTGCCGAGGTTGAGGCGGTGCTGAAGAGTGACCGTTACGCGGCGGATGTGCGTGCTGATGAGCAGTTGGCGCGTCAGCTGGGCATTAATGGTGTGCCGTTCTTTTTGATTGAGTCGAAGTGGGCAGTGAGTGGTGCGCAGCCTGCGAAGATGCTGGTACAGGCGCTGCGTCAGGTGTGGGAGGAGACTCACCGTGTGGAGTTTTTGAACCCGCTGGCGGGCGCGGCTGGTGATGCTGCAGGTAACAATGCTGCGGAGGCGGGTCCGTCCTGCGATATGAACGGCAACTGCTCCTAGTAGCCGCTGAGAAGTGCGCGGCGGGGGTGCTACTCCCCTAGCGCCCCGGCTAATGCAGCCCCAGGTGTAGCGAAGCCCCCTCGTACTATTTCTAGTACGAGGGGGCTTTACTATGCCCGCACGTTACGTCTTCCCTTGTCAGAAATGTTTGGGGGGCTCAATATTGCCTGCGAATGGGGCCGTTTTCATTTACACTTGAGTGTGTGTTCTACGGTGAACACACTTGTCCACTCACTTTATAAAGGAATATTGTGTTGAAAATTCACACCGCGACCGCTGGTGTTCTTGCGGGTGCTCTGCTGCTGACTGGTTGCTCTTCGTCTGTTCGCGCTCCGAAGCCTGCGCCTTCTGCGTCATCGTCGACGTCTGTTTCTGCCAGCCCTTCGGTTTCAGCTACTCCTAGTTCTTCTCCGACGCCGAGTGCGTCTGCGACTCCTTCGGAGTCTCCTACCCCGACGGTAACCCCGTCTCCGGTTCCGACGACTGAGGCTCCCGTGCAGGCACCGGCTACTGAGGCACCTTCCGTGGAGGCTCCGGCACCTCCGGTTTCTGCGGCACCCGCGCAACAGGCTGAGCCTGTTCAGCAGGAAGCTCCTGTTCAGCAGGCGCCGGTAGCTACGGAGGCGCCCGTCCAGCAGGCACCGGCTCCAGCGGCTGAGGCTCCTGCTCAGCAGGCTCCCGCTCAGCCGGTGCAGCAGGCTCCGGCGCAGTCGAGTGTTTATTACAAGAATTGTGATGCGGCTATTGCTGCGGGTGCGGCACCGTTGCATCGTGGTGAGCCGGGTTACCGCCCTGGTCTAGATAAAGACGGTGACGGCGTGGCGTGTGAGCCGAAGAAGAAGCATTAGGCTTCTGCCCGTTCTTATAGCGAAAGCCCCCTTGTACCGAAAGTACAAGGGGGCTTCGTCGTATCAGCCTAGTTCTGTTAGCTCAGCCGGTGAGGTTAGCGCGGCTGGTAGGCGCGGGCACGCTCAGCACGAGCACGGCGCGCCTCCGCATCCTGCAGGACCGGCACCAGCATACGCACCACCTGCTCCATGCCACGCAACACCATCTTCACCCACAAGGTCACCGACCACGCCGTCGCCAGGCGCGGGTGGCGGGTACGCATCCAACGCACACCCTGAAAAGAGACCGTGTAATACAGCAAAAACAGCAGCGCCTCACGGAAGCGGTGCACCTGCCGAAGGATAGGGTTCTGAGGAAGCTTCGTCATGCCTCCCAGTATACCCACCAGACCCCGCCAGGGCTCCCCCGCACTACCCGTAATAGTCGCGAATCGTCACCGTCTTCAACCCGCGCCGATCCAACAACGCCCGAATACGGTCCAGCTCAGACACCACACCCCGATAATTCAAATGCCCAATCACAATATGCTGAGCCAACGCATACTTCTCCGCATAGGCATACACCTCAGCCGAAGAAATATTAGACGAATCCGCCAACGACCCGTACCACAGAACCGGGCGCGTAAAACCACACGACGCCGCAGCCGCCAACACGCGCGCATCATAATACCCGTACGGCGGGCGGAAATACGGCTTCGAAGACACCCCAAAAAGCCGCCTAATCTCCTCATCATTACGGGTCAACTCCTGAACAATCTGCTCATCCGTCAAGCTCGTCAACGCCGCATGACTATACGTATGGTTCGCAATCTGCAGCTGGCCACTCTTCACCAGCGGAAGCAACAGGTCACGATGCTGCTTAAACGCCGGGTACTGGCCGTTGATAAAGAAGGTCAGGCGCGTGCCGGTACGGTGGGCAAACTCCGCGTAGGCGCGCACCACCTCCGGGTCGGCACCGTCATCGACCGTCCACGCAATGTACTTTCCCTCACCGGGCAGGCCGGTCTGCGGGCCGTCCCAGGCACGAGCCGCAGGGACCGGGTTCGAGGAGGTTGCGGATGCAGAAGCTGTCTTAGATGCCGCGGCGGTCGGGGATGCGGTCCCCGATGTGGAGCTAGTTGCAGATGGGGAGGGGGTAGCCGAGGAGCTTGCCGAAGAAGTCGCCGAGGCACTACCCGACGCACTACCGGACGGGGTGCCGCCCGATGCTGACCCGCTAGCCGCCCCGTGGGTGCCTTCCGCCGCGGAGGGGGTGCAACCGGTCAAGCCAAGACCCAGCACGCCGAAGCCCACCGCGCCCAAACCAAAGGTACCAACGTGGTGAAGTAGTTCGCGGCGACCCATGGAGGCGCGGGCAGAAGTACCCGCTGCCGCTCGGTCAGCGGCGGGGTCAGCGATAGCGGATTGACGAGGAGTGATAGGTGTTTCTGAGTGTGGAACAGTGTTCATATTATGAGTGTATGATGAGACCGCCGTTAGATATCGAAAAATTCAAAATATTACTTAATGATTAACAACGGCGCTATTAAAGAACCTCTACGCTCTTTCAGCCCGTTCACTCACCGAAGACCGCGCTCAGCGCCCTACGCTACCCTGCGCCGCGCGACAGAAAACAGCACCGCACTATAGACACCCACGCCACGTACTAGGAACCAGCACTGCCCTACAGGCACCCGCGCCGCACGGTAGGAACCCTAGCCACAGCACAGCAAGGCCCCTCCCCCAGAACGCGTTCACCACGCACCCGGGAAAGGGGCACTCAAACATATATTGTGCAGCCGATGCCGCGGCAAGAAACCTACTCAGCCTCAGGAGCCGCAGGCAGCTCAGCAGACTCCAACGCCTGCGCCTCCAACGCCTCCAATGCGCCCGCCTCCAGCGCCTCCGCCGCCTCCGCAGCCTCTTCAGCGTCAGCCTCAGCCACGCGCTCAGCATCCGACTCTGCAGAAGTTACCGCCGCAGGGTTCGTCAGAACCTTCACACCCATGCTGCGCAGCGCATCCGTATTCGTGATTGTCTCGTCATTATCAATCAGGTACACCTTGTACCCGTCATTCCGCAGGCGACGCATCAGCTCCAGGAGCATGCTCTGAGCAACCTCATCCACCGCGTACACGCGCGTCACATCCAGGGCGACCTTGGAACCCTCCATCGGGGATTCCACAATCTCACGAATCACGCGCTCCACACCCGCAAAACGGATACGGCCCTGCAACTGAATCAGGCGCATAGACTCATCGCCCGAACCGATCTGGTAGTTCGCGCGCAACGCCGAACGAGCCACCGTCGGCACGTTCATCACGTGCATGCCCATGTCATCAGAGAACTGCTCGAACAGCTCCACACCGCGCACACTGTTACCGTGACCGTCAAGGCGCGGCGAGAACGTCGCCACACCCAGCTGACCGGGCACCGCCCCAATAATGCCGCCGCCCACGCCGCTCTTCGCCGGCACACCCACCTGGGTCGCCCAGTCACCCGCAGCGTTATACATACCGCACGTGAACATGACGCTCAGCACCTGACGCACCACAGTCTTAGGAACCACCTGCTCACCCGTCACCGGATGCACACCATAGTTCGCCAAAGTCGCCGCCATCAACGCCAAATCCTTGACCGTCACCATCAGCGAGCACTGGCGGGTATAACCCTGCACCGCCACGGTCGGGTCACCGGTCAGGATGCCGTGGCCGCGCAGCATGTGCGCAATCGCGTAGTTGCGGTGCGCGTGCTCCAGCTCAGACTCGTACACGCGCTCATTCACCGACAGGCGACGGCCCGCAAATGCAGACAGACCAGAAATGACGCGCTCCATGCGCTCACCCTGAGTCGCACCGGGAGGGCCCACCAGCGAATGGGTGGTAATCGCGCCCGCGTTAATCATCGGGTTCAGCGGCTTACCGGAGCCGTCCTCCAGGGACAGCTCGTTGAACGGCTCACCGGAAGGCTCCACGCCCACCTTCGCAAGCACGTCATCGTAGCCGCGGTCCGCGAGCGCGAGGGCGTACACGAACGGCTTAGAAATCGACTGAATCGTGAACTCCACATCGGAGTCACCGGCGGCGTACTGCTCACCATCAACCATGGCGATAGACGCGGCAAGCTTGTCCGGGTCCACGGCGGCAAGTTCCGGAATGTAGTTTGCCAACTCACCGGAGGTATCAGAAGCGACCGACTCGAGGGTCTCGGTCAGGTAAGTGGCAATAGGTGAATGCATAGTGTTCCGTATCTGCTGCTAATCGTGGTTGTTCTCGTCAAAAATTCCAGGATGCGCCCGCCCGCTGTTCCGTTTCAGCTATTCCGTTTCAGCTGGGCTGAGGCGCTCATCGTTACAGGCTTCCGCGGCTACCAAACTAAAGAGCCAGCCAGCGAACCTGTCAAAGTGCGTGGGTGAGGAGCACCTTTTGCTCCCTAAAGAGTGTATCTTTTGCGTGTTGAAGCCACCAAATATAACGGTCACTACTCCCCCGCTATTTCAGGCTCTGGTACCTGTTCTGGTTTGCCGTTTTCTGCCGTAATTTACCGCGGCGGGCAGAACCTCCGGCGAAGCCCGGGCAAAACCTACGGGTGGCGAATCGAAGCCGGCTCACGGCCACCCAACTCGGCAGTCTCCAGCTGGAACGTCGAATGCTCCACCGACACCTCAAAATGGCTCGCCACGCACGAACGGATACGGTCCAAAATCGTCACCGCAGACCCGTCATGGAAGCACGAATCGGCAACCACCACGTGCGCGGTCACCACCGGCAGACCGGTCGCCACCATCGAAGCGTGCACATCGTGCACCTCTACAACGCCGTCAACGCGTAGCATGTGTTCACGCATCGCGTCCAGGTCCAGGCCGTCCGGGGTGAACTCCATGAGCACCGCCGTGGTCTGCTTCATCAAACGCATCGCACGCGGCACAATCAGCGCCGCGATGAGCAGGCCGGCAAGGGCGTCCGCCTGGTAGAAGCCGGTCAGCCAAATCACGATAGCCGCCACAATCACGCCCAGCGAACCCAGGGCGTCATTGAGCACCTCCAGGAACGCGGCACGCATATTGAAGTTCGCGTTCCTCGCCGTAGCCAGCACCGCAATGCCGATAGCGTTCGCCACCAGGCCAACCACACCAAAGATCAGCAGCTCGGTGCCGGGCACCTCCGGCGGAGCGAACAGGCGATGCACGCCCTCCACCGCCGTGTAGATACCCACCGCCAGCAGCAGCACCGACTGCCCGAGGGCGGCAAGCACCTCAATGCGGCGGAAACCCCACGTGCGGCGCGAGGTCGCCGGGCGCGTCATGAGCGAAGCCGCCGTAAGCGCCACCAGCAGGCCCGAGGCATCCGTAACAGCGTGCGCCGTATCAGTCAGCAACGCAAGACTTCCGGTGACCAACGAACCAATCGCCTGCGCCAACACAATAACGACCGCCAGACTGAACGCAATCAGCAGGCGCGGACGCATCGAGGCGGCGTCCTCCGGGCTCGGGGCATGCGAATGGTCGTGGTGATGCCCGTGATGCCCGCCGTGGCCGTGATGTGCGTGCGCTCCCATGAGTGACTCCTCAACTATGAACTGTGTTGTTGACTATCGAGAGTTATCGGCAGATAGCAAAATCGCCCGATTCACAAGAACCGGGCGACAAGCTCCTCAACCGAGGAAAACGTGGAGATAAGGGGACTCGAACCCCTGACCCCCTGCATGCCATGCAGGTGCGCTACCAGCTGCGCCATATCCCCATATTCTGTTAGTGACCTCAACGAGGCAACATGAATATATTACACACACCACGGACAGCGATGCAAACCAGCGCACCCAAAAATCCAAAAAGTTCCCGTGCGACCGGGCTGGCAGAAGGGGCAACCGGGCAGACAGAAACACCCTCGACACGCAGACCAAACACGCAGGTCGAACACGCCAGCCAAACACGCCGAAAGGGGCGGCCCCCGCGGCACCATACAGCGCCAGCAGAGCCCACCCCTCATCAGCTAAAAATCAAGCAGAAGCTTACGCCTCGTCCTGAGCGGGAATGATGCGTGCAGCATCTTCCTCAGTCTCACCCTCAATGTCGAAGGGAGCCTCGTTCTCAACGCCCAGCTCAATACGCGGAGCCTCAGCCCACAGACGATCCAGAGCGTAGAACTCGCGGTCCTCCTCGTGCTGAACGTGCACGACAATATCGCCGAAGTCCAGCAGAATCCAACGGCCCGAGGAACGACCCTCACGGCGGACCGGCTTCAGGTCAGCCTGCTCACGCAGAGCGTCCTCAACCTCATCCGCAACAGCGTTCACGAGGCGCTCATTGTGGGCAGAAACCACCAGGAAGCCATCAATCAGACCCATCGCGTCGGATGCATCCACAGCGAACAGGTTCGTTCCCTGCTTCTCCTCCGCAGCGCGGGCGGCAATGCGCAGAGCCTCAATCGAGGACTGTGCAGCAGTCATATTTTCCTTCCTTGCCGGCAGAACACCCGCCGGCAGCACCCGCAACAGGGGTGCATTGTTCACGGCCTACTTAGGGCCAAAAATCATAATCAGACCAACAACGACCAGGGCGAGCAGCAGAACAATCCACAGCCACGCCAGGGAGGCCTTCTGCGCAGGCTGCAGAACCTCTTCAGTCTTCTCAACAGCGCCCTTAGAAGCGGACTCCTTGGAAGCCTCAGCGGAAGGTACCGGAGCAGACTTGGACTTAGCAACCTTAGAATCAGCAACCTTGGACTCTGCATCCTTCGCGGCTTCCTCTGACTCCTCAGCTTCCTCGGTGACCTCTTCAACCAGGGCAGCGGACTCCTCGGGATCCTGACGATCCACCATGCGCTGCAGCAGCTCCTCAACCTCATCCGGGCTCAGAGCAACAGTCGGGTCGCCGTCCACCGAGTCCACGGTGTCACCAGCGGAGGCGCTATCCAGCACGCTCAGGTCAAGACCCTGCGCGTTCACTGCGCTCACGCGGGTGGGCAGTTCGTCAGCAGACTCTTCAACCTCAGCAACCTCAACGGTCTCTTCCTCAACGGAAGCGACCTCAGTCTGCTCAGCCTCAACGTCAGAGCTGTCCAGCTCCTCAACCTTCGGCTCATCGCGCACCAAGTACTGGTGCAACTCGGGCTCCGGCTCCTCCTCCTTGACCACGGCAATCACCGGAATCGAAGAAGTCATCGGGTTATCCACCGCGGAGGGGCTGGTCGCATCCACACGGTTCTGCGCAATCTCCTCAGGGCGCAGAACACGCAGGCTACTGGTCAGAGGAGCAGGCTCGTGCAGCTTCTCCTCATCGTTCGCCTCAGTCTCAATCTTGCCCTGAGCCGCCAGCGCCGCAAAACGACGCTGAACAGCCAGAACCTGCGGGTCAATAGCACCCGCATGAATCACGGAGCCCATGTTCGCAACAGGCTTCGCGGGCTCACCGCGGCGGGCTGCACGCAGGTACTCGGCAACTTCCTCACGGTAGCGGGCAAGACGACGCGGACCCATCACCTTAGTAGGCGGCGGCACCTCAATGCCGTCCTCGGTCACGTACGTCTCGTAGAGGTACGCTTCGTCCTCGCTATAGGGCTTCGAACCCGTAGCTTCACTCATGTGTTCCCTCATTATTCGTCGATTGGGGTGCCTGCCCAGACTCATCCTTCACGCGGGGCAAGCCGTCACGGTACGCCGTCAAAGCGTCCTTCTTGTACAGGCCGTACTTAGCAATGTACTGCACCACACCATCCGGCACCAGGTACCAGATGGGGGCATCTTCAGCTGCGCGGCGACGAATATCGGTCGAAGAAATCGCCATCGCAGGAATCTTCAGAGTCGTAATATGACGACCCTCAGCCAGCGGCGGATCCAGCTCATGATCGGGGCGGGTCACGCCCACAAAAGTCGCCAAATCCCACAGCTTATGGGCATTGCGCCAGGTCATAATCTGGCTAATCGCGTCCGCGCCGGTAATGAAGAACAGGTCAGCATCCGGGCGCAGGGCGCTCAGCTCGTTAAGCGTATCAAAGGTGTACGTGGCGCCGCCACGGTCAATATCAATACGGCTCACCGTAAAACGCGGGTTCGACGCAGTCGCAATCACCGTCATCAGGTAACGATGCTCAGCGTCACTCACGTGCCGCTCCCCCACCTTCTGCCAGGGCTGACCGGTCGGAACAAACACGACCTCATCCAGGTCGAACACGGCGGCAACCTCACTAGCTGCCACCAGGTGTCCGTGGTGAATCGGGTCGAAGGTTCCACCCATCACGCCCAGACGCACCCGACCGGGAGTGCGCGGGGGAATCGACTCGGTGCTCGGAGCACCAAAATCAAGGTGAACAGGCTGGTCAGTCACAAATGCCGTCCTTGCTGGGGACAGAGACCGCACCACGGCAACTTGGGAGCCGCCACAGGCGCGGATGCGGGCAGGTACACAGAAGGTACGCAACACCGAAAACGGTGCCCGCGTACATTCCCCTCTATGCTACCTTCTTACGGTCAAAAACACCGAAATGACGGGGGTGAGCTAAGCCGCCAGTGGAATACCCAGCCAGCACGCTCAGCCATCACATCCTGCAACAGACTCACCCGCATGTTCCGGCGCGCAAAACCAGCGCAAGAGGCAGTCACAGTGCACAAAAGAAAGCGCCGCGCACCGGAGCGAACCCCGGCACGCGGCGCCAATACCTAACGACCAAGCCTCAACCAGGCAACAGCTAACGCTGAACTATTAGTCGTCAACGTTCGGCATGTCGATATTCTCGTCGACCTTGCCTTCCTTCAGCTTCTTGCGGTACTCGACCGACTCGGTCCACACGCCTGCAACACGCTCGGACTCCAGCTCGGCACGAGCCTCCGCCTTCGCGTCCATACGCTCCTTGTACTCCACACGCTTCTGCGCACGAGTCGGGCGAATAATCTCTTCCAGACGAGCATCCGTACCACGCGGGGAGGACAGCAGCTCAGCGCCACCGACCATGGTCGGCTCCCAATCGAAGATCACCGAGTTGTCGTTCTCACCAATCACCACAGCGTCACCGGCACGAGCACCAGCCTTGAACAGCTCATCCTCAACACCCAGACGCGCCAGGCGGTCCGCCAGGTAACCGACAGCCTCATCATTATTGAAGTCAGTCTGCTGAATCCAACGCTCAGGCTTCTCACCAATCACGCGGAACAGCGGCTCAAGGTTACGCTCCTCGCGGCGAATAATGAACTCCTGTTTCTTCTTACCGCGGAAGCCCTTCGGGCGAACCACAGGAGCCTCAACCACGACGCGCTCCGCTTCCTTCTCGGCAGCGGCACGAGCCACGCGGTCCTCCTCCACGAGCTTTGCCATCGCAAAGATCAGGGACTTCAGACCCTCATGGGATGCCGTCGAAATCTCGAAGACCTTAAAGCCCATCTCCTCAAACTCGGGGCGAACAAACTCCGCCAGCTCACGAGCCTCAGGAACGTCAATCTTATTGAGCACCACAATCTGCGGACGCTCATGCAACGGCACGGTCACACCCGCAGTCGGGTCAACCTCGTAGTTCTGCAGCTCGCCGCGGATTACCTCAAAGTCGCTAATCGGGTCACGGCCCGGCTCCAGAGTCGCACAGTCAATCACGTGCACCAGAGCCGAAGAACGCTCCACATGGCGCAGGAAGCGGTGACCCAGACCGCGACCCTCAGAAGCGCCCTCAATCAGACCCGGAACATCCGCAACGGTATAGCGAACATCGCCTGCCTGCACCACACCCAGGTTCGGGATCAGGGTGGTGAACGGGTAGTCAGCAATCTTCGGACGCGCCGCAGAAATCGCAGCAATCAACGAAGACTTACCCGCCGACGGGTAACCCACCAGAGCCACATCCGCAATGGACTTCAGCTCCAGAACAATATCAGCCTCTTCACCGGGGGTGCCCAACAGAGCAAAACCGGGAGCCTTACGCTTAGCCGAAGCCAACGCAGCGTTACCCAGACCGCCCATACCACCATGGGCAGCAACATACTCGTCGCCCACACGCAGCAGGTCAGCCAAAACATTACCCTCGCGGTCCTTCACCACAGTACCCTGCGGCACGGTCAGAACCAGGTCCTCACCGTTATAGCCGTGGTGCATATCGCCACGACCAATATCGCCATTCGGGGCGTGCTGATGCGGGCTGTGGTGGTACTCCAACAGGGTCGTGGTCTGGTTATCCACGCGCAGAATCACCGCGCCACCATTACCACCATTACCGCCGTTAGGGCCGCCCAGGGGCTTAAACTTTTCACGTCGCACGGAGACGCAGCCGTTACCTCCGCGACCGCCAGATACATGCAAGACCACGCGGTCCACGAACTCTGCCACGGGTTCTCCTTATCTTGAACATCTTCACTTCGCCACCGCACGGCACACACCAATCATGCTGCGGATGCGGCGGCAGGCGCGACCGGGTTGGGGTGCGCCTCATCGTGGAACCCAGCACGGGCATCCACGGCATTCGAGGTCATAGCGAGAGGGGGTAGACTAACGCCTACCCCCTCTGCCCTAGCGGTGAGTATTACTCAGCTGCTGCCAGGATGTTAACGACCTTGCGGCCCTTGCGGGTACCGAATTCGACGGTGCCTGCTGCCAGAGCGAACAGGGTGTCGTCGCCACCGCGGCCAACGTTCAGGCCGGGGTGGAAGTGGGTGCCGCGCTGGCGAACGAGAATCTCGCCTGCGTTGACGGACTGGCCGCCGTAGCGCTTAACACCGAGGTACTGGGGGTTCGAGTCACGGCCGTTACGGGTGGAGCTTGCGCCCTTCTTGTGTGCCATTCTGTATTCCTACCTTAGGGTTGAATTCCGGTCGTCTTAATTACGCGTTGATAGCGGTAATCTTGACGGTGGTCAGCTCGGCGCGGAAGCCCTGACGCTTCTTGTAACCGGTCTTGTTCTTGTACTTCTGAATAACGATCTTCGGACCGCGCAGGTCCTCAACCTTCTCAGCAACAACCTTGGCGGAAGCCAGGGACTTTGCGTCAGCGGTGACCTTGTCACCGTCGACGAGCAGCAGCACGGGCAGCTCGATGGTGCTGCCGGGCTCGCCTGCAACACGGTCAAGGGTAACGAGGTCGCCTACGGAAACCTTCTCCTGGCGGCCGCCAGCGCGTACAATCGCGTATGCCACTATGGGACTCACTTTTCTCGACAACTTGCTTCTTGAATCTCACACGAATGAGCAGCCTGCGCTTTCATTGCTGTGCGCCCTCCCCCGCCAATCAAATGACCGCGAACAAGGAGGAACGGCCCGTGCGTTCCGACGGGATTGCCCGCCGAAGCCAACACGCGAGGCTCACCGGTGGTGTCTCTCTCCCGCACGTTCCAACCTCAGCCGAATACTCGACCGCGCCGAAGACGATGCGGGTGGGAGCGGTGTCTCCCGCTGGCCCTGCGTCGATAGGGCTTCACTGAGATAAACACCAGTCCTTAAGGATACGGCATGATCTACGCGCCGCGCAATAGATAAATTTTCGGAACACCCGAAGTCGGCACGTGATACTACTCAACCCCGGCAGATACACCGCAGGTAGACCGGGCATAAAAACCCCGGCGAGGTGGATTACTCCACCCCGCCGGGGCGCAACATACACACCATCGGAATTCCGATGATCGGAAGCTAAAGACTAATCGTCCTTACCTTCACGCTTAATATCGGCAGCGGCAACGCCAATGCCGAACAAGACAGGAGCCGAAGCGTCATCAGCCACCGGAGCCACATCCGCAACAGAAGCGGAAGCAACCACGGAACCCTCAGCACGCTCGGAAGCGTCAACAGTTACTACCTTAGCACCAGCACCAGCGCTCGACGCCGCACGGCGAGTGCGACGCTTACGCGGGGTTGAACCCGGAACCTGAGCCGCAGGCTTCTGAGCCTCCTCGGCCGGAGCCTCAGCCTCAACTGCGGCAGGAGCCGAACCGATCACACCGGTCACAGCCGGAGCACCAATCACGCCGGTCACGACCGGGCGAGACTCAGCCTTCGCAGACTTCTCAACTTTATCACCCTTTGCGGGTGCCTGCTCAGATGCCACATTCTGCTCAGTTGCCACGCTCTGCTCAGCAGCCTTCTCGGCACGCTTCTCATCAGCGGCACGACGAGCACGGCGGCGGGACGCACGCGGAGTCTCGCGGACATCCTCAATGCGCAGGTCCTCACGCTCAACACGCTTGGACTCCTGAGCCTTCTCGGAGGTTGCCTCAGCGTTCTGCTGCTCGCGGTTCTGACGCTTCGCCGCACGATCCTCACGGCCCGAACGGAACGACTCACCCTCGGTGCGGGCAAGACGGCCAGCCTTCTGAGAAGCACGAGCCTTCGCCTCGCCAGCGCGAATCGCCTCGAAACGATCCGAAGAGCGGCTAAAGCGCGGGTCGAGCTCCGGGTCAACGTGGTGCTCGTCCTCCAGCGCACCCGCACCGGAATCCTCCACAGCGGCAATATCCGCATTGGTCAGCTCGCGGCGCTGGCGGTTACGAGTAGACTTCTTCTCGCCACGCTTGGACGAACGACGCTCCTCCGAACGGTCCTCCGAACGCTCCTGCTCAGAGTCCTTCGAGGAATCCTCAGCGGACTCCTCCGCGCGGTCAAACGCACTTGCCAGCTGCTCCAGGGAGAAACCGCCCTGCTCGCCAATCCAGTTGCCGCCGGTGACCTCAGCGACCTTGTCCTCACGCTGAGCAACCTCGGCGTGAGCCTGCTCGCTGGCAGCCTCGGCAATACCCTGAATCTCCTGCTCAAGCGAAAGCTCAGCGGTCTCTGCGCGGCGCGAACGCTTGCGGCGCTTACGCTTCTTGCGGGTCGAAGCAGTCTCCTCCGAAACGTCCTCGCTCTGAGCGGATGCGGCAGCCACCGCAGCCATAGCGTTACGGCGCTCAGCCTTCTTCGACTCCAGAGCATCCTGCTTCTGCTGGTCACGAGAATCCTCGCGGGCAGCGGCACGGCTACGCTTACGGTCATTACGCTCATGGCGGTGGATGTAATCCGACGCGCCACCGCTACGACCGCTCAGCGGCTGATCGTGAACCACCAGGCCACGACCGGCACAATGCTCGCAGGGCTCCGAGAAGACCTCAAGCAGACCGGTACCCAGGCGCTTACGGGTCATCTGAACCAGACCCAGCGAAGTCACCTCAGCCACCTGATGCTTGGTACGGTCACGGCCCAGGCACTCAATCAGGCGACGCAGAACCAGGTCACGGTTCGACTCAAGCACCATGTCAATGAAGTCAATGACGATAATGCCGCCGATGTCGCGCAGACGCAGCTGACGGACAATCTCCTCAGCAGCTTCCAGGTTGTTCTTGGTGACAGTCTCTTCAAGGTTGCCGCCGCTACCGGTGAACTTACCGGTGTTCACATCCACCACGGTCATGGCTTCAGTACGGTCAATCACCAGCGAACCACCCGAAGGCAGGTACACCTTACGGTCCAGTGCCTTCGCCAGCTGCTCGTTGATGCGGTAGTGGTCGAAGAGGTCATCCGCGGAATCCCACTGCTGCAGACGGGAAACCAGGTCCGGCGCCACGTACGTCACGTACGCCTCGATGGAATCCCACGCGTTCTCGCCCTGAACGATCATCGCGGTGAAGTCCTCGTTGAAGACGTCACGCACGGTCTTAATCATCAGGTCGGGCTCCTGGTAGAGCATCTCCGGAGCCAGCACCTTGCGGGAGTTAGCCTTCTCCTGGATCTCTTCCCACTGCGCACGCAGACGGTTAATGTCGTGGGTCAGCTCCTCCTCAGAAGCGCCCTCCGCCGCGGTACGAACGATTACGCCGGCACCCTCGGGCAGCTTGTCCTTCAGAATCTTCTTCAGACGCGCACGCTCGGTGTCGGGCAGCTTGCGGGAAATACCGGTCATCGAACCACCCGGCACGTACACCAGGAAGCGGCCGGGCAGGGAAACCTGGCTGGTCAGGCGGGCACCCTTGTGACCAATCGGGTCCTTGGTGACCTGCACCAGAACCGAATCGCCGGGCTTCAGGGCGTTCTCAATCTTGCGGGGCGCACCGTCCAGACCGGTGACATCCCAGTTGACCTCGCCCGCGTACAGCACAGCGTTGCGGCCGCGTCCAATGTCAACGAACGCAGCTTCCATGGACGGCAGAACGTTCTGAACCTTACCCAGGTACACGTTGCCAATCAGGGAATCCTGCTGGGTCTTAGACACGAAGTGCTCAGCCAGCACGCCGTCCTCAAGCACACCAATCTGGATGCGGCCGTCCTTCTGACGAACCAGCATCTGACGGTCCACAGACTCGCGGCGAGCCAGGAACTCAGCCTCAGTCACGATGTGGCGGCGGCGACCCAGGGAGCGGGACTCGCGGCGGCGCACACGCTTCGCCTCCAGGCGGGTAGAACCGCGCACACCGGTCACAGTGTTGGATGCGTGAGAGTCAGCCAGGCGCGGTGCACGCACCTTGGTGACGGTCTCAACGTCATCATCAACGCCGCCCTCAATCTCAATATCTTCGGTACCGCGGCGACGGCGACGGCGACGGTGGCTCGTCACCTCAGCCTCAGCGGCAGCCTCCTCACGGCGGCGCTCCATGCGCTCCTTACGCTTCTGCTCCTCAGCAGCGGCGCGGCGTGCTTCACGCTCCAGCTTGGCGGCAACAGCAAGCTCGCTCAGCTCCTCCGGCTCGGGCGCCATGAACAGCGGCATCGCACCCATCGGGGTACGCGAGCGCAGCTCCTGCAGCTTCTCGCGCTGCAGGTCGCTAATGGTCTTTACCGGCTCGGGAGCTACTTCGGGCTCCTCGGCGGTGGGTTCCTCAGCTGCGGGCTCTTCTGTGGCGGAAGCCTCAGGTGCAGCTTCTTCGGTTGCGGATTCCTCAGCAACTGCAGCAGCCTCGGCGGGCTGCTCTGCGGCAGCCTCTTCAGCGGGATCTTCAGCCTTCTCAGCCGGTGCGGGGGTTACGACCTCAACCTTGGCGGTCTCTTCCTTCACCTCAACGGCAGGCTCGGCAGACTCAGCGGCGGGGGCAACAACTTCCTCCACCTTCGCGGTCTTCTCCACGGTCTCGGTCTTAGCAACCTTCTCAACCTTGGCGACCTCTTCAACCTTCGCGGTCTTCTCGACGGTCTCGACCTTAGCGGTCTTCTCCTCAACAGCAGGCTCAGCCGCCTTCTTCTCAGCAGCCTCAAACAGGCTATCCAGAGTAGAAGCAACCTCGGTCTCAGACGCAACGGGAGCGGCAACCTTCGGTGCCGGCGCGTGCTTAGCCTTAGCATTACGCAGGTTGGTCAGGCCAGCAGCAATCGCCTCATCCAGGGGAACCTCAGGAGCCTTCTCCTTCTTCGGGCGACCCGGACGGCGGCGCTCAGCACCCTGCTGAGCCTCAGAGCTCTCACGAACATTCTTACGCAGAGTTTCACGGGTCTCTGCAGAGGCGTTCTTCTCCTCCGCGAGGGCGTTCAGCGCCTCAAAAACCCCAAGTTCGACGTTCTTCTCGTCAGACATTAATCTTCTTTCGTTACACCCTGCTCCGCACCGCAAGGATTTTAACAGCGCGCATACAGCGCAAAGCCTAGTTGCTGCCACCGCGGCTCAAGCCTCACCCTACGGTGCGCGTTCTTCGCGGGCACTATCTCATTCAGTGCTTCTGCCGTAGGGGGCGAGCGGGCGGAACGCAGAGCGCGCCGCGACGGTCACAGCCACCTCGCTCTCGAGCACGGCACGCTCACACCCTTCCTGGGTGCTCTGCCGGTCTTCGGGTTTCTTCGCCGAGGCGGGCGGCCCGCGCGGTGCGACAGTTATGCTCCGCGGCTTATAGCCGGCGCTCTTCGGGTACTCTCCCTCGATGCGTTGGTGGGGATCTTTATGCGCGTGCGGGGCGCACAAGACACCGTGTTCCATTATACCCGGTAGAGGGTACCTCTAAGCCACCCCGCCCATCCTATCTGGGCTTCACCTCCCGGCAGGATGCACGGGCACAATACCGCGGGCACTCTGCGGCGGACGCATTGCGGGTACAGCAAAGCCGGGCGTGCCACTACGCACCACCCGGCTTCAAAAACTTTCACAGAGGAGGGGCTAGTCCAGACCCAGCTCCGCATCGCGCGCCTCACGAGCCTGCTGAGCAAGCTTCGGGTCGGTCGGCAGGTACTCCGGACCGGAACCGGTCGCAAACGGAACGCCCAGAATGAAAACAAACGGAGAAACCACCAGCAGAATCACCCACAGCAGCGAGAAGTGACCGGCGGTCAGCAACAGCAGGGCAGTCAGAAAAATAACGGCAGCAGCGCCCATTGCGGCAATTCCGGCAGTCTTCACGGGTCTCCTCGAAGGGGTATCAAGAATCTAGTGTCCAGCAGAACGGCAGGCAGTCAACGCCGCAGGCAAAACCCGCGGACGGCTCCAGCTGACGCCGCTCAAGAATATACCTGACCATTATACGCACCCGCGCCGCCTCCCCGCTGACTGCCACCGGCAAAGTTACCGGCGCCTCCCCCGCTACCCGGCGCCCCAGCCTGGCGTATTCAGCCCGGCATATTCTGCGCAGCCTCACCCGCCCGCAGACGCAACAACGCCCCGGCACCAACAAGTACCGGGGCGTTGCACGTTCGGGGCATCGACCCTCAAACCAAGCTCAGAGATGAACGCTTAGCGCATCATATTCACAATGACCTCAAAGAAGCGGATCACAATAATGCCGAAAATCAGGATCAGCCACAGGCTAATCGCAAACCACGACCAGCCACGAGCGCTCTCACGCATCGACTGCGACGCCGGAATAACACCCGCCGAAATATTGCGGACCGTGGTCTTCACAAACAGGGTGATGGTCATAACCCACACGATCATGCAGAACAGGCACAGAGCGTTAATCTGGAACGTCGTCTGGTACCACAGCCACATGATGAATGCGGTCGCCGCCGCCAAACCAATGTTCATGCACACCCAGAACCACTTCTTGAAGCGTGCGCCCGCCATGATCGCAGCACCGATAGTCACCACAATCGAGAAGCCCACCAGACCAATGAACGGGTTTGGGAAGCCGAAAGCTTCCGCCTGCGGGGTACGCATCACCGTGCCGCAGCTGAGCAGGGCGTTGATATCGCAGACCGTGGAGTGGCCAGCATCAATGTAAATCTGCAGGCGCTCGTACACCAGAATCGCCGAAGAAATGAGTGCGATCAGGCCGGCGCCAACCAGCCAGAATCCAAGCTGTCGGTCTGAGTAGCCGCCCGGGGTTCCCGCGTGCCCGTGCTGCGCTTCTTTTGCAGCGTGGGTGGGCTCGGTAGTACTCGATGCGGCGGTACTCATACGACTCCTTTAGATAGTGTTTTACGGTGGTACTGTCCCAGCAGCACCGTCTTAAGCTCTGTAGTGTTGAGGGGCGCATGCAACCGTCAACGCGGCAGACGCCGGGGACGGCTGAGGAGGTGCCGGTTAGGTTCCTCAAGGGTGCGCCTCACCTCGTGCAGTAGCGGGTACATACCGGCGCGGCATAGCCAGCACCCCGGAAGCAGTACCTCATTTATCCTAGCTTCTCACACCACCAAATGGCACGCCATCAGCCTAAATGTTCCGTTTTATGACGTGCTATTTTACGCAGATGGGCGCGTTTTCAGGGCGTTTTCGGGGCGCCTTCGGGGAGCTATCGGGTCGCCTTCAGGGCCTCTTCAGCACGCAAAACCCCCGGGAGGCGCCCGCAACTCAGCGGCGGGCGGAACCTTCCGGGGGTTTCATCAAGGGTATTACTTAGGGCAGCGGGTGGGTGTACGACTCGTCAAAGAACAGCTGCTCCAGCTCCACCGCGCGGCTAAAGAACTCGCGGGCACGCTGCGCATCCGACGGGCCCACACGGTCCAGTTCGCGGCGCAGGAAATCAACCAGTTCACGGAACTCCGGGTAGTCGTGCAGGCTAATCCACTCGTGGTGCACAAAAGAATCGGGGCGCTTGGCGGGAGCCTTCGACGCCCAATCCAGGTACAGGCCCTCGCAAACCACCAGCACCGACAGGATCGCCGCGTAGCTGCCGCTTGCCGCCGCATCCAGGAAGAGGCGCTTGAAGCCGGTGGTCGCCTCCGTGTCGGGCATGGATTCACGCTGATGCTCGGTCACGCCCAGAGTCTCAAAGCAGCGCAGGAAGTAGGTGTTCTCGTCACCGGCAATTTCGCCCGCGAACTGTGCCAGGCGCAGGCGGCCCGCAAGAGTGTCAGCGTTGGCGATAGCGCCACCAATCAGGGCGAGGAACGTGTCCAGGAAGCGGTAGTCCTGCACCAGGTAGCCCGCCATGACCTGCGGGGCAATCGAGCCGTCAAAAAGCTCAGCAACAAAGCGGTGATTCGTGGCGGACAGCCAGGTGGCAATGTTCTCCTGGCGCAGGGACTCGGTGAATGAATCGGTGCCAATCAAATCGGTGAAGGGTGCGGGCATGATGGGTGCCTTTCGCTATGTGGCATACCGTCGCTGGTATGCGTATGTGTGCGGGTGTGTTGGTGCGGCCTCGAACGTTGGGGCCGGCGCCTCAGTGAATATAGCACCGTGTCGTGGAGGCGCGCCCGGTTTTGTGTGCTCGGTGCCCAAAAATTTTCGTTATTTTCGATTTTTGGGTGGGTGGGGGTGGGGTATGCCGAAAAAAATCGGGCGATTGGGGTTGCGTGAGAGCCCCTGGGAACGCGTGAGGGAACGTGGGTTCAAGTGGGGTTCGAGTGGGAGCGCGAGGGCAGAGGCAAAAGACAGAAAGGCGGAGGCACAAAAAGGCTGGGTGCGAAAAAGCGGGGCACCGCTCCCCCAGCCGGTAATACTAGCCCAGTAAAACCAACCGGAGAGCGGCGCCCCGCTTTCTCATCAATAACCTCAGTGGGCTTTATTCGTCTTCGGAGTCATCGTCACCGAAGAAATCATCGGTGTACGAATCACCCAGCGGCAGGCCCAGCGAGTCCTCCAGCGAAGAACCCGGCGCAGACTCGCCACCCAACTCGGCCATGATGTCGTTCAGCAGCTCATCCGGCTCGGCGGCAGCAGCCTCAGCGGCCGCGGCAGCCAGAGTCGAAGCCGACGCCGCGCCCGCAGAACCGGCGTACAGGCCAGCCTCGGCGGGCAGCTCATCCGGCAGCTCCTCAGCCTCAGCGCCGGGGGTCTTCGCCTGCTCATGCGCAGCGAGCAGGGTACGCGCCTCACCGATGACCGTAATCGAACCGGTAATCAGCACGCCCGCCGACTCCTGCTCGAAGAGAGCGTTCTCCATGGCGGTGGCAATCGCCTCATCCAGGTGCTCGAACACCTCGATTGAGTCTTCATCAATGCCAGCATCCAGGGCGAGCTCGTGCAGGCGCTCCGGGGCAATCGCACGCGGCGAATCCGACGCCGCAAGGTACAGTCGGAAGGTGCCGTCGGAAGCGTCAACATACTCTTCGCGCATGGTCTCGAACATGCCCAGGGCATCCTTCTCGCCCAGGATGCCGACCACCGCGTGCAGGTGGGACAGCTTGAACGCCTCGGTCAGCGCAGCCGCGGACGCACGCACACCGTGCGGGTTGTGGCCCGCATCCAGGATGGTCAGCGGCTCGGTGCGCACAACCTCCAGACGGCCCGGCGAGCGCACCGTCTCAAACGCGGTACGCACCACGTCCTCGGGCAGCTGACGCTGACCGCCGAAGAACGCCTCCACGGCGGCGAGAGCCACCACGGCGTTCTGCGCCTGATGCGCACCGTGCAGGGACAGCGGCACATCCGGGTACTCGCCCGCCAGGCCACGCAGGGTCAGCAGCTGACCGCCGACCGCAAGCTCACGGGAGACAATGCCGAACTCCACGCCCTCAAAGGCGAAGGATGCTTCCTTCTCGCGGGCGGAAGCGAGCAGCACGTCCGCCGCTTCCGGGTCCTGTGCCGCAGAAACCAGGAAGCCGCCGGGCTTGATAATGCCGGACTTTTCGGTCGCGATCTCGGCGAGGGTTTCGCCCAGCATGTCGGTGTGGTCCAGACCGATCGGGGTGACCACGGAAACCACACCGTCGGCAACGTTCGTGGAATCCCAGGTGCCGCCGATACCGACCTCGAGCACCACCACGTCCACCGGCTCGTCCGCGAAAATCGCGAAGGCGAGCACGGTAACGGACTCGAAGAAGGTCAGGGCGGGCTCGCCGCGGGAGGTCATCTCCGCGTCCACAATCTGCAGGTAGGGGGCGATTTCCTCCCAAATACGCACAAAGGTGGCGTCCGGTACGGGTGCACCGTTAATGCAGATACGCTCGGTGACGCTTTCGAGGTGCGGGCTGGTAAAGCGGCCCACGCGCAGGTCGTGGCCGAGCAGTAGCGCCTCAATCATGCGGGCGGTGCTGGTCTTGCCGTTCGTGCCGGTGATGTGAATCACCGGGGCGGCACGGTGCACGTCGCCGAGGATTTCGACGGCGCGCGCCACAGCGTCCAGGCGCGGCGCCATCTTGTTTTCGGGTGCTCGCGCCAGCAGTTCACCGTAGACCCGCTCCACGCCCTCGGGGTCGGGAATTGCGGGGTAATTCTTCTCGCTCATTGTTCTCCTCACTGGGATAGCCGGCCGGTGCCGACAGGGGCCCACCGTGCGGCAGGATAACCGTGCGGCGGGATAGACGACGGGCCGCCCCGCCCGATGAAGGGGCGGGACGGCCGTACGGTTCAGGCGTTTTATGCCTTGGCTACGCTAATGCTCAGCTCGGCTGCTTCGCTCAGCTGCAGGGACACGGCGAGGGTTTCGCCGGTCACCAGTGCTTCGTTGGCGCGCAGAGCTGCCAGAGTTTCCTCCGGTGCCGCAATGCTCAGGTTGATGCGGTCCGCAACGTTCAGGTCGGCGTCCTTACGTGCCTGCTGAATAGCGCGGATGGTGTCGCGGGCGATACCCTCGGCAACCAGCTCGTCGGTCAGCTCAATGTTGAGGACCAGGAAGCCGCCGGGCAGAACCGCAGCCGCGGTGTGCTCAGCACCCTCAGCGTCAGCGGCAACCACGGTTGCCAGCTCGTATTCGCCCTCTTCCAGAGCCAGGCCGCCGTCCAGAGCTGCCACGCCGACCAGGACGGTACCGTCCTCGGTCACGGTCCAGTCACCGGACTTGGATGCCTTAATGGCAACCTGCACCTGCTTGCCCAGGCGCGGACCTGCCGCACGTGCGTTGACCTTCAGCTGCTGGGAGATGCCGTAGTCAGCGGGGTCGACGGTATCGGCGCTGACCAGCTCCACCTGGCGCAGGTTCAGCTCGTCCTCGACGATGTTCGCGAAGTACTCCGCGCCCTTCTCACCGAAAGCGGTACCCAGGGCTGCGAACTGCTCGGGTGCGATCGCCACGGTCATCTTCTGCAGCGGCTGGCGCACGCGGATCTTCTTTTCCTTGCGCAGTGCCGAACCGGCGGAGCAGACCTCACGCACGGTCTGCATGAGAGCCAGCAGGTCGGACTCGTCAGCGAAAGCGGATGCCTCGGGCCAGTCAGCCAGGTGCACGGAGCGTTCACCGGTGAGGCCGCGGTAGATTTCCTCGCTGCTGAGCGGCAGCAGGGACGCGGCGACCTTCGACACGGTCACCAGTGCGGTGTAGAGGGTGTCGAATGCGTCGGTGTCTTCGTTGAAGAAGCGCTCGCGGGAGCGGCGCACGTACCAGTTGGTCAGTGCGTCGGCGTACTGGCGCAGGGATTCGCAAGCGTTCCAGATGTCGTAGGAGTCCATCGCTACGGTGACCTGCTCGATGAGTTCGCGGGTCTTGCCGAGGATGAAGCGGTCCATCACGTGCTGCGAGTCGTACTTGAGCTTTGCGCTGTAGCCTTCGCCGTTGTTAGCGGCGTTAGCGTACAGGGCGAAGAAGTGGTAGACGTTCCACAGCGGCAGCATGACCTGGCGAACACCCTCACGGATGCCCTGCTCGGTCACGATCAGGTTGCCGCCGCGCAGAATCGGGGACGACATCAGGAACCAACGCATCGCGTCGGAGCCGTCGCGGTCGAGAACCTCGGAGACGTCCGGGTAGTTACGCAGGGACTTGGACATCTTCTGACCGTCCGAGCCGAGCACAATACCGTGGCTGATGACGTTCTTGAACGCGGGGCGGTCGAAGAGCGCGGTCGCCAGTACGTGCAGCACGTAGAACCAGCCGCGGGTCTGACCGATGTACTCGACGATGAAGTCTGCCGGGTAGTGGTTCTCGAACCATTCCTGGTTCTCGAAGGGGTAGTGCACCTGTGCGTAGGGCATGGAGCCGGAGTCGAACCAGACGTCGAGCACGTCTTCCACGCGGCGCATGGTGGACTTGCCGGTCGGGTCGTCCGGGTTCGGGCGGGTCAGCTCGTCAATGTACGGGCGGTGCAGGTCGGGTTCGCCGTCCTTGTTCAGGGGCAGGCGGCCGAAGTCTGCCTTGAGCTCTTCGAGGGAGCCGTACACGTCCATGCGCGGGTAGTTCGGGTCGTCCGAAACCCACACGGGGATCGGGGAGCCCCAGAAGCGGTTACGGGAGATGGACCAGTCGCGTGCGTTCTCAACCCACTTGCCGAACTGGCCGTACTTCACGTTTTCCGGGATCCAGTTGATCTGCTTGTTCAGCTCGTACATGCGGTCCTTGAAGTCGGTGACCTTCACGTACCAGGAGGTGATTGCACGGTAGATGAGCGGGGTGCGGCAGCGCCAGCAGTGCGGGTAGGAGTGCACGTAGGACTTCTCGCGGATCAGCACATCGTCTGCCTTGAGGGCGTTGATGATGGTGCGGTTCGCATCGAATGCCTGCACGCCTGCAATCTCAGCCAGAGCGGTAGAGCCGGAGGCGGTGGGCTCGGCGAAGAGGTTCAGGAACTTTGCGCCTTCGTCGAGGGAGAGGATCACGGGGATGCCGTAGCCTTCACAGACCTTCTGGTCGTCTTCACCGTAGGCGGGTGCCTGGTGGACGATACCGGTACCGTCACCGGTGGTGACGTAGTCGGCGACGAGGATCTGCCAGGAGGTTTCGGTGCCCCACTTTTCGGCGTCTGCGAAGTAGTCCCACAGCGGGGTGTAGCGCACGTGCTCGAGCTGGGAGCCGGTGTAGCGTGCGGTGACGGCTGCGTCTGCGTCCTTTTCGGGCTGGTCGCCTTCGTAGCCGAGGTCCTTAGCGTAGGAGCCGAGCAGGTCGGAGGCGATCAGGAAGGAGCGGCCCTCGAACTTGCCTGCGCCGGGTACGACGGAGTATTCAATCTCGGGTCCGACTGCGAGCGCCTGGTTGGTGGGCAGGGTCCAGGGGGTGGTGGTCCATGCGAGTGCTTCGACGCCGTCGAGTTCTGCGGCGACCTTCTCGTCAGCACCGAGGGCGGTGTCTGCGGTGAGGCGGAATGCGACGGTGACGGTCTGGTCCTGGCGGTCCTTGTACACGTCGTCGTCCATGCGCAGCTCGTGGTTGGAGAGGGGGGTCTCGTCCTTCCAGCAGTAGGGCAGCACGCGGAAGCCCTGGTAGGTCAGGCCCTTGTCGTAGAGGCGCTTGAATGCCCAGATGACGGACTCCATGTACTCGACGTTCAGGGTCTTGTAGTCGTTTTCGAAGTCGACCCAGCGCGCCTGGCGGGTGACGTACTTTTCCCACTCGTTGGTGTACTTAAGCACGGATGCGCGGGCAGCGTCGTTGAAGTTGTCGATGCCCATTTCGAGGATTTCGCGCTTGTCGGTCATGCCGAGCTGCTTCATTGCCTCGAGTTCTGCGGGCAGGCCGTGGGTGTCCCAACCGAAGCGACGCTCGACCTTGTGGCCGCGCTGGGTCTGGTAGCGGGCGACGAGGTCCTTGGCGTAGCCGGTGAGCAGGTGGCCGTAGTGGGGCAGGCCGTTGGCGAAGGGAGGGCCGTCGTAGAAGACGAACTCGTTCTCACCGTTTTCGCCTGCGGGGCGGTTCTCAACGGATGCGGAGAAGGTGTTGTCCTTCTTCCAGTAGTCGAGGACTGCCTCTTCGAGTGCGGGGAACTTGGGCGATGCGGTGACGCCGCTTCCTGCGGCTTCGAAGGCGCTCGCCTTGGGGTAAACATGGGACATGTGTTTGTGCGCCCTTATCTGTTGTTCTCAACGCTGAGAGGTTGGGGCGACAGGGTACGTAGCACTCGTCGTCCGCACCGTTTCAGCGGGTGAGGATTGACATGACGGGTGCAAGGACGCCTGGGCATCGCTGACTTGCCGGGTTGTGCCGGGGGTCGGGATGCGGCGCGGTACCACCTTGCTTACTGATTTAACAGCTCAACGCACCGAACCCTCCCGGGGCTACGTGGCGTCGCGTGTCCGCGATACCTAGCCACCGGAAGAGCGGCGCGTTGGGCGGGTATCAGTCGCTTATTACAGCTATATCGGGCTTAACCGTCCGGTTCTACTGGGACTACATCTCTTCCGCTAAGACACCCTCGCCGCAGCGATTGGCGGGTGCCCGCAGGTGCGGTCCGTTCTTCCGAATTGCTCGCCGGTGATGGCCGGGTCGTTGCAAACACTAATAGTTTATGTGGCTTTTGTGCCTGTATGCAACCCCGCGGGGTGTGGGTTTGAACAGTACTATTCAGATGCGCCGATGCCGGGGACACAAAACAGAATGGTTCTTCGTTCGGCGATATTTAGAGCAAGTAGGGGGCTTAAGGGGTCTCGCCTCACCCCACGCTCGGGCGTGTTTAAGGATGTATGTTTTTACATTCCCCCGGTGTTGCTTTAAGTGGGTTTCGATTTTTTCGTGGGAGCCCATGGGATTGCAGTCAGTGCAACCACAAGATATAGGGTGAACACCGATGTAATTCCACTAGATATTCACCCCTGCACGTTTTCATCCCTTCAACACCCCGTGTGGGAACCGGTTTTTCTGAATGATTCAGCAATGCATAGCGGGTGAATAGAGTGCATATTTGGGAATTGTTGAGCGGGTTTCCCCTTGTTGAATCGGGTATTTCTTCTGGGCTTTTGAAGACTTTCTTACGACCAGAAGGTTGAGCCAACCACCCTCCTCTCCCCCACCCTTGGAAACACTGAGGCGCAGCTCTTTCATTTTCCAAGTCATAAATATGATTGAAATCACTTAGCTCAACATGCACGCAACCCTCTCACGGAACAGTTGCCTCCATCAAACAGCTCCTCACTAACAGGGTGTAGCCGCAATACTTTACAGTGATTGATATCTTGAGTGATCCATAGACTCACAGAGATTACTAAGGTGTATTTTCATGCATTTTGAGTTCAAAATAGTCTAAAATGAATCGTGCAACACATCAATGACGATTCGATAGCATCTGCCCTCTCACCGGGGTGTGAACATAGCAGTCTCAACGATGAGTTCACCGCGTATCCGTTCGCTCTACCAGCAGCATGTACGCACCCGAGGTCACTTCCGGATGTGGACTGAAACCGCGGCATTTGCCTGACGTTTTATCCCCTTTCACGACCTCACCCAACACGCCATACAACCACGCGCCCGCCGCCGGGTGCCCCGAGCCCGCCCTCGGACTAGATCACGATAAATCAAGGAGTTCACCGATGCTCTCGCCCTCTTCGAGTACCCGTTCCGCCGCTTCCCGCCTTATGAGCCGCCGCGCCCTGCTGCTCGGTGGCGCGGTTTCCCTCATGGCCGGTTGCGCCTCCGATATTCGCCCGTTGAGCGAAGAAGCAAAAGCGAAGGTCGGCTCCCCCACCCCTTCCGCGAGCGCGACCGCTTCTGCGTCTAGTTCGCCGTCTGCTTCACAGTCTGCTTCGGCGACCGCATCAGCAAGCGCTAAGAGCAGCTCGTCCAGCGCGGCACGCGTACCCGTATCTGAGGATGCACTCGTTGAGGGTTGGGAAAAGTACCCCGGCCCTCTGAAGCTGACCGGTGAATACATGGGCGAGTACCAGCCCGCAACGGATTCTTCCCCTGCGAAGAACGTACCTAAGCCCCTCAAGACCGTTCCGCACCGTGAAGAACCGACGTTCCAGGGCGCCTACGAGACTCTGCGCGCGTACTACAGCGCACAGATCACCGCGCTCAAGGATGGTCGCTACGCAGATCAGGCGATTGAGCTGACCTACCCGGCAGACAAGAGTGCTATCGACGAGGTTAAAGCAGTCAAGGAACTGTATGAGCAGAACGGCTGGTACATGGACTTCACGTGCAGCATTTCCATGCGGAATACGGAGCCTCGAACCGCCCTGAAGAACAGTGACGGCTACGTAGAAATCATGATGGACGCCAAGTATTCTGCCACCGCCATCCATCAGCCGGACGGCACCGAACGCAAGATACCGGCGATTACTCAGGTAGCCATTCCGCACGTGATGCTCTACACCGAGGGTAAGTGGTGGCGAATCGGCAACGATTATCTGAACGAGCGTCTGAATGGTGGCAAGGGCTCTTCCGCCTCTTCTGGCTCCGGAGGTTCCAGTTCTGCCGGTTCTAGCGGTTCTTCGTCCTCGGGTCGCGGCTCCACTAAGGTCTAATTCCGCAGGGCTCTAATTCCGCTGGGGCATAATACCCCCTCCCCGGCATTACCTCCCCCGATCGAGAGTAACCCCAGCCGAGAGTATCCGCAGTCGAGAGTAGCCCCGTCTTATAAATCCAATAGTCCATAGCTCAAAGTCGTTGAGGCACAATCACCCCTGCACCTCACCGACTTTGGGTTATTGCGTCTTAAAGACAATGTCCAGGGTTTTTTGACGAAGTTTTAAAACCAGTCTTCTATAGTAAGAAGTGGATACTTCATACCGCCGCAGTTCACGCTCCGGCACACCCGTATCCCGGTACCCCCCCCTGTACCGCACACCATACAAAAACGATGAGGCGGATCCTTTCGTACGCATCACAGCGTTGTGAAGCGAGCTACCTCGATCAACCACTTTCAGGAGATACCATGTCCTTCCGGCCGAGTGCACACGCCAGCTTCTCTGCTAACGACCGAAACGGATTGACCCGCCGCGCCGTTCTTTTTGGTGGCCTGACCGCCGGTGCTTTGGCCCTAGCCGGATGCGCTTTCAACAAGGATATTCGCCCCACCGGTACCGGCGATACTTCCTCCGGTTCCCCGAGCGCTTCCGCTTCCCCCTCAGCTTCGGCTTCAGCTTCGCCTTCTGAGTCTGCCTCGGCATCCGCCTCTGCTTCGTCCTCGGCAAGCCGCAACAACGCGAAGATTATTCCGTCCGACGAGTTCTTGAAGGACTATAAGAAGTACATTGGCGACGTCAAGTACGAGTACAAGCCCGCCATTGCGCACTATGTTGAGCCGACCGACACCTCCCCCGCGAAGAACGTCCCGATTCCGGTCATTGATACGGTGGCTCAGCGTACCGTCAGCCTCGAGGGCGCTTACAAGACCCTGGCTGCTTACCAGAGCGCGTACATTGCCGCGATGTACAACGGCGACCTGCAGTACCTCAAGGGTCTGGTCCACGGCGCTGACAGCGGTCTGGTCAACAATCTGAAGGCTATTGCTAAGCTCTACGCTGCGGGCGGTTGGACTAAGGACTACGAGAGCAAGCTGAGCATCCGTGACGATCTCGATGCGAAGGCTCTTGCCTCTTCCGATTTGGCTGTTGTGGCGTTCCCCTGCCGGGATGTTGTCAAGGAATACACCATCTACCAGAAGGGTACCGGTGAGGTTCAGAAGGCAAGCACCCTGGATGTCGTGATCTACGTGGTGTACGCCGAGGGCAAGTGGCGCGTGACCAGCCGCGAGTACTTCGTGTCGGAGTACAGCGACCAATTCCGCAAGGTCTTTGAGGGCACCTCCTCATCGGCTTCGGCAAGCAAGTCCAGCGGTGGCGGCTCCGGCAGCTCCGGTGGCTCTAGCTCCGGTAGTAGCAGCGATTTCAAGATCTAGGTACTGAGACTCTAAGCTCCGAGACTAGGCTCTGAGAGCAATACCCCTGACGAAAGCGGGGCGGGTATCAACTGATACCCGCCCCGCTTTCGTATGTTTTTGTGCCTCGGCGCTCACGGCACGGCAATATGACCCGGCACAGCAACAGCCCCGCTCCTCGGCAACTAGGAAAACCAAGGATGCGGGGCTGTGCAATACTATCTAGCGCGCCGCCTCTAGGAGGTGGAACGCTCACGCAGACGCTCGTGAACCTCGCTCACAAAGCGGTTCTGATTATCGCGAGCATAATGCACGACCTCACCGATGACGGTAATAGCCGGCGCCTTGACCGATGCGCAATCCGCCTGAGCGTTCTCAAGGGTCGTGACAGTCACGCGCTCCTTCTCAGAGAAACCGTTCTCGATGGTTGCCAGCGGCGTGTCAGCCTCAATCCCACGAGAGAGCAGAGACGCCACCGTATCGGGCAGGGTACGAACGCCCATCAGCAGCACCACGGTGCCCTGGGCACGCAGGGTCGCCTCAACCGCCGACACTTCGGTCTCCGACAGGCCGGAATGACCAGAAATGACGGTGAAAATCGAGGACACCTTACGCAGAGTCACCGGGATCGCCGCACGCGCAGGAACCGCGATGGCGCTGGTAATACCGGGGATAACCTCAGCCTCCAGGCCGGCGGCGATGCACGCATCCAGCTCTTCAGCGCCGCGACCGTACACGTACGGGTCGCCACCCTTCAAACGCACCACGGTCTTACCCGAAAGCGCGTAATCAATCATGAGCTGCTGAATGCGGGACTGCGGAACAGCGTGCTTACCGGGAACCTTGCCCACATCAACAATGAGGGCGTTCGGTGCGTACTCGCCGTACTCCTGCGGGGCGAGGTGATCCAGGAGGACCACGTCCGCCTCGCTCAGGGCACGTGCCGCACGCAGGGTCAGCAGGTCGGCGGCACCGGGGCCGCCACCCACAATGTAGACCTTGCCGGGGTTCTCAGCAGGCTCGCCGGGCAGAAGAATGCCGCGTTCCGTCACGCTATCGTCCAGGCTGTGCCCGGGCGCCCCGCCCGCGAGAATTTCGTCAATAGTGGCGAACTCGCGGGGCGGGAACGGAGGAATCTTCGGGCCCATACTACGCTGCCGGGACCGGGTTGAGGTCACTGGGCTTACCCACGGGAATCTTGGCACCGGTCAGCAGGACGGTGTTGGACTCGCCAGCTTCTGCCGCCGCAATTTCCTCGGGGGTTGCGGGGCGAATCTGCTCGCGCTCCAGCACGTACAGGTGCGAACCCTCGTCGCTACCGTTGGGCTCGTTGATGAAGGCACGGAAGCGGCGCAGGCGGCGCTCGTCGCGCAGGGTTGCTGCCCATTCGTCCTCGTAGGAGTCAACGTGACGCTGCATGTCGCGCTCCAGGTCCTCGCACACGCCCAGGGAGTCCTCAATGAGGACGGACTGCAGGTGTGCCAGACCGTCGCCGTGCTCCTCATCCAGATCCTCGAGCCAGCGAGCGGTACGCTGCAGCTTGTCTGCGGTACGGATGTAGTACATCAGGTAGCGGTCGATGTAGCGGATGATGTCCTCGCTGGAGGCGTCCTTGACGAAGAGGCGACCGTGAGCGGGGTTTGCACCACCGTTACCACCCAGGTACAGGTTCCAGCCGTTGGTGGTTGCAATCAGACCGACGTCCTTGCCCTGTGCCTCGGCACATTCACGGTTACAGCCGGAAACACCGAACTTGAACTTGTGCGGGGAACGCAGGCCGCGGTAACGGTTCTCCAGCTGGACTGCCATACCGGTCGAGTCCTGAACACCGAAGCGGCACCAGGTCGAACCCATGCAGGACTTCACGTTACGCAGGGACTTACCGTATGCCTGACCGGACTCGAAGCCAGCATCCACCAGGCGCTCCCAAATGTAGGGCAGCTGCTCCAGGCGAGCACCGAACATACCGATACGCTGTGCACCGGTGATCTTCACGTACAGACCGAACTCTTCAGCGACCTCTGCGATGACGCCCAACTTCTTAGCGGGAATCTCACCTGCGGGAATACGCGGAACGACGGAGTAGGTACCGTTCTTCTGCATGTTTGCCAGCGCACGGTCGTTGGTCTCCTGAATACCACCGCGGCCTGCGTCCAGGACGTAGGAGTTGCGGAAGGAGGAGAGAATCGATGCAACGGTCGGCTTACAAATTGCACAGCCGTCGCCACCGCGGCCGAAGCGTGCCAGCACGGAGTCGAAGTCATCCAGGCTGGTCAGGCGCACAGCCTCAGCCAGCTCAGCACGGGAGAAGTCGAAGTGCTCACACAGTGCCTTGGAGACGGTCAGACCCATCTTCTTCATCTGCTGTTCCAGAGTCTTCTGCAGCATCGGAACACAGGAACCACACTGGGTACCTGCGGTGGTGCAGGACTTCAGGGATGCAACATCGTGGTTGCCGTCAACGATAGCCTCGCGGACAGCACCGAAGCTGATGTTGTTGCAGGAACACAGGATTGCGTCGTCGGGAAGTTCGGTATCGGGGATGCCGTCGCCGCCGCCAGCTGCGGTCAGGTAAACGTTCGGCTCAGCGGGCAGTTCGCGACCGAGCAGGGGCTTCAGGGAGTCGAAGGGAGCGGTGTCACCAACGAACACGCCACCCAGCAGGGTCTTTGCGTCGCCGCTGGTCACAATCTTCTGGTACATGCCGCGTGCGGGGTCTGCGAACAGAACCTCGAGGCAGCCCTCGGTGGTGCCGCGGCGGTCACCGAAGCCAGCCACCTGAACGCCGGAGAACTTCAGCTTGGTTGCGATGTCGAACTCTTCAACCTGAGCTTCTTCGTTGTCGTTGAGCAGGTTAGCTGCCACAGCGTCAGCCATAGCGTTAGCCGGTGCGACCAGACCCCAGGTGCGGCCCAGTACGCAGGCGACCTCACCGATAGCCCAAATGTGCTCGTCGGAGGAGTGGCATGCGTCGTTGACGAGAATACCGCCGCGCTCGCCCAGTGCCAGGTCGGCGTCGCGTGCCAGCTCGTCGTTGGGGCGAATACCGGCACCGAAGACCACCATGTCGGCGGGCAGGGTGCGGATTTCTGCATCCTCGGAGGGAGAATCTGCGATGGAGACGGAGACGACGTTGCCGTCAGCATCCTTGTTGATGCCGGAGATGTACACGCCGGTCTCAATCTCAATGCCAGTTGCCTTAATCTGGGCGTTCACGGCGTAACCGCCACCCTGGTCAACCTCAACGGAAAGCAGCCAGGGAGCCACATCCAGAATGGTGGGCTCTGCGCCCAGGTCCTTCAGACCCTCAGCTGCTTCGAGGCCGAGCAGACCGCCACCGACGACGATACCGCGGGGTGCGCGGCCCAGGGTGGACTGCAGACGGTTGACCTCGGAGACCATGTTCTTCACGTCGTCAATGGTGCGGAAGACGTGTGCGGCGTCCGAGTTAAGAATGGGGATACGAACCGCGCGGGAACCGGTCGCGAAGACCAGCACGTCGTAGGGGTACTCGTTGCCCTCGGTGTCGGTGACGACGCGGCGGGTGCGGTCAAGCTTCTCTGCGTGGCAGTTGTTGACCAGGTTGATGTTCTCTGCATTCCACAGTTCGGGGTCACCGAGGGTCAGGTCCTTCTCGGTGTCCTTGAAAATCTTCTCGATAGCAACGCGGTCGTAGGGGATGTAGGGCTCATCGTTGAGGACGGTGATGGTGTCCGCTGCGCGACCGGCAGCTTCAGCGCCTTCGTGGTACGCGCGTACAAAACGCCACGCAGCGGGGCCTGCGCCGACAACGAGAATGTTGCGGGGGGTGTGCGACATGGATTTTCCTTCCTAGTTGTAATGCAGGTAGTTCATGGCACTTATCTACCCTCAGTGTGCGGCTGGATCGTGCCCGGTATTGGAACTCCTAGTTTCCGTACCGTTGGGCTCGTACCTGATGCGTACCGAGTAGTTGGAGCGCCCGCTTCTTTAGAATGCATCTGAAAATTACGAAACATTTTTGTGTGGGATTATGTTGTTTTCTTCAGGCAGTCAAAAGGCGTTTTAAACTACGACTTTTATCGTACACTCTAGCGCGGGGTCGAAGTATCGAAAATCCGTATTTTTTGGGAAAATTTTCCAAAAAATCCGCGGAATACCGGGCTGGAATAGGGCATTCTTACCTTATCTAAACCTAATTTAGGTAAGGCTAATCTATGAAATTTGAGATCATCTTTTAGGGTAAAAATAACCTTTAGCACCCTCCGCGCGCCCCATTTCCAAATGTGGGTTTCATAAGGTAAACTCCAAACAAAGAACACACGAACCGCTATTGTGTCCTGCACCCCGCGCGGCGCAGACCACCACTTCGAAAGGAAACCCCCATGGCTGAGAACTGGGTACGCATCTGCGCCGAATCTGACCTCGAAGAAAACTGGGGCGAAGTCGCCCTGGTCGACGGCTACCAGTACGCGATCTACAAGACCAAGCACGGCATCTTCGCCAGCGACCACCTCGACCCGCACAGCCAGGCACTGGTCCTCGCACGCGGCATCGTCGGCGAGAAGAACGGCAACCCCACCATCACCTCCCCCCTCTACAAGGAGGTCTACGACCTGACCACCGGCGAGTGCGTCTCCGACCCCTCCTACTCCATCAAGGTCTACCCCGTAGAGGTCCGCGACGGCGACGTCTACCTCAAGACCGCCTAAACGCTCAACACTTCTCTCTCAAAGACAGCAACACAAAAACCTCGGGACGTAACAGTCCCGAGGTTTTTTGTATAAACATTTTCAGCCTTGCGAGCGCCTCTACACGCACCGCAAACCTGATTCGCTAGGCGGCATCCAGCTGCGCAATAGCCGCATCCATGCGGTCAATAAAGCACTCCGCCACCACGGCAGCAGAAGCGCCGCCCTGCGCGTTCACCAGCGGTGCGGCAACCTTCACCGGCACACCGGTCGACTCAGCGTCACGGCGCATCTTACCGGAGAAGAAACCCTCCGCCAGCAGGTAGGTCGCAGCAAACTTAGGCTGATGCTCGGCAACCACCTCGTGGAACTTCGGATCAATCGCGGCAACGAAACCGTGATGCACCGGAACGTGCAGCTCCTCAGCCAGCATCTCAGCCGCACGGCTCATATCCGCGCGACCATCAGCACGAGAAGAACCCGCAGCACCCTGAACGACAGGGCCATCGCCGGGAGTCCAGCCAATTTCCTCCAGGCGAGCGCGAGTCAGAGCAGCAAGGCGCGCATCCGGTCCCAGCGACTCACCAATGCTAATACGCTCAATACCGCTATTGCGTGCGGCACGACGCAAATCCACCTGAGTGTGGAAACCGGTCGACAGCAGAATCGGCACGATCACGCAGGGCTCATCATTGGGCAGGGAGGCTGCGGCATCATCAACGCTGGGAGATTCCACATCCACATATGCGGCGTGGACACGGTACTCCACGCCGTCGTTACGCTGAGCGAGCAGGAATTTAATCTGCTCACGAATCAGCGTGATAGCCTCGCGGCCGGCAGCGGAGTCGGTGCCGTGCGAGGTTGCGATTACATTCAGAATAGTCATATTTCCATTGTATGAAAGGAACACCCCGCTTCCCCACTCATGAACACGAGTGGCGAAGCGGGGTGTTGCGCGAAGGCTAAATCTTAGCTCTTGCGGCGGCGTGCCACGACCAGTGCGGTACCTGCCGCCAGGGTGATGGCACCGGCTGCTGCGGCGAACATTGCGCCGGATGCGCCGGTCTGCGCCAGCTTCGAGGAGGAGCTACCGGAGGTCGAGGAGCTACCGGAGGTCGAGGAGCTACCTGCGGAAGAACCACCGTTAGAGGAACCACCATTGGAGCCGCTCACACCCAAGTTGTCGGAGGTGCCGGAACCTGCGTCAGAACCACCGTTAGAGCCGCCCTTGTGGCCGGCTGCGTTCTGGTCGGCGGTGGCGGTCTCAGATGCGGATGCACTTGCGGATGCAGACTCGCTAGTCGACGCGGTTGCCGAAGCGCTGCTGGAGCTGCTTGCGGAGCTCGATGCGCTCATCGATGCGCTCGCAGAAGCAGATGCACTAGCGGATGCGGACTCGCTCGCCGAGGGGGTCACGGCGGGAACGCTCGGAACCGCGGTCGGGGACGCGCTCACCGATGCGCTCGGGGACATAGAAGCGCTCGGGGTTGCAGAAGGAGCTACAGAAGGAACCACGGACGCGGTCGGCAGAGACGGCGAGGTGGGCTCCTCCGAAGGTGCTGCGGTGGGTTCTGCAGTCTTGGTGGGCTCAGCGGTTGCGGAGGGCTCCATAGTCGGCTCTGCAGAAGGTTCTGCGGTCACGCTGGGCTCTGCGGTTGCCGTAGGCTCTGCGGTCGGTTCGGCAGTCACAGAAGGCGCGACGGTCGGCTCTGCAGTTGCAGAGGGAACCTCGGTCGGAGCAACGGTCGGTTCTGCAGTCTTGGTGGGCTCCGCAGTCGGTGCCACGGTGGGAGCAACAGTCGGTTCTGCAGTTGCCGAAGGAGCCTCGGTCGGAGCAACGGTCGGCTCAGGTGCCTTAGTCGGCTCAGCAGAGGGCGCCACAGTGGGTGCAACAGTCGGCTCTGCAGACTTGGTCGGCTCGGGCGCCGGGGTCTGTTCTGGAGCCGGTGCCGAGTTCGCTGCCAGGCGGTTCAGCCACAGCTGATCCTCGTAGGTGTTCGGGTTCTCGAAGCTGGTCGGGTAGATAATATCGCCGTTGGGCAGCTCGAGGGCGTTGTAGCCGCCGCTCTTGTCGGTCTTGCGCATCGAGGAGAGCACGACCTCGTCCACCTTGTTCAGGGTGTCGTCCATGAACACCAGGCGGGATCCGGAGGCGTCCACCACGACCACGTTACCCGCGCGGGTCAGGAACATGGTGGCGACCTCGGTCTTCTCGAAGCCCTCAAGGGTTGCGGATTCGCGGACCACGCTGAAGGCGCCGTTCTCGTACTTGAGGACCTGCACCTTACCGCCGGTCCAGTTGTTCCAGCGGTAAATGTAGCCCTTGGGGCTGACCAGGGTCGAGGACAGGGTGGTGTCGTAGCCTTCGGGCGAGGAGTTCGGCACGAGGGACACGCCGGCGCTGCTCAGGTGCAGCAGGTGGCCCTTCTGGACCACGTTCTCACCTGACGCATCGTAGATGGAGGTCGACGGAGCGTACACGAAGCTGCCGTCGGGCAGCGGCGCGAGGGTCACGGTGTTGGTGGAGAACGAGTCGCCGTAGTACTCGTCGAGCGAGTATGCGTTCACAACCTGCGGGTCGATAGAGTCGGGCTTCGGCAGAGCCTGCGAGGTTGCCTTGCCGGATGCGTCAATGATGGTCAGCTTGCCGCCGCCCTGGCCGTCAATACTGAGGATGCCCCAGGTGTTGTTGGCGGGGTTGTAGCCGATTGCCTTGACGGTGTTGGCACCGAGGTCTACGTCGGAGTAGGTACCGGAGGAGACGAGCTTGCCCTCAGCAGTCACGGTGTACAGCTCGGGCTTGTTGGTCTCGCTGTTGATGACGAGCATGCGGTTGCCGTCAGCATCCACCGCGAAAACGCCCTTGTTGGCCTTCAGTACGCCGGTGTCGGTCATCTTCAGGTTGGAACTGGTCAGCACGGTGTAGGTGGTGTCGCCGCCGAAGCTCGGGGGTGCCACGTGCACGATGTGGTTCTGTCCCAGACGTGCGGTGTTCTGGGGCAGGTTCACGCCCGCGCCGGTGTTGTAGGACTCGGCAACGCTGTAGGCGCTCTTGGGGGTGCTAGCTGCGCTGCCGGTGTAGGAGATGCTCAGCGGGTCGAGGCTGGCGCCTTCATTGTAGAAGTCGGAGAAGGCATGGTTACCGTCGGCGGTCAGATTCGCGGAGACGCCGCTGATGCTGACCACGCCGTCCTTCTCGCTCTGCTTGGCGGTGCCGGTGCTCAGGGTCGCCATCTTGACTTCCATGGGGCCCTCGAACTTGCCGGAGGCGTAGTTCTTGGTGCGCACGGTCATGTAGAGGGAGCCGGTGCCGTCAGCAAGGTTCAGTTCCACGCGGGGGTTGGAGAAGGTGAGGTTCAGGGCGCAACCGGTTTCGGGGTCCTGGCCTTCGGCGCAGTGGCCGGTGAACCAGAGGCGGCCGGCAGCCTGCAGGGTGACCTGCTTACCGTCTTCAGAGACGGTGGTGGAGGTCGGGGTGAAGGTGAACTGCTTTGCAGCTGCGTCCCAGGCTGCGCCGTCGGTCATTTCGCGGGGCATACCGTTGTAGGACAGGAAGGAGGCGCGCACGCCCCAGCCGAAGGACGCGCCTGCAGTTGCCTGGTCGCCTGCTGCGACGTTCTGTGCGGCAACGTTCTGGGCAGCGATATTAATGTTCTCGGCGAGAACGGGTGCCAAGGGCAGGGCGACAGCGCCAGCGACGGCGAGGGCGCAGGCTCCCTTGGAGAGGCGGGTGCCAGATGTGAAAATCTTCATTGGTGTGCATCCATACTATCGATATTGTTAGGACAGGCTTACTATATCGACAGTGTGTATATTTCTCAAGATATGCACCAAATGAGCCGTTTTATGACAAAACATCTCACAACACACCGACAGAGCAATACCCCCTCAACAGGCACCAGGGGCCGCCACTACCCCAACCCCTACGCGACTAATCCTTCTTCGAAGCGTGCATACGTGACATACCCAAAGCACCCAGAATCAGACCGCCACCCAGGGTCACCAAAATCGGCAGAAGCGGCGAGCTCTTATCCATGGTGCGGGTAATCTGCGCCTCCGTTGCCTTCACACCATTCGGCGATCCAGAATCAGTACGAACCTGAGAGGAAGAACCGTTCAGAATCGCGGCACGGCGAGACTGAGCCGCCGAATCGGTACCCGAAGGTAGGTTAGAATCGGGGGTCGCGACCCGAACAGGCTGCGCCTCCTCAGTGCGGTACCCCAGAGCCGAGGAAGACTCGGTAGCGGAACCACCCGAGGGGCGCGGAATAGAAATCGTGGCGTCATTAGTACCCGGAGCCATGGCGGTATCAGCCTGAATACCGCGGGTCTTAGACTTAGAACCCGCAGCGGGTGCCTTCGCGCCGGATGCGTTCGCAGTCTCAGAGGCAGTCGAAGGAGAGGCGGAAGAAGCCGCAACCGGCTTCCCCTCACTCTTAGACGAAGGACCGGACGATGATCCGCCACCCTCAGAGGATGCCTGAGTCACCGTAAAACGCACCGTATTGAGCTGAAGGTTACCGTCACCGGCAGCATCAAAAGCCGCCACCAGGTACGTCTTACCAATCTGTAAGGACGCACCGGGCACACCAATCACCGCTTCGAAAGCGCCCGCAGAAATCGATTCCGGACTAACGTGCACAATGGCGAGCGCGTCACCCACAGTGTTGCCGTTGGAGTCGATTTCCATGACGATCAGGTCGTAACCCTTGTCATTCTGGGGGAAGTTCGTGGCACGGACCGTAACAGGCTTCGTATCATCCCGAGAGTCACCCTGCGAGTCCTGAATGGACAGGTACGCCTTGCCCTTGCGCTGATTCATCGGGTCATACACGCTATTGTCTTCGGAGATAACGTACTGGCCAGAATCCTTGTTCTGCGGGTTGTCTACGGTACGGCGGACCGTGTCAGTAGCGGTAGGCGAAGGCAGGCTCACTGCCCCGGGGCTGGGGGTGGCAGTCTCTTCGGGGGCTCCTCCCTCTTCACGCTCAATGTCGACCGGCGGCTGGGTGGGCTTTACCTTACCGTTGCGCGGGTCAGCAGCCTGGACCAGGCGGTTCCCCTGCTCGGTCACAAAAAATTCGTAGGAGGCGCCGTGGACCGTATCCGCCAGAACGATCACGTACACGACGTTCGAGCCCGTTGCCGGGCTCATCAGGAGGTTCAGCTCCCCTTCCTTGGTTCCTTCAGAGAGGGCCGGGTTCTCCAGAATGGAGCCACCGTACTCACCGGAAGGGGTGTAGAAGTTCACGTCAACTAGAACGCTGGAGGCCTCCAAATCTTCGGGGAAGCCTGTCCAGCGTAGCAGGTAACCATCATCCTTGAGCTGCGCCTTCATGGTGATTGTGGAGGCGGCACCCTGAACCTCCGGGTTCTGTTCAGTTTGATGCGGGGTCGCGTCCAGGGCCGTAGTTTTTTGCACGGCAGAGTGCGTCGTGACGGGCGCTTCCGTTGCGACAGAGGGTACAACAAGCCCGCACTGAAGCCCCGCAACCAAAATAGTTGCGGTGACAATACGGTGCTTCGCTGAATAAATACTCATGCAATGCGTCTTTTCATGGTGGAAATGTGCGTGCTACTGCCCGTTCCTCATGTGCCGCGCGGACCCCCGAGTGCGCCATGCACCCGGATTCGTCGTACCACACTCCGCTTCATATTTCAGGTGAAGAAGACCTGACAACAGCTCGCATCTATTTATCGGTTATTTCAACCCTATCACGAACCTTAAGGTTCATTCACGCGAGGGTAGAGTTTTTTTTGAACACCCTGAATGCACGACTCGCCCCCTGGAATCTGCACCAACAGATAGCGGGGGTGAGTGTTCCTCATGAAACAACGAACATACTATGCGATGCCGTCAAAAAGCACGGATTAGGGGCGTTAGCCGCCGAGGACTCCCCTGCGGTGAGCCAGCCACGCGGCACCAACCACCAGCGCCAAACCGGTGCCTCCAAGAGCCCAGAAAGCTACACCGTGCTGCGCGACCTCTTCACTAGCGGGAGACTCCGCCGAAGCTGCAGCCTTCACGCCATCCTGACGCTCAGCATTCGCTGTGGAGTGCACCTGAGTGGTATTCGAGTTCACCGTAGCTGAACGATTATTAGACTCCGAATGAACCACGGAAGGGAAACTCTTATTGCCATTACCAGAAGCTGCCGACGCTGCCTTTTCTTCATCCGTCAAAGCATCCAGCTTCGCGGTAGCAGCGATAGATGCCGGATCAGAACCCGAACTGTACGCCGAAATCTGATTGGTGCGAGTCGGCTCAAAAGCCGAACGCGGAGCCATCGTACGTGCCTGAGCCAAAGCCTGCAGAGCCTGACGCTGACGCTCAGCCTTCGCTTCCTTTGCCTTGGACATGGCGCTCACCGCATCCAGAGTGGAGCGGGGTGCGCTCGCGGCAGACTGACCCGAGCCCGACTGGGTGTCATCAGAACGAGTCGAGACGGCGCTAGTAGCAGCCGAGGGGCTACCCTGAGTGCTACCGGTCGCCTCGGCCGCATTGGCGCTGGGCGCGAGCGATGCGCTTGCATCCTGGCGGGACAGCTCATCCTTCGTCAAGGAGGTTGAGTTGCCGGTCGCCTCACCACTGACCTTGAATCGCACCGAGACAACTTCTTCCGCGTACTCAGTATCGTCCGCATGCACCAGGTAGGCGGTGTACACCGAGCCGGTCTTCAGCAGAGAGCCGGGCATGCCGACCTCTTCCTTGAACGCGCCATTCACAATGCGATCAGAGCTGATGTGTGTAATGGACAGCGCATCACCCTTATGGTTGCCACTCATATCGGTTTCAACCACGATTAGGTCGTAGCCAGCCGCATTCGCGGGCAGACGCGCTGCACTGATAGTCACCGGCTTGGTTTCCTTATCAGAGCGAACCTCAGCATAGGCGACCTTCAGTTCCGCAACACTCAGGGTCTGAGTATCGCGAGAAGAGGTCGATCCGCCGGGGACCTGCTCCAGCTTCTGCGTGTGGGTTTCGAGGTTCGGGTTTTCAGCAGACTCGGAAGGCACCTCAGTCTTAACCTTATCCTTGCTACCCTTCTGATCTGCAGCCTGCTGGTTCTTCTGCTCCTCTTCACGGAGCTTTTCCATCGTCTTTAGCTCGTCAATGGTCGGCACCTGGTGGGCGTTTTCCTTCTTGTCCACCATCACCTCGTCAGAGTCATCCTCAATCGGGATAGCGTGCGTAACGAGGGAACCCTCAGAAATCATGAATTCGCCATAGCCCGCGTCGGAGGTCGTCAGGTCCATGACGCTCATGGAGTAGTAGCCCTCCTGGGGCATCTGCGGCATCTCAAAGGTGACGAGCATCGAGCCGTCGTCCGCACGCTCAACCTGCATTGCGGAGGGCTCGTAAGTGTCAGACCCAAGCAACGTGCCAGTGGCGTCGTAGTACTGCATTACCAGGTACACCCTAGAGGCATCGCCCACGTAGCCACCCTCATAGAGGGGCGCGAGCTTAATGGTTGCCTGACCGTCCTTGATGGACTGAATCTGAATCTCAATAGTGTCGACCTCAATTTCGAGGTCTTCATAGGGGCAGTTCGAGGCAAATTCGCTACTAATCAAAGATGCCAAGCAGTCATTTACGTTAATTGCTTCAGCCTCAGTTGCAGAGGCGCCAGGAAGTACAAAAGCGCTTGCACCTAAAGCGGCTGCAAGCGAAAGAGCATGAATGCGTTTCGGAAGTCGAGTGATAGTCATGTGCGCCATTTCGATCGATGTAGGCGCAAAGCCTGGACTAGGGAAGGCTCACCACAAGCCCGGTGTTTCTATCCAAGTATTTGCGCACCAGTACGTCGGTTACACCCTAGCCTAACACGGATATTGCACTTAATGTTGCATTGCATTCACGTGCTAAAACTTTATGTCGCAATAATTACCGAAATAAAAGGGAATTAATTACTTTACTGAGATATAAATAACGCAAAATTCGAATGTCAAAATATATTCTCTAAAGTGCACCAAAAAAAGATTTTTACACCGCCCCAAGGCGCACCAGACCACCGCGCAATAGAGTCAAACATCCGGGCACGCAGAAGGCGCCCCACCGAACACGCACCCACACGGCACGCACCCGACAGAGCGCCTCCCACTCAACAGCTCCCCTACAGAGAGCCACGCCTCACAGCGCTAGGCAACAAATAGCTGAACTACTCAGCACCCAGCTCCTCAGCACCCTCAAGGCGGCGACGATACACATTAACCGCAACAGCAGTACCCACAAAGGCAACCGAACCCAGCAGAGCAATACTCAGCGGCAAGGTACCCTCCGGCAGCGGGCCATTATCCTGAGCGCTCGCCTCCAGCTTCGAACCGGAAGAATCACCGCGCGACTTCGAGCTACGCGTATAGAAACTACCCGAACCTGCAGCACCCACATTCTCCTGAGGCGAAGCAACAGTCACCGTCTCCCCCTCAGCAGACTGGTAACCCAACAGGTTCACCACGGTACGCCCCGGCAACATCACCGCATAACCAGACATCACCATCGTCGAAGGAACCACCGCAGTCTCAGCCACAGAACTACGAGCCTGCGCGGTAATCGCACGCGCCGACTGCTGCGCCTGCATAATATAGCCCAGAGCGCTATCCACCGACGGGATCTTAGCAACAGAATCAGTCACCAAATCTTGAGCATCCGCAGAGGCACCTGAAGAATCCACAGTGCTCACGCGACCTGAAGGGGCCGAAGGGCTCACACGCTGATTCGCATCAGAAATCATCGGAATCTGCGGGTGAACAACAGTATTCGTAGGCTTCGGAGCCGGATCAACAGGAACCGCACGCTGAATCACGCTCACACCAAAAGCACTGGTCGCCATGAGCTGCAGCTCCTCAGTGGAGTTACCACCCACCACAACCACACGGTAGCGCTTACCCGCATTCAAAGAGGTACCGGGAACCTTCAAATCAGCAGAGAAAGAAGCATCAGTCACCTGCTGAGGGCTCACATGCGTGGTCGCCAGCGGCGAACCCACGGCACCGCCGTCAGCAGGCATTTCAAAGACCATCACGTCATAGCCCAGGCCACTCTCCGCCACGTTCCTAGCGCGCACGCTAATCGGCTGCAGCTCATCCGATCCGCGCAGCTCTGCGGTAGAAATTTCCAGGGTCGCCTCACGGGTCTCCGCGGGAGCCCGATCGGAGCGGGAGTGCACCAGCAGACGATCCTCGGTCACCTCAGCGGGTGCCGCATCATTGGTAGAAGAACTCACCGAAGCAGAAGCACTGGCAGACGCACTCACCGAGGCGCTAGCAGATGCACTCGCAGAAGGACGAGCCGAAACTTTCTGCGATGCAGACGGCGCTTCAGAAGGTACCGGGGCGACCGTCGGGCGCGGGCTATCCTTCGCGGCACTCGGGGATGCGCTGGGGCTCAGGGACACCTCGGGGGCAGGATTCGCCTCCACGCGGTTAGCACGGGGAACACCGGGGGTGTCCGGGAAGAAAATGTTCTGGCTGCTAGCCATAATCTCGTCGACTGTTACACCGTACTCGGGCATAAACTCAACGGAGACAGTCTCGCCGTTGCTCAGATTCTCAATTTCCACCATGTACGGCTGCTCAACGTTGAGGCGCTGGTGGATGCTCAGCTCAATATTGCCTTCTTCATTCTTTGAGGCAGTCATCTGGGCTGCGGGTACGGTCATGGTCGCCACAACGCCATCTTCAACGGAGATGGCGGACAGGCGAACCCTCAGATTCTCCAAAGAGGTTACACCGGTCAACGACAGCAGGGTGTAGTCATTGCTCTGAGCAACCAGGTCCAAGGTAATGTCGTGGCTAACCACATCGGCGGCAACGGCGATGGGAAGTTCAGGCTTCGGGGTCTGCTGAGTCTGCGCGTGAGCGGCAGAGGCAAAGGTGGCGGGGGCCAGAGTTGCAGGCGCGACGGAGCCACCCAAACCGAGGGCGGCAGACGCTACTAGCGCCGCGCCGCGAGCAGTTCGCTGCGTGGAAAACATGGTCACCTATTTTCGTGAGTGAGTGTGATGAATCGTCGTGTGACTCCTGCGCCCAAAGGTCGGAAGTAGGCACAGAATAACGGTTCTCTGATATCGGTGACCGGAGGCGCTTCACAGCGACTCCTCACCTCGGGTGAACGAGGTGGTAAAGAGTGATAGTACCGTCTATGACAGCACTCTAAATTATAGGTATAACCTTAGAAAAAGTTAAAGATGTAGGGACGCCCGAATCTTGCATTTCGGACATCCCTACATCTATATGCGTATTTTGCCTAGTGGGGCAATAATTGACCCGTTTTAGCGGCGAGAACTGAGCTGCATCTCACTACGGCGACGGCGGCTCAAACGCATACCGGCAAGCAGTGACAGCGATCCTGCGGCACTAATGACCAACATATTGGAGGCGCCAGTAGCCGCCAACTGCTCACGCTTCTGTTGGGCACCGGAGGCAACTTTCTGGGAGCCAGATGCCTGTGCTTCGACCTTCTGCGCGTTGCCCTTCTGCGCTTCAGTCTTCTGCACAGAGGTATTCTGTGCAGAAACATTCTGCGCGGGAGCACCCTGAACACCAGCCGGAGCGTCCTTCTTCTGCTCAGCACCGCTCTCCCCCGCCTTCTGCTCGGTAACAGAAGCCTGATCAGCCGCAGGCTCAGTAGGCACCGAAGCATCGACCGCGGGAGTCTCGACAGCGGGAGTGTCGGCTACGGGAGCCTCGACAGTGGGCGCATCCTGCTCAGGGGTAGTGGGCAGGCTATCCACGCTATCGCGCTCGACGGTAAAGCCGCCATTGACCATGCGCACAGTACCCTGCTCATCCTCCGCCACAGCACTCACACGATAGGTGGCACCGGACTTGAGCTCCGAGCCGGGAATCTGCACCTGTGCGGTGAAAGCACCGGAGTCGTCAATCTCAGAGACGTCAGCCGACGCAATCACGCCGCCGGTAGCCACTCCGTATTCATCGATAGCGCTAACCATCAGGTGCACCGAGCTGACGCCGGTGAAGCCCTCTCCACGCAGGGTCAGGGTCTTTGCGGAATCGTTTTCGGGAACTACGGTTTCTTCTACGTGCAGGCGGGCGGTCATCACGGGGCTAGCGGTGTCGTTGGTCTGTTCTTCGGTAGTGTCTTCTTTGGTGGTGTCATGGACGCGGTCAAAGAGGGTGTTACGCGGCAGGTCGTAGTGGCGGCGCGGATCATCCTCGGGCAGCACGTGGTCGAACTGCTCGGCAGTATTCGAGGAGGCCACCTGCTCGGACTGAACACCCTGAGTCGGCTGGGTAGCCTGCTCGGGCTGCGCTTCCTCTGCAGACTGCTTCTTCTTGAACTGTGCCTGCTCCGCCATTGCACGCTCAGCGGTGGCAACCGGAGCGGAGCCATTCTGTACATTCCAACCATTCATGAAGGGAACCTCAACTTCCTGGGCGGTGTAACCATTAGCTGCAGAGGGAGCCACCTCAACGCTCAGCACGTAACGCAGATTCTCGTGGACGTTCTGAACTTCTTCCAGCATGGATCCGGGCACCTCAATGCCATCCAGGAGGGTACCGTTCACAACGTCGGCGCGCGCGGGAGAAACAGCCAGCAGCATGCGGTTACCCTGGCTATCCAAGGCGTAGACGTAGGTCATCACTTCAAATGCCTGCGCTTCACCCAGGCCGGTGACCTTGTAAACCACCAGGTTCTTCTCCTGTGGAATTTCCATCTGGCCCGAGAGAATCTGAGCATTCAGCGGCTCATCCTGAGTATTTGCGGGCAGCAGCTCCAGCGGTGCAGAGGAGTTGTAGGAGGGATCCTCCGTCGCGTAGCCCTTGGCAGGGTCAACCACGGCAGTTGCGACGACGTACTGCTGGTTGGGGTCGAGGGTGCCTGCGGGCAGGGTCAGCTGGGTGCTGAAGCGGCCGCCGTCCACATCAAGTTCGGGCACGAGGGTCATCGTCACTGCGGAACCGCGACCCAGCGCGTATAGGGGGTACTGGCGGTATTCGCTCACGTACACCGCCACGCCGTAACGTTCGACAGGGCCGCCGGTGAAGCCTTCACCGGTCACGGTGATGCTCTGGGAACGCGCCGGGTTAATGACAACACCCTGCTCTACGTACACCTGCGGGGAGTTCTGGGTAGCAACGTTTTCGATGGGGGTTGCGTTTGCCGCGGAGGGAGGATTGTCGGATTCCACCGCAGTCGGTGAAGCCATTCCGCCGGTATTCTGCACCTGCACATCTGCGTGCGCAGCACCAACACCGGTGACGGACAGGACGGAAGCAGCAATAGCGGCTGTTGCTCGGGTTTTTGAGTGAGCGGGTTCGGGCATGGAACACACCTTCTTCTGTGAGTGTGAACGATACCCTCCGGTGGGCGCCACGGATCGAAGTTGGACGGGTGTCTCTTCGGGATTGACCGCTATAACGTACGGACTAGTCATAACGTTCATGTATTGGTGGAAGTTACCGCGAAGGGAATCGCTCTATTTATCGGTAATTCCACACTAACAATACTTTTCTTGTTATTGCTGTAAAGACGCTTTACGTCCTAACTATTTTCCTGTGCAATAACCCACACGGCATATTTTTTACCCTCCAGAACAGCATCAAGAGCACTCAAACTGCATGGACTAGGTAAAATTTTTCAACTCTCCCTTGAAGCTCAAGGTTTTATTGCATGCATATGCAGTTTTAATGGATTTGAGATAAAAATATTCTGCACATTCATGCATTTAATTTATTTCTTTTAAGTGAAAAAATCGCAGGTCACACCCCTTTTACATGCGCATTGATTACAAGCATGCGTACCAATAATTGCGCGCCAAATAAGCCAGCAGAATCATTCCGTCACACCGCCCCGCGCCTCCACCACGAAAGAGAACACCCGCGCCCCCTGCTTGCCGCACACGCTTTGCCACCCGCCTCCATTTCAAAACTGCTAACACGCAAAAGTGCCGCCAATACCCTTTTCAGAGTATTGACGGCACTTGCCGCACTCACCGTGCGGTGAGCATTAGATTTTCAGGGCCTGGCTATAGAGCCTGAGCTATTAGAGGCTGCGGCGGCGCAGGAGCATCAGTGCAGCACCAGCAATCAGAGCTGCGGCGCCAACGCCTGCAATACCTGCAACGCCCTCAGCACCGGTGTGTGCCAGCTGCTGCTTCGAGGAGGAGGAAGCCTGAGCCGAGCCCTTGGTGCCGGAGACGCCTACAGTGTGACCATTGGAGCTAGAGGAGGTAGCAGCGGATGCGTTGCCAACCTTAGCCTTGGGTGCCTGAGAAGAAGGCATGCGGGTCTCGGTTACGACAACCGAACCGTCTTCACGCATTTCAGCGGTGAAGACGCTGGTGGTGCCGTCGCCGTTATCGCGAACGGTGGTGTTATCGTCCTCAGTAGCTGCCGGCAGGGTCGGTGCGGGGTTGTTCGCATCGCTCACGGTAGCGGTGGTGACTGCTACCTGGTGTACCAGGCCGTTGGGGTCGCTGGTTGCCACCATTGCGTAGGCGTAACCGGGCTGCAGCAGTTCAGCAAGAACGCTGACCTTGACGCGGAAGGTGCCGTTCACGATTTCAGAAGCGGGCACATCGTGGGTTGCCAGAGCATCACCGGTGATGTTGCCGTTTGCATCCAGGCGGAAGATAGCGATCTGCACACCGTTAGCGACGGACTCGTGGGTGAAACCGGAGCCGTTGAAGGTCAGAACGTTGTACTGGTCGTTCGGGTTCAGGGAAGCATCCTCGGTGGTGAGGGTTGCGTTCTCGGGTGCCGCGGGCGCCTCAGGAGCGGGGGTCTCGTCAGCCTTGGGGGTCTCAGCCTTGGGGGCTTCCGGAGCAGGAGTTTCTTCCTTGGGAGTCTCAGTCTTGGGAGCCTCGGGTGCCGGGGTCTCGTCAGCCTTCGGGGTCTCGGGTGCCGGGGTTACGGGAGCGGGAGTCTCGTCAGCCTTGGGGGTCTCAGGCTTGGGAGCTTCAGGGGCGGGGGTCTCGTCGGTCTTCGGAGCTTCGGGAGAAGCGGAATCGGTGACCTTGAAGGAGGAGAGAGCCACGAGCTTCTGATCGGGCTGACCCTGCGGGTTGCTGACAGCAACCAGAGCGTAGGATGCGCCTGCGGGCAGCTTGCTTGCCTCAACAGTGAAGGCGGTCTTGAAGGAGCCGTCCTGAATCTGATCTGCAGACACAGAGACGGTAGCGATAGCATCGCCGGTGACCTGCTTGTTTGCATCCAGTGCGTAGATGCTGACCTGAACGCCGGGGCCAACCTTCTCACCGTAGAAGCCGGTGCCAACAACGTTCACGGTGTTGAACTGCGCGTCACCGGGGAAGTGAGCATTCTCAATAATGACGGAGGGATCAGCCTGCTTTGCCTCGGGAGCCGGGGTGGAGGGGGTGGTCGGCTCAGGGGTTGCCGGAGTGGTGGGCTCAGGGGTTGCCGGAGCAGTGGGGGCAGGGGTCTCTGCCTTGGGAGCCTCGGTAGCCTCAGCCTTAGGAGCTTCGGTCTTGGGTACTTCAGCCTTAGGTGCCTCGGTTGCAGGAGCGGTGGGGGCAGGGGTCTCAGCCTTGGGTGCTTCGGTCTTCGGAGCCTCAGCCTTGGGAGCTTCGGTTGCCGGAGCAGTGGGGGTAGGAGCCTCTGCCTTGGGAGCCTCGGTAGCCTCAGCCTTAGGAGCTTCCGCCTTAGGAGCCTGAGTTGCCTCAGCCTTGGGGGTCTCTGCCTTAGGAGCCTCAGTTGCGTTGCCGCCAGGCAGGGAAGAAGTCTGAGCAGTTGCCTTCTGGTCGACAACCTGCTGCTGGTCAGCGGGTGCTTCTGCCGCAAAAGTTGCCGGGATTGCTGCCACGGAACCGGCAGTAAAGGCTGCCGCTGCTGCGATCTTGTAAACGCGACGGGTAGTCTTCGACATTTTTCCTCGATCTCTGATTATCGGTGTTGAGCCTACCGTGGTTCGCCCCCGTCTTTGAAGGTGCAGTAGGCCCACTACATGGGTGTGACTGCTAAAAGGCTAGCATTTGCCCCTGGACGTTTAGCATGCTTACCGCCATCTTTGCCCAACTGTAACGAAATCGTTATAAAACCACCCCTTAAGTTGAGGCTTAATGCAGACCAATCCGGGAATTTTATGCCCATCTACTGACACACGAAGGCATATAACCCTATCTTTTGATTGCATTTGAAGAAAATATAGGGTGTTCCATAGGTGATTTCGACTCACCATTTTCACCCTAATGAACCTTAAAGTCTCACGTACCACTTTATAGTTCCCTCAAGTTCTCCTTCATGCCTCTCCCCCGCTTCTCAACACCCCACGGGCACCTTCATGTATGCCTTCTCTACACGCCGAGAACACAGAGAAACACCCCGCCCGCATCCAGATAGGGATGCGGGCGGGGCTACCAAAGTCAAGGCCTCACTAAGGCTCAATCGTCACGGCACACCGCAAGCTCAGCTCTCCTTACGAATCACCTTAAACTGGCTCGGCTGTGCCACCGGGCGAATCGTGATGCGGTCAAGGTTCACGTGGTGCGGAACGTTCAGCGCAAAGGTCACGGTCTGCGCCACATCCTCGGCGGTCAGCGGCTTCTCAACACCCGCGTAGACGCGCTCGGCGGCTTCCTTGGAACCCAGACGATTTAGGGAGAACTCCTCGGTGTGCACCATGCCCGGGCAAATCTCAATCACGCGAACGTTATGTTCCGCTTCTTCCAGGCGGAGCGCCTCCGTCAGGCCGCGAGCGCCGAACTTCGCCGCATTGTATCCGGCACCGCCCTCGTAACCGTGCTCGGCCGCTGTGGAGGTTAGGTTCAGGATCGTGCCGTGACCGTTCAGGCGCAACGCCTCCGCGAAGGCACGCACCATGTGCAGAATACCGAGCACATTCATCTGATACATCTTCAGATAGTCATCAGGCTTACCCTCTGCAACCTTGTCCACACCGATAGCACCGCCAGCAATATTGACCAGGGCATCAATGGTGCCCTGCTCTTCCAGGATCTGCTCGGCTACGAACTGAACGGACTGCGCATCGGTCACATCGCAGGTCACCGGATGAGCGCCGGTCTCCGCATAAAGGGTGTAAAGACGGTCGGTACGACGAGCCAGGGCGTAGACGGTCCAGCCACTTGCTACCAGCTGCTGTACGGTGGCTCGGCCAATACCGCTGGATGCGCCGGTCACCACGGCCACTTTGCCGTCACCGGTATGGGGCAGGAAAGGAGATGCAGGAATGTGGGTGTTCTCAGTCATACTTTAATCCTAGTAGAGTGATGCCCGCGGGTGCTCAGTTCGAGCAGACTCGCGGGCATATATTTTGAAATTTTCGATAGTGAGATAGGTATCCGCCGCCGTTCAGAACAAACGATACAGACACCATCACCCGTGCTACTTGCGGCGGCGCGGCAGACCCCAGCGGCTCCTGCCGCCGTCACGGAATCCGAGGCGATGCTCAAAGTACACGGGCGAGCTACTGCCGGTCTTAATCGTGTCCGGAGGGACCGTACCTTCACGCGCAGACAGCAGATAAAGAACCGCAGCGCCGGGCATGAACATAATCAGCGGTAGCACGAAACGCATACGCGCCTCACCATAGCCGCTACGCACCGTCAAATGCCAGACGCACAACGCAACCAGCACCAGGTGCAGTATCAGCAGAACAGTTTCAGACGTGCCCAAACCAAAAATACTCAGAGAACTCATTGGCAACTCCTCAAAGGTCGTGTACTTTCAGTCTACGCCGTGCCCGCGCCCCTGAGAAGGATTCGCCAACTGTTGATACTGCGGATTTTCGCGCCTACACTGCAGGTAACCGAGAGCGGCTTATTAGGGGGCTCTCTCCCCATTTCCGTTTTTCACTGAGCTCACCGCTGAATCACCGATTACTCCTCATATTGGGAACCTCCACATGACAGCAATACCGCACCAGCGCATCACCTCTCTTAAAGAGCAGCGCCAAGCACTCCAGCAGCGGGCGCGCACTATCCGTGCCGCCACCGGAACCCCCTATAGTTCTGAGGTGCATCTGCTGCTCGGGCAGAGCTACCTCGACCCCGCCAGCTGGCAGGAAATCACCGCCTCCAGAGGGGTACGCGCCGCAGTACGCAGGGCACAATTTGTGCGCCAATACAAGCCCCTCCTGGCACGTCTAGAAGCCGCAATCGAGCAGTACGAACAGGCAAGCACAGCGCAGAATTCCCCTGGAGCTGAGAGAATGCCGTGAATATGAGAAAATAGCCGTTATGGCTGAAAACATTTTGGGCTCAGACTCGCCCGTACAGATTAACGTTCCCGACCGCCCCGCCCTCGAAGGCCTCGAAGAGAAGCTCTCGCAGCGCTGGGCCGACGAGAAGACCTACGCATTCGACGAGAACACCACTCGCGAACAGGTCTACTCCATTGACACCCCGCCGCCGACCGCATCCGGCTCCCTGCACGTGGGTCACATGTTCTCCTACACCCAGACCGACGTCATTGCACGCTACCAGCGCATGACCGGCAAGAACGTGTTCTACCCCCTCGGCTGGGATGACAACGGCCTGCCCACCGAACGCCGCGTTCAGAACTACTACGGCGTTCTCTGCGACCCCTCCGTGGCAGACAACGACTCCTTCCGCGACCTGATCACCTGGAAGGCAGACGGCACCCCCAAGCCCGACCGCAGCCAGGCAAAGTGGCCGCGCATTTCCCGCAACAACTTCATTGAACTCTGTGAAGAGCTCGCGGTTGAAGATGAGAAGGTCTTCGAAAACCTCTTCACCACCCTGGGTCTGTCCGTTGACTGGTCGCGCACCTACCGCACCATCGACGCACACTCCCGCAAGGTCTCCCAGCTCGCCTTCCTGAAGGACCTGGAAGCAGGCAACGCCTACATGGCTGAAGCACCGACCATGTGGGACGTCACCTTCCGCACCGCAGTGGCACAGGCTGAGCTGGAAGACAAGGAACGCCCCGGCGCGTACCACCGCATCAGCTTCCACCGTCCCAACGGCGAGAAGGTCTGGATTGAGACCACCCGCCCCGAGCTGCTGCCCTCCTGCGTGGCTCTCGTGGCGCACCCGGACGACGAGCGTTACAAGCCGCTGTTCGGCACCACCGTCACCTCCCCGCTGTTCGGCGTTGAGGTCGAAATCAAGGCGCACCCGCTGGCACAGCCCGACAAGGGTGCCGGTATCGCCATGATCTGTACCTTCGGTGACACCACCGACGTCACCTGGTGGCGTGAACTGCAGCTGGACACCCGCGCCCTCATCGGTCGCGACGGCCGCTTCTCCCGCGAAACCCCCGAGTGGATCACCTCCGCTGAGGGTCGCGAGCGCTACGAGCGTATGGCAGGCACCACCGTCTTCACCGCACAGAAGACCGTCGTGGAGATGCTGGTTGAGGCTGGCGAAATGGACGGCGACCCCAAGCCGATTACCCACCCCGTGAAGTTCTACGAGAAGGGCGACAAGCCCCTCGAAATCGTTGCTTCCCGCCAGTGGTACATCCGCAACGGTGGCCGTGACGCTGCACGCCGCGAGAAGCTCATCGAGCGCGGCCGTGAGATGAACTGGTACCCCTCCTTCATGCGTAGCCGCTACGAGAACTGGGTTGAGGGTCTGAACGGCGACTGGCTGATTTCTCGCCAGCGTTTCTTCGGCGTTCCCTTCCCCGTCTGGTACCCGCTGGACGCTGAGGGCGAGCCGGACTACGAGAACCCGATTCTGCCTTCTGAGGACATGCTGCCGGTTGACCCCGCCTCTCAGGCTGCCCCCGGTTACACCGAGGATCAGCGTGGCGTAGCGGGCGGCTTCATTGCCGACCCGGACGTTCTGGACACCTGGGCTACCTCCTCCCTGACCCCGCAGATTGCGACCGGCTGGGGCGTGGACCCGGACCTGCACGCGAAGACCTTCCCCATGGATCTGCGCCCGCAGGGTCACGATATTATCCGTACCTGGCTGTTCTCCACCGCTGTTCGCGCGGAGACCCTGGCTTCCTCCGTGCCGTGGTACAACACCGCGCTCTCCGGCTGGATTCTTGACCCGGACCGCAAGAAGATGTCCAAGTCTAAGGGCAACGTTGTGGTCCCCAACGAGGTGCTGGAGAAGTACGGTTCGGACGCTGTGCGCTACTGGGCTGCTTCCGCTCGTCTGGGTGCTGACACCGCCTACGACGAAGGCCAGATGAAGATTGGCCGCCGCCTTGCCATCAAGCTGCTGAACGCATCCAAGTTCGTACTGAACCTGGGCGCTACCGAGAAGTCCGTGATCACTTCTCAGGCTCAGGGCCGCGTGCTCATCAACGCCCTGGACCGCTCCCTGCTGGCTCGCCTGGCGTACCTGATTGAGGAAGCAACCGCCGCATTCGAGAAGTACGAGTACGCTCGTGCCCTGCAGATTTGCGAGAGCTTCTTCTGGTCCTTCACCGACGACTTCGTTGAGCTGATCAAGGACCGTGCGTACGGTGCTCGCGGCGAGCAGGAGCAGGCTTCTGTTCTGGCCGCGCTGGCAACCACCCTGGATGCTCTGCTGCGCCTGTTCGCACCCTTCCTGCCGTTCGTGACCGAAGAGATTTGGTCCTGGTGGCGTGCAGGTAGCGTGCACCGCGCCGAGTGGCCGCAGGCACTGCCCATTCTGGAGGGTACCCTGCTGGCTGAGTACTCTGCACAGAACCCGACTGCTGGCATTTCTGCTCAGTGGGTCCTGGCGGACGCTGACCCGGCTCAGATTGAGTCGCTGAAGCAGATTCTGCCGGATGTTGCTGAGGCTCTGGGTGGTCTGCGTAAGGCTAAGAGTGACGCGAAGGTTAAGCAGCGCACCGAGGTTGAGTCCGCAACTATTGCGGCTCCCCAGGCTCAGCTGGATCGCATTGCCGCTGGCATGGCTGATCTGAAGGCTGCCGGTAACGCTCGTGAGCTGTCCCTGGTGGCGGCTGAGGGCGAGCTGGAGGTTCGCGATGTTGTGCTCGTTGTGGAAGAAGCAGCTGAGTAATCACGTCTTAGCGTTTATCGCTTGATTTTATGACGCCACTTTGGTGTTGGTAACGGGGCGGTACTGGTTTTCAGTGCCGCCCCGTTTTCTGTGCCTGCTGTTTGTTGTAGCTCGCCGGGTGTGAGATTCCGACTGCGGACCTATACGGTGCTGACTTTGGGTTTTATTTCTGTGGGGCCCGCAAGTACCTGCGTCTGGTTCGAAGAGCTTTCCCTAGCTTCCTTCCCCAACGATGTGGGTTTAGCCTGCTAATCTGTGGGGATTCTGTGGGATTTCCAACCCCTTTTTATATTCATCAATGTGCAAAGAGCATAATCAACCTTATGAGATTGACTGTCACTTATGTATGATTGTTGATGCGAGGGTTTTACCATCAGGAACAACCCTCTATTCAACTTCAGCAACAGACAAATTACCGGTACGAGTAACGACATACCCCGACCAACCGCACGACAGTAAACCACCCGTCAGGCGCAGCGATGCGTCCTGACTCTGACCCGCGCCAAAGTAGGCGCACCCATAATTACTATGAATTCACGTTCTTCATCTTCCGGATTACCGCAAGAGCCTCAGGCGAGGCAGAGCTCAACCCCGAGCTCACCGCCAGGAGCGCAAGCAAACATTTCCCCCGACCAGCTTCAGCACTATCACACGAGCCTGAACGAATACATCAGCCAGGCACGTGAGCACGCCCAGGCGCTGCGTGCCAGCTACACCAACGAGGTGTACGAGCTCTGGCATCAGCATATTTCCACCAGCGCCGCCACCGATGAGGCGAGCATCGCCTCCGGCTCGTTGACCGCTCAGCAGCTTGAGGAGCTGACCCGCAAGTGGGTGCGCCTCATGCGTGAAAGCCGCGACATGCTGCATCACGAAAGCACTATTGCTGCGGCACGCGCCGCGGTTGAGACTAAGCCCCTCCCCGAGTAGGAATTCTCACTGTGGGAATTCCCCACGCAGTACATGCCTGCTTTGGGAAGGTACAAATAGGGCTAGCACTCCCCCTGTTTCTTCTATTGTTCATTTCTCCCTTTATTCAACGCACTTTCAGCGCACGCTCTGTACGTTGAAGCACCCCGCGATTCCGTCGCAATTCCGTGGCGGGGCGATCGACCCAAGCGATTAAGCCCTGCCCGGAATGCGTACTTCACACAACCTGCCCCCTTGCTATAGTTATGGATATTCAAAGACCCTAACTATGTTGCAGAAAGGGCGGGAATGTCCCACCAAAAACGCGTCCTGCGGCCTATACGTAGCGATGTTGCTCCCCCAGTTACTTCCCCACCGGTTTACCGTGGTGATATTGACGCGCGCGGCACGGCGCAAGACCTCGTCCCGCGCAGCTTGTGGGTCGATTTCTGGGACACTCTCTTCTTTATCTTCGCCGGCATCGCGGCCCTCGTGCTGACCTTCATGATTCTGGCGAATACGGTTGGCCATTCTTTCTGGGGTTTCCCCATTGCCTTCATTTTCTGGGCGGTCACCGCGTACCTGACGCTACCGCGTTTTCACGCCATCATGACCCGCATCTATGTGCCCGACTACTTTATTGGGCGTACCCGCACCCCGGACGGCCTGCTCGGCGACCCGGTCAATATCGGTCTGATTGGTACCGAGGAGCAGATTCACCAGGTCATGCAGGACGCAGGCTGGACCCGCGCTGACAACGTCACCCTCGTCTCTTCCTGGAAGATTATTCTCTCCACCATCACCCGCCGCTCCTACGCGGAGGCGCCCGTCTCCCCGCTGAAAATTTTTGGTAAGACGCAGGCTTTCGCCTACCAGAAGGAAGTGGACGGCAACCCCGAGAAGCGCCACCACGTGCGCTTCTGGAAAACCCCGGACGGCTGGCTTCTGCCGGGCGGTCACCAGGTGGATTGGTTGGCGGCGGGCACGTACGACTCTGGTGTGGGTTTCAGTTTCTTCACCCTGCAGGTCACGCACCGCATTGACGCTGAAACCGACTTTGAACGCGACTATATTGTGGAGTCCATTCAGTACGCTCACCCGGAAACTCACGTTGAGATTCTGCACGATTTTTCCTCCGGCTACCACGCCCGTAACGGCGGCGGTGACGCGATCCGCACGGACGGCGCGCTCCCGGTCATCGTGCTAAACAATGAGGGACTGGAGCCGCAGGAGCAGGAAGAAATTCACCTCTCCAGCGCGCACGACCTGGCGTACCGCATGCCGCTGAGCCTGCTGGTTGGTTCGGGTATGCTCATCGCTGTGACCCTCGCCGACATTGTCAACAGCGTCATTTTGGCGCTCAGCCGCCCGGCACTTCGCGCCAAGCTGCTGGAGGAAGGCTCCGGCAACGACATTGAGCTGCTGGACCTCTTCGATCAGGTGGATAGCAACGTGCTGCTCACCATTACCGGCACCGTGCTGGTGGGTTTTGTAGCAATTTATTCGGCGGTGCACCTGTTCCTGCTGTGGAGCACGTTGCGCGGCTCGTCGAAGGCTCGTCGCCTGGCTCTGCTGTTGACGGCGCTGAACTTCGCGGCGATTACCGGTGGTGTGCTGTGGGGCCACCAGTCCCTGCCGCTGTCCACGATTTTCTTCCAGCTGGGTGTTGCGGTGTTTGCGATGCTGGCGTTCACCTCGGATGCGGCGGTTCAGTACACGGCAACCCGCACCTTCCACATGCGCGATACAAAGATTGTGCAGCGCGCGACGCACCCGAAGGTTCTCGAGCACAGGGCACAGCGCAAGGCTCAGAAAGCCCAGAAAGCCCAGAAAGCGCTGAAAGCACAGAAGACGCACAATGCGCAGAAGGCACCCAAGGCTACCTCTGCAAGTAGCGCTCACCGCGCGTAGATTGCACGTTTCAGCGCAACATCGTGAATAGAAAAGTACCGCCCGGTCAGTACATGACCGGGCGGTACTTTTATGCTCTGCAACCGCAGACTCTACCGATCCTGCGCGCATTGCAGGACTCTCAGCGCATTGCAGGGTTCTTAGGCTTCGCCCTTTTCGCCGTGGAAAATCGGGCCCACGTTACGGGGGCGCTTGAGCTCAAAGAAGCCGGGGTAGGAAGCCAGCGCCAGGGCGCCATCGAAGAGCTTACCTGCCTCTTCACCGGCAGGGCTCGGGGAGATGACCGGGCCGAAGAAAGCGGTGCCGTTAATGGAAATCAGCGGAACACCGATGTCGGTGCCACCCACGGTCTTCAGGGCGAGGTCCAAAGAAGCGCGCATCTGCTCGTCGTACTGATCGGTGAAGGCGACGTCCGCCAGCTCTGCGGGCAGGTTGACCTCCTCCAGCGCCTTGACGATTGCATCGCGGTAGGAATCAGCCTTGTTCTTGTTGTGGTGAATCTGCTCGCCCAGAGCGTCGTAGAGGGGCTTGATGACCTCGTTGCCGTGCAGCTCGCGCACAGCGGTAATGAGGCGGGCCGGCGCCCAGGACTTGTTCATCGCTGCCTGGTAGCTGGAGGGCAGGTCGCGGCCCTGGTTGTGCATGGACAGGGAGAAGGGGCGCCAGGTCACCTCAACGTTGCGGACCTTCTGCACCTCGCCAATCCAGCGGGAGGTAATCCAGCACCAGGGGCAAATCGGGTCGAACCAGAAATCAATCTGTGCGGGTGCGTTCTCAGCCATGAGTGTTCCTCTCTCATACGGTTGCGCCAGCCGCTTCTATGAGCCGGCGCTTATTCTTCGGTACACGCTCTTCAGGACATGCCAGCGAGAGCAGTACCTGCTAGTCAGCCGTCACCCCGTATAACCGGGGCGACGGCTTCTTTATTCCCTAGCCTATCGGCTGGAAGTATTCGGTTATGCCGCCTGACGGTCCGCTTCCTTCAGGGAGGTGGCCTTCGCCTCCCCCTTCACGGTGCGGGTGGTCTCGGTTTCGGGGTCGGGCGCCTGCAGTACGTAGCGAGGCTCCGCACCGTTAAGCACGGTGTCCTCACCAATCACGATGGACACCACATCGGTGCGGTCCGGGATGTCGAACATAATCGGCTGCAGAATCTGCTCCATCATGGCGCGCAGGCCGCGGGCACCGGTGCCGCGTTCGGCGGCGAGGCGGGCAATAGCCGCGATCGCAGCGTCGTCGAGGACCAGGTCCACGCCGTCCAGGGCGAAGAGGTGACGGTACTGCTTGAGCAGCGCGTTCTTCGGTTCGGTCAGCACGCGAGCCAGCTCTTCTTCGTTGAGCTCACTCAGGGTCGAGATGACCGGCAGGCGGCCAATCAGCTCGGGGATAATGCCGTAGTGCGCCAGGTCCTCGGGCATGATCTGGTCCAGCGGGTTCTTTACGGAGCCGCCCAGTTCAGCGCCGAAACCGATGCCGCCGGCGCCCACGCGGGCTGCGATGCGGTCGTCGATATTGTCGAAGGCGCCAGCTACGATAAAGAGAATGTTCGAGGTATCAATCTCAATATTCGCGTGTGCCGGGTGCTTGCGTCCGCCCTCCGGCGGTACGGTTGCCACGGTGCCCTCAATGATTTTCAGCAGCGCCTGCTGCACGCCCTCACCGGACACGTCACGGGTGATGGAGAGGTTCTCGCCGCCCTTGCGGGCAATCTTGTCGATCTCGTCAATGTAGATGATGCCGCGCTGAGCCTTAGCAATATCGCCGTCAGCGGCGTTGATGAGGCGCAGCAGAATGTTCTCCACGTCATCACCCACGTAGCCCGCCTCGGTGAGAGTGGTTGCGTCGACCAGGGCGAAGGGCACATCCAGCTTCTTCGCCAGGGTTGCCGCCAGGTAGGTTTTACCGCAGCCGGTCGGGCCGAGCATCAGAATATTCGACTTGCCCAGCTCCACCTGCTCCCCCGCGGTCGCCGAAAGAATGCGGGAGGTCAGCACCGGGTTATCAATATCGTGGATGCGCTTGTAGTGGTTGTACACCGCCACCGCCAGGGTGCGCTTCGCCGCGTCCTGACCGATGATGTAGTCGTTGAGGTAGCTGTAAATTTCGCGCGGAGTAGCCAGCTGAGATGCAGGCGCCGCCGCGGAGGCTTTCACCTTCAGACGCTCTTCAGCGAGGATCTCTTCGCACAGCTCCACGCATTCGTCGCAGATGGAAACATTCGGGCCGAGCACAATCTTGAAAACCTGCGCGCGAGTCTTCTTGCAGAAGGAGCATCGCATGCTGGCGTTGGGCTGTTCGGGAGGCACAATGATGTCTGTGGCCACGAAGATTCCCTTTCGATCGGCGTGGTGAAATCGGTGCAGAAGGGTCAGTGACCTGATGTCTGCGGTGATTTCTCAGGAGGAGCACCGGCGGGTGGTGGGCGCCCTAGTTTGAGTGAGAAACCGGTATGAAATACTCGAATTTTCTCCTTCTCTAAGGCTACCGGAGTTCACCCCGGAACTCAGAATTACGCACCGCAAATGAACGGACTTACCGGGCATATGACAAAGCGCGTCTTTTATGACGGCGGCGAGGCTGATACTCCGGCATATGACGATAGGTATGTGACGCTAAAGCCCGGCAAGAAAGCGCAGGTCAACGCCACATATCAGCTTGGTTCGCCGCCCCCACCCGGCGGGCGCAAAAAGGGCGGCACCGCACCGCGCACCAGCCCGAAGGCTCGCACACGGAGCGATGCCGCCCCTCCCCCGAAAAACGCTCGGGAATATTCCTCAAAACTAAAGTTTAGGTGTGGGAAATAGCGGTGTTGGTCGCAGGCTTACGCAGCTTACGAGACTCCAGTACCTTATCGACCAGGCCGTACTCCAGGGCAGCAGCCGCAGTCAGAATGTTGTCGCGCTCAATGGAACGGTCAACTTCCTCGTAGGTCTTGCCCGAGTGCAGTGCCAGGGTCTGTGCAGTCCACTCACGCATACGCATAACCTCGTTCGCGTGAATCTCAATGTCAGATGCCTGACCGCCCTGCTGGCCGCTCAGTGCGGGCTGGTGAATCAGCACGCGAGCGTTCGGCAGTGCCAGACGCTTGCCGGGGGTACCGGCAGCCAGCAGAACCGCCGCAGCGGATGCCGCCTGGCCCAGGCACACGGTCTGAATCTCGGGGCGGATGAACTGCATGGTGTCGTAGATGGCGGTCATCGCGGTGAAGGAGCCGCCGGGCGAGTTAATGTACAGGGTGATGTCACGCTCGGGGTCCTGTGCCTCCAGAACCAGCAGCTGAGCCATGATGTCGTCAGCGGATGCGTCGTCCACCTGGGTGCCCAGGAAGATGATGCGGTCCTCGAACAGCTTTGCGTACGGGTCCTGACGCTTGTAACCGTAGGGGGTGCGCTCCTCGAAGCTGGGGAGCACGTAGCGGTTGCTCGGCATAGCCGGCGCCGAGGTGGTGATATCGTTCGGCAGGTAGTTCATGTGCATCTCCCTTATGCGTTCTTCGATTCGGGCAGCTTACCGGCGGTGGTGGCAATGTGGTCGAAGAAGCCGTATTCCAGGCCCTCTTCCGCGTTGAACCAGTTGTCGCGGTCGTTATCCTTCAGGATGGTCTCAAGGCTCTTGCCGGTGCGCTCAGCGGTGATCTCTGCCAGGCGCTTCTTCATGTCCAGAATCAGCTCAGCCTGGGTGCGGATATCCGATGCGGTACCGCCAATACCGCCGAGGGGCTGGTGCATGAGGATGCGGGCGTTCGGGGTTGCGTAGCGCTTGCCGATGGTGCCTGCGGTGAGCAGGAACTGACCCATGGATGCTGCCATACCGGTCACCACGGTCACCACGTCGTTCGGGATGAGCTGCATGGTGTCGTAGATAGCCATACCGGCGGTGACGGAGCCGCCGGGAGAGTTGATGTACAGGTAGATGTCTGCCTCGGGGTCTTCAGCCGAGAGCAGCAGCATCTGGGAGCAGATGAGGTTGGCGTTGGAGTCGCGCACCTCGGAGCCGAGCCAGATAATGCGCTCCTTCAGGAGGCTGTTGTAGACGTAATCTTCCTGGGCACCAACGATGGGGTTTGCCATAGACGGCGCGGGCGCCACGCCGGCTGCCTGGGAGGCGCCGATGGGCAGAGGCATGTAGCTGGACATTCTTCCTCTTCTTCTCTAATGGGTCTTCGCTGCATCTTTGCGCGATTTACGCGCCGGAGCGCACGCGAAAAGTTTCGTTGCTACTACCTTACCGATAGTTGCTCTCCCCCGCTTCCCTTCGGGTTGTTCGTTCGCCAGGGGGTGAAGCAGAGGCGAAAACCTCGGTACGGAATAACTTGAGGGCGGAATAGTTTGGGGGGAAAAGAGCCTCAGCGGGCACCCAACCGGTAATTCGGTGGATGCCCGCTGAGGCTACACGTTTCAAGCAATCAGCGCACGCCCTCTAGCGGGGTGGCTTTTTGCAGACCGTGGCGGGGATTTAGGCAGCTGCCTCTTCGCCCTCGCCCAGGTACTTGGACAGGTCAACAACGTTGCCCTTAGTGTCCTTGACCACTGCGGTCTTCAGCACTGCTGCCAGAGCCTTGGAGCGGCGAACCTCGCCGACCAGTGCGCCAGCCTGGCCGGAGCCGTCCAGCATCTGTGCGAACTGGTTGGGGTCCATACCGTACTGGGAGCTCATGGTGATGATGTAGTTGATCATCTCAGCCTGGTCGACGGTCACTTCTTCCTTGTCCGCAACAGCGTCGAGAACCATCTCGTTCTTGAATGCGGTCTCGGTGTTCTCGCGAACCTCGGTGCGGTGCTCCTCGGTGTCGTGGTCTGCTTCAGCGTTGGGGTTGTTGAAGTGCTGCTCGAGCTGGTCCTCGATAACCTTCTCGGGGACGGGGATCTCGACGAGCTCAACGAGCTTTGCGAGGACCTTGTCGCGTGCCTGGGTGCCCTGCTCGGCAACCTTAGCTTCTGCAACCTGCTTCTTGATGTCTTCCTTCAGCTCTTCGATGGTGTCGAACTCGGAAGCCAGCTGTGCGAACTCGTCGTCAGCTGCGGGCAGCTCGCGCTCCTTGACTGCGGAGAGCTTGACCTTGATGACTGCCTGCTCGCCTGCGTGCTCGCCGCCGGAGAGCTTGGTCTCGAAGGTTGCGTCCTCGCCAGCGGACAGGCCGGTCAGAGCCTCGTCGATGCCGTCGAGCATGGTGCCGGAACCGATCTGGTAGGACAGGTCGTTTGCTGCGTCTACCTGCTCGCCGTCGATCTCAGCTGCGATGTCGATGGTCACGAAGTCCTTGTCAGCTGCGGGGCGCTCAACGGTCTTCAGGGTGCCGAAGCGCTCACGCAGAGCGTCCAGTGCCTGCACCTCGTCCTCAGCGGTGACCTCTACCTCGTCAACCTCAACCTCGAGGCCCTCGTAGTTGGGCAGCTCGATTTCGGGGCGGACGGTGACGGTGATGGTCAGCTTGACGTCTGCCTCACGGTTCTCGGTGGAGGGCTGGGACTGAACGTCCAGCTCGGGCTGCGCCAGGGGGGAGAGTTCGTTCTCGCCCAGTGCCTGTGCGTAGTAGTCGTTCAGAGCGTCGTTCAGGGATGCCTCGACGATGTAGTCGAAGCCCGCACGCTGCTCGATGAGCTGCTTGGGCAGCTTACCCTTGCGGAAGCCGGGAACGCTGATCTGACCCGAGAGGTTCTTGTAGGTGCGGTCCAGGTAGGGCTTGAATTCTGCGAAGGGAACCTCGACCTCAATCTTTGCGAGGGTCGGGTTGAGCTTCTCGACGGCGGTCTTCACGTCCGTGATCTCCTCATATAGTTTCGGTGCGGCACGAATCGTGTGTGCCGCGGTTGCTTAGTGGAAAGAGCGCCACGACCTTGTAGCGTCGCGGCAACCGTTTCACGTCGGGGCGACAGGATTCGAACCTGCGATCTCCTGCTCCCAAAGCAGGCGCGTTAGCCAAGCTACGCCACGCCCCGTGAAACCGACCGTGTTGCGCACTTGCGTGTTTAACACAGTCAGTGCCCTAGTTTACCTGTTTTCCCGCTAAATGCCCAACACAGCGGCTCGTGCACGGTTTATTTCCACTGAGCGCGTACTACCCTAATAAGGATGCGCAGACCGGCACAAAAAAGATGAGATGAGCACCCGCAAGAACCTGCAAAAGCCAGCACACAAAACCGCGCCAACACGCCTAAGAGTTTGACAGCACAGATGGAACCTCGCTACTATGGTCAAGTTCCATTCCGGGGATGTAGCTTAATGGTAAAGCCTCAGTCTTCCAAACTGATTACGCGGGTTCGATTCCCGTCATCCCCTCCATGAAAAAGGCTCCGACGCAAGCGTCGGGGCCTTTTTGCATTCCGGGGATTCCGGGAATCGCTTACGTCTAAAAGTTCCGAAAGCTTTCGAAACTTTTAGACTCCAGCCCGTCATCCCTCGAGAACTAATCTCCAGGAATCCCTTCCGCATGCGGATTTGTTTCCTCGCGCGCTCGGAATCCGCACGCTCCAACTCGCCATCCCCGACAACACACGGAGCCCCTACCGCACTTACCCCACCTAAAAACTTCACCCCAATAAAGCAATAGGAAACAGATACGAATATTTACCTCAAAACATGGTACACTTATTCGAAAGTAATCTATTTCAGATAGGAAAATCCAGTGACCTTGAAGATTAATGAAAAAGCTTTGGAAAAGCTCGTACAGCAACAGATTGCTGCAACGACTCAGAAGTATCAGCATGAGTTTGACCGCATCGCCTCAACTATGAAGGGCAAACCGGTGGAGTTGATCCTGCCGGAACTGCAGAAGTTTGTGAAGCAACAGGGTGGAAATGTTGATAATGCACAGCTGAAGGAGTGGGCTCAGCGCCTCTCTAAGGGCGAGAAATTCATCTTCACTTCATAAGCCCTCACAAGATCAGAGCAGTAGAGCTAAGCGAGGAGCCCCAATTTATTATCGAGGACTCCTCGCTTTTCTCGTATCCACAGCCGTGAGTTAGAGCCGGATACCACTACTTCTGGCAGCCGGGGCACCAGTAGAGTTTGCGGCCGGCAATTTCTTCCATGCGGATAGTGGTTCCGCAGCGGCGGCAGGGCTCGCCGTGGTGCATGTACACGTAGTTGGCGTGGTCGGGCCACGCTTCGGTTTCGGGCACGCCGGGGCGGTCTTCGGGTTCGGTGGTGATGATGCGCCCCACGCGCACGCCGATGACCAGCAGGTGCTTATTGTCCTCCCAGAGTCGCTGTAGCTCCTCATCGCTGAGGCTCTTGCCGGGGCGTAGCGGGTCAATTTCCTGGCGGTACAGCGACTCGGCGCGGAAGATATTGCCCACGCCGGAGATTGCCGCCTGGTCCATCAGAATCACACCAATCGGGCGGGAGCTCTTGCGTGCCGCGCGGTAGAACTGTTCGGGGTCGGCATCCGGGTTGAGCGGGTCGGGGCCGAGCTTGGAGCGGACGGTGCGCACCTCCTCCGGGGTGAGGGTACGGCAGATAGTAGGGCCCACCAGGTCCGCCCAGCCGTGCTCCGAAACAATACGGCAACGCACCGTACTCTTCGGTTCGGGAGGACCGGCGTAAGGCTCCCCCTCCCCCGCCGCGTATTCTTTTTCGCCGATCTTGCGGGGCGCGCCAATGCTCGAAGCACCCGTGAACGTCTCGTCCCCGCCGAAGCTCCAGTTACCGTAAATACCCAGGTGCACGTTCAGGGTCAGGTCGTTCTCGAAGGTCACGAACAGGTGCTTACCGTGCGCGTACGCCCCGGTGATGGTGTGCCCGTCCAGCAGGGCGGCACCCTCAGCGTAGCGGCCCTGCGGGGAGGAAACCTGCACGCGCTCGCCGGTGAAGACGTCACTGATTTGGCGGGCGATACGGTGGATAGAGTGGCCTTCGGGCACGGGTTCTCCTCGAAAACTTGTCGGCTAGAAATAGTGCGGATTATATGGAGCGCAGAGACAACTGAGGCGCATAGCCTGCACTATGCGCCTCAGATTTTAGAGCTTAGGCAGCGTCAATCTGCTTGCCGGCAATGTCGCCGGTCTGCTCGTACTCAGCCAGCTGACCGATACGGCGTGCGTGACGCTCCTCGTTGGTCCAGGGGGTAGCCAGGAAGACCTTGATAATTTCCAGTGCTTCTTCCTTGCTGTGCTGGCGGCCGCCCACAGCTACAACCTGTGCGTTGTTGTGCTCGCGAGCCAGTGCCGCGGTGTCGTGGTTCCATGCCAGAGCCGCTCGGATACCCTCAACCTTGTTCGCAGCCATCTGCTCGCCGTTGCCGCTACCGCCCAGCACGATACCCAGGGAGTCCAGGCCAGCCTCGCGGTCACGCTTCACACCAAGGGCTGCGTTAATGCAGAACGAGGGGTAGTCGTCCAGCGGGTCGTAGTCGGCGGGGCCGTGGTCAATCATTTCGTAGCCCGCAGCGGTGAGGGACTCGATCAGGTAGTGGCTCAGTTCGAGGCCAGCGTGGTCGGTTGCGATGTGTACGCGCATGGTACTCTCCTGGTGATTTTGTCTTGGTGTGACGTGCGTTTGTGCGTTCGTGGGAGGCGCCGGTTCTCAGTTCTGAGCGCCGTTGCTAGAGTGCGCCGCGCATCCATCAGGTGGGATACGCTCCCCGTTTGGGTTTTTTCTGTCTTAACTGTATCGAATTCGCGCGGGTTCGGGTAATGCGGAGCCTTCTAGACCCCCACCTATACGGTAGACTGTGGGATATGGCACTTTTTGGTGTCCCGATTCGCCGCGCCCAAACTTGAACGCCTCCAGCGCTACGTATGCAGCGTCGCAGGAGCCGCGCACCTCGGGAACCAGCGCACCATGACAGGGCGTGTCAACACGGCACGCTATTCACATCTAAGGAGAGGGAGCTGTATGCCCGGCCTGAACCTAACCCGCAACGAGGCAATCGAACGCGCATCCATTATTAAGCGTGTGCACTCGTACCGTATTGAACTCGACCTGCCGAAGGACAAAGACGTCTTCTCCTCGAAGGTTGAAATCCGTTTCGATGCTCAGGAAGGTGCCTCCACCTTCATTGACGCCATCACCTCCTCGGTTAAGTCCATTAACCTCAACGGTGAAGAGCTGAGCACCGACCTGGCTGACGGCGAGCGCATCCAGCTGCCGAACCTTGCTGCTGAGAACACCCTGGTCATTGACGCAGAGATGTTCTACACCAACACCGGTGAGGGTCTGCACCGTTTCGTGGACCCCGCCGACGGCGAAGTGTACCTGTACTCCCAGTTTGAGGTGCCGGACTCCCGCCGCGTGTTCCCCGTCTTTGAGCAGCCCGACCTGAAGGCTGAATTCGAGTTTATTGTGCGCGTTCCCTCGCACTGGGTGGTTGTGTCTAACCAGCCCGAGGTGAAGGTTGAGGAGAAGGAGTGCGGTTGCGGCCGTGCGAAGACCTGGTTCTTCAAGCCGACCCCGCGCATGTCTTCGTACATTACCGCGATTGTGGCTGGCCCCTACGAGAAGGTCACCAGCGAGCTGACTAACTCTGAGGGTCGCGTGATTCCGCTGGGCGTGTACGCTCGTAAGTCCCTCATGCCGTTCGTGGATGCTGAGGACATGTTTGAGCTGACCCGTCAGGGCTTCGAGTTCTACGAGGAGCAGTTCAAGACCCCGTACCCGTTCGAGAAGTACGATCAGCTGTTCGTGCCCGAGTTCAACGCCGGTGCGATGGAGAACGCTGGCTGCGTGACCTACCTGGAGACTTACGTCTTCCGCTCCAAGGTTGCGGAGGCTCTGCGTGAGCGCCGCGCTATCACTGTTCTGCACGAGCTGGCTCACATGTGGTTCGGTGACCTGGTCACCATGAAGTGGTGGAACGACCTGTGGCTGAACGAGTCTTTCGCTGAGTTCATGTCGACTCTGGCTGCTGCGGAGAACACCCGCTACGCGAAGGAGGCGTGGGCTACCTTCGCCGCATCGGAGAAGACCTGGGCGTACCGTCAGGATCAGCTGTCTTCGACTCACCCGATTGTGGCTGAGATCCGTGACCTTGCCGACGTTCAGGTGAACTTCGACGGCATCACCTATGCGAAGGGCGCTTCGGTGCTGCGTCAGATGGTGGCGTGGGTTGGCCAGGAGAACTTCATGGCCGCTCTGAAGGTGTACTTCGACAAGCACAGCTGGGGCAACACCGTTCTGGACGACCTGCTGGTTGAGCTGGAGCGCACCTCCGGCCGTGACGTGCGTGCGTGGAGCGCTAAGTGGCTTGAGACCGCTGGTGTGAACACTCTCGCCGTTGAGATTGAGAACGACGAGGCTGGCAACATTTCGAACCTGGGTATCCGCCAGTCCTACGCTGAGGGCTTCGAGACCCTGCGCCCGCACCGTGCCGTAATTGGTTTCTACAACCTGGTGGACGGCAAGCTGACCCGCACCGACCGCATCGAGCTGGACATTGACGGCGAGCTGACCGTGGTTGAGGAGGCTCTCGGTAAGAAGCGCCCCGACCTGCTGCTGCTGAACGATGAGGACCTGGCGTACGCCAAGATTCGCCTGGACGAGCGTTCCATCGAGACCGCTATCAAGCACCTGGGCGACATTGATTCGTCCGTGGCTCGCGGCGTGGTCTGGGGTTCGCTCTGGGATACCGTGCGTGACGCTCAGATGCCGGCACGTAAGTACGTTGACCTGGTGCTGAACAACATCGGCAAGGAGACCAACTCCACCGCTCTGCGCACCCAGATTAACAACCTGTCCGCTACCCTGCACTCCTTCGTGGCTCCTGAGGCTCGCGAGGAGACCCGCCACCGTGCCGCTGACCGTCTCTGGGAGCTGGCTAACGCCGCAGAGCCCGACTCGGATGCTCAGCTGCAGCTGCTGCAGGCGTTCATCAACCAGACCCGCACCGAGGAGCAGTACAACAATGTGCAGCGCCTCTTCGAGGGGGAGCTGACCCTTGAGGGCCTGGACATTGACGCTGACCTGCGTTGGAACCTGGTGTGTCGCCTGGCTACCGGTGGCCGTTTCTCCGCCGAGCAGATTGCTGCGGAGCTGGAGAACGACAACACCGCGAACGGTCAGCAGTACGCCGCTCAGGCATACGCATCGATTCCGACCGCGGAGGCTAAGGCTGAGTACTGGAACAAGATCATGGTGACCGGCGAGCTGTCGAACATGATTCAGCGTTACGCTATTTCCGGTTTCAAGTCCGGCAAGCCCGAGCTGATTGCCCAGTACGATGAGCCGTACTTCGAGCAGATTGAGGGTATTTGGCGTTCGCGTTCGCACGAGATTTCCATGCAGATTATTGGTGGCATGTACCCGAGCGAGCCGACCGCTGAGCTGCTGGAGCGTACCGAGGCGTACCTGGCTTCTCTGCCTGAGGATGCTGCGGCTCTGTACCGTCAGATTGCGGAGGCACGCGACGGCGTGGCTCGTGCGCTGAAGGTTCAGGCGGCTGACATCTAACAATGCTTGTGAGCTGAGGCGGGTTCGCCACCTGCTCTCATAAGTTTTTATTCGTCCCCTTCTACCCCGATTCGGGGTGGGAGGGGACGTTTCTATATGGGGGGGTATGCCGGTTCTATTTTGAGTTGTGCCCCAAGTTGCACACCGGTTTGCGCACCGAGTCTAATTCTTGTCACTGCGGTGCATATTTTTTGTTATTTTCATTTGAATATCCCTCAAAAGCTCTCTACTTGGGGTTGCGCCTATCGTATACTGTTGTGCATGCCTTCTATCAAGTCTCCTATCGCGAAAGTTTCTCTGACCGGCACAATCCTTGCTGTGGTTGCCGCCGGTTCCTTTGGCATGTACTCCGCAGGAGGCTTCACCGCACCCGGTAGCACCGCCGCTACCGCTGCTACGGGCGCCGAGCCTACCCAGTCGGCCCAGGAAAGCCCCAGCGAGTCCCCCTCCCCCGAGCCGACTCCGGAACCGACCACCCCGGCTCAGAAGATGGAACGCACCGCGCAGAACGCCTTCGGCAAGGAGGGCGCACAGGCAACCGGTGAGATTCAGGCGCCGTTCTCCACCTCCGCTGATGCCGCCGACATGCTGGTTCAGCAGTTCAAGGGTGGCGTGGTCATGTACACCCCCAAGTACGGTCCGGTTGCGGTGGAATCCGGCGTCTACGAGCACTGGTGGAAGCAGCGCGGGTACAGCGACTTTGCCGGTTGGGAGGGTCTGCCGGTGAGCTGGCGATCCAAGAAGGGCGTTCTGTACACCAAGTTTGAGAAGGCTGAACTCTACTGGGATAAGGCGAACGGTCTGCCGCGTAACACCAATGTTCTTGGCGCTAAGGATGCCCTGGTGATTGGTGACTCGCAGGTGACCGCAACCTCCTGGGTTGGTTTGGGTCTGAAGCAGGCAGGTTTCGTCCCGTACCTGTTCCGTTGCGGCGGCATCGGTTTTGTGACTGCCCGCGAGGGTGTGTGCCCCTCCTACTATCAGGGTGTGATGGGTGGCCGTTGGGCTCTGCCGAGCGGTAACCCCGGCGTGATTTACCTGGACGCCTCCGGCAATGACATTTACATTCACGAGGATGAGACGAAGGCGCGCGAGCACGTGAACGCTCACCAGACTCAGGTCATTGAGCAGCTGCGACGTATGTACCCGTCGTCGAAGATTGTGTTCGGTGGTGTGGTGTCTATGGATGAGGCGTCTGCACCGGATAAGCAGGTGGCGCATAAGCGTCACGTGGCAAACGAGGTGGCAAGGCAGGGTGCCCGCGAGACCGGCGTGCTGTTCATGGACACCTCGGGCTGGCAGAGCCTCTACCTGGCTGAGGGTGACATGGCTGATGGCGTGCATCTGAAGGAGAAGGCGCACCATAAGCTGGCGGGCCCCTTTGCGACTCGTCTGCGTGAACTGCTCAGCACTGTGTAAACTAACCGCCTAATCAGCCGCGTACATCAGCTTCGATCAACGCATATAGCATTAGAATGAGGCGCCGGGAGGATTGAATCCTTCCGGCGCCTCATTCGTTTGAGTGGGTTACCCACCGCAGCTCTCAAGTTGGTGTGCGGGTTTTATGCCGCGACGTTTGCCTGGCGTTCCTTCGCCTCGGCCTTCTGGTGTGCGAGCACGCCCTCCGCAAGGCGACGCTTCTGACGCTCACGAGCGGCTTCCTTCTCACGCTGCTCGGCAGCCCAGGCGACCGGGTCAATGTCGATCGACTCGTAGTGCCATTCGCCAATGTAGTCGCGAATCGGGGCGACCCAGGTGACGGGAATGCCGCGGCGCAGGTACACCTCGTGGTCGGTGTCTTCAAAAGCGTGGATAATGCGGTTGCCGTCAGCAATCAGGGACTCAATGACGGAGTCCTTCCATGCGGGGCTGTTGGAGCCGTCGTTGCCGGGCTTAGCGAACACGTGCTTGGGTTCCAGACCTGCGCGGGCGATGAACTGGTTCAATTCCTTCATGTAGGTGCCATCGCGGCCGGTAATTACTACGACCTCTGCGCCGGTGTCTGCTGTGATTTCGCGAACACGGTCGGCAACTTCAACATTGACCGTGGCGTTGCGGATGGCCTTGAAGAATCGGCGGTTGCTTGCGAAGAAACCGGTCAGGTACTTATCCATCTGATCTCGGTTGCTGGCAAGGGTACCGTCAATGTCGACTGCAATCAGATCCATATAGGTCTCACTTTCGATCCGTACGGGAAGAATGCGCCTGGTGAGGGCGCGGCGGAAGAGTTCCCGTGCGGTGTGGCTGGTAATCGGTGTGTCAAAGACGCCCCGGTGAAAGGGCGTAGTCTTTCTAGAATACCCTATTTTCGTAAAGTAATGCCCTATCGAATGTCATTATTACAACTACCCCGTTGATGTCATACGGCATAGAAAAACCGCTGGTGGCGCAGACAAAGAGCCCACACCACCAGCGTAAAAAATCTAGAAATGTCTCAACAAACGGTTTAGAGTAGCGAACCGGACCCGCGGCGCACCAGCACCATACCGGCGGGCGCCACAATGCGCAGCCACTCCTCCGAACCTACGTGCGCCGCGAACAACGGCAGATCGCCCGTGAAGCCTTCCGGGATGAAACCGAACACGCGCAGGGCGAATGCCGCGCCGGTCGGCACAAGCACGGTATCGAACTCAGGTAGGTACTCCAGCACCATATCGGAGGACCAAATACGCGAGCGCACCGTAGAAAGCACAGCAGCACCGGGGTTCTCGGGCAGGGCACGTTCTACCGCCTCCAGACCTTCTGCGGTGGCTCGGTGGAACTCTTCAACCGGGACGGTACCGACCTCGTACCAGCCGCTGAGCGGGGCTGACTTGCCAGCCCAGCTAGCGTTGACGGTCACCGGCGGCATGAACAGCACCAGCTGCGGGTTCTCTTCGTTGCGCTGTTCTTCTGCCTGCTTCTGCAGACGCGCCAGACGGTCCAGCAGCGCCTGCGCCTGTACGGTCATGTCCAGGGTGGAGTCAGCCAGCAGGTGCAGGGCACGCAGACCCATGATGACCGGGGTGTCCGAGTAGGCATCCTCCGGCTCCAGGGAGCAGGCGAATACCGCCACCACGCGGCCGCGCGCAGTCAGGCGGATAGCGGCGTCCGGGTTCACCGCCAGGGCGCGAGAAATGTAGGTGGCAAGGTCCTTGACCACTGCGGCACCCTGCGCGCCGCCGGGCAGGATCAGGTAGGGCTCCTCCACGCCTTCGTGGGGGTTGTACTTGAGCTCAATGGGTGCCGCCGCATTCGGTGCGCTGTTCTGGTCGGGAGCGTTCTCCTGCACGGGGGTATTGTCAGGGGTGGTTTCAGACGGCGTAGTCATTTCTGCTCCTTTTCGGCGTTGGCCTGCTCGGTGGCAAGTTGGTGGGTGATATATGCGATGGTGTGTTAGGGGAACGTTCCGGATTGTTCATCCAGATCGATAATCCGGGCCGTTGTTCCTAGTCAATGTTCCGAATCAACCTGTCGTGGTTGTCTCAGAGTATGCTCTCCCACTCTACGCCAGAAACCGGCTCATTGAAAACGTGCGAGAATAAAACCATGACCAAGCCCACTGTGACCCAAAACCTCATGCGGATGCTGGACCTCTCCCCCGTGGAGGCGGCGCCCGCCTCCTTCGGTAGTGATGAAGTGTCTACCGGCGTGACGCTCACCCGCGAGCAGCCGCGTACTTTCGGTGGTCAGGTTCTTGCCCAGTCGATTATTGCCGCCGACCGCACGGTGGAGGGCAAGGACATCCACTCGATTCACGCCTATTTTCTGCGTCCCGGCGATATTGAGCGTGAACTGTTCTTCGCCACTCAGCGCCTGAACGATAGCCGTTCCTTCTCGACCCGCCGCGTGCAGGTGTTCCAGGATGAGGCGCCCATGTTCTCTGCAATTATGTCTTTCCAGGCGGATAGCCGCGGCCCGGAGCACACCGCGGTCACCATGCCGGAGGTTCCGGACCCCGAGTCCCTTCCGAAGGTCAGCGATTATCTGGGCCAGCTCCCCCACCCCATTGCACAGGCGGTAGCGTGGGAACGTCCGATTGATATGCGCCACGTGGATGCGCCCCTGTACACTCAGCCGGATGCCTCCTCGACACAGCCGCGTGCCTGCGTGTGGTTCAAGACCTTTGACCGCCTGGTGCATGCTGATGGTTCTGAGGCGTCGGAGGCGGAGCACCGCGCCGCTATCGCCTACGCTTCGGATTACCTGCCGCTGGAGCCTGCTCTGCGTCGTCACGGCAAGTTCTGGCTGGAACCGGGCCTCAAGAGCGCCTCGCTGGATCACGCGATGTGGTTCCACCGCCCGGCGCGCGCCGACGAGTGGCTGCTGTACGTGCTGGATTCCCCGAGTGCGCAGGGCGGCAGGATGCTCGCGCAGGGTTCGATTTTCAATCGTTCCGGTGAGCTGGTGGCGACCGTGGCGCAGGAAATGATGTTCCGCCTGCCGGAATATCGATAAAGCAGAGCACCGCTAGGACTACCGGAAGGCGTCAGGCGAACCTGGCAGAGCATACAGAAAGACCGTGTGAGGTGGTTGTCTCACACGGTCTTTCTTATGTTCTAGTGTACGTTCTAGACGGGGCGAAGAAGCTCTTATTTAGCTTCGCCGTCAATAACACCGTCCGGGGAAATGTGCACGGTGCTCTTGGTGCGGCGGGAAACAAAGAAGTCACCCACGAATACCAGACCGGTCACCAGAAGACCCAGTGCTGCCATCCATACTGCCGCCACGCCGTAGATTATCGGGAACAGCACCACGAGCAAGCCCAGAATAAGGGTACCAATAGCAGAGAGCTGCAGGTGGCGTCCGGCGGCGTAGCTCAGGTATTTCATGGCCTGGGCAGTCATCAGACGAATCAGCGCCCACATAATCATCCACGTACCCACAATGGTCGGGATGAAGGTTGCCTGTGCACCCACCGAGGCAGTCAGCAGAATCAGGCCAGCCACCACGGTCAAGATGCCGTCAACCAGGTCCCAGCCGGTACGTGCCTGCTTTGGCGTGCCGAAGTAACGTACCAGTTCAAACACGCCACCAAGCCACACCGAAATGGAGAACACATAACCCAGAACTACCAGCGGAATAGCGGGATTGGCGAACATGTAGATTGCCGCTGCAATCAGCAACAGACCGGCAACCAAGGACATCCAGTTATATTTTGAAAGCATAATGCTCTTCTCTTCGTAATCACATGTGTCAGTTGCACTTACGTGCATACCCATTATAAACCGTGAATATGAAATCCGCCACGATATATCGGTCGCCACTGAGCGAACTATTTCTACCGACGAATAACCCACCACGTAGCGGAACAACACGTGAGATAGCAGGACTATACCCCTTCCCCAGCAGACACAGCGAAGCCCCGCCTCCTGCGTCATAACAGCATCAGGAGGCGGGGCTTACCACCAAACCCTATCGGGTCAGCTTGCGGTGCACCACGCGGTGCGGCTTAGCAGCCTCAGGGCCGAGGCGCTCAATCTTGTTCTTCTCGTAGGACTCGAAGTTACCCTCGAACCAGTACCACTGATCCGGGTTCTCATCGGTGCCCTCCCACGCCAGGATGTGGGTTGCCACGCGGTCCAGGAACCAACGGTCGTGGGAGACGACCACTGCACAGCCGGGGAATTCCAGCAGCGCATTTTCCAGGGATGCGAGGGTCTCAACGTCCAGGTCGTTAGTGGGCTCATCGAGCAGCAGCAGGTTACCGCCCTGTTTGAGGGTCAGCGCCAGGTTCAGACGGTTACGCTCACCACCGGAGAGCACACCCGCCTTCTTCTGCTGGTCCGGGCCCTTGAAGCCGAACGCGGAAACGTACGCACGCGAAGGCATTTCAACGTTGCCGACCTGGATGTAGTCCAGACCGTCAGAGACGACCTCCCAGAGGCTCTTCTCCGGGTCGATGTTCGCGCGGTTCTGGTCAACGTACGAGATCTTCACGGTCTCGCCGACCTTCAGCTCGCCGCCGTCCAGGGGCTCCAGGCCAACGATGGTCTTGAACAGGGTGGACTTACCCACACCGTTAGGACCAATCACACCGACAATGCCGTTACGGGGCAGGGAGAAGGACAGGCCGTTAATCAGGGAACGGCCGTCGAAGCCCTTCTGCAGGTTCTCAGCCTCAATAACGACGTTACCCAGGCGGGGTCCCGGAGGAATCTGAATCTCTTCGAAGTCAAGCTTGCGGGTCTTCTCAGCCTCCGCAGCCATCTCCTCGTAGCGTGCCAGACGAGCCTTCGACTTAGCCTGGCGGCCCTTAGCGTTGGAGCGGACCCAGTCCAGTTCCTCGCTCAGGCGCTTAGCGAGCTTAGCGTCCTTCTTGCCCTGAACTTCGAGGCGGGAGCGCTTCTTCTCCAGGTAGGTGGAGTAGTTACCCTCGTAGGGGTACAGGTTACCGCGGTCAACCTCAGCGATCCACTCGGCAACGTGGTCGAGGAAGTAACGGTCGTGGGTAATCGCGATGACGGCACCCTCGTAGGACTGCAGGTGCTGCTCCAGCCAGAGCACGGACTCTGCGTCCAGGTGGTTAGTGGGCTCGTCGAGCAGCAGCAGGTCAGGCTTCTGCAGCAGCAGCTTGCACAGTGCCACGCGGCGGCGCTCACCACCGGAGAGGTGGGTGACGGGCATGTCAGCGGGCGGGCAGCGCAGCGCCTCCATTGCCTGCTCCAGCTGGGAGTCGAGGTCCCATGCGTTAGCGGCGTCGATAGCTTCCTGCAGCTGACCCATTTCTTCCATGAGGGCGTCGAAGTCAGCGTCGGGCTCAGCCATGAGAGCGGAGATTTCGTTGAAGCGGTCCAGCTTGGACTTGATTTCGCCCACGCCTTCTTCAACGTTGCCCAGAACGGTCTTCTCTTCGTTCAGCGGCGGCTCCTGCATGAGGATACCCACGGTGTAGCCTGCGGTCAGGCGTGCTTCACCGTTGGAGGGCTGGTCGAGGCCAGCCATGATCTTCAGGATGGTCGACTTACCCGCACCGTTCGGACCAACCATACCGATCTTGGCGCCGGGGAAGAACGACATCGTCACGTCGTTAAGGATGACCTTGTCGCCCACAGTCTTGCGGGCCTTGATCATCTGATAAATAAATTCAGCCATAGTTACCTATTTTAGCGTGGATTCGGCTGAGGGTACGAGAGTTTTAGGTTGCGTGCTAGGCGGGGTACCGTGCGGGGCACTAGACTCGAAGCTATGAGCACAAACCCCTCCCCCAAAGTTCTGCGGCCCGAGGACCTGGAGCAGACCCTGTACCGCATCGCGCTCGCCATGCCTCTGGCAACCTCCGACCAGCCGTTCGGGCCCGAGCACACGGTGTACCGCATCGGCGGCAAGATGTTCGCCATGTACACGGAGGGTATCGGCTACCCCATTGTGAACCTGAAGACCGACCCGGAAGAGTCGGAGGTGCTGCGGCGCATCTACCCGAGCATTATTCCGGCATGGCACATGAATAAGCGGCACTGGATCTCTGTGGGAGCCGGCGAGGGTGTCACCGAGCGGGTGCTGGAGGAGCTGGTCGAGGATGCGTACCTGCGCGTCATGTACTCGCTGCCCAAGGCGAAGCGGCCAATCGAGTTCCGCGAGCGCCCGGTACCCGAAAAGCACTAGGTACAGGAACGCTAGGTAACGTATAGTCCAAGTCTGGGACGTGTAAAAGTCGGTTTTAAACAGCGGAGCGGGTGAGCTTCGGTCCGGACCACCGAGTTGCTCACCCGCTAAGCAAAGCACTTTTCTATCCGCGGCTGGGAGGGTCATCAACCACGATGAACGCTCGAACCACCAAGCTCCCATCCCATATATTGCGGGGTCCAGTACCATGCACCACTTGTGTGAATACGTGATAGTTGAGTCGGCTCCCCTGCCAGACCTTCCTATGCAGAGGAGGTACTCACACGGGTGCGCTGAATATTCCCTTGAGTGACTCGGCTGTCTCATGCGATGTAACCGAGAGGGGATCGCTGTCCTCGCCCGAACTACCGGCACGGACGAAGTGTGCTCTCGGGAACAATAATAACCTTTTTGCATTAAAGTGTCACTTTCGGATTGAAGGATTTCAGGGGCATTTATTGACCACAATTCAGGTGTTTTATAGCGCCGAACCCACATATCCAACCACCACGAAATACCTGCAGATTTTATGCCCCGAAAAATCAAGGAGGGGCCGCACCGACCCTTCCCTATATCGCCTCCACATGGGCTAATACCCACTTAAAGCAATATACAGAAAAGTTAGTGCGGCCCCTCACTATTTGAGATAAAAATGAGATAAACCCCTACTCAGAGCGATTACCGATGGGTTTTACCTATTAATTCCCCAGAGTGACAGGTTACTCGCCGAACTCCACCTTCTCGAAGCTCATGGTGCCATCAGCGTGAGAGACAACAGTGTTCGGGTCACGCTCACGACGAGCCGCCGCGTACGCATCGTGGCTTGCCTCATCAACCCAGCGGGTCACCACAAAGTAGTCGCCACCCTCATCCAGGGGGCGCCACAGCTCAAAGCCCTCAAAGCCGGGGAAAGAGTCAGCGATGTGGCGGGCAGCAGCGAAGCGCTTCTCCAGCTCAGCCTGGTTGTCGCCAACGACAGCAAGACGGTGAACCTTAACAACGGACATGTGTCCTCCTTCTGTTGAGTACGTGCTTTCATCGATGAAAGCGTATTACCACCTCGCGCCACCTATATATAGGTAGGCTATGTTCTTAGCGAGGTTACCCTCAGAATAACGGGTCGCGGGCACAAAAAATAGGGGTTAGCGCCAACTAACAGTTATATGACGCTAACCCCCATTCAGAGGATCATGAGGCGCTCGCGAGCGCTTCTTCGAGGCCTAGGAATTTGCCTCGGGCTGGGCTGTATCTGCCTGAGTCGCACTATCAGCCTGCGGTGCGGGGCTCTTCTTCGCCTTCTTCTGAGCCGCCTTCGCAGGGTTCGCAAAATGCACCCCGCGCTCAGCCAAGAAGCGGCGGTCCTTCTTATCCCACTGCTCCACCGGGTACGCCTCCAGCAGGTCGGGGCGGCGCTCCAGGGTGCGCTCAATCTGACGGTCACGACGCCAACGCGCAATCGCACCGTGATTACCCGACAGCAGCACCTCCGGCACCTCACGGTCACGCCACACGGCGGGCTTCGTGTACACCGGGTACTCCAGCAGGCCGCCCGTGTGCGACTCCTCCTCGAGGGAGGCGGGGTTGCCCATCGCGCCGGGAATCAGGCGGGTGATAGCCTCAATCATTGCCATGACCGCAACCTCACCACCGTAAAGCACGTAGTCGCCCAGGGACACGGGCATCACGCGGAAGCTCTCCTGCGCCCAGTCCAGCACGCGCTCGTCAATGCCTTCGTAGCGTGCCGGGGCGAAGACAATATGCTTCTCCTCCGCCAGCTCGTACGCCATTGCCTGATCGAAAACGGCACCCGCCGGGGACGGGACAATCAGCAGCGGACGGGTATCGGCGGAGGGTTCGGCGGGCTCGGTACCCTCAGCATCGCCTTCGGAGGCGGCATTCAGCGGGGAGGCGGCAAGCACCTCATCCAGCGCCAGGCCCCAGGGCTCCGCCTTCATGACCATGCCCGCGCCACCGCCGTACGGGGTGTCATCCACCGTGCGGTGACGGTCAAACGTGTACTCGCGCAAGTCGTGCAGGTGCAGGTCCACCAGGCCCTTCTCACGCGCCTTACCCAGCAGGGACAGCTTCAGCGGTTCCAGGTACTCGGGGAAAATCGTGACCACATCGTAGCGCACGGACTACTCCCCCGCCTGCTCAGTAGCCTGCTCAGCATCCTCGACCAGGTCAATCAGACCCGCCGGAGGGGTCAGCAACACAAAGCCGGGCTCGTCCTCGGTCGAGGGAACCACCTCGGGCACAATCTCCTCAACAAAAGGAATCATGATCTCTTCACCCGCGCCGGAGGCAAGACGCGGCGAACGAGCCAGCTTAATGAGTAGCAGGTCCTGAACCGGCATGGTCTGCAGACCGGTCACCTTACCCAGCGGCTTACCCACAGCCGGGTTATCCACGGGGCTCTCGCCCTCGGGCACGTCAGCGAGCAGGTACACGGGCAGGTTCACCAGCTCCTGCTCGTAGAAGCCCTCTTCGTCGCCCTCGTCCTCGGGCACCTCGTAGACCAGGCGGCTGCCGCGCAGCTCCTCAGCCTGGTTGCGGGTGGTCACCTCATCAAAACGGACCACCAGAATCTTCTTGTTCCAGCGGGCACCGGCAACCGTCAGCTCACCGGTGGGCGCCACCGAAGCGGCAGCAGAGCCGGGCTTGAAATTCTCGATACCGAGCACCTCACCGCGGGCAAAACGCTCCTGCGGGGCATCAGTAAAGAGCTGAACCGTCACCTCACCACGAATACCGTGCGGCTTACCGATACGAGCCACCACAACCTGCATAATTTTCCTCCGCTGGATACAAGCTAAAAACCTACGCCGCGCACGTGCACGGCTCCCACTATTCTACCGGGCACTCCGGACGGGCGCATTCTGCCGCATCTCTCCCCCACCTCCGCTGCAACCGGGGCGAGCGCCCACAAACAGAGTCCCGGGTACGCGAACGCCCCCGCCTCCGGAAAAACCGGAAACGGGGGCGCTTCAAACGTTACGAGCTAGCGTCGCTTCTTGTCGGTGTCGATAATGTCGATACGCATCGGCTCGCCATCAGAAATAGCGTCCATCACCAGACGGATGCTCTTGGCGGTACGACCGGACCTGCCGATAACTCGGCCCAGGTCATCCGGATGCACGCGAACCTCAAGGGTCTCGCGGTGACGCTGAGTGCGCAGGCGCACCTTCACGTCCTCCGGACGATCGACAATCCCTCGAACCAGGTGTTCGAGTGCGTCAGCCAACATGATTACTCAGCTGCTTCCTCAGCCTCAGCCTCGGGTGCTGCTTCCTCAGCAGCCTCTTCAGCCTTCTCAGCCTTGGGGGTGATAGCCTCGGGCAGGATCACGGAACCCTTTTCGGGAACAACGAACTCAGCCTTAGCCTCGACGGGCAGAACCTTGGACTCTGCCTTCTCGCCCTTGAATGCAGCCCAGTCGCCCGAGAGCTTCAGCAGAGCCAGAACCTGCTCGGTCGGCTGAGCGCCGACGGAGAGCCAGTACTGAGCACGCTCAGAGTTGATCTCGATACGCGAGGGGTGCTCGGTCGGGTGGTAAATACCGATCTCTTCGATGGTCTTACCGTCGCGCTTGACGCGCGAATCAGCGATCACGACGCGGTAACGAGGATCGCGGATCTTACCCATACGCTTGAGACGAATCTTAACAGCCACTTTAGTGGTTACTCCTGTTTCATAATTTGGTGCGAGGCACACGGTTCAGCACCCGTGGGGCGGGCCATTCACGGCGCCTCTATGGACACAACGGCGCGCGAAGAGAGGGGTCGCGCGTCGCCGGGTACTCAGCTAGGGTATCAGAGCCCAAGATTTTAAGCTAGCGACACGGAAAAATAATTGCCGCAGGCACCGAACATCACTTTTAAACAGCGTTCTGTGCCCGTAATGTGCCCGGCTATGCCCGGCCACTCGGCTGTTACTCGGCTCAAATAGATGCCCCGGCGAGCCGCAGCGTAGCCGACATTAGTCGAGGTTGCTCATCTCCAGAGTCTCCCCCGTCTCAATTGCCCGGTAGCACTCGCGCAGGCGATCCACCATCGAGGGGCGCACGTAACCCTCCAGGTTCTCCGGAGCCACCCACTCATAGGTCACCAGCTCGGCGTCCTGCAGGGTAATCTTCGTATCCGCCGCAATCACGCCGCCGTCATACATGTAGTAGGTCGAATCGCCCCACACACCCAGCGACAAGCCGTGGAAAATCAGCAGCACGCGGCCCAGCTTCACATCCAGGCCCAGCTCCTCCACAATCTCACGCTCACAACCAGGCTTGGGCGCCTCGCCAGCCTCCACGGTGCCGCCGGGAAGAATCCAGCCGTCCTTATAGTTCGGCTTCACCAGCAGCATCTCACCGCGCTCATTACGAATCAGCGCGCCCGCCGCCAAACGGCGCGTGGGCAAGGTGGCGATAAAAGCCTTCAGCTCTTCATCGCTCAGATAGGAATCCTTCATGGCTTCTTTCCTTTAGCGGTCGGTTTTCTTCGCAGCGCGCTGCCTGATGCTACGCACTATACCCAGGGCACGCTCACGCAGTCCAGAGGGTGCCTGCTCCGTGGACGGGGCGGCATCCTCCACCGTGCGGTAGTGACCCTCACGCAAATCATCAATCAAAGTGCGCTTCTTGGTCGAGGGCTGCTCCCCTGCGGTGTCACCCGGATGCACCAGCTCAGCATCCGCCACCGGGCGGGCATGCTTCTTCATCTGCGTCTGCTCAAATGAACGCAGAACCGTCGGAATCAGCGCCGACTCAACCGTGGCGTTCAGGGCAAAGAGTGCCGCAGCCACCGAGAACTTACGGCTCGCCTTACCCTGAGCACGGCGGCGGCGCGCCACATTCGCCAGGGTCAGGGCAATAGCGCTTTGAGCCGTCACATCCGCGCCCAGGACAAGACCCACGCGGCGGGTCTTCGCACGAATCTGTTCCGGGGTCAGGCGCTTGCGGCGCGAACGAGGCGCGGGGCCCTGAGTGGATGAACTCTGCGGTGCGGGGCTCTGGGATGCCGGTGCCTGAGGCACGGCATCCTGCGATGCATTCGGCGCAGGTTCGTCGCCTGCCGCGGCATCAGCCGAGGTAGCCTCAGCCTGCGTTGCGGAAGACTGGCTGGAGTACGGTGCGAGGGCAGCCCTCAAATGGGCAAGAACAGCTTCTTCTTCCTCCGGGGTGAAATTCCTGCCACCCGTAGGCTGCGCGTCGTCCTTATCGAAATCGCGGTCCTGCTCGTAGTGGCCCTCGAAGTCGTCAAACGCCTCAGAGTCCAGGAAGTCTTCTTCCTCAGCGTCTTCCGGGAAAGACATGTGAGTGTACTCGAAAGGAATATGACCTTCGCTGATGGCATCCATCCACTCGGCGAGAGTCACGCGGCGACCGGTCGCAACCAGGCGGTAGCTACGCTCCATGGGCGAGGTGTAGCCGCCCGGGTAGGGTTCAATCTCCTCGTCATCCTCGAAGGAATCGGCCTCTGCATCACCGGGCTCAACAGCCTCATGGTCAAGGGCGAGCGCCTCGGCAACGGAGTCATCCAGGGGGAAGGTAACGTCCAGAGCTTCAGAAGTCTGCGCCTCATCAGTAGCTTCAGCCGCATCAGCTGATTCAGCAGAACCAGCAGATTCAGCTGCGGGCTGTGCGAGCTCCTCATCCTCGTTACCGAAGACACGCGCCGTGCTAATCGACGCCGCATCAAAACCGGTGGTCGGAACCAGCGCCAGCTCGGTAGGAACATCCAGCAGCTGCAACACCGACTCCAGAGCCAAGGTGTTGCTCGTATCGCGCAGGTACGCGTTCAGGCGGCGACCAGTAATGGAATCAGCCTCCACGCCAAACATCGCCATGACATTAGCGATGCCCTGCTCAATTTCCTCCTCATCGGAACCGAAAATCTTCGAGCCCGAAAGCTCCGGGGCGCTACCGGGAAGCTCCGAGAGCAGATCCTCCAACACGCCGCCGAAACGCGCCACTTCCTCACGGCTGAGGGCACGGTTCAGGCGCTTAGGCACACGCTGCCAGGTGAACTCCTCCACGATGTTCTCATAGGGTTCGCCGAACGCCTCCAGGTACCACTCCTCATCCGAGTAGGGCTCACGGGCGGGTTCCTCGTACACCACCAGGTGCTGCTGGTTCGCGTTGCCCTCAGCAATCAGGGCGTTGCAGTTCAGCAGGCCCAGCAGAGCCATGAGGTCCACCGGGTCGGCAGAAATGAGGGTCCACTCCCCCGCCGGTGCGGCAACAACCTGCCGAGTACCGGCAGGAAGGTACGCCAAAAGAAGCCCGGTAATCATGTCAATGGGCAGGTCAACGAGCATGGCGGCGTCGCCGTCCACCAGGAACTCCAGCTCGCCCTGACCATTGGGCAGCTCCTCCCACACGGTTGCCTCGCCCTCCAGGGCGGCACCGGTGACCGGCAGATGCTCCACCAGCTGAGCCACATAATCCTCAACGGGGGTACCCACGTGCAGGTGGCCGTCAGCGACCTCCAGCACGTTCATGTAGCCCTCATCGTCCACCGCGCAGAGCACGTAGAGCTGCACCTGGTGCTCACCCATCTCGTAAGCAATCAGCTCCGGGGAGGCGGCGGTCGCCTCAATGAGGGCGGCAATCAGCTCCTCATCGGTGGTGGAACGAGCCATGATGCGGCGGCGCTGAATCTTCTCCTCCAGCTCCATGGTCTGCTCGATGCGCTCATTGCGCTGCTTCTCGGCGGTGCGTTCCTCATCCTGGACGCGCAGGTACTCGGGGCTATCCGACTCGCCACTACCGGCGGGTGCGGGGGCATCCTCCCACATGCCGGTGAGCTTATCGACGGTCCACTCTTCGCTCTCCAGTGCGGCGGCGAGGCGGTCAACCTTCGTGCGGTCGTTCCAGGCGCGCTGCTTATCGGGGTCTTCCGCCTTCACCTCATCGTGCATGCTGCGGGCCTCACGAATGAGGTTCAGAATGGTTGCGGCAACGTCGTCGACCGCGGGGTCGTCGCTCTCGCTGGAGTAGACGAGGTCGCCAGCCAGCTCGGCGGACTGCTCACCGTACTCGAGGGCGATACGCGCCCAGACGGGGGTATACCCGGGAAGGATGTTCGAATCATTGTCGAAGTCGCCCGCGAAGTCACCCTCAAGGTAGCCCGCGAAGTTATCTGCAAGTTCATCTGCAGACTCGACGGCAGACTCGCCGGCAGGTTCCTCTACAGCATCATCAGCGAAGGCGCGCTGAGACCACGGCGTGACCTGCTCATTCAGCTGATCATCCGCGTTCTCTCGATCCCAATTCTGCTCGTTCTGAGCCATTGATACCTTCCCTTCACACGCCCAAACCGGGCACCATACCGGTACGGGTGCGCCCCGTAACCACGTGCGCACCCGTACCACCCCTCTCGGGGCTCATATTTGCTCTTACTGCAGGAACTTCTCGAAGCCCTTCGGCAGGTTCATGCTGGACAAATCCATCTCCTGGTTCTGAGCCTGCTGACCAAACGCAGCACCGGCGCGAGCCTGCTGCGCCTTAGCTGCTGCCGCCTCCTGCGCCGCACGCTTCTGCGGGTTGCCGGAGCGAGCCTTCTTCTTCTTGTTGTTCTTCGCGTTCTTACGAGCGCCACCCGCCGCAGCCGCCATACCGGGCATCTGCATACCGCCGGGCATGCCGGGCATCTTGCCCGAAGCGAGCTTCTTCATCATCTTCTGAGCCTGAGCGAAACGCTCCATCAGCTGGTTCACCTCAGACACGGTCACGCCAGCACCCTTAGCAATACGGGCACGGCGAGAACCGTTAATGATGCGCGGAGCCACACGCTCGTGCGGGGTCATGGAGCGAACAATCGCCTCCACGCGGTCAATCTCGCGCTCGTCAAAAGCCTCAAGCTGCTGGCGCATCTGAGCCGCACCGGGCATCATCATGAGTAGCTTCTTCATGGAGCCGAGCTTACGAATCTGCTGCATCTGAGCCAGGAAGTCCTCAAAAGTGAAGTCTTCCTGATCGATGAACTTCTTCGCCATGCGGTCGGCTTCAGCCTTATCCCACTGAGCTTCAGCCTGCTCAATCAGGGTCAGGATGTCACCCATATCCAGGATGCGGCTTGCCATACGGTCCGGGTGGAACTGCTCAAAGTCAGTGACGTTCTCACCGGTGGAGGCGAACATAATCGGCTTGCCGGTCACCGAAGCCACAGACAGAGCCGCACCACCGCGGGCGTCACCATCCAGCTTGGACAGGACCACACCGGTGAAGTCCACGCCCTCGTTGAAGGCGTTAGCGGTGTTCACGGCGTCCTGACCGATCATCGCGTCGATGACGAACAGAACTTCGTGCGGCTCAATAGCGTCACGAATGTTACGTGCCTGCTGCATGAGCTCAGCGTCAACACCCAGACGACCCGCGGTATCGACAATCACCACGTCGTGCAGCTTAGCGCGAGCCTCAGCCACACCGTCACGTGCCACCTGCACGGGATCGCCGGTGGGTACGTCAAACTCGCTGGTCACACCGGGGTGCGGCGCGTACACGGGCACGCCCGCACGCTCACCAACGACCTTCAGCTGGGTCACAGCGTTGGGGCGCTGCAGGTCGGATGCAATCAGCATCGGGGTGTGGCCCTGGCCCTTCAGCCAGTGAGCCAGCTTGCCCGCCAGGGTGGTCTTACCGGCACCCTGCAGACCCGCCAGCATGATGATGGTCGGGCCGCTCTTCGCCATGTTGATGCGGCGGGTCGAACCGCCGAGGATGCTCACCAGCTCCTCGTTCACGATCTTGACGATCTGCTGGGAGGGGTTCAGCGCCTCGGAAACTTCCGCACCGAGAGCGCGTTCCTTCACGTGGGCGGTAAATTCGCGGACCACGGGGACGGCGACGTCAGCGTCGAGCAGGGCGCGGCGGATTTCGCGGACGGTTGCATCAATGTCTGCCTCGGAGAGGCGGCCCTTGCCGCGCAGGTTCTTAAAAGTTGCCGTCAAGCGGTCGGAGAGAGAATTGAACACGAGCCGTGATCACTTTCTTAACGTTGAGGTGGCCCCCAGCCGCGAAGGCGAACGGGGATGGTTAGTCAGTCTTTAAGGATACAGGATGCGCGCTTTCTCCCCCGCCTCCACCTGTGGATAAGTGGCGCCGGTTCACCCTGAGCTCAGGATTTACGCCGCAGGGCGTCTCCAGTCGAGGCGCACCGGGAGCCAGACGGAAGCTCTCAGCACACGCTCCCCGCCCCGCCACAACGTTCCCAACACGTCAGATAGATTAGATTTTCCAGACAGCCTGGGTTAGAATTCTAAAGGTGTTACGCACGAATGCGTAATACGCCCGAGTGGCGGAATTGGCAGACGCGCCTGACTCAAAATCAGGTTCTTCGGAGTGTGGGTTCGAGTCCCACCTCGGGCACCAACGCAAAAGCGGCGGGAAAGTTTCAAGCTTTCCCGCCGCTTTTTCTATACCCGCGCATGCCCGCTCCCCGCGCAACTCCCTCGCGCAACCGTCCGGAGGCGATCCCCCCTCAGACACAAGAAACCACCGCCCGACCGTGAGAGTTCACGACCGGGCGGCGGTCTCTATACACCGAGCGTGCAGGCGAAGGATTACCCTCAGCTACGCATCGGAAAGAATGGTGAGCGGCTTAGCGCTTGACCTCGTTCTCCTCGTAAGGACGCAGAGTCTCGCGCTCGCCCTCAGCACCGTGGACGCGGTGTACCTGAACCATGTTGGTGGTACCTGCGCGACCTGCGGGAGCGCCAGCAGCAACGACGACCAGGTCGCCAGCTTCTGCCAGACCGTTCTTCAGCAGGTACTCGTCCACGAAGTGGAACAGACCTTCCTGATCGGTGATCATCTCAACCTGCTCAGCGTCAACGCCCCACAGCATGGACAGGAAGGAGCGAACCTTCGAGCTGGTGGTGAACGCAACGATCGGGGTCTCGGGGCGCAGACGTGCCAGACGACGTGCGGAGTCACCGGACTGGGTGAAGGTTACGATGAGCTTTGCGTCCAGCTGGTCGGCAATGTTCACTGCCGCGCGGGTGATTGCGCCACCGCGGGTGCGGGGCTTGCGATCCAGCTCGGGCACGCGGTACAGGCCGCCCTTTTCGGTATCCTGAACGATTGCAGCCATAGCCTGCAGGGTCAGGATCGGGTACTTACCGACCGAGGTCTCGCCGGAGAGCATCACTGCGTCTGCGCCGTCGAGGATTGCGTTAGCGCAGTCAGAAACCTCTGCACGGGTGGGGACGGGGTTGTCGGTCATGGACTCGAGCACCTGGGTTGCCACGATGACGGGCTTTGCCCAGCGGCGTGCCATGTCGATTGCCTTCTTCTGGACGAGGGGAACCTCGGAGAAGGGCAGCTCAACGCCGAGGTCACCACGAGCGACCATGATGCCGTCGAACTTGTCGATGATGTCCTGCAGGTTCTCAACAGCCTGGGGCTTCTCGATCTTGGCGATGACGGGTACGCGGATACCCTCTTCTTCCATGATCTTGTGAACGGGATCAACGTCTGCACCGGTACGGACGAAGGAGAGTGCAATGATGTCTGCACCCATCTTCAGTGCGAAGCGCAGGTCGTTTGCGTCCTTCTCGGTCAGCGCGGGCAGGGAGACTGCTGCGCCGGGCAGGTTGATGCCCTTGTTGTTGGAGATGGGACCGCCGACGACCACGCGGGTGCGAACGCGGGTGGGAGTTACCTCAATAGCTTCGAGGCGGATCTTACCGTCGTCGAGCAGGAGCTTGTCGCCGGGCTTTACGTCGCCGGGCAGACCCTTGTAGGTGGTACCACAGATTTCTGCGGTACCTTCAACGTCTTCGGAGGTGATGGTGAAGTCTGCACCGGGCTCAAGGTATTCCTTGCCGTTTGCGAAACGCTCGAGGCGGATCTTGGGGCCCTGCAGGTCGGCGAGGATCGCAACGTCCTTACCAAGCTTTGCAGACTGTTCACGGATGGTGTCGTAGCGTGCCTGGTGCTCGGCGTGGTCACCGTGGCTCATGTTCAGACGGGCGACGTTCAGGCCAGCCTTGATTGCCTCGGAGATCTTCTCGGGGGACTCGATTGCCGGACCGATGGTTGCAACGATTTTTGCGCGCCTCATGTACCTAACCTTTGTGTGTTGTTTTGTGCGACCACTGAGGGTTCACACTGATTTTCCGGGGAAGACTAACGTCAAATTCCCAATTATTCCCACGCGTTCTAACAGGTAACCACATGCCGGATGCGTGGGACTCTTTCTCAATTATAGGGGTTTTACGCCCTCTTGGGTATGTTTCTCCCAACTCTTTCCATCGAAGAAATTGTGTTTCACGTCGCATCTATGACGCCGCTCCTCCACCATGGAACACACCAAACCAAGCCAATTTTTACCCCAACCACCCCCGCCTCGCCCGGAAAGTAAATTAGGGTACTTTTTACCTATATAAACCCCTTGCTGCGCAATATTTAGTCACACTCGAGAACCTTCGATCGTATTTCAAAAACATAGAGACACTCAGAGTGGGCTATGAGAAGATAGATAGGGCTCCAAGAGCTAGGCGATTTCACATTTTCGCGCGCCTAGCCTATATTGGAACCCATAATTAGTATTTGAAATGCGAAATATATCTGGAAGGTTCACAGATGACTACTCGCGTGCTGATTATCTTCGGCTCCACCTACGGCTACACCGAACAGTACGCCACCTGGCTGGCAGAAGATCTGCGTGCACTCCCGCAGGCTCCCGAAGTTGAGACTGTCCCCGCCTCCAAGGTCACCCCCGAGCAGGCAGAGGCATTCGACGCCTTCGTGATTGCCGGCAGTGACTACGGTGGATTCCTCAACGGCGCACCGGCACTTCGTAAGAAGATCCTGCCGGTCATTGCGCCCAAGAAGAACCGCACCGCGTTCTTCACCGTCTCCTTCACCGGTGAGTACTCCAAGAAGCTGCTCGACAAGGCCGTCGCCAAGAGCTACACCCCCGAACTGACCGAAGGTCGCCCCATCTACCACCTGCGTGGCGGCATCGACTTCGACAAGATTTCGCTGGCTCACAAGACCGCCCTGAAGGGCCCGGTGCGCGCATGGCTCATGGCGAACCCGCACCCGAACGAAGGTATTCAGCAGATGCTCGAATGCTACAAGACCGGCAAGGCTGAGTACATCGATCGCGAGACCCTCAAGCCGCTGGTCGAGGACATCGCCAAGTTCCTCTAAGCCTTTCGGGAAACACAAGCTTTCGCCTCTTCCCACCCGTCTCTTTCAGCCGGACATCAGAACCTGAAAGAGCGGGCGGGAAGAGCCGAGAAAAACGTGCCAACAGGCACCATATACATGGTCGATGACTCTTCATCTCTCCTGCATCGACCATGAAACTCCGGGTGCCGGTGCGAGGCCGCGCCAAATACAGTACCCGGAACATGAGGGGTGGGTCTTTGTGTGTGCGGCCCACCCCTTTCCTTATGCCCGCAAGCCAAAGCCCCTGCAGCGCAACCTCCGACAGAGCAGTCCACAGAATGAAATTCGCAATGCCCCGGCGTGTCACCCACCTAAAATTTTTCGCAAAAAAACTGAGCCCATAAATACACCGACAAGCCGCAAAACTAAACAGGTCCCCCAAAGACCCCAAATTACTGTGCACTCTGCGAAAGATATGCCGCCAGAATGACATGCCAAATCATTGCGCACAGCGGTGCAGGTACCGTAGGCTGATAGCTGTGCCGGTCGCTTGACGCGGCAACAATTGACACATAAACCTCACCCAACTGCCCCACTATTCACTCGTGTCAGAAGCCCCCACACAGGGCCACATCGACACATCCACCTCTCAAACACAGGCAAAAACCTATGAAGAAACTCCAGACTGCCGCGCGCTCTGCGGCAGCCCGCTCCATCATGGCGTCCGCAGGTGCACTCTCCCTGGTCGCCGCATCCCTCACCTCCGTTCCCGCCGCATTTGCTGCCCCCAGCGCGAGCGCAGCCGCAGAGGTCGACCTCGGCGCCTCCTACGAGGAGCTCACCTACGCCCCCGCCCCGGATGCATCCCTCGTCGAACACTCCAACCCCGCCATGGGTGCGGGCGAGCGCGAGCGCCTGGGCACCGCGAACGCACGCACCGGCGCAACCTCCCCCGCTTCTACCGCAACCCTGAGCGGTATTGCCGCACACCAGAGCTCCGCGCAGGGCGTGGCATCCGGTCAGGCACTGGCACAGGGCCGCTCCGCGTGGACCCCCTCCGGCGGCACCCTCGGCATGGATGTCTCCTCACACCAGCAGAACGTGGACTGGGCAAGCGCCTACGCCGCAGGTTCCCGCTTCGCCTACGTGAAGGCAACCGAGGGCGGCTACTACACCAACCCCTACTTCGGTCAGCAGTACAACGGTTCGGCGCAGGTCGGTATGGTTCGCGGTGCCTACCACTTTGCGAACCCCCGCACCTCTTCGGGTGCCGATCAGGCACGCTACTTCGTGCAGAATGGTGGCGCGTGGACTGCTGACGGCCAGACCCTGCCCGGCCTGCTGGACATCGAGTTCAACCCCTACCCCGCCTACGGCAACACCTGCTACAACATGACCCCGGCGCAACTGACCGCGTGGACCCGCGACTTCGTGGACACCTACCGTTCGCTGACCGGACGCGACCCCATGGTGTACACCGCGACCTCCTGGTGGTCACACTGCGTGGGTTCCCAGCAGTTCGGCACCCTGCCGCTGCACCTGGCGAGCTACTCCACCGTGGTGGGTGCAATTCCGGCGGGTTGGAGCGGCTACGACATTTGGCAGTTCACCGACTCGGGCCCGTTCGTGGGTGACTCGAACTTCTTCCCCGGCACCGTGAACGATCTGAAGGTTCTGGCGAAGAACCCGAAGGCTGTGCACCGCAACTGGTCGAACGGCCAGGATCGCGTAGCGGAAGACCGTGCGGCAGAAGATCGCGCCGCTCAGGATTCTAACGTGGTGACCACCGCGACTGGCTCGATTGATATTCGCACCGGCATCGGTAACTTCTGGAATAAGAATCGTTCCTTCTACGGCAACCCGATTGGCACCGAGTACTCTCTGGGTCACGGCGTGTATGCGCAGAAGTTCACCAACGGCAAGACCATCTACTGGACGAACTCTCACGGTTCGCACTGGCTGGTCACCAACGGCGGCCTGGATTATAAGTTCCGCTCGGACGTGGCACGATTCCGCGGCCTGACCACCGACGAGGAAACCCGCTCCGACACCATCGCAGTCTCCTTCGCTAACGGTGAAGGCGCCTACTGGTCCAACGCGTACGGCACCCACATCATCAATGAGCGCGGCTCCATCTACGCGACCTGGCGTGCAGCTGGCATGAGGGGCGTGCCTACCACTGACGAGCAGAATCTGGGCAACGGCATCATCAAGCAGGAATTCACCGGTAGCACCACCTACGTGTGGTCCGCACAGACCGGCACCCACCGCCTGCACACCGGCGGCGCGTTCTACCACCGTTTCCTGCAGCACCGCGGCACCTGGGGTGCACCGGTGACCGATGAAACCGCCACCTCCACGGGTGCTCAGGTGCGATTCGCCTCCGGCAAGGTGCTGCTCTGGTCGGATGCGTACGGTGCGTACGAGACCAACGGTAACGGCGCAATCTTCAAGCACTGGGAGAAGAATACCGCTCGCTACGGTGCGGCACGCGGCGACGAGTCCTACGCGAACGGCGTGTACTACATGGACTTTGAGCGTGGCACGATCCGCTGGACCGCGCGGCGCGGTATCTACTAAGAGCGTGGCATTTACTCAACGGCGCGGCAGCTAATAAACACTGCAACGCGCATATAAAAACGAGGGGCACCTGGCAGAGGTGCCCCTCGTTCTTTTGCTACAGGACGTATCTTCTGAACAACACAAAAATCAAGATGCGTTCTGCAGCGGGTGGGTTACCGAGTGAGTAGAGAACCCGGCTATGTTACCCGTGCCGGCAGGTAAATTTATAGCGTGGCGGGCGAACCACCACGAAGTCATGCAATGTCCTAAAAGCCCCGGATTAGTGTGGCGGACATAATCCCCATTGACTATGTCCGTGGGGCCCACACTAATCGTTGGTGAGACCTCACCCCGAAGGTGTCTAGAGGGGCGCCTGACCGGAAGTAAGGACTCAACGGTGAATAACGGCACGGTACGAAGATGCTGAAATTCACCCGGGTATGGCGTTCCGTAAGAAGGAATCGATATCTAGGAGGGCCGAAACCTTCACACGTCATATCCCGTTACATCTAGGGTAGGTGTAGCGACGTGCGAAACCTATCTCTTCGGCAAATATTACGCTTCAATCAATGGTTGAATGTTTTCACTACGAGAATACATTTTGAGGTCTATAGATGTCAAACAAAGTATTCTCTTGCATTAGTTTAGTGCGGATTTTGAGATAATCCACCGGATATTTCAAAAATAAATTCCCGGATATATTACGTTTAGGTGCCTAGTACTCACAGAGATTTTCGGCTCCTCACGATAACGGCTCTCAAAAACTCGGCTGCTCTACAACGCCGCGTTAAAAACACTAAGGCGCACCCCGCGTCGTATGCACAGCAGAAAGAGTACCCCTACTCCCCCGCCACACGGGATGCGCCCTAGGCGCTATAACCATCGAAACTACCGGTAGAACCTCAGCCGAGTGAGACCTTGAAGCCCCCGCCGGGCGCCTCGAACCATCCGCTAGCTTAGAGGCTAGCGAAGTCCAGAACCATACGGCCGGTAATCTTACCCGCCGCCATTTCCTCGAAGACAGCCGGTGCCTCGTCAACTTCACGTAGCTGAACCACCGGAACCACGATGCCGTCAGCACCGAACTGGAACGCCTCCGCCAAATCCTGACGGGTACCCACCAGGGAGCCCACCACGCGGATGCCGTCCAGAATAATCTTCACAATGGACAGCTCCATCATCTCCGAGGGCAGACCAACAGCCACCACGGAACCGCCCGCACGAACCGACTCGACAGCCTGGTTGAACGCAACCTTCGACACCGCGGTCACCACAGCAGCGTGAGCGCCGCCGCCGGTCAGCTCGCGAATACGAGCCGGAACGTCCTCAACCTCGCGTCCGTTGATGACGTAATCAGCACCGGTCTCACGAGCCAGAGCCAGCTTGTCGTCGTTGATGTCAACAGCGATAACCTTGGCGCCGAAAACCTTCTTAGCGTACTGAACAGCCAGGTTGCCCAGACCGCCCGCACCGTAAGCAACCAGCCACTCACCGGGGCGAACCAGCGACTCCTTGATTGCCTTGTAGGTGGTCACACCAGCGCAGGTAATGGAGCTTGCCTGTGCCGGGTCAAGGCCCTCGGGAACCTTCACAGCGTAATCAGCGGTCACCAAGGTGTACTCACTCATGCCGCCATCAACCGAGTAGCCTGCGTTCTTCACCGAACGGCACAGGGTCTCACGGCCCGAGGTGCAGTACTCACAGTGGCCGCAGCCCTCGAAGAACCAAGCCACCGACACGCGGTCCCCTTCCTTCAGGGACTCAACGCCCTCACCGACCTTGACGACACGGCCGATGCCCTCGTGGCCCAGAATACGACCCGGAACCTCACCGAAATCACCGGAAGCCACGTGCAGGTCAGTGTGGCACACGCCCGAGTACTCAATCTTCACGAGCGCCTGGCCGTAACCGACAGCCGGAACGGGAACCTCACGGACAACAACCGAACCGTCAACCTTCTCAGGGACAACAACAGCCTTCATGGTTTCCTTGCACATGACCTAAACTCCTTAGTCATCGGTGGCCGCGCTCAAGCCGCAATCTGCAATCTGCGCTGTGCAACCTAGCGGGGTGAGCGCGCGTATTCTTTACATTTCCACCGTAAAATGATGAGCCGCCAATCTAAAGGACCTTCCCCGAATATGACAGAGGGGTTAGATAGAGGCGTTCTCACGAGCAAGGATGAGCTTTCGATAAGGTCCATTCCGACCAATGCGCTAAACCGCCAAAGGTTGATATGACGCTATGACGAAACAACACAGAAGATGAGAATGCCTCCCAAACAAGCGGCTTGGGAGGCACTCAGAAAAAATTTAAATATTAAGTTTGAGGCGCATACCACCCTAAAGAAAGGGTTCAATCTGCACCTATACGATTCCTACAGGCTCACAGGAACTCTTAGCCGATGAGACTTAGCTGCCTAGAAGCAGAAAGCAACCTCAATATAGCCGGCGCCGCGCTCACCCGGACCATTCGGAGCATTCAACGCCCAACCCAGATCCATGATGCGCACCGTAGAATCCATGAACGTACCGCCGCCAGCGCCACCGCCAGCCAGCTGCACCGAACCCACCGCATAGCGGGCACGAGCCGAATCGTTATTCCACTTCTGCGACACCACACGAGCCGAAACGCTCAACGCAGCGCCGGAACCGCCGCCGCCATAACCGGCGCCACCGCCTCCAGAAACCACCGACTGGTAGCCGTTAAACAGCTCGCCAGCGTTCGACGGACGGTTATCGGTACCCTCCGGAGTCTGATCCCACTGGTACGAATAGCTCGCCACACCATCGGCACCCTTCGCGCGGAAACCGCTCGCACCCGCCGCACCGGCAGTCGCAGTGCTCACCAGCTTCTGAGTGGAGGTGCTCGAAAAACCAATCACCGAACCATCAACAGCCGGCGGGTTCAGCTTCTCACCGCCGGCACCGCCCACACCACCGGCGGCACCCGAACCCGGGTTCACCGTCAGAATCGGATCAGACTGCGCCTCGTACGAGGTGAAACCAACAAAACCGGGCGAACCGTCGCCGTCACCTGAACCAGCGCCACCACCGGTGCTGAACTGGTGCTCGCCACCGGAGCTATCAAGCGAATAGTGCGCGGTCGGGCGCACAGCACCCGCATTCGCGGGATTCGGCAGAACCGTCGCATACGACGCCAGCACACCGGCACCGCCGCCGCCACCGGCAACAATCATGGGCACACCATCCACCTCAATAGCGGAGGAACCACCGCCGGACGCCGAATACAGCACAGCGCTCATACCGCCGCGACCGGTCACACCGCCAGAAATGCGGGTCAAATCATTAATCGCAGAAACAACGTTCGCGGGAACCGGCGAAGAAGCCTTCGAGGAGCCGCCCACACCGTAGCCGTCGCCGCCCTCAGCGGGCTTCAGCTCACCATTACCGATACCACCCGAACCGGCAGTCAGAGTAATAGTCTGGCCGCCGCGCACAGCCATAGAACCCTCCACCATGGCACCGGAACCGGCATCAGCCACAGTGTAGTTCGTGCCGCCGGCACCGCCCACAGCCACAAAACGCATACGCTTAGCGCCCGCAGGAACCGTCAGCACGGCAACCTTCTTCACGCCGTCACCGGCAGTGATCATCGTCGAATCCTCGTAAGGTCCGGTGCACTCGCCTTCCTCATCAGAAGCCGCATACGCCGGAATCACCGACGACGCCACAACAACCGGGGCAGCCCACGCCGCACCAGCCACCAGGCGGCGGCGCGACAGACCCGGGCGAGAAGAAGGAGAAATGGGGCGCGAAGAATCGCCGGCAGAAGAGCTCACGATAAAAATCCTGTACGTCGAGTGGGTGTTTCTAAACGCAGACGCGACGGGCGTTCAAAGAGCCTCATACTCCTTACGCGGGCGCCCGCCACACGCAATACCTCTATTATGCCTTCTCAACAGCCCAAATCGACGCAGGGTCCCGGCACATGCCACCATGAGAACATCCACCAGCAAGAAGCAGACAGCAAGCACACATAGCGGGCACAAAAAACCGCCGGACGGGGGCGCTCCCCCATCCGGCGGTTTTTCTATGAAATTTAGATGGAGCTAGAAGATGAAAGCTAGGAGCCCTTCGTCGAAGACTCAGAAGAGTCAGATCCTTCCGCGGGCTCTGCCTTCTTGGATACCTTCTCGGGTGCCTTCTCCTCAGCGCCCTCTGCAGACTCATCTGCGGCAGGCTTCGGAGCGAACTCCGCAGGAGCCGGCTCAATACCCGCAGCAGCCTTCGCCGCAGCACGACGACCAGCCACCACAAAACCAGCAGCACCCAGCAGAACCAGTAGCAGAGCAGTCCACACGTGAATACGAACGCCCCAGAGCATCTCCGAGGTATCAATACGCAAGAACATCTCAATAAAGAGGCGACCCACACCGTAGTAGAACACATACAGCCACAGGGTCTGACCCAGCTTCAGCACGCCCTTACGGCCCAGCCACAGCAGCAACGCCACACCCAGCAGGTTCCACAGCGACTCGTACAGGAACGTCGGATGGAACAGCGTACCCGCCGGATACTGGGTCGGGAAATTACCGCTCGACGCGCTAATCTCCAAGCCCCACGGCAGAGTCGTCGGCTTGCCGAACAGCTCCTGGTTGAACCAGTTACCCCAGCGGCCAAACGCCTGAGCCAGCAGAATACCCGGCGCTACCGCATCCGCAAAAGCCGGGAAATTCATGCCGTAGCGGCGGCAACCATACCAGGCGCCCAACGCACCAACCGACACGGCGCCCATAATGCCGATGCCGCCCTCCCAAATCTTCAGGAAAGCCCACGGATCAGCAACATTCGGACCGAAATAGCTACCCGGGTCAGTGATCAGCACATGGTAGGCGCGGGCACCAATAATGCCCGCCGGAATAGCCCACATCGCCACGTCAAAAACGCGCTCAGGGGTACCACCCGCCGCCTTCCAACGGCGAGAACCCAGCCACAAGCACACCGCCATACCCGCAAGAATACACAGGGCATAGAAATGCACACGGAACGGGCCCAACTGCAGGTACGAAACGCTCGGCGAAGGAATCGAACCCAGCGGAATCGAAGCTAGCGGAATCGAAGCCAGCACGTTAGCTACCGGCGTGCTCGCCAGCGACAGAACACCGGACATTAAGCCTCACGCCCCGCCAGCTCACGGGTCAGCTTAGCCACCGCCTCAACACCGCCAGAAGCCAAAGCCTTCACCAGCGCGGTACCGACAATCACGCCGTCCGCGTACTCGCCAATCTCCTCAACGTGGGCACGAGTCGAAACACCCAGACCCACGCACGCACGAGGCGCACCGGCAGCCTTAATGTCCGCAACCAGGGTGCGAGCCGCCTCCGACACGGAGGTGCGGGCACCGGTCACGCCCATCACCGACACGGCGTACACGAAGCCGCTCGACGCCTTCGCAATAGTCGCCAGACGCTCCGGCGAAGAAGACAGAGCAGCCAAGAAAATACGATCCAGACCGTACTCGTCAGAAGCCTCAAACCACGCCGACGCCTCATCAGGCACCAGGTCCGGGGTAATCATGCCCGCGCCGCCGGCAGCTGCCAAATCACGCGCAAAGTTCTTCACACCGTACGCCAGAACCGGGTTCCAGTACGTCATCACGACAACCACCGCGTCGGTCGCCTCGGTAATGCGGCGGACCGCCTCAAACAGCTGAGGAAGCTTGAAACCGTTCTCCAGCGCCACGCCGGTAGCCTTCTGAATCACCGGACCATCCATGACCGGATCAGAATAAGGCACGCCCAGCTCAATAATGTCCGCGCCGTTATTACCCAGAGCAATCGCCGCGTCAATCGACTCATCCAGGGTCGGGAAGCCCACCGGCAGGTAGCCAATCAGCGCCGCACGGCCCTGCTTCTCGCACTCAGCCAGACGAGCCGCCAGAGGGGATTCAGCGTTCGGGGCGGGGAAAGAACCATCCAGCACCGTAAAAGGTGCCGACTGAGAAATAGCGTCCTGGTAGCTCATTACTTAGCCTCACTTTCAGCCTGTGCGTTCTGTGCAGCGGATGCGGCAGCTTCCTTATTACCGGTCATCAGGGTCGAGGACGGAATCGCCTTACCCAGACCGAACCACTTCAGCGCGGTCTCCATGTCCTTATCGCCACGACCGGACAGGCAGACAATCATGGTCTTCTCGCGTGCCGCCTCCGGATCCTCAGCAGCCCAACGCTGGCACACGCGCAACGCGCCCGCCAGAGCGTGCGAGGACTCAATCGCCGGAATAATACCCTCGGTGCGGCAGAGCAGACGCAGAGCGTCCATCGCCTCGGTATCAGTCACCGGCTCGTAGGTCACGCGACCAATATCGGACAGGTAGGAGTGCTCAGGACCCACGCCAGGGTAATCCAGACCAGCAGAAATCGAGTGGGACTCAATGGTCTGGCCGTCTTCATCCTGCATCAGGTAGGTCATCGCGCCGTGCAGCATGCCCGGGCGGCCCAGGGTGATGGTCGCCGCGTGACGGCCGGTCTCCACGCCGTCGCCGCCAGCCTCAAAACCGTAAATCTCAACCGACGAATCGTCCAAGAACGCGTGGAACAGACCAATCGCGTTCGAACCACCACCCACGCAGGCAGCAATACCATCGGGCAGGCGGCCGGTCTCAGCAAGAATCTGCTCGCGCGCCTCCTCACCGATAGCGTCGTGGAAGAAACGCACCATCGCCGGGAACGGGTGCGCACCCGCAGCGGTACCCAGCAGGTAGTGGGTGTTCTCAACGTTCGCAACCCAGTCGCGCAGCGCCTCATTAATCGCGTCCTTGAGGGTGCGGGAACCGTTCTGAACCGCAATCACCTTCGCGCCCAGCAGCTGCATACGAGCCACGTTCAGCGACTGACGCTCAGTGTCTTCCTCACCCATGTAAACCACGCACTCCATGCCGAAGAGCGCAGCCGCGGTCGCAGTTGCAACACCGTGCTGACCCGCACCGGTCTCAGCAATCAGACGGGTCTTACCCATACGCTTAGCCAGCAGAGCCTGACCAATCACGTTATTAATCTTGTGGCTACCCGTGTGGTTCAGGTCCTCACGCTTGAGGAACACACGCGCACCAGCATGCTCAGAGAACTTCGGAACCTCAGTCAGCAACGACGGACGGTTCGAATACTCAGCAGAAAGACGCTGGAACTCAGCAATGAACTCGGGGTCGTTCTTCGCCTCGTTAAAGGTTGCCTCCAGCTCATCCATGGCGGCAATCAGTGACTCGGGCATCCACCGCCCGCCGTACTCACCAAAATAGGGGCCGGGGGCATTCTTCAACGACTCGCCGTTGAGGAAAGCATCTGCCAGGTTCTCGCTCATCACTATTCCTTCCCTGGATGGTTGCCGCCGGATGCGCACCGCGGGTAGGGCGGGGCATCAGGCCTGATCACAGCGAAACACCACGCCAACCGCGAATAGGTGGGCGGTGTTCGCACATATCCCCCTATAGTACCCGGGTGCGGGCAGTGAACAATACCTTGAGGTGCACATGACCATTCCTAGGACATGTGACGTTCGCCGGGATGCGGGCGCTCGCGGGTGTGGGTGGCTTGCTTAGGAAGGTTAGATGCTGTGAAGGCGCGGCGCGGCGGGGCAAATGAGCGCGGCAGTGCCAGGATGCGAGCGCGGCGGGCTACAGCAGTTCGCGTAGCTCCTCCATCTGCTGAGAAAGCACCGTCGACACACCACCGCGCATCGACACCCCGTACAGGGTCTCCGCAATCTGCATCGTGCGCTTCTGATGCGTCACCACAATCAGCTGCGAACGCTCCCCCAGCTCACCAATCACCTGCAGCAAGCGCGAGAGGTTGCGGTCATCCAGCGCCGCCTCAACCTCATCGAGGGCGTAGAACGGCGACGGGCGAGACATATAAATCGCAATCAGCAGCGCCAACGACGCGAGCGAACGCTCACCGCCGGACAGCAGCGACAGGCGCTTAACCTTCTTACCCGCCGGGCGCGCGTGAATCTCCACACCCGAGTTCAACGGATCGGAGGGGTCGTCCAGTTCTAGGTGACCCTCGCCTCCCGGGAACAGGGTTTCAAAGATGCGGCGGTAGTGGGTGTTGATGTCCTCCATTGCGGCGGTGAACACCTCCGCAATGTGGCTGCTGACCTCGTCCATGACCGTGTTCAGGTCGCGGCGGGTCGCCTTCAAATCCTCAATCTGCTGGTTCAGGTAGGCGTGGCGTTCGGAAAGCGCCTCGTACTCCTCCAGCGCCAGCGGGTTAATGGCGCCCAGCGCCTCCAGTTCGGCGCGGGTTGCCTTGAGGCGAGCGCGCACGCTCTCGGTGGAAGCTTCGGTAGTCTCTGATGCCGTTTCGGTAGCAGTATTTTCGGAAGCGGTGTTTTCGGTGGCGTCGTTTTCGGAAGCCTCGTCTGCGGGCACGTCAACCGGCAGCTGCTCGGAATACTCCTCCTCCAGCTGTTCCAGGGTCAAACCGGTCACCAGGCGGGCACGCTCAGCCAGCGCCTGCACACGCTCCTGCACGCGCGCCGCCTCCGTCTGGGTGCGTGCCAGCAGGGTCAACGCCGCCGCGTGTGCCGCCTGCAGGTCCTGCACCTCATCGTTCGTGCTGGTCAGGCCCTCCTGGGCGTTCTTCAGGGCGCCGCTCAGCTCGTGCAGCTGCTGCTCATGCTCGCCCACCTGCTCGGCAAGCACCTCACCCAGACGCTGGGCGCGGCGCTCAATCTTTGCCGCCGGAGCCTGCTCCCCTGTGCCCGCCAGGTAGGAATCCTCACGGGTGCGCGCCGACTCGTAGGCGGTGCGCGCTTGTGCCACGGATTCCTCCGCGGCAGTGAGGCGCTCGTTCAGTCGGGCACGCTCATTCTGAATGTTCTGCGCGGAGGCTTCCAGGGACTCCGCCTGGGCGCGGGCGCGGGCATGCTCGGCGCTCGCCACACCCGCCGCCTTCGCTGCCTCGCGTTCTGCTTCGACCGCCGATTCTGCCGCGGTCTGAGCCTGCTGAACGGCCTGTTCGGCTTCGTCCAGTTCGGCGCGGGTGCGGGTCACGACCTGGGCTGCGGCGCGGTATGCGGCGGCAAGTTCCAGGGGGCTGGCGCCCTCAGCCGGGTAGAGCAGGCTGTAGCGGGTATGCTCGGTGCCTGCGGGGTCAAAAATACGCCAGATAGTGCGCTGACCTGCGAGGGGATTCTCTGCGAGCATGTGTAGGGCGTGCTCTGCGGAGGCGGCATCCGGCGCGAAAAGCACACCCGCCAGCCGCTCACCCAGCGCCGCGGTGACGCGTGCCAGGGCGTGCTCGTCGATGCCGGCGAGCGCGGCGGCATCCTCGCTGAGCGGCTCAATCATCTCGGTTGCGGGGCGGATACCCAGCTCGCGCAGCTCCGTGGCGCAGGATTCGGGCAGGGTGGTTTCGGGCAGTTCTGTTGAAAGTTCCTTCGCGGCAGATTCGCTGCTTTCGCCCCCCTTATCACCGCGCAGCTGCGACACCTCGGCGCCCTCAACCGGCACGCTCAACACTGCGGTCGCCAGCGAGGTCAGCGCCGCAGACGCCGCACGCGCGTACTCGGGGTCAATCTGCACGGCATCCAGCACGCGCAGCAGGCTCGCGCCCTCTGCCTCACTCGAAGGCTCCACGAGCTCGCCGGTCTCGGGGTCGAACACCGCCTCAGCAGATTCAGTGTCCAGTTCGGCGGGCGCCTCTCCCAGGCTCTGGCCCAGCGCCTCACGCAGGGTTGCGGCACGCTCTGCCGCCGCCGCGTAGGCGCGGGTCGCCTCCACCGCAGCGGCGCGGGCGGCATTCAGCCGGGCCTGCGCGCGGGCACGAGACTGCGCCGCCTCACCCGAGGCGCGCTCAGTCTGCGCCACCTCGGACGCCGCCTTCTCAACATTCTTCAGCGCCGCATCGTAGCGTTCCTCAAAGCTGGCGTAGCTTTCCACCGCGCGCTCTGCCTCTTCGCGGCGCTCCTCCAGCAGTTCCAGGGCGCGTTCGTATCCGGCGCGGGCGGCGGCGGTCGCCTCGGTCAGCTCCACGCGGTAGGTGCGCACGCGCTCGGCGGCGATGGACTGCACGGTGCGCACGCGCGCGGCGGACTCGCGCAGGGTCGATACGGCCTTCTGGCAGGCGGTGACCTCGGCGTTCAGGCGGTTCTGCTCCTGCTGATGCTTCGCTGACGCTGCACGCGCCGCCTCCAGCTGTTCTTTCAGGGTGTCGGCGCGGCGGGTACCTTCCGCCTCGGAGGCGAGAGCCTGCGTCTGCTCAGCCTGCAGAATACCCAGCTGACGGGTCAAAAGCACCGCCTCCAGCTGGCGGATGCGCGCCTGCAGCTGGCGCGCGGTCGCGGCGGATTCTGCCTGCTCGCTCAGCGGCTGCAACTGCGAATCCAGCTCGGCAACCAGGTCGCTCAGGCGGGTAACGTTCGATGCCACAGACTCCAGCTTGCGGCTGGTCTTCTCCTGGCGGCGGCGGTACTTGACCACGCCCGCCGCCTGCTCGATCATGTCGCGGCGCTGCTGCGCGGTGGCGTGCAGGACCGCATCCAGCTGACCCTGGCCGACGAGCACGTGCATCTGCTGACCCAGACCCGCCTCCGAGAGCAGGTCCTGAATGTCGGCAAGGCGCGCCGGGGAGCCGTTAATCTCGTACTCGCTGCCGCCGGAGCGGAACATGGTGCGCGAAATCTGCACCCGATCAGCGGGAATGCTGAGGGCGCCATCAGAATTATCGAAAGTCAGGGTGACTTTGGCGCGGCCCAGGGGTGCACGCTGGGCGCCGTCGCCCGAACCAGCCTCACCGGAGCCCGCGAAGATAACGTCCTTCATGCTGCCGCCGCGCAGGCTCTTAGCGCCCTGCTCACCCATGACCCAGGCGAGCGCATCCAGCACGTTGGACTTGCCGGAGCCGTTGGGGCCGACCACCGCGTTAATGCCGGGGGTGAACTCAAAAGTGGTTGCGGAGGCGAAAGACTTGAACCCGCGCAGGGTCAGCGACATCAGGTGCACAAGGGGCCTTTCTGCAGAAGAACTGGTGTGTGCCGGGCACGTTCTGTGGTGCGTGGCGGCATCCCTCTAGTGTACGCGGTGCGGCGGGCGGGCGGCGTGAACGTGCACGGGGTGAAGGGGGTTCAAAGTTCCTCATTCTGCATCATCTTACGCGCGGGGTGAACGGGCGCGTTCATATTGGGTCTACGGATACGGGTTCGCCCGGTCGGTGCGGTAGATTGGAATGAGCATCACGAATTCTGCGGGGCCGCTGTGCGCATCCCCGCCGTCTTTGTATCCCACTGACTTCTATTTACAAGGGCCACACCATTGATGAATGCATCCGCCGATAAGGTCGGCACAAACTCTGACATTCGCCACGCTAACGCAGCTCTGCTGTCTATTACCCATGAGCTGCCTCCGGAGGTCGTCACGAGCGACTACTTCGATGAGCAGCTGGCCCAAACCTACAAGCGTCTGCGCATGCCGAAGGGCCTGCTGGAGCGTCTTGCCGGTATTAGCACTCGCCGCGGTTGGGCTGAGGGCCAGACCTTCGAGGACGGCGTTGTTGCCGCAGCCGAGAAGGCTATCGAGCAGGCGGGTATTGACCGCTCCCAGATTGGCCTGCTGATTAACGCTTCGGTGACTCGCGATAACTTTGAGCCCGCCGTTTCGGTGGGTGTGCACGACCGTCTGGACCTGCCGCGTCACGCCCTGAACTTCGATATTACGAACGCCTGCCTGGGCTTTGTGAACGCGATGACTGTCGCCTCCACCATGATTGATGCGGGCGCTATCGACTACGCTCTGATTGTCGCTGGCGAGGACCCCTCCCCGTGGCACCGTACCGCGGTGCGCATCCTGAACAACCCCGATTCGACCCGCGAGGATGTGCTGGCTCAGTTTGCGACCCTGACCCTCGGTTCGGGCGCGGCGGCGGCTGTGATTGGTCGAGCTGACCGCCACCCGGAGGGTCACCGCATCGTCGGTTCGGTATCCCGCGCGGGCACTGAGCACCGTAACCTCTGCATCGGTGGCGAGGCGGATCAGGGCATGAACACTGACGCCGAGGGCCTGCTCAAGCACGGTCTGGAGCTGGTGGCGCAGGCGTGGGAGCAGGCGCATCAGGACGGCTGGGAGTGGAACGATATGACCTCCTACGTGACCCATCAGATTTCTAACGCCCACACGAACGCCATTATTGAGGCGGTCGGTATTAAGCGTGAGCGCATCCCTTTGACCTTCCCGAAGTGGGGCAATGTGGCTGCGGCGGCTCTGCCGATGACTCTCGCCGAGTGCGCGCCGACCTACACGGAAGGCGACCGTATTCTGTGCATGGGTGTGGGTTCTGGCCTGAACACTGCCCTGCTTGAGATTCAGTGGTAACCCGTTAGCTTTTGCGGTAGACATTCACCGATTCGATCCGGAAGGATTCCCAGCATGCGCCATTTGAACTTCCCTAAGGCTCAGCCCCCGTATAACCCGGAGGAATGGGCGGGCGTGAACCCGCGCTACTCCCACCTTCTGGAGGTGCCCACCTCCGCCCCCATTGAGCAGCGGGCGCAGCAGGCTGGCGCGCGCCGCTGGCACTACCTGGATAACCTTCCGGTGCTGGTCGAGCAGGGTTTGGAGCCGATTGGCACGATTCTGTGCGTGCACGGTAACCCGACCTGGTCGTACCTGTGGCGTACCGTGCTGGATGCGGGCGTGAATGAGCGCGCCCCGTGGCGTGTGGTTGCGGTTGATCAGATTGATATGGGTTATTCGGAGCGCACCCACCTGGATTTGGAGGGTGAGCGCCGCACCCTGACCGACCGTATCGCTGACCTGGGTGATTTCACGAAGGCGCTCGGTCTGGATGAGACCGATAAGCCGCTCGTGACTCTCGCCCATGACTGGGGTGGGCTGGTGTCCTTTGGTTGGGCGCTGGAGCATCGTGAGATTCTTTCGGGCGTGATGCTGACGAACACCGCGGTCTACCATGACGGCATTGAGAATATCCCTGCCGCCCTGCGCCTGGCGTTGGGTGTGCACGAGTGGGGTACTCACGATTCGACCGCGTTTATTGATGTGACCTTGGGTTTGGCTCAGAATGAGGGCCGCCTGCCCGCGCCGGGTTCTGCCGGTGCCGGGGCGCTTGATGGTGCCCTGCCGCAGCCGGTGGGCAAGCAGCCTAAGCGCCTGTACCCGAGCCCTCTGAACGAGGCAATTTACCGTACCTACCGTGCGCCGTACGCTCATTCGGCGTGGCGTGAGGGTGTGCGTAATTTTGTGGGCGATATTCCGACCGGTGCCGATGTTCCCTCGTACGCGCCGATGCAGCGTATTGCCGAGCAGATTCGCGGTCTGGATGTGCCCGCGTTCTTCCAGTGGGGTACGAAGGACCCGGTGTTCCAGCGCCGCTATCTGTTTGACCTGATGGAGCGCATGCCGCAGGCGAAGGTGCACCGCTACGAGAAGGCGTCGCACCTGGTCATTGAGGATTACGATATTGCCTCCCCCATGATTTCGTGGCTTGCGCAGACTTTCGGCACAAGGGAGGATGGCGCTCTGGTGCCCCCGCACAACGTTGAGGCGGAGCATCGTGCCGCCCGCGCGCGCCGCCACGGTCTAGTCGCTGGCGAGGGCGCTGTTGAGGGTGCTGAGGGCACCGCCGCTGATGGTACCGTTCCCGCGGCGTTCCGCCCCATGCTCGCGGCCCTCACCGAACGCGCCGACGACGCCTCCACCGCCGTGGTGGACATGGACCCCAAGGGCGACGGCACCTCCGTGTCTGTAACCCTGACCTGGGCTGAGCTGAACCAGCAGGTCAACGCCGCCGCGACCCGCCTGCACGCCCTGGGTGTGCGTCCGGGCGACCGCGTGAACCTGATGGTGCCTCCAGGTGCCCGCCTGACCACCCTGATTTACGCCTGCATGAAGCTGGGCGCTGTCATTGTGGTGGCTGATACCGGCCTGGGTATTCCGGGTCTGACTCGCGCATTGAAGGGCGCTAACCCGAGCTTCCTGGTGGGTATTCCCGCCGCGCTCAGTGCCGCCCGTACCCTGCTGTGGCCGGGTGTGCGTATTTCTGTGGAGCCGCTGGGTTCGGTGCAGGAGAAGCTGTTGGGCGTTGCCGGTTCGGTGTTTACCGCGCCCGCCGCTGACGGTACTCCGGGTGCTCCCGTGCCCACCCCGACCGTGGTGGAGTTCCCCTCCCCCGTGCCGGATGCTGATGCGGCGGTGCTGTACACCTCCGGTTCGACCGGCCCGGCTAAGGGTGTGGTGTACACGCAGCGTCAACTGGCGGGTATGCGCGATGCCATTGCGAATACGTACGGTTTTGCGCCCGGTAGCGGCCTGGTGGCTGGCTTCGCGCCGTTTGCACTGTTGGGCCCGGCACTGGGTGCTACCAGCGTGACCCCGACGATGGATGTGACCCGCCCGAAGACCCTGACGGCTTCGGCATTGGCGTCGGCTGCGGCGGCTATTGATGCGTCGGTCGTGTTTGCATCCCCCGCCGCCCTGGTGAATGTGGTGGCGACTGCCGATGAGCTGAACGCTGAGCAGCGTGCGGCGTTGGCTAAGGTTCAGACCGTGCTGAGTGCTGGCGCGCCGATTCCCGTGCCGCTACTGGAGGCGCTCTCCGCACTCGTGCCGAACGCCTCCCTGCACACCCCGTACGGCATGACCGAGGGTCTGCCGGTGACCGATGTGTCTTTCGAGATGATTCGCCAGGCGATTGCTGAGGGCACCCCGAATGCTGCCGGTGAGGTGCTTGACCCGTTCGCCCGTGACGGCGTGTGCGTTGGTTTCGCGGTGTACGGTGCGGCGGTGGCTATTGCGCCGCTGCTGCAGGACGGTTCGGTCGCGGATGAGCTAACCCATGAGCCGGGTGTGACCGGTGAAATTCTGGTCTCGGCACCGCATGTGAAGGACCGCTACGACACCCTGTGGGTGACTGAGGAGCAGTCCATTAGCACTCCGGGTTGGCATCACACCGGTGACGTCGGCCACTTGGATGCTTCGGGTCGCCTGTGGGTTGAGGGTCGTCTCGCGCACGTGCTGCTGACTTCGCAGGGTGTGCTGACCCCGGTTGCGGCTGAGCAGTCCGCCGAGTCCCTGCCCGAGGTGCGCCGCGCCGCCCTGGTCGCGGTGGGCCCTGCCGGTACTGCCGCACCGGTGCTGGTCATTGAGGCGTCCGCAAATACTGCCGCGTTGGAGGCGCGCCAGTCGGCATCGGGTCTCAAGCGTGCCCTGCTCGATCGCGTGCCCGGCGCTCGCCGCTTCCCCATTGCGGAGGGCGTGGCGCCCTTCGAGCTGTCGCAGCTGGTGCGTCAGAAGGTTACCGAGGATACCGGCGTGGAGCTAGCCGCGGTGCTGGTGGTGCACGAGCATCCGACCGATATTCGCCACAATTCGAAGATTGACCGCCCCGCCCTGGGCGAGTGGGCGTCGAAGGTCCTTGCGGGGGCGTAAGCGCCTGCCGGATCCCTAAATCTAAGGAGTATGATGTCCCCTCATTCTTCGCGTGAGTCCTCTTCCCACGAGCCCGCACCCCGCCAGTCTGCGTCCCGCCTGTCTGCGTCCCGCCTGTCGACTGCGCATGCGGTGACCTCCCCGACGGCGCGGTTCCGCAAGCCTGCGCAGCCGCTGGCGGCGCGCTACACCGACCCCGCCCCGCGTTCGTTGCGCCCGGTTGAGGAGCCTGATTTCGCGCCGCGTATTGGCGAGCGCATCCTCTTTACCGGTGCGAGCGGCCTGCTGGGTCGTGAGAGCGTTCTGGCGTTGTTGCGTGCCGGCTATGATGTGCGCGTGTTTCAGCGTGGCGATTCGGGTATTGCGGCGCTTCTGCCCGATTCGATTCGCCCGCGTTTTGAGCAGGTGCGCGGCGATATTACGAACGCGCAGGCTGTGGATCTGGCGATGACCGGCGTGAACGGCGTGGTGCATGCCGCGGCGAAGGTTTCGGTCAGCGGCGAGTGGGCTGATTATGAGCGCATCAATATTGAGGGCACTCGCACCCTGTTGCAGGCGGCGCTGAACCATTCGGTGGGTTCGTTCCTGTACATTTCGTCGCCGTCGGTGGCTCATGCCGGTGCGGCGATTGTGGGTGATGGTGCCGGCGTGGCGTCCCCGGAGCATGCGCGCGGTAACTATGCGCGTTCGAAGGCTGCCGCTGAGCTTCTGGCGTTGGAGGCGAACGGTACTCCCCTGCCCGGTGGCGGGGTTTTGCGTGTGGGTGCGTTGCGTCCTCACCTGATGTGGGGTCCGGGCGATACCCAGCTGGTCGAGCGTATTCTGGAGCGTTCCGCCGCGGGCCGCCTGCCGCTGCTCTCCGGTGGTACGGGTCTGATTGACACGCTCTACATTGATAACGCCGCGGACGCCGTGGTGCGCGGCTATCAGCGCCTCGACGCTTTTGCGGGTCGGGCTCTGGTGGTGACGAACGGTCAGCCGCGCACTATCGCTGAACTACTCGGTGGTTTCTGTGAGGCGGTGGGCGTTCCCGCCCCGCGTTTCTCGGTTCCGGCGAAGGTTGCAGCCCTGGCGGGTAAGGTCATTGAGCGCGTCTGGGAGCGTCTGCCGAAGAACGTGACTGCCGGTGATGAGCCGCCGATGACGGAGTTCCTCGCCGAGCAGCTGTCGACCGCACACTGGTTTGATCAGCGCCGCACCCGTGAGCTGCTGCAGTGGGAGCCCTCCGTGTCGATTGAGGAAGGCTACGAGCGTCTGGGCTTGTTCTACGGGGACAGGTACAAACGATAGGTACAGCCGCTAAGTTGCTTCTTGTCGGGGTTGGCTTTCGGGTTGGCTCCCCCTCCCCTGGTTTATACAACTGAGGTTTAAACGAATGACGGCGTAGCTACATCCCCCTATGGGAGGAACGTAGCTACGCCGTCATTCGCATACCTAGCGTGAGCCTTTATCTAGCGAGAACGCGGCGCCCGCTGGCAGTGCGGGCAACGGTAGGACGAACGGTTCTGGAACGGTTCGCGCACCATCAGGGAGGTGCGGCCCGCCTCCGCGCAACGGTGGCAAGGCTCCCCGGCACGACCGTAGGCGTTCAGCGAGCGCTCAAAGTAACCAGACTCCCCCAGCACGTTCACGTACAGGGCATCGAAACTTGTGCCGCCAGCCGCCAGGGACTCGCGCAGCACCTGCGTGACCGCCTCCAGCAGTTCGCGGGTTTGCGCGGCACTGAGGGTGCGTGCGGACTTCGCGTAGTGCAGCCGCGCACGCCACAGCGCCTCGTCGGCGTAGATATTGCCCACGCCGGAGATCACCGACTGGTCCAGTAGCACCTTCTTAATGCCGCTGGAGGTGCGCAGGAACTTGCGGCGCACCGCCGCGGGGTCGAAGAATTCGTCCAGCGGGTCGCGGGCAATGTGCTTGACCGCCTCCGGTACTAGAAAACGCTCAGATACCAGAAAACGCTCCGGTACTTCACCCGGTGCTGCTTTATTCGTTGCAACCGCTGCGGGTACGTCCGGTACCAGCGGGCTGAGGAACATGCCGCCGAAGATGCGCTGGTCCACGAAGAGCAACCGCTGCCCGGTGCTCGCCCGGTTGGTGCTCGCCACGCCGCCGGTAGCTCCCGTGTCACGGGTAGCTCCCGCCGGTCCTAGCTCGAGCGCCACGCGCAGGTGCCGCGGCTGTTCGTCAAAGGCCGCGCGAGCCTCCGCATCATTACCCGAGTCACCATCCAATTCATTGCCAGATTCGCTGCCCGGCTCATCGCGGACGAGCAGCTGACCGCTCATGCCCAGATGCACCACGAGCGCCTCGTCGGCAAGCGTGCCGTCCGCCTCGCTCAGGGTCAGCCACAGATACTTGCCGCGGCGGTAGGCGCCGCGCAGCGCCCTTCCGGTGAGTGCCGCCTCAAAGTGGGCGGGACCGGGCAGGTGTCTACGTAGCGAACGGGCATCGACCACGCGCACCGCCTGCACGGGCCGACCCAACGAATGGTCGGCTAGACCTGCGCGAACGGTTTCCACCTCGGGCAGTTCGGGCATGGTTCCCTCCAATCAGCGGGGCTGCAGAATCAAGAGCCCGCAGAGCTAACAGACCTGCAGGATGCTTGATTGAGCCTAAACCAGGATGCGGTACGCCTGCTCAGCGGCAAGGCGCTCCGCCTCCTTCTTGCTCGGACCCACACCGGTACCGGCCTGCTGGTTCGCCACAATAGCGACCGCAGTGTACACGCGCGCGTGGTCGGGGCCCTCGCCGGTGACCTCGTAGCGCACGTCTCCCCAGCCGCGGGCGGTGGCGAGGTTCAGCAGCTCGGTTTTCCAGTCGCGTCCAGAGTTCAGGACCTTCTCGTCGTCGAGCAGCGGCGCAATCAGGCGCAGCACCAGGTCACGAGCCGCCTCGCGACCGCACTCCAGGTAGGTCAGGCCAAAAATCGCTTCCATGGTGTCGGCAAGGATCGAGTCCTTATCGGCGCCGCCGGTGTGAATCTCGCCCTTACCGAGCAGGATGTACCTACCCAGATCCAGGTCGCGTGCCACCTTCGCCAACGCCACAGTCGACACCACCACGTGGTGCAGCTTCACGAGCTCGCCCTCGGGCAGGTCAGGGTAGCGTCGGTACACTTCTTCAGCGATCGCCAGGGAAAGCACCGAATCGCCCAGGAACTCCAGGCGCTCGTTATGCTCCACCCCGGGGTTCTCGAAGGCGTAGGAGCGGTGGGTTAGGGATAGCAAAAACGTCTCGGCGTCGATATCGACCCCGAGACGTTTACGCAACTCCCTAGTATCAACACTAGGAAATTCAGTCATAAGGATTCACCGCTTCTTAGGCGTCTGCAACCTTACGGCCCTTGTACTCCAGGAACAGGGCGTTGCCTGCAGCGTCGGTTACAACCTTTGCCTGGTGGGGCAGGCTGTAGGTCACGCGACCGTTTTCAACGGTCTTAACCAGCTGGGGCACGGATGCCTTCCACTGGGAACGGCGTGCGCGGGTGTTAGCGCGGGACATCTTGCGCTTGGGAACAGCCACAGCTATCTCACAATCTCTAGTAACAACAATTTAGTTTTCGGTATCTGCACTGAGCAGGCCCTGTAGGGCCGACCAGCGCGGATCCAACACCTCGTGATGATGCCCGGGGTCATCCTCCAGGCGCGCACCGCAATCGGCGCACAGACCCTGGCAGGTGTCCCTACAAACAGGCTGGAACGGCAGTTGAAGGATTACTGCGTCCCGCAGAGCCGGTTCAAGGTCGATGGAATCATCCTCAACGGCGTACTGCTCATCTACTTCGTCTTCGGGGCCGCCAGCCGGGGCCTTCTCAAAGACGAAAAGCTCTTGAATATTGGCCGACATCTCGTAATCAATCGGATCCAAGCAGAGGCTACACTCGCCGTGTACATCCACAACGACGGAGCCGGTAACTAGGATACCATCAACAACAGACTCCATACGAATATCGAGGTCAATATCCGAACCCTCTTCCACGCCGATGAGCGCGTTACCCAGGTCTGCCGGTGCGGGCAGAACCTCAGTGAGAGTTTCCATGGTGCCGGGGCGGTGAATCAGGTTAGTAACCGATACCACCAGCGGCGATGCGTCTGCACGTGAAATGGCGTTTCTCCTTACGAAATGTATAAACCAAAGTCCCATTTTAGGGGTCATTCGCACCGTTAATCAAGATTAAGCGCCTTTTAAATCTCTTTAAGTGGCGCTCACCTCTTAAATATCCCCTTAAGGAGGCGCGGCGCGGCACTTAACCGGCCGGTCGGGGCTACTGCTGGGGGACTTAATTGCCCGGTCGGCGGTGCGAGTTATTCTGCCGGGGCCCTGCCGGTGGGCATGTCGGGCGTGTCGGATGGGCGCGCCCGCCGGTTTTGCCGGGCTCTCTACTAGGCGTTTTTCAGGGCGCGGGCGACCGCCTCCGGCACGAAGGGAGTCACGTCACCACCCAGCGACGCCACCTCACGAATAATCGTGGACGACACCGCACCGTAGCGGTCCTCACCCGCCAAGAACACCGTCTCAACCTGCGCCAGGTGGCGGTTCATGCTTGCCATCGGAGCCTCATAGCTGTAGTCCGTCGCCGAACGCAGACCCTTCACCAGCACCTTCGCGCCGCGCTCCGCCGCGTACTCGGCAAGCAGCACGCCTGGCGGAATCGGCTCCACGCTCACGCCCTCAATGCCGAGCTCCTGCAGAGACTCACGCACCAGCTGCACGCGCTCCTCCAGGGAGAAACGGTACTTCTTGGAGCTATTGTGCGCCACGCCCACAATCACCTCGTCAAAGAGCTGAGCGGCGCGGGCAATGATTTCCAGGTGGCCGTGGTGCACGGGGTCAAAAGATCCGGGGCAGAGGGCAATCATGGCGGTCCCTTCACGAATAAATATCGGACGTTGGAATGAGTAGATGCGGGAGGGTTAGAGGGGTTGAGTTCGCGGGGGTTACGCGAGCGCAGGGTTACGCGAGCTCGGGCTTAGGCTGCGAGCTCTTCAGCGTCCTCGCCGGGCTCAAGGTTCGCGCCGGGCTCGTCGCCCGCCTGTTCCTCCGCTTCGTCAGGCTCCACGTAGTAGAGCACCGTCTCGCCGTGCTGGCGGGTCGAAAAACAGTACAGCCCCTCGCCCCACACCGGCTCGGGGTCGCGCGAAGAACGCTCCACCACGACCACGGCACCCTCGGCAAGCTTGGGGGTCAGCGCCTCCAGCAGCTCGCTGACCTGCTCGTTCGGCATGGCGTAGGGCGGGTCAACAAACACCAGGTCCCACGGGCCGGAGGCGGACTTCACGTAGGTCAGCGCCTGAGACTGCTGCACGCGCGCCGCAGAGCCGGTGCCGGTGCGACCCATTGCTTTCTCCACCGCGGCAACGTTCTTGCGAATCACCGCAACAGCCTTCGGGTACGTGTCCAGTAGCGTCACGGAGGCGGCACCGCGCGAGAGCGCCTCGCAGCCCAGCGCGCCCGAGCCGCCAAAGGCGTCCAGCACGCGGGCGCCACGAATAATGTCGTAGCTCTCCAGCTTCGAGAAGAGGGATTCCTTCACCCGGTCGGTGGTGGGGCGAGTATTATCCCCCGGAACCGAGGCAAGGCGAACGCCTCCGGCGGCACCGGAAATAATACGGCTCATAGGTCTCTCCTCTTAACTAGTGCGGTGTGTTGCAGTTGTTTTTGTGCGCGGGCAGTTCAAGGGGCGGGTCTTCTCCCCTATCGGGCGCCTATCCCCTACCGAGGAACGCCTCACGGTCAGCGTCCAGGGCACGATCAATCGTACGCGCCAAAGACGGATGCTTAGCCAGCGTCGGGTCCTTCTCCACCACCGAGCGGGCATCCTCGCGGGCACGCTCAATAATGTCGGCATCGGCGAGCGCCCGCAAGAACCGCAGGGTGCTCTTCGAGCCCGATTGTGCAGCACCCAGAATATCACCCTCACGGCGCTGAGCCAGGTCGATGCGGGAAAGCTCAAAGCCGTCCGTGGTGGAGGCGACCGCATCCAGACGCTCGCGGGACACGCCACCCTCCTCCTGGCGGGTGACGAGCAGGCAGGTGCCCGCGTAACCGCCGCGACCCACACGGCCGCGCAGCTGATGCAGACCCGAAATGCCGAAGCGGTCGGCGTCCATGATGATCATGAGCGTGGCGTTCGGGACGTTCACGCCCACCTCAATGACGGTGGTGCTGATGAGCAGGTCAATTTCGCTGCGCTCAAAAGCGGTCATGACGGCGGTCTTCTCCGCCGGGTCCATGCGGCCGTGCAGGGTGCCGATGCGCACGCCGACGAGGGCATCCTCCGCGCTCAGGTAGGAGTACATGGAGGCGACCGAGGTCAGCTGAACCTTGCCGTCGCTGCTGGCGCTACCGCCCTGACCGAAATAGCCCTGCGCAGTACTGCCCGCACCGTTCAGGCTGGATGCGCCAAAGAACGCCGCGCCCTCCTCCATGCCGTCGCCGTCCTCCCCAATTTTGGGTACGACAACATACACCTGGTGGCCCGCATCGATTTCTTCGCGGGCGCGCCTCCACAGCCGGGATGCCCAGGCGGGCTTCTCGGCGAGGGGCACCACGTGGGTCGAGATTTTCTGTCGACCGGCGGGCAGGGTGTCCAGCACGGACACGTCCAGGTCACCGAACACGGTCATGGCGACGGTACGCGGAATGGGCGTTGCGGTCATGACCAGGCGGTGCGGCAGGGCGCCGTCGGTGCCGCGCAGGCCGTCGCGCTGTTCCACGCCGAAGCGGTGCTGCTCGTCCACGACGACCAGGCCCAGGTCGTGGAAGCTCACCTCGTCGGAGAGCAGGGCGTGGGTACCAATCACGATCTGGGCGGTGCCGTCGGCAAGCTCCTGCAGTACCTGGCGCTTAGCACGAGTACCCATGGAGGCGGTCAGCAGGCACACGCGCACACGACCGGATTCTTCCCCGCTCCCCGCGAGAGTTCCCTCAGCAGAACCGTCAGCATCTTCGGGTGCCGCCATATCCCCCAGGATGTCCAGCACCGAACGCAAATGCTGCTCGGCGAGCACCTCGGTCGGGGCGAGCATCGCGGACTGGCCGCCCGCGTCGGCAACCTGCAGCATGGCGCGCAAAGCCACCACGGTCTTACCGGAACCCACGTCACCCTGCAGTAGGCGGTTCATGGGCGATTCACTCGACAAGTCGGCGGCAATCTCAGCGCCCACCTTCTGCTGCCCCTCAGTCAGCTCGTAGGGCAGAACCTTCAGCAGCTGATCGGCGAGGCCACCCTCCACCGCGGGGCGCGGCTGGGTCAGGTGCGCGGCACGCACCGAATGCAGGCGGGCGAGCGCGCTCTGCAGCACGAACGCCTCGCGGTAACGCATCTGCGCCTGCGCGGCACGCCACGTGTCCTCCGAGTCGGGGGTGTGCAGGGCGCGGTACGTCCACTCCAGCGACGGCACCTTTCGGGCGCGACGAATCGTGTAGGGTACCGGGTCTTCTAGCTCTTTGAGCGGCACCTTTTCGAGCAGTTGCTCCATGTACCCGGCGATGCGGTCGGTGGGCAGCTTCACGGGGGCGCGGTAGACGGGCACGGGGGCGGTGGCGGCGTCGGTGACGTCCGCGCCGGAGGCGTCCTTCGAGAGCAGGGCGTAGTGCGGGTTGGTGAGGGTGTACTCGCCGCGGTAGATGCCGACCCTGCCGGAGAACATCATGGTTTCGCCCTCGTGGATTTCACGGGCGGCGGTCCAGGCGTTGAAGAAGGAGAGCTTCATCTGCGAGCCAATGAGCGCACCCACACCGGGGTTCGTGCTCGGGCTGGGTGCGGGCACGCCAAAGAGGCCTCCCTGCACGAAGCTATCCTGTGCAAAACTATCCTGGCCGTAGCTATCTGCGTAGCCGCTATAGGAGGCGGGCTGGGCTCCCCTGCCTTGGGCGGTGTTAGCGAGCGCGTTAATGCGCGGGTTGTGCATCCCGGTCGCCTGCCAATTCTGCGCGGGCACACCGGATACGCTGGATGCACTGGATGAACCGGGTCGGTTAGCTCGTCCGGGCACCACGGATACGGGACCGCCAGCCCCGTAACCAGCAGCACCAAAACCGGCAGGTGCGTCCTGCCCGGTTGCGTCGGAGAGCCGGTCGGTGATGGTCACTTCCGTGATTTTGCCTCGGCGTGCCGCCATGGTTCGGGTGCTCACGTGCACCACGCGGGCAATGATGGTGACGTCCTGACCTTCGACGAGTTCGGCGAAGGAGCTGAGCTCACCGCGCGGCAGGTATTTGCGCGGGAAGTATTCGAGCATCTCCCCGACGGTGTGCAGATCCAGATGCGTGGCGATTGCCTTGGCGCTGGGTGCGGGCAGGTACTTTTTGAGCGGCGCATTTTCGATGCGGTCTTCGGAGGCGTAGCGCGCCAGGGCACGGCTTTTAGCCTCCGCGGCGGCTGATGTGGAGGCTGCAGTGGGCTTCTCAGCCGCAACCTTCTTGGAAGCGGCCTTCTTCGCGGAAGTCTTCTGGGCAGGAGCTTTTTTCGCAGGGCTTTTCTGTGCAGTGGTTTTCGGCTTTGCCGGGGTTTTCTGCGCAGGGGTTTTCTGCGCAGTGATCTTGGAATCAGCTACCTTCTTCGCCGGGGCTTTAGAGGTGCCCGATTCTTTGGCGGTCTCAGCCGGCGCCTTCTTGGTGGTCTTCTTGGTCGTAGCAGGTTGAGCGGCAGGCGTGTTCTCTGCGGAAGCCGTTTTCTTCGCTACGGTCTTGTTGGTCGCGGGCTTTTCAGCTTCTACCTCGGGCGTGCTCTTCTCCGCAACGGGCACCTTCTGCGCAGACTTCTGCTCGCCCTCTTCGCTCGCTTTCGATACCTTCTGCGGGCGCGCCGAAGCAGCCCGCACGGGAGCTTCACTCTCCTGCGGGCTCGGTTCGTTCTGAACTAGTTCTTTCTGGGCAGGTGCCTTCTGAACCGTCTTCATCTGGGTAGGGTTCTTCCGCGCGGGCGCTTTCTGAGCGGGCGCTCTGCGGGTTGACTTCCTCTGGGCGGGATCCTCAGTCTGAGGCGCTCCCGGCTGCGCCGCCTGCCGCGCCGCCAAAGCAATATCGACCAGCTCGTAGAGAGCGTCATCGGTCATGGTGTGCGCGGCGGGACCCAGCGAATGCTTGAGGGCCTTGAGTGCCTTACGGTAGGGCGCGCTGGCGCGCTGTTCCGCGCGTTCGCTCAGTTCGACGCGGCTCACCTCTCCGCGGGCGTAGGCGGCAAGATCGCGCACGGTCAGCTCGGCGGTGGTGCGGAGCTGCTCATCGCTCAGCAGCGGCGCGCCCTTTGTCGCTCGCTGAGCTCGGGTCACAGGCTTAGTACGGGTCACAGAGGCGGCGCGGGTAGGCTCGACAGCCGTTGACTCCATGGGCTCACCCTGCGCATCCTCAGTCTTCGCAGGCTTAGTTTTGACCGGAGCAGACTCAGGAAGACCCAAGTCCAGGGCTTCCTGCTGCGGGTTTACGGAACGTCGGGCGGGGCTCATGCTCCGCCCTCCGCACCGCACGAGTGGTCGGCGTGACGACCATCCGCCAGGGAGGAAATACGCTCATCCGACCACTGACCGTAGCCCATAATCAGCTCGCGGGCGGGGTCGATGTCGGGCACGTGCACGTGCAGCGCCCAGAGTCCGGCCGCCATGTCCAGGGGCGTAATGAGCAGGCTGTCGCCCATGGCTTCAAGTTCGGGGCGCAGCTGCGCCAGGGCGAGGGGCTCGCAGGTCAGCGTACCCATGAGCTCCCAGCCGCTCTGCTCCGCGTGTTCTGCGTGCTCGGCAGGTTCAGCGCCCGCCTGTTCAGAACCCACTCGTGCCGCAGAACCGGCTACAGAAGTCACACCGGCAGAGGGGGCACGCAGCATGGACTCCACCTGCGCCTCGTTCAGTGTCGCCCCCTCCCAGCGCGGGTTGGAGTGCACCACGGCAAGGTAGAAGCCGAGCGCGCCGGCATCCACGAAACCGGCAAGCTCGGGTGAGGGCGGGAACTGTGCGGTACGTTCCAGAGCGGCACGCATCAGCGCACGTCGACGCTCTTTCAGCACCTCGTCAGTAGCTTCTGCGTCCTGCGATGCATCATAGTGTGCATCCAGGCGGGCGAGTTCCACCATGACCGACAGCATCGTGGAGGGCACCATCTGCTCCCCCACGCTGGCACGAATACGCTCAGCCGCGAACGCCATCGCGCGCGCCTCCGCGTGGGCGTACTCCAGTTTCACTTCGCGGTGCTTCGGCAGGGAACCGCCAGCCAGCACACGCTCGTAGTCTGCTTCCAGGGCGCGCACGAGCGGCAGCTCATCGGCTGCGTCGCCGAGCTCCCGAGCGAGGTTTCCGGGCAGGAACCAGTAGCTACGCACCGCCTCCAGCGCCCAGGCGCAGAGCAGAGTACCGGAGTTGCCGCGCGCCACGCGGGATGCGCGCATAATCGCGTGCTCGTAGATTCCGCCCAGCTGAATCCACAGGTGGGCGAGGGTTTCCTCTTCGGATGCGCCCGCCGCCTCGGGCACGCACGCGCCCTCCCCGCCAGGATTTTTGCCAGAGGGAAGAACCTCACTGGGCAGACTCTCACTGGGCAGAACCTGCTCCATGCCCCGCTCAAACTCTTCGGTCAGGGTCAGCAGGGTATGGGCGATATTGGAGCCGGTGTCTTTATCGGGCACAGGGAACCCGTTGAGTTCGTTGAGCGCCTCGCGGTAGCGTTCGATGGTGGTGCGGGCGGCGGTGGACCACGCTACGCCGAAGCGGTAGGCGCGCACGCAGGCGCGGCGGTAAATCTCGCGTTCTTCGGTGCGCTGGTTCTGTTCTGCGTTCACGCTACCCTCCTTGTAAGTTTCGTCGGTTTCGCGCGGTTCTCGGCTGATTTCTCAACTAGTTCCGGCTGAGTTTGTGGCTAGTTCCCGGCTGAGTTTGTGGCTAGTTCCCGGCTGATTTCTCGGTGCCCGCGGCACGGACAGAATCCAGCCTATTTCGTACTTCTATTCTAGGCAATTTCGGTTAAATGTACGGTATTGCCCGTCGTCTATCCCGCGGGATGAAAGCCCGGACTAAACTTACAAACCGCACGCACCTCGCGGCACTCGGTGGAACTCCTACGCGGAAACCCCGTAGTGTTCCCAACCCATGCCGTCCAGGGAGCGGCCGTCCATGACCACCGCCGCGCCGGTCACCGCATTGTGGCGGCGCTCAACACCGTAGAGCTCGGCGCTCAGACCTCGCTCCGGGGCATCCGCAACGCAGGTACCCAGGGGCACAAACTCTTCGGGCACCTCACCGGGGAAGGTCGCCAGCAGGCCGTGGTCCTCTCCGCCAACCAGCACGAAGGTGCGCGCCAGGGATGCGGGGCTCTCCCCCGCCTCGTTGCGCTCACCAATCGCCAACAGCAGGCGCGCCAACGGTAGCAGCGGCTCGGCGAACGCATCCACGGCGGCACGGTCGAGGCGCATCTGCACCCCGGAGGCGGCGGCAACTCGCCCGGCGTCCTTTACGAGTCCGTCAGAAAGATCCAGCATGGAGCTTGCCTGATGCTGGCGCGCCACCTCACCGGCGGGGATGGGGCTGACCGGGTGGTGCTGCGATGCGACGGCGCGCTCGCAGACCGCAATCATGTGCGCGGCATCTTCCGGGGTGAGGGTGCGGGCGAGCTCGATAAGCCCCTCGGGAAGAACGCCAGTAGGAAGAGCGCCAGTACCTTCAGCTTGCCGCTGAGCCCACGCCTGAGCTACCGCCCCCAGCACCGCCTCAGCATCCTGACCTGCGGCGATGGCACGCAGTAGTGCCGTAGCGGGCAGGGAGAGCGGGTTGAGCAGCAGGCGCAGACCGGCATCGGACCAGGCGGTACGCCCCGCCAGGGCGATAGTGTCGCCGGGGCGTGCACCGGAGCGCAGCACGGCGCGGTCCGTGTAGCCGAGGGCGGTGACGGTCACCGACATTTCGGTGGAGTCGCCAATATCGCCGCCGCCAATCACGCATTCGGTGGCTCCGCAGGCGTTGATTCCGTCCACAATGCCGTGGGCGAAGCCGTCAATCCAGCCGTAAGGCGTGCTACCGGGCAGGCTCAAAGAGATGAAGAGGCTCGCCGGGCGCGCACCCATGGCGGCAACGTCGGCAAGGTTCTGGGTCGCGGCTTTGCGCCCCACATCGTAGCCGCTACTGCGGGCGGGTTCCAGATTGAACTCACCGGCCTCACTCGTCTGGGCAATACCGCCGGGCCAGAGGTTCATAAAGTCCTGGTCCTCAACGAGAGTGTCGGTGGTGACCACGGTACGCTGACCGGGCGCGGGCTCGGCGAGAACGGCACAGTCGTCACCGGGACCCACCTCGAGGGGTTCGATGCGCCCCGCCTGGCGTGCCGTTGCGGCAACCTGCTCGTTGTGGGCGTTGATAATCGGCATGAAAGCGCGCAGAACGCGGGACTCCCCCAGCTTTGAGAGAGGTGTCTCTCGCATGGGGTTGTCCCGCGTTTCGCTAAAAGTCTGAGGATTCACATCCTCTATTATCGCGTATTCCACGCGTTATGTTCGCCTTAGGCTCCGCGGCTGAAGTAGCGGATTGCCAGAGCAATCAGCACCAGACCGATCAACGAGAAGAGAATCAGCGGTGCAATGCCGGAAAGTCCGGAATCGTCCGCGTCCGCATTCTTCACGGCCTGCTCCTGGGCGGCGTTCGCGCCGTCAGCCTTTGCCACGCTCTTTGCGGAGCGGCTGGCGCTAGCCGAGGTGGAGGAGCTAGGCGACTTCGAAGCCGATACCGAGCTTGAGGAGCTCGAGGGGCTTACCTCGTGGGAGTGGTCCTCGTCGGTCTTATTGCGCGAGAGGTATCCAGCAACCCAGTCTGCCGCACCCGGGATGGAGTCATTCGAGCCGTTATTGGCTGCAATTCGTCCAAGGGTGGTACCGCCGGAACGCAACGGATCGTCATCGTCGCCATCAAGCCTGTCGCTCGGTGCCTTGCTCGGTGAAGAGCTCGAAGATCCCGAAGAGGAACTTGAGGATTCAGAGGAGTTGCCCGGTCGCGGAAGCTCAATGGAGATGATGACATCTTCCCCAGAGACTTCCTGACGATTGCCGGGGACGGTCACCGGGTTGTTCGCCGGAGGAATCGGAGCAACAGGTTCGGTCTCGATCGGGGTAACCGATTTGGAGTCCGAGCTGTCCTTGTTATCCTCTACCGGAGCTACGGGAGCTACCGGAATCACGGGGATGACCGCGTCCTTGGTCGGCTCGTTAGTCGGCTCCTGCTTAGCTTCCTTGGAGGGCTCCTGAGTCGGATCCTGAACCGGGGCCGGGACGACCGGAACCTGAGAGGGCTCCTGGGTCGGCTCGGGAGTTACGTCCTTAGTCGGCTCGGGAACCGGGACGGGATCCTGGGTCGGCTCCGGGTTCGGTTCCGGAGTGGGGTCCTCAGTCGGCTCCGGGGTCGGTTCGGGAGTTACGTCCTTGGTCGGTTCAGGAGCGGGCTCCGGATTCGGTTCCGGTGTGGGGTCCTGAGTAGGCTCGGGAGTAGGTTCAGGGGTAGGTTCCGGAGTCGGATCCTGAGTGGGCTCCGGGGTCGGCTCGGGAGTTACGTCCTTCGTCGGCTCGGGAGTAGGTTCAGGGGTGGGCTCTACCGTAGGCTCAGGAGTTGCATCCTTGGTGGGTTCCGCGGTGGGCTCCACAGTAGGCGCAACGGTCGGCTCCGGAGTGGGAGCAACAGTAGGTTCTGCCGTCGGCTGGACCGTAGGCTCCGCAGTCGGAGCTACAGTCGGCTCAGCCGTCGGAGTTGCGGTAGGAGCAACACTCGGTTCGGCACTTGCGCTAGGAGCTACGGTCGGCGTAGCGGTAGGTTCAGCGGTCGCATCCTTAGAGGGCTCTACGCTAGGACTCGCTGTAGCACTCGCAGAAGCGGTGGGCTCGGCAGTGGGCTGCGCGGTAGCGTTCGGGGTAGGAGTCGCATCCGGGCTGGGCGTAGCACTTGCGGAAGGCTCGGCGCTAGCGGTGGGCTGAGCGCTCGAAGAAGCGCTAGGCTGAGCGGTGGGCTCTGCCTGCGCGTTGTTAGTCTTATTGTCCCCCTGAGCGGTGGGCCATGCGCTCACGGTTGCGAGCGTGGGTACTGCCGTCTGAGAGGAAGATGCCGCGTTTGCGGTGGGGTCCAGGGTTTGGCTTGCGGTGCCGACAGGGTTGGGCGGAACCTGAGACGCAGCCTCCTGCACATCTTGAGCAAATGAGGCTACGTAGGGGCTTCCGGAAGCAACCAGTGCTGTCGCCAGACTCGCAGAGACCACCTTACGGTTTCGTTTTCCCAAAGGTTGTCCTTGACTTTCTGATACGTTGTGAGTGAATAGATACCCAATCGCTAGGGCAGATTGGATATACCTTCATCTATTCTACCGAATCGGCTTTTTCTTCATTACTCATTTTAGCGCTTTCATACCAATCTTTGAGCTTCAAGATGTGCAACGACCATCAACAACATCTTTTCATTACCTAGAAGCATCATTTCATGCACTTGTGAGCAGAATTACGTTTTGCCTTATCAATACCACTTTAAAACTTGCACTCCACCGTCCAAGCGACCCCGAGGCGAATGTAAGTGATTTTTCTCATGAGTGAAAAACGAGCGATTCTCATAAGCTTTTTGGGGCTCAATACGTACCAATTACCCTTCCCACAAAGGCATTAACTTGCCCACCGCGCAAAAAGCGCCCCGGCGCGAATCCCTCAAGAATCCGCACCGAGGCGCCTTACAACAGGGGCTACTCCCCCGCCGTTACGTATTCAATTGCTAAGCGCAGTCAAAACGACGGTGCGCCCAAGAACTAGCGCTACCTCAAGAACTAGCGCAGACCCAGGGGGCGTTCCATCGCCAGGGTCAGCAGCTCGCTAATCAGATCGGTGTAAGAGATACCGGTGTTCTCCCACATGGTCTTGTACATCGAAATCGGGGTGAAGCCGGGCATGGTGTTCACCTCGTTGATGACCAGGCGGCCGTCCTCAGTGTAGAAGAAGTCCGCACGAGACAGACCCTCACCATCCAGCGCCAGGAATGCCTTCACAGCCAGCTCGCGCAGGCGATCCTGCACGTCCTGCGGCAGGTTCGCCGGGCACACGGTCACGGCCGAGGACTCAGAAACATACTTGGCCTCAAAGTCGTAGAAGCCGTGGTCCTCGTCCACAACCTCAATCTCGCCGGGGTAGGATGCGCGCGGCATCTCGCCGTGGTGGCCATCGAGCACAGCGCACTCGATTTCGCGGCCCACAATACCCGCCTCAATAATGATCTTCGGGTCGTGGCGGCGTGCCTCTTCAATCGCGGGCACGAGCTCTTCCACCGAATCCACCTTGGTAATACCGAAGGAAGAACCTGCGCGGGTCGGCTTCACGAACAGGGGGAAGCCCAGCTTCAGCACGCGCTCCAGAATCTGCTCGCGGTCCTCGTGCTCCCACTGGCGGTTGGTGACAACCTCGTAGGGGCCGACCTCCAGGCCAGCGGATTCGAAAGCAACCTTCATGAAGTGCTTATCCATGCCCACAGCGGATGCGGTCACACCGCAACCCACATAGTGCAGGTCAGCCATTTCCAGCAGACCCTGCACGGTGCCGTCCTCACCGAAGGGGCCATGCAACAGCGGGAACACAACGTCTACCGGTGCAGTGCGGGTAACGTTACCCTCAGCATCCACCAGGGTCAGGCGGGAATCGCCGGCACCCATCGGCAGGAACACCTGCTGGGTACCCTCGGGGAACTCTGCGGTACCGCGAGTGCCAGCAGTCAGCTCGGCAAGCTGCTGCTCGTCGGTCAGGTACCAGCGGCCGTCACGGGTAATACCGATAGTGATGACGTCGTAGGCGGTGCGGTCAATAGCGCCCAGAACGCCGGCAGCGGTAATGAGCGAAATCGGGTGCTCGGAGGAGCGGCCACCGCACAGCAGGGCGACGGTCTTCTTCTCGGTCATATATTTCTCCTAGTCAATGTTCCCCTACCCTTAGGTCCGGAAGGTGGAACGGCAATGCGTCAATAATCCTAACGCACGAATACCGTCGCGGTCACTGATGCGTTTCTCACGCACCGGTTTTCCGCAACGGTATCCGTCCTTGGATGTTTACATTCAATCTTCTAGTATGTCCTGGCACACACCACTAATCAAGGGGTGCCAGCACACCAGAAAGCTTTAACCTTAGTGGCCCTCATGCTTGAGGCGGCGACCCAGCAGCTGAGGCGCCAACTCCTCAATGCCAATACGGCCCGAAAGCACAGCCACCACAGCCTCAACAATGGGCATCTCCACGCCGTGGCGACGAGCCAGCTCAGCCACCACGGGAGCCGACTTAATCGACTCGGCAGTCTGGCTCATGTGCTCGTGCAGGCGGTCAGGGGAAATACCCTGAGCCAGCAGACGACCCGCCGTGTGGTTACGGGACAACGGCGAAGAGCAGGTCGCAATCAAGTCGCCCATGCCAGCAAGACCGCTCATGGTCGCAGCCTCGCCACCCAACGCCACCGCCAGGCGGGTAATCTCCGCCAGGCCGCGCGTCATAATGGATGCCTTCGAGTTATCGCCGTAATTACGGCCCTCGCAGATACCCACGCAGAGCGCAATCACGTTCTTGACCAGGCCGCCAATTTCGGTACCAACCACATCCGTGTTGGTGTACGGGCGGAAGTAACCGCACGCAATCGCGTGAGCCACAGCCTCAGCCACCGGCAGAGTGCGAGCCGCAACCACGGAGGCGGTAGGCTCCTCCCCCATGATTTCCTTCGCGAGGTTCGGGCCCGACAGCACGCACACGCGGTGCGGAATATGGCCAATCGCGCGCACATCGGCACCGCGCAGAGCCATAGCCTCTTCCAGCTCCTCGGTAATGACCTGCGACATGCGCAGACCAGTACCGGTCTCCAGGCCCTTCGCCAAAGACACCAGCATGGCGTTCGGCTCAATATAGCGGGCGAAGCTCTGCAACTGCGAACGCAGCACCTGCGCGGGCAGGGCAAGAACCACAATATCGGCACCGGTCAGCGCCGCGGGGGCATCCGCCGTGAAGTGAATATTATCCGGCAGCTTCATTCCCGGAAAATAGCGGGCGTTCTCGCGGGTGCGCTCGCACTCAGCCATCGCCTGCTCATCACGACCGATGAGGGTCACGCGAGTGTCATCGCCGCGCTCACGGGCAGCGTCCGCCGCAATCTTAGCGAAAGCGGTGCCCCAGCTACCGGCGCCGAGCACCGCAATAGACTGCACGGTTGCCGGAGGGGTAAATTCAGGGCTTGCTGCGGGGGTGCGTCCAAAGAAGGTCACGAAAACACCTGCCTCTCTTCCTTGCGAGGTTATTGTGCGAGTCCCTGACAGGCGCCTCAGCGAATAGCCGCGGCATCTGTCAGGGCCTCTACGATTCTCCCAGCTGGGATGCTACTTTTCGTCCGGTTCACCAAGCGCGCCACCGACCGGCCCCGAGGGGGTACCGGGGGCTTCACGACGCTTAGTGCGCGGGTTCCAACGACCCTCCGGAGCCTTCTCGCCGCGGATTTTCTCCAGCTCGGCGGTGATAGCGTCCAGCATTGCGTCGGTGACCACGCCCAGTTCGGTGCGGGTGTGCTTAGCCTCGGGGCTGGAATCCTCAACGAGGGAGGCAATATCCAGAGCCTTGCCGACCTTCACGCGAACGGTCTTGCGCGGGAACAGCGAAATCTTACGCTTCTCCTTGATGCGGCCGTCCTCGCCGGCCTCGTCCACGTAACCGAGAATCTGCTCGTCGCCCCAGTGCGCCACCGGGAAGACGGGTGCGCCGGTCGCAAGAGCCAGACGAGCCGCACCGGTACGCGCCTGCATGGGCCACAGCTGCGGATCGTGGGTGGTGGTGCCCTCCGGGAAAATCACGACGGCACCGCCAGCCTCAACAATCTTGCGGGCAGTAATCAGGGACTTGCGCGCATCCACAGAACCGCGAACCACGGGAATATGCGCGAGCTTGCGCATAATGTAGCCGAGCACGGGGGCGCGGAAGAGCGAATCCTTCGCCAAGAAGCGCGGCAGGGCGCCCTCAACGAAAGCAGGGAAAGCCACGGTCACCGGGTCAAGCTCGGTGGTGTGGTTAGCCACGATAATGTACCCGCCGCTCTTAGGCAGGTTCTCACGGCCGGTAATCTCAACGCGTGCGATGAGCTTGTACAGCCCGCGCGCAGCGTTACCGAGCACCTTGTACAGCGCATCACCGGAGGCGGTGGGCTCAATCTCAGGCAGAGCCTGCTTTCCCTGCTGTCCGCTCACTAGTCCTGAACCTCAACTTCCTCGGGCTCAACAACAACGATTGCTGCATCGGGCTTGGGAGCCTTCGACGCCTTGCGTGCCAGCACCTCAAAGTTGGCACCCAGGCCCTTGAGCTTCTCCTCAAAGTTCTCGTAGCCGCGAGCAATCAGCTCAACACCGCTCACGTGAGAGGTGCCCTTAGCCGCCAGAGCAGCAATGATGTGGGAGAAGCCGCCGCGCAGGTCCGGAACCTCAATGTCGGCACCGGTCAGCGGGGTGGGGCCAGAAATAATAGCGGAGTGGCCGTAGCCCTTACCCTCGAAACGGCAGGGTGCGCCGCCCACGCAATCGCGCATAACAACGATATCTGCACCCATCTGCTTCAGCGCGTTGGTGAAGCCGAAACGCTCCTCGTACACGGTCTCGTGCACGATAGACGCGCCCTTAGCCTGGGTCAGCGCCACGACGAGGGGCTGCTGCCAGTCGGTCATGAAGCCGGGGTGCACGTTGGTCTCAAAAACGATGGGCTTCAGCTGAGCACCGGGGGTGCGCTGAGCCGGGTGGGTGAAGCGGATACCCTCGGCGGTCACCTCGTACAGACCGCCCATCTTGCGGAACTGGTTCAGGAACGCGGTCATATCCTTCTGCGCTGCACCGCGAACGAAAATGTCGCCGCCGGTAGCCAGCGCCGCAGAAGCCCAGGAAGCGGACTCGTTGCGGTCGGGCAGGGACGCGTGATCGTAGCCGGTCAGCTCATCCACGCCCTCAATGACGATGGTGCGGTCCTCGTTAATGAAGATGATTGCGCCCATCTTCTGCAGAACAGCAATCAGGTCAATAATTTCGGGCTCAATCGCAGCGTTACGCAGGATGGTCTTACCCTTAGCGCGGACACCGGTGAGCAGAACCTGCTCGGTAGCACCCACGGAGGGGTAGTTCAGCACAATCTCTGCACCCTTCAGACCCTCTTCGGGAACAATCAGGGTGGTGCCGGTTTCGTCGTCCTTCTCAACGACCGCACCGAACTTGCGCAGTGCAGACATGTGGTAGTCGATGGGTCGGTCACCGATCTTGCAGCCGCCCAGGTTGGGGATGCGCGCGGTACCGAGAGTGTGTAGCAGCGGGCCCACCATCAGAATCGGGATGCGAGAGTTACCACCGAAGAGCTGAATCTCCTCTGCGTTCTTTGCAGCGGTGGTTGCGTCCTGTGCGGGGTTGAGGGTGAGAACACCGGCTTCACGGTCGTAGTCAACCTTCGCACCGTGCAGCTCCACGAGGGTGGTAACGATTTCAACATCGCTCAGGTCGGGAACGTTACGCAGGGTCGAGGGAGTCGAACCGTGCAGTGCTGCGACCATAGCCTTGGGCACCAGGTTCTTGGCGCCTCGAACGTGAACCTCACCAACGAGCGGAGTGCCACCTTCAATGCGAAGCTTGCTGATGTTCTCAGTCATTAAAAATCCTTTGTGGAGTCGGCTGGTTTACGCCGAACTTTAACAGTGTGCCGATACGCCGCGTTCTGTCGTGCCGCGCCCCTGCCGGTAGCAGGGCGAAACGGGCGCATATATTCATCATTATTCTAAGCCCTGCGTAAAGGTGCTCCAAACACTGAAGAGCCTTTGGAACTCGCGACTAGGATTTTACTCTGATGTGTATATGAAAAACCGGTCTGACCCCTCCTCAGAATCAGAGCTGGAAAAGACAAAAAGATACACAAATATTCACACTAATGCAAACATTTTCTGGTTCTTCGCCAAAATTTGACGTTAGCTTCTTCTTTTTGACGCACAAATTTGAACTTGAGAGCAACCTCGCCCCTACAATAGCGTGCACACTCGTGACCGCTGAGCGGTGCCTCCACTCTCAAGGAGAAACCAACCAGCTCTCAACTGCGGCATCGGCGCCGGCATTGCCGTCACTCCATGCAGTACGGAGCCTCACGGCAGGGAACGGGCGTGCATTCACTGCATACAACCTTGCGATAACGCCCAACTAAAACGGTTCGGCTTCCTGCTTCACTTCAACTTCAAAAATTCACTTCAACATCACCGTAAATATTCGAAAGTCAACTAAAAACCACGGCGTATCGCAACCAACCACAGGTCACTTCGCGGCTGCATCCGCGAACTACCGGAGGACCCCAAATATGACACATCACAACACTGCATCACGCATTTCGCGCCGTCGCCTCGTACAGGGCGCTGCATGGAGTGCCCCCGTCATCCTCGCCAGCGCAACCGTCCCCGCATGGGCGGCAAGCGGCGAGCCCACCTGCTCCCCCGCCCTGACTCTCAAGCCCACCGCAACCGGCTACGACGACAAGGCAGGCGCATACACCGAATGGCTCGTCCCCGAAGGCGTTGGACGAGTCCGCTTCGACCTTGTAGGCGGTGCCGGCGGTGCGGCAACCTCCTTCACCCCCCGCTACCTGACCGACGTCACGAACGCTTCCCTGGCTGGCGGCGGTGCCGGTGCACAGCTCAGCGGCGTTCTGGCGGTCAAGTCCGGCGACATCCTGCGCGTCTGGGCGGGTAACGGCGGCGTCGGCTCTGCATCCGGCGCGAACCCCGCACTCGGCGGCGAAGGCTACGCTGCAGGCGGCGACTCCACCGGCTCCAGCAATGCAACCGGCAGTGCGCAGGTAGTGGGCTCCGACAGCGGCTACGTGTACGGCGCGTCCGGCGGCGGTTCCTCCGCGGTCGAGCTCGTTCGTGACGGCTCAGTCACCGTCGTAGCCGTGGCAGGCGCGGGCGGCGGCGGTGCGCAGCTGGGCACCCTCACCACCCACCAGCGCATCTTCGACACCCAGCCCAAGGATCAGCTGAACCCGGCACTGCGTATCGCCATGGAACACAGCGATGCCAACAGCACCGCAGGCGGTAGCGCAGGCGGCGACCTGGGCACCGACAACACCGGTCAGGGTGGCATGCTCGTGGCAAGCCCCTACCAGGAATTCAAGCCCCTCGACGAGGACGACAAGACCCTCGACATGCGCTTCATGGTCACCGGCGGTACCGCTGGCCGCTCCGGCGTGGCGGGCGCCCTCGGCGAGGCAATGATCGGCATCCTCGACGAGAACAACGAGCTGAAGCTCATGCCCATGTCTACCTCCTGGTTCGAGTCGTACGATTTCCCGCGCTACTACCTCTACGGGGGCGACTCCGTGCATGAGGGAGAAAAGGGCACCGGCGGTGCGAACGCAACCGGCTCTTACCGCGGTAAGGGCGGCTCGGGCGCACTGCTTTCCCGAACCCAGGGCAAGCTCTCCCTCGCCTCCGTAGCATCCGGTGGTGGCGCAGGCTACGGCGGCGGCGGCGCAGGCCTGAACATCTGGACCGTTGGCTCATACTACGAGGGCGTTTTCGGCCGCCAGGTGCAGTTTGAGAACGAAGGCAACATCTACTCGCTCAGCGCCCTGAGCAGCGGCGGCGGCGCAGGCGGCAGCTACATTAACCACGAGGTGGTTTCTGATTTCGCTCTTGCCACCGCGCAGAACGCAAACCCGACCGCGGGCGTGCGTTCCCCCGGTTCGGCTGCACTGTACAGCTGCACCGAGAACGCAACCCTGAACACCCCCATCACTGAGGGTGCACTCTAAGATAGTCAATGAATGCGCCTCCCCGGAAGAATACTCCGGGGAGGCGCATTTGTATGTGTACCAAGGTTTTAGAGAGCTTAGAAAAGCTCAAGGCACAGAAAAGCTCGAAGGTGGCGACTGATTCAGTCACCGCCTTCGAGCTTTATCTATGCCTTAGAGCTCCGCGTTTAGAGCGCTCGGCTTAGAGCTCCCCCTATTTAGAGTTCCTGGGTGCGGGGCATCCACGAGGGGCGCTTCGCCTCGTACGCCTCGATAGCCTCGAGGTTCTGCAGGGTCAGACCGATGTCGTCCAGGCCCTCCATGAGGCGCCAGCGCACGTAGTCGTCAATCTCGAAGGGAACAACCAGCGCACCCACGGTTACGGTCTTGGACTCCAGGTCAACGGTGATTTCGGTGCCGGGCTCGTGCTCCAGCGCCTTCCAGATCAGCTCGATATCGTCCTGTGCAACCTGCGCGGTGACCAGGCCCTGCTTACCCGAGTTGCCGCGGAAAATATCAGCGAAACGGGCCGAGATAACGACCTTGAAGCCGTAGTCGCGCAGCGCCCACACGGCGTGCTCACGCGAGGAACCGGTGCCGAAGTCGGGGCCGGCCACCAGAACGCTACCGTGCTTGTAGGGCTCCTGGTTCAGGATGAACTCGGGGTCCTTGCGCCAGTTGGCGAAGAGCGCGTCGTCGAAGCCGGTCTTGGTCACGCGCTTGAGGTAGACCGCGGGGATAATCTGATCGGTATCAACATTCGAAGAACGCAGCGGCACGCCAATGCCGGTGTGCTTAATAATGGGTTCCATAATGGCTCCTTAGCTATAGCGGCGTGCTAGGCCACGACGTCGGACGGGGCGGACAGGGTACCGCGCACAGCGGTTGCGGCAGCAACCACCGGGGAGACCAGGTGGGTGCGACCACCCTTACCCTGGCGGCCCTCAAAGTTACGGTTCGAGGTGGAGGCGCAACGCTCACCGGGTGCCAGCTGGTCGGGGTTCATGCCCAGACACATGGAGCATCCGGCAAAGCGCCAGTCGGCGCCGAAGTCCTTGAAGACCTTGTCCAGGCCTTCTGCTTCTGCCTGCGCGCGGACCTTCTGGGAGCCGGGAACGACCATCATGCGCACGTTCTCGGCGATGGTGCGGCCGCGCACGATGTCCGCTGCGGCGCGCAGGTCCTCGATGCGGGAGTTGGTGCAGGAGCCCAGGAAGACGACGTCCACGGGGATGTCCTTCATGGGGGTACCCGCCTCCAGGCCCATGTATTCGAGGGCGCGCTCTGCTGCGACCTTATCGTTCTCGTCCTCGAAGTCGTCCGGGGAGGGAACGGTGTGGCTCAGCGGTACACCCTGGCCGGGGTTGGTGCCCCAGGTGACGAAGGGCTCGAGCTCGTCAGCGTTGATGAAGATTTCCTTGTCGAAGACGGCGCCTTCGTCGGTGGGCAGGCTCTTCCAGTACTCGACTGCCTTGTCCCACTCTTCGCCCTTGGGTGCGTGCTGGCGGCCCTTGATGTACTCGAAGGTGGTCTCGTCGGGAGCGACCATGCCGGCGCGTGCGCCCGCCTCGATGGACATGTTGCACATGGTCATGCGGCCCTCCATGGAGAGGGAGCGGATTGCGGAGCCGCGGTACTCGAGCACGTAGCCCTGACCGCCGCCGGTGCCAATCTGCGCGATGACGGCGAGGATGATGTCCTTAGCGGTCACGCCGGGCTTGAGAGTGCCTTCAACGTTGATGGCCATGGTCTTGAAGCGTGCCAGGGGCAGGGTCTGGGTGGCCATGACGTGCTCCACCTCGGAGGTGCCGATACCGAACGCGAGAGCGCCGAACGCACCGTGGGTGGAGGTGTGGGAGTCGCCGCAGACGATGGTCATGCCGGGCATGGTCAGACCCAGCTGCGGGCCGACCACGTGCACAATGCCCTGTTCTTCGTCACCGAGGGAGTGGATGCGCACGCCGAATTCCTTGGCGTTGCGGCGCAGGGTCTCGATCTGGGTGCGGCTGGTCAGGTCGGCGATGGTGCCGAAGATGTTGTCGGTGGGGGTGTTGTGATCCTCGGTGGCGATGGTCAGGTCGAGGCGGCGCAGGGGGCGGTTCTCGATGCGCAGGCCTTCGAATGCCTGGGGGGAGGTCACTTCGTGCAGTAGCTGCAGGTCGATGTAGAGCAGGTCGGGCTTGCCGTTTTCACCGGGGACGACGACGTGTGCGTCCCAGACTTTTTCTGCCAGGGTGCGCGGACGGGTGCCCGCGGTGGTTGCGTTCTGTTCGCTAGTCATGCTTTCTCCTGCTTGATGCGTTCCTACGGTGGATGCGTTCGGTGTGGTGCGTGCCGCAAGTTTGCGGAGTTGAGGGGCGGATTATGTACCCGATGGGACCCTCAAATCGGTATTTCCCTGCGGCGTGTCGCATATTTTTTCACGGATTCTTAGCCTGTGAGACGGCCTAGAAACACCCCGAACTAGCGAGTGTTTTTATGTGGGTTTACTCTATGACTCCAGGGTAATTTTGCGAGATTATTCGCATTTTTCTGCGTCTTTTCGCATATTTTCACCCATAAACCCACACAAACACTTATTATGAAAAGTTCACAATTTATCCCGTAGGGGGTGATTCCATCTTCAGCTCTGCATCTCAAAGAGTCCATGAAGTCCGGGGTATCTTTCATATTCTGAGATAGAATATAAGAATGACTCCTTCCGCCTCACGTTTTAACGCACACGGAATGCGTCACCCCAACGCATCCACACACCACAACGCACCGATTGTCGACCCCGTCAAGCCGCCCGAACACATGGCCGCCGACGAGCAGATGGTAGAGGTACACTCCCACGGCTCCTCCGGCGTTGGCGTGCTCGACAAGGCAACCCTCATTCTTGACTGCCTCGAGGCAGGCCCCGTATCCCTGGGCGACCTCGTCAAGGCAACCGGTCTGGCGCGCCCCACCGCACACCGCCTCGCCGTGGCGTTGGCTCACCACCGCCTCGTAGCCCGCGACGTGCAGGGACGCTTCATGCTCGGACCCCGCCTGACCGAACTCGCGTCCGCCACCATTTCCGATGAGCTCATCACCGTGGCAGACCCGATTCTGCAGAAGCTTAGCCTCGAAGCTGACGAATCCACCCAGCTGTACCGCCGCCAGGGCGACTGGCGTGTATGCGCGGCAACCGCGGCACGACCCTCCGGCATGCACGAATCCATCCCGGTTGGCACCCAGCTGTCCATGCAGGCTGGTTCCGCCGCCCAGGTTCTGCTGGCCTGGGAAGATCAGAACCGCATTGTTGAAGGCCTGCGCGACGCGCACTTCAGCGCCGCCATGCTCGCGGCTGTGCGCCGCATCGGTTGGGCGCAGTCCGTGGGTGAGCGCGAGCGCGGTACCGCCTCGGTCTCTGCTCCGGTGCGTGCGCCCGGTGGCAAGGTGATTGCGGCAGTGTCTATCTCAGGCCCGATTGACCGTATGACCCGCCAGCCGAACCGCAACTACCCTGAGCTGGTCGTTAAGGCTGCTCAGGCGATTACGGACGGTCTGCGTGAGCTTGCGGCGTCCCAGCAGGCTCCCTGCGCTGAGAGTACTGAAGAGGACTAAGCTTCAGTAGCGTATAGATTTAACGAAAAGAATCCCTCCCCGCCTCGATTGAGGTAGGGAGGGATTCTTTTGTGCGCTCTCAGCCTGATACGGTTTCTCGGATGATACGCCGCTAAATGTCCAGCGCCTTACGGTAGGCGTTCAGGCACTTTGCTTCCTGCTGTACCGGGGCGACCACGCAGGACTGCACCGCCTTCTCCACGCCGGTCTGCAGGCGCCCCCGCAGCTTACGTGCGTAGTAGCGTGAGCCCATGGCGGTAAGTAGCCTGCCCACACCCGCCGAGGCAATACCAAGCAGGATACCCAGCAGCAGAAGCAGGGTCGGCAGGGGCACCGGGGAGCCTTCGGGGGTCGGGGCGGGCGGCAGTTGAATCTGCAGGTACGCCATGCCGGAAATCAGGGTCAGCCAGCCGACGCCTACCAGGGCGCTCATTAGCGCGATCCACTGCAGGGCGTTGAAGATGACCCAGGGGGCGCGGGTGCGGCCCAGACCGTAGTCGATGCGCACCATGTCGCGTTCGAGCAGTTCGGGAAGCTCCGCCTCGCGGGAGAGGGCGGCTTCCTTCATGCTGCGCTTCCACGGTTCGTCGATGCGGGCCGCCATCTGCTTGCTGTACTGGCGCACGGCGTTTGCCATGCCAGCCTTCTGCGCGGCGCTCAGCGGAGGCAGCGAGGATGCCACCAGCTCGGGTGCATTCTCGCTATCGGAACCGAGCATACCTGCGGACTTCTCGGTCTTAGACGCGCTCTTTGTTTCATCTTGCTGTCCCAAGTGCAGGCGGCGCAGGGGGTCAGCCTTTAGGCGGCTCATCCAGCGGGTGAGGATCCAGCCGGTGTGCTGACCCGCAGTACGGCGGTAGGAGGCGGTTGCCGCCTGCAAAACCTGCTCCGCCTGGCTGGAGGTGTAGCACGCCTTCACGAGCTTCTGCTCCGCGTCGAGTGCGTAGGCTCCGGCGAGTACGGTCCCCTCTCCCCCGGCGTAGGTGCGCAGCTGGGAGGCGGTGGCGTGCAGCTGCGCGTCGGTTCGCTGCAGGGACAGGCTCTTGGCGGCGGCTACCTGGGCGAGCAGGTCACGGAGCACGTCCACGCCCTCACCGGTTCGCGCGGAGACGGCGATGGGTGCGGCGAGCAAGTGCGCTTCGGTACCCTCAGCCTGGAGCAGGCGGGTGAGGGATGCGAGCACGGCAGGCACCTCGGCGGGTGCGAGTTTGTCCGCCTGGTTGAGCACGCAGAGCGCCTGCGCGCCGGATGCGGCAAGCGGCACCATGAAGTCGCGGTGGATGACGGCGTCGGCATATTTTTGGGGGTCGACGACCCAGACGAGTACGTCCACGTAGCGCATCATGCGGGCGGCGAGGTCGCGGTTGGTGGTGGTGACCGAGTCGAAGTCGGGCATGTCCAGCAGGATGAGGCCGCCGGTGCGGGTGCGCATTTCGCCGCGTCCGCCGACGGCTCGGCGGATGCGGTTGAAGAGTCCGGGTGCCGGTTCGGTGACGGCGTTGGGTGCCGCAGCTCCCCCGGTTGCTTTATTGTTTCCGCCTGCTTCGTTACCCTCGGTTGCCTCTCCTTCGGCGGCGAGCGCCTGAGTTTGCGGGTAGACGCGCTTGTCGATGCCGAGCCAGTCAAGTAGCTCTTCGCTGCCTTCTGCTTCCCAGATTGCCGCCTGCACGGTGGAGGTCGTCGGGCGTGTGGGAGCAGAGAGGGCAATGTTCTGCCCGGCGATGGCGTTGAAGAGCGTGGATTTGCCGCTGCCGGTCGCGCCGAAGAAGCCGATGACGGTGTGTTCGGTGGAGAGTTCGCGGCGTTGGCTGAGACGTTCGAGGGTTTCGGCGGCGTCGAGCAGAACGGTTTCGGGGACTCGTCCTTCGCCGTAGCTGATGGCGTCCTTCAGGGATGCAACGGAGCGCGCGAAGGGCGAAGTCGCCACGGCGGGGGTGGCGCCTCGCTCGGCGTTGCGCTCAGTGTTCTCGAGTTTCTTCTCGGGGGTAGTCATAGTGCGTTTTTCTTCGTCTGTGGTGCGGGGTGCCTGTCCGGAGTGGTTTAGCGGGCAACCGTGCCGTTAGTGTGGGCTGCGGCTTGGCTCTGTGTGGTTTGACTCTGGGCGCTCATTTCTGCGGCAATCGCATGCACCTGCTCGGCGGCGCGGTGAATGTCCTCGGCATCAGCCTGTGGGTCGGTTTCTTCGAGTACGGCGGTGAAGGGCTGAGCGTGCTCGGTGAGCAGATCCGCCATGCGTTCGAGCAGGTCGGTGCGGGCGCGGGTTGCCATGCGGCGCACCGCGTCTTCACCGAAGACGGACTCGAGCAGCTTGGTGCCAACCACGCCGCTACCGCCGGCGATACCCGCCTCAATACCGGTAATGCCGCCGGTGAGGCTGAACGCGGCGACCATGAGCATCACGGCGGTGGCGTTCACACCCAGGGAGAGGAAGCGGGCGCGTTTGCGCTTGTCGGCGCCTTCTTCGCGGATCATTTCGAGGACGGAGCCCTGCCAGAGGCGAATCTGTTCGGCAACGGCTGCGGAGAAGATATCCTCGGCGGACTGCACTTCGCCCTTCGCTTCGTTGCCCTTCGCCTCGCCGTTTGCGCCTGCATTCTTTTCGGGCGCGGCGGAGGCAGCCTGCGGCGCGTCCAGGCGCGCCAGCAGGGAGCGTCCAGCGCGGCTGGCACGCCAGCGGGTGCGGGTGTTTTCGGAGGCGCGTGCGGCCGCATCCAGCACGACGGCGTGGATGCCGCTTTCGAGGGCGTCTTCTACCTTCTGGGCAGCTGCGGGCTGGCCTCGCAGGGCGGAGCCGACGCGGTCGCGCAGTCGACCGATGGTGCTGTCGAGGGAGCGGAAGAAGTCGCCGGTTCCCACGAAATCGTGCCAGCGCGAGAGCACTTCGCCGCGTAGCAGGGAGCCGTCGGAGAGCGCCCCGTCGATGGTGGTCAGCGCGTCCTCGTATTCTTCTGCGGCGATGGTGGCAAGCGACTGGTGCGCCGCCTGCTGGCGTGCCTGTTCGGCGGCGAGCACCTGCAGGTTACCGGCGAGGGTTTCGACGGCACCTGCAAGGGTCTGCCGGGCGATAGCGGCGCGGGCAGGTGCGTCGGCGCCGAGTTCGCGGATCCACAGGGTCAGCGGGGCGAGGCTGACGGGTGCGAGCATGCCGCTTTCGTCGCGCGGCTGTTCGGTGACGGTGTGAATCAGTACGGCGTGGATTCCGGCCTCGTCGAGCATGCGTCGCAGGTCGTTTTCGATGGCTTCTTCGTCGCCTTCGGGCACGCGGTTGAGCACCACGGCAATGGCGATGGAGCGTGCGGCTGCTTCGTGGAGCAGTTCCCAGGGCACGGCGTCGGCGTAGCGGTTGGCGGTGGTGACGAAGAGCCACAGGTCAGCGGCGGAGAGCAGTTCCTTGGCGAGGGTGCGGTTTTCCTCGGAGATGGAGTCGATATCGGGTGCGTCGATGAGCGCGATGCCCTGCGGCAGCGCCGAGGTAGTAATAGGAATGAGGGCGCGCGCAATCTTCGGGTCGAGGCCGGGTAGTGCCTGCGATCCGGCGTTCATGCCGGAGGTGCGGGTACGCGGCAGGGTAGGCAGGAAGCGTTCGGGTGACAGCGCCGCCTCGTCTTCTGCACGGTGCAGCAGGACGGGGTGGCGGGTGGTGGGTCGAATCGCGCCGGACTGGGTGAGCGGTTCGCCGAGCAGGGTGTTGACGAGGGTGGATTTGCCGGCGCCGGTGGAGCCGCCGACCACGATGGTGAGGGGGTTATCGACGCTGGCGCTACGCGGCAGGATGTAGTCATCGAGTTGGCGTGCCATGGCGGCGAGTAGGGTGCGCGCGGTGGCGGTGCCGTGCTCTGCGGTGCCGTCGTGGGTGACGGTGTAGGGGGTGCCGGGGGTTTCGCCGGGTTCTACGTCGAGCGGGAGGGGGATTCGAGTGAGCAGTTCGCGAGCTGCTTTGAGCTGCGCATAGTCGGTGGTAGTCACAGCGCTATTGTCCCATAGGGTGAACCCACTTCATGCCATGTGTGGGCGTTGCGGTGGGCACGTTGCGGCGGCGGGGAGTTTGGGTTCGCTTTTCGGGGTGTTTTTGATGGGTGTTCGGACAACGTGGAGAGGTTGAAATACTATTTACACACATGGTGCAACAACTCCAATTTATGATTTACTCATATCAAGAAAAAGCCGAAAAATCCCCAAGTTTCTAGGGGAAACAACAGATTTTAATGCGGTTATCCCAAACACATTGGTACGTTTTATAACCCGCATAAAACGGGCAAATATTAAGATTTGATAACTTTTTACGCTCAAGCGCAGATATGGTCGTTTCGAACCTGAAAGTACGCTTAGAATCATTGAGCACGACAACCAGGCAGGTCATAACCCACACCGATTCCCTCAGGAGGCTTCTGGCCTGCCCTTTCTATCGCATCCGTACTCACCGCGGTATGCCACACCCTTCGGGAACGCTCACAGAGCCCTCGCTCAACTGCATTCGAGCTACCCGTTACTGCCTGCCCGTCTTTACTCTTGCGAAAGGTTGCGTATGTTCGGTTCGCTGTCACGTCGCCATCTTCTTGCTCTTTCTTCCGGAGCAGCATTGAGTGCACTCGCAAGCGCCTGCAGCCCCAACGCAGTTTCTCGCCCTCAACCACTCACTGAATCCTCTCCCACTAATGCCGCACCGGCACCTCAGAGCACCCAGACCAAATCTGCGACCACCACGCGCAGCATCACCTACGCCGAGCCTCTACCCAAATCCGCTCTGGACGGCCGCGGCCCGGCGATCCTGCCCGATGAGTTCTTTGAGCGTTCCGGAAATTTCTCGAACGGTACCCTGAGCCATCGAGCCGTCAATGTCCCCCGCCCCACCATGCCCCCGGAAGCTAAAGAGCGCACCGTCGAGGGCCTGCACGCCTTCCTGCAGTACTGGGGTGCGGCGCAGAACTACATGCTCCTCACCGGTGACACCAATCCCTTCATGGATTTGCCCGGCCAGGAGCACTTTAGTCAGATGGCGCAAATGTACCGCGATATCTACCGCTACAACATTGGTTGGCTGGTCTCTAAGAACAACCACCCCATGTGCATTAACCTGAGCTCCCCGCAGCCGGTGCCCGCTACCGAGCAGGACGTCTACTGCTGGAAGGCGACCCTGAAGGTGGACGAAAACGCGTTCCTGTTCAACCATGAGACCCGTCAGCGTGAGCAGCTCACCGGTATCTACGGCAGCAATCAGAAGGCGGATGCTTACGTCTACTTTGGTGAAGAGGGCTGGCAGATGCTGGAGGATCCGAAGTCTTCCCCGAGCGCTACCGCAACCCCGGCGGCTACCGCTGAACCATCCGCGAACGCTCCGAGTGCGCACCCGACCCCGAATGAGAGCACCTCTTCTAAGGCGGCTCGTTATATTCGAGGCTCAGCCTAAAGCTTCTTTACATCCGTGCCTCAAAGAACCCGTCATATTGGGTGATATGAGGCACGGATGAGGGCTTTTATTTGTGTGCCACGCGTGAAATCTATAGGCTAGGGCTAGATGAGGTCCGCTCCTTTTCGCCTCAATACGCCTCTACCCGCCCCGCGGGTGACTGCTTCACGCCCACTTCTAGGGGCGTGATGTTAGGCTGAGGATTAGGGCGTGAGCTCTTCACCTATCACCGATACTTCCGCATACAGCACATTCAAGGGGATCACTATGATTCACAGCCGCCGCCACTTTATTGCGCTTACGGGCACCGCCGCCCTGGGTGCGATGCTTGCCGCTTGCGGTTCCAAAAAGACTGAGGAGGCGACTGCCTCCCCCACTGCTTCCGCTTCGATTGCGGGTGCCTACGACAATCTGTCGGGCGAGCTGAAGTGGACTAAGTACATTGCGGGCAACGGTGCGGCCCCGATGAGCAGCACCGACCCGGAAACCGGTCAGGTGTACACGATTGAGCCGACTGCCGGCCCGGCAAGCGTTGATTCTAAGGCGAGTGCCGTGCCCATCCCGATTGAGGATGAGAGCATGTACGACAAGAACGCCCGCGGTCTGCGCGCCACCTTCGCGTATTTTGCGGCGGCGGTGAACTATGCCCGCATGACCGGTGACCCCGGTCCTGCTCTGCAGGTGGTTCATCAGGATAATTCTGTTCAGCGTGCTTCTTTGGAGAAGCTACGCGCCTTCTATGCGCCCGGCACGAACTGGCTGGTGGGCGGCGAGTGGACGTTCCGTCTGACCGATAAGCAGCCGACGACCCGCGGCACGAAGTATTCGTGGGCGTGCACCGTGACTCAGGCGCACGGTCTGCAGGTTGAGAAGGCGACCAACACGACCAAGCCTCTGGAGGACACTGAGGCGCAGGAGATTAAGGCTCTCTACGCTGAGTACGATGAGGAGGCGAAGCGCTGGTTGGTGATTGCGCCTCAGCAGTACGATCCCGCGTTGACCCCGAAGCCGACTCAGACTCCGCGCGCGCATCCTTCCTCGACCTATACCCCGACGGTGACTGATGACAGCACCGTGGCGGCTAATGCTGGCGCGAATACCGGCGCAAACACTTCGGGTAACGGCGCGGCTCAGGCTCCTGCCGCTCAGAATGGCGCAGGTCAGAGCAGTGCCGGTCAGGGCGGTTCCCGTCAGTACACTGGCTCCCAGAATGGTGGTGCCGCACAGAATGGTGCCGGTCAGGGTTCTGCAGGTCAGGGAGGCGCGGCTCAGGCTCCTCAGCCTGCCGCTACCCAGGCGCCTGCGGCTACCGCTCCCGCGCAGCCCGTGGCGACTCAGCCTGGCGCTGCGACGGCTCAGCCGACCGTAGCACCCGGTGCCGCTGAGCCCGGTGCCGCTGGTGGAGATGTTGCTCCCGCCGGGGGCGCCCAGTAGCCCCTCCCCTATAGACGATCTCTATAGACGATTAACGCGTCCCCTCCTTCGCTATACCCGCTATGCCCCATTCGGCGCGATGCTCCCGCTGGTTCCACTGAGTTCACTGGCTGCGGTAAGTTCGCTGATGGGCGGCATATCACGCTCCTTTGAGCGCTGGTACGCACGGGTGTGAAGGCGGGGGCGCGTTATACTTAGGACTGTCTCTAGAGGGATATCCGCGTGTGATATCCGCTCGTCGAGGCGTTCTCTCACTCGTCTCTCACCTGAGATTCTCACTCGAAAGGTATTCCGTGGCGCTTTTCCCCATGACCTCCGGGCTTCCCAGTTCCACCACCGGCATCAGCCGCCGTACTGCTCTGCGTTACGCGGGTGCGGGCGTTGCGGGCGTATCTTTGAGCGCCCTGCTGGTTGCGTGCGGCGGTAGCTCGTCCTCCAGCGAGACTGCTGATGCGGATACCCCTCAGATTTCCCCTTCGGCTTCTGCGCGTACTGATTTTAGCGGCGAGGTCACCTTCGACAACTATGAGAAGAAGGGTAATTTCGTTCCGGCGACCGAGTCTGCGCCCGCTCAGAACGTGCCGTTCCCCAAGCGTCCGGCGAGCGCGTCGGAGAACTCGGTGCAGGGTCTGTACGATTCGATTGCTTTCGTGTATGCGGCGATCAATTACCTGGTGCTTACCGGTGATGCGGCTCCGCTGCGTGACTCGAAGGCTGATGAGAAATTCATTGCTTCGTTCTCTTCGTTTATGGATGAGTCGAATGAGAGCTCGCAGAATCGTGATTGGTTTGTGTCGCCGAAGGTGACCATGTCTGCGTTCACTGCAGTTCCTGCGCTGGTGAAGAAGAGCGTGCAGTGGACCTTTGACCTGGTGATTGATTTGGGTCCGACCGTGGTGATTGACGGTGCTCCCGCGGAGATGTCTGAGAAGGTGCGCCGTACTGAGCGCGGTCTGGTGGTTACCGGTGTGCGCCACGATAATGACTGGACTCTGACGATTCAGGATGAGTACGAGGCTCAGGCTTCGGCTCAGCCGCAGAATGGTGGCGCTAATGGTGGTGCCGCTAACGGCGGTAATGCTGGCAATTCCGGTAACTCCGGTAACGGCGGCAACTCTAATGGTGACAACCTTTAAGCCCTCAGATGGATGAGGCATCATGCCCTAACTCGCACTCGGGTTAGGGCATGATCTGTTTTACTCTGGTAGTAACGAGCTTTCCTGGATTCAAGGTTTTTCTCTTATGTCTTCTTTTTCTCAGTCTTTCTCTCGCCGCTCCCTGCTGCGTCTGGGTGTGGGCGCCTCCGCTGTTGCGGGTTCTGCGGCGCTGTTGAGCGCGTGCGGCTCGGGTAGCTCTAGCCAGCAGTCGGGCTCTCAGGGCGGTAGCCTGAATGGTTCGAAGTCGAGCGCTAACCCGAATGGGTACAGCGATGATGGTCAGAACTATTCGGGTCTGGTGGAGTACACCCACTATGATGGTGCGTTGAATTATGAGCAGGGTACGGTGGATCATCCGCCGCGTAATGCTCCGAAGCCGAAGGTGACTGATACTCTCTCGTTGAATACGGTGACGGGTTTTCATGAGGCGGTTGCTTATTTTGCGGTGGCTATGGATTATCTGGTGAAGACCGGTAGCACGGATGCGTTCTCGACCGGCATTCAGCTGTCGTCGAAGACTCGCTCTGAGGTGGATGCCCTGTCGGCGTCTATTCTTGCGGGTGTGGAGAAGGGTTCCTGGTATGTGAACCCGTCGGCGTCTTATGCCCTGGCGAGCGCGCAGCCGTCGATTATGAGCGATGGCAACCTGCTGTTTAAGGGTCAGTACACTCTGGACTTTGGTACGGAGGCGGTGGCTGAGGGCAAGATTCAGCCGGTGGCCGCCTCGGCGAGCGCTTCGGCTTCTGCGGAGCCTACTGAGCCGTCTGAGGATGCGCTGGTATCTGATGCGGCGTCCCCGAGCGCCTCTGCCTCTGCGACTGCGGCAGGTCCGGCTTCTCGAGTGACGATTCAGGAGTGCGATTTCCGCGGCCGCTACCACACTGATTCGAAGATGTGGGAGCTGAGCGTGGCGTACGGTGCCACCATTCAGGGAGGCGCGTCCACCGCAAGTACTGCGGCATCCGGCGCGGCTTCCCCATCTACTTCCGAGCCCTCTTCTGCCGCCGCTTCTGCTGAGGCTTCCGTTGAGGCGTCCGTCACCTCCGCGGCGTCTTAGTTCGTCATAACGCTTTTATCTGCGAGGCGCTTCTCACGCTTCGTCCACTCAACTCTGTATCCTGTTGGGTTTGCGGCTAAACTGGTTGCAATCACCGACTGACTGAAAGGTATCACTATGTCCGAGAACCTGACCCGCCGCGCGGCGCTGGGTGTGCTGGGCGTCAGCTCTATGGCTTTGCTGGCGGCTTGTGGCTCTAAGGCTACTTCTGAGGCGTCTGCTTCCGCTTCTGGCTCTGAGAGCGCTTCTGCTGCGGCTTCTGAGTCTGCTACCGCTTCGCCGAGCGCTTCGGCTTCGGCGTCTGCTTCCCCTTCTGCTTCTGCGTCGGCTACTGCGACGAGCTCTCCGCTGCCTAATGACAATAAGGATTACAGTGGCGTAGCGAAGCTGGAGAAGATGGAGGATCACGGCGAGTACCAGCCGGGTAACGCTGAGCACCCGCCGCAGAATGTTCCTTCCCCGATCGTTCCGGAGGCTATGCACCAGAATTCGGTGGCTGGCTTTGCGGCGGCTCTGGCGTACTTCGGTGCGGCGTTTGAGTACCTGCTGCGTACCGGTGATATGCACTACATGAACGAGGTCAGCACCGACCAGGAGACCCTGGCGGCGATGAAGAAGTACGCGGACTCCACCAAGGCCGGTATTGACGAGAAGAAGACCTGGTACGTGAACCCGACCGCTACCCTGACTATTGGCACCAAGCAGCCGGTTCTGGCTCAGGGCGCGTACAACTGGACCGTGACTCTGAACGTTGATCTGGGCGAGAAGCTGTTCAAGGACGGCAAGGAGCAGACCGTGGCGGCTGATAAGCGTCACGTGAAGATGTTCGGTGAGGCAGTTGGTCGCTACTTGAACAACAAGTGGGACCTGCACATGGACATCAACTAGTCCCCTGGGCTGGTTCTCTCCCCCGCTTTTGCGTCTTTTCCATCTCAGGATGCGGTTTTTCACTGTTTTTTCCATTGATGGCAATAAAATTTGTGGCTCCAGCTTGCGGTGAACAGAGTTCATCACTACTCTTATATACAGAGGTTGTCTTTTGGGCTACATAATGTTTCTAGAGAGCGCCGCACATTCATCATCCTTTATCGAGAAAGGGTTTGTGCGGCGCTTTTCTGTACCCTCTTTTTGAACCTCGTTCCCTGAGGTTTTTCTCTGGCATTATTACGAACTGTGACCGCAGGTTTAAACCTGTCGCCAGCGAGTAGTAGAGTTGCCACGTAACCGATTATTCATTGCGGAGACCCCGTCGCGGCTGGCCTCCCCCCAGGCTCATGTAAGGAGCACCCCATGGCAAAGATTCTCAACAGCATTGTTGAAGCAACCGGCCAGACCCCCCTGATTAAGCTGAACCGACTGGACGAGGGTCTTCCCGGTAACGTCGCGGTCAAGCTTGAGTTCTACAACCCCGCTGGTTCGGTCAAGGACCGTATCGGCCGCGCCATCATTGACGCTGCTGAGAAGTCGGGTGCGTTGAAGCCCGGCGGCACCATTGTTGAGGGTACTTCCGGTAACACCGGTATTGCGCTGGCTATGGTGGGTGCTGCTCGCGGTTACCGCGTCATCCTGACCATGCCGGAGACCATGTCTGCTGAGCGTCGCGTGTTGCTGCGCGCTTACGGTGCTCAGATTGTGCTGACCCCCGGTACCGAGGGTATGCGCGGTGCTGTGGAGAAGGCTAAGGAAATCGTTGCGACCACCGAGAACGCTATCCTGGCGTCTCAGTTCTCTAACGAGGCGAACCCCGCTATTCACTACAACACCACCGGCCCCGAGATTTGGGAAGCAACCGACGGCAAGGTCGACATTTTCGTGGCGGGTATTGGCACCGGCGGCACCATCTCCGGTACCGGTAAGTACCTGAAGGAGCAGAACCCCAACGTGAAGGTTGTTGCGGTTGAGCCGAAGGACTCCCCGCTGCTCTCTGAGGGTCGCGTTGGCCCCCACAAGATTCAGGGCCTGGGCGCTAACTTCGTTCCGGACACCCTGGACCGCGGCATCTACGATTCCGTGACCCCGGTCAGCGCTGAGGACGCTATGCGCACCTCCCGCCTGCTGGCTACCCAGGAAGGTATTCTGGGCGGTATTTCTTCCGGTGCGGCTGTTTGGGCTGCTCTGGAGGAGGCTAAGAAGTCTGAGAACAAGGACAAGCTGATTGTGGCTATCGTTCCTGACTTCGGTGAGCGTTATATCTCCACCGCTCTGTACGAGGACATCCGCGGCTAATTGAGCTTTTAGCTAACGCCTCGTCTGCCGGTTGCATACACGGCAGGCGGGGCGTTTTGCGTGCCCCAATCTAGCGTCTGCGGGTGGAGGCTCTTGGCAGGGCCGTACGGGGCGTAAATATTACGTTCTGCACGGAATTGTGACCGAGATTTCGGAGGGGGCGTCCACTATGACAGCTGAGGGTGCGGGAATAGGTGATTGGGCCTCATTGTTGGTACCTTTGGAAAGGTCGCACACATACAGAGCACGACCGATGAGGGAAAGGGAACCCATGAGTTTTATTGCGCGTCTGCGTGAAGATATTGAGAACGTCCGCCAGCACGACCCTGCTGCGCGTGGCGCTGTCGAGATTGCGCTGAACTATTCGGGCATGCACGCTATTTGGGTTCACCGTCTGACTCATAAGCTCTGGCAGAAGGATGAGACGAAGGCTCTGGCTCGTACCCTTTCGCAGTTTGCTCGTTTTCTGACCGGTGTGGAGATTCACCCCGGCGCGACCATTGGCCGCCGTTTCTTCATCGATCACGGCATGGGCATTGTGATTGGTGAGACTGCTGAGGTTGGTGACGACGTGATGCTGTACCACGGCGTGACTCTGGGCGGCCGTTCCCTGGAGAAGGTGAAGCGTCACCCCACGATTGGTGACCGCGTGACCATTGGTGCCGGTGCGAAGGTGCTGGGTCCGGTGGTTATTGGTGCCGATAGCGCTATTGGCGCGAACGCCGTGGTGGTCAACGATCACCCCGCCGACTCGATTATTACCGGCATTCCCGCGAAGCACCGCCCGCGCACCCCGGAGAAGAAGAAGCCGCTGGTGGACGCTGTGGAGTACATTGACCCCGCCATGTGGATTTAGTGCTTGGCAAGCGTTTTGAGGCGGTAGAGACGCACCTGGCGGCTCCTCACGAGGCTCCGCGCTCCTCACCGGGCTCCGCAGGTCTTCTCCCCTGCTATGCATGCCCCTCAAGATACCCTGAGGCATCTCGGGGGGTGCCCCGTCAAGACATAACGAACAAGACATAACGAAAGCCCGCCTTCGATCGGATTCTCATCCAGCCGAAGGCGGGCTTTGACGTATTCAGCTACGTGAGCTTAGTGAACGTGAATGTCCGCTGCGTTCACCTCGGAGCGGTCACCGCTCCACATGGTGTGGAAGGCGCCCTCTTCGTCAATACGACCGTAGGTGTGCGCACCGAAGAAGTCACGCTGACCCTGAATCAGGGATGCGGGCAGGCGGTCGCGGCGCAGACCGTCGTAGTAGGACAGTGCGGAAGCGAACACCGGCACGGGGATGCCCAGTGCGGTTGCCTTAGCCACCACGCGACGCCAGGAGGGAACGAGCTCCTCCATGAGGTTCTTGAAGGCGGGTGCCAGCAGCATGTTCGCGGGAGCCTCATCTGCGTAGGCAGCCATGATGTCGCCCAGCAGTTCTGCGCGGATGATGCAGCCTGCACGCCACAGCGATGCGATGGTGTCCAGCTTCAGGTCCCAGCCGTATTCCTTGCCTGCGCGGGTCAGCAGGTCCATGCCCTGTGCGTACGCAACGAGCTTGGATGCGAAGAGTGCGCGGCGCACATCCTCAACGAACTCGGGGTCGCCTGCACCAACGCCGGTGGTTGCAATCAGGCCGGCGGGCAGTTCGCGCTGTGCCTGCTCGCGCTGCTCACGCTCGGAGGAGGAGAGGGCACGTGCGAACACGGACTCTGCGATAGCGGAGACGGGGGAACCGAGGTCCAGGCCAGCCTTAGCGGTCCACAGGCCGGTGCCCTTCTGGCCCGCTGCGTCAACAATCACGTCGACCAGCGGCTTGCCGGTCTTTGCGTCTACCTGTGCGAGCACCTCAGCGGTGATTTCAATCAGGTAGGAGCTCAGGTCGGTCTTGTTCCAGGTCTTGAAAATCTCTGCCTGCTGTGCGGGCTCAATGCCTGCCACGGAGCGGAGAATGTCGTAAGCCTCGCCGATGACCTGCATGTCGGCGTACTCGATGCCGTTGTGGACCATCTTCACGAAGTGGCCCGCACCGTCGGTGGAGATCCATGCGCAGCAGGGTGCACCGTCCTGGGGTGCCTTCGCTGCGATCTTCTCGAGCATGGGGCCGAGGTGCTTGTAGGACTCTGCGGAGCCGCCGGGCATCATGGAGGGGCCCCAGAGAGCGCCCTCTTCGCCGCCGGAAACGCCAACGCCGACGAAGTGCAGGCCCTTTTCAGCCAGGGCGTGCTCGCGACGGATGGTGTCGGGGAAGTGGGAGTTACCGCCGTCGATAATGATGTCGCCCTCGTCGAGCATGGGGGTGAGCTGCTCGATCACTGCGTCGACGGGTGCGCCCGCCTTGACCATAATCAGGATGCGGCGGGGAGACTCGAGGGAGTCGACGAGTTCCTGCAGGGACTCGGTGCGGATGAAGTCGCCGTCTGCGCCGTGCTCAGCCAGCAGTGCGTCGGTCTTCTCTACGGAACGGTTGTGCAGTGCCACGGTGTAGCCGTTACGTGCCAGGTTGCGGGCGAGGTTTGCGCCCATGACAGCAAGGCCGGTGACACCAATCTGTGCCTTCTTGTTTTCAGTCATGTATATAAGGATACGCGCTGAGGGCAGGCTATATATAGGTGGAGTGCACTTTTATGCTCTGAAGAGTCGCCCTTCTCACTCCTGGAGAAATATAGCGCGTGGAGAAAGTGCTTAGAACGGAAAAACCCCGGTACCTTGCGGTACCGGGGTAATCGGTGGGTCCTACCGGGATCGAACCGATGACATCCACGGTGTAAACGTGGCGCTCTACCATCTGAGCTAAAGACCCGTAGTTCTCACTGTTTCGTTTGACGACCCAGCGGCGAACACAAGAAAAAACTATACAGGCTTTTGGCATGACATGCAAATCCATGGAACGTGTTCTATGTCTCAATATTTTTTTCATTTTCCCACCGCACCCCACACTAAGCCACAGCAAGCCATGTAAGGCCGCTACCTTTCAGGTAAGACACACCCCCTCATTCCGCGCCATTCCGCCAACCCCCTCATTCCGCGCCATTTAGGTGCAAAAAGACCATAACTAGTACTTTTGATGCGCATTTTTTCCACTCAGATAGTCACAATGCGAAACCCACATCACAAAAACCCCCATTTGAGACCAAGAGAGGCACCTTTAGGTCTAAGATAGTAGAGATAAGAAGCGAAGTGGGTCTTACAGACCTATAGCGCTTAAACACAAAGATTGTTCGACAACGCAACATCGCGCGGCGGGCGATCTCACAACCGCACAGAAGAGAGGTTGGATTAGTTTGGCTAACGTACCGAACGAGCACTCCCTGAGCACCCTTCTTGATGGCCTCAAGGACATCGACGTAGAAGAGACCCAGGAATGGGCCGAGTCCCTCGAGGACCTTATCAAGACTCACGGCACCGAGCGTGCAGAGTACATCCTTCGCGCACTGCTCAAGGAAGCTGGTGCAAAGGGCGTAAAGGTCCCCACTCTGGTCAAGACCGACTACATCAACACCATCCCCGTCGACCAGCAGCCCGAGTACCCCGGTGATGAGGAACTCGAGCGCCAGTACCGCGCATGGATTCGTTGGAACGCAGCAATTATGGTTCAGCGTGCCCAGAAGAAGGGCATCGGCGTTGGCGGTCACATCTCCACCTTCGCAGGTGTGGCTGACCTCTACGAAATGGGCCAGAACCACTTCTTCCGCGGCCGTAACCACCCCGGTGGCGGTGACCAGGTCTTCTTCCAGGGTCACTCCTCCCCCGGTGTCTACTCCCGCGCATTCGTTGAGGGCGTCCTGAGCGAAGACCAGATGGACGGCTTCCGTCAGGAGAAGACCAAGGGCGCAGACGGTATTCCTTCGTACCCGCACCCCCGTTGCATGCCCGAGTTCTGGCAGTTCCCGACCGTTTCCATGGGTCTGGGTCCCCTGAACGCAATCCACCAGGCATCCTTCAACAAGTACCTGCACAACCACAAGATCAAGGACACCTCCGAGCAGCACGTCTGGGCATTCCTGGGCGACGGCGAAATGGACGAGCCCGAGTCGCGTGGTGCACTGCAGTTGGCTGCAAACGAGCACCTGGACAACCTGACCTTCGTCGTCAACTGCAACCTGCAGCGTCTGGACGGCCCCGTTCGCGGTAACGGCAAGATCGTTCAGGAGCTCGAGGCATTCTTCCGCGGCGCAGGCTGGCACGTCATCAAGGTCCTGTGGGGCTCCGACTACGACGAGCTGCTCCAGAAGGACAAGAGCGGCAAGCTCATCCAGCTGATGAACGAAACCCTCGACGGTGACTACCAGACCTTCCGCGGTGAAGACGGCGGCTACATCCGCGAGCACTTCTTCGGCAAGTACCCCGAGACCAAGGAACTGGTTGCAGACCTGACCGACGAGCAGATCTTCAACCTGCGCCTGGGTGGCCACGACGACAAGAAGCTCTACGCAGCCTACAAGGAAGCTATGGAGACCAAGGGCAAGCCCACCGTCATCCTGGCACAGTCCATTAAGGGTGCGGAGCTCGGCCCGTTCTTCGAGGCACGTAACTCCACCCACCAGATCAAGAAGTTCACCATGGAAGCACTGAAGGGCTTCCGTGACCACCTGAACATCCCCATCTCCGACGAGGAGCTGGAGAAGGATCTGTACAACCCGCCGTACTACCTGCCCGAGGCAAACCACCCGGCACTGCAGTACATGCAGGCACGCCGTAAGGAACTCGGCGGTTACATCCCCGGCCGTGCAAACACCCAGCCTGAGATTATCCTGCCCGAGTCCAAGGTCTACGCACAGACCAAGAAGGGCTCCGGCAAGCAGACCGCTGCTACCACCATGGCGTTCGTCCGCCTGATGAAGGACCTCATGCGTGTGAAGGGCTTCGGTCACCGTATCGCTCCCATCACCCCCGATGAGGCACGTACCTTCGGTATGGACTCCTTCTTCCCCTCGGCTAAGCTGTACAACCCCAACGGTCAGAACTACGTGCCCGTTGACCACCAGCTCATGCTCACCTACACCGAGTCCCCCGAGGGCCAGATTGTTCACGTGGGTATTAACGAGGCAGGCGCAACCGCTGCATTCATCGCTCTGGGTTCGTCCTACGACACCCACGGCGAGCCGATGATCCCGATTTACATCTTCTACTCGATGTTCGGCTTCCAGCGCACCGGCGACTCCTTCTGGGCTGCTGCCGACCAGCTGTGCCGCGGCTTCGTCATCGGTGCAACCGCAGGCCGTACCACCCTGTCCGGTGAGGGTCTGCAGCACGCTGACGGTCACTCCCCGATCCTGGCGTCCACCAACCCGGCGTTCAAGATCTACGACCCGGCATACGGCTACGAGATTGCTCACATCGTGGAGCGCGGTATCGAGCAGATGTACGGCACCAAGGACGAAGACCACAACGTCATGTACTACCTGACCGTGTACAACGAGCCGATTCACCAGCCTGCTGAGCCGGCAAACGTTGACGTTGAGGGCATCATCAAGGGTATCCACAAGATCAGCGAGTCCCCGCTGACCTCCGGCCCCAAGGCACAGCTGCTGGCATCCGGCGTTGCCGTTCCGTGGGCTGAGAAGGCTCAGCAGCTGCTGGCTGAGGACTGGGGCGTCTCCGCAGACGTCTGGTCCGTCACCTCGTGGACCGAGCTGCGCCGCGACGGCCTTGCCGCTGAGGAAGAGGCTCTGCTGAACCCGAACCAGCCCGCTCGCGTTCCTTACGTGACCCAGAAGCTGGCTGGCGCTGCTGGCCCGATTGTCGCGACCACCGACTTCACTTCGGATGTTCCCGACCAGATCCGCCAGTTCGTTCCGAACGACTTCGCAACCCTGGGTGCTGACGGCTTCGGGTTCGCAGACACCCGCCCGGGTGCACGTCGCTTCTTCCACATCGATGCAGAGTCGGTTGTTGTCCGCACCCTGCAGATGCTGGCAAAGCGCGGCGAGGTTGCAGCAGACGTTCCCGCGAAGGCATTCGCTAAGTACGACCTGCTGAACGTGAACGCTAACTCCGAGCTGGAGCAGCACTAAGCATTTAGCGGTAGAACCCCGGTTCTGCGTTAGAAGCTAAACGAAGCCCCCGGTTGATGATTTATCAACCGGGGGCATTCGTGTTTTAACTGTGAAGGGGCGCAGGGCACCCGAGCTGCTTCCTGTTGATATGGTCGTTGACTATGCGTTTCTCATGTAATAAATCAGACGTGACCGGAGTTTTGGTTGCCTGGTGCGTCTAGCCGGTGGTAGGCTTTAACCACCCTTCAACTATGATATTCGCCATAGTATTGGTGGATATTCAGGGTGCCCGACCAGCATTACGGGGGGGGGGG
>NZ_KV832006.1:745871-770239 GCF_001837295.1 Rothia sp. HMSC065C03
GGGGGGGGGGGCACGACTCACTCATCTATGAGTATTTGTCCTCCATAACCCATAGGGGTTCATGATGAAGCTCTAGAATACTCTCCCAGCAGTAACGACGCTGCAGAAACACCCTTGTGCGTGGTCTGCCATAGCGTCTTGGCCTTTCGCTATGGGTGCACTCCCAAGCTAGCAGGCACTCCCCCGAGATTCTGCTTATCGCTCTGGGATTCACATAGATTCCAGATTCTCTCGACACCCATATTCACCGGGTCATATGCTTTGCAACAATCAGCAAAATACAGCCCCGCTTTCTTTACTGTCACATATTCTTTATCCAATTAAGGAGGGAGAATTATGAACCTCAAGAAAATCTTTCAGCCCGCAATGGCTTTAACGTTTGCATTCACGCTAGCATGCACATCCTGTTCTACAGGCCCGCAACTAGAACGTGATGAAACAGCCCAAGCAACTCTAGACTATAAAAACAACCGAATCATTACTCCACTCGAAGAATACAATGACCATTTAGATGAAAATTCCCAGTATTACACTCAAGCCTTGGAAATTCTCAGGCAACGCTGTTTCGCAAAACACGGCCAATCCTACGAAATATATATCCCGGATATAGAAGATAGGAAATTCTTTTCGTCCAGTCGCGAGTTTGGCCTCTGGAACCCCGAATACTCCGCCAAATATGGAAACTACAAGCGATCCGGGAATGCACCATCATACGGGGGATATGACACAAAAATCATGGAACAGTGCATGCCTGAAATCTTAGCCACGTTGAAAGAGATTGCCGGCATCAGCCTCGAAGAGCAAAGTGGCCTCACAGAAGCCTATCGTCGAATCCACGGTGAATCCTATGCAGCTGCCATGAATCATCCCGAATGGAAAAAATACCGTGAAGCATGGTGGAAATGCCTATCGGATAAAGGTCTAACGCCACGAAAGGGCGATGAAGAATGGGAAACACAAGAGCTATCAGATGCAACCCGCGCTAGTGGTGATAATAATGCCCCGGCCTCAGAAGAAGAAATTCGAATCAGTGTCATTGAAGCACAATGCAGTAAAGATACAGGAATGGCTCAAGGTCTTGCCAACCTCGTAGCCTCATATCAAAAACCGCTCATTCGAGATAATGAAACAAAACTAGAAGAACAGCGAAAGCAGCTATCAGAAGTTTATCTCCGATATAAAGAGTGGGTTCTCAAAAACCAATAAATATAATGCCCCCGGTTGATAAATCATCAATCGGGGACATTTATATTTATTAATTACTCTACAGATAGAGCGGGCTAATTGGCGAAGTGGCCGGTCACCTCCGCCAGACGCGCCGGATTCACCAAATCAGGGTGCGTACCCTCCAGCAGCACCGAACGGAACGACGACGCATGCGCCGCCCAACCCGCCGCGTCCAAATACGGCTGATCCTCATGCGGCACACCCACCAGCAACACATCACCATCAAAGAACGCCTGCTCAGCACCACGCATCAACGCCGCCGAAGCACGCATACTACCCAGGCACACGCCCAACTTCTCCTCCGGTAGGTAACCCATCGCCGAACCCGCCTTCTGCAGACGCTCCAACGTACCCGGCAAATCAAGCTGCTCATCAGCGGCAGGCTCCGGCAAACCGCCCATACGCAGCAGCGCACGGAAGCTCTCCTGCTCATCCGGCGCAGGCACGCCCTGCCACTGCTCCGAAGGATACGCATCCAACAGGATGACACGCTCAACCTGCGCACCCGCAGCCTGCGCCAAAGCCGCCACCTGCACCGCGGCAGTACCGCCCACAGACCAGCCCATCAACGCAAAACGACGCGGCAGCGAACGCTCCGCCAGGGTCTTCTCAATCTGTGCCAGGTAGCCCTCAGCCAGCTCCTGCAGGCTCGACGCAAACCCAGCCTGCGGGTCAGAGAACGCCTCAGCCTGCACAGCATACACACCCTGCTGAGCCGGAAGATGCGAAAGGTACCCCGCATAGCACCAGCCCAAACCACCCGCAGGCGGCAGGATAAACAGCGGCGCGGGGGCATCGGTAGCGTCATGCGCGGTAGGTTGTTCTCGCAGCGGCAGAACCGGCGCGAACTCCGCCCCCTCGCCACGCTCGCCCGCAATAGATGCCGCCAAATCCTGCACGGTCGGATGCGCAAACAGCGCACCGATGCTCACGCTCAGACCCAGCTGCTCCTCAACCGCGGCAATCACCTCAAGAGCCGCCAGCGAATGACCGCCCGATGCGAAGAAGTCCTCATCCACGCCGAAACGCTCACGACCCAGCACGCCCGCAATAATCGAGCACAGCTGCTGCTCCAGCAGGCCGTGCGGACCCTCGGCATCGGAAGTCTGAGGGGTCAGGTCCAGGGACGCCAACAGCTTGCGGTCCGCCTTACCGGAGGGGCTCACCGGCAGAGCAGGCAGGGTATGCCACAGGGTCGGAACCATGTAGTCCGGCAGAACCTGCGCACAATGCTCACGCGCCGCCTCCACCAGCTGCTCGGCACGCTCAGCGGGCACGTCGCCGACCTCCAGCACCGCCGCCAGGGCAGGCTCACGCAGGCCGCGGTACAGCAGAGCCACCGAAGCGCTCACGCCCTCAACCGCGGCAAGAGCCATCTCAATATCGCCCAGCTCCAGGCGCTGACCGCGCACCTTAATCTGGTAGTCCGTGCGGCCGCGGTAGCCAATGACGGCGCGACCATCGGGAAGAATCTCCCAGCACGCCAAATCGCCCGTACGGTACAGGCGCTGACTCTCACCGTTCAGCAGCGCGAGCGCACCGGCGGGAGCCTGCTCCACGAAAGCCGCCGCGGTCGCCTGCGGGTTGTTCTTGTAGCCGCGCGCCAGCTGCACGCCCGACAGGTGCAGTTCACCCGTCACACCCACCGGCACGGGGTGGCCGGTCGGGTCAAGAATCAGGGTGCCGGTGTTCCAGACAGGCTCGCCAATGGGCACGCTCTCGCGCTGCGGGTCGGTGGAGGTCTCCCAGAAGGTCACGTCCACCGCCGCCTCGGTCGGGCCGTACAGGTTCAGCGGGTACACGCCCAGAACCTCGCCTGCAGCCTGCACCTGGTCCTTCTGCAGCGCCTCACCCGAGCAAACCACATAGCGCAGGGGCTGCTCTCGATCCTGACCGAAGCCAGCATCAGCCAGGATGCGGCGCGCCGCCGGCGAAGAGGTCAGCGCCGACAGCATGGTCGGCACAAAGTGCACCGCCGTGACGGACTGCTCGGCAATCACGCGCGCCAGGTAGGCGGGGTCGCGGTGCCCCTCCGGGGCGGCAATGACCACGGCGGCACCCTCGGCGAGAGGCCAGTACAGCTCCCACACGTGCACGTCAAAGGAGATGGGGGTCTTGTGCAGAACGCGGTCGCCCTCCCCCACCGGAATCTGGTGCTGCTGCCAGCGCAGGCGGTTATCAATCGCGCGGTGGCTGATGGCAACGCCCTTAGGCCTGCCCGTAGAGCCGGAGGTGAAGAGCACGTAAGCATCCTCGTCCAGGCCGGTTTTCGCGCCCGGAAGCTCCTCAGCGGCGGGTGCTGAGGAGGGAGCCCGGGTGGGCTCCTCTGCGCTCAGCAGCGGCAGGGTCTGCTCAGACAGTACGTACTGGGGCAGATTTGCGTGACGCTGCGGTTCCTGCGGGTTCAGCTCTTCCGCGCTCAGCGGCTGCAGACCGGGGCCGTGCAACAGCAGGGAACATTCGGCGTCCTCCATCATCACGCCCACACGCTCGGCGGGCAGGTCAGGAAGCACCGGCACGTAGGTGGCGCCAGCGTACAGCAGGGCGTACAGCGCCACGTACTGCTCGGCACCGCGGTGCACACGCAGACCCACCGCGTCGGAAGGGCGAACGCCCCAGTCCAGCAGCTGCGCGGCAAGCGCACGGGCGCGCTCGTCCAGCTCGGCGTAGGTGAGGGCGCGGTCAAAAGCGTAGGCGCGCTCCGACTCGGGGGTGAGCACCTCACCGGGCGCGGGGGCAGAATCCAGCACGGCGAGCGCCTGCGGATGCGCCGCCACCGCATCACGGAAGCGACCCAGCAGGGTCTTGTACTCCAGCGGGTGGTCGGTAAGCGCCGGGGCGGTCAGCTCGCGCAGGGTCGCAAGCTCCGCCTCGGTCGCCAAGCCGAGATTGTTCAGGGAGGCGTCCTCGCGCTGCGCCTCCGCCGCGTAGGCGGGCAGCCACTCGCACAGGCGGGCGGCGTGACGTTCCAGCTCCTCAGTGGTGTAGAGCGCCGGGTTCATGTCAATCTCGCAGGAGATGCTGTTGCCGCGGCCGGGCATGCCGCGCAGGGTGAAGGTCGCATCGGCAACCGGACCGGCAGAGATATTGTGAATGCGCGCGGTCGGTACCGCGGATCCGGACTCGTCCTTGGAGGGTGCCGCCAGCGGCAGCACCGCGTCAAAGGGCACCACGTTAATCTGCGCACCAAACAGCCTGGACTGGGCATTACGCGCGGTACGCTCGAGGTCTTCCTGACGAGCCAGCGGATGCTCCGCGTTGCGGGCGTACTGTTCCTTCACCGAGTGCAGGGACTCCGCGATGGGGCCGGTCGCCGCAACCTGCACCGGCAGCACATTCACGGCGGTACAGCCGGTCTGCGCGCTCGCCGTGCCCAGGGCGCGGGTCGCCTCCGGCAGGGTGCGGGCGAACATGCGGTTCATCTGCGGCACGCCGAACGAAGCCTGCGGGTAGCCGCCCACACGCGCCAGGTACGAGCCGACGGCGGCGGTCGCCAGTACGGGCCAGGAGACGGCGTGCTGCTTTGCCGCATCCAGCAGGGCCTGCTGGGTGGGTACGTCAATGCTGAACGCCAGGCGCACAGACTGCGCCGACGGGGAGGCGGTACGACCCGCCAGGGAGGTGTCTTCCTGTTCCAGGGCGCCGCTCGCCTCCCAGAAGGCGACGTCTTCGTCACGGGCGGTGGAGGCGGCATCGTCGGCATCGAGCAGCTGCTGCAGGCTCATGCGGCGGGTTGCCGGAACCGGCTGACCGGCGGACAGGGCGCGGTATATCGCCGCCACGCGGGAGAGGCCGTTGAACGCGGCGAAGCCGTCGGCAACCACGTGGGAGAAGGAATGGTACACCCAGAGGAACCCGCCATAACGCGCCACTGCGCTGCGCACGGTCACGCCCTCATCGGTGGCGAGGGGCTGGGCGAGCAGGCGCTGTGCCCAGGCGCGCACCGGCGCGGGCAAATCAGAGTCAGGCAGGGCTGATTCAGGCAGGTCAGAGGCGTTCTCCTCCCTCGCCTCGGCGGTGCCGCTCAGCTCCCCTTCATCTACGAGCAGGTCAATGCCCGAAAGGAACGCCTCCTCGGTCAGAATCTGCTGGGAGGCGGCACCATCGGCAATGCGGGTGCGCACGCGGAAGCCCTCGTTCTCGCGGTAGAGCTGCTCAAAAGCCTCACGCAGCAGGGCGAGGTCGGTGTCTGCGGGGCATTGCAGAACCTCCGCGGTGTTGTAGCAGGGGTTCGTCGGGTCAATCGCGGCGGCAAAGTAGATGCCGCGTGCGTTAGTGGTCAGCGGTAGCCAGGGGCTGTCAGCGCTGTGCTGTGCGGAGGGGTTCGCGGCGGTGCGAAGGTCGGAAGCAGTCCCGAAGCTAGCGGGTGCGGTAGTATCAGCTACGCCCATGGTGGCCTCTCAAAGGTCTGGATTAGGGGTCTGGATTAGGGATGAGATATGCGGTGTGTTAAAGGTAGGTGTGAAAGGTAGGCTACTGCCCCGCCGCTTCACGCTGGCAGAAGTGCGCTGACAGAAGTGCGCTGACAGGGGTAAACGCAGCTACACAACACGGCGTAAAACCGGCGCACAGAAAAACGAGGCGAGTAGCAAACACCCCGGGTACCCGCCTGCATTCGCGGCAGGCGGGCACTCGGGGTGTGATAACGCTTAGCCCAGGCGGGAGGCGATGAACTCCACGGTCGGGTTCTCCACCAGCTCGGTAAACTCAATTACGGCGCCCTCAGCGGCAAGGTCGTCGAGCAGGGCGAATGCGCCCATAGAGTCCATGCCTAGGGAGAACAGATCGGTGGTCGGCTCGTCAAAAGCAGTCTGCAGGGAGTCGGGCTCGACGATGTACTTCTCCATGATGGGGCGCAGGGTCTCAAATGCGGACATTTTTCTCCTCAATAGGGGTAGGAATAAGGGCGTACGGTTTAGCTGAAAATGATCAGCTCAAAGGTTTTAGCCGAAAATTTCGGCAAGCTTGGCGCGCAGTTCGCGGCGAGAAATCTTACCCACGTTCGTGGTGGGCAGCTCCTGCAGAACCTGCACGCGCTCCGGGATCTTGAAGTCGGCGAGCTTCTTCGAGGTGAAGAACTCGTGCATCGTGCGGCGCGGGTTTTCGCCCAGGTCGGCGCCTTCCTGCGGCACAATGACCAGGCCCACGCGCTCGCCCACAGTCTCATCCGGGATGCCCAGGACCACGGCGTCAAAAACGTCGGGGTGGGTCAGCGCCAGCTCTTCAATTTCGTCCACGGCAATCTTCTCGCCGTTGCGGTTAATCTGGTCCTTCGCACGGCCGGTCACCTCGATGTACTTACCGGCAACCAGGCGCACAATGTCGCCGGTGCGGTAGAAGCCGTCCTCGGTGAAGCCGTAACGGTTCGCGTTCTCCTCCAGGTAGTAGCCGCGAATCGTGTACGGGCCGCGGGTGAGCAGGTGGCCGCTCTCGCCGCGCTTAACCGGCTGGTCCTGATCATCAACAATCAGGATTTCGTCGTCGGGGCTGATCGGGTAGCCCTGAGTCCTCAGACGCATCTCAATCGGGTCGGTCGAGCGGGTGTAGTTCACCAGGCCCTCAGCCATGCCGAACACCTGCTGAACGGTGCAGCCGAGCACCGACTCAATCTTGCCTGCAACCGCCGGAGCCAGCTTCGAACCGCCCACCTGCAGGGTCTGCAGGGACGGCAGGGACACGCCGCGCTTCTCCGCGGAGGCGACCCACGCCTGAGCCAGCGGCGGCACCAGCGCGGAGGTGGTCACACCCTCCATCTCAATGAGGTGGAACGCAGTCTGCGGGGACGGATCCGCCGCAAACACCAGCTTGCCGGAGGCGCACATGACGCCCAGAATACCGGGCGAGCTCATCGTGAAGTTGTGGGCGGCGGGCAGCACCACGAGCATGGTCGTGTTGTTGTTCAGCTTGCAGATATCGACCGAGCCGCGCACCGAGTACAGGTAGGCGGCGTGGGTGCGAGGAATCAGCTTCGAAATGCCGGTCGTACCGCCGGAGAGCTGCAGGAACGCCACCTGCTCGCTCGCACGCAGGTTCTCGGTGTTCTGAATGACACCGGGCACGAACTCTTCAGCGAGCTCCTCTTCGGTCAGCGGGGTCAGCGGCTCCGCAACGTCAATAGCAACCGGCGGCTCCAGGGAGTTCTTGCGCAGCTCGGCGGCAACGTCCTCGTGCAGGGCGGTGAAATCTGCGCCCGGGGTCAGCGAAGAGAACACGTGCGCCGCAGCGTCGGTGCGGGTCGCAAAGTGCACGAGCTCGGTGGTGCGGTGCTGCGGCAAGCAGAACACCGGCAACGCCGCCGCCCAGAAAATACCCAGCAGGTACACCAGGTACTCGGCGGTGTTACCCAGCTGCAGCAGCACACGGTCACCGGGCTGCACGCCAGCCTGAACGAGGCGCGCCGCAGCGGCACGACCTGCCGCCTCCAGCTCACCGTAGGAGAGGCGAATCTGCTGGGGCTTGCCGTCCTCATCGAGCTGCGCGTGCGAGAGCGCCACCAGCGCCGGGAAGTGCGGCTTAGCGCGGCATGCATCCAGCAGGAACTCGGGGATGGTCTGGTCAATCCAGTAGCCGGCTTCGCGGTACTTCGCGGCAAAAGACTCGGGGATGAGCGGCGTGGGGACCAGGGGGCTACGTTCTACGGTCATCTTCTCTCGATTTCTGTGTCGTTTGCGGTTTCTATAGCGCTCACGTGCTGCGTGCGTTCGCAGCGTGATGCCATCTCGTCAATGAGGGCGGGTGCGCAACCTGCGCCGGGTACCCTTCGGCACCCCTCGCGGCGCGGTAGTGTTGCACTTCTCTTAGGCTGTACTTCTCTAGGATACGGGCGCGGCGGTGTTTACCCTAACGGGACCCCCGCACGCCCACCATGCGGGGTGTGCTCTACCCGTGCAGGATTCATAGGCGACCTCTCGCTACTCCTCAGCTAAGCTCCGCTCAGCGCGCTCAGCCTCCCGGTGGGCAGCAATAATACGTTCCAACGCCGGCACAATCGCACCGCGCCAGCACGCATAATCGTGACCGCCGTTGAAGGTCGTGCAGTGCGCATTCTTCAGGCCCAGCTTTTCCAGGCGCTCCTTCAGCTCGCGGTGAGGAGGCACCAGAACCCACTCCTGCTCCCCCACCTCAATCTCAAGGTACAGGTGGCGCAGGCGGTCGATCTCACCCGCCGCCTCCAGCTCGTCCAGACGGTCCATGACCTGCGGCTGCCACAGCGACGAAGACTGCGCGATTGCGCCGCCAAACGCCTCCGGGCGGCTCAGCACCGCCAGCAGGGAGGACAGACCGCCCAGCGACTGACCGTTAATCACAATGTTCTGCGGCGCGGTCTTAATGCCGTGCACTGCCTCCAGGTGCGGGAACGCGATCTCTACCAGGTAGTCGGCAATCGGGTTGTCGCCGTTCAGCTCCTTCCAGCGGTTCTCACGACCGCCAGAGTGCAGGAAGAACACGTGCATCGCCGGAATACGACCTGCCTCGTGGGCACGATTGAGGGTGTGCTCCATACCCTGGCTGAACCACATCTCACCGTCGAACTGGATGAACAGCGGCGCATCCGGGGCGGGGTCACCCACGCGGCCGAGCACATACTGGTGACCATCAGAGGTCTGCATCCACTCGGGGGCGGGCAGCGCGTCAATCTCTTCCTGAGTCAGGAGGAACTCCTGCACCGGCGCGTGCTCAAGCTGCACCACACCCATGCAACGACCGATACGGTTGCACGCGGTCTCGGGGTTCAGCGGGTCGCCCTCACCGGAGTCCAGAGCGGCGCGCAGGCGCACCTGGTCGTCATCACCCAGCCAGGCGGGGCGCTCGCCGGGCAGCGCCGGCAAGAAGTTGTAGGAGGCACGCCAGGTGGTTTCCATCTGTATGCTCAGCTGCCACCAGCCAGTGCCCTCGATGCGGGCCATGAGGGAACGGTCAAGGTTCTTCTCATCGGTCAGGCGGTTAATGAACATGAGCACCTGCTCCGCCTGCTCGTTGTGGTACAGGAAGGTGACGATGCGCTCGTTCTCACTGATGCTGCCGTCTTCACGGTGCACCGGCTCAATAATGGGGGTGCCTTCGGAGACGATCTCAACGATGCGGGCGTTCAGCTCTTCGGGGCTGACCGCCTCGGCGATGAGGGCGCTGATGAGGGGACTGTCCACGCGCGGTGCCGGTACGGGGCGCGGGATCTTGGGAGGGGCCGGGCGCACGGTCGGCGCAACGGTACGCGGCTGCGCCGAAGTAGCCTGTTCAGAAGTGTTCTGGGCAGAAGTATTCTGTGCAGAAATACTCTGCGCGGGAACGGTCGCGGTGGGTTCGTGCTCGCCCAACGGTTCCTCCTTGGTCTGTGGAAACACTCAATCGGTGAGAATCGGTGAGGAGGCGCATTATCGTTAGTTAGCCTCTACTACCTCACTCTATGGTATCCCTTACCCAAACTCCAGCCAAAGGGAAAAGCGAAAGAACCACAACATGACATTCATGACAGCGAGCGCGGGCTCCTAAAACCCAAGCGCAAAGCCGCCACAACCCCACCTAAGCCCAACCCAGCCCAGCTCAGCCCCACCTAAGCCCACCCCCGCACAGGCCCCGCCCAGAAGTTAAAAGAGATGAGGCACCGAGACCGTGCATCAAACCTTCAAACTGTGAAGGTCTCATGCGGCAGTCTCGGTGCCTCATCTACGGGTTCCCAAAATGGAACCTACCCAGTGCTCGGAGCCGTTCATGCGTCAAAGACGGGCGAGCACCGGGTAGGCGCCCTACGCGCAGGGGATCCTGGGTCCCTCAGATCCTAGCGTTCGCTACTCGGCGCAATGCCGAGCTTTTCCACCCGTACTGAGACGGTTGGTGCTAACTCCCACGCGGCTTAGGGGCGAAAACTATTCGCTTTCGCGGGCCGCCGAAATAGCGTCAGCGGCAATATGAATTGTTTGGTTCTCCTTCGGAATAACCAAAGGGGTGCCAGTGCATGGATCAGGAATAATGACCGATTGCAGGTCAAAAACTTCCTGGATAAGTTCCGGTGTAATTATCGCACGCGGATCGCCCTGAGCGATAATCCGGCCCTGCTTCATTAACACAACATGAGTAGCATACCTGAAAGCAAGGTTCAGGTCATGCAACACCACGGCTACCGTTCGCCCTTCGGAATGCAATTTCTTCGTCAGGTTCAGCACCTCAATCTGGTGCGTGATGTCCAGGTAGGTGGTCGGCTCATCGAGCAGAATCAGCGGGGTCTGCTGTGCCAGGGTCATGGCAATCCACACACGCTGACGCTGACCGCCCGAAAGCGCCTCAATGGGACGCTCAGCAAGCTCCAGCACGTTCGCCGCATGCATCGCCTCAACACAGGCGCGCTCGTCCTCATCAGACCAGGAACGCAGCAGCGACTGGTGCGGGTAGCGGCCGCGCGCCACCACATCCGCCACGGTCACGCCGCTAGGCGCCTCCGGGGTCTGCGGCAGCATCGCCAGGATCTTGGCGATAGCGCGGGACTTCATCTGCGGCAGTGGGGTGCCGTCCAGGCGAACCTCACCCTTCTTGAGCGGGTTCACGCGGGCAAGAGCCTTCAGGGTGGTCGACTTACCGCAGGCGTTCGGGCCTAGGATAACGGTCAGCTCCCCCTCCGGCACCTGAAAATCTACCCCGTTGAGCACCGTATGCTCACCGTAGGCAACCACCATGTTCTCGCCTTCAAGGCGGGTCGTCACACTAGCGTTCACTAGCTCTTCTTCCTTTCGAGGTAAATCAGGTAAATCAGGTACAGGCCGCCAATCGCGCCGGTCACCACACCCACCTGAATGATGCGTCCGGGAACAGCGAATCGGCCAATCAGGTCAGAGCCAAGCACCATGAGCGCACCCATAAGTGCCGCGGAGGTGAAACCCACCCCGCCACTACGAGACAGGGTCTTCGCGATGTGCGGTGCCGCCAAGGCGACAAAGGCAATCGGGCCGGTCGTCGCGGTCGCCAGCGAAACCAGAAGCACACCGATAAACAGAGCCGCCACACGGTACGCGTTCACGCTCACACCCAAACCGGATGCCACCTGGTCACCAAAACGAATCGCGCCCAGAGGTCGGACCAGCATCAGCAGCAGCGGAGTCACCACGAGCAGCAGACCCATCAGCGCGTAGGTGCGCTCCCACGTGATGTCATTGAGCGAACCGGCAAGCCAGGACGCCGCGGTCTGCGCCTGAGTCAGCGAAGCACGCACCACCAGCAGCGCATTGAACGCCGCCAGGGTCGAACCCACACCAATACCGACCAGCACCAGGCGGAAGCCATGCAAACCCGTACGGCGCGTCAACAGCCACACCAGCACCGAAGTCGCCAAGCCACCAACCACAGCACCCAGAGCAACCTCAACGGGGCCAGAATTGAAGACAATAATCTGCAACAGCGCACCGGTCGCAGCACCATTCGTGAAGCCGATAATATCCGGCGAACCCAGGGCATTACCCGAAATCACCTGGAAAATCGCACCCGAGAGACCAAGCGCCGCACCCACCAGAAGCGCCGCCACAATACGCGCCGCACGCTGCTGAGCGAAAGTCACCGTAATCTGCTTGCCCTCACCCAGCAGCGCCGGGATCAGCTTCTCCGGGGCGATCTTATAATCACCCTGCAACATGCCCCAAAACGCCAGCGCCGCAATCAGCACCACCAACGCCACATTCAAAATCAGCACACGCCACGGCACCTGAGCACTCAGCGGACCGCGCACAGTCAACACCGGGCGGCCACCCAAATCGCGGCCGCGACGACGCGCAGAACGATTAGCGGAGCTGGTGGCAGTCGCCGTCGAAACAGCGGAAGAATTCGACATTAGAGAGCCTCCACCTTACGACGAGTCATCAAGAACAAGAACACCGGGGCACCGGCAAGAGTCGCCACAATACCCACCTGAGTCTCCTGCGGAGCCACCAGCACACGCGCCAACACGTCAGCACACAGCAGCCACACCGGACCCAACAACGCCGAACCATAATTCACCCAGCGCACATCATTACCGAGTAGGGCACGCACCACAAACGGCACCGCCAAACCCACAAAACCAATCGGACCCACCGCAGCAGTCGCCGCACCGGCAAGCACCGTCACCGCCAGCAACGTCAAGTTCTGGGTCGTACGCACGCTCACGCCGAGGCTGGTCGCCGCCTCCTCGCCCATACTCAGAGCATTAATCGCAGGAGCCACAAAGAACGCCACCAGCATACCCAGCACAATCACCGGACCCACCGTCGACGCAATATCCATACCGCGGCCCTCCAGCGAACCGGCAACCCACACACGGAACTCGTTATACGCATCCTGATCAGCCAAAATCAGGCCCTGCGCAATCGCCGACAGCGCCGCAGAAATCGCCACACCCGCCAAAGCGAGCTTCACGATCGACCCGTCACGGCCACGACCCAGCGTGTACACCAGCACCGCAGCCAACGCGCCACCAATCGTCGCAGCAACCATGTACTGCCAAATACCCATCACGCCAAAAACCACCACGGAGCCAATCACAGCCACCGCAGCACCGGCGTTCACACCCATCAGGCCGGGCTCAGCCAACGGGTTACGAGTCAACGACTGCATCAAAGAACCGGCAATAGCCAACGCCGCACCCGCCGCAAGACCCACCAGGGTACGCGGAATACGCTGCTCCATCACAATCGTCTGCGCCTGCTCAGAAGCAGTGCCATTGAAAACAGCCAGAACCTGATCCGGCGGAAGATTATTCGACCCGAACAGCAAAGAAGCAGCCACAGCCCCCACCAAAAGCACCGCAAACAAGAACAGAAAAGCCAGGCGCTTACCCAACTTCTGCCCCTGAATCACAGAACCCTGACGGGACGTACTCTCCTGCTGAACATCTCGGGACAATGAGCTCGTGAAGGCCACTATGCTCCTTATGCTCGATACAAGAAAACAGGGAGGCACACCCGGCGCACCCACACCACACGAGGGGCACCCGGCACACCGGTAGATAATGAGAGAAACGCCGGAGCGGGCGGGTACTCCCCCACCCGCATCCGACGTTAAGTCTTAGCGCTTACGGGTCAGCAGCAGCGCAGCAGCGCCCACAATGCTTACGCCCAGAACCACCACGCCAATCCACGGGAACGCAGCACCGTAAGTCACGGTCTGAACGGTGGATGCGGTGTTAGCCGCGCCCGAAGCTGAAGCGCTCGGGTTCGACGCAGTACCGCGCGCAGAAGACGAAGAAGATGCGCTCGCCGAAGCGGTCGCCTTCTTCTGGGCATTTGCAGAAGCCGAAGCAGCAGGCGCAGCGGAAGAGCCAGAGGTACCGGAGGTACCGGAAGAGTCAGCTTCCGCGTTCAGGCGGTCGTACTCCTCCTTAGTGATGGTGTTGCCCTCAGCGTCGGTGTACACGGTCTCAGCCTCAGCCGCGCCACCTGCAGAACCATTCGAGGAGCCGTTCGAACCACCATTGGACGAGGACTCGTTGGAATCGTTAGAGCCCTGAGCCTCGTCTGCAGAGTCTGAGTTGTTAGAGTTCGAGCCGCCGTTCGAGGAACCACCGTTGCTCTTCGAGCTGGAAGAGCCGCGGTTCGAGGAAGAACCCGAAGAGTTCGAGGAGGAATTATCCGAACCGCCCTCACCCACCACGGTGAACTCGGGGCTACGGTTGCTGTACGCCTCGGTGCCCAGGTACTTGCCGTCCTTGTCACGCTTCTCACCAGTTGCAAGGAAACGCAGAGTGTGAGTGCCAGCGCCAACATCCGGCAGAACGAAGGAACCGGAGACGTTACCGTTGCCATCGGTCTTCTGCTGGTGCACCACGCAAGCGCCCTGAGCCGCATCGGAGGGGCACAGGTCGCCGTCGTCAACCTTCACGGACACCACAGTGTTTGCGGGGAAGCCGCTCACGCTAAAGGAAATCACGCCGTGCTCGCTCACAGAGGAGGAAACAGTCGAAGAGGTGCCGGGGGTAGATGCCTTCGCACCGCCCGGAGGCAGAGCGGATGCAGTGCCAACGCCCAAGCCCAGCGCCAGGGTTGCGGCAGCACAGGCGGTCAGCGCCTTAGAGGTCAGGGATGCCTTCGGGGCTCCCGAAAAAGGTGCACGCATGGTGGTCCTTTCAAAATTACCGGGGTCGAAGCTGAACGCTACCGGGTTCGTGGAGGTGCAGTTCAGCGGGTCGTGACCCGAGTGGTTGGAGGGGCACCCGGCCCACTCCCCTGTTCAAGGGTTCGAGGTCAAGAGTGTGGGGCGTGAGCCGGTGCCGGTGTGAATGTGTGGTCAGAAAGCTTACTTCTTGGAGGTGCGCAACAGCAGAGCCGCAGCCAAAACCACCAGGCCAGCCGCCGAGAGCAGCAGGTTATTGGCGTTGTTGACCAGCCACTTGGTCAGACCGGTCAGCTCAGTACCCTCAATGGTCGGGCCCTGTGCCTTGGTGCCAGCGGCGGAGTTCTGCGAACCCTGCGTGTTCTGCGAGTTCTGCGAACCGGCGGCAGCCTTCACTGCCTTCTTCGCGTTGGCTTCGGTCTTCTGCACGGTGGTTGCCAGGTTCTTCTGCGCGTTCTGAACCTTCGCCTTAGCCTGCACGCGGTTCACGACCGGGGCGGTGCTCTGCGAGAGCGCGGCGAGGGACGCGTCCACGTCGGTGGCGCGGGTGCTGATGCGGCCGCCCGCGTTACGCATGGGCACAGGTGCCGTGGAGGTTGCGGTTGCGGGGTTCTCGTTCAGCTCTTCGACCAGCTGGTCGGTGGCGTCCTGCTCATCGCGGGAAACGTCCTGACGAGGGGTAACAGCACGTTCCACGGTCATGTCAGCAAAACCGAGCACCGCATTGTCAGCGCCCTGGTTGCCGTTGTGCACGACCACGCGGTAGGTTGCGGCGGGCATGCTCACACTGGTTTCGTAGCTGAAGCTACGGTTGCCATCCAGACGCTTCCAGCCGGAGCCGTAGAGGGTCTGCGGGGAGTTGCCGAGGTAGGTCGCGGCGTACACCCAGGTGCCCGGTTCAGCGTTCGGCACGGTCACGGTCACAGTGGAGCCGTCACGGCTCACCTGCACGCCATTACCAGCGGTCAGTTCGGAGGCGTTGACCGGCTCGGGTGCATCAACGGGGGCGTACTCACCGATGGTGAAGGTCGTGTTGATGCCGCCCTGGCTGTTGGCGCCGCCGTAGGTTCCGGATCGGTCGCCCTCACGCAGGCTACCGGTCAGCAGGCGCAGGGTGTGCTCACCGGAGGCGTACTTTGCCGCGTCTTCGTCATTCTTGAAAGCTGCGTTATCGCGGGTGGGCAGGTCAATCCAGGCGTCGATGTGGCCGTTTTCGTCGGGGGTGACGATAGCCCAGATGGTGCGGTTGTCGTTGACCGCGGTGGCGTCGTTACGGGATACCTTGCCGTCGTCAATCTTCAGACCGATAACGGATGCCTTCTTGTCTTCGGGGTTGCACCAGCCGTCACCGGTCAGGTGCAGCTTGCCACCCTGAACCGCCTTGGGGTTCTCGATGGTCAGGCGCGGGGTGAAGGAGCCGTCAGCGGGGGCGCAGGTTTTCGAGTCTTCGCTGGGCGCGGGGGTCGGCTCTGCGGTAGGTGCCGGGGTGGGTTCTGCGGTAGGTGCGGGGGTGGGTTCTGCAGTTGCGCTAGGGTCAGCGGTAGCAGAGGGCTCCGCAGTAGGCTCGGCAGTCACAGAAGGCTCAGCGGTAGGCTCGGCAGTTGCAGAAGGCTCTGCAGTTGCGCTGGGCTCAGCGGTAGGCTCAGCCGTCGCAGAAGGCTCAGCGCTCGGCTCGACCGTTGCAGTAGGCTCTGCGGTCGGTGCCGGGCTCGGAGCCGGGTCGCTCAGCGTAATATTCTGCGACACAGATACACGACGGTCGTAGGTGTTACCGTCCGCATCCGTACCACCCAGGGAACCGGAAAGCACCTGAATACGGTGGCTGGTACCCTCCACGGTCCAGCCCTTGTTCTTCAGCTGCTCAGCGGTCAGACCGGTGTTTTCGGGGGTCGGCAGGGACACCTCAACCTCGAAGGTGCCGTCCTCCTTGGCGGTTGCCATGAAGTTCGCGGGCGAGTTGCCGCCCTTCTTGGTGATCGGGTTAATCGCCTGGTGCGCTTCATCCGGCAGGGCGTCGAGGAACTTCACTGCGAACACTGCGCCGCGACCGGGTGCGGTGCTGGTAAAGCCGGTGCCGCGTAGCACGAGCTTACCTTCGCGCCACTTCTCGGTGGAGATCGTCACGGTAGCCTTATCAGCCTGCTGGGTGGCGGCGGGAGTATCCGCGAATGCGATGGTGGTGCCGGTCAGCACTGCACCGGGGGTGATGAGCGCGCCGGCGAGAGCCACGACGGCACCGTAGCGGGCTGCGGTGCGCACGGGTCGAGTTTCGGTCATTGTGGTCCTTGAGGATGGTGTGGTGGGTCGTGCATCCCCTTCCCGCCGCGGTTTTCAGGTCGCGGCGGGAAGGGTGGCGGAAGCTTCAGCGGGTGATTGCTTCACCGGGTATTTAGAACGGGGTGTTCAGAACAGGGCGTTTAGAGCGGAAGCGCCTTCTTGACGTCTTCAATAATGCCCTCGAGCAGCAGCGGGCCGCCGGTGGAGGTCCACTTGGAGCCGTCCACGAGAATCACGTGGTCGTCCTTGACTGCCTTCAGGTTGGTGAAGCCGGAGGTTTCCTTCGCCTTATTCAGTGCTTCTTCGGCGCCCTGCAGACCTGCGGAGCCCTGCGCGTTCGGGTTCTGCTGGCTTGCGCCGCCGAGGGTGCCCAGGAACATGTAGTCCGCGTCGATGGTTGCCAGGTTCTCCAGGGAGACAGGTTCGGAGTGGCCCTGGCCGTTGCGGTCCTGCGCCTCGGGGCGCTTGAGGCCCAGGTCGTTGAGCACCTGACCGGCGGGCAGTTCCTTGAGAATCAGGGCGGGGCCGTTGCCTGCCCAGCGGACGATGGAGAAGGTCTTGTCGCCGTACTTGGGGGCGAGCTGATCCTTCAACGTTGCGGCGCTTGCCTCGTATGCCTTGATGACCTCTTCGCCCTTGTCGACCATGTTCATAGCGTTGGCGACGTTGCGGAAGTTGATGCGCCAGTCGCCGCCCGCGTAGCCGCAGTAGACCACGGGGGCGATCTTCTTGAGGGTTTCGTAGGTTTCGGAGCGCTTGTCCACGCCGGTGGAGTCGACCAGAATCAGGTCGGGATCAAGGTTGCCAATCTGCTCGTAGTTGACCTGGGCGACGGTGCCGATAATCTGCACGCCCTTGGCGCGGTCGGCAAGGTAGTTGGGCACGCCGGACTGGCCGCGACCGGAGACGGAACCGACGGGGGTCACGCCGAGGGCAAGCAGGCCGTCAAGGGTGGGTTCAGAGAGGACGATAACCTTCTGCGGGTTGGCGGGAACTTCTACATTCTCGTCGTCAATGTCCTTGATGGTGCGGGTGCCGCTATTGCCGCCGGAGGTGGAACCGCCGGAAGTGGTGGTCGTGGTGGTCTCGCTGCTGCATGCCGCGAGGGCGAGAGCAGCCGAGGAGGCGAGCGCCAGGCCGAAGAATGCGCGGCGGTTAACGCCCGATGCGCCGTGGTTTTCGGCGTCGGTCAGCTCGGTTCGGTTGAAAGACATAGTTCCCCCTAGATTTGACTAAACTATACCTAACCTTACAGATATCTGAGTGTTACATCAAGATGTGTTCAGTTTGCTTTTTCTGACCGCCGGGATGCCCGGTTTTACCGCGGAATTGCGCGGGGTAACATATCTCACGCTTTGTCATAGTCTTGCTGACACTATGTCGCTTAACTGGGTGTCTCTCCCCTGCTATTACCTCGCTATAAATCTGCGGTGGTTGAGAAAGCCGGGCACGCAAAACGCCCCGCCGCGAAGAGCCGCGACGGGGCGCAATCTTCGCAACGGGGCGTTGAAGTTTTATAGATGCGGGGGTGTCATCGATACGGGGCGCCGTTACCGGCGAGCACCGCTAGCAGCCGCAACCGCATCCGGCGCTGGAACGCTTGACCGATGCGGCCGCCTCACGCAGGGAGGCGATTGCCGCCTCCGGACCGCCGAGCGCCTCATCCACACCGTAGACCGAGCTACCGGCAACGAAGCAGGTTGCGCCAGCCTCCGCGGCACGCAGGATGGTCTCTTCGGTGATGCCGCCGTCCACCTGCACGGTCACCGGCAGGTTCACCCCCTCAATCGCCTTGGCGGCGCGGGCGATCTTCGGCAGGGTCACGTCCAGGAACGCCTGACCGCCGAAGCCGGGTTCCACGGTCATGATCAGCAGCATGTCCAGTTCGCCGAGCATGTCCAGGTAGGGTTCCACGGCGGTTGCCGGGCGCAGCGCCATACCCGCCTTCGCACCCTCAGCACGCAGAGTGCGCGCCAGCTTGATGGGGGCGATAGCCGCCTCCGCGTGGAAGGTCACCGATTCGCAGCCCATGCTGGCGTATTCGGGTGCCCAACGGTCGGCGTCCTCAATCATCAGGTGCACGTCGAACGGCACCGGGGAGATTTCGCGCAGACGCTTGACCACCGGCGGGCCCCAGGTGAGGTTGGGGACGAAGTGGTTGTCCATCACGTCAATATGCGCGGCGTCTGCGGTGGAAATGCGCTCCAGCTCGCGCTGCAGGTTCGCGAAATCCGCCGAAAGAATCGACGGGTTAATGGCAATACCCATGGGGTTCCTTTCAAATCCGTGCCGTATGGCGGATGATGCTAGGCGGTGAAGCGGCTAGTTCTTACGCAGCAGGGCGAGGAACATGGCGTCGGTTCCGTGCACGTGCGGCCACAGCTGTGCGGTGGTCGGGTTCTCCGAAGCCTTCACGACCGGCGCACCCTTCTTGACCTTGATCTCGGGGGTGTGGCCGGGGTCCTTCTTCCCCGCCAGCACGCTCACGGGTTCGCCGTTCGCGCCTTCGGTGTGCAGGGCGACTTCGCGCAGTGCGGCGGCGGAGTCGAGCAGGCTGACCGCGCCGCTTTCGAGCACCTCGGCAACAATGTTCTGGGTTTCTGCCGCGTGCGGGGAGCAGGTCACGTAGGCGATGACGCCGCCGGGGCGGGTCGCCTCAATGGCTGCGTCCAGGAGCTGACGCTGCAGGGGCAGCAGCTCGGCAATATCGCGCGGGGACTTGCGCCAACGCGCCTCGGGGCGGCGACGCAGGGCGCCCAGACCGGAGCAGGGCACATCCACCATCACGCGGTCGAAAAGCTGACCGGGCTCAATGGATCCGGGCAGTGCGGAGGCGTTCTTGTGCAGGGTTTCGCGGATCTGGCGGCCGTCGCCGGTGAGTACCGTGTAGCTGTCCTCGGGCAGGGGGCGCATGGAGGATTCCACGAGCTGCGCGCGGTGCGGTGCCGCCTCGTTGGCGACCAGGGATGCGCCGCGCTGAATACCGAGCGCGCCGAGCAGCGCCGCTTTACCGCCAGGGCCTGCGCACAGGTCGAGCCATGCGGTGTCGGTGCCGTCCAGGGGTGCTGCGGCGAGCGCGCGTGCTACCAGCTGGGAGCCGGCATCCTGAGCGCGGACGGTGCCTTCACGTACGGATTCCAGGCGTGCCAAGTCGCCGGAGGCGTACAGCGCCGAACCTTCAACCAGCTCGCCGTCGACGGCGCCCTGTTCGCGTGCCTCGTCGAGGCTACCCAGGCCGGGTAGCGCCACCAGGTTCACCACGGGGGCGAGGTTGTCCGCTTCGAGCAGCTGCTCAATTTCGGAGGCGGGGCGGCCGTGCGCAACGAGTGCCTGGCGCATGGAACGCACAATCCAGGCGGGGTGCGAGGCGAGCAGCGCCATGCGTTCGGTGTCGTCCTTCGCGTCCTCGATGATGAGTTCGTACCACTCTTCGGGGGTGCGCTCGGAGACACGGCGCAGCACCGCGTTAATGAAGCTTGCCGGGCCCGCACCGATCTTTTCGCGTGCCAGGGACACGCTCTGGTTCAGCGCCGCGTGGGCGGGAACGCGCATGTTCAGCAGCTGGTGCACGCCCATGCGCAGCACAATCAGGGTGGTGGTGCCGACCTTCTCGATAGGGCGGTCTACGCAGCGGCTGAGGATTGCGTCGTAGGTGCCCTGGTGGCGCAGCGTGCCGTAGGTCAGCTCGGTTGCAAAGCCTGCGTCGCGGTGGTCGAGGCGGTGGCTACGAATCGCCTTGGGCAGCACGAGGTTCGCGTAGGCGTCAGATTCCGCCACGGAGCGCAGTACGTCGAAGACGGTTGCGCGTGCGGTGTCTGCGGTACGCGAGCGTGCGGAGGGTGCCGCCGCGGAGAATTCGCGGGCGGACATGGAGCGGCGGTTGCGTTCGTGGCCGCTCTTATTGCGCTGGGAGGTGCCGCCGCCACCGCGTTTGGTGTCGTCGTGCTCGGTCTTGGCGCGGCGTGCGGCGCGTTCGACGCTGGTCAGGCCGTCAAAGCGGCGGCCGGTGCGCGATTCGGTACGCGATTCGCCGCGGGAGTTGTCGTCCCATTTCTGCGGGCGGCCCTGAAAGCTTTGATTCTGCGAGCGCTGGTTCTGAGCGCGCTGGGAATTCTGGGACTGCTGGCGGTTCTGCTCGCTCACACCAGAACTCGAGCCGTTGCCAGCGCCGGAGCGGCGACGACGCTTACGCTTCGCACCGCCCTCACCCTGACCGCCGCCCTGATTGAACTTACCCTGACCGCTACCCTGGCTGAACTTGCCGTTGCCGGGCTTGCCATTGCCAGCGTGACCGGGCTTGCCGTGTTCTCCCTTGTAGGGGCGCTTTTCGTTGCTCATGCGAGTACCACCAGGCCTTCCGCCATGTCCTTGCCAGCGCCGCGAGCCCACGCGGGCGCATCCATCATTTTCTTACCGGCAGGCTGAACCTGCAGCAGCATCAGGGGTTCGGTACCGGTGCCGACGAGTACCTTCTTTGCGTGCAGACGCACCGCACCGGGTGCGAGGGGGCCGCCGTTCGCCTCGGTCAGGGACTGCACCAGGCGCTCGTCGGCTACCGCCAGGCCACCGATCTTGAAGCGGTTTTCGCCCAGTTCGCACCATGCGCCGGGTTCGGGGGTGACGCCGCGGAAGCGTGCCAGGATCTGTTCGGCGGGTTCGGTCCAGGTGAGGCGGCCGTCGGCAATGCTCATCTTGGAGGCGTAGCTGACCGACTCGTCCTCGACCTGCACGGTGCCGTTCTCGCCCGCTTCGAGGCGTTCGAAGGTGCGTTCAAGCAGTGCGCCGCCGCTGGTTGCAAGGCGCATCAGCACGGTGCCTGCGGTGTCGTCGGCGGCTACGGGGGTGGATTCCTGTTCGAAGGTGGGGCCGGTGTCCAGGCCTTCTTCGAGCAGGAAAGTGGTGGAGAAAATTTCCTGCTCACCGGCGATGAGGGCGCGTTGCACGGGGGCGGCGCCGCGCCATGCGGGCAGCTTGGAGAAGTGCAGGTTGACCCAGCCGTAGCGCAGGGATTCGAGCGCGGGCAGCGGCAGCAGGGCACCGTAGGCGACCACGGCGGCTGCGTCAGCGTTCAGCTCGGCGATGGCTGCGGCGGCTTCGTCGTTCCAGCGGTTTGCCTTCACGATGGGCAGGCCGAGCTCTTCGGCACGTTGCGCGACCGGGGAGGGGGTGAGCACGCGCTTGCGGCCCACGGGGGCGTCTTCGCGGGTGAGCACGCCGACCACGCGAACCTTATCGGAGTTCGCCAGGTAGTCGAGCGGGGGCACGGCAACCTCGGGGGTGCCTGCGTAAATAATGTTGAGCATGTGAGCCTACTTTCCGAAGCTACCGAAGGAGGAACCGGCAGAGCCTGCACCGAACGCGCCACCGCCGCCGAAGGCACCGCCCACGCGGGTTGCACGCTCGGTCACGGTCTTCGCGGCAACCGAGTTGTAGTCTGCGGCGCGCAGGGCACGCATCACGCGCTGGCGGTCTTCACCCACGAGGCGATCGATGAACAGCTTGCCATGCAGGTGATCGGTTTCGTGCTGCAGCATGCGCGCGAACAGGCCCTCACCCTCCAGCACGAGGGGTTCGCCGTGGCGGTCCACGCCGGTCACGCGCGCCCAGTTCTTTCGCGGGGTTGCGGACTTCTGACCGGGCACGGACAGGCAGCCTTCGCCGCCTTCCTGGTCTTCTTCGCCAACCTCAAGCACGGGGTTGATGATGTAGCCTTCGCGGTCGTCAATGCCGCCGAAGGTGAAGATCTGCTTGGAGATGCCAACCTGCGGGCCTGCAAGGCCCACGCCGCCCACGTCGTACATGGTTTCTAGCATGTCGTCGATAAGTCGTGCCAGGTCGTCGTCGAAGACGGTGATGGGGTCGCAGACGCTGCGCAGCACCGGGTCGCCTACGGTGCGGATGCTCAGGATGGTCATGGTTCTCCTTTGCCGGCGGGGTGCCGGGAATGTGCTTACGGATTTCAATATGGCGGCAGAACTGTGTTGGTAGAGCCTCGCGGGTGAAACTGCGCTGGCGGGCTCTCTCGGCAGGAGGGTTCTCCCAGGAGCAGGTTCTTCACAGCGGGTGCGCGCCGTTCTGCCTATTGTTCTATTGTCGCCGATTCAGTAGCGCGAATCTAGAACGAATCGAGGCGCTGGGGGTAGAGGCGGCAGGGTGAGGGCTGAACCTCACCTCCCTGGGCTCATCTCCTCGGGGGGCGGGTCTCTCCCCTACGCCCGCTACTCCCCTATGCCGCCGGCGGCGGTACTACGGGCATGAGCGCGGGGTCTTCAAATTCTTGGACCTGGCGGTCGAATTCCCAGACGCGGCGCAGCGCGCAGAACTTGTACCAGTTACGTTCGAGCACGGCGGGGTTTGCCTGCTGCGGCAGCACCTGCGTTTCGCCGAGGGCTACGCCCATGAGGACGGGCGCGTCACCGTATTTCCAGGGTTCCCAGGTGCCTTCGTCGGGGTCGACGATGGATTCTTCGGCTTTGAGTCCGGCGACGAGCTGCATGACGACTTTCTCGTCGAGTGCTTTGACGCGGCCGCGTTTGTCGGTGCCTTTGGTTTTGTAGTCGATGATGCAGGTTCGGCCCGCGATTTCTGCGACCAGGTCGAGGGTGCCCGCGTAGCCGACGGTGTCGTTCCAGATGGTGACTTCGGCGGCGAGGGGGCGGGGTTTGAAGGCTTCCCACCATTCGTCGAAGCGGTCGGCGTAGGCTTGTTCGCCGTTGATGATGAGCTGTTCGCGGCTTTCGTCGAGGTTGTGTTCGCGGCCCATGGCGCGCAGGGCGACGGCTTCAGCGTAGTTGTGGACGCGGTCGCCTCGGGCGGCGGCTGCGTCGCGGTATCGTTCGGAGGCGCTGGCTGCGTCGCGGATGATGGCGAATTTGAGGCCGTGGGATCCGGTGGCGCGGTAGGCGCGCTGGTCTTCGAGGGCGGCTTTGGCGGCCATGTACCCGTGCCAGCCGCTGAGGTCGTTGGCGTGCTGCCCGATGACGGTGGTGATGGAGGGGACGAGGAGTTCTCCTCCGCGTTTGCGGGAGTACATGCGTCCGTAGTCGGTGGCTGCGGCGAGTTCGGGTGTTGTCACGGGGTACCTCATTCTCGGGTGGTTGTGTCCGCTGCGGTGGACTGTTGCCGGTGGGTTTGACCCGGTGGGCATAATAAAACCCCCGTTCCTTGAAACGGGGGTTCTTTGGTGCGTGATACTGGGTTCGAACCAGTGACCTCTTCGGTGTGAACGAAGCGCGCTACCACTGCGCCAATCACGCTTACGGATAAGACTATACCGAGGCTTGGCGTGAAGGTCAAATTTTGCGCTCCCTTTTTTCTTCCCGTTCCCTTCCCGGTGAGTATGCGGCGGCACCATGGAATCTAAAAGATCATCCCACCAGAGGTGACTGCAGGTTCAGTAATGACTTATGGACTCTGGTCATGAGGTACGGACTTTGGGGCTGGGTTAGCGTCTTGAGGGATAGCTTTTAACCATGGCTGAAGTCGCTAAGTCATTACCGAATCTAGACTCAGAGGTGCTGGGTAAACAAAAAAGCCCGGCTTCCGAAGAAACCAGGCTTTTTTCCTAGTGTGACCCCAACCGGTTTGTAACGGTGACGGAGGGGCATGATGCCGAGCGCGCGAGGGATTCCATCATGCCCCGGAGTGCCGCGACGTAAGGAGCGGCGCCGTGAGAGGCTCACGGCGGCACCGTAGGATCTAAAACCAGTTTTCACCGGATAAACAAATAAACCCTCAGTCAGAAGACTGAGGGTTTATTTCCTAGTGTGACCCCAACCGGATTTGAACCGGTGTTG
>NZ_KV832006.1:770339-793767 GCF_001837295.1 Rothia sp. HMSC065C03
GGAGTACTAGGCCGCTATACGATGGGGCCGCAACCTCCATTAGGAGGTTAGCTGGGATACCAGGACTCGAACCTAGAACAAAGGAACCAGAAACCTTCGTGTTGCCAATTACACCATATCCCATTACCGTTCCGTTTCTCGCCTTTCGGCTTATCACCGGAACGAGTAATAACTATACGGGTCTTTCTGGAGGCGTGCAAGCCGAAATCTGGAGAGGCGCCTCACATTCACGGTTTTATGTCCGCTACTTCCGCGTGTTTCCGGGGTTTTTGGGGTTAAAAAGTTTTTTAAATTTCTTCAAAAAGAGGGTTTTGGGGCCGATTTTTCACCCTCAAAGCAGCTTCGAGGGGACTTGGAGAGTAGTTTTACCCCCTCCCCCGCACGCTTTGTGTCCCAAATTTTTTTGAAGATTTTTTCCTGCGCCGCCTCCCGATAGCCAGATGACCGGGCAGTCAGATAACCAGATAGCCAAAGCATCCCGGTAGCCAACCCACCCAAGCAACAACCTCGGGAAAGATCACAGGACCCGCTGCCCACGCCTCCAAAAACTAAAAACCCAGAGACAACGAAAAAGCCCCGAGGCGAACCTCGGGACCTTAGTGGAGCGGTTGACGAGACTTGAACTCGCGACATCCACCTTGGCAAGGTGGTGCTCTACCAACTGAGCTACAACCGCATGTTTTCGCTTTGAACTTTTCAGTTCGTCGCAACAACAGGTACTACTATACGAGCCTTTGCCGGGGTATGCAAACCAAACTCTTGCCACACTCCCCAAAATGGAGCCAGATTCACCCCAATAAAACATACTGACTAGTAGTTTTACAGGAAACACCCATCACAAAAAATATTCTCAAATTTATGAAAAATCCCCTTATCCGCCGGGTTTCTTCAGACTTTTCGGTCGTCAGATTCCCGCTGGATAAGGGGATTCTCTAGAGCTTAGTCGCTGCTACCGCCAGAGTCGCCTCCACCGGAATCGCCGCCGCCAGAGTAGTCGGAGCTGCTGTAGCTGCTGTAATCCGAACTGCTGGAGCTGCTGGAGCTTCCGGCGTCGAAGTCGCCCGCGTCCGGGTCGGGGCCCGGGTCCACGAAGTCGTCTTCGTCGTCCTCTTCACGCGAAGAGTCCGAGGTGTCTACGCCGTCAGACGAACTGCTGACGTCGCCGCCGCGGGCGTGCCGTGCCTGAGCTTCTTGAGCGTTCAGGGCGGCGCGCGCCTCGAAGTAGGCAGTCACGTATCCGAAGGCTGCCGCAACGACAACAGCGACCACCATCAAGACGGACTTGTCCATGTTGGCGATGTACAGAATCAGCCAGATAATGCAGGCGTTGGTGAGCGCCATGAGGGTGCCCTTGAGCAGCGCCTTCCCCATAATCGATTGATTCATGGCTAGCTCAGTTCAGCGGCAAGCTTGCGCAGACGTGCGAGGGAGGATTCCTTGCCCAGGATTTCCATGGATTCGAACAGCGGCGGGGAAATACGCTCACCGGACACTGCGATACGCACGGGGCCGAATGCGAGGCGCGGCTTGATTTCCAGGCCGTCGACGATTGCGGCGCGCAGGGCTGCCTCAATGTTGGCTGCGGTGAAGTCCTCGAGGGGCTCCAGAGCTTCGATTGCGGCGGCGAGGACCTGCGGTGCGGATTCCTTGAGCTGCTTGCGTGCGTCGTCTGCGGTGCTGATTTCTTCGTCAGCCTTGAAGAGGAATGCGAGCAGGCCGGGTGCTTCGCCGAGCAGCTGCATGCGCTCCTGAACGAGGGGTGCAGCTTCGGTGAGGACCTGCTCTTCACGCTCGGTGAGGGTTTCACCGAGTACGCCTGCAGCCTGCAGGTACGGGATGAGGCGGTCGCGGAAGTCCTTGGGGTCGAGCGCACGGATGTGGTCGCCGTTGATGGACTCTGCCTTCTTTACGTCGAAGCGTGCAGGGTTGGCAACAACGTCGTGTACGTCGAAGTGCTCGACGAGCTCGTCGATGCTGAAGACGTCCTGGTCTGCGGAGAGGGACCAGCCCAGCAGGGACAGGTAGTTCAGCAGGCCTTCCTTGATGAAGCCGGAGTCGCGCAGCAGGAAGAGGTTCGACTCGGGGTCGCGCTTGGAGAGCTTCTTGTTGCCCTGACCCATGACGTAGGGCAGGTGGCCGAACTCGGGGATGAAGGTGGTCACGCCGGTGTCGATGAGCGCGCGGTAGAGCGCGATCTGACGCGGGGTGGAGGAGAGCAGGTCTTCGCCGCGCAGCACGTGGGTGATGCCCATGAGTGCGTCGTCGACGGGGTTCACGAAGGTGTACAGCGGGTCGCCGTTGGAGCGCACAACCACGTAGTCGGGCACGGTGCCAGCCTTGAAGGTGATTTCACCACGGACCAGGTCGTTGAAGGTGATGTCCTCGTCGGGCATGCGCAGACGCCACACGGGCTTGCGGCCCTCGGCGCGGTAGGCTTCCTTCTGCTCTTCGGTGAGGTTACGGTCGTAGTTGTCGTAGCCGAGCTGCGGGTCCTGACCGGCTGCCTTGCGGCGCTCCTTCACCTCGTCGGGGGTGGAGAAGTCTTCGTACACGTAGCCGCCCTCAACGAGCTTCTGGAAAATCTCGTTGTAGATGCCTGCGGTCTTACGCTCGGACTGGCGGTAGGGCTCGTGGGGGCCGCCGACGCCGACGCCTTCGTCCCAGTTGATGCCGAGCCAGTGCAGGGATTCGAGCACCTGGTTGAACGACTCTTCGGAGTCGCGTGCCGCGTCGGTGTCTTCGATGCGGAAGATCAGCTTGCCGCCGGTGTGGCGTGCGTATGCCCAGTTGAAGAGGGCGGTGCGGACCATGCCCACGTGCGGGGTGCCGGTGGGCGAGGGGCAGAAACGCACGCGGGTGTCTGCGGGGCTGTTGAGTACGGGACCGTGGTATTCGGTCATGATGTCTCCTTGACGGTGTGTTTCAGGATGTACGTTACGTTTTTGGGTGCGGGCTGCTTAGTCGCGCACGCGGGTGACGAGGGAGCCGATACCTTCGACTTCAACCTCTACTTCGTTGCCGTCGCGCAGTACGCTGATGCCGGCGGGGGTGCCGGTGAGCAGTACGTCGCCGGGCAGCAGGGTGAAGATTTCGGAGGCTGCGGCAACCTGTTCGGCTACGGAGTAGTGCATTTCGGAGGTGTTGCCTTCCTGCACGACGTCGCCGTCAACCCAGGTGGTGATGTTCAGCGAGTCGGTGTCCAGGTCGGTTTCGATCCAGGGGCCGAGCGGGGTGGAGCCGTCGAAGCCCTTGGCGCGGGTCCACTGGCGGTCTTCGAGCAGGTCGCGGGCGGTGAGGTCGTTTGCCACGGTGTAGCCGAAGATGACCTCGTGCACGCGCTCAAGAGGCACGGACTTGGCGATACGACCGATAATGACGGCGAGTTCACCTTCTGCGCTGACGGCTTCGGAGTACTCGGGCAGGGTCACGGGGTCGCCGGGGCCGATGACGGTGGTGTTGGGTTTGAGGAAGAACTGCGGGGAGGCGGGCGCCTCGGTTCCAGCCCAGGTTGCGATCGCTCCAATCACCTTGGAGCGGGGGATGATCGGGGCGAGCAGGCGCACCTGGTCGATGGGGTAGGTGGTGCCGGTCGGTTCGATGCCCGAGTAGAAGGGGTCGCCGGCGAGTACGCGCAGGGTTTCTTCGCCTGCGTCGCCTTCTACCAGCCCGAAGTGGAGCTCATTATTTACGGTAAATCGTGCAATACGCATACTTTCTAGGGTACCAGCCTTCGAGGGCGGCGGCGGGTCGGGTTTTAGCGGGGTCGGGTTCGGCGGGGCGGGTTTTATCGAGGGACGGCGGCGGGGTGCGCCTCTCCTCCCCTGTCCTCGCATTATCAACGCCGCGCGCAATATTCGCCGAGCACAGCATCACCGGGCACGTCATTTTCCTGGCACAGTGAATCCCCGCGGGTTGCTCACCGCGCGACGTACGGGGTCGGGCGGGGCATCCTGCGGGGATTTCGCGTGAGAGATTAGATGAGGCGGGTCATCCAGCCGTGGCGGTCCTCAACGGTGCCGAGCTGAATACCGACAAGCTCTTCGCGCAGGCTCTTGGAGATTTCGCCGAAGTGCTCGGTGGGTGCCGGGATTTCGAAGTCTTCTGCCTTGAGCTTGCCGATGGGTGCGACCACTGCTGCGGTGCCGCAGGCGAAGATTTCGGTGATGTCGCCGTTTGCCACGCCTTCACGCCATTCGGTGAGGGTGATTGCGCGCTCTTCGACGGTCATGCCGCGGTCCTTGGCAAGCTGAATCAGCGAGGAGCGGGTCACACCCTCCAGGATGGTGCCGGTCAGTTCGGGGGTGACAATCTTGTTTTCCTTGCCGAAGATGAAGAACACGTTCATGCCGCCGAGCTCTTCGATGGCGTCGCCGCGGTGCGGGTCCTTAAAGATAACCTGCTTGCAGCCGTGCTTTTCACCCTCGGTCTGGGCGATCATGGATGCTGCGTAGTTACCGCCGCACTTTGCCGCACCAGTGCCGCCTTCGCCTGCACGGGCGTAGGTGGTGGAGAGCCAGATGTCCACGGGTTCGGGGGTGCCGAAGTAGTTACCTGCGGGCGAGCCAATCACGTGGTACTGCACGTGGCGTGCGGGGCGAACGCCCAGGAACGCCTCGGTTGCGATCATGAAGGGGCGGAAATAGAAGGCTTCACCGTCGCCGGTGGGCACCCACGATTCGTCCGCCTTAATCAGCTGGCGCAGGGACTCAATGAAGGTCTCGGCGGGCAGCTGCGGTAGGGAGAGACGATGTGCGGAGTTCGCGAAGCGTGCCGCGTTCTTTTCGGGGCGGAAGGTCCACACGGAACCGTCAGCGTGACGGTAGCCCTTGATGCCCTCGAAGATTTCCTGGCCGTAGTGGAACACGGATGCTGCGGGGTCGAGGACGAGCGGGCCGTAGGGGTGAACTCGTGCGTCGTACCAGGTGCCACCGGTCTTGTAGTCGCCTTCCCAGTCGATGGTGACCATGTGGTCGGTGAAGTAGTCACCGAAGCCGGGGTTTGCAAGGATTTCGGCGCGGCGTTCGGCGGTGGCGGGTGACTGGTTTGCTTCGTGGCTGAATTCGATGGCCATCGTTCTGCGTTCCTCTTTGTCTAGTTGCTTGTGCAGGCGTTCTTTGATTCGCGGTTCTCGCGTCGGGGCGTAGAACCGGTGTGTGCCGCCGGGCGCGTTGTCGTGCGGGGCAGATGGTGCATCTAGCGGTCTGTGCTAGTCGGATGCATTGCAGTGAGTGGTGGAGGGTGTCCACCGCCGAGGTGCCGGGCGGGTGTGCCTGACCTGTTTTAGAGTACCGGAAAGATGCGTTTGCCGCATGCGCACCTTTTCTCTCATTCAGGATGTGAACAGGTGAAGCCCGGAAGGTGTGTTCCTTCCGGGCTTCACGGGTGTTTTGCGTTCAGCGGCTACGGCTGGCGGGTTTTAGCCGAGCCAATTTTAGCCAGGTGAGCTTAGCCTAGGCGTGCGAGTACGTCCGCGCCGACCTGATCGGTACCGCGCACGGTGGCGCCGTTTTCGCGCATATCTGCCTCGACAGCGTCCTCAATGCGGGCTGCGGCTGCATCGTGGCCGAGGTGGCGCAGCAGCATGGCACCGGCGAGGATTGCGGCGGTGGGGTTTGCCTTGTTCTGGCGGGCGATGTCCGGTGCGGAGCCGTGTACGGGCTCGAACATGGAGGGGAACTCGCCGACGGCGTTGATGTTGCCGCTGGCGGCGTAGCCGATACCGCCGGTGACTGCACCTGCGAGGTCGGTGATGATGTCGCCGAAGAGGTTGTCGGTGACGATCACATCGAAGCGGGCGGGGTCGGTGACCATGAAGATGGTGGTCGCGTCAATGTGCAGGTAGTCGGTCTCAACCTCGGGGAATTCAGCCGCGATTTCGGTGAAGTAGCGGTTGTAGAGGCGACCTGCGTGGGTGAGCACGTTGGTCTTGTGCACGAGGGTGACCTTCTTGCGGCGGGTGGATGCCAGCTCGAAGGCGTAGCGTACCAGGCGCTCCACACCGTGTGCGGTGTTGAGGGAGACTTCGGTGGCGATTTCGTGCGGGGTGCCGCCGCGGATGACTCCGCCGTTGCCGATGTAGGGGCCTTCGGTGCCTTCACGCACAACCACGAAGTCGATGTTGCCGGGGTTGGCGAGCGGGGAGACTGCGCCGGGGTACAGGCGGGAGGGGCGCAGGTTGATGTAGTGGTCGAAGGCGAAGCGCAGTTTCAGGAGCATTTCGCGTTCGATGAGGCCGGAGGGAATCTTGCCGCTGCGCGGGTCTGCGCCGATGGCGCCAAAGAGGATCGCGTCGTGCTGCTTGAGGGCGTCCATGGTGGACTCGGGCAGGGTTTCACCGGTTTCCAGCCAGTGCTCGGCGCCGAGCTTGTAGTGGGTGGGGGTTACGGTGATGTTTTCGAGCTCGCAGGCGCGGGTGAGGATGCGCTGGGCTTCGGTAATGATTTCGGGGCCGATGCCGTCGCCGGGGATGACGGCGAGGTCGATGCTACGTGCTTCAGTCATGCCTCTACCCTAATACGCACCACGGGTGGGCGGTAGAGTGTGCGGGCGGGTTCTCAGACTCTGGGCTAGACGGCGCCTGACTAGCTGTAGCTCCTGCCATGCCACTCCCCCTACCCTTCTGGTTCGACTCGGCGCCCACTGGCTTCTGGGGTTCTGGATTCTGGAGTTCTGGATTCTGTGGTGTTCAGCTTCTGCCGATTAAAACAATATTCCCCGGCTGATAATTCAGCCGGGGAATATCGTTATGAGTTCTCACTCAGAGTGAGGACCCTAGATGCTACTGCTATTAGGAGCGCTTGCAGAAGGTAATCTTCACGGAACCGGGGTTACGTACGCCGGATGCGTTACCACCGTTGCCTGCGGACTTGATGGAGCCGTCAGTTACGCTAGGAGCAAGGTAGGAGCCACCTGCGCCACCGGAACCTGCCTGCATCAGTGCGCCAACGTTCTGGCGGTAACGAGTGGGCTCTTCGTTACCGTTCCACTTCTGGGAGGTAATGATGGAGGAGAGGCCGCGAGCAGCACCGGAGCCACCGCCACCGTAGCCTGCGCCACCACCTGCGGAGACAACGGTCTGGTGACCGTTGAAGGACTTGAGGGTGGAGTCCTTGTCCAGGTTGGTCTTATCGTTGAGGTTAACAGGGTTGGTCGCATGAACGATTTCCAGCTTGGAGATATCGTTGTTGTCGATCTGGTAGGAGTATGCGAAGACACCGTCGCCACCCTTACCATCGAAGCCGTTACCACCGGTTTCACCTGCGGTGGAGGAGCTGAAGAGCACCTGCTTGTTCTGGCTCTTGAAGCCAATAACACCGAAGACATTAGCCTTTTCGTTGTACAGCAGGGGCTGCTCGCCACCGGCACCACCGGTACCGTTGCCGCCGCCCTTACCGCCGGCAACCTTCATAGCGGTGCCATCAGTAGTGTGCGGCTTCAGAACGGAGTAGTGAGAGATAGAGGTCTCTGCGTCGCTACCGGTTGCTGCGGATGCGTCTGCACCTGCGGGCAGAACGGACTTAACCGCGGTGTCACCCAGAGTGGTGGTACCTGCGTTGACTGCATTGGGGTTGAAGAACTTGTCCTTGGTGTCAAGCACGTTGTTGGTAGCGGGCTGGGTACGGATACCCGCACCACCACCGCCACCTGCCAGAGCAACAACTGCGCCGTCGATGAGCAGAGCAGAGGAGCCACCGCCGGAACCGCCATACACGGCTGCCTTCATGTCGCTGTCAGTACCAGGGTACTTAGCATCAACCAGAGCCTTAGCGTCTGCGGGAATAGCCTGGGCGTTTACGTCACCGCCGTTACCGTAGCCTTCACCACCGGTTGCCGGACGGGTACCCCAGACGTAGTACTGCTTCTTCGGGGTGGCTTCGTTACCAAGCACGCGCTCCAGGTAAGCTACACCACCGGCAGCTGCGACCAGTTCAACAACCTGGCCTTCCTTGACGGGGATTGCACCGGTCAGAGATGCACCGGAACCACCCTTGACCGACGAGGAACCGCCACCTGCGCCACCAACAACCTCGAAGATAATCTTGTCAACCTTGGCGGGAACAGTGAACTTCTGAGTGTTCTTGTTACCGGAGGGCTGACCGGAGATGGTGTAAGCTGCGGAACCTTCGGGCTCGCAAACGGTGGAGGAAGCAAAAGCGGGAACTGCAGCGGAAGCTGCGACAACCGGAGCAGCCCATGCTGCGCCAGCGACAACCTTGCGGCGAGAAATGTTAGTAGACATGTATGTCCTTCGAGAGTGATGTCATTTTGAGGAATAAAAGTTATCACCCGCCGTCGTGCGCGGCGAAGAACGTCACCTGATGAGATTCGAGTGAGCGAAGCAGGTTTGCACCTAACCTCTTGGTGATAACGACATAATGTTGTATCCCGCTCCCCTATACAGGGAGGTGCATCAGAGCGCTTGGTGTTCGCCCTGCGAGGCCTTAGACCTCGGGCGCAGATTTCGGGTACGGCTAAAACTATACCCATCAAGGACCTGTACCGCAATGGTTCCAAAAATGGCTTGATGAGGGGGTTTTCCTTAAACTCTCTGCCTTAGTTGAAGGTTTTTCAACCAAAATAGGTTACTTAAGGGAGTTTCAAGTCTCTTAAACCCGAATTCGAACCCCATACAACCCCAAACTCTCAAGCTTTAGTTGAATAAATAATCTACAAAAAAGTAATTAAGGTCACTAAAAATAGCCGTTTTTGGCGTGTCATACTCACTCAAGCACACACCCACACACACAAACCCACAAAATATCCCTGCATGTGAGAGCAGAAAAGGGGTTCCCGACCCCTCACAAACACCCCGATACACTGGAAGCATGCCCCTCAAGCGCACCCAACCCCAGAAGAACCCACCCCGCACCGCTGAGACCGCCGAATCAGGCCACGCCGTAACGCATACCCGCGGCATCTCAGAAAGCAGCGACCTGCCCGCCGACGCAATCACCGCCTCCAGCCGCGTGCAAAGCTACCTCAGAGACAAACGCGGCTGGATGAACGTCCTCGTCGTCGCGCACATGCAGTTCTTCTGCTGCGTACTCTCCGTTGCCTTCATCAACGGCTACGGCTGGATCCCGCTCATCTCCGCGCTCTGCAGCACCACCGCGCTCTACTTCCGCTACCGCTTCCCCTACGGCAGCATCTACGTGGTCATCGCGGCGCTCTGTCTCACCCTCGTGACCCCCTTCCCCGACTCACTCGTCATCACCTGCTACCCGCCGGTCAGCCTCGCCGCCTACCACACCGGCAGGCACTGGACCCGCCGCGCACGATTCCGTGCCCTCATTCTCGGCTGGGTCGGCGCACTCGCCGTCACCGTGCAGGCCTCGCTCTCGTTCCTCTACCATTGGGACGACATACCCGCCCGCATCTTCATCTCCCTGATGCTCGGCGTGCTCTGCGGATCCATCTTCACCGTCTTCTGGTTCCTCGGCGACTCCCGCCGCATGCGCGAACTGCGCAGCGAAGAATTCAAAGAACGCGCCCGCCGCCTCGAATACGAGCAGGAACAGGAACGCCGCCTCGCCGCGCAGGACGAACGCACCCGCATCGCCCGCGAAATGCACGATATTGTGGCACACTCGCTGTCCAGCATTATTTCTCAGGCGGATGGGGCACGCTATGCCGCTGCGAGCGCCCGCACCGCACGCGCACAGCAGACAGAACAGGCTCAGCAGGCGGGTCAGGCTCAACAGCAGAGCGCGCCGGATATTGCGGAGCAGACCCTCGAACTCATCGCAGACACGGCACGCGACTCCCTCACCCAGATGCGCTCCCTCCTCGGGCTACTCCGCACGGACGAGGCAACCGCCTACGCACCCGTGCCCACCCTCAACGATGTGCCCGCCCTCGTGGAGCAGAGCCGCCGCGCCGGGCTGCCCGTCACCTTCACCGGAATCACCGGCACCATGGCACGCACCCTACCGCAGGGCGCAGAACTCGCGGCATACCGCACCGTGCAGGAGGCGCTCACCAATGCGCTCAAGCACTCCCCCGGCGCGGCAACCACCGTCACCATTCACTGGGGTGATGAAGGACTGGAACTGCGGGTTGAGAACGAACCGGTTTCCTCTGCCGCGGCTCAGCACATTGCTCGCCCGGTCCCCGGCAGCGGTAACGGTCTGCGCGGCATGAGCGAGCGTATCGCCCTCTACCACGGCGCCCTCACCTACGGTCTGCAGCCCGACGGCGGCTGGCTCGTTGAGGCGGCGCTCCCCTACCGCGACCTCTAATACCCGCGCCCTCTACTACCTCGTAATCTAGGATTGAAACTATGTACTCTTCTGCACCACAGACTTCTGCACCACAGACCACCCAGCCGATCCGCGTGATGCTCGTTGACGACCAGCGCCTAGTGCGCGGCGGCTTGAGCATGCTCGTGAACTCCCAGCCGGACCTGCAGGTCGTTATGGAGGCTGACGACGGCCTGGCGGCTATTGACGTTTTTGACCGCATGGTGTCTGAGGGGCAGGCGCCGCAGGTCATCCTCATGGATGTGCGCATGCCGCACTGCGACGGGCTGGAGGCTGCGCGCCGCATCCTGGAGCGTGACGCTCAGCGTGGCGTGGCTGAGGAGGAGCGGGTGCGCATTATTATGCTCACGACCTTCGACATTGACGAGTACGTGTATTCGGCGGTGCGTGCGGGCGCGAGCGGTTTCTTGTTGAAGGACACCCCGCCGGAGCAGCTGCTGGAGGCGATTCGTACGGTGCACCGCGGCGATGCGGTGATTGCGCCGTCTGCGACTCGCCGCCTGTTGGAGCAGATGATTCCGGTGCTGGACTCCCCCGCTGTTGCTCCCGTTGCTCCTGCCGCGCCTGTTCCTGAATCTGCTCCTGTTGCTCCCCCGGCTACTTCTGAACTTCCTAAGGCGACGTTTATTCCGGCTGAGCATGCAAGCCTTGAGCCTGTGCAGGATTATCCGCATCGTGAGTTGATTGAGCAGTTGTCGCCGCGTGAGTTTGAGGTGCTGGGTTTGATTGCGCGTGGCTTGTCGAATGCGGAGATTACGCGGGAGCTGGTGCTTTCGGAGGCGACGGTGAAGACGCATGTGTCGCATGTGTTGGCGAAGTTGGGTGCGCGTGATCGTGTGCAGGCGGTCATTATGGCGTATGAGGCGGGTATCGCCCACTAGCGCTCCCTTATATAAGGGCACAGCAGAATAGAGAGCACGGCAGACTAGAGGACACAGCGAAGCCCCGGCGGGCGCCTCCTGATCGAGGCACCCTCCGGGGCTCTTTAGTTAAGTAGTTTCTTCTATCTCGTCGATGATTCGTTCAAAGTCGCTCATCAGCTCAGGCAACTTCTTATAGCGGTAGCTCCACCATGTCCGGTTCTGCCTCCGCATAGATGCGGGGGCGCAACCGGGTGACCATATCAACGCTACGGCCGGTCAGCTGTTCAATGCGGTGCTGAGCATCGACCATCTGCATGAACTCGTCAAAAGGGGCCGCCCCCGGCATCTGCACCAAAAAATCCAGGTCGCTGGTTTCGGTCAGCTCACCGCGGGCGGCGCTGCCGAAGAGTCGGGCACGGCGCACACCAGCGTCACGGAGGATCTGAAGAACCTCCGCTTCATGGGGTAGCGTGTACCCGCGACGCAGATTGGGGTGGCTAGTGCTCATACACCCATCATACGCGCAAAGCCATGCTACAGGTCAGCTCCAAGAATCTGAGGGCACAAACCAAGCGCAGCAGAAATATATAGGGCACAACCAAATAGAGGACACGGCAAAGCCCCGGCGGGCGCCTCCTTATCAGGGGCACCCTCCGGGGCTATCTCACGCCGAGTATCCGGGTTTGCCGGGTACTGTAACTATGCCGGGTTAGCCGCGCATACCCTCAACCGGGGACATGCGAGCCGAACGAGCCGCCGGCAGAGCCGAAGCGAGCATCGCGGCGAGCACACCCACAATGAGGATGACCACGTACCAGACGTACGGCAGGTCAAGCACGAGCGGGGCGCTGGCGCTCGCGGATGCCATCACGATCTTCGCGGAGACCGTGCCGATGACCGTACCGGCAATCATGCCGAGCATCACTGCGGCGAGCGTAATCAGAATCGCCTCAATGGAGATCATGCGGCGCAGCTGCTTGCGGGACAGGCCTAGCGAGCGGAGCATCGCGTTCTCGCGGCGGCGTTCGTTGACCGACAGGGTCATCGTGTTCGCCACACCAATGATGGAGATGACCACTGCGAGCATGAGCATCACCAGGGTGAAGGTCAGCATGACGGTCAGCAGCTGGTCGAACGTCTGGCGCTCCTGCAGGCCACCGTTGAATGAGTTGTCCGGGCTGATTCGGTTCAGCGCAGTCTGCAGAGTTGAGCTTTCACTGCTAGTCAGCGGGGAGGCGGCACGCACCAGAATGACGGTGCCGTTACCGCGTGCCTGGCTGGTGACGGTCAGCTTTGCGGCCTTTGCCTGAGCTTCCTGATCGCCGCTCGCAATTGCTTCTTCCATGCGCTTCTGAGCTTCCTCAGCGGCGGGGTTGGCAACTGCCTGCGGGTTCTTGGCGTCCTGCAGCTTGGCGGCGGTGGTCGGGTTGACAATCAGCAGGTGCTGCTTGGTTTCAGACTTGACGGGCTTGAGTTCCAGTTCGCCAAGCGGGCCGCGCGCCTTCAGACGGCTGGACTCATTCAATCCAGCGGACTTCCAGAGTCCCTGAGGTACCAGCACGGTATCGTCAGCAAGGTTCGAGTTTTCGTCCGGCAGGATTGCCTTCAAATCGGAGGAGCTCAGCGCCACCAGGTCAGCGTTCTGGTTGACGCTCTGGCCTTCGTACTCGACGGTGTAGTCAACCACGCCGGCGGCGTAACCAACAGCGGATGCCTGAACGTTCTTAATGCCCTTGACCTTGGAGGCAATTCCCTCCGCCTTGGTCACGGTAGAAGCCGCCTCAGACTGGTCATACGAGCTGTACTTCGCCTGCGCAGAAATCGGGTACTGCTGGTCCAGAGCCTTGACGAACGATGCGCTCAGAACCGTGTAGCCGGTCAGCACAGTCGACACGACCAGGGTGCCGACGAGCACAGCACGGCCGGTGGAGACGGTTCGCTTGGGCGAACGCAGTGCGTTGGCGAGCGCGAGCTTACCGGTCTGGGTGCGGGTGACCTTACCGAGGGCACGTACCAGCGGGGGCAGCACCAGCGGGGTGATGAGGAAGACCGCAATACCGAGCAGCAGTGCGGCGAGCATGCCGAGGAAGATCGCGGAGTTACCGTCACGCTCCGTGCTGGTTGCCTTATCGAGAGCAGCCACAACAGCAACCACGCCACCGATGGCGAAGAGCATACCGAAGATCGGGCCGATCTTGCCGGGCTTGCTGACTTCGCGGTTGGTGTGCTCGCTCATCGCGCTGATGGGCGAGATGCGCAGGGCGCTTCGTGCCGGGGAGAGCGACGCCAGAACCGTGACGATGGTGCAGATCAGGGTACTGATAATCACCGGGGTGATTGAGTACGAGATCATGAAGGTGGTCAGGTTCGCACCAACCAGCGCGCCAACCAGGTAGGTCAGCAGTGCACCGATGAGGGAGAACACCACGCCCACGGTAATGGATTCGATGAGTAGCATCCGTACAAGGGAGCCGCCGCGGGCACCGAGGGTGCGCAGCAGAGCCAGTTCACGGATGCGCTGGCCGACCAGCACCGCGAAGGTGTTGGAGATGACGAACGAGGAGACCAGCAGAGCCAGTGCTGCGAAGGCACCCAGGACCACGCTAATGGAGGTGAAGACCGTGGAGATGGTCTTCTGGTAGTCCTCCAGCAGCTTCTGACCGGTCATGACGCGCGGGTCGTTCTTGGTGTCGCCGCTGCTGAGGGTATCCTGCAGGCTCTTGAGTTTGGCGTCGGTTACGCCGTCCTTGAACTTGAGGTAGATGAGGTTCGCGCCAGCCATGTTCCGGTAGCCTGCCGCGGAGCTCTTGTTTTCTGTCTCGGCTGCTTTCAGGGTGGCTTCGCCGAGGCTGGTGCCGCCAATGAAGACAGCCTGATTGGTGGTGGAGCCTTCAAAACCGGGGTCGAACAGACCGACGACGGTGTATTCGGCGGTCTTATCAGTACCGGGGGCGCTGACGGATTCTACAACGTCGGTGCTGGTGACCTTGCCGTTCAGCGAGAGGTTATGCTTCTTCGCGAAGTAGGTGGAGACCATGATTTCGTGGTCGCTACTGGGGATTTTGCCCTGCACCTTGTACGGGAAGAGGCTCGAATCGGCGGGCAGCTGGTTGTACTGCACGGGGGTTTTCTGATCGCCGGTACCGATCGAACCCGTGACGGCGTACTGCACCCAGTAGCCGGAGAGCAGGTCGCTCTTTTCTACTTTCTGAATCTGATCACGAGTCAGGTAGATAGAGGTGCTGTCTTTACCGTCGCTGGTTGTAGCGGCGGAGGCGACGACCGCCTCGGCGCGGGAGAGCACGTCACCAACGGAGGAGTTGACGGTCGCCTGCAGCGAGTTGGTGAGCATCATAATGGCTGCGATGAAGAAGGAGGAAATCGCGATGCCTATGCCCGTGAGGACGTATTTTCCTTTGGAGGCGCGCAGATTGGAGCGCGCCACCGTGTTCAGTGTGGTTGCCACGGCTTATCGACCTTCCAGCTGTGCCATTGCGCCGAGCACGGCGTCGTAGGTGGGTTCGATCATTTCGCCGGCGACCATGCCGTCCTTGATGAAGACCACGCGGTCTGCGTAGGAGGCGGCGTTTGCGTCGTGGGTGACCATGAGGATGGTCTGTGCGTGGTCGGTTGCGGCGGCACGTAGCAGGCGCAGCACCTCGGCGCCGGAGTTGGAGTCGAGGTTACCGGTCGGTTCGTCGGCGAAGACCACTTCGGGGCGTGCGAGCAGGGCGCGCACGATGGCGACGCGCTGCTGCTGACCGCCGGAGAGCTGTTCGGGGCGGTGGTCGAGGCGGGTTTCCAGGCCGAGGGTCTTAACTAGGTAGTCGCGCCACTGCGGGTCCGGCTTCTTACCGGCAAGGCCCAGGGGCAGGTCAATGTTCTGGCCCGCGGTGAGGGTGGGCACCAGGTTGAACGCCTGGAAGATGAAGCCGATGTGTTCGCGGCGGAATTCGGTGAGGGCGTTGTCCTTCAGACCGAAGAGCTCGGTACCGCCAATACGGATGGAGGTTGCCGGGTTCGGGTCGGGGGTGTCCAGGGTTGCGATGGTCTGCATCAGCGTGGACTTACCCGAGCCGGAGGGACCCATAATGGCGGTGAACTTGCCCTGCTCAAAGTCGACGGAGACGTTGTTGAGGGCGTGGACGGTGGCTTCACCCATGCCGTAGGTTTTAGAAAGGTTTCGTGCGGAGACGGCAACCTGTGCCGTCTGTGCGTGAGGAGTTGTCGTAGTCATAGTTCAATTATTTCACGCAGCATGGCGCTGACTACAGGGTTTTTCTCATCCTCCAGGTTGATTTTGGCGGGTGTTCACCGGGTCCTGACCTGCGGATGCGCAGATTCCCCACTCATTCCACGGGCTGAGGTGAGCCTGAGGCGGGCTGGGCGGGGCACCGGCATCATCCTTAAGGATGAGTGGCGGCTCACCCGGCGTTCTCACCCTGCACCCCTACCCCGTACCTCTGCCTCCCATCTCTGCCCGCGCCTACACATATATATGTATGCGAAAAGCCCCCGGCTCCTCCCCCCATTCGGGGTCAGGAAGCCGAGGGCTTTCATACGCTATTCGCTATTGCAGAAGCAGCTGTTATGCCTTGGGTGCTTCGTAGCGGGGGAACACCGGTGCGGGTGCGGGCAGTTCGGTGCCGGGCACGAGTGCGGTGCCGAGGGCTGCGAACTGGCGTGCGTCGCCTTCGGGTACACCGAGCAGGGTCAGCAGCTTGGCGGTCGAGTCGGGCATGACGGGCTGCAGCAGCAGGGCGACCTGGCGTACGACCTCAAGGGTTACGTACAGCACGGTGTTCATGCGGTCGAGTTCGCCGTTCTTGCGCAGGGTCCAGGGTTCCTGTTCTGCGAAGTAGGCGTTGGTGTCTGCGAGGACGGTCCAGATGCGCTCGAGTGCGCGGTGGAATGCCTGCTCGTCGAAGTCTGCACGGACGGGCTCGTAGAGGGCTGCCGCCTGGTCGAGGATCTGGCGGTCGGCTTCGGTGAATTCGCCGTGGGTGGGGACGGCACCGCCGCAGTTCTTGGCGACCATGGACAGGGAACGCTGGGCGAGGTTGCCGAGGTTGTTTGCCAGGTCGGAGTTGATGCGGTTGATGATGGACTCTTCGGAGTAGGAGCCGTCCTGACCGAAGGACACTTCACGCATGAGGAAGAATCGTACGGCGTCCAGGCCGAACGCGTTGACAAGGTTTGCGGGGTCGACGACGTTACCGACGGACTTGGACATCTTCTCGCCGTTGACGAGCAGGAAGCCGTGGCCGAAGACGCGCTTGGGCAGTTCGACTCCGGCGGACCACAGGAATGCGGGCCAGTAGATGGAGTGGAATCGGGTGATGTCCTTACCGATGAGGTGCAGGTCGGCGGGCCAGTACTTGGTGAACAGCTCGTTGTCGGTGTCGGGGTAGCCGAGGCCGGTCAGGTAGTTGGTGAGGGCGTCGACCCACACGTACATGACGTGCTTGTCGTTGCCGGGTACGGGTACGCCCCAGTCGAAGGTGGTGCGGGAGATGGACAGGTCGTTGAGGCCGCCCTTGACGAAGGAGATGAGTTCGTTGCGGCGGGATTCGGGGTAGACGTAGCCTTCGTTGGCGTAGAGTTCGAGGAGCTTGTCGCCGTACTTGGAGAGGCGGAAGAAGTAGGATTCTTCTTCGGTCCATTCGACTTCGGTGCCGGTGGTGATGGCGTAGCGCTGGCCGTCGCGGACTTCGGTTTCGTCTTCTGCGTAGTAGGCTTCGTCGCGTACGGAGTACCAGCCGGCGTACTTGTCGAGGTAGATGTCGCCGTTTTCTTCCATGCGCTTCCAGATGGCCTGGGATGCGACATAGTGGTCGGGGTCGGTGGTGCGGATGAAGCGGTCGTAGCTGATGTTCAGCGCGTCGTTCATTGCTTTGAAGCGTGCGGAGTTCTCGTCGGCGAGTTCCTTAGCGGTCTTACCGAGCTTCTCGGCGGTGGTCTGCATCTTCTGGCCGTGCTCGTCGGTGCCGGTCATGAAGCGCACGTCGAAGCCGTCGAGGCGCTTGAAGCGGGCTAGCACGTCGGCTGCGATGGTTTCGTAGGCGTGGCCGATGTGCGGGTTGCCATTGGGGTAGGAGATGGCGGTGGTGATGTAGAACGGAGTTGCAGTCATAACTTTCAGTTTACCGCAGTCTTAGGTACGACTCTCACCGGGGTTACACTCTGATATGCAACAAACACCCAACCACCAGGCAACACGCTAAACCGCGACAGCCCTCCCCCGCCCCAGTTCGCTAGGCACGGGGCGCACACGAAACCACCGCGAATCTACCGCGACCCCAGCGGGATTAGCTCGAGGTTCGGCACCCTCCTCGCTCCTACAGGGGCACCCGCCCTCGCTTCGCTTCGGGCACCCTGATGTCGCTACGGAGGCCACCGAAACCTCCACGCACCCGCCTAACCGGTGCAGCTACGTTTTCCGGAAGCGCCCTCAGGGTGTCACACGGACGCTCTCCGTTGCGAAGCGAGGAGGGGCGGAGCGTCCGGGCGACGGGTGCCCCTGCGTAGGCGCGGAGGAAACATGTAGCGCACCCCGTAGTCTTGGGAGACGCGAGGTACCCACCCACCCAACCCCTGCAGGAGCGAGGACGAACACCGATTCCTCAACCCATGAAGACTGCATTTCAAGGGGAACGCAAAAATCCCGCCGATTCCGAAGAATCAGCGGGATTTTCTTTGAAGTGCGCCCCCTGGGACTCGAACCCAGAACCCATTGATTAAGAGTCAATTGCTCTGCCAATTGAGCTAGAGGCGCTTATTTGTTTTTCAGGGTTTCCCCTGCAACAAGTAAATACTATACGGCATTCCGTGAGTGCCTGCAACTTGAATAAGCATGAACTGTATCACATATTTGACAGGTGGTGCGCTTTGGCCGGAAAACGCAAGAATCCGGCGCCCCACCTCTCTCCCCCTGTAGCGGAGTGTGGGTGGTGCACCGGATTCTTATAAAGCTATTGCTGAGCTACCGTTTAGCGAGCGACGGAACCTTCGGTGTAGTCGTCGTCAACGGAGTTCCAGGAGAACAGCTCGCGCAGCTTGCGGCCGGTTGCCTCGATGGGGTGTGCCTCGCCCTTTGCACGCAGTTCCTTGAACTCGGGTGCGCCTGCAGCCTGGTCTTCCATGAAGCGCTTTGCGAAGTTGCCGTTCTGGATGTCTGCCAGGACAGCCTTCATGTTTTCCTTGACCTCGGGGGAGATCACGCGGGGGCCGGAGACGTAGTCGCCGTACTCTGCGGTGTCGGAGATGGACCAACGCTGCTTAGCGATGCCGCCCTCGATCATCAGGTCGACGATGAGCTTGAGCTCGTGCAGGACCTCGAAGTATGCGATTTCGGGCTGGTAGCCAGCCTCGGTCAGAACCTCGAAGCCGTACTGGACGAGCTGGGAGGTGGAGCCGCAGAGGACTGCCTGCTCACCGAACAGGTCGGACTCAGTCTCTTCGGTGAAGGTGGTCTTGATGACGCCTGCGCGGGTTGCGCCGAGGCCCTTTGCGTAGGACAGTGCCAGTGCGAGTGCTTCGCCGGATGCGTCCTTCTCAACTGCGACCAGGGCGGGAACGCCGCGGCCTGCTTCGAATTCGCGGCGGACGGTGTGGCCGGGGCCCTTGGGGGCGACCATTGCCACGTCGACACCCTCGGGTGCGGTGATGTAGCCGAAGCGGATGTTGAAGCCGTGTGCGAAGAACAGTGCGTTGCCGGGCTTCAGGTGGGGTTCGATGCTCTCTGCGTAGACCTTTGCCTGGACCTGGTCCGGGGTCAGGATCATGATGACGTCTGCTTCTGCTGCTGCTTCTGCAACGGTTGCGACGCGCAGGCCTTCTGCCTCAGCCTTGGCACGGGACTTGGAGCCCTCGGACAGACCGACGATGACCTTCACGCCGGAGTCACGCAGGTTCAGTGCGTGTGCGTGGCCCTGGGAGCCGTAGCCGATAACTGCTACGGTGCGACCCTGGATCAGGGAGAGGTCTGCGTCGTCGTTGTAGAAAATGGTTGCTGCCATTTCTTCTCCTCAGTAAGTTTGGTATGCGGCCCAGGCTGGGCTCAACATTGACTATTCTACTTGATAGCTTTTGGGGTGCAGGTTTACGAGAGCACTTCTCAGATTGTGGCTCAAGATTTTATAACCTGCAGAGTTTATGGGGTACTGCATCTATTTCTTTGGTATTGGGGTGCCTAGGTAGAGAAATCACCTAGTAGAGAAAGAAATAGAGAGTACCTGATGCTCCCCCGCCCGCACTGCGAATACGTGTGTTTCGGTTGTGCGGGCGGGAGAACTGCTACGGGAATGTAGCGTCAGGTATTTTGTGCTAGATGCGCTCGCTCATGGCGCGGGGGCCACGTGCCAGGCCGATGGTGCCTGCGCGAACAATTTCGCGAACACCGTAAGGCTCCAGAACATCCAGCAGTGCGTTGAGCTTCTCCTCAGAACCGGTTGCCTCGATGACAACAGACTCAGGGGAAACGTCAATCACAGATGCGCGGAACAGGTCAGCTGCCTGAACGATCTGCAGGCGGACTACGGGGTCTGCCTTGACCTTGATCAGGATGTGACCACGCTGGGTGGAGGATTCTGCGGGAAGCTCGACGACCTTCAGCACGTGAACCAGCTTGTTCAGCTGCTTGGTGATCTGTTCCATGGTGTGGGAGTCACCTTCGGTTACGACGGTGATGCGGGATACACCGGGGTTTTCGGTGGGGCCCACAGCCAGGGAGAGGATGTTGAACAGGCGGCGGGAGAACAGGCCGGAGACGCGGGTGAGAACGCCCGGCTTATCTTCTACCAGAACGGACAGAGTGTGCTGAGACATTAGTTCTCTCCCTCACGATCGAACTCGGGCGAAGTGTTCTTCGCAATCCAAATCTTGTCATTAGATACGCCTGCCGGGACCATGGGCCAGACGAGGGCGTGGGGGCTGACGGTGAAGTCAATGACGACGGGGCGGTCGTTGATTTCGAGGGCAGCCTTGATGGTTGCGTCCACGTCTTCGTCGCGTTCGCAGCGGAAGGTTGCGCAGCCGTATGCTTCGCCGAGCTTGACGAAGTCGGGGATGCGTACGGTGCCGTGGCCGTCCTTCAGGTCGGTGTTGGAGTAGCGCTCGTTGTAGAACAGAGTCTGCCACTGGCGCACCATGCCGAGGGAGGAGTTGTTGATGATGGCAACCTTGATGGGGATGTTGTTCTGTGCGCAGGTGACCAGTTCCTGGTTGGTCATCTGGAAGCAGCCGTCACCGTCGATGACCCAGACGGTGGAGTCGGGGTGTGCGACCTTTGCGCCCATGCCGGCGGGAACGCCGTAGCCCATGGTGCCGAGGCCTGCGGAGCTGACGAAGTGGCGGGGGCTTTCCTGCTGGATGTAGTGTGCACCCCACATCTGGTGCTGGCCAACGCCGGTGACGTAGTATGCGTCGGGGCCGGTGAGGGCGCTGATGCGCTCGAGAACGTACTCGGGGGAACCGAGGCCGTCGGTGGGCTTCTCGTAGCCGAGCGGGTAGTCCTTGCGGATGACGTTGAGCTCGTTCCACCATTCGGTGAGGTTCGGCAGCTGCTGTGCGAACTCGGTGGAGAGCAGGTCGGTCAGCTCAGGCAGAACGTACTTGAGGTCGCCGACGATCGGCACGTCTGCGAAGCGAATCTTCGAGATTTCTGCCGGGTCAACGTCGATGTGGATGACCTTAGCTTCGGGTGCGAAGGAGCCGAGCTTACCGGTGACGCGGTCGTCGAAGCGTGCGCCGAGGGTGATGAGCAGGTCAGACTTCTGCATTGCGGCGACGGCGGGGACGGTGCCGTGCATGCCGGGCATGCCGAGGTTCTGCGGGTCGGAGTCGGGGAACGCGCCGATAGCGTTCAGGGTGGTGACGACGGGCGCGCCGATGAGCTTAGCCAGCTTGTGGAACTCTTCGGAGGCACCGGAGCGTACCAGGCCACCGCCGACGTAGAAGACGGGGCGCTTGGATTCGGTGATGAACTTTGCGGCTTCGTGAATCTGCTTGGAGTGGCCACGGGTAACGGGGGTGTAGCCGCGCAGCTCCAGGTCTTCGGGGATGCCGCGGTATTCCATCATGCCGACCTGTGCGTCCTTGGTGACGTCCACGAGCACGGGGCCGGGGCGGCCGGTGGATGCAATGTGGAATGCTGCAGCCAGTGCGCGGGGGATGTCCTGCGGGTCGGTGATCATGAAGGAGTGCTTGGAGATGGGCATTGCCATGCCGACGATGTCGGCTTCCTGGAATGCGTCGGAGCCGAGCAGTGCGGTGGACACCTGGCCGGTGATTGCGACGAGGGGGACGGAGTCCATGTTTGCGTCTGCGATTGCGGTCAGCAGGTTGGTTGCGCCGGGGCCGGAGGTTGCGATGCACACGCCGGTCTTGCCGCTGGACACTGCGTAGCCCTGGGCTGCGTGGCCTGCGCCCTGCTCGTGGCGGACCAGGATGTGGCGGACCTTCTTGGAGTCGTACAGGGGGTCATAGGTCGGCAGAATAGCTCCACCAGGCAGGCCGAATACGTCAGTCACACCCAGATCTTCGAGGGTGCGGACGATTGCCTGAGAACCGGTCATGCGTTCTGCGGGAGCGTTTGCCGCGTCATCAGAAGTGGAAAATCCCATGGTCATGGAAATGCCTCGTGTCTTAATGGTTCTTCGTTGTACTCAATGTTCTGCGTGGGGTTTGTGTGATTCTCACGCATCCTATGCCCGGGGGTACCAAGCTATAAAAAATGCCCCTCGCTGTTGGTGGTAGCGGTAGGGGCGCTCAGTCGCAGTGAATAGACCCTGCCACTCGCCCTAGGCGACGTCGACAAGGTTTAGAATTCGCTGGAACATTGCTGTCTTCACCCTTCTATGGTGCGCCCCGAGAGGGGGTGAGTCAAATCTCTATCGGCCAACACACCCGTTTTTGTTCATAAAGGCGCAGGTCGAATACTTTCTTTCATGATGTGGACACCTTGTGCGCGTGCGTGCACTCTTGGGCGCTCATTTGAACAGGTGAGAAAAACTCGCATTTTTGGACGTCATGGCGCGTAATATGTGCGAATACTCGTGACCTTCGTTGGTTGCCCCGGTAGACTGAAGCTATGACCGAACCGATTATCACGGTCGCTGATGAGCTGACCGAAGCAAGTAAGTACGCAGAGGTTGTTGACCCCCGTAACTCTGTTGAGAGTAGCGAGTTTTTGACGGGTGAGGAACTGATTCGGGTTCTGCACCCGGTTTTTGACGAGCAGATTATTAATTACGGTGCATACAATTTGGTGTATGCGACGGGCCGTGCGGTTTACCGTAATCCTGATTTGGCGTTGCACCAGTATCCTGATCAGCAGCATTTTATTGTGGGTTATCAGGATGCGCCGGATGAGGTGATTATTGCTCCGGTGAATTTGCCTGCGTTGACGCCTGCGGGTACGGCTACGACGATTGATAATACGAATGCGCTGCATGCTTACCGTGTGGGTGATGATGCGGTGACGATTGAGTCGGTGAATGGCAGCTCGTTTTATTTGTCGTTTGAGGATAATGCTGAGGTTGCGACTCGTTTTGGCACTGGTCTGCTGGAGCAGGGTAAGGATGTTGAGGATTTCCGTGAGTTTGTGACGCGGATTTGGCCGGTCCTGTAGCCGTGTGACTTTTTGAGGTGAATGCCCGCTACTGTCTTGTGACGGTGGCGGGCTTTCGTATGCCTTGAGTCTGCCACATTGCTGGCTTGAGGTGCGGTGCACGTCCTCGCTCCTACAGGGGCACCCGCCCTCGCTTCGCTTCGGGCACCCTGATGTCGCTACGGACGGCACCGGCGCCTCTGCGCGCACCAGGCTAACCACCACGCAACACACTAAAAGGCGACAGCCCTCCCCGCCCCACACGCAAAACACCCAACCACCAGACAACAGGCTAAACCGCGACAGCCTCCCCCCACTCCAGTTCGCTAGGCACGGGGCGCACATACTGAACCACCGCCTAACCCAACGGACCGGCGAGATTTCGCGAACCACTGAACCACAGGACGTAAAGAGGAGCGGGGCGGCACATCGGTAGCGCGCCGCGTTTTCCGGATGCGCCCTCAGGGTGTCAGCCCGGACGCTCTCCGTTGCGAAGCGAGGAGGGGCGGAGCGTCCGGGCGACGGGTGCCCCTGCGTAGGCGCGGAGGAAACATGCGGCGCGCATCATCAGAGACAAAGCCGGATACAAGCTCCTCAAGCCCAAAAACTGTATTTATTCAGGGAACGCAAAAATCCCGCCGATTCCTAAGAATCAGCGGGATTTTCTGTGAAGTGCGCCCCCTGGGACTCGAACCCAG
>NZ_KV832006.1:793867-811694 GCF_001837295.1 Rothia sp. HMSC065C03
ATTGCTCTGCCAATTGAGCTAGAGGCGCTTGTTTTGTTTTTCAAGGTTTCCCTTGCAACAGAAAAATACTATACGCGAGTTTTTGTGGTGTACGCAAGTTGATTTGTGGTGAACCTGGACACATTGTTTGGGTGGGGTGTGTGGGACACTAGACTGTGTGTATTGCATGGGGCGCGTCCGCCCTTGGTACTGTGTGGGGCGCATCCGCCGCTCCCCTGCTGATCTCTATTGATGTTTTGAGGAGTTATTGATGAGCGTTCGTCTTGAGCCGGGCACCCCGGCCCCTGCTTTTACCCTTGCTGATGCGTCAGGTAAGGAGCACAGTCTGAGTGATTATGCGGGCAGCAAGGTGATTTTGTATTTTTACCCGAAGGCTTCGACTCCGGGTTGTACTAAGGAGGCGTGCGATTTCCGCGATAATTTGGCGTCGTTGAAGTCGTTGGGTTACGTGGTGTTGGGTGTTTCTCCGGATTCGCCGGCGGCTATTGCGCGTTTTGTGGAGAAGGAGTCGTTGACGTTCCCGCTACTGTCTGATGCTGATCATGCTGTGGCTGAGGCGTATGGTGCATGGGGTGAGAAGAAGAATTACGGCAAGGTGTATGAGGGCCTGATTCGTTCGACGTTTGTGATTGATGAGCAGGGTGTTATTTCTGTGGCTCAGTACAATGTGCGTGCGACGGGTCATGTGGCGAAGTTGCGTCGTGATTTGGGTATTGACCCGAAGTAGGGTCACGTTTTCTGGGGTTTGTGTATCGCCGTTCTACTGCTTCTTGAGAGGGCTGTTGTTCGGCGTGTTTGCGGACTTTTTGCCCTATGAGGGCTTCTTTTAAGGCTTGGAGAACCTGGGTTCCTGGTGTACACTAATTTTTTGTTGCCTCAGACGCATGCATCTTCGGATGTGGGGTGACGCTACGCGCGAGTGGTGAAATTGGCAGACACGCAGGATTTAGGTTCCTGTGCCTTATGGCGTGGGGGTTCAAGTCCCCCCTCGCGCACACACATTCACATTGGGCCCGCCGTCACGGTTTTCGTGGCGGCGGGTTCTCTTGTATGCGCCTTGCCGGGGTGGGCGTGTCTCGCCCGGTTGGGTGTTGAACCGTTATCCTGAAAGATAAGCATCCGCGACGGAAGAGAGGACCCTCCCGTGCAGCATCAGCCTTATGCATCGTCAGCTGTTGGCAGTTCTGATGCGCTGCTGCGAGCTACTGCCGGCTCGAGTGGCTTGAGTCGACGTGCCGTTTTGCGTTTTGGCGCGCTTTTTAGTGCTGGTTTGGCGCTTTCTGCGTGTTCTGGTCAGTCTTCTGCTGGTTCGTCAGCTGGTTCTTCGGCGAGTGCGTCGTCTGCTGATGCGCGTCGCGTGTTTCGGTTTGCGCAGGGTGCGGCGCCGTTGGGTTTGGACCCGGTGTTGTTTCCTGTGGCGAGTACGTATCAGGTGACGGCGCAGGTTTTGCAGACGTTGTTGGTGGCGAATCATTACACGGGTGATCCTGAGGTTCAGGATTCGTTGTGTAGTGAGTGGACGGTTTCTGATGACCGCTTGGTGCATACGTTTGTGTTGCGTGAGGCGCATTTTAGTAACGGTTCTGCGTTGACTGCGGATGCTGTGGTGCAGAATTTCCAGAGGTGGCAGACGTTGGCTACGGGTGAGGGTACTGCTGCTCATGCGGTGCCTGCTCAGCCGTTGTTTGCGTGGGGTTTTGGTGTGCCGAAGCCGGGTTCTATTGATCCTTCGGCGGTGGAGCCTGCGCCGGTTCAGGCGTCTCCGTCGGGTGCGACGACTCCGTCTGCTTCAGTGAGTGCGTCTGCTTCTGCAAGTGCTTCCCCGTCTGCTTCTGCGAGTGCCTCTGAGACTGCTACCCCGAGCGCGTCTGCTTCTGCAAGTGCTTCCCCGTCTGCTTCTGCGAGTGCCTCTGAGACTGCTACCCCGAGCGCGTCTGCTTCTGCATCGACTTCTGCGAGCGCTTCTGATGCTGCGCATCCGGGCGATAAGAAGGGTGCGCAGAAGTCGGATTCCGCTCAGTCCTCTGTGGTGCAGTCGTTCTTGCCGTTGGTTTCGTCGGTGGTGGCGAAGGGTAACTCTGTGGTGGTGACGCTGTCGCGTCCTTCTCTGGCATTCCCGCGTATTTTGACGCAGCAGGCGTTTGGCATTATTGATCCTTCGCTTTTTGGTGCGGATCAGAAGCTGACGGGTAGCCCGGTGGGTACGGGTGCGTTCCGTGTGGAGTCGTTCGAGGCCGGCACGGTTCGCTTGCTGAAGAATACCCATTTTGATGGTCAGGCACCTGAGCTGGATGAGATTCAGATTTCGACCCTCACTTCGTCGGATAAGCGTTATTTTGCGCTGATGGAGGGTCACATTGATGCGTGTGATCAGGTGAATTCGTCTGATCTGGGTCAGTTGGCGCGTGATGGCTATCAGACGCCGGGCCGTGACCCGTTCTCGCTGGTGTATTTGGGTTTGAATACGGCGCATCCGGTGTTGAAGAATATTTCGGTGCGTCGCGCTATTTCGCATGCTGTGGATCGCGGTGCACTACGTCAGTATTATCCGCAGGGCACCTCGGATGCGCAGACGCTGATTTCGCCGTCGTTCCGCATTAAGGCTGATGACGCGAAGGATTACACGGACCGTAATCAGGATATGGCGCGCTCACTGTTGGCAACTGCTGGGTACGACAATCAGGTGATTGAGTGTTACTACCCTGCCGATGTGTCTCTGCCGTGGATGGATACTCCGCAGAAGGTGTATTCGGAGATGGTGGCTTCGCTGATTGAGGTGGGCCTGAATATTAAGCCGGTGCCTCTGCCGTGGTCTGAGTATCTGTCGAAGAGCCGTGAGGTTTCTTCTGAGCGCGGTATTACCTTGGCGGGTTTCTACGGCATGTACCGTGACCCGTATGCGTTCTTTGGTCCGGTGTTGGCGCCGCTGATTGCTGAGCATCAGGTGCGTTCGTTGATTGCTAATGCGCCGTCGGATATGACGACTGGTTTGACGAAGAAGAGTTCTGATGTGCCGTCGTCGGGTGGTGCGAATTCGAATGTGCGGATTTCTGCGACTCCGAGCCCGCAGCCGAGTTATTCGCCGGACCCGTTGATGCCTGAGGAGGAGGCTTCGGCTTCTGCTTCGCCGAGCCCGTCGGCGTCACCTTCGCCGCAGCCTACTGCTGTGGCGGTGGCGCCGTCGCCTCGTTTTACTGAGATTTTGGAGGCGATTCGTACCGCGGACTCTGCCGATTCGGTGGATTCGCAGCGCGAGTTGTATGCGAAGGTTGTGTCTCAGTTGGGTCAGTTCATGCCGGCGGTTCCGTTGCTGAATGTGACGTCTAAGGTGGCGGTGAGCCGTGAGGTTCAGGGCTATCAGACGGAGCAGAATGCGATTGAGCTGTTTGGAAAACTGCGTAAGTTGTAGGCAGTTCAGGTTTGAGTGTTGCATTGTGCGCATGTTTGGCGTGCTCTGGAGGGTTTTTACCCTCCAGGGAAGCTAACATGTGAACTGCAACACTCTCCTGTTATTTGCTGATTCTAGCTATGCCTCCCCCGCTAAAAGGAGTAGGCTAGATGATGTACCCCACAGTCATTGTGCCCGAGGATGGGCACCCTCACCCTAAGGGAGAACTCAGTGGTAGCACGTACTGAACGAACCGACGTCGTCCTGGTCGGCGGCGGCATCATGAGCGCCACCCTCGGCGTGTTCCTCAAGGAGCTCGAACCGACCTGGAATATTATCCTGCTCGAACGCCTCGACAAGGTTGCTCAGGAATCCTCCAACCCCTGGAATAACGCAGGTACCGGCCACTCGGCACTGTGCGAGCTCAACTACGCCCCCGCTGGTCCCGACGGTACTGTCTCCGCTGCCAAGGCGCTGAACATTAACGAGCAGTTCCAGGTTTCCCGCCAGTTCTGGGCTTCCCTGACTGAGAAGAATATTCTGACTGACACCAGCTTCATCAACCCGGTCCCCCACATGTCCCTGGTCTTCGGCGAAGACCACTCCAAGTACCTGGCTGCGCGCTACGATTCTTTCCGCAAGGAGAAGCTCTTCGAGCGTATGCAGTTCTCCAATGACCGCGAGAAGATTGGCGAATGGGCACCGCTGACCGTCAAGGGCCGCAAGGGTAACGAGCCGATGGCTGCAACCTGGTCCCCCGAAGGTACCGACGTGAACTTCGGCTCCCTCACCGAGCAGCTGGTCGATTACCTGCAGACCAAGGGTGTTGAGGTTCGCTACGGCTACCAGGTCACCAACCTGAACCGCGAATCGAACGGTTCCTGGCAGGTTGAGGCGATTAACCGCATCAACAAGGATGAGCCTCTGAGCATCAACGCGAAGTTCGTGTTCCTCGGTGCCGGCGGTGGCGCCCTGCACCTGTTGCAGAAGTCCGGCATTGAAGAGGGTAAGGGCTACGGCGGCTTCCCCGTCTCCGGCCTGTTCCTGCGCAACACCCACGAGGCAACCGCAAACCAGCACAACGCTAAGGTGTACGGTCAGGCTTCGGTGGGTGCACCTCCCATGTCTGTTCCCCACCTGGACACCCGCTACGTGGACGGCAAGCGTGCTCTGCTCTTCGGCCCCTACGCCGGTTTCAAGACAAACTTCTTGAAGCAGGGTTCCGTGCTAGATCTGCCGAAGTCCCTGCGCCTGCACAACCTGTACCCCATGACCCGTGCAGGTCTGGATAACTTCTCCCTTGTCAAGTACCTGCTCTCCGAGCTGGTCAAGGACAAGAACGCTCGCCTGGAGACCCTGCACCAGTACTACCCCGAGGCTGACGGCGGCGAGTGGGAGCTCATCGAGGCTGGTCAGCGCGTCCAGATCATGAAGAGGGACGCGAAGAAGGGCGGCATCCTGCAGTTCGGTACCGAGGTTGTCTCCGCAGCGGACGGCTCTATCGCGGCTCTGCTGGGTGCATCCCCCGGTGCTTCCACCGCGGCTCCGATTATGCTGAACCTGCTGGCTAAGTGCTTCCCCTCCAAGATTGCCGGTTGGGAGCCTCGCCTGAAGGAGCTTATCCCCGGTTACGGCGTGAAGCTCAACGACAACCCGGATCTGGCTGATGAGCTGATGGCTCACACCGCTAAGGTTCTGGGTATTCACAACTAGTTTTCAGTTAGGCTCAGCAGGTAGCTTTATACCCTAGCTGACAAGCCTTTTTGAGGCTTTTCGGGGCGGTTACCCTCTCTAACTGACCGACAGGTCAGCTATCTGCACTCGCAGAAAAATGCGGGAGGGTTAGAAAACCCTATAATGTCACCGCAGGGGCGGGAAGGACAGCTCATTGTTCTCCTCGCCCCTTCTGTGCGCCCACACGCTGAAGCTCATAGGCGCACCACTGTGTACACCCCACTCATTCAAGGAGCCCCATTGGCTGCACACACCGGCTCTTCCACGGACACCTCCTCAACCCAGGTATCCGCCGGAGCTCGACGCGGACTCTTCTCCCGTAAGAAGAAGCCCGCAGCCCCCAAGTACGCAAGCGTGAAACTGCGCGACTTCCCCAAGGGCAGCATCCTCTACATTCTGCGCCGTGCCATCTACAAATTCGGCGCAAACGGCGGCACCGACATGGCGGCAGCACTCACCTACTTCACCGTGCTGTCCATCTTCCCCGCCCTGCTGGCAATCGTCTCCCTACTGGGCGTATTTGGTCACGGTGAGGAAAGCGCCGCCGTCATCCTCGCCTTCCTCAAGGACAACGCGCCCGCCCAGATGTACGCCATTATGGAAGACCCCATCAAGCAGATTACCGGCGACCATGGCGCAGGACTGGTGTTGTTGACCGGTATCCTCAGTGCGATCTGGTCCGCCTCCGGGTACACCGGATCCTTCGGCCGAGCTCTCAACACGGTCTACAACGTGCGTGAAGGTCGCCCCGGCTGGATTCTCAAGCCGTTGAACGTCTTCGTCACCACCGTGATTATCATCCTCGTGGTACTCATGATGCTCATGATGCTGCTGGGTGTAACCGTCCTGGACATGGTCGGTCAGTACGTGCCCGCGACCGTCGACATGGAGCTCATCAAGCTCATCTGGCTCAACGGCCGCTGGGTCCTCATCCTGTTCATGGCAATCGCCCTGATCACTCTGCTCTACGCCGCAACCCCGAACGTGCGCCGCTTCAAACAGTGGAAGCTCTCCCCCGGTGCGGCGCTGGCGCTCTTCGGCATGAGCCTGGGCGGTTTCGGCTTCACCCTCTACGCCAACAACTTCAGCAAGTACAACGCCACCTACGGCCTCATTGGTGGTGTGATTGTGATGCTGCTGTTCATCTGGATTATGAACAATATGCTTCTCTTCGGTGCGCACCTGGACGCAGAAATCATGCTCATGCGCCAGGTACTCGCCGGCGAAGACGACCACGGACACCTGAAGGTTCAGCCGCGCAGCACCACCGCATCCCGTGCGATGAAAGAACAGCGCGAACGCCTCATGTCCGCCGGACGCGAATTGCAGCAGCAGGCGGCAGGCCAGGGCATGCTCCCCAAGCCGAAGGGCCCCTCCATTGCCGCTCGCGTGCAGAAGGCGGTGGACACCAACACCACCATGATTCGCACGTTCATTGCCGACGGTAAGGAACGCATCGAAAACGGTAAGGAACAGCTGCAGCAGAAGCAGGCTAAGGCCGATGCCGCCGAAACTCAGGCTTCTGAGGCAACCGCGGCGAAGGCAGAAGCGAGCGCAAAGGCTGAACCTCAGCAGGAGGCGCTCTTCGACCTGGGCACCGATAACTCAACCGGTGCGGCACAGAAGAACTAAGCGGCAGCTCAGCTGAGCGCGTACCGCCTCAACGCATCAAGGGCGCGAGATAGAAAAGGGCGCAGGACAGAAACCCCGCGTTGGTCACTAAGATAGACATATGACCAGTGCAGATTTCTCTCCCGCGCCCTTTGCCGTACCCAATGCTGTTGTACCCGGCACTACCCTGCCCGACCTCGAGTACACCCTCTACCAGCCGCAGCAGCTCAAAAGCCGCGTCCCTGCCCTCATGATTCACGGCTTTGCCACCCGCGGCGAGCAGCTCTACGGCGGCACCAGCTGGATTCGCCAGTACCTGCGCGCGGGATACCCCGTGCTGATTGTTACCCTGCCCTACCACTCAGACGAATACCTCAAAGACCCCGAGTCCATGCACGCCATCGACTGCAAGCTCCCCAACAACACGGGCGTGCGTAGCGGCACGATTCCGTTCGATTCGGTGCCCCCTGTCGATGCGGTGCCCTCCGTTGATGCGGCGGGCCGGCCGCTGACCCCCATGCACCTATTCACCACTATGCTTGCCCAGCTGCTGCGCACCGTCGCCACCGAGAACGACCTCGGCGTTGAACTGGAGCCCCGCGCGCACGTTATCGGCTTCTCCTTCGGCGCGCGCGTCGGCTGGGAACTCGCCCTCACCCACCCGGAGGCGGTCGCATCCCTCACCCTGGGCGGCCTGCCCCTGCACGACCACCTCATTACCCTGCGCGCCATGCTCGAAGCGCACGAGGGAACCAGCGTCACGGCGGATGGTGAAACCCCGGCGGCAGACTCCACCGACGAGGCGATTGCCTCCTTCACCTCGATCATTGACAACTCCCCCATTCAACCCGACGCGCTGCTGAAGTTCGTGAGGATTCCCTTCGGCCCGTTCTTCAACGTGCCCGCCCTGCGTGCCGGATCCCCCGACCTGCCTGCGGGTCACCCGGGCGCGCATCCGCACGCGCCCATTGCGGTCGTGCTCGGTGACGCGGACACCATCGCCGCCGACGGTGCCGAACTCTACGACATGGTGCGCGGCGACAACCCGCTCAACCGCTTCATCTCCCTGCCCGGCCGCGACCACGTGAACGCACTGACCTCGGGCGCATTCCGACGCGGTGCGCTCACCTTTGCGGCAGAGGTGGAGGCGACAACGTCATAAAACGTCACATTCACCTGGGGGCTTCACGCTCAGCCCCGGGGTGCATCAGGTATGCCTTAGCTCTTAGAATGGGAACGTATCAAAAAACCTTTATCTGCGGTTGAACCTCAGCCGCGCCTTAGCAAAGGAGCACCATGCACAAGGTTAAGGCTGTCGTAGCCCTCTCCCAGGACGCGCCCGTCACCGTCACCACCATCAACGTACCCGACCCCGGCAAGGGCGAAGCACTCGTCAAGGTCCTCACCTGCGGTGTCTGCCAGACCGACCACCACTACGTCACCGGCGGCGTCGGCCAGGACTTCCCCTACCTGCTCGGCCACGAGTCCGCAGGTATCGTCGAGGCTGTCGGTGATGACGTCACCGACATCGCCCCCGGCGACCTGGTCATCCTCAACTGGCGTGCCGTCTGCGGCGAGTGCCGTGCCTGCCGCAAGGGTCAGCCGCAGTACTGCTTCGCAACCCACAACGCAACCCAGAAGATGACCCTCGAGGACGGCACCGAACTCACCCCCGCACTGGGTATCGGCTCCTTCGCTGAGAAGACCCTCGTCGCAGCCGGTCAGTGCACCAAGATCACCGCTGACATCAGCCCCGAACAGTACGCAGCCATCGGTCTGCTCGGTTGCGGCGTTACCGCAGGTCTGGGTGCTGTTCTGAACACCGGTGAGCTCAAGCGCGGCGAGTCCGTCGCAGTCATCGGCTGCGGCGGCGTCGGAACCGCAGCAATTGCAGGCGCACAGCTCGGTGGCGCAACCACCATCATCGCCGTCGACATCGACGAAGAGAAGCTGGCACGCGCACGCGAGCACGGCGCAACCCACACCGTGAACTCCTCCAAGGTCGACCCCGTCGAAGCCATCAAGGAACTCACCGGCGGCTTCGGTGCAGACCTCGTCATCGACGCTGTCGGCATCGCCCCCACCTTCAAGCAGGCATTCGAAGCACGCGACCTGGCTGGCCGCGTCGTCCTCGTCGGCGTGCCCGCGCCCGGCACCACCTGGGACATCCCGCTGGACGAGGTGTTCGGCCGCGGCGGCTCCATCAAGAGCGCATGGTACGGCGACACCCTGCCCTCCCGCGACTTCCCCGAGTTCGTGGACCAGTACCTGCTCGGCCGCCTCGACCTGGACGGCTTCGTCTCCGAGCGCATCCGCCTCGAAGACGTCAACGAAGCATTCGAAACCATGAAGACCGGCCGCGTGCTGCGCTCGGTCGTGGAACTCTAGGAGCGTAGCGTGAGCGAACGTATTGAACGAGTCGTCACCTCCGGCACCTTCTCGCTGGACGGCGGCTGCTGGGACGTCGACAACAACGTCTGGATCATCGGCAATGACTCCTCCGTGATCATCATTGACCCTGCCCACGACGTCGACAAGATCTCCCGCACCGTCGCAGGCCGCACCGTGGAGAAGATCCTGCTGACCCACGCCCACGACGACCACATCCGCAGCGCCAAAGAGGCGGCAGAACGCTTCGGCGCACCCGTCTACCTGAACCCCGCGGACCGTGTGCTCTGGGAAATGGTGTACCCCTCCTGGGACTTCGACCACGAGCTCGCTGACGGCGACGTACTGCGCATCGGCGAGACCGAGCTGACCGTCCTGGCAACCCCCGGCCACTCCCCCGGCTCCGTGTGCTTCTACGCACCCAACCTCAGCTGGGAGAACAGCGAAGGCGTCGTCTTCTCCGGCGACACCCTCTTCAACGGCGGCCCCGGCGCAACCGGACGCTCCTACAGCGACTTCGACACCATCATCGAGTCGATCTCGACCCGCCTGCTGACCCTGCCCGAGTCCACCGCGGTCCTCACCGGCCACGGCGACAGCACCGGCATCGGTCTGGAGGCGCCCGAGCTTCCCGCATGGATCAAGCGCGGTCACTAAAACGGCAGCCTCACTGAGGCGCAAAAACCGGTACACAAAAGGCGGAGGCCCCACCACCCACAGAAGGTGGCGGGGCATCCGCCTTTTAGTATGCGTTCGCAACGCTCAAGCTCAGATGCGTTCGGTCGAGCTGCGCGCCGAATTAGCCATGTGCCGAATTAGCCATGTGCCGAACTAGCTACGCGCCGTCTCAGACAAAGGAGTCAGCTGCTCCTCATGCTCAGAACGCCACAGGTAGCCGTACAAATGACCCAACGCAAAATACAGCGTCGCAATAATCACCGGCACCATAAACGCATTACGGTAATACGGAGCATCGCCCATATAGCCGCCCCACATACTACCCATCGCAAGACCAATACCCAGCATCGAACGGGTAAAGAAGCTCGCCTGCGCATCAGGAATGTGCTTCAGAGAACGGTTCAGCCACAGCTCATGACCGCCAAACGCCACACCCAGCACCGCACCACACAGCACCAACGCATAGAAAATCGTGGACGTATCATCGCTCGCCGGCAAATACAGTGCCGCCATAATCAGCAGAACGCCACTCGCCAGCCAGCCGTGCCACGGGTTCACCGAACGGGCACCCAAAACCACGGGGAAAGACACAAGCACCATCGCGCCGGTACCGGTCGCAACCATCGCCATGAACAGGTTCATCGAACCGTGAATCAGCGAGAAGCCCAGCAGACCCGAACCGACCGCGCCCATACACGCACCCAGCAGCACCAGACCAAGAATCAACACCACCGTCTGCTTATTCGGACGGACCAGATTCTTCGGCGGAGACATGCGAATACGCGAAATATCCGGCAGCCACATCGGCGCGGCCAGAACCACAATGAACAGTAGCGCATCCAGAATCATCGTGATCCAGAAGCCCGCATACTCATGATTCGGGGTGAGGTACGCATCGCCCAGCCGCACCAGCAGAGCAGCCAGCGGGTACATCGACAGGTTCGCCGTCGTCCCCCAAGAAACAGCTGTCGACAAGCGAACATCACTGTACTTATAGTTGCGGCGGTACAGCGACTCCAACGCAAACGGCGTCCACGGCGGAGTCGTAAAACCCATCGCCACGCAAGAGAGCGCATGGTATGTCGTACTCACGTTATTCGGGTCAACCGTCAAACGCCAACCAATGACCAGCATATTCAGCACCGCAGCAATATTCAGCACCGACGTAATCGCCAGCAACGCCCTCAAACCCAGGGCACGCACCAGCATCGGGCCGAGCATAATCTGCACCGAATACGCGCCAGCAAACGCCGCCACCGCATAGCCGCCATCATGCACACTACCCAGGTGGCTCGCCAACAGAATATACAGCGCAAACGCCGAAGAAGCCGCCGGAATATGGAACAGAATCGTCAACACATTACGGGCAAAGCCCTCATCACGGAGCACACCGCGCAGATGGTAACGCTGCTCCTTACCGTTACGCAGGAACAACGCCCAATGCTGACGCAAAATATCCGGCACCGAGGCGTTCGTATTAACCTCATCCGCAGTAGGAACCGGTCGCGGCGGCAACTCCTGCAACACGTGGTCGTTACTGCGCACCACATCCGTCAAGGACGTACCCGGAACCGTTGGAATACCCGTGCCCGAAGCACACGACTTATCCGGCGAATCGGAGGCGGGTGCCACCTTCATGGTGCGCGGAGGAACCTCCGGCGCGGATGCGTTAGTGTGCGCATCAGCCGAAGGTTCCACACGATACGTTGAATTCGGTGCCCTGTCCTGAGGTGTCGAGGTCATCATCTCTTTCACGTATAAGCCGCCGGACATGCCATAACAGCAGCCCGGAAGCGAATTTATGCCTACTAGGAGTTTACCCTCACCGACGAGCCGTTCTGACCCTTTTCAACCACAATCTGGGCGGGAATACGGTTCTTCATCTCCTCCACATGCGAAATCAGGCCAATAGTGCGGCCACTATCACGCAGAGATTCAATCGTGCCCATCACCATGTCCAGAGTTTCAGCGTCCAACGTGCCGAAGCCCTCATCAATGAACAGGGTGTCCAGCTCGATGCCGCCGTTATTCGCCTGTACGACCTCCGCCAGACCTAACGCCAACGACAGCGACGCCAAGAACGACTCGCCGCCGGACAGCGACGACGCCTCACGCGGCTCGCCCGTCCAGGTGTCAGTAATCTCCAGGTTCAGGCCACCGCCGGAACGGCTACCCTTCGCACGGTGATCGCTAAACACCATGCCGTAGCGGCCCTCACTCATACGGTCCAGGTGCAGCGACGCCGAGTGCAGAATCCGCTCGAACTCGGCACCCAGCACATAGCTGACCAGGTCAACCTGATGCTCATAACCGCCCAGCGTATCACCGCGGGCAGCCGCCGCCAGGTTCGCCAACATCTGCGCACGGTCATAACGCTGCGCCGTCTTCGCACGGAACGCCGCATACTCACCACGCAGTGCCTGTAGGGAACGCAGAACGCTCTCCCGCTCGCCCTCACGAAGAGTCAAACGGTGCGCCGCCGCACGCAACTGCTCAACCTGCTCACGCACGCCCTGCAGATCATCCGGCGCCTGCTCACCAGCGGCAACACGAGCCGCCACCGCAACAATCGCCTCACGACCAAAGCCCTCAAGAAGGCGGGCATGCTCCAACTCATACGCAGCAACAGCCTGGTCCAGGGCGTCGATGCGCTCGGGGGTGCGCACCGCCGCCTGCACCAGCTCGGCGCTCTCAAACGAAGACTCAACCAGCAGACGCTCAGCCTGCGCCGCCGCCTGGGCATGACGCTCACGCGCCTGGCCCAGCAACAACACCGCACGCGCCAGACGCTGATGCGCCGCGCGGTAGCCCTCCACAGCCTCAACACGCTGCGCGAAACCCACCGCCGCACGGGCAGGCGCCAGCTGCGCCGCAGTAGCCTCACAGCGTGCCGAAGCATCACGGTGACGAGTCTGCGCCTCAACCGCCGCGCCCTCGGTGGTGCGCAGCGCCTCCTGAGCCTTCTGCTGCTCAACCCGCACCCGCTCAGCCTTCGCCTGCACGCCGTCACGCGCCGTCACGCGCGACTGAGCCTGCGTGAGGCGGGTCTGCGCCTGCTGCAGCTGCGCGGCAGTCTGCTCAACATCACACTCGCCCTGGGCAGCCAGAGTCTCGTACTGGGTGCGGGCGGCGGCAAGCGCCTCGGAGGCTTCCTGGTGCGCCTTGGTCGCCCGGTCCTTAGCCAGTTCGTGGGTGCGCGCCTGCTTGTGCGCCTTGTCTTCACGCTCCTTGGCGGCGTCCAGGTCGGCGCGCTCAACCAACTGCTCGCCCTCGGCAATCTGCGCGGGGGCGGGGTGCTCGACCGAGCCGCAGACCGCGCAGGGTTCGCCGTCCTTGAGCTCACGCGCCAGCAGCGAGGACGCCTGGGCGAGGCGCAGCACCTGCAGGTTCTTGAACTCCTCCGTGGCGGCGAGCGCCTGCTGAGCCGAGGCCTGCCATTTTTCCTGCGCCTTCTGCTCGGCGGTGGCGGTGCGCTTGTTCTGCTTCTCAGCCTCAGCAACCGCTGCGGAGGCGGCATCGAGCTTCTGCTGCATCTGCTGAGCGGCGTCGTGCTTCTGCTGCGCCTCGGTGACCAGGTGCGCGGCGAGGGTACGCTCCTCGTCGGCGGTGCTGTAGCCGGCGAGTTCTTCGGCAAGCTCCTCCGCGGCGGCGGTGAGGTTGCTCAGGGTCTTTTCGGCACGCGCCTTATCCTGTTCGAGGGCGTGAGCCTGCTTCAACAGGGCGGCCGCCGTTGCTTCCTCTTCGGCGAGCTGCGCGTCCTGCTTCTGCAGGGCACGCAGGGTATCAAGGAGCGCCTCCAGCTGGGTTTCCTGCTCTGCGGGCTCGAGATCCGGGAGCGCCGCGAAGGTCATCTCTTCGGGGAAGGTGACTTCTGCGGCAGTGTCCTCGTTGCGGAGCGCTTCAAGCAGGGTGCGGCCGTTTTCCTCCAGCGCGGAAGCACACGCCGCGTGTTCCTGTTCCCGGGCGGTGAGCACCTGGGATTCAGCCTGGACCTGCGCATACTGTGCGTGCAGGGGCGCGGCGGCACGCGCCTGCGCCAACTCTTCACGCTGCGCCTTATACTCGTCGGCGCGTTCGGTCAAGCGGGTGCGGCGCTCGCACAGCTGCTCGTATTCGCGCCAGTCTGCCTGCAGCTGGGCGCGTTCGGCGAGTAGGCGGGTGTTCCGGTCGGCTTCATCGCTGAGGCGCTGCTGTTCCTGCTTTTCGCGTGCGGAGGTCTCACGAGCGCGTTCTACCCCGCCGGCGACCCACGCGTCGAGGGTTTCGGCGGTGACACTCTCAGCGGTGAGGTTTTCGGAAGCCTCTTCCCCTACCTCTGCAACATACTCAGAACCCGATTCCACCGCATCCAGTAGCGCCTGCAGGGCGAGCATTTCTACGCGGGCACGTTCAAGGTAGCCGCGCTGGGTGTTTTCGTCCTGAGCGACGTCCTGCTGAGCTTTTTTCGCTTCCTCAAGGAGCGCGTCAAAGAGCTGCTCGTAGTGTTCAACAGGGAACATCTTCTTGAGCAGTTCTTTGCGTTCTTTGGGCTTGGACTTGAGGAATTGCGCGAACTGACCCTGCGGCAGCAACACGACCTTGAGGAATTGTTCTTTGGTCAGGTGGGTGCGTTCGGCGATGGTGCGGTTGACTTCGGCGACGCTGCTGGAGATGGGGGTCCAGGCTTTTTCATCGGCGGGGTCGGCGCCGGGTGCGAGTTCGGCGAGGGTTGCTTTGGCGCTTTCTTCGCGCATCTGGCCTTTGCGGGCGCCGCGGGTGATGGGCTTGTTGTAGGCGGGGGTGCGGTCGATGCGCAGGCGCTTGCCGTGGAGGGTGACGTCGAGTAGCACGCGCGGTTTGGTGCCGCTGTGTGCCGCGTAGGTGGAGTGCAGTTTGGCGGATTCGCGGTCGCTGCTGGTTTCGCCGTAGAGGGCGTAGCAGATGGCGTCGAGGATTGTGGTTTTGCCGGCGCCGGTGGGTCCGTTGAGCAGGAATACACCGGCGTTGTTGAGGGTGTCGAAGTTGATTTCTTGGCGCTTGGGGTATGCCATGAAGGCTTCGAATTCGAGGTTGTGCAGGATCATGCGTTGTCCTTGTGGCTTTTGATGTGGTCGCTGAGGGCGGTGATGACGTCGCGTTCTTCGCTGGTGAGGGGGCGGTTGCGTACGTATTGGTGGAATTGGTCGAAGGTTTCGACGGGGTCTGCGTCGCGGGTGAGGGGTGCGGCGGCGGGTTTTTCGGCGGTGGGTTGGGTGCTGCGGTAGCTGAAGTGGGAGATGGTTTCGTAGCGACTGCGCAGGCGGTCGACGGCGCCGACGGGTAGGGTTTCGTCGGTGAGTTCGATGCGGCAGTAGTAGCCCTGCTCGTAGGGGCTGTTTTCTGGGGCGTTGAGTAGCTGGTCCATGGTGCCGCGCAGGGTTTTCATGTGTACGCGGGTTGCCCATTCGTGGCCGCTGATGGCGGGTTCTTCGCCGGGGGTGAGTTCGATGAGGTAGGCGCCGTTGCGGTTGTGTTCTTCGCTGAATGAGAAGCCGAGGGGCGAGCCGCTGTACCGGATGGTGGGGGTGACGGGGTACCGCTTGTGGATGTGGCCGAGGGCTACGTAGTCGAAGCCGTCGAAGAGGGAGGCGGGTACCCAGTCGATGCCGCCGACGCTGATGTCGCGTTCGGAGTCACTGCGGGGTGTGGTGTCTGCGCTGCCGGCAATGTCACTGCCGGTGGTGTCGCTGACGGTTGCGTGGCTCATGACGATGATGCGGTCGGCACCTTCGCCGCGGGCGCGTCGTTCTGCGGCGTCGGCGCGGATGGCGTCGGTGACGGCGCCGAGGACCGCCTGGTGGGTGGGTTCTACGCCGAGGACGGTGGCGTGCAGGCGCGGCGCGAGGTAGGGGATGGCGTAGACGTGTACGCGCTGGGTGCCGTCGGTGAGTTCGACGGGGCGGGTGGCGTCTTCGAGGCTGGTGCGCAGGTGCACGCCGGAGGCTTCGAAGAACGCGGCGCCGTAGCTGAGGCGGCGGAAGGAGTCGTGGTTGCCGGAGCTGAGGATGACTTGCACGCCGGCGCGCATGAGTCGGGTGAGTGCCTGGTCGAGCAGGGTGGTGCTTTCGGCGGTGGGGATGGTGCTGTCGTAGACGTCGCCGCTGATGAGGAGGGTGTCGATACCTTCGGCGTGCACGTAGTTGAGCAGTTCGTCGATGAACTGCTGGTGTTCGCGGGTGAGGGGGCTGCGGTGGAAGGTGCGGCCGAGGTGCCAGTCGGAGGTGTGCAGAATCTTCATGGTTTCAGTATGGCATTGCGTCTTATTTTGCACCTCACAGTTCGTCATTCGCGGAGGCACCTCACAGCGGCGTAGGTGCTCACGCGGAGCGGGGGCTCCGTCCTCGGTATCTCCACATCCCCGGAGTAGGCACCCCACCGCGGCGTAGGTGCTCATGCGGAGCGGGGGCTCCGTCCTCGAAGCGCCCCCAGGCGCTGAAGAGGGGGCACTCCCCCGCGAGCATGAGCACGAAGCCGTTTGGTATACCCCAACCCCGCGCATCCTGAGCACGAAGCCGCTTATGCTCTAGCCACCCGTGGGATAATCGCCCTATGAGTTTTTCTTCTGTTGAGTTCACGCGTGCACCTGAGGTTTCGGCTGAGTTTGCGAGCCGGGTGCGCGGCCTGTTGCGTGCGTCTGCGCTGGGCGACGCGCTGGGCTATCCCCTTGAGCTACTGTCGGCGGATCAGATCGCGGCGCGCGACCCGAAGCCGTGGGAGTTGGCGTTTGGTGAGCTGCTGGTCAGTGATGATACGCAGCTGACCTGCTACACCCTAGATGGCCTGACGGAGGTTTTGGAGTGGAATAACGAGGGTGCGGCGGCGGATGAGTTGGCGTGTCTGTGGTTGGCGTATTTGCGTTGGTTCCGCGGTATTGGCGAGGTTCTGCCGGAGTCTGCGCCGTTTTCCTTGGACCGTGAAATTGATGAGTCCTCGGAGTTGACGGCGCGTCGCGGTCCGGGTGCGGCGACGTTGCGGGCGTTGGGTTCCGGTGAGATGCAGCTGGTGTCGAAGTCGGTGACTCCCGATGCCCTGGGCAGTGGCGCGTTGGTGCGTTCGGCGGCGTTGGGTGTGTTGCCGGTGGCGCAGGAGCGGACGGTGGTTTTGTTGGCGGTGCGTGCAGCGGCGTTGACGCATGGGCATCCGGAGGCGTTGGCTTCGGCGGCGGCGTATGCGTTGTTGGTTCGTGACCTGTTGGCATCCCCGTCCGGCTCGTTTGATGCGTTGCTGGAGGCGGCGCGCCGTGTGCTTGACTGGTGTGGCACGGTGGGCGCGGATGATTCGATGCCGGGTGATGCTGCGCGTACGGCGGCGGCGCTGAGTCGTGCCCTCGAGCTGCTGGAGGGCGGTACGGTGCCGGTTCCGGAGGCTGTGGCGGAGCATTTTGGTACAGGTTGGACTGCGCCGGAGCTGTTGGGTATGGCTCTCTGGTGCGCGGCGGATGCTGTGAAGAGTCTGCCTGCTGATGCTGACGATGCGGCGGTGCGCGAAGCCCTGTTTGGGGGTTTGTGCTGTGCGGTGTCGGTGGATTCGGATTCGGATTCGGTGGGTGCGATGACGGCGGCGTTGTGGGCGGCGGCTGGTCTGCCGGTGGGTTCGGAACCTGCGGGTGATGCATGGGCCCAGGCGCTGGGTCGTGTGCGCGGCTTGGATCAGGTGGAGGCGGTGGCGGAACGCTATCTGCGCCAGCTGGGTCTGTAGCGGCGCTGAACCTCAACGGCGCAGCGGACATACGTAAACGGCACCGTGGACATGCGTAGCGGGGGCTCCGTCCTCAAGGCGCTCAGCGCCGCAGAGGGGGCACTCCCCCGCGAGCATTGTCCGCGTGCCGGTCGTGCGGAACTGTGCCGCAAGCATTGTCCGCAAGCCGTCGCTCCAACCGCATATAAGTAACAGAAAAGGCTCTCCGGTATCTCGGAGAGCCTTTTCTGTATGCGCTAGAACTAGCAAAACTAAGCCTTTACGGAGTAGCCGGTCACGCGGAGCGGGGGCTCCGTCCTCAAGGCGCTCAGC
>NZ_KV832006.1:811794-848718 GCF_001837295.1 Rothia sp. HMSC065C03
GCCGCAGAGGGGGCACTCCCCCGCGAGCGGGAACCGGCTACGTCCGCTCAATCTAGGTGATGTTTCCTAGTCCAGGTAGTCTCGCAGTACCTGCGAACGCGACGGGTGACGGAGCTTAGACATGGTCTTGGACTCGATCTGGCGGATACGCTCACGCGTCACGCCGTAGACCTTACCGATTTCGTCGAGGGTCTTGGGCTGGCCGTCGGTCATGCCGAAGCGCATTGCGACCACGCCGGCTTCACGCTCGGAGAGGGTGTCGAGCACGGAGTGGAGCTGTTCCTGCAGAAGGGTGAAGGACACTGCGTCTGCGGGGACGACTGCCTCGGAGTCCTCGATGAGGTCACCGAATTCGGAGTCGCCGTCTTCACCTAGGGGGGTGTGCAGGGAGATGGGTTCGCGGCCGTACTTCTGGACTTCGATGACCTTTTCGGGGGTCATGTCGAGTTCCTTGCCGAGTTCTTCGGGGGTGGGTTCGCGACCGAGGTCCTGGAGCATCTGGCGCTGCACGCGGGCGAGCTTGTTGATAACTTCTACCATGTGCACGGGGATGCGGATGGTGCGGGCCTGGTCTGCCATGGCGCGGGTGATGGCCTGGCGGATCCACCAGGTTGCGTAGGTGGAGAACTTGAAGCCCTTGGAGTAGTCGAACTTTTCGACGGCGCGGATGAGGCCGAGGTTGCCTTCCTGGATGAGGTCGAGGAAGAGCATGCCGCGGCCGGTGTAACGCTTGGCGAGGGAGACGACGAGTCGCAGGTTGGCTTCGAGCAGGTGGTTCTTGGCTCGCTTGCCGTCGTGGATGACCCAGCGCAGGGCTTTTTTGAGGTCTTTGTCCATGTCGGGGTTTTCGGCGAGCTTGTGTTCGGCGTAGAGGCCTGCTTCGATGCGCATGGCGAGGTCGACTTCCTGCTGTGCGTTGAGCAGGGAGACTTTGCCAATCTGCTTGAGGTAGTCCTTGACGGGGTCGGCGGTTGCGCCGGGGGTGACGACGCGCTGTGCGGGTGCGTCGTCGTCGTCGTTTGCGGTGAGGACGAAGCCGGAACCCTTGGCTGCTACTTCTTCCGCGGCCTTCTTTTCTTCTTTTTTGGCTACGGTTTCTTCGTCTTCTTCGTCGGTTTCGTCTTCGGCGTCGGTGGTTTCGAGTTCTTCGTCGAGTCCGAGGTCGAATTCGTCGTCGTCGTTCTTTTTGCGGCGGCCGCCGGTCTTGCGCTTGGTTGCGGTTTTGGTGGTGGTTTTACGGGTGCGCTTGGGCTTGTCTGCCTCGGTTTCGACAGTAGTTTCGGCACCGGTTTCGGCGGTTGCGCCGGTGGTGTCTTCGGTTGCTGCTGCGGCTTTGGTGGTTGCCTTCTTGGTGCGGGTGGTCTTGGTGGTGGTTTTTGCGACGGTTTCTTCGGTTGCGTCGCCGGTCGCGGTCTTCTTGCTGGTTGCAGGTGCCACTAGAACCCTTTCTGGCTTGTGGTGGGGTGTTTTGTTTGCAAAACACCTAAGACCCTGTCAAGTCTGTGCTGGCGTCCTCGGTCGGGGTGTTTGCTGCGTTTGTCCGTTTTAACGCTGTGGTGGCGGGTTTTATTCCGCGTGCGTTGGGTGGTTTGCAGGGTTCCGTTGCTCGTTGTGTGGAGCGGTTTGAGGGCGCGTTGTAGCGCATTGACTATACGGGGTCAATATATAAGTATTGCAGATTTTTGGTTGCTTTCAACTTGACGCGCTGTTTGGGTGGCTTGTGGGCCTGGTTTTGGGTGGGTGCGGCTGTGTACGGTTGTGTGTGGGAGGGGCGTGCCGGGTGGTGGCGTGCCCCTCCCCTGTTTTATGCCTCGTTTTATGGGTGCAGGGCTTTAGACCTTTCGTGGTTTGAGGGTGCTGATGGGCTGGCGGTTTGCGCCGGGTTCGCCGCAGATGGTGTGTTTGATCCAGGCGGGTAGGCATCCCGCGTTGAGGTGTACGTCGAGGATGTTGAGGTCTTCTCCGGTGGTGTGGCGGTGGGCTTCTTGGCGGAGTAGGCGGGCGTAGGTGCTGTAGCCCTTGTACCAGTTGGCCCAGGCTTGGGTGTTGCGCAGCGTTGCGTATTCGCCGTCGGCGCTGTGGGGCGTGAGCAGGCTGGTGAGTAGTTCGAGCCCGTTGAGGCGCTCCCAGTGGGGGCTGCCTAGTTCTCCTTTGAGGGCGTCGAGGTAGTGGGTGTAGACGGCTTGGTGGTTGGGGTTGGCGAGGTATTCGCTGTTGGTGTAGGCGTCGTCGATTCGCTGGCTGATCTCTTCGAGTTTGCGTGCGGCGGTGTGGTCGTTGGAGTCTCTTTGTTTGAGCAGGCGCGGGAGCACTTCTCGGTTGATGGTGTTGAGTTCGGTGGTGACGGCGAGGTCGGAGGGGCTGAGTTCTTGGAGTGTCCAGTGGTCGAGGTTGACCTGTTGGATGCTGCGGTTTTGTTGGACGCTGCGGTTTTGCTGAATAGCGCGGTGGGTGCGGCGGATCCAGTCTTGCCATTGCACGCATTTTTCGGGTACGGCGCGTACGTGTGTCTGGTCGGTGCCGGGTGCGGTGCTGAGCATGTGGGTGAAGCTTTCGGGCATGTAGGTTTTTCGGGTGATGCGGGTGCCGTAGTGGGGCGGTTCGAGCGGGTCGATGTCTGGGAGGGCGACGGGCCGGGGGCCGCCAAGGGCGTAGTTGGTGTGTTGGGCGGCGTAGTGCATGTGGGCGAGCGCTTTTTGGGTGTGGTTGAGCCCGTATCCGGCGAGGTAGGTGAGCATTTCGGGGGTGATGGGGTTGAGCGCCATCGGTGCGATGGAGGCGCGTAGGTGCCCGGCGACTTCGGCGGGGATGAGGTCGCGCAGCGCATCACCGATGGTGGGTGCCTTAGCATCATCGACCGGGTGGGTGGCGAGCAGGTGCGCGGCGGCGTTGATGGCGGCGTCCCAGTAGCAGAGGTCGATTTGGGCTTGGTGGTAGATGGCGTGGACGTTGGTGCGGCGGGCGTCGTCGCGCCGTGCGGTGTTGGTGCGGGTGTGGTCCCAGAGTTCTACGGCGTTTTCCCAGTCGTGGCGGGTTTCGGGGTTGCCGGTGGGGTCGGTGTCCCAGGGGCTGTGGGCGTAGTTGTGTTGGGCGTTGGGGGCGATGGTGTCGCCGTGGCGGGTGAGCCAGGTGTAGTAGCCGCTGTGGTGGATTTCTTCGATGGGTGCGAGGAGGGTGAGCGCTTGCTGTTCGGGGTCGAGCGCCCAGATGCTGGCGCCGCCGGCGTAGATGATGTCTTCGCAGCGTAGTTCGCTGACGATGCGCGGGTCGTGGAGCAGGTGGAGCCAGGTGTTGATGTTGATTTGGGTGTCGACGTCCTCTTGGATTTCTTCGATGGCGGCGAGTTGCGCGGTGTCGGGGTTGAGTTGGCGTTGGCGTACGGTGTTGTCGCCGTCGACGATGACGGTGTAGAAGCGGGTGAGGGTTTCACCGTTGTGGCAGGTGGGGAGTTTGGCGAAGGTTTCGTGGAGGAAGTCAGCGCGTTCGGGCAGGGTGCAGGGTTCGTTGGGTAGGTTGACGCGCAGGCTGGGGCCGAGGGTGTTGTCGGTTGCGGTGAGGATGATGAGTGAGTGGTCGGGCCAGTAGCCGTGCTGGTGGAGGGCGCAGCTAAGCACGTCGTATTCGTTGCGGATGGGCGGGGGCGTGTCGTAGCCGCTGTTGGGGATATTGCCATTGGAGATGTTGTTTGCGTTCATGCCTTCACGGTGGCATGGTTTGCGCGGGTGCTCAGGTTATACAAATAAATCTGTGGATACTTCGGTTCATGATTCCGAAGTATCCACAGATTTATTCGTATTGTTCGTTTGTACGATGGGGTTTGTCCACAGCGGTGCGGGGTGCCGCGTCATAATCCGTCATGCAGAGTAAGGGCGCCCCGAGTGCTTTCCCCTACTGCGCGTACCTATTGTTCGTCGAGGAACCGCTCGAAGAGCGCACCAATCTCGTCGCGGCTGGGCACGTTGTGCGCGTCGCGTCGCGAGAGGGGAACCGCGATGTCGGAGGTGCGGAAGTTCTCGTCGTAGTTCTCTTCCATAGTCGTGATCATGCGACCAATTTCGGGGTTCTGCTTGACCTGGTCGTTGATCTGGCTGTGCACGTGGCGTGCGGCTTCGCGCAGGTTCTCGGTGGGTAGGGAGAGGTGCGCTGCCATGCCCACGTGTTCGAGGGCGGTGAGGGTGCCCTGCGGCAGGTCCGCCTCCGAAATGTACTGGGGAATGTTCACGCCGAAGCCTACGGTGTCGATTCCGTTTTCGGTGAAGAGCACTTCCAGCAGGTTGGTGACGGTTGCGTGCACGTCCGCGCTGGGCTTCCACGGGGAGATGCCGCGAATCAGGTCCTTACGGGAGCCGTGCGCGGTAATCGGGAAGGGGCGGGTGTGCGGCACCGGCATGGGGAATGCGGAGACCAGCACGACCAGCGAGGGCTTGACCCGCTGGGCGATGGTCAGCACCGCCTTTTCGAAGCGCTGCCATTGCAGGTCCGGTTCGGCACCGGTGAGTAGCAGGAACGGCTTGTCGAGGCTGTCTTCTACGGCGTAGAGCTTCAGCTGCGGGTATTGTGGCTTTTCGAAGTGGTCTTTTTCGTAGCGGATGTAGGGGCGGCGGGCACGGTAGTCGTGCAACTGGTCGCTGTCGAACTCGACGATTTCAATGTTTTTGAGTTCGCTGAGCAGCACCTGCCCGAGCTGCCCTGCGGTGGAGCCTGCGTCTTGCGGGCTGGAGAGGGCGATGACGAGGGTTAGCCCGTGCATTCTGGGGTCGTCCAATATTTTGGTGTTGGCTAAGTAGAGATCTTCGGGGTTGAGCATTACGCCTCCTCACTTCTGTCTGGTTCGCGCCGCGTTCGGGTGGGCTTAGTGTTTTCTGCCGGTACCCGAGGTGTTGGGGCGAAGGGGCGTCTTCTGTTATCTGACGCTTTCCGTAGTCTTTCATTTTATGCCACTACTGCCCTGTCTCGACAGTGTGTGGGCTTTTCTCGCAGTAGGTGAACTTGTTTGGTGTCTTGTCGACGTTCTTAAGACGCTGCGGCTCGGCTTCTTGCGTGTTTTTCTGTTCTGCCAGCTGTTCGGGGTGAGAGCTGAACCTCACGCCCTCTTACATATCCGTGTAGAGTAGAAGCAGTAGTCCGCGCGGCTTTGCGCGGCGGTATTCATCCTCACTCTTCGAGGGCCTACAGTTGAGTTTTTCGGGCGCGAGGATGTGCCCCGACTATTTTGAGAAGACATACGCAAAGGAGTAACGATGTCTCTGTCTCTGTCTATTCACAGCACCGACCTTGAAGCGCTCGAAGCTGACGTTCTGGTTCTGGGCGTTTTGAAGGGTTCGGACGGTGCGTACCTGGCGCCGAGCTCCCTGTCTGAGGACTCTGTTGAGGGTATTAACGAGCTGCTGGAGGCGCTGGGCGCCTCGGGTGCCCCCGATCAGCTGCTGCGTCTGCCCGGCCTTGAGGACACCGGTGCCGGCATTGTGGCGCTGGCGGGTCTGGGCTCTGATACTGCTGAGGGTCAGGAGCGTCTGGACGCTCTGCGTTACGCTGCCGGTTCTGCGGCTCGTCAGCTGGTTGGTTCTGCCGAGGAGATTGCTTTCGATTTCGGCGTTTCTTCGGTAGAGGAAATTGAGGCTATTGCTCACGGCGCTGTGCTGGGCAACTTCATTGAAGAGGGTCTGCGTTTCAAGACCAAGGATTCGATCAAGGAAGAAATCGAGTCCATTCTGATTGTTTCTTCGATTGATCAGGAAGAGGCTGAAGAGGCTCTGGTGCACGGCCTGGTTCTGGGCGAGACCGCTAAGGACGCTCGCCGCCTGGTGAACCTGCCCCCGTCGCACCTGTACCCGGAGACTTTCGCTGAGTTCGCTGCTGAGGTCGCTGAGGATTACTCGAACATTGAGATTGAACTGTTCCACCACGACCGCCTGGCAGAGGAGGGCTTCGGCGGCATTTCCGGTGTTGGTCAGGGTTCGCCCCGCAAGCCGGTTCTTGCCGTTGTGAAGTACACCCCGGAGAACCCGAAGGCTCACGTTGCTCTGGTTGGTAAGGGTATCACCTTCGATACCGGTGGTAACTCGCTGAAGCCTGCCGCTTCGATGATGACCATGAAGTGCGATATGGCTGGTGCGGCATCGGTTCTGAGCGCTGTGGTTGCTTCTGCTGAGCTGGATGTTCCGGTTGCTGTCACCGGTTACCTGTGCCTGGCTGAGAACATGCCCGGCGGTCACGCACTGCGCCCGGAGGACATTATCACCATGCGTGATGGCCGTACCGTTGAGGTGCTGAACACTGACGCTGAGGGCCGCCTGGTCATGGCTGATGGTATCGCTCTGGCTTCCGAGTCGAACCCGGACGTCATCCTGGACATCGCTACCTTGACCGGTGCCGCTATGGCTGCTCTGGGCCTGCGCACTGCGGCTCTGCTCGGTGACGAGGAGATTCGCGACCGCGTGATTGCAGCCGGTGCTGCTGCGGGTGAGTCTTACTGGCCGATGCCGCTGGAGTCCTACCTGCGTAAGAGCCTGGAGTCCCCCGTTGCTGACCTGAAGAACATTGGTTCCCGCTACGGTGGCGCGCTGACTGCGGGCCTGTTCCTGAAGGAGTTCGTGGGCGAGGGCATCCCCTGGGCTCACCTGGATATTGCGGGCCCCGCGTTCAATGAGGAGTCCCCGTACGGCTTCACTCCGAAGGAAGGCACCGGTTTCGGTACCGCTACCCTGGTGAACTTCATCGAGTCCTACGCTAAGTAGTCTGATTGGCTGGGCGCGCGCCCTAACTGGAGCATCCTAACTGGTGCCCCTTATCTGGTGCGCAGCCGCACAGCATAGGGCTAATCAGAGGAGGGCTTTCCGGTACTTCTACCGGGGAGCCCTCCTCTGCATCTTTCCTTGGCGTCTTTTCGTGGGTGCGTTCTGTGCGACCGCTGCGGTGGTCCTGTCATCGCACTGTTCTATGACGCGCCCCTTTTCTTGCGTAGTGAAAAATTTGGGGTGTTTGGGCGATTAATCGGCTAAAACCGCCCTGAGTGAACTTAAACGACCTTCAACGGGGGTATTGTTGTATTAAGTGTTTTTCTGCGTACGTGGAGGGCGCGCGACTTTTCGAGCTCGCGGGCCTTTCGCGCATGCTGAGGAACCTACCAATAAATTGGTAAAAAGAACTCATTGCAGGGGTTTCAACCCCAACAACTATGCAAGGGAGCAATATCGTGGCTCAAGAATTCGACATCCTCATCCTCGGCGGCGGTTCCGCTGGCTACTCTGCAGCTATTCGCGCACGCCAGCTGGGCTTCACCGTCGGCCTGGTCGAGAAGGAAAAGGTCGGCGGCACCTGCCTGCACACCGGCTGTATCCCCACCAAGGCGTACCTGCACGCTGCTGAGCTGGCTGAAGAGGCACGCGAGGCGTCCAAGGTTGGCGTTAACGCTGTGCTGCAGTCCATCGAAATGGGCAAGGTTCGCGATTACAAGGACGGCATCGTCTCCGGTAAGTTCAAGGGTCTTGCAGGCCTGCTGAAGATGAAGGGCGTAGAGGTTATCCCCGGCGAGGGTAAGCTCACCGCTCAGGACACCATCACCGTCGGTGGTGTTGAGTACAAGGGTAAGAACATTATCCTGGCATCCGGCTCGGTCTCCAAGACCTTCGGTCTGCCCATTGAGGGTCGCGTTCTGACCTCCACTGAGGCACTGGAGATGGACTACCTGCCCAAGAGCGCTATCGTGCTCGGCGGCGGCGTGATTGGTTGCGAGTTCGCATCCATGTGGAACGCTATGGGCGTTGACGTCACCATCATCGAGGGCCTGCCGAACCTGGTTCCCAACGAGGACCCGGCAATCATCAAGGTTCTGGAGCGCGCGTTCAAGAAGCGCGGCATCAAGTTCAACACCGGCACCCTCTTCGAGAAGGTTGAGCAGGACGCTAACGGTGCTAAGGTCACCCTGGCTGACGGCAAGGTCTTCGAGGCAGAGATCGTTCTGGTTGCTGTTGGTCGTGGCCCGAACACCGCAAACATGGGCTACGAGGAGCAGGGCATCCCCATGGATCGCGGCTTCGTCCTGGCTAACGAGCGCCTGCACACCGGCGTTGGCAACATCTACGCTGTTGGCGACATCGTCCCCGGTGTTCAGCTGGCTCACCGCGGTTACCAGCAGGGTATCTTCGTTGCAGAAGAGATCGCTGGCCTGAACCCCTCCATCGTTGAAGACGTGAACATCCCCAAGGTCACCTTCTGTGACCCGGAGATCGCTTCCGTTGGTTACTCCGAGCCCAAGGCTAAGGAGAAGTTTGGCGCTGAGAACGTTGAGACCGCTGAGTACAACCTGGCTGGTAACGGCAAGTCCGCTATCCTCGGTGCTACCGGTATCGTGAAGGTTGTCCGCCAGAAGGACGGCCCCATCGTTGGTGTTCACGCTATTGGTAAGCGCATGGGTGAGCAGATTGGTGAGGCTCAGATGTGGGTTGCTTGGGAAGCATTCCCCGAGGACGTCGCTAAGTTCATCCACGCACACCCGACTCAGAACGAGTCCCTGGGTGAGGCTGCAATGGTCCTGAACGGCACCCCGCTGCACAGCGCATAAATTTTGCTGACTGGCGTTAGCGCGTCAGCTTAGTATTGACGACCGTTGGTCGTTAGCGGTTGCCGGGCGTATCCGCTGAACAACGCCCCTATCCGGATGCGCGTCGACATGTTTCGACGCATGCGGCGCGCATCCGGGTCGCCGCTCACATTTTTCTAGTTCAAGCATTCACAAGGAGAACGGGAAAGATTATGTCCCACACCGTAGTACTGCCCGCACTGGGCGAGTCCGTGACCGAGGGTACCGTTACCCGCTGGCTCGTTGAGGTCGGCGACACCATTGAGGTTGACGCACCCCTGGTTGAGGTTTCCACCGACAAGGTTGACACCGAGGTCCCCTCCCCCGTAGCAGGCGTTGTTGAGCAGATTCTCGTCCCCGAGGACGAGGACGTCGAGGTTGGCGCTGCTCTGGCTATCATTGGCGACGGTTCCGGTGCTGCTGCTCCGGCTGCTCCCGCAGCTGTTGAGGCTCCCGCTGCACCCGCTGCTGCTCAGGCTGCTCCCGCAGCTGCTGCTGCAGGCATCGAGGTCGTACTGCCCGCACTGGGCGAGTCCGTGACCGAGGGCACCGTTACTCGCTGGCTGAAGGAAGTTGGCGAGCAGGTTGAGGTTGACGAGCCCCTGGTTGAGGTTTCCACCGACAAGGTTGACACCGAGGTTCCCTCCCCCGTAGCAGGTACCCTGCTCGAGATCCGCATCCCCGAGGATGAGGACGCAGAGGTTGGCCAGGTTCTGGCTATCATCGGCGACGCTTCCGCTGCTGCTGCACCTGCTGCTCCCGCTCCGGTTGCTGAGGCTCCGACTGCTCCCGCTGCACCCGCTCCGGTTGCTGAGGCTCCGGCTGCTCCCGCAGCACCTGCAGCTCCCGCTGCACCTGCCGCTCCGGCAGCTGCTGAGGGCGAAGCATACGTGACCCCGCTGGTCCGTAAGCTCGCTAAGGACAACGGCATCGACCTGTCCACCGTCAAGGGCACCGGTGTTGGTGGCCGCATCCGCAAGCAGGATGTTCAGGCTGCTATCGCTGCTAAGGGTTCCGCTGCTCCCGCCGCTGCTGCACCCGCTGCAGCTGCCGCTCCGGCTGCTGGCTCCGCAAAGGCACCGCACACCTTCGAGGTTTCCCCCAAGCGTGGCACCGTCGAGAAGACCGCACGTATCCGCCAGGTTATTGCAAAGCGTATGCGTGAGTCCCTGGACATCTCCACCCAGCTGACCCAGGTCACCGAGGTTGACGTGACCCGCATCGTTCAGCTGCGTGCAAAGGCTAAGGACGGCTTCGCTGCTCGTGAGGGCGCTAAGCTGACCTTCCTGCCCTTCTTCGTCCAGGCATCCGCTGAGGCTCTGCAGCAGCACCCCGCTCTGAACGCTTCCATGACCGAAGACTACAAGCAGATCACTTACCACGGCTCCGAGAACATCGCTATTGCTGTGGACACCCCCAAGGGTCTGCTGGTTCCCGTCATCAAGAACGCTTCTGACCTGGGCATTGCTGGCCTGGCAAAGGCTATTGGCGACCTGGGTGGCCGCGCACGTACCGGCGACATCTCCCCCGAGGAGCTGTCGGGTTCGACCTTCACCATCACCAACATTGGTTCCTTCGGTGCACTGTTCGACACCCCGATCATCAACCAGCCGAACGTTGCAATCCTCGGTACCGGTTCCATCGTGAAGCGCCCCATGGTTGTTAAGGATGTTGACGGTAACGACGTTATCGCTATCCGCTCCATGTGCTACCTGTCCCTCACCTACGATCACCGCGTGGTCGACGGTGCGGACGCAGGTCGCTTCCTGCACACCCTCAAGACCCGCCTGGAGGAGGCAAACTTCGAGTCTGAGCTGGGCCTCTAAGACCTGCAAAGATTCAAGGAAGTTTCCTTGTGGCGGTGCCCTGATGGGTAGCCGAGTGTAGCTCTCCGGGTTTTCCCGGACAGTGAGCAAAAAGGCGGCGGTTCCATCCACTTCGGTGGGTGGGGCCGCCGCCTTTTGTTGTGTCCGCGTTGCTACGGTGTCAGTTACACGGTGTTAGTTACGCGGCCTCAGCTATGCCGGTACGGGTTCGGCGCGGGCTATCTCCCAGCCTTTCTCCCCGCGGTGCAGGTCGAAGATGACTTTCTGGCGGGTGACGCCGTTTTCTTCGCTGAGCTTGCGGGCTTCCCGCTCGGTTTTATCGGCGCGGTAGCCGGGCACGGAGACTACCGCCATCACGCGGATGTTCTCGCTGTCGCGACTGAGTTCTTCGGCGGTGTCGACGGTGAGCTCTGCGCCGCCTCGGGCACGGCGTTCTTGGTTTCGCTGGTCGATGAGTGCGCGTAGGATCTGATCGCCCTGTGCGCTTTTATCCTGCGCGGCTGTATCCTGTGTGCTCTGATCCTGTGTTTCCGTGCCGCCGGGCTCCTGCTCCCCCGCAGTGTTCACGGATTGAGCGGATACGGGCTGCGCCGTTGCCGGAGCGTTCTGCCCGTAGAGGGTGAACCCGAGAGGCAGCGCGATAGCCCCCAGTGCGAGCGCGGCTACGCCCAGACGTACGGAGGGACGGCTCAGCGCACCGCGTAGCGCCGTCAGGCGGGATGTGCCTGTCGCTTCTGCGTTCTTTAGGGCGGACGGCGCGGTCTCTGCGGGGCTCTTTGTGAAGCTCACCGCAGGGCTCCCAGTGGGAGTCAGTGGCTTAGAACCTGCGGTAGCTGCGCGCCCCGATTTCTTCACACCCGGCTTCTTCACGTGTGGCAAACGTTCCGCCAGGTAGCGTTGCGCCTTCTGCGTCTTTGAGAGCTTCTGTACCGGCGCGGGCTCCACAGCTACGGGAATGAGGGCGCGGGCTCGTTCTGAACAGCTCAGGTAGACGTTGAGCGGGCGAGGCGGCACCTCCTCCGCCAGGGCGACCACGGAGCTGAGCCCTGCGAGCGCCGCCTCCTGGGCGGGTGCGTCCAGCAGGTATTCGAGGGCTCTGCCGAGGCGCTCAATCCACTCGCTGTTGGGCGCCCCTTCGGTTGCGGTGTCGGCGGCTCCCATGCGCTGTGAATCCATGCGCAGTGAGAGGGGTACGCGGGCGGTGGAGGGTTCCGGCGCGTGCCCGCAGGCGGCTTGCCAGAGCAGGGCTGCTGCGGAGCGTGCGTAGTTGCCCCGAGCGGCGGTGAGCTGTTCTCCGTCTTGAGGGGCCGTTTCACGGTAGACGGCGTCAGGTAGCAGGAGTTTGGGCACTCCGGCGGCGCTCAGCGCGATGTATTCGGCGCTTAGTTCGGCGCGCCCCTCCCCCACCTTTTTGAGGCTGCCGAGCGCCCGGTGCAGGGTTCGTGCCAGGGTCATGAGCTCGGCGGGTGTCAGGGTGCGAGCGCGCAGGAGCTTGTCGAGAGTGCCCGCGTCGAGGGGCTCGTACCAGAGGCACAGCCGATTGGCGCTATCGGCGCTCCCACTAGTAACGGCGTGGAGCTTGGCGAGTCCGGGCGCGTTACGTAGGGCGGCGGCTACTTGCGGGGTCTGGGCGTGCCGCTGAGCGGATGCATCCGTGTTTTCCTCGAATCCGTACCCGTTGGCTGCCGCGCGCAGAGTGGGCGCGGCAGGAGCCAGCTGGGCGGAGGGAGCTGGCGGGGCGGGGTGAGAAATGGTGCGCAGGGTGTAGCGTTCGGGGTGCGCGGAGGGCACGGAACGTACGGCGGGTGCGCTCTCAGTGGGTGTACTTGCGGTTGTTCCACCCCGGTACTCAACAATCTGCAGGGTGGGCAGAGCCGGGTTGGCGATGCTTTCCAGAACGTGTGCTTCTTTACTTCTCATACCATCATGTTATCAAATTACATCAAACAATATCTTTAAGCACTCTAAAATAGTTCAAATACTCCAAAGGACCCCAAAGGTTAATTCAGGTATTTATCTGCTTATTCACCGTTCCTCCCCTTGAGCACACCCTCACGTAACATTCCGACGTGTTCGCTCATCACGTGATTCAGGGCGCCCTAATTTTCTTCCCTCCACCAGCAGTACTAAGGTAGAAAGTATGTCTGTGACGATTGAACGCGTGGGCTTCGCCCCGAACTATGTGAACTATGTTGAGTGCCTGGACAAGCAGTACCGCATCCACGATGAGGTGGCTAACCGCACCCGCCAGAATACGATTCTTCTACTTGAGCACGAGGCAGTGATTACTGCCGGTAAACGCACCGAAGACCACGAGTACCCCGCAGACAAGTCCACCCCTGTCGTCAAGATTGACCGCGGCGGCAAGCTGACCTGGCACGGCCCCGGTCAGCTGACCGGCTACCCGATTCTGCGCCTGCCCGAGCCCATTGACGTGGTGGCGTATGTGCGCATCGTCGAGGAAATCATCATTAACGTCCTGGCTGGTCTGGGCATTAAGGGTGAGCGCGTTGAGGGCCGTAGCGGCGTGTGGATCCTGGGCGACGGCATCACCCAGGACAAGAAGATCGCGGCACTGGGCATGCGCGTTTCGCGTAACACCACCATGCACGGCTTCGCAATCAACTGCTGCAACGACACCGCACCTTTCCAGCAGTTCATTCCCTGCGGCATTAGCGATGCGGGTGTTACCACTATTTCGGAGCAGCTGGGCCGCACCGTCACCCCCGCCGATATTTTGGAGCCGCTGGAGGCGGAGCTTCTGAAGTACCAGGACCGCCTGGCGGAGTCTTTCGAGCCCATTGCGGCGCAGGACTAGACACCGGAACCTAGACACCGGAGCTAGGTACAGCCGAAAGGCACTGAACGAGCCGCGCATCCGGGTTTGTTCGTCATATACGAAAATCAGTTTCACCTACGCCTGAGCGGGCGTAAAATAGAGGGTGGCCCACCTGCACAGAGGGCACACCGAGACCAAGGAGAAGACTTTTGAGCACCGCACCTGAAGGACGCAAGCTACTGCGTGTGGAGGCCCGTAACGCTGAGGTTCCCATTGAGAAGAAGCCTCACTGGATTAAGACCAAGGCTATTGTTGGCCCCGAATACAACGAGATGCGCGAGCTGGCTCGCGGTCAGGGCCTGCACACCGTGTGTGAAGAGGCTGGCTGCCCCAATATCTACGAGTGCTGGGAAGACCGTGAGGCAACCTACCTGATTGGTGGTTCCGAGTGCACCCGCCGTTGCGACTTCTGCAATATTGCTACCGGTAAGCCCGTCGCTGTTGACTACGCTGAGCCGTTCAAGGTTGCTAAGAACGTGAAGGTCATGGGTCTGCGTTACGCAACCGTGACCGGTGTTGCTCGTGACGATCTGGAAGACGGCGGTGCGTGGCTGTACGCAGAGACCACCCGCCAGATTCACAAGATGTGCCCGAACACCGGCGTTGAGATGCTCGTCCCCGACTTCAAGGGTGTTCCCGAGCATGTTCAGAAGGTGATTGACGCTAAGCCTGAGGTGTTCGCGCACAACCTGGAGACCGTCCCCCGTATCTTCCGTCAGATTCGCCCGGCGTTCCGTTACGAGCGTTCCCTGGATGTTATTACCCAGGCTAAGGAAGGCGGCATGGTCACCAAGTCCAACCTGATTCTGGGTATGGGCGAGACCGATGACGAGATTTACGAGGCGCTGTGCGATCTGCACGATGCTGGTTGTGACATCATTACCCTCACCCAGTACCTGCGCCCCGGCCCGCTCTTCCACCCGATTGAGCGTTGGGTGAAGCCGCAGCAGTTCGTGGATTTTGCAAACATGGCTGAGGAGATTGGTTTCGCTGGCGTTATGGCGGGTCCCATGGTTCGTTCTTCGTACCGTGCAGGTCGCCTGTGGGCTCGTGCAATGCGTAAGAACGGCTACCCGATCCCTGAGAACCTTGCCCACATTGAGGGTGAGGGTGCAGCCCTGCAGGAAGCCTCCTCCCTGGTGGCTGCGGGCTACTAAGCCTTTTCAGAATCTTTCTGAGAGCGTTGAGGCTCCTCGAACCCGGTGTTCGTCCGGTGTTCGGGGAGCCTCCCCTTATGCCCCGTCCCTTGTGCGGGTAGGGTAAACTAGAAAAATTGCAGGCATACACTGCATCGTTACGTCACTATGGTTCCGTGAGCGTTTGAGGCGCTTCTCGGGGCCGCGGAAGAACCAGCCGAGGAAGAATCGTGGCAGATAAGCGCGAAGAGAAGAAAAAGAAGAAGGAACGCACTCCGGGCACTTTCGCCCAGATGAAGCAGGTCTACCAGATGACCAAGAAGTCCGACCCGAATATCGGTTGGATTCTGAGTCTGTCGGCTCTGGGTACCCTTTTGGTTTTCCTCCTCATCGGTATTGCCCTGGGTAACTGGATTACTTTCCTGATTCTGGGTCTGGGCGTTGCCGCTATTGTGGCGATGCTTCTGCTGGGTCGCCGCGCGCAGACTGCGGCTTTTGCTCAGATTGAGAACCAGCCCGGTCGTAGTGGTGCAGCGATGAACTCGGTGCGCCGCGGTTGGATTGTTGAGGAGCAGCCCGTTGCTGCGAACCGCAACCAGGATCTGGTGTTCCGTGCGCTGGGCCGTCCCGGTATTGTGCTGGTGACCGAGGGCCCTCACAGCCGCGTGAACTCGCTGGTGAACACTGAGAAGAAGCACCTGGCTCGTGTGGCTCCCGGTGTGCCGGTTCATGTGATTGAGACCGGTCACGATGAGGGTCAGGTTGAGCTCAAGGACGTTGTGAAGACCATGAACAAGCTTCCGAAGGCTCTGACTCAGCAGGAGATGCAGGTTGTTTCTGGTCGCCTGAGCACTCTGAACACTATGCGTAACCCGATGAACGCTGTTCCTAAGGGTATTGACCCGATGCGTGCACGCCCCGACCGTCGTGCGATGCGCGGCCGCTAAGCGAGACGCTGATATGAGGTTTTGAAGGCTCCGGCTCTTCCCGTGTGGGGAGGGTCGGGGCCTTTTGTTACGCCCAGTTATTGCGCTGCTGCTGGCATTGATATTGGCTTTATTAGAGGGCGGTAGCGCGGCGCTGTGTGTCGTAAGACAACCAAGATGTAACTCCTTTCCAGGATTTGTAACATTACCGAAACACGATAGTCACGCACGCGCAAAAAATAACCACTATGCTTGATATGTCACAGGGTTTTGCCCGCGGCCAAAAACTAAACCAAAGACTGAATGTGATGAGGGAAGATACCCTCCTGCACCGTCAGTCGAACAAGGAGCAGTCCTCATGTTTACCAGCCCCCAGGAAGTTCTCGACTTTATCAAGAACGAAGAAGTAGTCTTCGTCGATATCCGATTCACCGACATGCCCGGCGTGCAGCAGCACTTCAACCTGCCCGCTAAGGCGATTGATGACGATTTCTTCGTCAACGGCCAGCTTTTTGACGGCTCCTCCATTCGCGGCTTCCAGGGCATTGCAGAGTCCGACATGCAGCTAATCCCCGACGTTCAGTCCGCGTACGTTGACCCCTTCCGCATTGAGAAGACCCTGGTCATCATCTGCTCCATCGTGAACCCCCGCACCGGCGAGCCCTACCACCGTGACCCCCGCGGCGTCGCTGAGCGCGCCGAGGCGTACCTGCAGTCCACCGGCATTGCAGACACCGCATTCTTCGCATCCGAAGCTGAATTCTTCGTCTTCGAGGACGTCCGCTACCAGGTCGAGCCGAACTCCGTGTTCTACAAGATCGACTCCGATGAGGCCCCCTGGAACACCGGCCGCAAGGAAGAGGGCGGCAACCTGGGCAACAAGACCCCCGTCAAGGGCGGCTACTTCCCCGTCTCCCCCGTCGACAAGCAGGCTGACCTGCGTGACGCAATGTGCGTAGCAATGGACGAGGTTGGCCTTGAGGTTGAGCGTAGCCACCACGAGGTGGGCGCAGCCGGCCAGGCAGAAATCAACTACAAGTTCGACACCCTCACCAAGGCTGCTGACGACCTGCTGAAGTTCAAGTACGTCATCAAGGGCACCGCAGACGCATGGGGCAAGTCCGTGACCTTCATGCCCAAGCCCGTGTTCGGTGACAACGGCTCCGGTATGCACTGCCACCAGTCGCTGTGGCAGGACGGCGAGCCCCTCTTCTACGATGAGCGCGGCTACGCTAACCTCTCTGACACCGCACGCTGGTACATTGGCGGTCTGATTGAGCACTCCTCCGCTGTTCTGGCGTTCACCAACCCGACCGTGAACTCTTACAAGCGTCTGGTTCCCGGCTACGAGGCTCCCATCAACATGGTGTACTCGCAGGGTAACCGTTCCGCCGGTATCCGCATCCCGATTACCGGCACCAACCCGAAGGCTAAGCGTCTGGAGTTCCGTGCACCGGACCCCTCCGCTAACCCCTACTTCGCGTTTGCTGCTCAGCTGATGGCTGGTCTGGACGGTATCCGTAACCGCATTGAGCCGCCGGCACCGATCGATAAGGACCTGTACGAGCTGCCCGCTGAAGAGGCTAAGGACATCAAGAAGGCTCCGGCTAACCTGGAGGAGGCGCTGGCGGCTCTGGAGGCTGACCACGACTTCCTGCTCGAGGGCGGCGTCTTCACCGAGGACCTGATTCAGGCTTGGATTGACTACAAGCGTAAGAACGAGCTGGAGCCGCTCTCGCTGGTTCCGCACCCGCTTGAGTACCAGCTGTACTACGGCGTCTAATTCACTGGCGTCTAATTCGCTGGCGTCTCATCTTTCCTTCTGGGCTTTGCCCCGCACCCGCACTGAGGTAAATTCCGGGGTGGGTTCTGGGGCAAGTTCTAGATAGCGCACAACGACCTATACGTTCCTTTGGGAGCGTATAGGCCGTTGTTGTGTTTTCTGCTGGGTGTCTGCAGGGTTTCTACGGGGTGCAGGCTCACCGGACTATTTTGATGACGGTTCGTGTCTAATATTTTTCTGCCTTGTTGAGCTTCGTGTGCCTTAGTTGCGCTTAGAGCGGCTCTAAGGGCTAAGCTGTTGGTGCTGGCGTTCCCTCCCTTTTTGTCGTGCAACCGGAGGGAACGCCAGTCTATTTTTATGCCCTTGTGCAGTTGACTGCTTTCAGCACTCTAGAGGCCACATCATAAGATGTTGTACCCGCTAGTCCCGGGGTTCTTCCTGCACGGGCGTACAATGAAAGTGCGTGCGCCCGGCCGGCGGCACCTACGAATTCCTAGAGAAACGACATCACAACGCCGTGTTCTCCCCGCCGCCCTTCCCCTTTTTAGCATCAGCTAGGGCGAGTATCGCCGATGACCGACCGACCCGTCTGACGCCGCATCCACTGTAACGAGGAGAAATCTCATGGCATATCAGCCGACCATCCTAAACGGTGAAACTGTTTTCCGTAACGAAGTTTTTCAGACCGGCCTCATGTCCCAGCTGCTGGACGGCATCTACGATGGCGAGATGACCATCGGTGAGCTTCTGAGCCACGGCAACTTCGGTGTGGGTACCTTCAACGGCCTCGACGGCGAAATGGTCGTCCTCGACGGCGTCTGCTACCAGGTGCGCCACGACGGCTCCGTATCCCTGCCCGACCTGCGCCAGCAGACCCCCTACGCCGTGGTCACCAACTTCGTGCCCATGATTAAGCGCGAACTACCGCATAACCTACTCCGTAAGTCTGCCTCGCAGATTCTGGATGACTTCACCGTCTCCAAGAACTACATGTACGCCATCAAGATTTACGGCGAGTTCGAATGGGTCCGCACCCGCACCGTCATCAAGCAGGAGAAGCCCTACCCGAAGATGGTTGCGGCCACCGAGAATGAGGACATTGTCCAGTTCGATAACGTGACCGGCACGATTGTTGGCTTCCGCACCCCGATCTACGAGCAGGGCATCTCGGTGCCCGGCTGCCACGCCCACTTTATCGATGATGAGCGCGTTCAGGGCGGTCACGTGGTCGACTTCAAGCTGCGCTCGGCAAAGGTCGAGATTTGCCCCGGTACCGGCCTGCAGCTGCACCTGCCGCTGACCCCCGAGTTCTCCTCCGCTAACCTCTCCCCCGAGGACCTGGCTGAGCAGATCTCCAAGGCTGAAAAGCACTAAGCTTCTTTCCCGCCGGAACATAGCAACGGGATATAGCAACGAAGGAGCCGCCCTCTACTGTTGTGTAGAGGGCGGCTCCTTCGTGGTTATACGCGCTGTCGTGTTTATACACGCTGTAAAGGGCGCTTATGCCTCCGGCACGAACTCGCCGTGGCCGCGCTCGCGCAGGGCAGCACGCACCTTCTCAGCAGCCGCATCCAGCTCTTCGGCGGTAGCATCCTTCTTCGCGTTAGCGGGATCGTAGTCAGCCATGCCGTCAGCCGGGAACAGGTGGATGTGGGTGTGCGGAACGTCGAAGCCCGCAATCATCAGAGCCACACGGTCCTTATCAAACGCCTGATCCAGGGCACCAGAAATCTTGTGCGCCACAGCGAACAGGTGCGCCGCCAGCTCAGCCGGCAGGTCGGGCCAACGGTCAATCTCTGCGCGGGGAACGAGCAGCAGGTGACCTTCCGACAGGGGCATGATGTCCAGGAAGGCGACGCAGTGCTCGTCCTTCCAGACGAAGCGGCCGGGAATCTCACCCTCAATAATCTTGGTAAAAATCGTGCTCACAATAATCTCCTTCATGCGCCGTCACCGGCACGTTTGAAGCTCAACGGTCAGGCTTACGCCTCAATCTCAATGCTCTCACCGGGGTTCAGGTGCTTCAGCTCAGTGCCGTACTTCGCGCCGAAGTTCGTCACCAGACCCTCAATAATGCCGGTGCCGTTCTGGTTAATCATGCCATTGTGAATCGGAACCACACGCTGAGCGCCGGTCGCAATCACAAAATCAATGACTTCCTGAACCTTCGACCAGGGCGCGTGAATCGGCACCAGAACGGTATTCGCACGCACGCGGTGAGGAACCACCAGCGAGTCACCCGGGTGGTACAAGGCACCGTTAATCAGGTAACCGACATTGGCGATGGTCTGAATCAGCGGGTGAATCAGGGCGTGCTGACCGCCGTAGGTCTTCACCTCAAAACCGGGGATGCTGAACTCAGAATCAGAGGAAACAACGGTAACCTCGGCAGCGGGCACAGCCTCCTTAATGACCTGGGCAACAGCCTCGGGAGCCCAAATCTTCAACGGGGTCTGCGACTCGGCACGCTGAGCAATCAGCGGCAGCACCGACGGGCCGTCAAAATGGTCCGGATGCGCGTGGGTCACGAACAGGTAATCGGCGCCTTCCAGCGCGGTGGCGTGTTCGCCTTCTGCAGCAAAGTTGCCGGGGTCAAGAACGAGGGTGCGCCCCTCATTCTCAAGGCGGATACATGAGTGGGTGTACTTCGTCATTTTCATAGTTTTAGTCTACCGTTAACCCTCATTCGTGCCTGTTGATGACTTCAATTTTTGAGATAAAGCGCAAATCAACCACCTTTTGAACGCCTCTAGTGTAAAGTCGTAAGACAAGATCGACCACACAATGGGACGGATTTCCGCCCCGAAAGGTTCAGCAATGGACACTCATATTCCCGTACGGAGAATTACGAAGCCCGCCGAAGCCCGAAATACCCGCCAGCGTCGCATCATCAAGGCGACCATGGAAGAGCTCGGCGATTTCATCTCAGCACAGGATCTGCACCTGACCCTCGCGAACCGCAAGGAACAGGTCTCTCTCGCAACCACCTACCGCGTGCTGCAGTCGCTGGCTAACGCCGGTGAGCTCGACTCGGTCAAGGGCGTTGAGGGTGAGACCCTGTACCGCCACTGCCGGGTGAAAGATCACCACCACCACCTGCTCTGCCGCCGATGCGGCACCGCCATTGAGCTGGAAGCACCCGCCCTCGAGGACTGGGCACTGGCCATGGGTAAGCAGCACGGCTTCTCGGAGCTGGAGCACGTGGTTGAAGTGACCGGTTACTGCCCGGACTGCACTTTGGCACGTCGCGAGGAAGAATCGCAGGGCGGCGCTGCACGCTAACGTTGCAGGCTAAGCCGCAACCTCTAAGCCCCTCCATCTGAGGAGCTCTCCCCCACCGGGGAAAACCTTCTCAACGAAGGATACGGCGTCTTCAAAGATCTTCGGCGCCACTACAGCACGACACACAGGGCATCTGGACAGGGCAACACAACGCCACACAGGTTGAGCCCGCATTGCGCACCGGGTACATGACCCGTAGCGCTAACACAGCACGACAACGAAAGAGCCCCACCTCATTCCCGAGGTGGGGCTCTTTCTATAGGTCTTATGCCTTCTCAGCCAGTTGGCGGCCCGACGCGCTATGGCGGCGCTTCACGCCACCAATCACACGGCACACCACGTAAATCAGGAAGGAAATGCTGGTCACGTAGGGGCTAATCGGCAGCGAACCGGCAAGAGCCAGCAGAATACCGCCCACAATGGACGCCTCCGCGAACAGCACCGACAGGATCAGGGTGCGCACAGGAGAAGCCGTCACCTGCATCGCCGCAGCCGCCGGAGTAATCAGCAGCGCCAGCACCAGCAGCGAACCGACCACCTGCACAGACAGCGCCACAGCAATACCCAGAATCACCATGAACACCAGGGACAAAAAGCGCATCGGCACGCCCTTAGCGCGCGCGACCTCCGGGTCCAGGGAGGCGAAGCTCAGCGGGCGCCACACCATCACCAGCAGGGAAATAATAACCACCGCACCAATAATCATGGTGTGCAGCTGGTCGGCGTCCACAGACACAATCTGACCGGTCAGCAGACCAAACTTATTCGCGCTACGGCCCTGGTACAGGGAGAGGAAGAGAATACCCAAGCCCAAGCCAAACGGCATGAGCGCACCAATCACCGAGTTTGATTCACTCGCTTTGGAACCCAGAAACGCAATCAGCAGAGCCGAGGCAATCGAACCAATCATGGAGCCGGTCACCACGTCATAGCCGAGCAGCAGGGCAAGGGCGGCACCCGCAAAAGACATTTCAGAAATGCCGTGCACCGCAAAGGCGTGGTCGCGCATCATCACGAAAATACCGACGAAACCACCGATAAGCCCCAGAACAGCGCCAGCAAAAATAGAGTTCTGCAGCATCTGCAGCAGCTCACCATAGCGGTCAAAGACGAAGATACGGGAGAGCAAATCATTCTGCGCGGCAGCAACCGGAGCCAGAGTGGGGAGGGAAGCAAGAATGGTCATCGAGTGGTTCCTCCCGGAAGGTGTAGGGTGCGCTGCGGTTCAGAGAGACCAGACTTCAGGTGGGAGCCGTGAATATTCTGGTCGGTGCCCTCAAGATGGCAGTGGTCGCTGGCGTGAGTCTCGCCCACCACCACGTAACGACCATTAGACTTAAGCACGCTCACCGGGGTTCCGTACAGGGAGGTGAGAGTCTCGCTGGTCATGACCTTTTCCACCGAACCGACCGTGAAACGGCCATTCGCCAGGTAGAGAACGCGATCCACATGCTCAATGATGGGGTTGATTTCGTGGGTCACGAACACCACCGCCACGCCGCGTTCACGGTTGAACCGGTGAATCAGCTCAGCCACCGCGTACTGGTGGTTGAGGTCCAGGGAGAGTAGCGCCTCGTCAGCCAGCAGAATCTTCGGGTCGTTCGCGAGCGCCTGAGCGATACGCAGGCGCTGCTGCTCACCGCCGGAGAGAAGGCCCACCGGCACGTTCGCGTACTCGGTTGCGCCGACGGCTTCGAGGAGCTCGTCCACCTTGGCGCGGTATTTGCGGCCGTGCAGGCGGATGCCCCAGCGGTGCCCGTCCACGCCAAGTCCCACCAGGTCGCGGGCGCGCATCGGGGTGGAGGTGGGGATGGACTTCTGCTGCGGTACGTAGCCGACGCCGGCGTTGCCCAGGCGTGCGGGCTTGCCGAGCACAGAGATGTCGCCGGCGTTGAGTCCGGTCAGGCCGAGAACGACTTTGAGGAAGGTGGACTTGCCGGAGCCGTTGGGTCCGAGCACGGCGAAGTATTCGCCCGCGCCGATGTCGAGGGTTAGATCTTTCCAGAGGGTGCGGGCCCCGAAAGCGAGGCTACCCCCGCGAATGGAAATCGCGGGGGCGGCACCGTTATTGTTGTCAGTCACTTAGGAGAGCGCCTTTTCGAGGTTGCTGACGTTAGTCTTCATCCACGCCAGGTAGTCGGTGTTCTCCGGCAGGGTTTCGGTGAAGGATACGTAGTTCACCGAGGAGTCCTTAGCGGCCTGCAGCACCTCGTTGGTCTGGGAGGTGGAGGTCTGCTCGTTGTATGCGAGCAGCTGGACCTTCTTCTCGGTGACCATGTCCTTGGTTTCCTTCAGGACGAGTGCGGGAACGTCGTTGCCGGCTTCGGCCGCCTCAGCAAATTCGCTGGGGGTTGCATTCTCTGCACCGGTGGAGGAAATCAGGTAGTCCGGCACGGGCTCGGTGGACAGGTACTTCTTACCCTCACCGGCGATTGCCTTAGCTGCTGCGTCCAGTGCGTCCAGTTCCTTGGAGAAGGTGGATGCGTTGGTGCGGAACGTCTCAGCGTGTGCGGAGTCGAGGCCTGCGAGCTCTTCAGCGATCTTCTGGGCGACCTTCTTCATGGTTTCGAAGTCGTACCAGAGGTGCTCGTTGAACTCGTGTGCGTGGGCGTGGTCGCCGCCGTCTTCGTGGTGTTCGCCGCCGCGGTGGTCCTCGACCAGGTGGGTGTATTCGGCGTCGGTGAGCTTGCCGCTGACCTTGACCGCGTTCACGATCTTCTGGGAGGTGTTGTCCTTGCCTGCGAGGTCTTCGAGGAACAGGTCGTAGCCTGCGCCGTTGATGACGATGAGGGATGCATCCTTTGCCTTGAGGCGGTCGGCGCTGGTGGCTTCGTAGGAGTGGGGGTCGGTGCTGGTGGAGGTGATGAGCGCGGTGACCTCGATGTAGTCGCCGCCGACCTGCTTGGCGATGTCTGCGTAGACGTCGGTGGATGCGACGACCTTCACCTTGCCGTTGTTGGAGCCAGCCGAGGAGGACGAACCGGAGGAGGTGCTGTTCTCGGTTGCGCAGCCTGCCAGTAGCAGGGAGGACGCGGCGAGTGAGCCCATTGCGGTGAGGAAGTGCTTGCGGGTGATCTTCGGGTGCGACATGAGGGCTCTCTTTCGGTTCGTTCTAGTCTGTAGGTTCCTTAACTACATCATGCGCACACCCGTATAAACAACTCTTTATTGTTGTCATTTGGGTGCTGTTAGGCAACCCTTTTCCTTGTTAGTAGCTTATGCAACAGGGATAGTTAGCTCAGCCTACTGCGCTCCCCCACCGCTACTTTATACTGCCGCTTCATCCCGCCGCCTGAGACCACCCCTTGGGAGCACCCATAAGCCGTTTTTGACCGCAAAACAGCCCGCCCCGCGCCCTCCTTGACGAGGGCGCCGGGCGGACTGTGCGTTCAAAGATTCTCCCGTTTTATTCGGGATATCTCACGATGCGGTTACTGTGCTTCATGCGGCTACTGGGCTTCGCGCGCCTGCTGGCGGCGTAGACGCTCACGCACCGCATCCTGGGTGGTGTCGTTGATTTCGCCGACCAGCTCCTCCAGCACGTCTTCGAGGAAGACCACGCCGAGGGTTACGCCGTGCTCGTCCATAACCTGCGCGATATGGGTGCGGCTGCGCTGCATGGAGGCGAGCGCATCGTCAATATCGGTGGTCGGGGTGAGCGTGTCCAGGGAACGCAACTTGTACCACGGGAAAGGCTCCTCGAACCGCTCGGGGGCGATGGCGAGGGCGTCCTTCACGTGTAGGTAACCCATGTAGGTTCCATCGTTGTCGGTGACGACAAAGCGGGAGTAGCCGCTGCGTGCCACGGCGCGTTCCAGTTCGGAGGGGGTGCTGCCGAAGGGCAGGGTGACGAGCTTATCGCCGGGCACCATGATTTCGTAGACGTCCTTCTCGGTGAATTCGAGGGCGCTTTCAATCACGCCGGCGTCGTCTTCCACGGTGCCTTCTGCGGTTGAGGTTGCCACGATGGTCTGCAACTCGCCCAGGGTGAAGGTGGAGGCGACTTCGTCCTTCGCGTCGACCTTCATAAGAGCCAGCAGCTTATTGGACAGGTTGTTCAGCAGGGCGACCACGGGGGCGAAAATCTTGGAGAAGGTCACCAGGGTCGGCACAATCCAGAGAGCCACACCGCGGGCGGCGAGGGTCACGGCGGCGTTCTTGGGAACCATCTCGCCGAAGATCACGTGCAGGTAGGTAACCAGGATCAGGGTGATACCGAAGGCGATTACGTCCACAATGGCGTGGGGCAGGCCGACCAGGTGCAGGGGCACCTCCAGCATGTGGTGCAGCGCCGGTTCTGAGACGTTCAGAATCAGCAGCGAGCAGATGGTGATGCCCAGCTGGCAGGTGGCGAGCATGAGCGAGACGTTTTCTAGCGCGTAGATGACGGTCTGCGCTCGCTTATTGCCTTCTTCGGCGAGCGGTTCGATTTGTGCTCGTCGGGTGGACATGATGGCGAATTCACCGGCGACGAAGAAGGCGTTTCCGGCGAGCAGGATGACGAGCAGTGCGATGGCTACCCAGTCGTTCATGCGTTGCCTCCCTTCTCGGTCTGTTCCTGTGCACTAGTGGCGGGCGTGGGGGTGAATCGGATGCGGTCCACGCGGCGGCCTTCGAGGGTATCGACGCGCAGGGTACCGCCGGTTACGGGGACGCTGTCGCCTACTTCGGGGATGCGGCCGAGCCGTTCCATCATGAAGCCGCCGACGGTTTCGTATTCGGGGCTTTCCTCAACCTCGAGCCCGGGGATGAGGGTGTTGATTTCGTCGGGGCGGCGCAGGCCGGAGAACACCCAGTCGCCGTTGCCGTAGCGTAGGGGGCGTTCGGTGCGGCCGCGGTCGTGTTCGTCGGAGACTTCGCCGACGATTTCTTCGACGAGGTCTTCGAGGGTTGCGATGCCGGCGGTTCCGCCGTATTCGTCGAGGACCACGGCGAGCTGCAGGGCGCCCTGGCGTAGCTGGGTGAGCAGCGCGTCCAGGTGCAGGGTTTCGGGGACCTGCAGCACGTCTTCTGCGAGGGCGCCGGCTTCGAGAGTTTCGCGAACCTCCGGGGGCACGCCGACTGCCTTCTTCACGTGCACGACGCCCACGATGTTGTCGTGGTCGCCCTTGTAGAGGGGGAATCGGGAGTGGCCGGTGGAGCGTGCCAGCTTGATAACTTCGGCAACGGGGGCGGTGTCTTCGAGCATGGCGACCTGGCCGCGCGGGGTCATGACTTCGGAGGCGGTCAGCTCGGAGAAGCGCAGGGTGCGGTCCACGAAGCGTGCCGCGTCGGAGTCGAGGGTGCCTTCTTCTGCGGAGCGGCGCACCATGGAGGAGAGCTCTTCGGGGGTGCGTGCCGCGGAGAGTTCTTCCTTGGCTTCCATGCCGAAGCGTCCGAGAATCCAGTTGGCAGAGCCGTTCATGATGCGCACGAGCGGGGACATGACGCGGGTGAATGCCAGCTGCGCGGGGGCGACTCGACGCGCCACATCGTAGGGTTCGGCGATAGCGAGGCCCTTGGGCAGCAGTTCGCCGACGACCATGGAGAGCAAGGTTGCGATGAGCATCGCCAGCACCAGGGTGAGTACGTCGGTCACGCTGGTGGGCAGACCCAGGCTGCTGATGGCGCCGGTGGTGAGCGCCTTGATGGCAGCGTCGAGGGTGTAACCGGTCAGCAGCGTGGTGATGGTGATGCCAATCTGGCAGCTGGAGAGCTGAGTAGAGAGCGTCTTGAGGCAGCGCAGGACGGCGTCGGCTGCTTTATCGCCGGAGTCCTTTGCCTGCTGCACGGTCGCGGTTTCAAGTGCTACGAGGGAGAACTCTACGGCGACGAAGAAGCCCGTTCCCAGGATGAGGAGTAGGCCGATGAGCAGAAGGATTAGATCCACTCAGCCACCGCCTCCATCGACTGGTGTGCGGCGACTCGGTTCTGGTGAAGCACCACCGCGCGGGAGATGTCCAGATGCTGGGCACTCGAAAGCGGGGTGTTTTCACGGGTGGCTGCACGGAACATCACGGTACGGAGCGCCGAGTATTCGGGCAGTATTCTGCGCTGGCTAGTAGTCAGAGTCTTACTCAAAGGGTCATCCATACCCCATATTTTAGCGAAGGTTTCGTCTCTTCCCGGTGCTGTAGAGTGCCTGCTCACACGTGCAAGACAGTACTTGTTGCGCACGCGGCTCATTGCTAATCCCTAAGAGTGAAAAATTGCATTGCGGATATAGCGCGATGAGCTGGAAAGTTCACCGTGCTTCTCTTTACACTTATACATAGGAGCATGAGTGTGCCGCCATGCAAGCGGATGAACCCCGACGTTCACGGCACGCTAGGCAGGTTTGTACGGTGCACACCCCGCACATACGGCCACCATCTTAGGCGATGCGCACATGCTCAGCGTGATGATTCGCCCCTCGAAGACGCGGGTCGTCTATGCCGGGGAGAGTCCCGGACGCGACGGATAAATTCACACTAATTGGAAGAGGCGTTTAACGTGCCAAATCTGCCAGAACATCTGGTGCCTGAGGAATTTGCCGGTAACGAATGGTTCGTTGAAGAACAGTACGAGCGTTACCAGAAGGACAAGAGCCTCGTGGACCCTTCATGGTGGCCCATTTTTGAGACCATCGATAAGGCGCTGGGAGGCGCCGGTACCGCTAGTGCAGCTCCTGCTGCGGCACCCGCCGCACCGGCTGCACCTGCCGCACCTGTAGCAACTCCCGCCCCCGCGGCACCGAAGCCTGCGGCTGCGCCTGCTAACCCCACCCCTCCCGCTGCTACCAAGAAGGCTGAACCTGTGGAACCTGTTGAAGACAAGATTGTCCCCCTCCGCGGCCCTGCTAAGGCAGTTGTCACGACCATGGAAGAGTCGCTGACTGTCCCCACCGCAACCACCGTTCGTGCGGTCCCCGCAAAGCTGCTCATTGAGAACCGTGCTGCCATCAACAAGTACCTGGCAAGCACCCGCGGCGGCAAGGTTTCCTTCACCCACATCATTGGTTACGCTGTGATTCGCGCAGTGGCAGCGATGCCCTCGATGAACGTGACCTACGGTGTGGACGAGAAGGGCAAGCCCGTTGCAATCCACAACGCACACGTAAACTTTGGTCTGGCTATTGACCTGCCCCGCCCCGACGGCTCCCGCAACCTGGTCGTTCCGAACCTTAAGGGTGCTGAGCAGCTGAGCTTCCGTGAGTTCTGGGATGCGTACAACGACATCGTTAAGCGTGGCCGTAACGGCGCGCTGACCATTGAGGACTTCCGCGGCACCACTGTTTCGCTGACCAACCCCGGTGGTATCGGTACCGTCCACTCGGTGCCCCGCCTCTCCAAGGGCCAGGCAGCGATCATCGGTGTGGGTGCTCTGGAGTACCCGGCTGAGTTCCGCGGCCTGTCCGAGAAGCTCATCACCCAGCAGGGCCTGTCCAAGATCATCACCCTGACCAGCACCTACGACCACCGCGTCATTCAGGGCGCAGGTTCCGGTGAGTTCCTGAAGCTGGTTGAGCACTACCTGCTTGGCGGCGACGACTTCTACGACGCTATCTTCCGCGATTTGAAGGTTCCCTTCGAGCCGGTCCGTTGGGCACGCGACAACCACGTCGATGACGCTCACGAGATTTCCAAGGTTGCACGTATTCAGCAGCTGATTCACGCGTACCGCGTGCACGGTCACCTGACCGCAGCAACCAACCCCGTTGGCTACAAGATGCGTTCGCACCCGGACCTGAAGCTGGAGAACTACGGCCTGACCCTGTGGGATCTGGACCGCGTCTACCCGACCGGTGGCTTCGGCGGCGCTGAGCGTCTGCCGCTGCGCACCATCCTGGAGCGCCTGCACGAGGCATACTCCGGCTCCCTGTCCGTTGAGTACATGTACTCTGAGGACCCCGAGGTTCGCGCATGGTTCCAGGAGCGCCTGGAGCGCGGCGTTGCTAAGCCCACCCGCGAGGAGCAGCTGCGTGTTCTCTCCAAGCTGGTTGAGGCTGAGGCATTCGAGAACTTCCTGCAGACCAAGTACCTGGGTCAGAAGCGCTTCTCCCTGGAGGGCGGCGAGTCCCTGATTCCGCTGCTGGACGCTGTTCTGGACAAGGCCGCTAACAACGACCTGAAGGGCGTTGCCATTGGTATGGCACACCGCGGTCGCCTGAACGTACTAACCAACATTGCTGGTAAGTCCTACGCCCAGATTTTCCGTGAGTTCTCCGGCACCGCAGCACCCTACGAGGGTGGCTCCGGTGACGTGAAGTACCACCTCGGCACCGAGGGCGTCTTCACCTCCGATTCCGGTAAGCAGACCCAGGTGTACGTGGCTGCTAACCCCTCGCACCTTGAGGCCGCAAACACCGTGCTCGAGGGTATCGTCCGCGCTAAGCAGGACGTCTACCGTGAGCAGGGCGTTGAGGGCCACCCGGTTCTGCCGATCCTGATTCACGGTGACGCAGCGTTCGCTGGCCAGGGTATCGTCATGGAGACCCTGCAGATGGCTGACCTGAAGGCGTACACCACCGGCGGCACCGTGCACGTTGTGGTGAACAACCAGATTGGCTTCACCACCCTGCCGAACGACGGCCGCACCGCAACCCACGCTACCGACATTGCGCGTATGACTAAGGCTCCGGTCTTCCACGTCAACGCTGATGACCCGGACGCAGTGGTTCGCGCCGCACGCCTGGCATTCGAGTACCGTGAGCGCTTCGGTCGCGACGTCGTCATTGACCTGATTTGCTACCGCCGCCGCGGTCACAACGAGGCTGACGATCCGTCGATGACCCAGCCGAAGATGTACCAGGATATTGACGTCCTGCCCTCGACCCGCACCCTGTACGCACAGGACCTGGTCGGTCGCGGCGATGTCTCTCAGGAAGAGGCAGACGAAGTTCTGGACTCCTACCACTCGAAGCTGGACGCTATCTTCGTCGAGACTCAGTCTTCGGCACCGGCTCCTGCTGGCGCGCACGTTTCCGGTCTGGAACTGCCCGCATCCCAGCAGAACACCGAGGTCGTTCACGGCGGTAAGACTGCAATTTCCCGTGAGACTCTGCAGCACATCGCTGATGCGTTCGGTAAGGAGCCCGAGGGCTTCACCGTCCACAAGAAGCTGAAGAAGCTCATGGAGCAGCGCGTTGAGATGGGCCGCACCGGCAACGTGAACTGGGGTATGGGTGAACTGCTCGCCTTCGGTTCGCTGCTGATGGAGGGCACCGACGTTCGTATGAGCGGTCAGGATGTTCAGCGCGGTACCTTCGTTCAGCGTCACGCTGTTCTGCACGACCACATCACTGATGAAGAGTGGTCGCCGCTGGAGCACCTCTCTGAGGACCAGGGCAAGTTCCGTATTTACAACTCCTTCCTCTCTGAGTACGGCGTTCTCGGCTTCGAGTACGGCTACTCGGTGGAGCGCCCCGACTCGCTCGTGGTGTGGGAGGCTCAGTTCGGTGACTTCGCAAATGGCGCTCAGACCATCATTGATGAGTTCGTGTCTTCCTCCGAGCAGAAGTGGGGCCAGCGCTCCTCGCTGGTTATGTTGCTTCCTCACGGCTATGAGGGTCAGGGTCCTGACCACTCCTCGGCTCGTGTTGAGCGTTACCTGCAGCTGTGCGCTGAGAACAACATGACTGTTGCCTGCCCCTCGACTCCGGCTTCGCACTTCCACCTGCTGCGTCGTCACTCTCAGCACCGTCCGTACAAGCCGCTCGTGGTGATCAGCCCCAAGCAGCTGCTGCGTCTGAAGGCTGCTGCGTCCTCCATCGAGGACTTCACCGAGGGTTCGTTCCAGCCGGTGATTGGTGACCGTTCGGGTATTAACCCGGCTCAGGTTGAGCGTGTGGTCTTCGTATCCGGCCGTCTCTACTACGATCTGGAAGCTGAGCGCGAGCGCCGCGGCGACACCAAGACCGCTATTGTCTCGGTGGAGCAGCTGTACCCGCTGCCCGAGCAGGAGATCAAGGAGCAGCTGGCTCTGTACTCGAACGCTACCGACGTTGTGTGGGCTCAGGACGAGCCTGCTAACCAGGGTCAGTGGCCGTTCATGGCTGTGAACCTGCTGCCGCTGCTGGACCGCCGCGTGCGTCTTGCTTCCCGCTCCGCAGCTGCTTCCCCGGCTGCTGGTACCGGTAAGCTGCACGCAGCTGAGGCTGAGGCTCTGCTCAAGCAGGTCTTCGAAGGCTAAGGTCTTCTACAGCTGATCGGCTCATGATTTAGCTCTTCAAAACCCGTCTTCCCGTCAGATGTTTCTGGCGGGCAGACGGGTTTTTTAGTCTCGGATACTTACCGGATAGGGTATTAAGTTCGAAAAGAGGCCGGTAAGCGCTTATCCTAGATATGAAGACTATTACTCACGTGCCTTGCCGCCTCTCACGGCGGGCGCATCCTGCTGAAGAAAGAATTCCGTGGAGCAACGCAATATTCGAATTGTGGCAGTCGGCGATGACCTGCTCGCCGGTGTTGGCGACCCCCGTACCCTCGGCTGGTTTGGCCGCGTTATGGCGCGCACCCCGCAGACCACCGCATCCATTGCGGCATATAACCTTGCCGCCCCCAATGAAGGTAGCGAGCAGCTGAATGCACGCTGGTTCGAGGAGGCGCGCCGCCGCTTCGTTCCCGGTGCTGATAACCGCCTCATTATTGCTCCGTCGACCTTTGACATTGATTTGGGTCTGACCAGCGCTCGTTCGCGTTTGAACCTGGCGAACATTGTGGACATGGCGTCGCAGAACAACATTAAGGTTCTGGTTGTTGGTCCGCCGCCGACCCTGGACGCTGAGCGTAACCGCCGTATCGCTGACCTGTCGGCGGCGTACGCGGATGTGGTAACCCGCCGTAACCACGTGTACGTGGATACGTTCAACCCGCTGCTTCACCACGAGCAGTGGCGCAACGACCTTGCCGCTAATGACGGCCGCCCGGGTCAGTCCGGTTACGGTCTGATGGCGTGGCTGGTTCTGCACCGCGGCTGGTACAACTGGCTGAACATTCCTGAGCACGGCTAAGAGCCTGCTCCCCCGGCTGGGGTTGTGAGCTGAGGCGAAGAAAGTTCGTGTTTTTTCGCTCATATCCCGGTTCCAAGATGCAATCATGCCGTTTCTATGAAAAAATAGACGGCGTTGCCCTTATAGCGTGGAGCACCGGTTTTCGGTGACCGCCTCTGCTAGGGCAGGTAATAGGGGGCACGCACCGCGAAGGTGGGGCGTGCATCCATGAACACTATAAGGAGGCTCTGATGAGCAAGCGCGGTCGTAAGCGCAAGGACCGTCGTAAGGGCGGCGCAAACCACGGTAAGCGCCCCAACGCATAAGGTATCTTGCATACACTTTAAAACCCCGGCGTTTCGGATATTATTCGGACCCGGGGTTTTGCTTTACCCGCAGATGTTTGTGCGCATTCTGCGGAATAAAGAGAAGAATTCTACGTTATGGAAGTGAACGCCTGGCGCGTTCCTGTAGAGGAGAAACATGGCTGAAACCAACACCGCGGCGGATACCCGCGAGCTACGCGAACGCTTTACCGCGGACGCTATGCAGTATGTGGATCAGCTCTACGCTGCTGCCCTGCGGATGAGCCGCAACTCTGCCGATGCTGAAGACTTGGTGCAGGAAACCTACATGAAGGCTTTTGCTTCGTACCACCAGTTCACCGAGGGTACGAACCTGAAGGCGTGGCTGTACCGCATCCTGACGAATACATACATCAATTTGTACCGTAAGCGTCAGCGTGAGCCGCAGCAGTCTCAGGGTGAGACGGTGGAGGATTGGCAGCTGGCTCAGGCCGGTGAGCATGATGCGGTGGGTCTGCGTTCTGCCGAGGCGGAGGCGCTGAGCGCCCTGCCGAATACGGAGGTTCGTGAGGCTCTGAATGAGCTGTCTGAGGATTTCCGCATGGTGGTGTACTACTCCGATGTGGAGGGTTTTGCGTACAAGGATATTGCGGAGATTCTGGATATCCCTCTGGGCACGGTGATGTCTCGTCTGCATCGTGGCCGCCGTATTCTGCGTGAGAAGCTGCTCGATTATGCGCGTGAGAACGGTCTGCGCCCGTCAACCATCGCAAAGGTAGAAGCGAAGGCTGAGGCGAAAGCTGCAGCGAAGGCGAGCGCTAAGGTACAGCCGGCAAAGGCTACTAAGGGCACTAAGGCTACCAAAGGCGTAAAGTCCCCTCCGGCGGGCTCTGGCTCCAAGGCGCCTGCAGATTCTTAGCTTCGCTCTTCTACACGTGAGCTAGCCCCATGAGGTTGGGGCTAGACTCCCCTAACGCTTTATACCTTCCGTGTGAAAGGAACCCCGATGTCAACCACAGACAAGAATTCTTCTGTCCCTGAAGCCTCCGCGGCTTCTGAGCCGCTGGAGGATTGCGGCGGCCAGCCCTGCTCGGCGGCCCTCAAGCGCCTCTATGAATTCCTCGATAGGGAGCTGAGCCCCGAGCAGCTGCGCACGGTTCAGGCGCATCTGGATGCCTGCCCCGAGTGCGCGGATGTGAAGGACTTTGAGCTAATGATTCGTGAGAAGATGCGTTCTTCATGCGCTCAGCAGGCGCCCGAGCAGCTGAAGGCGCGTCTGCTGCAGGATGTGCAGAAGTTCTGCGCCGAGGCGAATCTCTAAGTAACGCGAACTCATAATGCTCCTGTACGTATGAAGGCGGTGCACCAATGACGGTGTGCCGCCTTCGCGTTTTCTTGGGTGCAGTTTGTTTGCAGGATCCGCTGTGTGGTTCCGGGTTCTTTCGCCTATCTCACCGCTAGAGCGCTCGGAGGTTCGCAAACCCTCAACCGGTAGAATAGGGGTAGACGTCAACCGGCGCAGCGTCTCTGAGTCTGCGCCCTCCCCATGATTTGAACCAGAAGAGGATGTATGAGCGACGCAGCAGTGCAGCTTTCCCCCGGTGATTGGCCCGCTCCCCTGGCACCCGCCTCCAGCGAAGCCGCTGGCAAGAACGCGCTGGTGCATATTCCGGGTTCTAAGTCGCTCACGAACCGTTATCTGTTGCTTGCTGCTCTGGCTGATTCCCCCTCGTATTTGCGTGCGCCGCTGCATTCGCGCGATTCGGCGCTGATGATTGAGGCGTTGCGCCAGCTGGGTGCGGGTATTGAGCTGGTTCCGACCGATTCGCCGTTCGGTCCGGATGTAAAAGTCACTCCCCTGAGCTTTGTGGAAGCGCATTCCGCTCAGGCGCAGTCCGATTCCGCTCAGTCGCGCACCGTGTCGATTGAGTGCGGTCTTGCGGGTACCGTGATGCGTTTTGTGCCCGCTCTGGCGGCGCTACTGCCGGGTGAGTTCGCTTTTGACGGTGACCCGCACGCTCGTCAGCGTCCGATGGGTCCGGTTCTGGAGGGTCTGCGCCAGCTGGGTGTGCAGGTGGATTGTGAGCAGGGCGAGAACGCTCTGCCCTTCGTGCTGCGCTCCCCCGGTCTGGCGAGCGTAGAGGGTGTCTCTGAGGCGCCTGTGGTTCGTATTGATGCTTCGACATCGTCCCAGTTCGTTTCGGCGCTGTTGCTGATGGCGCCTCGCCTGCCGCAGGGCATGGTGCTGGTGCACGAGGGCTCTTCGGTGCCGTCCATCCCGCACATTCAGATGACCGTGGAGGCGCTGCGCCAGATGGGTATCCGGGTGCAGGAGCACTACCCGAACCAAGGCGACAAAGCAGAGGGCGGCGAGTACCGCTGGACGGTTCACCCCGGTTCCTTCCCCGGCTTTGAGATGACCATTGAGCCGGACCTGTCGAATGCCGGCCCGTTCCTTGCCGCCGCCGTGGTCACCGGCGAGTCGGTGACTATTCCTCACTGGCCCGCCCCCGCGGCTGATTCTTCGGCGGGTACGACCCAGGTGGGCGATATGTGGCGTGAGCTTCTGCCCGCGCTGGGCGCCCGGGTGAGCTACGCTGAGGGCCGTCTGACCGTGACCGGCCCCCGTGAGCTTCCCGAGGGTGATTTCTCCTTTGACCTGTCTGCCGGTGGCGAGCTGGCGCCGACCATGGCGGCTGCCTGCGCTTTCGTGAATGGCCGCGTTGAGCTGACCGGCATTGCGCATCTGCGCGGTCATGAGACGGACCGCCTCGCAGCGCTCGCCGCTGAGATTAACCGCCTGGGAGGTACCGCCCACGACACCGCCGATTCGCTGGTGATTGAGGCGCCCCTCCCCGCTACCGCTGAGGCTGCGCCGGTTCTGGCGCGCACCTACGACGATCACCGCATGGCAACCTTCGCGGCGATTATTGGTCTGCGCCGCCCCAATGTGGTGGTGCAGAACGTAGCCACCGTAGCTAAGACCATGCCCGAATTTACCGCAATGTGGGAGGACATGCTGGCGCAATGGCAGACCGGCGCCTCCACCGCTGATGCTACCGCTGACCAGGAGGTCTTCTAAATGGGTTCTTCCCGCATGAACGTGCGCGATTTCTCCGAATGGGATGAGTCGGATGTGCGCGTGCGCCCAAACAAGAAGGGCTCCCGCCCCCGCACGAAGGACCGCCCGACCTTCAAAGAAGCGATTCGTGGCAGGGTCATTACGGTGGACCGCGGCCGCTGGTCGGTCGTCGTTGATGAGGGTACCGAGAAGGAGCGTACCCTCATTGCGGCGCGCGCTAAGGAACTGCGCCGCACCGCGATTGTGACCGGCGACTTTGTGGACCTGGTGGGTGACACCTCCGGTGCGAAGGATACCCTGGCGCGCATTGTGCGGCTGGGCGAGCGCACCTCGATTCTGCGCCGTAGCGCCGATGACACCGACCCGTCGGAGCGCGTGGTCGTGGCGAATGCTCAGCAGCTGGTGATTGTGGTTGCTGCGGCGAACCCGGAGCCGCGCACCGGCTTCATTGACCGTGCCGTGGTAGCGGCGTTTGACGCCGGGATTGAGCCGATCCTGTGCATTACGAAGACCGATGTGCGGTACCCGCAGAACCTGCTGGATTACTATGCGGCGAGCGGTTTGAAGATTGTGCTGTCCTCGTCTTCGGATGGTTTGGCACCGAGTCAGGAGGGCGCTGCCGGTTTGGAGTCGGCACCGGTTCAGGAGCTTCTGCAGGAGCTGTTGGGTCAGGTGTCGGTGCTTCTGGGCCATTCGGGTGTGGGTAAGTCGACCCTGGTGAATGCGCTGACCGGCTCCGAGCGTGCGACCGGTCATGTGAACGCGGTGACGGGTCGTGGCCGCCACACCTCTTCGTCGGCGTTGGCGTTGCGTCCGGTGAATGCGAATGGGGAGCCGATGGAGCCGGGCACCTGGATTATTGACACTCCGGGTATTCGTTCTTTCGGTCTGGCGCATGTGCCGCCGGAGACCGTCGTGGAGGCGTTCGTGGACCTAGCACCCGGTGCGGCGGATTGCCCGAAGGCGTGTACTCACGCGGCACAGGCTCCCGAGTGCGGTCTGGAGGCGTACGTTGCTGCCGGTCACGCCGGTGAGAGCGGTCCGGCCCGCCTGGAGTCCTTGCGTAAGCTGCTGCTGTTGACTCCTGAAGAGGGCGATTCGGAGAAGGAACTGGGCGCTCTCGTCTAGGTTCTCTCCCCTGCATTACACACAGCACTACACACACATTTTTGCTGACTACATCACCGAATACTGAAGAAGAGCATTACCATGAGCCGTCCCCAGCAGTACACCGACGATTTGCGTCTTGCGCATATTCTTGCCGATAGCGTCGATCGTGTGAGCGCCATGCGTTTTCGTGACCGCCCGGTCTTCTCCCCCGCATCCGAGGCACTAGAGCCCGCCGAGGCGGCACCCGCTGCGGCACCGTTGGCGCCGTGGCAGCAGGCTACTCAGCAGCCCGCGGAACCGCAGGTGCAGGAGCAGGAACCTGCCGATTACGCTTCGGGTGTGGCTCAGGAGGTTGAGGAGCTTCTGCGCGCTCAGCTGTCGCGTGTGCGTACTCGTGACGGTATTGCCGGTGAGCATGCCGGTTATAACGGTCAGGCATCGCGCCAGTGGGTGATTGCGCCGATTGCTGAGCTGGATAATTTTCGCCGCGGCGTGCCGGTGTGGGCGACTCTGATTGCTCTGCTGGATCAGGGTGAGCCGGTGGTGGGTGTGGTGTCTGCACCCGCGCTGGGTCGCCGCTGGTGGGCTGCTCGCGGTTCGGGCGCGTACACGGGTAAGTCCTTGGCGCAGGCTACTCGTCTTGAGGTGTCTTCGCTGACTCAGCTGGATCAGCTGTCTGCCGCGTACACCGACCTCGCCTCCTGGAAGGCAGCCTCTGAAGGCGCTGTGGACCGCTCTGGCGAGCTTGTACAGCTTCTGGGCTCAGTGGGTCGTTCCCGCGCGTACGGTTCGTTCTGGGCGGCGTGTATGCTCGCTGAGGGCGCGGTAGATACCGTGGTGGATGCGTCCCTATCGTTCTACGAGGTGGCGGCGCTTCTGCCGCTGATTCGTGAGGCTGGCGGCGTCGCCTCCACCCTAGAGGGTGACCTGCCCGAGCACGCGGGCGTTTCTGCCGCCGGTGTGCACCCGGTGTCCCTGGTGGCAAGTAATACTGCGGCGGTCCAGCAGCAGGTGCTGGAGGCGCTCGCACCCCAACCCTAGCCTGCTCCCTCGGTGACGGTGACAATATAGCGAGGCGGCGGCTTTCCGGTCAGTGGAAAGCCGCC
>NZ_KV832006.1:848818-910167 GCF_001837295.1 Rothia sp. HMSC065C03
GGCGGCTTTCCGGTCAGTGGAAAGCCGCCGCCTCGCTATTATCGCTATGAGAGCAAGCGTTGCCTGTTTTAGGACAGCATCGTGAGGGTGCCGAGCAGACCCAGCAGGCTCAGACCCGAGATGATGTACGCCAGAATGTTGAAGGTCGTCATCTTCGAGGTGTACTTGGTGGTGTGACCGGCGTTCACCTTTGCCGAGTAGATGGCAAGCCAGATAGACACGCCTACCGGGATCAGACCCACGAGCAGCAGAGCAATCACCATGATGTTGGGGCTCAGGCTCAGGCTGGAGCTATAAGCAGAGGAGCTGTAATCGCCGGACCTGGTCCTTGCCTCAGCGTGGAGTGCCGCGACCTGAACCCACGCGTAGAGGGTCAGCGCCAGGGCACCCAGGGAGGCACCGAACGCGCCGATGGAGTAGAAGTAGCCGGGGCCGCGGAAGTCGCCGGTGGTCTCGCCGTAGGGGCGGCGGTGCTCAGCCGGTACCCGGTAGATGTCCGGGATGCGCTGGTAGCTGTCATCGCGGTCGCGCACGTTAGCGGGTGCCACGCCCAGGGCGGGTGCGGGTGCTGCGCCGAGGGGAGCGCCGGGTGCGACGCCTGCAGGTACCGGCTGCGGGGAGTTTGCGTTATTCTGCTCCGGGAAGGAGGGGGCGGGAATCTGGTTTTCCATGGTGTGTCCTTGAGTGGTCGTCATAGCGGCTGTGTAGCTACCGCGTCGTAGCGGTGGCGTCCCTATGACCGGCTATTCTGTGGCTCGTTTGGTGGCTCTGTGGTTGCTCTCGAATGTTGCCGGTGAGCTTGAATGAACAATCAACGCCGAACAACGATATCTACCCTTCGATACTACGCCATAGGGTGCGTTTTCGCCTTCTCTGATGGCGTTCTCATTACAATGCGGTCACCTGAGCACCCTCGGGCACGCCGGTACACCCCAGAACAGACCGACAATACAGACCGACAATTGGGCATAAAAATACCCGGCAGGTGACGCCGTGGGGCGTCCTGCCGGGTGGTAGAAACCTACCGCGGTTCTTCCTCTGGATTGGAACCGATAATCACCGCCGCACCCCATACGGGATAGCGGACGGTTGGGAGATCGTGGAGATGCGGGGAACGCGGTGTTCGTCAAAGACCAGGTGTTCTGTGGTGCTGATGGAGCAGGTGTTTTAAGACCAAACCAAGATAAAAGACTCATATATTACCTTTATATACAGCAAGATGTGGCAGCAGTTTTAAAACTGCTACCACATCTCGTTGACCACTTAGAAACTTCTAAGCGATGTTTTACACACTAGGTCCTTTAGGGAACTTTGAATCACTCTCAAGCGTCCTTCTGGCTGCAAAAGTGACCAAAAGACCTCCTAAAATTGCACTTAGAATTGATACTGGATCGAAGAACTCCCAGTCTCTGGCAAATGAGATAATCACCCAGAACACCGGAACAATAGTGAGAAAAAATCCTAGTGTAAATATATTCTTCGCACGCATTCGACCTCTTCCAAGGCTGGTATTACGGAGGCCACCATTGCTTTCTGTGAGACAACGGAGGATGCCGGATATTTTGTCGGTATCTACGACTCTACTGTTTCCAGCTCAGTCTTGGGCTCCCATTCTCAGGAGCAAAATCATAGTGATTGATGCAAACCTTCCGACACGCCAGTTATAGTAGGATAATCCTTATCTACATCCAATTCGTCCGAGGAGCCTGTGCTGATTTTGCCGTCTACCGACATAAGCATAAATAAAGTTGTTATAGGTCTGCTCATTTTTCAACCTCGTGTACTCATACTATTTTATAGAGACTGTCCATGTATCCCCATCGACCAGGTACTGAAATTCCGTCAGAGCCGGATCGTTTATTACTCGCATCAAATCCTCAAAATCATCGACCGTGTTTATCTCTGATAGGCGATTGCTTTCCACCCATTCCATCTGACCCTCGTCAGAAGACATGACCGTCCCGCTATATTCGTTAGTCCTGAACAAAATAACAACATAGCGTCCGTCCTTGATTGGAAATTGCTTCACACCCACAAGCCGTGGATTCTTTATATCCAGCCCCGTTTCCTCTTTCATTTCACGGATAACCGCATTAACGAAAGATTCTCCCGGTTCCACATGACCGCCTGGAAGCGTATATCCCTGCCAGTCATTTTTTACTCTGTTCTGAAGGAGCATTCTGTCCCCATCCGTGATGAGACACAATACCGTCAATTCAACATTTTCCGTTCTGCTCATATTATTCTCACTTCTTCTTTTTCGGAACAGGAAGTTCTTCGTACATCGCTTCCAGCAATTCACAGAGAAACTCTTTAATCTCAATCACCCAATCAATGAAATCATTGATTGCCTTCTGATTGTCCGTCGTGTTCATCTTGATGTTGGAATACTCCTCCAGCAGGATGTCAATCTTCGTGTTTTGGTTGCGGCACTCTCAAGCGATTTCGACAGAACCGAATGAATCGCCGTATGAAACATCTGATAGCCCATATCCTTGAGCCTATGAGGATGCGTATGTTCTTGAGCAGTTCATCGACTTGGTCTTTTTTGAGCACGATGCGGCTGGCCTTGGTTTCCAGCACGACGGCGGGGTTGTTCACGTTGTCGGGCAGATACCACCCGTCCGGCTTGTCCGCCACACCCTTGAAGCCCACCCGGTTGAACGTCATGAGCTGTCCGACGCCAGAGACGACCCCCGGCCTGTCCACGAAGTCGAGGATTCCCCTGGCCTTGTCGCGCACCTGATCTTCGGTAAGGTCCTCCGCCATCGCCGCTCCTTTGCTACCCATGTCACAATAAATCGGTCGATTCTGAACCCCTAGGAACAATGTAGGCTGCTGGGTTCAGTAAGCCTCAGAATCTGTCCCATAATCGGTGTCTGACCACCTGAGTGTATCATCATTGACAACATTATCGATATCAAATACTTCTAGCGGGGAGGCAAGACCCAAATTACCATGTGGGCGACGGATATCGGGCTGAGGCTCATAGCAAGGCAAAGCTGAAAACCTTCCTATCCGAGACATTGATGGTGCTGTACTCAAAGCGTGCATTTCGCTCATAGACAGCCCCATCGAAATAGCACACATCTTTGTCGAGTCAGCTGTGCCACTCATCCTTATTTTCGTCAGTGAGGTAGTCTCTGAATGAGGACCAGCTACCCCGATATCGTCCCTCGAACGGATGAGGAGAGATAGACAGGCCCTCGAAGTCAACGACATATGAGTCGTCATTCTCTGATGGCGTTCTCATTACGATGCGGTCACCTGAGCACCCTCGGGCACGCCGGTACACCCCAGAACAGACCGACAATACAGGACCGACCAATTGGGCATAAAAATACCCGGCAGGTGACGCCGTGGGGCGTCCTGCCGGGTGGTAGAAACCTACCGCGGTTCTTCCTCTGGATTGGAACCGATAATCACCGCCGCACCCCATACGGGATAGCGGACGGTTGGGAGATCGTGGAGATGCGGGGAATCGAACCCCGGTCCGATGTGGCGTCAACGGGGCTTCTCCGTGCGCAGTTTATGCGAACGCTACTTTTCGGCTCCGGTACTTGCATAAACACATATACCGACGAACCTAGTCACGTAAAAGTCCCGCTAACCCCCGCAACAAGGGCTAGCAGCAGTGGCCTTTTAAGTCGATGCCGGTAACTGAGCCAAAGGCATGCTCAGGCCGACAGACGGCAACTCGCGCTTAGGCAGCGAGTGCGAAGTCAGTGCGCTTAGATTCTGCACTTAATTTTTTGCAGAGGGCGTTAACGAGATAACCCTGCATCCTCGGCACGCTTCACCCATCTCAACTCACATCGTCGAAACCGATCATCCCCCTATGCTTTTATCAAAAAGCCCACCGTCTTCTGAAAGTTTTCCTCGACATACCTTGATGCCGCGGTGCCATTCAAACACGGTAGAGATTCAGTATATCTAAGATGTTTAACGGCGTGCAAGTCCCCCACCCACGCAGGTACACCCTCCGCTAGAGGCGAATAAAGCGAACAGATCAGCGCAGCAGCAACACCATAGCCTGACACAGCGCATAAAAAATAGGGTGAGGCTCCCCAGATCATCTGGGAGCCCCACCCCGTTCGCGTACCGCACTGGGTAGCCAAAATTAGGCAGTCAAAATTAGGCGGTCAAACCTTAGTGGCGCGCAGAAACAGTCATGCGGTTGTTCGGGTTGTCACCAATCTGGCAGACCACGTTACCGTGACCGTCCTCGGTACCAACCTCAAGGCATTTCTCAGTGGTCTGATAGAAAGAAATGAATACGAAAAGCATACAAATCGAAATCAGGACAGACACCGCACCGGTGATAATACCGGTCAGTGCGAATGCCTTACCCGCGCCAACTTCCTTAGTCTTCTTCAGGGACAGGGCGCCCAGAATAATCGCAGCGATACCCAGCAGGGCACCGAACACGAAGAAACCGGTCAGCACAGCCGCAATACCGAGAATCATCGCCGCCAGCGCCATGCCGGGAGCCTTCTTCGTCACGGGAGCCGCATACGGGTAACCCGCGGGCTGACCGTAACCGTAAGCGTCCTGCTGAGGCTGCTGCTGGTATGAGTTCTGCTGGTAGTTGTAGTCAGCGGGCTGCGCCTGGTAGGAGGCGTCCTGGCCGTAACCGTACTGGTTCTGCTGAGCGGGCTGCGCCTGGTAGGAGGCGTCCTGACCGTAGCCGTACTGCTGCTGGCCGTAGGTGTTCTGAGCCGAAGCACCCTGGGCAGAGGTACCCTGAGCAGCGTTCTGGCCGTAAGCATTCTGCGAAGAAGGCTGCGCACCGAACTGACCGTACTGGTTCTGCTGGGTCGAGTTCTGCGGAGTAGCGTTCTGCTGCTGCGCCTGGCCGTAGGTGTTCTGAGCGGATGCGCTCTGACCGTAATCCTGGCCGTAGGTGTTCTGTGCCGAAGGAGCCTGGCCATAATCCTGACCGTACGAGCTCTGGGCGGAAGAATTAGGCTGCTGAGCAGCGTAGGGGTTCTGTGCGTTCCCCTGGTTGTTTCCGTAGTTATTCTCAGACATCCGTCGTTCTTTCCTTCACAGTTGCAGCGAACAATTTATACTCGCCCAACGCACCATTGCGCGCTGAGTTCGGTTCCATTATATAAATAAGCCATCATCTGAGGCATCTGTGAAGTCCAAGATTTCAGAATCAGCACTTTAAGCCCGCCAATTGAACAGATTCAGCGCAGAAAAAGAGCAAGGGACCGAATAGTTCAACACTATTCGGTCCCTCAACGGTTCAAAGACTCAACGCGATTTAACGACGGTACACCTTGTACTCATCGGGGCTCATCGTCATGGTTTCACCATGAATGGTGCACACGTAGTTGCCGTTCGAATCCTGCACGGCCTTCTCAGCGCAGTCGCCGAGCATGCCAAGGCCAATCATGCCCAGAATCAGCACAACAGCAGCAACAATCATGCCCAGCGCACCGGTGACAATACCACCAATCGCCATGCCCTTACCGGAAGCGGTGCCGTTCTTCACCTTCACCAGGGCAACAATACCCAGAATCACGCCAACCAGACCCAGCGCGCCACCGAAAATCAGCCAGCCAGACAGCAGACCAATAACACCCAGAATCAGCGAAGCAATCGCCAGAGCCGAGCTCGGAGTCGGCTGGTAGCCGGGGTAGCCGCCCTGCATGTTGTATGCGGGTGCCTGCTGCGGTGCGGGGATGAACTCGCCCGGGTTCTGCTGGTAGTTCGGGTTCTCAGACATGTGTCTCCTCAAAAACGTATGGTGCTCGCGGTACACCGCGAATTTTCAACCATTATACGCGAGGAACCGCGCCCCGCCCCTACAGGCAGTCACCGAACCAGCGGTGCATCCCGCCGTTGCCTCAGCCCTAGCCGAGGTTGCGGTAACGCATCGCGCGGCGCGCCTCCAGGTCATCCTGACGCTCACGCAAAGCCTGACGCTTATCGTACTCACGCTTACCGGTCGCCAAAGCAATCTCAACCTTCGCACGACCATTCGAGAAGTACAGCTTCAACGGAACCACCGTGTAACCGGTCTCCTTCAACTTCTGCGCCAACTTATTAATCTCAGAACGATGCAGCAGCAGCTTACGGCGACGACGAGCCGCATGGTTCGTCCACGTACCGTAACCATACTCCGCAATATGAATACCCTCGAGCCACAACTCGTTATCGGTCACCTGGCAGAAACCATCCACAATGGACGCCCCACCATCACGCAGAGACTTCACCTCAGTACCCAGCAGAACAATACCCGCCTCATAGGTATCCACAATGTTGTAGTTGTGGCGAGCCTTCTTATTCTGGGCAATAATCGCGTTATTCGGGTCCTTCTTCGCGTCTTTCTTCTTTTTCTGAGCCATCACTCAATCCTTATACGTCTTAGCTCTCTTCAGCCGCGCGCCCCGAAGCACGCCAGCGAATACCAGCATCAATAAAGGCGTTCAAACCGCCATCCAAAACATTAGAGGTGTTACCCTCCTCATAGCCGGTACGCAGATCCTTCACCATCTGGTACGGATGCAGAACATAGGAGCGCATCTGATCACCCCAGCTTGCCTTAATATCACCGGCAAGCTCCTTCTTCTTCGCGTCCTCCTGCTCCTTACGCAACAGCAACAGGCGAGACTGCAGCACGCGCAGGGCCGCCGCACGGTTCTGCAACTGCGACTTCTCATTCTGCATCGACACCACAATACCGGTCGGCAAGTGAGTCATACGCACCGCCGAATCCGTCGTATTCACCGACTGACCACCCGGGCCCGAGGAGCGGAACACATCCACCTTAATCTCAGACTCGGGAATCTCAATAGCATCCGTCTGCTCAATCAGAGGAATCACCTCAACCGCCGCGAACGAGGTCTGGCGGCGGCCCTGATTATCAAACGGCGAAATACGCACCAGGCGGTGAGTACCCGCCTCCACCGACAGACGGCCAAAAGCGTACGGTGCGTTCACCTCGAAGGTCACCGACTTCAGGCCCGCCTCCTCAGCGTAGGAGGTGTCCAGCACCTTCGTCGGGTAGCCGTTCTTCTCCGCCCAACGCAGATACATGCGCAGCAGCATCTCCGCGAAATCAGCAGCATCCACGCCACCGGCGCCCGAACGGATCGTCACCACAGCCTCACGCTGATCGTACTCACCCGACAGCAGCACCAGCACCTCAAGCTCTTCCAGCTTGGCGCGGATCTCACCGCACTCACGCTCAGCATCAGCGAGCAGCTCGGCGGCAGTCTCCTCGTCCTCCGCTTCGGCAAGCTCCACCATCACCTCAACATCATCAATGCGAGAAGACAGCGAACGCAGACGATTCAGCTCCGACTGCTTATACGACAGTGCGCTCGTTACCTTCTGCGCGTTCTCCACGTCATCCCACAAATCGGGTGCGGCAGCCTGCGCAGACAGGTCCTCAATGGCGCGCTCAATCCCCTCAATATCGCTCACAGCAGCAATAGAGGTGAAAATCGCGCGAAGCTCTTTAATCTCAGCAGAAAAGTCGAAGGATGCCATAGCTTTTAACACTATCGCGAAACGGCCAGAAAGTCCCGCCGTTACAGTCCGCAACAGCCCACAGCGCAGAAGGATAAGGCAGGCAGAGGGAAGAACCCGCGCAACGAAGACATAAAAAGGCATAAAACGAGGGCACATCCGCTAGCCGTTACACTACCTTGCGGATGCGCCCTCGCAGTCTAGGGGCTCACAACACACCAATAAGCGAGTGAGCCGATAAGCCCGTGCGCCGATACGTCCGTGCGCCGTTGATGGACGCACTAATCGGTGGACGGGCCCTGGCTCGTCTTCAAACGCGACGAACCGTGAGCGGTCACCTCAATACCATCAGGCACCAGAATCGACAGCAGCGGCGGACGAATACGAGCCGACAGGTACACGTGCACACTGTGATCAGAATCCACGGACACGTTCTCCAGACGCAACGCCTGAAAATCCTGCCCCGGCTGAACCTCAGCCAGGTACGCGCTCGCATACTCCCACGCCGCCGAACCACTCGCTTCATCAGGAGTGCGCATCGTGCGGGTAATCGAGTTCGCCTGAGCATCCGCCATATCCTGCAGATGCTGAGTCTGCAGATACGCACCCGTAATCGCCACCGTCACCGAACCGATGAGCAAAAGCAACGCCAGCATGCCCACAATCAGCGGGGCAATGCTGCCCTCTTCCGGGTCTGAGGCGACCGGGTCAGCGGCGAGGCGGTCTGAGGCGATCGGGTCAGCGGCGAGCGCCCGGCTCTGCGCACGGGCTCGAATCTTCATGTTGGCACGAGCCAGCAAACCATTAGGAATCAGCATGACCAGACCCCCAACTCGTCGCATGAGAACTCACCGGAATCACGCCGCCACCCATAAACGAAGGCAGAAGCGGAAGACGCGCCTGAACCGTCACCGTGGCGTACGCCTTCGTACCCGAGACGCACTCCCCCGACGCACAGCTCAACGACACGCTCACATCGGAGGGCTCAACCCCGTAATCGGCGGCAGCATGCACCGCCAGACGCTGAGCCAAATCCGGGCCCACCGACGAATCCTGCGGCTGCTCCTGCACATACAGCACCACCTGGGCGCTCGCCGCATGAGCCGCCATCACCGAAGACTGCAAGCTAAAAATCGTCAGAATGCCGTAGAGCACCGGGATGAGCAGAGTAATACCCAAACCCAGGAACTCCACAATGGTGCTGCCCTCTTCAGGATTGTGCCGATCAGAGCGGCTCTTCAGGCGTTCCTTCACCCGCTGCCGAAGCGAAAAGTCACTAATCACCGGAACGATGCTCCGCATAAATCGCATGCCCCTTCACCTCAATAGAATCCGGAAAACCCCACGGGCCCAGCACCGGCAACGGAGACTTCACCGTCACCTCCAAAGTGCGCACACCCGTAGAATCACTACTCTGACGGTACGAAATATTCTCAGCATACGAAGACGGAAGAACCCCCTCAATCATCTGACGGGTACGCTCCATGCCCTCCTGCGGAGTGCGGTCACGCATCGTACCGTAACGTGCCCCAGCCGCCGCAGCATCCACCAACATGGTTCGTGCATACAGGGCGAAAGAAACCTGCAGAATCGCCATAGTCAGCAACACCAACAGCGCACCGACCATGACGAATTCCGTGCTGGCATCACCGCGCTCGCTCTCCTCCACAGAATATTCCGCGGAGGATAGCTCAGCGGCAGTCAGCTCAGAAGCGATGCGGGGCTTACGCATTACTGGTGAACCAGAGCAATCGCATCGTTGAACATCTTGGTCAGAGCGGGCTGAGCAATCGCCAAGATAGCGGCAACCAGCACGGCGCTCATCATGGTGATCATGACCCAGCCGGGCACGTCACCGCGCTCGGGGTCATCCTGCTTGTTCTTCAGGCGCAGAGCCAGCACGGATGCGATAGCCAGGGCAATCAGCACGGTGAGGGTGGTGCGGAAACGACGGAACATGATTTTCTCCTTCAATCAAAGGGTGTAGTGTGTGGTTGGTGCGGCGCGCCGGGCAATCAGCCCAGCCCACCGCGGTGCAGCCGGTACGGTGTGTACCCGCCGCAAAATCTAAAAGTTCAAACGCATGAGCGACAAGCCCGGGAAGACCGCAAAAATCACCGTCAGCGGCAGGATAAAAAACACCACCGGGGCGAGCATCGCAATCTCCTTCTTACCGGCTGTTTCCATCAGCTCACGCTTAGCGTTATCGCGCACATCCTGAGCCTGCGCACGCAACACATCAGCCAGAGGGGTACCGCGCTCAATCGCAACAGCAATACCCTCAACGAAGCGGCTCAACGCCGGAACGCGAGTACGCTCCGCAAACTCCTGCAGCGCGCTCAGCAGCGAAACACCGGTGCGGGTCTGCGCCAAAATCTCAGAAAACTCACGAGCCAACTCGCCGCGAGAGGTCAAACAGATACGCTCCAGGGCCGCCAGCGCCGACTCGCCCGCTGTCACCGACAGAGCCATCATCTCCGCCAGCGCCGGGAACTCAGCAACCAGCTGCTTCTCACGCTTAGTCACCGCCTCACCCAGCCACCAGTCACGCGCCAGAAAGCCGCTCAAACCGCTCACCAGCACCAGCACAAGAGCCACCAGGATGGAGAAACGCTCCTGCACCACGCCAATGACGGTCAGGGCACTCATGACGGTCACACCGGCAAGAGCCCACAGCAGCTGCTCAGCACGAAACGCGCTCACACTCTGCGAAGAGCCAGCACGACGCAGACGCTCCTGCACCGAACTATCGCTCAGCGACGAGCCACTCAACGACGAAGACAGCGAACGCAGAAGCGGCGCGCAGAACGCCGAAATCGCCTCCAGCAGGCTCGGCTCCCGGCGCTCCTGCTCCTTCAACAGCGACTCACGCAGAGTCTCACCGCGCAGCTGCGACGCCACACGATCAGAAAACGAAATACTGCGAGTATTCAGCACCGACGAAAGAATCAGACCCACGCCGGTCGCCAACAGCAGACCAAAAATCAGAGGCAGGTTCACCCGAAAACCCTCCGTTCACGCGGCAACTCACCAATACGCAGCATCAGACGGTACGCCGCCAAAGAAATAGCGGCACCGGCAATCATCAGCATTGCACCGGCAAACGAGTTATAAACCATGCGCGCGGCAGGCTGAGTCGCCATCAGACACAGCACAAACCAGGGCGCAACACAGGAGAGACGAGCCGCATTCACAGTCCACGACTGACGCGCCAGAAGCTCCGAACGGGTACGCGCATTATCACGCAGAAAATCGCTGAGCGTGCCCAGCAGCTTGCCCAGGTCCGAACCGCCCACCTCGCGGGCAATCTTCAAAGCCTCAATGATGGTGTCCGCCACAGGGTCAGAAAGGTACTCCTTCAAACGGTTCAGCGACGGCACAAACTCACCCGACGCACGGTAATCACGCGAAAAATGGGCAAAGGCATCACGCAACTCTTCCGGGCCACGGTACGAGAGCTGAATCAGCGCCTCCGGCAAGGACAAACCTGCACGAATCGCCGAACGCAGGTGGTCCACCGCATCCGGCCACAGCTGCCAAATACGGGCATCCGCCGCGCGGGCACGATGATTCACAATCACGCGAGGCGCCGCAAAACCACCAATCAGGCCCAGCAGACCCAGCGGCAAAAGCTGAGTGAGCATCAGCAGCAGAACCGACGCGCTCACGCCGCTAGCGACGCTCACCCACATGAACGTGCGAGGAGTCAGCGAGTGCATACCCGCCTTACGCAACGCCACGACCAGCGCCGGGTCGTTACTCGGCTTCGGCGGCTTGCCGTTATCAGGAAAGCAGGAAAGGTAAATCAGGCAGACGCCCAACCCCAAAATCAGGCTCAGAAACAGAGGCATTACTGACCCGCCTTCGCCGCAGCCAGCACCTGCTCGGGGCGGTGACCGGCACGAATCCAACGGTCCGGGTTCGGCAGCTCCAACGCCACACACATCATCTGACCGTCACGGCGCACAAACAGCGGGGACATCTCAATCACGCCGTCCTCAACGCGGCCGCCCAGCATGCTGATCTCTTCGACCTGGCGCTGACCGCGCGAATCGCGGCCGCAATGCACCACAATGTCAAAGCAGGACGCCACGGTCGGCACCACGAACGCCGAGGAAATATTCTCGCCCGCCAGCAGCGGCAGGGTACAAATCTTGGTCACCGCGTCACGCGCTGAATTCGCGTGAATCGTGCACATACCCGGCAGACCCGCGTTGAGCGCAATGAGCATATCCAGGGACTCCGCCTCACGCACCTCACCGATAAGGATGCGGTCCGGGCGCATACGCAGAGCCTCCTTGACCAGGCGGCGCAACTCAATCGCGCCGGTGCCCTCGAGGTTCGGCTGGCGGCATTGCAGACCCACCACATCGCGTAGCGGAACCGCGAGCTCAAAGATTTCTTCGCACGTAATCACGCGCTCACGCGGAGGAATGGATGCCGACAGGCAGTTCAGCATCGTGGTCTTACCCGCCTGGGTTGCGCCCGAAACGAGGATGTTCATGCCGCTCTCCACCGCCGCGTGCAGTAGGGACGCCGCGCCGGCACTCAGCGAGTTCATGCGCACCAGGTCGGGCAGGCGGCGGGCACGCACCACGAACTTACGGATATTGATGCTCGTGTGCCTGCGAGTAATATCCGGAATCACCGCGTGTAGGCGGGAGCCATCCGGCAGGGACGCATCAACAAACGGGGAGGAAAGGTCCACACGACGACCCGAAGGCTTGAGCATGCGCTCCAGCAGGCTATTAATCGCCTCGGCGCTCAGGTGCAGACCGGTCAATTCGCTTTCGCCGTTGCGGGCGATAAAGATTTCGTCGGGAGAGTTGATCCAGATTTCTTCAACGCTCTCGTCATCGAGAAACGGCTGAATCACGCCAAAGCCGCAGATTTCATCGTGCAGGCGCTGAATCACGGATTCGCGGTCACCCAAATCCGGCAGGGAAATGCGGGTGCGGCGCTGCTCGTAATCGGTCAGGTGCTCGTCAATGAGCCCGCGCGCCGCATGCTGGTCCTCGTGCGGGTCCAGGCTGCGGTGGCGCATTGCCTCACGGATATTTTCTTCGAGCAGAGTTAGATGCTCCGCCCGGGTATCCAGTACGGTGTTCTCCATTGAAGTGATCCGATGCTGTGTGTGGTGTGGTTGTGTGGAATACGGTGAAGCATTGATACATCAATGCCACCATCACCCTACCCTCAGCGCATCAAATTTATCAAAATGTAATAAAACACCCCTTAATATTTACGAGTATAGTATTTGAGTATTTTTGATGCATAGAATTGCACATATCGTTACCCAACGTGCACTAAAATCCAAAACGCCTAGTCAGCTGTGACTTGCAGAACAGATGCATGTGCACCCCTCGAACCGATTACCGTTGGCCACCGCTATATTGCACTCGGTGCACACGTAACATTTCGTCTTAAAAGCCGCAGCGACCCCTGCTAAAACGCTAGAACCCTATCCAGCCCAACAGCTTCTCGGGCACAGCAAAGGGGCGTGCACTCTCCCATCGGGAATACACGCCCCATCACAAGCAATCATCTAGCGGTTAGTCGCCGCCACGAATCACCTTCACGGCTTCCTTGATCGGACCGTCAAAACGCAGGTTACCGTGCTCCAGCACCACGCCGCGATCACAAATCTTAGAAACCAAATCCAGGTCATGGCTCACCACGGCAAGAGTCTTACCGGCAGAGCACAGCTCCTGAATCTTCGCAATACACTTCTTCTGGAACGGCTCATCGCCCACCGCAAGAATCTCATCCACCAGGAAGATATCCGGGTTCGTATGAACCGCAACCGAGAATGCCAGACGCAGGTACATACCCGAAGAGTAGAACTTCACCTCGGTATCGATAAAGTCGTGAATCTCAGCGAAATCCACAATCGAATCGAAGGAAGCCTCAATCTCCTCCTTGGACATACCCAAGATCGCGCCGTTGAGGTACACGTTATCGCGGCCAGTCAGATCCGGGTGGAAACCAGCGCCCACCTCAATCAGACCCGCAATATTGCCGCGAGTGAGAACCTCACCCTCATCGGCGCGCATCACGCCAGAAATCATCTTCAGCAGCGTGGACTTACCCGAGCCGTTCAGACCCAGAAGAGCCACACGCTCACCCTGACGAATGTCCAGGCTCACGCCGTTGAGCGCATTGAACTTCTCCGAAAGATCACCCTTGCGGCCCTTAATCAGCCACACAAAAGCTTCCTTCATCGAACGGGTGTGGCGCAGAACGAAGCGCTTCACCAAATTCTCCACGTGAATCACCACGGGAGCGTCCGGGCTCACCGGCGGGAACTCAAGCTTCTTAATATCCACAGAATCAGAGCTCCTGGGCGAAGTTGCCCTCAAACTTACGGAAGAGCAAATCACCAATCAAAACGGTCAGCAGAGAAATACCAAGGGCAATCGGAGTCCAGAAGCTGAAAAGATGCGGAACCACCTGCGAAGCAGAAAGCGCCAAATCCTCAGGACGGAGCGTCGGATGCCAGAAGCCATAGTGGAACAGCTCCACCGCAACGGTCAGCGGATTAAGCATGAACACGTTGAACACCCACGGATAGAGAGTGTCACGCACCATGGTCCAGGAGTACAGCACCGGCGAGAACCAGGTAGCCACCATCAGCAGCATGTCCACAATGTTCTCCGAATCGCGGAAGAACACGTTCGCCACACCGAAAATCAAACCCAGACCATAGGACAGCATCATCACAATCAGCATGCCCGCCAGAATCGACCCAAACGCCAGGAAGGTCGGGGACCAACCCACCAAGAAGCAGGCCAGCAGCATCACAGCAATCTGAGGCACAAAATGCACCAGAGCCACCCACACCGTCGACAGCGAGAACAGCTCACGCGGCAGGTAAATCTTACGAATCAGCGCGCTGTTAACCACCATGGCGCGAGCACCATTACCAAAACCCTCCGAGAAGAAGTTAATGGCAATCATGCCCGAGAACAGGTACACCGCATAGTTGTGCATACCGCGTTCCAAGCCAAGGAACATACCCATGGCAATGTAGAACACCAGGAACTGCACACCCGGCTTAATGTACGACCACAAAATGCCCAGCACCGAGCCGCGGTAGCGGACCTGGATTTCCTTATCGACCAGCAGTCGAAGCAGGTAGCGGTTCTTCACCGCATCCAGGATGCCGCGCCCACGGCCGGGCGCCTTCAGGGGAACAGACTTCAGATCGTTCATCGGGTCAGCTCAGAATCCGTATGCTCGGCGAAGGTCTTAGCCCACGCATCGTAGGAGGCAACCTCAGCAGCCTTCGAACGGTACTGCTCACGCAGCTTATCCCAACCGGTCACCAGCTGAACGTGCAGCTTAGCGGCCTGAGCCAGCTTCGACTTCAACTGCTCGGGGTCGCGGCGGTACCAGAACAGGCCGGTACCCTCAGCGTTAGTCGCCAGAGCCGAATCGAACTTCGACAGGGTCCACCAGTTGGTCTCACCGTAGTTCAGCTGAATCTGCGGGTGAGCCTTCGCCTCTTCGCTCACCGGCTTGAACAGCTGACGAGCAACAGTCTTTGCGGTCCAGGAAGCAAGCTTCTTGTAACCGGGGGACGCGAAGGAACGACGGCCACGGAACGGAGGCTTCTTCGTCTGAATAGCCGGGAAGTCATCCACATTCGGCTTCACCTGAGACTCCGGGTACTCCTTAGCCATCGCACGAATCACCGGCAGACGCTGCGAGAGCGAGGGGTGCAGGTGATCGGGGCCGGAGAGTAGATCCTCCAGCGCCATCAGGCGGCCAGCCTCAGTGTAGTACTGCATGGACAGGGTGTGCTTGACGTCCAAGAACAGGGACTCCAGCAGCACGCGGCCACCCTTATCGAAGGGCGAGTGCAGCAGCGCCGTAATGAGGCGGTTGCGCTCGTGGTAGTACGCCTGCCAGCCGACCGAGTCATCCTTATCAGTCCAGGAAACGTGCCACACGCCCGCACCGGGGAAGGACACGGTAGCGAAGCCCGCGGCCTTAGCGCGCAGACCGTACTCAGCGTCATCCCACTTCAGGAACAGAGGCAGGGACAGACCGATTTCCTTAATGACGGCGGTCGGGATGAGGCACATCCACCAGCCGTTGTAGTCCACGTCCACGCGGCGGTGCAGCCACGGGGTGTTACGCAGGTTGTGGTGGCCCAGGTTGTGGCCCATCGCCATGTCTTCGTGCGGCTTAGCGTAGAAGTTACGCCACGGGTCAACAACCTCACCGAACGCGTGCAGGACCGAGCGGTCGAACATGTCGAACATGTGCGCGCCCACGATGGTGGGTTCCTTGCAGTAGTTCGCGAAGGTCACCATACGCAGGATCGACTCGGGCTCCACGATGACGTCGTCATCGAGCAGCAGCACGTAATCGGAGCCGTTGTTGACAGCCTCGAACATGCCGCGCGAGAAGCCACCGGAACCGCCCAGGTTACCCTGGTTAATGATGCGGAACTTACCTGAGAGAGGCTTCACGACCTCTTCAAAGTCCTCGTGGTCCTGCACCTTCTGGGTACCCTGATCCACAATCAGGAACTCGTGCACAGCATCGAAAATCTCGGGGCTCTCACCCAGAGCACGAATGTTGTTGATGCAGTACTCCACCTTGTTCATGGTGGTAATCTGCACGGTCGCCTGACCAGCCTTCACATCAGCGCGGGGCTCAATATCGCCCAGCCAGTTCGCCTCAATCAGCTCAAGGTCAGTGGTGCCAGCCAGGTCGAACCAGTACCAGCCGCCGTCACCAAACGGTGCCAGGGGCAGGGTGAAGGTGTTGGTCTCCTCGCCGGAGAGCAGCTTCGCATCCACGCGCTGAATCACGCCACGGCCGTTGGACTTGTACACAATGACCATGCCCTCGCCGCGAGTCTGAACGCTCAGAACGACCTTCTGCAGGTCAGTCCAGCGGCGCCAGTACGAGGCGGGGAACGCATTGAAGTACGTACCGAAAGACAGGCTCTGGCCCGCGTTCACGGTGATGGAGCGGCGGCTGTTCAGGCTGTTCGCGGCATCACGGTTCGCGCTGGCGTTCGATACAGACTGACCGGAGGTGTTCATCGCCTCCGCAATGGAGGTGGAAGCGTCACCGTCAATACGGGTGGGCAGCTGAACGCCGGTTGCGACACTCGCGTCCACGTACAGGGGCACGACGTCAGTCTCAACCGCGCTCGGGAAAATAACCCGCTGCAGGTTCTTCAAAGTCTTATCAGCCATAGTTAAGCGTCAACACCACCGGACTCGATCTTCGCACCGTTAGCGAAGTGCGGGCGGATCTTGTTGTCGAACATGGACAGTGCAGCGCCGATAGCCATGTGCATATCCAGGTACTTGTAGGTACCCAGGCGGCCGCCGAACAGCACGTTGTTCTCACCCTTAGCCAGGTCGCGGTACGCCAGCAGCTTCTCACGATCCACGGAGGTGTTGACCGGGTAGTACGGCTCGTCGCCCTTGTTCGCGAAGCGAGAGTACTCGCGCATGATGACGGTTGCGTCCTTGGTGTAGTCACGCTCGGGGTGGAAGTGACGGAACTCGTGGATGCGGGTGAAGGGAACATCAGCATCGGGGTAGTTCATCACGGAGCAGCCCTGGAAGTCCTCAATCGGCAGGACTTCTTCTTCCAGGTCGATGGTACGCCAGGACAGGTCGCCCTCAGCGTAGTCGAAGTAGCGGTCAACCGGGCCGGTGTAGACCACGGGAATCTGACCCAGGACGTTCTCGCGAGAGTACTGGTGACCGGGCTCGAAGAAGTCAGTGTTCAGGTGCACCTCAATGTTCGGGTGCGCCGCCATACGCTCCAGCCATGCTGCGTAGCCGTCAACGGGCAGACCCTCGTACTTGTCGTTGAAGTAGCGGTTGTCGTAGTTGTAGCGAACCGGCAGGCGGGAAATGATGGATGCGGGCAGCTCTTCCGGCGGGGTCTGCCACTGCTTAGCGGTGTAGTGCTTGATGAACGCCTCGTACAGGGGGCGACCAATCAGGGAGATACCCTTATCGTTCAGGTTCTGCGGGTCGGTACCAGCCAGCTCGCCAGCCTGCTCAGCGATGAGCGCCTTTGCCTCTGCCGGAGAGTAAGCTGCGTTGAAGAACTGGTTGATGGTACCCAGGTTAATCGGCATGGGGTAGACAATGCCGTTGTGGCGGGTGTACACGCGGTGCACGTAGTTGGTGAAGTCAGTGAAACGGTTCACGTACTCCCAGACACGCTCGTTGGAGGTGTGGAACAGGTGCGCACCGTAGCGGTGCACCTCGATACCGGTCTGCTTCTCCTTCTCGCTGTATGCGTTACCACCGATGTGGGAACGGCGGTCCAGCAGGGCAACCTTCAGGCCCAGCTCAGTGGCAGCCTGTTCTGCGATGGTCAGACCAAAGAGGCCCGAACCGACTACTACGAGGTCAGCGGTCAATGTTTTCTCCTGTATTATCACGGCGCACCGCCGCTTCTGCGAGGGCGGTATTCACCTACCAGATTGGACACATCCGAGTGTTCTCAGTCGCGCCGCAATCCGCACGGGTAGGGGCAAAAAGCCCCACCCATGATGGATATAGTCATAATCTAAGATACCCGTTTATCATGCCTCACGCATACTTATGACGTGTTTTTAGTGGCTTTTGGACTATTGTTCGCACACTCTTTCCCCAAGTGAATATTCTTCACGAACCCCGAGGTCAAGCGGGTCTGAGCGAGTTCCTTTTTCTGCAGACTTTGACGTTCCACCAACGGCGAGGAAAGTTGGTTTACGGGTAAATATTCATCGTGAATAGCGATCGCGATTTTGCTGAACCACCAAACGATCGACGGGACAAAGCCGTGACCCAATTCGGATATCGGAGTCTTCTAAGGGCGTCAATGAGGATGCGCGAGCAGGGTCAAGCATGGATGTTTCAGCGGGTGCACTGCCGGGCTTTCGAGCGGCAATCTGGGCAGTATGTCGGTGAGTTATCCACAGTTTTTCGAAAAACGGGGCGAAAAATTCAAAAAATACGAACATGTTAATTTATGTACAGATAATTTATTGAGCTTTAATGCTTTTTAATGTTTTCTGAGGGTATGACTCTCTTCTTTCTCGACCACCACAACATCACCGACACGCTCCCCTACCCTCGCGTACTCCGACTCGACGGCGAGGCGGCACCCACCGGAATACAGCTGTGCCCCGGTAGCGCACACCAGCAGGCTCTAGAGCAGGCACTCAACCAAGCTCTACAGCACCCTGCACCCGGCGCGCACGCTCAGGCACAGGAAACGACGTTCCAGCTACGCCCCGCGCACGATAAGAACCCCGCCGGCGCCTCGATTGCGCCAAACAGCCACATTCCGAACGAATCTCAAACTCCGGGCGCGCCCGCCGTCAGCCTCCTGCACATTCTGCGCGGACCCGACGCGGGCGCAACCTTCCCCATCAGCCGCGGCCGCACCAGCCTCGGCAGGGCGGCACTACCTGCCCGTAGAGGAGAACAGCCGCACCACATTCACCTGCAAGACCCCTTCCTCAAGCCGGTACACGGCAACTTCTACGCCGACAGCTCCGGCATCCGCTGGATCGAAAAACGCCCCGCTGCGAGCGAGGGTAGCGAGAACGCACAGGGCAGTATGAAGGCGCAGGGCGCCGAGCCGCGCATCCTGCGCTGGGACGAACCTTTCTGCCTCGGCTCCTCGCTCTGCATGCTCACCTCCCCCAGCGCAGACGGCGAACGCACCGTAGAAAAGGCGAGCACGCCTGCCACGACCTCTGGCGAGCTCGCGCAGACGCTTGCTCCCCTGGGCGACGCCGGCAACCCCTTCGAGCCAGTAGTCGTAAATCCTCCCGCGCCGCGTAAGCTCAAGCAGATTCTGTTGAGCGTGTGCCTGCCGATTGTGGTGGGTCTGATTATTGCGCTGGTGACCGGTATGTGGTTCCTTCTGCTGATGTCTGCGGCGTCTTCGCTGCTGATGCTTCTGCATTTCTTTGGTGGTCGGGCGGAGAACCGTGCCGCATCGCAGCAAACTCATCAGGCGGCTGAGCAGGAAAAGGAACGTGCCCTCGCCCTGCCGACCGCAGGCGACCTGGCGATTTCGGGCACCTCTGCCCTGCATGATGCCGCCTACCCGGCTATTGTGCTCGGGTGCGGTCCCCGCCAGCCCTACCTGCGCGGCCGCAACCTCCCGCTGGGCACTCTGGAGAAACAGGATGCACCCCACTATCTGCCGCTACCCACCCCGACTCTCGGGCACTACCTGAAGCTGGAGGAGGCACATCTGCGCGCCTACCTGGTGCAGCTGGTGGCGGGCTATCCGGGTGCGGTGCACGTTCTGCTGGCGGGTGCTGAAAGCGCTGATCAGCAGCGCACCAATAGTCTCTTGCAGACTCTGGCTGTGGTGCCGGGCGTGAGCGTGCATTGCCTGCCGGGCGTGCAGCATGAGAAGTATCTGCAGGCTCTGCAGAGTAGCTTGCAGTCGGAGCTTTCCGCATCTGTTCCGCCACTGATTCTCATGCCCCTGCAGGCGAGCGCTATCTACGCTCCCCTGCTGACCGCGCTGAACTCTGGGGCGGTTGCTGACTCTTCGCCGTCCCGCGCGTTCGCCTCCCCGCGTGAGCAGAAGATGAACGCCCCGGCGCTCTGCGTGCTGGGCAGTGCTGAGGGTGATAGTTCCGCCCATGCACCCGGTGCGCTTTTTGGTGCCGCCTGGGTTGAGTGTGCGAGTGAGGGTAGCCACCGTCAGAGCATCCGTTACCGTACACAGGGTTACGCGGCGCCGCCGGTGCAGCCCACCGAGGGTGTCTACCAGGTGCACCCGCTGGCATGTGAGGGTCTGTGCCAGCACGCCGACGGGCTCAGCGTTGAGGCGTTCTGTGCCGCTCTTGAGAACCTGTACCGCACCGGACGCGAGCAGGAGCAGGGCGCGCTCGGTGAGGCTCAGGTGCACCAGTCGGCGCATCTATTCTCTTCCCTGCAGGCGCAGAGCGCGCGGCAGAAGAACCGCACCGATGACATGGCGGTGGAGTCCGTTCTGCAGCGCTGGTCCGCTCAGCGTTACGCCTCCGATATTCGCTGCTACCTGGGTGTTTCTTCGGGTGGCTCGCTGAATATTGGTCTGTCTGAGCACGGCCCACACTGGCTGCTCGGTGGCACGACCGGTGCCGGCAAATCGCAGCTGCTGCGTTCGCTGGTGCTCAGCGCTGCGCTACGTTACCCGCCCGAGCGCCTCGGCCTGATTCTGGTGGACTTCAAGGGCTCGGCTGGTTTGGGTCCTCTGGCTCAGCTACCGCATGCGCTCAGCGTGTTGAGCAATTTTGATGTGTCCGCCGTGGAGCGTGCACTCGAATTTTTGCGCGCCGATATTCACCGACGTGAGGTGGATCTGCAGGCGCTCGGCGTAAACTCCTACCGCGACTACCTGGCATCCTGCCAGGCGGCGGGTACGACTCCGCGCTACCCCGAGCTGCTGATCGTGGTGGATGAGTTCCGCATGCTCATCGATTCCATGCCGGACGCCATGGCTGAGCTGATGCGCATCGCCACGATTGGCCGCTCGCTGGGCCTGCACCTGGTGTTGGCGACTCAGCGTCCGCAGGGCGCTATTTCACAGGATATTCGCGCCAATATTGCCACGAGTATCTGCTTGCGTGTGGCGAGCGCGCAGGATTCCTATAACCTGCTGGAGCATGAGTCTGCGGCGTATATTTCGGCGGCGCATCCGGGTGCCGGGTATGTGCGCCTGCCGGATGGCCGTTCCCTGCCGTTCCGCGCCCCGCTAGTGGATGCGGTCCCCTCAAGTAGCGATGCCCGTCCGGTGCAGGTGCTGGGTCTTGAGGATGGCGGCTGGCGTGAGCTGACTGCCGCTTCTGCCGTTCAGAAGGGCGGCGGTCATGAGGATGAGCTGCTGATTCGTTCAGCGCAGCAGATTCGTGCGCTCTATGAACTCGAGTACGCACCAAAGAATCTTCAGAAGAATGCGGCGGTTCAGGATGAGTACTGCCCGATTCCGCCGGAGCTTCCCGAGAGCACCCCGCTGCCCGTGCTGGAGGCGCAGGTGGGCGAACCTGTAGCCTACGGTATTGATCCGGCGGCTACCTCTCAGGTTGTAGATTCTAAGGAACCCGCCAATTCTGGCACCGCTTCCGCAGGGTACCTACTGGGCGAGCTGGAGATTGCCCGATACGGCGTGCGCCGCCCGATCAGCTGGTCGGGTCAGCAAGCGCTGGCGCTGCTGGCGCAGAGCGCCGAACGAGCCCCGATGCTTTACGGGCTTCTGATGCAGGCGTTCGCCACCCGCACGCCGGTTGTTCTGCTGACCTCTGACGGTGCACTCTACCGCGACCTGGAACCCTACGCCGGTGCCTTTGAGACGCTCGTGGGTGCGCAGGAGCTTTCGCATCTGCGTTTCTGCCTGGAGGAGCTGCGCGTCCCGAACCTGTGGGGCACCGAGGCTACCACCCGCCCGCTCATTGTCGTGGACGGTCTGGACAGTTGGCTGGAGGCGCTGGTCCGCCAACCCGATACGGAGAACCTGCTCTACGATCTACTCTCGCAGGGGTGCCGTCGCGGCTATTCGGTGGTGTTCACCTCCGCGTTGAACCCGCGCGGTCGTTTCGCCGCTGCGGCACATTCCACACTGTTGAGCCGCCGCTTCCTGGACGCCGACCTGATGCGTTCAACGAGCAAGGACTATCCGACCCCGGCGCAGAGCCACTACTGCGTGGAGGGTGCCATCAATGAGGAGTTAATCGGGGATCAGCCGCTGAGCGCGTCGATTCTTTCGCCCTGCGTTGCGGGTTTCCAGGAGCTGGTTCAGGTTCTGCGGGGTAACGCCGCGAGCGCTTCTAGCGGGTCGAATACTCGCCCCGGCACTCTTCTGCGGCAGTTCCCCGAGTACTATCGCATGCCCTCCACCGAGTACGTGACCGCCGCCCACTCCGCCTGCAATCCTCAGGGAGCTAAGCTGCTGGTCGCGTTTGACCGCCGGCAGATGCCGGTGTGGTTGAGCGCCCCGGCTGGCGCGGTAGTTCCGGTGCAGGGTTCCCGGTCTGCGGGTAAAAGTACCCTGCTGGAAAGCATTGCTCAGCTCAACCCGCAGCTGGATACCCTCGTCCTTGAGGGTTCTGGCGGCACCTCGGGTGATGGCAGCGCCTCGGGTTCTGGCGGCACCACGGGTTCTGGCGGCGCGTCGGGTGAGCCGCCGAGCGTGGAGCGTACCCGCGCACTCCTGGACTCAGTGACAAACCCCGCGCGCACACTCGTGCTCATTGACGATCTGCAGTACCTGCAGCCCGCCGTTCAGCAGCTACTTCTGGAGCGTCGGGGCGAGTTCCGCGCCATGCTGGTCGCCTACACGCCCTGGCCGAGGCGCGCCTCCTCACCCCTGCTGGCTGCGCTCATGGGATGCTCGCGTGCGCTTCTGCTCGCGCCCGCGTCCCTAGCGGATGCCGACATGTGCACGGTGACAGCGCTACCTCTGGATCGATTCACGCAGGGCGAGCAGCCCGCCGGTCGTCTCGTGGTGGTGGATGGCGCCTCCGTGTGCGCGGCGCAGGTTCCCCTGGCGCTGAGCACGGCTGCACAGGCTGTAACAGCTACGCAGAAGGTGCCGGTAGCGGTCTAGAGCTGAGCACTCTAGAGCCAAGCCGTCTAGGGGTTAGCGGCGCTAGGGGTTTAGCGGCGTCGGCGGCTGTACTTCTCTGCTTCTTCGCCCGATGCCTCGGTGACCGCCTCAATATAGCGGCGGCTACTGGGCATGAGCACGAAGACGAAGGCAACCGCCGCGCCAATAACACCCGCAATCGTGATGGACTGGCTAATGTTCAGGCCGTAAGCACTCACGTTCATGATGAGGGTGCTTGCGGTAACCCACAGGGCGCAGAGGGTGATCAGGATCATGGGCAGGCGCGAGCCGAAGCGACCACGGTAAAAACGTAGACCGAAGTAGGTCATGCCCGAGGCAATGAGCACCTGGAGCACGCCACCCACAATCGCCTGCGCGGTGGACATACCGCTGACGATAAAGGGGTAGAGGATACCGCGAATCAGAATGTATGCCGCGAAGGTTTCGGTCAGGGCGAATGCATAGATGACGTTGAACGGGCGTGACGGCACGGTGGGCTCCTCATGGGTTGTGCGGGCGGCAGACCGGGGTGTATTCGGTCCGATGTGCTGGTGCGTTAGCGGGTGGGTGCTCCCCTGCCTCGGGTTCTCCTCGGGGGCACTGCCTCGTCGTCGGTGCGGCATTTCAGGGGTAGGTACCGCTTTATATTATGCCTGAGGCGCCGCTCACCCACCCGCCCGCGTCTCGCTCATGAGACGGGGTGCAGAATATGCGTGTCAGCATGCGATTCTTCACCCTCTCAATTAGACAAAGGTTTACCTAAGTGATAGATGCCTCAGCTTAATACTGAAGTTTTTAGAGAAAAGTACTTGTCACATCCGCTCCAACATGCGAAAGTTGATAAGTCAATTTTCACCCTAACCCAGGGTGTGCATCCCATCAGCGGATGTATTTGACACGCGCACAGGAAAATAGATGTGTCTTGCCACCGCGTGAGACCGTAAATCATGAAGGAGGTCCACCGTGGATTGGCGTAGTCGTGCAGCTTGTTTGGACAAGGATCCGGAGCTGTTCTTCCCCGTAGGAAACACCGGACCTGCCCTGTTGCAAATTGAAGAGGCCAAGACTGTCTGCCGCTCTTGCGAGGTTGTAGACGTCTGCCTGAAGTGGGCCATCGAGACCGGCCAGGACTCCGGCGTATGGGGTGGCACCAGTGAAGACGAGCGTCGTGCGATGAAGCGTCGCGCAGCTCGTGCCCGCCGTGCATCCTAACTTCCGGAGTATTCAATAGGGCATCAAAAGCGTGGTGCAGTGACATTGTCACTGCACCACGCTTTTGCCATATACAGGACCTATCTAGACAGCAAACTGCCGCCACCCCGTACTCGGGGCGGCGGCGGTTCTACATGTCATACGAGAAGGGGGTTAGACGAGCACCGCGGTGATGACCACGCGGGTACCGGTCGGCTCGTTAGCCTCCCAGCGGATCGAGCCGTTCAGCTCGCTCGCCACCAGAGTACGCACAATCTGCATGCCCAGGCCTTCCTTACCGGTCACCGGGCGGTAGGCATTCGGGCCGGACTCTTCAATCTTCTTATCACCCATGCCCTTACCGTCATCAGTAATCACGACGGTGAGGATGTTCTCACCCTCATCGTTGGTGCCGCGAATACCCTCGAGGGTTACGGTACCGGTCTCACCGTCCAGGCCGTGCTCCACAGCGTTCGCGACAACCTCGTTGATCACCAGCGCCAGAGGGGTAGCAAACTGGCTCGGCAAAGATCCAAAGGAGCCAATCAGTTTGGTAGACACGTGCTGACCCGGGGAAGCAAGCTCAGCGGCAAGGTGGAACTGACGCTCAATCAACTCATCAAAGTCGACGTTCTGAGTCAGACCCTGCGAAAGCGCCTCGTGCACGGTAGCGATTGTTGCCACGCGACGCATCGCCTGCTCCAGGCCCTGACGTGCCTCATCCGTGGTCATACGACGCGACTGCAGGCGCAGCAGAGCGGACACGGTCTGCAGGTTGTTCTTCACGCGGTGGTGAATTTCGCGGATGGTCGCGTCCTTGGTCATAAGCTCCAGCTCGCGGCGGCGCAACTCGGTCACGTCACGGCAAAGAATCACGGCGCCTTCACGCTCGATACGGGCGCGCCTCTGTGCCAGCAGCGGGATGGAGCGCATGGTCACGCGGGCACGAGCAATAACCAATTCGGTGCGCAGGTCACTACGGCCCGCCAGGACGAGCTGCAGGGTTTCATCCGCCTGTTCACCGGCAGGAAGCATCGCACGGGTGACGTCGGCAAGGTTTTGCTTTTCGAGGTAGCCGGTCATGCCCATGCGGTTGTACATGGAGTTCGCGTTCGGGGAAGCGACGACCACACGACCGGAGGGGTCAAGCACAATAATGCCGTCGATCACGCGGGGGTTGCCCTGAGTGTTATTTCCCTGGGCGAGGGGGTCGGGCCACAGGCCGGAGTGCACCATGGAGAGCATGGTATCAGCAGTATATTCGTAGACCTCGTCGCTGATGGAGGGGTAGCCACTGGGTGTGGCAATCTTGTGGCTGGTCAGCAACGCAATGGTGCGGTTGTTGCGCACGATGGGCACGAAGGTTACGTGTACGCGCGGGCGGGCACCAACGCCTTCACCGCTTCCTTCGTCGGTGTAGGTGCTGATGTTCTGGTCAATCCAGACGCGGTATGCTTCGTCGCGGATTCCGTCTTCCATGTCGTGATCGATGATGTCGTGGTGGAAGAGGGTTCGGACGTTGGAGGGGCGCACGTGCGCGAAGGCACGGAAAGTACTGGTTTCGCTGGGGCCGGATACGGCATCCGGGGAGCTGCCGTCGGCAACAACGTAGTCGGTGGGGAACCATAGAACCAGGTCACTCTGGGCGATGTCAGAGATGACCTGCCATTCGCCCATGATGAGGTGAACGCGTTCAGTGTCGCCAGGACCGAAGTCGCAGGCGCTCATAATTCCTTCTGCAAAAGACATATGTTTGTGTGCTTCCCATGAGTTCGGGTAGATTCAACCATTTTACGGGTTTGGTCGTCGTGAGTCCCATTCAAACGGCAATATGTGGAATAGTTTACAGAGCATTTCTTGAAGCACGCTTTTATTCCCAAATATGACGCAGAGAGATGAGATGCACCCCTCAGTTGGATAGTGAGACATTCGCACCACGTCTCTGCCTTGGCCCCGGGTGAAGATGCAGAAAACCCGGCATACCGGCGCTCCCCTGTTCTGGGAGGAATACCGATAAGCCGGGCCTCTTTCACCCACCTTTGGCGGGCATTAGTTGTAGCTGACGGGCCTACCCGCCGGGACTGATGTTAAACGATGGGGCGCACCGCGTACATGCCCTCGAGCATCGCTTCGAAGGACTGCACGACTGCGTGGCGGGGTGCCACCTCCAGCAGTGCCTCACCGTTGCGGCGCAAACGGTCCATGACCTTACGCTCGTACGGAATCACACCGGTGAGCGGAATCGACAGGTAGCGTGCCCAGTTATCGCGCATTTTCGCCTCCGGGTTGAATCCGGCGGCTTCGCGGCGGCTGCGGTTGAGCCAGTACTGCACATCCGTTTCAGGTGCGAACAGGTCCGGGCGCGACTGCACCTCGCGAGCGAGGTTGATCAGACGCGGCAGGCCGATAACGTCCGCTTCGCCGAGCGCAATCACGCGGTCGGCGCAGGCGAGCGCGGTGAGGGTCGCGGCGTTACGGCGCGGTGCCGGGCCGTCAAAGGTCAGCTCCTCGTCCACCTCGATGGGTGCGGCAACATCGCAGATGACCAGGTCGTAGCGGTGCTTAAGCCATTCGAGTACTTCGGCGAAGGCGCGGGCGCGCACCTCGGGCCAACGCGAGGAGGAGGTGATGCCGCTCAAGAAGTCGAAAGTGCCGTTCTTGAGGGGCACACGCTCCATGATGGCGCCGGCTTTTTTCTCGTCAAGCTGGGCGCGGTCGGCGTCCGAGCAGAGAATCGCCAGGCCGGAGCCGGTGTCCTCGAGCGCCATGAGCGCATCCAGGCTGGGCGCGTAGGTGTCTGCATCGATGAGGCAGACCTGCTGGCCCTGCTGTGCCGCGAGGGCTGCGAGGTTGAAGGCAATGGTGCTTCGACCGGGCGCGCCGTGGGTACCCCAGACGGTCACAATCTTGCCGAGGCGGTGGCCCGGCTGGTAGCGGGAGGGCGCGGCGGGATCCTGGTTGATGTCAGGGTGCTGCGGCAGGGTGCCGTCGTTGTTCTCGTTCTGCACGTGCAGGGCATAGTCGTTGCCGGGCGCGAACGAGTCGACGATGGCGGCTGCCTGGCTGAGCACGGATTCCTCATTGCTGGGAGCGGTCGAGGCTTCTGCCGGCTCAGGCGCACCGGGTGCCGGGGCGGGGGGGTCGATTCCGTAGCTTCCGTAGTCGGCGCCGTAGGGTGCGCCGGCGTGTGCAGCAGTACCCGCGGCGGGGTCGTAGCCGTAGCCGCCCACCCCATGGCCAGTAGCTCCGTTATCGTAACCGTAGCCGCTGTAACCGCTGTCGTAGCCGTACCCTGCATCATAGCCGTAACCGGCGTCCTGACCGTAGGCGGCCTCCGGCTGATGCACCGCCTGTGCGGGAGCCTGATTCGGGGTCTGTGCGGGAATGCCGTAACCGACGGAGGGACGGGCGAGCGCCGCATCCACCGCCTGTTCGAGCGAACCCAGAATCTCATCGAGGGCAGCTTCGGGGCGGATGCGGTGCGCCTGCGTGGGCAGGGGCAGGTTGTCCGGGGCGATAACCGCCAGGAGCACTTCGGAGGCGGCGAGCGCATCCACGGTGGAGGCGCTCATTTCGGCGGGCACGTGCGCGCAGAGCAACACGCGGGCGATGCCGGTGTGCGCCATGCCGACGGCTTCGCTGAAGTCCTGCACGGTACGCGCCACGGAGACGCGGCCGCGCTGGGATTCGATGCGGGTCAAGAGCGAGCCGTCATCGCCGTAGAGGATGACGGGGATATTCACTGGCCCTCCCCGTAGGTGCCGGGGATGAGGCTGATCTTGGAGTCGCTGTTGCTTTCCTTCACGAGGTCGGTGAGGGCTTCTTCCTTGACCCACAGCTGCACGGTTGCTTTGCCGTTGGCGCCGAGCACGCCCTCATCGACCGTTACGGCAACGATTTCGGCATTGGTGACGATGGCGCGGGCACCGTTTTCGGTGCGGTTATCGCTCTTGGTGTCGGGGTTGCGCGGGCCGGAAGTCCACACGTCCACGCGCTCGCCTGCCTTCAGTGCGGAGGCGGCGGTGCGGTCAATGCTGACGGTGGCGAGGCGGCGCCCCGGGGAGGTTTCAGTGCCTACCGATTCTTTGCTGATGAGGTTGCCGGCGGGGATGCGCTGGGTAGCGATTTTGCCGTTCATCTGTGCGGCTTCGGCGCGGGTGAAGTACTTGTCTTTGGCGGAGTCTATGTTCGCTTCGACTCGGGCGAGTTTGTCTTCGGTAATCTTCTCGCCGAGGCGGATTTCACTTTTGGCGGTGTAGTACTCGGTTTTGCTGTTATTGGCTTGCACGTAGAGCTGCACGCCGGTGATGGAGACGAGCACGAGAAGTACACCGAGGATGAATCGCCAATCCTTGACGGTGGGCCTTTTGAGGCGCTTGGCGTGGGGCTCGGTGAGGGTGGAACGCTTCGTCGCGTTCTGTCGTATGCGCATGATGTGGTTGTGCCTTTCGGTGCGGAAGCCGGCGGTGATTCCGGTGTTGTTCAACTGACCGATGAGCGAGTGGTGTGTTTTCGATAGTGCTTTGGTTGGTTCTGACACTAACCCTAACAGCATATTTCATTTAGTACTCTCTCTCAACAAGAGTCGTGTTTATGAAATATTTTTGAGTCTTGCCCCTTTTGAAGGGGTGATTAGATAACTTTTCAGCTCATATAAGGCTTTTTGTGAGCAAATTTCACGGTGATGGCATATACTGAAAGTACTCAATAGATGTTCTGTATGGACTCTATGTAAAAGGCCACTAACGGTGGCTAAGGGGCCCAGGATTTCACTCACGGAAAGGAACAATTCGATGACTGCACCTCGTTTCCTCACTCTGAGCGACGTTGCCGAGGAGCTGCAGGTTTCGCTTTCGCAGGTACGTGCTCTGGTGCGTAGCGGCGAACTTCCCGCCATCCAGATTGGTGGGCGTAACCAGTGGCGTATTGAACGCTCTCGTTTTGAAGAGTACATTACCGAGCGCCACGAGCAGACTCTGGAGGCAATTGCTTCCGGCAAGCTCACTGCAAAGGCTAAGGCTGAGTAGTATTCGACATGCACCTCGCGGGCGTAACGCTCGAGTGGTTTCAGAAAGGTCCGCTCCTCTCGCATGAGAGGGGCGGACCTTTTTGTATGTATTTATGCTTTGATGCGGGTGTTTATGCTTGTCGGGTAGGACATTACACTAAGGCCCTTTCCGACGGCATCACCCGCTATTTGTCGCATATTTTTAGCGTGAAATGCGGGCAATCACCGCGCTGACGCGAGCCAGCGGAATGGTGCGCACGCCGGCGCCGCGAGGTGCACGGGAGTAGCCGGAGGCACCCTGACCGTAACCAGCCTGCCCATAACCACCCTGACCATAGGTTCCCTGCGCGCTGTAGGCTGCACGCGCGTACTGGTCGCGTTCATAGATGCGCGGGTACTGGCCGCCGTTGAGCAGGCGCAGTTCAAGGAAGTCGGCACCGACTCGCTCGATCACGCCGTCGTAGCTGACGGTGCCACCCTCGAGGGAGAGGCGGACGGGTTCGCGCGCCATGGCGAGGGAGCGGAGGGCGAGCTGAATTTTCATGCGGTAGCGTTCGGGGCGAATATCGGCGCGCCCAGGCGCGATGCCACCTTCCCACCAGAGCATTCCGCGCAGGGGGATGATGATGTTCTCGCCGCGCGCTTCGATGCTGACCCATTCTTCGCCAACCATTTCGAGTTTGCCTTCGTAGGTTTGCATGTCGGTGGCGCAGATGCGGATGGGGCCGCCGACCTGCGCGAGGAGGCGGTCGTCGAGGGTGATGGTGGAGTACTGGACGCGGGCGACTTGGCGGGCGTCCTGTTCCATATCCCAGGCGCGTTCGGAGGCGAGGCGCGCCTCAATGTCTCGTAGGAACTTTTCCATTCTCATGCTATGACCCTACCTGAGGATGGGGGCGGATACGAACCGGGACATTTTCTGGTCAGATGATGATTCTCAAACCTGATTTTTATACCAAATTCCACCAAATTATATGTTTTTCATGCATTTTGATGCTTTTTGCTTCATTTTTAGCGTGACTTCCTGTATAAATGAAGCAACACCAAAACACATCAAACACACCATTTGGAGGTCATTGTGGACCATCTTTCCACGCCGGGTCAGGCGCCCGCAGCCTTCGCTTCGCATCCCCTTGCATCCGTTGCTTCTCTGGCATCCGGCGCTGACGCAGGTCACGAAACCAGCACCAAAGCTAGCTACCAGGATGCTCTGCTCTTCATCGCCCCTCCCCTACTTTCCGCCGCGGTCTTGGGCGCGTTAAGCGTGAATCTGCACCGCATCCCCTCGGCACACCCGCTGGCAGATGCTTCGTTGCTCTGCGCTGGCGCGGTAGCAATCCTCATTACCGCCTGGTGGTTCATCAGTTTTATCTACGCGCTCTTCTACGCTTGGTCTTTGCGCGTTTCGAGCCACAACGCTGACCGCGCGGTGCTGAAGGTTCCGGCAATTTTCCGTCCGCGTTTTATGCGCCGCATCGTTCTGACACTTGGCGGCACGGCTCTTGGAGTGGGGGCGGTCTTGGCTCCCGCGCAAGCTACGGTGGTTACGCCCAGCAACACCGGGGTAAACGGCACGGAGGGCATGCCGCAAACGACTATTTCGGCGGTCATGACCACAGACTCAATGGGCGCTGCAGCTTCAATGGGCACCGCGACGGCAGATGCCAGCCCGGGCTCCAACGCAGATGCGGCTCTCTCCGATACGGCCCCGGATCAGTCCGCTACTCCTCTGGCACTCTCTGCTGAGGTTCCCGATATTCCCCTGGCTCCTCAGCCTTCGGAGGCGGCAGGCTCGCTGCAGGATCGCAGCCCGTTCTTCTCCCCACCCCGCGCTGAGGCGGGCACCTACTCCTACACGGTCCAGGCGGGCGATACGCTCTGGTCAATTGCCGCCGAGCAGCTGGGTGAAGGCACCGACGCCTCCACCATTTACGACTACACTCTCGATATTTACGAGGCGAATAAGGACGCTCTGGGTCAGAACGCCGAGCTGCTCTACGAGGGGCAGGTTCTACAGATCCCCGAACAGCCCGTTCACTAACCTCACCCGCGTCTTCCACCCCATTCCGCCTCATCCCAACAGTCTTTCGTTCGCTCGACTCACCTCACATACCCCTGCACCGAAAGGAGCCGTCATGAGCTTCTCCAACCTTCTCCCCCGTTCCCCGTGGACCCCGCCGCATCAGCCTGCCTCCCGCGACAACCAGCCTGCCAGCCCGTATTCAAAGCGTCAGGCGGCTCGCACCTCCCAGCCGGTGGCTCAGTCGGTGCCCCAGCCCGCGAGTGCCGAGCAGGTCGCTCCGCTACCGGAGCAGGGGCAGGGCACGATGGCTCTGGTGCAGAGGCGGAACAGCGCGTCGGTCTATTCGCTGTTGCCGCTGCCGCGTTATGAGCAGCATTCGGCGCAACGCCCGAAGGTAGTGAAGAGGGGCCGCCCGCTGCGTCCTGCGGATGCATTGGCTCGCCAGTTGGAGGGTCGTTGCGCGGGTGTGGCGATTGCTTACCTGGAGATCATGTCGGCTCGTCGTTCGCGTCAGCAGCTGGCGCAGTGGGTGTCAGCAGATTGTTTCCACCGTCTGCTACCGTTCTTCCCCAAAAATCCGCGTCAGGTGCGCAAGGAGATGCTGTTGACTCTTCCGCCGGTTCTGCTGCGGGTGCGAGCGCAGAAGGTGCACGAGGAGCTTTACGAGGCGGTGGCGCTATTGCGTTGTGCGGATAAGGTTCGCGTGGTGACCATGCAGATGCGGCTGATTCACGGCATGTGGCTGATTACCTCCATCGAGCAGCCGCAGAGCCGCTTGGACGAAGACTAAGGCTTCCCCGGCTTCCCCTACAAAACACACAGACAAACAGAGAGGGTGCGAATCCGGTATTGGATTCGCACCCTCTCTGTTGCGTCTATAGCGTTTTCGGGTTTACGCCGGGTTTACACCGAGGCTAGCTCTCCTTGGTGCGCTCAACGTGAACCTGCTCGTGACCGTCCTCATCGGGGGCGGAGTACTGCAGGAACTTCGGGCGCGAAGGCTCAGCCAGGCGCACAGCAGAAGCCTGAGTACGCTGCTTGGACAGGTCCAGGTTGAACAGGTAGGTCACGGTCTCTTCACGGACCGCACCGAGCATCGACTGGTACATGTCGTAGCCTTCACGCTGGTACTCGACCAGCGGGTCACGCTGAGCCATTGCACGCAGACCGATACCTTCCTTGAGGTATTCCATCTCGTACAGGTGCTCGGGCCAGCGCTCACCAATGACGGACAGCATGACGCGGCGTTCAATTTCGCGCATGCTCTCTTCGCCGACGCTCTTTTCACGCTCCTCGTAGATGAGGTGTGCGTCCGCCAAAACTTCCTTCACGATCTGGTCGCGAGTGATCTTGGTGCGGTCGCCGGCGTCCTCTGCCAGGTCGTCCACGGTGATGGAGATGGGGTACACCTGCTTGAGGGCGCTCCAGAGCTCGTCGAAGTCCCAGTCCTCGGCGTGGCCTTCAGAGACGCGGGCGTCAATGATGGTGGTCAGCACCTCGTCCACGAAGCCGGAAATCTGTTCCTTCAGGTCGTCACCGTGCAGGATGCGGCCGCGGTCCTTGTAGATCGCTTCACGCTGGCGGTTGAGCACGTCGTCATACTTGAGCACGTTCTTACGCTGTTCAGCGTTACGGCCTTCAACGTTTGACTGGGCGGTAGCGATAGCGCGGCTGACGATCTTGGAGTCCAGTGCGGAGTCCTCGGGAGCTGCCGCCATGAGGCGGGTTGCCATGCCGGTGTTGAACAGGCGCATCAGTTCGTCGGTCAGCGACAGGTAGAAGCGGGACTCACCCGGGTCGCCCTGACGGCCGGAACGACCGCGCAGCTGGTTGTCGATACGGCGGGACTCGTGACGCTCAGTGCCGAGCACGTACAGGCCACCGAGCTTGGTGACTTCCTCGTGCTCTTCTTTAGCGGCGTCTTCGCAGGCCTTCAGGACCTCGGGCCAGCGAGCCTCGTACTCTTCGGAGTTGGTGTTCGGGTCCAGGCCGAGCTCACGCATCTTTTCGACGGCCTCAAATTCGGGGTTACCGCCGAGCATAATGTCGGTACCGCGACCAGCCATGTTGGTTGCCACGGTGACGGCGCCCTTACGGCCCGCCTGCGCAACAATAGCAGCCTCACGCTCGTTGTTCTTTGCGTTCAGCACCTCGTGGCGCACGCCTGCCTTCGCCAGCTGGCGAGAAAGGTATTCGGAGTTCTCCACGCTTGCGGTACCCACCAGGATCGGCTGGCCCTTTTCGTGGCGTTCCTTAATGTCCTTGACGACCGCCTTGAACTTGGCGATTTCGTCGCGGTACACCTTATCGGGGTTGTCGATGCGCTGCACACCCTTGTTGGTGGGGATGGGCACCACGCCGAGCTCGTAGGTGTTCATGAACTCTGCCGCTTCGGTTTCCGCGGTACCGGTCATACCGGACAGCTTGTCGTACATGCGGAAGTAGTTCTGCAGGGTCACAGTCGCCATGGTCTGGTTCTCAGGCTTGATTTCGACGCCTTCCTTCGCCTCAATCGCCTGGTGGATGCCGTCGTTGTAGCGGCGGCCCGGCAGAATACGACCGGTGTGCTCGTCAACAATCAGGACCTCGCCGTCGATGACCACGTAGTCCTTGTTGTTGGTGAACAGCTCCTTCGCCTTAATGGAGTTGTTCAGGAAGCCAATGAGCGGGGTGTTCTTGGATTCGTAGAGGTTCTTCACACCCAGGTGGTCTTCCACCTTGTCAATGCCGGATTCGAGGATGCCGACGGTGCGCTTCTTCTCGTCTACTTCGTAGTCTTCACCGCGCTTGAGCAGGGTCGCGGCAATGCGCGCGAACTCTGCGTACCAGCGGTTCGCCTCACCGGCTGCGGGGCCGGAAATGATCAGAGGGGTACGCGCCTCATCGATCAGGATGGAGTCCACCTCATCAATAATGGCGAAGTTGTGGCCGCGCTGAACCTGCTCCTCCACGGTCCACGCCATGTTGTCGCGCAGGTAATCGAAGCCGAACTCGTTGTTCGTACCGTAGGTGATGTCTGCGGCGTACTGCTTACGACGCTCATCAGGTTCCATGGAGGAGAGAATCACGCCGCACTCCATGCCGAGGAAACGGAACACACGACCCATGAGGTTCGCCTGGTACTCAGCCAGGTAGTCGTTCACGGTCACAATGTGCACGCCCTTGCCGCTCAGCGCGTTCAGGTACGCGGGCAGGGTCGCGACGAGGGTCTTACCCTCACCGGTCTTCATTTCGGCAATGTTGCCCAGGTGCAGCGCTGCACCACCCATGAGCTGCACGTCGTAGTGGCGCTTGCCCAGGGTACGCTTGGATGCTTCACGGACCACCGCAAAGGCCTCCGGCAGCATAATGTCGAGGGATTCGCCGTCCTTGACGCGCTCGCGGAACTTGTCGGTCTCTGCTCGCAGTTCCTCATCGGTCATCGATGCGAAGCTGTCCTCGAGCGAGTTCACCGCCTTAGTGTACGCTTCGAGCTGTCGCAGAACCCTCTTATCGCCGGTTCGGAGGATTTTCTCCAAGAAAGATGCCACTGAGCTTCTACTCCTTGCTTGTTTCGGTACCCTCACCAAGGGCGCGCGAGAGTGCGCGCGGTGAGGCCTTCCTACATATTGTATGGCAGAGCCGCCTAATTCGCCCGTCCGAGCTATTTTTTACGCTGTACGCCCACGAGGTGACATTTGGTGACGTTGCGCGTCGTTCATCCTCTGGCTGAGGTGGAGGGAGCACCGGGTTCCGGGGGCGGGCGCATCCCCGCGCTGAGAATCCGAGTCGAGAACCTCAGCTGTAGAAGGCAGAGAAAAACCCGGGGGCCTGGAGATTCACAGTGCGTGTTTCCAGACCGCCCGGGTCTTTAGCCTGCTCGCTGGGCATGCCGCTTCAGCTACCAGCAGGTACGTTGGGTTTTACTCGTTATCCAGAGTAATGATGCCGTAGCTCCAGCCCTTACGGCGGTATGCCGCAGCCGGTGCGCCGGTCTCGCTGTCAATGTACAGGTAGAAGTCGTGGCCGACCAGTTCCATACGGTCAACAGCTTCTGCGGGAGTCAGACGCTCACCCTTGAAGCTCTTGTGGCGAATCTCGATGGGAGATGCTGCCTCGTCGGCGAGGGTGACCTCGCTGTTATCGAATGCTGCTTCTTCCACCGGAATATCCGGCAGCAGAATCTCGGTAATTGCTTCGGTAACCACAGGAATTGAGCCGGTAGCGTCCGCCACGGAGACGGGGTGCTTGCCACCGCGCTTGTGCAGCTTGCGGCGGTCACGTGCACGGCGCAGACGCTCCAGGAGCTTGCCGTAGGTTTCATCGAAGACCGCGAACTTGTCGTGACCCTGGGCTTCGGAACGGAGGACAGGACCAGTACCAACAACGGTAATCTCAACGCGGATGGACTCGCCACCCAGATGACCGTCCTTGCTGAACTTGACGTCGATGTCCTTCACGTTATCGCCGAGCTGAGCGAACTTCTGAACCTTGTCGCTCACGTATTCTTCCAGGCGTTCGGTGACCTTGATATTGCGGCCGTAGATGTTGACTTCCACGATCATTCCCTCCAGGTTGGGGGCTTATACCGCGTCCGGTTGGACCCGGTACGGGGGTTCGACTTCAATGCCGTTCCCTTGTATATATTTTAGTACGAAACATGTTTCATATCACTAGATATGACAAATATTTAGCCTAAATAATAGCTATTCGTCCGTCTGCGAACTTTATTCGCTAAAAATCGTGTACCTCTTGCAACTAACTACAAGAAACGCTATGTCTGAGCCTTTTTCGGTACCGCCGCCACAGCACACACGCCCAGCACCCGCGAACCGGATTCCTGTAGCACACGCACCATCTCAGAGGCGGTCGCACCGGTGGTCACCACATCATCACAAATAATGCTCACCCGATCCGCGCACAGGGCAGGCTCCATAACGCGCAAGGCACCGTGCATCCGCTCGGCACGACCCCCAGCGCCCAGGCTCTTCTGCTCGTTCTTTGTCTCAGAAGCACCGAGGAGAGAAGCGCCCACACGAGAAGATAAGGAGGCGCCGCTCCCCCGCCGGCTGCGAGGCGCATACCCGATGACATCCACGGCACGCACTCGCACCGAGGCAGGCAGACGCTGATTGAGCTGCCGAGCCGCCTCCTGCACCAAAAGATTCGCTGGCGCATAGCCGCGGCGGCGCACACTCTGCGCAGAGGACGGTGCCGGAACCAGCAGAACCTCAACTGGTGCGGCGGAGGTGCCCACAGAAGAGATAGAAGACCCCGGCCCGCTCTGAAGCTCAATCCGATGCGCCCGAAGAAGCTCGTACACGCTACGCGCCAAACCCTCACCCAGCAGGGGCAACAAATCGGTGCGACCAGCGTTCTTCAACGCCAACAGTGCACGCGGCATCATCCCTTCATACCGGGATGCCGCACGCACTTCAGGAACCACCGCGCCATCAAGAGGTTGCAGAACCTGCACTCGCTCCACACGCGCCAACGCCGAATGCAGCTGCGGCAGGCAGCTTTCACACAGCGGTGAGCCGGCACCGTACGCCACCGGCACCGCACAGCACGGGCAGGTACGCGGCATCAGCACCTCACCCAAAGACCCGCCGGCGCTTTTGAGAGCGCCCGCAAGCCCGGCCAGAGACTTGCTCCAGGACCCATTCACGGAATCGTTCAAACCACGCTGTACTGAACTCACCGAAAGCACCCTTTCCGCGCGCTATACCCGGTGCCCGAGGCTAACCGGCGTAACTAATCTCGTGCAGAGTCGTATCCAGACGGATCCAGCCGCGCTCCTCCATCAGGTAGCACGAACCGTCAGAACGGTGGGCAATAATGTTCGACGTATTATCCGCCGTCGAAATGGTCATCACGCCATCCAGACGGTCCAGCTTCGTCTCTTCACCGCTGAGGGAAATCACCTCAGACTCACCGTTCTTCACGTTCACCACCACGACGCTCTGGTCGCCAGCCCAACGGGCATTACGCGGAGTCACCGAAGAGCTCAGACGAACCATCTCCGTCAGGCGCAGAGGCTTGCCGGCATCATCACGCACAATACCGGAAATAATCACAGCCGACGCACCCTCAGTTGACGCCACAATCGCCATGCGCGCACCATCGTGAGAGACGTTCACGCTCGTAAAGCTCAAATTACGCTGCCACGACAGACCAATATCCACGCCGCGCTCGCGCTCATTCGCGTCCTCAGAGTCCGGCTTGAACGCACGCACAACGCCCTCACCATCAGCAGCCCACACCCAGCCGTACGCATCAAAACTAGGGGCAGTCAGCGCGGTACTCTGCCACACGCGGCGGGCAGTGCCCTGATACACCGTGTACAGGCTCGCAGCATCATTCGCCAAGCAGGCATAAACATCCGCAGAATAGCCCATCGCCGGGGAACTCAACTGGGTCACGCCACGCAGAAGCAATTGCTCACCCGCATTGCTCATATAGTCATCACGCGCCACCATCTGGCCGTTCGAATTAATAGCAACCGTGCGGGCAGGAACACCCGGGTTCAGCTTCACCGCAGAAAAGCCGCTCGGTGCATTCTCAGGAATCAAAGTACCGTTGTAGAACACCTCGGTCTTACCCAGACCGGAGAAGTTCTCCAAACCGTGCATAATCTGCTCACGCACACGCGCCAAACGGTTATCGTCCAGGTGCTCACCCGAAAGACGAACCAGCACATCCTGGTTATCGCTCATGGTCGCCGTCTCAAGGCTCATCGACTCGTTCAACGCCGAGAACGCAACATCCTTCAGGTAGGAGGCCGGGCCAGCCATCAGCGTACGCACCAGCAACTCAAAATAGCGGTCCGTATGCGGGAACCAACGAATATCCGGCACAGCATAACGGAACGCACGATCATAGAAGTACAGGCGGCACGGGCTAAACACGCGCTCAAACTCGGCACCATCCAGCCACAGACCATCCGGGCAGGAGCTAATACGCCACTGGTTATCTTCCATAACCATGGTGAAGTCCTGAGTTTCAGTCTGAGCCTCCGGGAAGGTGCTCGTAATACCCTGACTATTCACAGTCGCCGTCTGCTGGAAACGCACATGGTAGGTACCCTCGGCAGCTCCACTATCGTCACTGCGAGGCTGCACCGTATTACGGTACACGCGAGTCGTACCCATAGGATTCCAACGGCGCGCAAAAGAAGAACTCAAATACTGGCGCGCCACAGCATAATTCTCAATGCTATCCACACCAGCACGCACGAAGCCCTCAATAATCGCCTCGGGGGTAGCACCCGCCAGCGGTCCCGGCGCACGCGCCGGAGAAGTATTAACGCTCTTCACGTCCAGACCGCTGCTGTGCTGAGTCACTCGATCGTTCGAAGGAAGACCCGCGCAAGAGCTCACGAGCGTCGCCAAAGACACCGCGCCCCAAGACAGCGCGGCGCGTCGAGAAACAATAGCCCTGTGAGCCATGGAGGTCTTAACCTTCCTCTACGAACAAAGACAAACAATCGCCAACTACCGTTGCAGGCCATCGCAACACGGTGAAAAGATGACCACAGCGAAATAGCAACACCGTGAAAACATATCTGCATTGATTGTACTGGGTGAACAGTGCAAATACGCAAGGATAAGCGTAAATACAGCCGAGCAACACCAACGCACCGATATATGACAGAAGCCTAAAGCCTCTCCCCGTTTGAACCCCTTAGAGCTCGCCCTCAAGGTTCGCTCGAGGAGCAATATTGGGCAGCGTATCCTTCGCGGTCGCCGAACGATGCGCACTCACCTCAGGCTCACCCGTCACCAAAACCGGCGACTCGCCCAAAGGCGCACCGTGAATTAGCGGCAGGTTTATCGTGAAGCAGGCACCGCGGCCCTTCTCGCCCCACGCCTCAATCGTGCCGCCGTGCAGACGCACATCCTCAGCAGCAATCGACAGCCCCAGACCCGTACCGCCCAGGGTGCGCTTACGTGAAGTATCAGCACGCCAGAAACGGTTGAACACCTGAACAGCCTCATCCTCAGACAGACCGATACCGTGGTCACGCACCGCAACACCCAGGTTCGTGGCATTCGCACCCACGTACACGTCAATCGGGCGGGACTCGCCGTGCTCAATCGCGTTGTACAGCAGGTTACGGAGCACACGCTCAATACGCACGCGGTCCATATCAACCATGATGCTCTCATGGCTCGTATGCACGTTCAGCTTAGTATTCGTGCGCTCCAGGTGCGGCAGAGCCTCCTGCAGAATATTCGACAGCACACGCATGAAGTCTTCAGTGTCGATGGTCAGCATTGCGCTACCGGCATCGAAACGAGAAATCTCCAGCAGGTCAGAAAGCATCGACTGGAAACGATCCACCTGATCGTGCAGAAGCTCCACGGTGCGGCTCTGCGTGCGCTCCATCTCGTTACGCGTATCGTACAGAAGCTCCGTACCCAGACGAACCGTCGACAACGGAGTGCGCAACTCGTGCGAAACGTCAGAAACGAATCGCTGCTGCAGAGTCGACAGACGCTCCAGCTGAACAATTTTCTCCTGCAGCGAGTCAGCCATCAGGTTGAAGGAATAGCCCAGACGCGCCGCCTGATGCTCACCGTGTACAGACACACGCTGATCCAGGTCGCCAGCAGCCAGCTTCTCCGCCGTAATAGCGGTCTGCGTAATCGGGCGGACCACAAAACGAGTCACAATCCACACCACAGAAAGCACCACAGTAAGCAGTGCACAGAAACCACCAAAAAGAACAAAGTTAATATGCGCAATCGTGGCGGAAGAATCCGTCATATCGTACACAAGGAACAAACCGTAATTAGGGTTCTGAGAAATAGAAATATGTGTACCAACGATAAGCACCGGATAGGTGCGCTCACGATTATTTTCGACAGTAGTCACCGTAGACGTCTGCCAGAAAATACCGTCTTTATCGCGAACAGTTTGTTTGAAATCATTCGGAATACTCGAAGAATTCAAAGAATTATTACTGCTCTGCTCAGGAATAAAACCCTGCTTACCTTGACCTTCCAAAGGCACAAGAATCCAATTGCGCTTACCCGAGCTACCCGCATCCAGCACGGTCAGGGTACGGCTCACATTACGGCGAATTTCGCTGTCACTACGGGCCTCAGAGGAGTCCAGCACGCTCTGAACGTTACGGAAACCACTCTCCGATTCCGCCAGCGCCTGACCCTTCTGATTCTCAAAAAGACTCGTCGCAATCTGGCTCGACAAGGACCAACCCACCATCAAGAAGCTCAGGAACATCATGATGCCCGCAGTACCCAAAGCACGGAACTGCAGAGATTCCTTCCACAAACGCTGAGCGCGCTGCATCAGGCTCCTACTACTCTGCTTTTTCGCCTTACGCGGCTTGGAAGTGCGGGTACGCGAAGAGGCGGAGGCTACCGCCTCCGCCGTCAAAGCGCCGTGCTCATGGCTCGACTTCGCAACAGACAATCAGGTTATCCCTTCGCCTATGAATAGGTTCCGATTAGCTACCGGAAGATCCCACCAGCTCGGTCGGAATCTTATAGCCAACGCCACGGACCGTCTGGATAAAACGATCCGCACCCAGCTCATCAAACTTAGCGCGCAAACGCTGGACGTGCACGTTTACCAGCGAATCGCTCACATCAGTGTAACCCCAGACCATATCCAGCAGTTCCTGACGGCTCAACGCCTGACCCGGGTGGCGCACCAGCGCAGCCAACAGGTCAAACTCCAGAGGAGTCATCGGAACCTCAGTGCTGTGGTACTTGACGGTACGGCCGTCCATATCCATGACAATATCGCCAATAGACACCACCAGCTGGCGGCTCTCACGCGGACGCAAACGGGTACGAATACGCGCCAACAATTCAGCGTGCTTAAAAGGCTTAGCAATGTAATCATCAGCGCCAGCCTCAAGACCCTTAACAACATCTTCAGTGTCGCTTTTAGCGGTCAACATAATAATCGGCACATTAGAAGAACGACGAATTTGCTGGCACACTTCAATACCGTTCATGCCAGGAAGCATCAAATCCAAAAGCACCAAATCGGGAGTGGAACGCATAAAAGTTTCAAAAGCGCGTGCACCATTTTCGCAAAAAACGGCGTTGAAACCCTCCTGCGCGAGCACGAGGCCAATCATTTCCGCCAGAGCATCATCATCATCAACCACCAAAATGGTGTGTGCATCGCTAGCGCTCACAGTACCTCCCTAAAGAAATGTCGTAAATACTTACATAAAAATGCTGATTCTCTAATCATACCGCGCGCTCAGCCAAAGCACGGGCACACTCTGTCACACGAGCCAGGGAAGCCGTGGCATCCAGCACACTCACCGTACCCGAAGCCGCCCCAGCAGACGCGGAACCCCGCTGAATACGCTCATCAGGCATCAAACCCACCGCGCTCAGCTGGGCAGATTCAAGACCAACCTCACGCCACAGGCTATGCAGGCGGCGGACCTGATCCGGCACCCGCGCAGAGGTCACCACCGGAAGCCACAGCTGAGCCTGCGCCTCCAGAAGCTGCGCCACGGGTTCCCATGAACGAGGGTCACTCAGCGGCGGAACCTGCAGCGTGCCGGGCCCCTTGAGGCGGGCGCGATCAGGGTGCAACAGCAAAGCGCAGGGGGCGGCGCCCTCAACCTGCATCGCCTTCACCAGCGCCAAAGCATCAAGGGTAGGATGCGCCTGGCTCAGCAGCTTCAGCTCCTGCACCGGCTTGAGCGCGGTGCCGTCCACATCAAGGATGAGCTGCAGGTTCAGTTCAGCGAATCGCTCCGCCACACGGCGGTACACCTGCTGATAGTAGTGAGGCTGCAACGCCGACAGGGAGCGGAAGCCACTCACCGTAGGGATAGAGCCCTCCATCAGACGCTGAAACTCCGACTCGTCCAGTTGCACCGCAATCAGCGCCCGCGGAGCTTGCAGAGCCTCGCGCAGAGAACCCATCCAGCGTTCCAGGCCTTCCAGGAACGACTCCAGCAGGTCACGGCTCGCCCCTGCATCACTGATGGCACGCTCGCCACCGGGTAGGTAGATGCTGGCTGCGAGGGTCAGCGGACCAACCAGCTGAATCTTATACACCGCAGCGGAGCCCTCAACACCGGAGGTGAACCTCTTCTTCTGCGCGCCCACACGGTCAGCTAGAAGGTTGATATCGGAGAGCAGACGGTCCTTCGCCAAGGCAGACTCGCGCGCTCCCCTGCCGCCGCTATGCACCATGCGCCAGCCAAACGAGACACCGTCAAAGGCAAGTCCCTCGCACACCGCCAGGGTGCGTGCCAGCGGGGTAGCCCGCCAGCCCAACGCCGGCAGATGCGGCAGGAACGGCAAGTGCGGGGAACCCAGCTCACCTTCTACACGGGACATCGCCTCAGCCAGATCATCGCCGGGAAAATCACCCCGACCGCTAGCGCGCACCAGCGGACGCTCAGTAGCGAGCGTAGCAAGGTCCTGCTCGGTCAGTTCGTCGCCTTCGGGGGCACGGTACTCACCGGGCAGTAGCAGGCGCTCCGGCACCGGCTCGGTGCGGGCATTCTGGCGGGAGGAAGATTGAGGGGGCATAAACGAGTGAGGTTAAGACAGGTTAGGGAAAAGTGCGGGCGGGTCGATGCTCTGCCGCTGGACGCTCAGCACGATGGATGCTCAGCAGGGATGAGAGCGGGGCTTTTCGGAGAGGCTGAGATCTCGAAGAGGGTGAAATCTTAGAAAGTCTTAGCTTTCAGACTTTTCAGTCTCTTCGTCCTGGTCAGCGTGCTCGTTCGCGATGCGCACGTGGTGGCGAATCACCTCAGAGATGATGAAGTTCAGGAACTTCTCCGCGAATTCCGGGTCCAGGCTGGATTCCTTCGCCATGGCACGCAGGCGAGCAATCTGCGCCTCTTCACGGCCGGGGTCGCCAGCGGGCAGGTTGTGCTTAGCCTTCAGGACGCCCACGCGCTTAGTTGCCTGAAAACGCTCCGCGAGGATGTGCACCAACGCTGCATCGAAGTTATCGATGGAGCGGCGCATGGCGAAGAGCTCCTCGTAAACCTCCGGCGCGACTTCATCGCCCATGGAGGTGGCGTGGGGGTCAAATTCGCAGGAAGTGTGTTCGGCAGTCATCGGTCTCTCCTCAGTCCGGTTGTGGTCTTCTGTGCGTTGCGCTCGAGCAGGCTGTTGCGGCAACAGCTGCGAATAGCGGGGTACGCGGCTATTCTGTGCGGCTAGTCGGCGCTGGTGGAGGCGCCAGCAGACAGGGTTTCTTGCATGTCTTCGCGGTCCAGCGAGTAGGCGCGGGCGATGGTGGACTGGCCCAGCACGCGGGTGCCCTGGTAGAGCACCATGGTCTGCCCCGGTGCCACACCGGAGAGCGGATCCAGGAGGCGCACTACGGTTTCCAGGCGCAGCGCGCCTTCTTCTTCAGCTTCGGGGTCGGGTGCCCAGGTCATGTACGCCTTGGCGCGGACCGGGTCGGCGTGCGCACGCACCTGTGCGGTCACCTCGAACTCTTCGCTGCGGGCGCCCAGCTGCGCGGGCTCTTCCAGGAAACGTGCCGCCTGTTCCACGGGGACACCCGCCCAGGTGGCGCGGATACCGCGGATTTCGTGCACGGCAAGTAGCTCGCGGGAGCCGACGATGACTTCATTTTCCTTGGGGCGCACCTCAAGCACGAAGCGAGGCTTGCCGTCGGCGGCGGGACGGCCCAACGCCAGGCCCTTGCGCTGGCCGACAGTGTATGCCTGCGCGCCGGGGTGCTCACCGAGCACCTCGCCGTGGGTGTCCTTGATGAGGCCGGGGCGCATTGTGATGTGGTCGCCCAGCCAGGCGCGGGTGTCGCCTTCGGGGATGAAGCAGATGTCGTAGGAGTCCGGCTTTTTCGCCACGGAGAAGCCGCGTTCTGCCGCCTCCGCACGTACCTGTGCCTTGGAGGGGGTGTCAGCCAGGGGGAACCAGGCGTGCTTGAGTTGCTCGTGGGTGAGCACGCCGAGCACGTAGGACTGGTCCTTAGCCCAGTCGGCGGCGCGGTGCAGTTCGCGGTTGCCGTCTTCGGTGGTGATGACGCGGGCGTAGTGGCCGGTCACCACGGCGTCGAAGCCGAGGGCGAGGGCGCGTTCGAGCAGCGCGGCGAACTTGATCTTTTCGTTGCAGCGCATGCAGGGGTTGGGGGTTCGTCCGGCTTCGTATTCGGAGATGAAGTCGTCGACCACGTCTTCTTTGAAGCGTTCGGAGAAGTCCCAGACGAAGAAGGGGATGCCCAGCTGGGAGCAGACGCGACGGGCGTCCATGGAGTCTTCGAGGGTGCAGCAGCCGCGGGAGCCGGTGCGTAGGGTGCCGGGCATGCGGGATAGGGCGAGGTGAACGCCGACTACTTCGTGTCCTGCTTCTACGGCGCGGGCTGCGGCGACTGCGGAGTCAACGCCGCCACTCATAGCTGCAAGAATTTTCACTGCCTATCCTTCTGTTGTGTTGAGCCTCTAGGAACATTCGGAACACGCCCTGTGCGGGCGGACTTTCCGTTACTGTAGCTACCCATTGTACGCAGGGGCTCGGCGGAATATTGGGCAGTGCACCCTCAGCCCGCCCTCAGCGAACGCTGAGATTGCAGGCTGAGAGCGGGTTGGTATCTTCTCTTCTGGTTTTCTAGTGCCAGCGGGAGGCGTCCGGCAGCTGCGAGGACAGTCCCGCTTTCGCTGCCTGTTCGTAGGCTGCGGGTAGTGCCGCGATGAGGCGCGCAATATCGGCGCCGGTGGTTGAGTGGCCGAGGGTGAAGCGCTGGGCGCTGCGGGCGGTGTCTTCGTCCATGCCCATTGCCATGAGCACGTGGGAGGGGCGGGTCACCCCGGCGTTGCAGGCGGAGCCGGTGGAACTGCTGATGCCCTGCATGTCCAGCAGGAAGAGCAAGGTGTCGCCTTCGGCGTTTTCGAAGGTGAAGTGGGCGTTGCCTGGCAGACGCTTCTGGCCGGGGTATTCCTCGGTGAGCGGGTTTTCACCGCTCAGGTGTGCCTGCGGGATGAGCGCGCTAATTGCCGCAACGAGTTCGTTGCGCAGTGCGGCGATGCGGGCGGATTCTTCGTCGAGGTGCTCGACCGAGTGCACTGCGGCCTCCGCAAAACCCGCGATGGCGGGCGCGTCGATGGTGCCGGAACGCACGGAGCGTTCCTGGCCGCCTCCATGGAGCACGGGGGTCAGTTGCACGGCGCGGGTTGCGACCAGCGCGCCAATACCCATGGGGCCACCAATCTTGTGGCCAGAAATCGCGAGGGTCGCCACGCCACTGGTGTGGAAGTCGATGGGCACCGCGCCGAACGCCTGCACCGCATCCGAGTGCACGGGAATACCGTATTCAGCGGCGATAGCGGCAATTTCGGGGATGGGCTGTACGGTGCCGACCTCGTTGTTCGCCCACATGACGGTCACGAGCGCAACGTCTTCGGGGTTCTTTTCGATGAGCTCGCGAACGGTCTGCGGGTTGACGCTGCCGTGCGCGTCCACGGGAATCCATTCGAGCTGTGCGCCTTCTGCCTTTTCGAGCCATTCGCAGGTTTCTTCCACCGCATGATGCTCAATGGAGGAGACGAGAATTCGGGTGCGCTGCGGGTCTTCTTCGCGGCGCTTCCAGTAGATGCCCTTGACCGCGAGGTTGTCCGCCTCGGTGCCGCCGGAGGTGAAAATAACCTCGGCGGGGTCGGCGCCAATGGCGCGGGCGATGCGTTCGCGGGCGTACTCGACGGTGGCGCGGGCGTCGCGTCCTACGGCGTGCAGGGAGGAGGGGTTGCCGCCGTTGCGCATCTGTTCGACCATGGCGTCGATGGCGGCGGGCAGTACGTCGGTGGTGGCGGCGTGGTCGAGGTAGACGCGGCCGTTCTGACGGTTGGTTTCTGCGCTCATGGTTCCTCCTGCTGGGTTGTTCGGCGGTTTTTCGCCTCGCTTATTTTATCGCGCTCTATCTTGCCTCTTCTAGGCATGTTCACCTGCGGCGGGGACGGCGGGCGCTACTCCGCCGGGCTATTCGGGGGCTACGCTGGGCTGCTCGGGGCTGCTCGGGGCTGATCAGGGGACGTTCAGGGGCTGCGCGGTACACTTAGGAACGTGTTCAAGATTCTTTTCTATACCCCTGAAATTCCCGGCAATACCGGCAACGCTATTCGCCTGTCGGCGATTACCGGCGCTGAGCTACACCTGGTCAAGCCGCTGGGCTTCAACTTTGATGATGCGCATCTGCGCCGTGCGGGTCTGGATTACCACGACCTCGCGGTGGTGACGGTGCACGAGACCCTCGAAGAGGCGTGGGAAGCTCTCGCCCCGGAGCGTGTTTTCGCGTTCACGACGACTGCTTCAACCTCGTATGCGGACATTGAGTACCGCCCGGGTGACGTGTTCATGTTCGGTCCGGAGTCGGTGGGTCTGCCCGCTGAGGTTCAGCAGGACCCGCACGTGACCGAGCGCGTGAAGATTCCGATGAAGCCGGGCCGCCGTTCGCTGAACCTGGCTAATTCTGCGTCTATCGCAATTTTTGAGGCGTGGCGTCAGAACGGTTTTGAGGGAGGCACCATCTAGCATGGCTGTTGCACACCATAATCTGCCGGCACCTCTGGTTCAGCAGATTCTGGAAACTACCCCTCCCCTGGCTGAGCAGATTCGCCAGGATCCGCAGAATAGGGAGTTCACGGAGCAGGGTTGGGAGCCGGTCTATTCGGCGTCCCCGAAGGCACGCATCGTGGTGATTGGTCAGGCGCCTGGGCGTACCGCGCAGGAGAGCCGCATCCCGTGGAATGACCCGAGTGGTGTGAAGCTGCGCGAGTGGATGGGCGTGACGGACGAGCAGTTCTACGACCCCAACCTGATCTCGTTGCTGCCGATGGATTTCTACTACCCCGGCAAGGGCGCGCACGGTGATAACCCGCCGCGTAAGGATTTCGCGCCGAAGTGGCATCCGCAGCTGCTCGAGCTCATGCCGGATGTTCAGCTGATTCTGCTGATGGGCGCGTACTCTCAGAAGCATTACCTGGATGGTGTGCACGCCCCGAAGGCACAGAAGAACCTGACGGAGACGGTTCGCGCGTGGGAATCTTACCTTCCCAAGTTCCTGCCGCTGGTGCATCCTTCGCCGCTGAATTTTAGGTGGCAGGCGAAGAACCCGTGGTTCGAGCAGGAGGTTGTCCCGGCTTTGCAGAAGCGCGTGGGCGAGGTTCTTGAGAGCGCCTGACCCACCCCCGCTCTGCGGCACCAATGCATTTTGCTGTACTAACGCAAGAAGCTCCCACCCCGCATATGGGGTGGGAGCTTTCTTTGTATGCACCATGTTGCGCTCTTGCTGAGCGGTTAGTCCTGCTGAACGGTAGAGTCGGCTGAGCGGGTGATTCTCAGCCGTGCCCCTTCAACGTTCAGAAGCGAGAGGCGTTTTACTTCTGGCTATTTACTTCTGGCTGTCGGCGTCGCCCAGGGTCACGGTGATGTCCTGGGTGGAGGAGCCGCGCTTAACCTTCAGCTTCAGGTCGGAGCCTGCCGCCGCGGCACGCACGGTACCGTTGAGCTCGTCGCTCTTAGTCACAGCGTGGCCGTCAGCTTCAAGTACCACGTCGCCGGTGCGCAGACCCGCCTTGGACGCGGGGCTGTTCGATGCCACCGAGGTAATCTCCACACCACCGGGGATGAGCTTGGAGGAGCCCGAACCGGTGTCTGCGGGGCTGTTCTTCACACTCGCGCCCAGGTAGCCGTGGGTTGCCTTGCCCTTGGCGATAATCTCGGAGGAGATGCGCTTGGCGTAGTTGGAGGTAATGGAGAACGCCATACCGTCAGCGGTGCCGCCGTCCTGGCTTGCCTGGCCCTGCGCGTTAATGCCGACCAGCTCGCCCTTGAGGTTCACCAGCGGGCCGCCGGAGTTACCGTGGTTGATGGGAGCGTCAACCTGAATCATGGGGATGTAGTTCTGGCCCTTCGAATCGGCGGGCTGCACGCGGTTTGCGTTCGAGACCACGCCGGAGGTGACCGTCTCGGTGCGGCTGTAGGGAGCTCCGAGAGCGACCACTGCCTCGCCGGAGACCAGCTTGGAGGAGTCACCCCAGGTGATGGGCTGCAGGTCCAGGCCGGAGGGGCTGATCTTCAGGACCGCCAGGTCAGCGGCTGCGTCCAGGCCCACCACGGATGCGGTGCGCACGGTGCCATCGCTCAGTCGTACCTCAATGGTGGATGCTTCCCTGGAAGATTCGAGGGTGACCACGTGGTGGTTGGTGAGGATGTGGCCTTCCTTGTCGAGGATGACGCCACTACCGCCGCCGGAGGAGGAACCGTTCGAAGCAACAATAGTCACGGTGGAGGGCAGGACCTTCTTCGCGGTTTCTGCTACGCCTGCCACGGTGGAAGAGTTGCTGATATTGGAGCTAACGGAACCGCGGGAGGAGGAGCTGGAGGAGCTGTTGTTCGATGCTGCGATGCCGCCTCCGACGCCCGCACCGACGCCGCCGCCAACGAGGGCTGCGAGCAGAGCTGCGGTGAGCACAACACCTGCGCCGTAACGCTTGTTATTGTTGGTGTCCTGGGGCGTAGACTGTGCCGCAGCAACCTGAGCGGCAGCTGCCTGGGGGTAGGTGTAGCCGGGAGAGGCATATGCTTGCGGATATGCGTTCTGACCCTGCTGCTGGCTTGCAGACTGGTAGCCTGCCTGTCCGCTGACGTTCTGCATGGGACGGGTTGCATCTGTGACGCCATCATTGCCGCCGTGGGACCATCCGTTGTTTTGAGTCATGAGTTCTCCTAGAAGTCGTGCGTATGCGTCACCCTGGGCGCACGCTACCTTTCTACTGTAGAGGGTGTTTCAGGGCGTTCGATATCTTTTCGCTGTTGGTTTTCGGGGAGTTCCCTGGGAATTTTTCTCATCCCCCTTCATTTGGTACCGATTAGCAGGTCTGAGGTGCTCGGCGATTCACCCGACGGCTGGTTTATTTTGGGGCTTTGTTCGCTATTTTTCGTCGCTCTCAGGCTTCTCTTTTAAAGCACTCGGTTTTTCTCCATGGTTTACACAGCATGATGCGTCCGCATACACAGCTTCAGCACAGAGTCGGTCCGTAATGTTGAAGACACATAGGAACGAAAACCAATGCAAAGGACAAACACGAGGAGAAACCCATGATGATCGGAACCCTGATTTTCTGTGCGGTCTTGGCAAGCTCCATCGGTATCGGTGCGGGTATTGTGGCTTGTTGCTCGGGAATGGTGTACCGCCGTCATCGTGCAGAGAAGGCCTCCGAGCTGGCGCAGCCGCTTGCCACCCACGCATTGACCGCCGGTAGGTAGCGCATAGAGTTTGATAGTTTTCCGGAGCAGGAGTTGAGAGCCCTGCACCGGAGGGGTGAGAATCCCCAGTATGTCCCGAAGGGTCGGTGTGAGGACCGGCCCGGGTGTGATAGTGAGTTGAGTGATGATTGATGCGGCGTAGGTCCCTGCATGAGGGCTTGCGCCGCATCGTCTTTTAACTGTGACGCTGGTGCGGGAGGCACTGGCGGAAAGCACTGGCGGAGAGTACCCGGAACCCCGGCTATTCCCTTTTAGCATGCGGTAAGACAACGGTGCTACGAGCAGCAGGTGGCTGGCTGGGTTATGGTGAAGTCATGAGGATTATTTCTGCTGTTTTCGCTCTTCTTGGCGCGCTGCCGACCCTACCGGCGGTGGCGTCTTCGCTGGACGGCGCAACCCGCCTGTATGCGTTGCTTATATTTGTTCTGATCTGCGCGATGGTGGCGTTGTTTGCGTCGTTGAGCCCGTCGCGCCGTCGCGCGCGTGAGATTAGGCGGCAGGTATTGCAACAGCAGCAGCAGAACCAGGCGATGAATCAGCAGGTATCCAATCAGCAGATGCCGCCTCAGCAGATGCCGCCTCAGCAGGTACAGGGCGCGGTGAGCTACCCGATGCACTACCAGCCGAAGCCGGCACAGCCCAGCAGTAGCGATCAGCAGTCGGTGCAGGATCCTGTTCAGAACCAGGTACCGAACCCCGCGCAGGCCCCGGTATCTGCAACGCCCCAGGCGCAGTCCCCGCTCCCCCAGCAGATTCAGGCGCCCTCGCCTCAGCCTCCTCAGCCGGTGGCGGCACCGTCCCCACTGGAGCCAATGCAGGCGGGCAGCGCCGACTCATCTTCGGGGCAGAACCATTCAGCAGAAAGCCAGGAGCAACAGAGCATGCCCCAGAACACCCCGGCGCAGCCTGAAAAGCGCCCGCAACAGGAGGCCGCCCAGCAGACTCCCAAGAGTAACCCGGCACCCTCCGACCCATTCTCTTTGAGCACCAACTTCAAGCTCATTCCCCCTCTAGAGAACGCACAGCGCAGCCGCTACCCCATGGTGCTTTCTGCCAGTAAATCTGAGGATGAGGTCTTTGCGTTGCCGTCGATTAGCGGTGTGCCGCAGCATCTGTTGGTCGGCACGCAGGAGAATCATGTTCCGCTGAATCAGCGTCAGCGCTGGGAGCAGGTCAGGATCCTGGAGAACTACCTCATGCGTGCGGTCATGAACCTGCAGACGCTGGAGCGTGCGCAGGTTTCCCCGCTACACAGCTTCAAGGAGACTGCCCAGGCTGACCGCGCGGTGCTTGCCGCCGAGCTGGAAGAGACGATTCGGAAGTCTCGACTGAAGCTGAGCGGGGCGTTGGAGTTCTACACGTCCCTTCCTCGTCTGGCGGAGGCTCCGGGCTCTTTCGCTTTTGCCCGCGATCATGCGCTCTCGCTGAGCGCCGCCGTCATCAGCCTGACGGAGGAGTGCTTTGAGCGTACCTTCCGTTGGCGTCTGCTGGAGGATACTCTCCCGGATTCTTTGAGCGACCGCCTGTACGCGGTGCGTTATCTGCGTGAGAGCGCACAGAAGCTGGCGGCTTTTGTGGAACTGAGCGAATTTGACCGCGCTATGCAGCTTGCCGAGACATGGAAGAAGACTGCTCGTAAGGATTCGAAGATCGATGAGGCCAAGGTCTGGAATGAGATGACCGAAGTCGCCTTTAACGTTCTGCCCGAGTTGCGAGAGCGGGCGTTGAAGGGCGTTCAGTCTACGTTGGAGTTTAGCGAGCTTTTCTACCGTTCCGGCGATGATGGTACGCACCGTATGCTCCGTCCGGAACAGCTAAGCGAGTTTGAGCTCAAGGGCGTGCAGTCCACGCTGGAAGAGCGCCTGGAGAAGGTGCGTCTTGAGCTTCAGGATGCGGAGTTCTGCGCCGCTGTCTTGTGCCTGCAGGCGCGCTCTGTCATTGAGCTTCTCCAGGAGCTTCTGCAGGTTGAGCAGGACGGCGTTCTGGCGGAGGCTGTGACCGATTTGCGAGCGCTTGCTCATGACTCGCCCGACCTTGCCGAGCAGCCTATCCAGACGTTGACGTTCAGCCGCGAACAGTACGCCCCGGATGGGGAGGATCTTCCGACCATTGGCGAGCGCATCCGTTCCCTCTCGAGTGTTCCCGAGGTTCTGGCGTTCGTTCACTACGAGGGACCGGTGCTTCTGGTGGGCGTCTCGGATCCGTATAAGGCGTTTTCCGGGGAAGGCTCCTTCGAGGGTCTGCTTTCGGAGGAGAAGAGACTATCTTCCATGCCGTTGTCTGTGTTGCGCACCCATTCGAGACTTCTGAAGCAGGTGCTTCGTCTGCAGAATCTGCGTTTGGAGCTGGCGTGGGTGAGTAGCTGTAGCGGCTACATGCCTTTGAGCCTGGTTGAACGGTATTACGTCGGCTCCTCTGCCGGGGATGAGGATTTGAAGGAGCTGACCGAAAATATTGAGGCGCTCGCTGAGCTTCTGGATGCCCATTCTAATTCCCAGGTGTATAAGGGCCGTGGCGTGCCGACTACGCCCTTTTTGTGGTCACAGATGCGAAAGCAGGCAGAACGCAGTTCTAGGTTGCTGAATTATGTGCAGTTCTTGGGTTGGATGTTCGCCTCGTCTTCGCGAGTTCAGGTGGTGAACGGCATAGCGCAGAGTATCCACGATGTTGATGCCGCAGAGGTAGTGGAGCACCTGATGAGCAATCTGAAGATTGCGCGTCGGCGCTAATCACTGAATAGCCGGTGAGCCGGGGTCTGGCGTGAGGCTAGACCCCGGCTCTCCTATATACCGGCTTTCCTGTATACCGGCTTTCCTGTATAAAGCCTGGGAAGACGGTAAACGGTCGGCAAACAGCGGCGCAATATTCTCGTATCTGTGCGTCTGTGTAGCTATGCCACCGCTACACTAATAATGTGACCAGCACTAAGGTGTGCGTTGAACAAGCACACCGTGAAGTGCAGGTCCGTTCATACTTCACGACAACGGAGGAAAGACCATGACCGAGCACGCCTTTGCGCGTCAGATTCGTCCCGCACGCCCTCGCCTGCGCACTATCTTGGGTGCCACAGTGCTGGCGGCAGGTCTTTCTTGTGCCCCGGTGGTTTTGCCGGCTGGTTCTGCGTTTTTGAGCACATCGGCGCAGGCTGCTGACCCGATGCAGATTACGGGCACCACCGTGTACGATTCCACGAACTCTTTGGGTGATACCGCTACCCTGAAGTCTAAGATTTCTGCTCTGTCGAAGAAGCACAACGTGGATTTGCACGTTGTGGTCATCGATAAGTTTGAGAACCCGTCTACTTCTTCGAGCTGGACGAAGGCGCTTGCTACGAAGAACAATTGGGGTTCTGCCGATGTGGTGCTGGTGATTGCTACCGAGTCTCGCCAGGCGTATTTCTTGGCGGGTAGCACGAAGACCCTGTCGAGCGATCAGCAGACGAAGGTGTACCAGAACTACATCAAACCGAAGCTGCAGAATAGCGACTATTCGGGTGCGGCGCTTGCCGCGGTTGAGGGTATCGAGGCCCAGAAGGGCGGTAGCTCTTCGGGTGTTGTAACCAGCGTGCTCGGTGTGGGTGCTGCGGCGACCGTGGGTGCTGGCGGTTACGCGATGTACCGCCGCCGCAAGAAGAAGAACGCTCAGCAGCAGCCTCAGCGTTCCTACGGTGCGCCTCGTAACTACTCCCCCATTCCGGAGGTTCCGCTGGAGGAGTTGCGCACTCGCGCCGGTAGCGCCCTTCTGCAGGCTGATACGACGATGAGCCACGCGAAGCAGGAACTGGATTTTGCGCGCGCACAGTACAGCGATCAGCAGGTTGCTGAGTTCGCTCAGGAGATTGCGCGTGCTGAGGATCTGATGCGTAAGTCCTTCCAGCGTCAGCAGCTTCTGACCGATAGCATCCCGGATACTGAGGCTGAGCAGCGTGCCTGGTTGACTGAGATTATTGATAACTCTCAGGAAGTCACCCGTATTGCTCAGGAGCAGGACGCTAAGCTGGCTCAGTTGCGCAACCTGGAGCAGGAGGCACCGCAGGCTATTGAGGCTCTGGCTCAGCGTCTGCCGCAGCTGCGTGCCTCGGTGGAGGAGATTGCCGCCCAGTACCGCGCGTTGAAGGAACGTTACCTGCCCAGCGCACTGGAGCCCATTTCGAAGACTCCTACCCTGTTGGAGTCGAACATGGTGCTGTGCGCTGCGGAGGTTGAGAAGGCTCAGGCGACCGTTACGACCGCTCGTTCGGAGGCAGTTGCTCACCTGCGCACCGCTGAGGAAGCCGCCTCGCAGATTCAGACTCTGGGTGCGGCAGTGAATACCCGCTCGCATGAGCTGGAGCAGGCTCAGCTGGGTCTGAGCACCGACCTGCTGAGCATTCAGCGTGACGTGGCTGAGGCGAAGAGCCTGGCTGCATCTCAGCGTCGCGATGATTTGGGTGCGGTCGCTGCCGGTATGGAGGCGGTGCTCAACCAGGTCAATCAGAGCGCTTCGGCTCGCCCGAATGACCCGCTGACTCTGGCGAACCAGCTGCGTCAGCTTTCCGCCGAGCTGGATAAGGCAATGACGAATATGCGTGCTACCCGTGAGCGTTCTCGTGCGGCTTCGCAGAACCTGGATCGTACGATGCGTTCTGCGTACGCTGCGGTGAACGGTGCGCGTAGCTACATCAATAACCGCCGTGCTGCGGTGGGTCCGATGACCCTGACCGCTGTTTCTGAGGCGGAGCGTCACCTGGGTCAGGCTCAGCGTCTGGCTTCTTCGGATCCGCTGAACGCTATGAAGGAAGCCAACATGGCGATTCAGAAGGCGACCGACGCGCAGAACCGAGCTCAGAGCGAGGTCGGCAACTACTACAACAACCAGAACGACCGCGGCGGCGGTAGCTTCGGCGGTGACCTGGCGAAGGGCCTGCTGCTGGGCGCTCTGATGACCGCGATGAACTCCGGCACCAGTAGCTGGGGTAGCAGCGGCGGCCACAGCAGTGGTGGTAGTAGCGGCGGCAGCTGGGGCGGCGGCTTCAGCGGCGGTGGCGGCGATTGGGGTAGCGGCGGTGGTGACGGCGGTAGCTTCTAACCGCCTCCGATGCTACCGATTCTGTCGGTCGGTTTCTGTAGGTTTTTCTACAGTCTGACCGGCGGGGTGGATAGCTTACCTCACCGCTTTCTTCCCCAGTCGGAAAACACCTGAGGTAATTTACCAAAAGTTTAGGTTGCAGAAATCAGGCGTGCATCATTTTCACAGCATGCACCCAGAAATCTGCCACATAATTAGTTATACGGGCACGGCTCACGAGGAGCGTAGTGCTCCCCCGCAGCCCGTGAACAGAAAGTAGGAGATTATGGCTAAGCAGACCATCTTCGGCCGTATTGCACAGCTCGCTAAGGCAAACATCAACGCTCTGATTGATGCAGCTGAGGACCCGGAGAAGATGCTGGACCAGATGGTTCGTGACTACACCAACAACATCCGCGAGGCGGAGGCTGCAGTAGCACAGACCATCGGCAACCTGCGTCTGCTCGAGAAGGACCACGCTGAGGACGTCAAGACCGCTCAGGAGTGGGGCACCAAGGCTCTGGCAGCTTCTAACAAGGCTGATGAGTTCCGCGCAGCTGGCGACGTTGCCAACGCTGACAAGTTCGATAACCTCGCGAAGATTGCTCTGAACAAGCAGCTGCTGGCTGAGAAGGCTGCGCAGGCTGTTGAGCCTCAGCTGGCTTCTCAGACTCAGGTTGTCAACCAGCTCAAGGACGGCCTGGAGAAGATGCGCTCCAAGCTTGAAGAGGTCAAGTACAAGCGCGATGAGCTGACCGCACGTCAGAAGACTGCAGCAGCTCAGACCCAGGTGAACGACGCTCTGAAGGCGTTCGACGTTCTGGACCCGACCAGCGAGATGAGCCGCTTCGAAGAGAAGGTTCGCCGCGAAGAGGCACGCGTCATCGGTCAGCAGGAGCTGGCAGCTTCCTCCCTGGACGCACAGTTCAACACCCTGGACCAGATGGAGCGCGACACCGAGCTGGACGCTCGCCTGGCTGCTCTGAAGGCAAAGAACGCTCCGGCAGCTCCGGCTCCCCTGGCTGTGGAATCCCCCACCCAGACCCTCTAAGCCTAGGATCTTCTAAGCTTGGTCTAGCGTATAGCTTCTTGAGCTAAACCTATAGAAAGAACCGCCCCGTTCCTGAATTTCAGGAGCGGGGCGGTTCTTTATGCGTTAGGGGCCGTGCGCCTTAGTTAGCGTAGATGTACAGGTAGCCTGCCATAGCGTCACGGGTGATGGCTGCCGAGGAGGTGGAGCCGGTACCGATGCCGTTGGAGGCAGCCCATGCCAGAGCCTGGGACGCGTAGCCGCCCTGAGCCTGTGCCGGGGAGCCAGCTGCACGGTACATGAACTCAGCCATGGTGGACTCAGTGACGGCCTCCAGGGGGCGGAAGTCGCTACCGTTGATGCCCTGCTGGCTCAGCCAGAAGATCTCCTTGTACGCGGGGTGGTTGACCGGAACATCGCTGAACGGCGAAACAGCCGGTGCGTTCACTGCGGGGCGACCAGCCACGCGGTACAGGTAGGTTGCCAGCTGTGCACGGTTGACCGATGCGTTCGGGCGGAAGGTGCCGTCCGCGAAGCCGAGCATGATGCGGTGATCAGAGTTCCAGCTGATCTCGTTGTAGTTCGGGTTCGAGTCGGACAGGTCGCTGTAGCCCAGCGCGGGGGTCTTACCCGCAAAGTCCAGGGAGGACGCCAGGATGTGCGGCAGGTCGTAGTCGTGGTGGCTGAAGCCGTCAATCAGCTTCACGCGGGCGTCGGAGAAGCCAGCGCCCAGGTATGCGTTGTAGCCGGACTCGACTGCGCCACGTGCGCTCCAGGTGACGGGGTAGGTGTTACCGGAGGTGTCGTTCGCGCCAACCCACCAGTACATAGGCAAGCCCTTAGTGGTTGCATCAGCGTCCACGGAGCCGTCCGAGTCGCCGCCTGCAACCATGATGGAGCCGCCACCGTTACGCCATGCGGTGTTGTGGTCGGTCAGCTCGTAGGTGATGAACTCAGCGCCACCGGAGTAGCCCATGGTCCACACCTGGGAAGCGTCCAGGTTGTTCTGGCCGATGAAGGAGGAAGCGAAGGAGCGGAAGAACTCACCGTTGGTGTTCATGTCTTCCCACCAGGTGATGCCGTTGCCGGATGCGTTGGTGTCCGGGGAGATAATAGGCACGAAGACCATGTTGCGGGCATTAGCGATCTTGCCCATCGCCGCGAGCATGCCCTCGTCGGGGGTGTAGACCTTGGACTCGTCACGCTGCCAGTAGTCACCGTCGAAGTAGAAGACCACGCCAACGGGCTTGGAGTAGTCCAGGTTGTTCGCGTACACGTGGTACTGGGAGGTGGTGCCCGCCGGGGAGGTGTAGCTCTGGTAGGTTGCGGAGCTCATGGTGCGGGCACGCTGAGTGTTCTGCTGCTTCTGCTCAGCCTTCTGTTCGGTCTTCTGCTCGACCTTGGGAGCGGCGGTTGCCTTGCCCTTGGAGAGCGAGTTGCTCAGAATCTGCGAGAAGTTGTAGTCGAAGTGGCCCGAGCCGTTCAGAACGGTCGCGGAAGCGTTGGTGTAGCCGGCGTTGCGGTAGGCGTTGTAGCCGCCCTCAACGGCGCCTCGTGCGCTCCAGGTCTGCGGGTAGGTCTCGCCGGAGCCATCGTTCGAGTTTGCGTACCAGAACATGGGCTGGGACTTCAGCGCATCCGAGGGGGTGCCCTCGTCCAGGCCGCCGCCAGCGACCATAATGGAGCCGCCGCCATTGCGCCAGGTCTGGGGCTTAGTGTTCAGCTCGTAGGTGATGAACTCAGCGCCACCGGAGTAGCCCATGGTCCACACGTTGGAGGAGTCCACGCCGTTAGCCGCGATGAAGGAGGAAGCGAAGGAGCGGAAGAACTCGCCGTTACGGTCCATGTTTTCCCACCAGGTCACGCCAGCATCGTAACGGTTGGTGTCCGGGGAGATGACGGGCACGAACAGCATGTTCTGTGCCGCTGCGGATGCAGCCATCTGAGCCAGCTCACCGGAGGGGTCGTAGACCTTGGACTGGTCGTTACGCCAGTAGTCGCCGTCGAAGTAGAAGACCACGCCAACGGGCTTGGAGAAGTCCACGCCCTCAGCGTAGACGTGGTACTGCGAGGTGGTACCAGCCGGGGAGGTGTAGGACAGGAAAGTCTGGTTGGTGCGGGTTGCCGCCACACCGGATGCCGCCTGGGTAGCCTGTACAGTCTGCGCGGGCTGAGCGGCAGGGGTTACAGCGTTCTGGGTAGCTGCGGGAGTCTGGGCGACCTGAGCCAGGGTGGGCTGAGCGGAAGGCTGTGCAGCCTGCGCCAGGGTCGGCTGAGCGGAAGGCTGTGCAGCCTGTGCCGCCTGTGCAGACTGGAAGGTAGCTGAGGGAGCAGCCTGCTGGGTTGCTTGTGCGGGCTGAGCAGCCTGAGCAGTGTAGGTCTTCTGGATGGGCTGAACCGCAGTCGTTGCGGGAGCCTGCTGAGTCTGCTTTGCCTGTTCAGCCTGCAGACGGATCTGCACAGCAACCTGAGAGAGGGTCGGCTGCACGGTGGAGGTGAACAGAGACTTCGGAGCCTGGGTTGCGGTAGCTGCGCCGGGGATGTCCTGAACGACGGGTGCAAAAGCGGAAGCGGGTGCTACCAGGGTGCTACCGAGCACGGAGGGTACAGCGATGGCTGCGAGAGAGCCAGCCTTAACAGTGCGGGGGCGAAGTGCCATGGGGTTGTCCTCGTTGTTGGTGTTTCTGGGGCGTGAACGCCCGTGAGTGGTTGAGTGATAGGTGGTCTATAGGTGAGAAGCCTATAGGCGGTCGGCCCGCGGATGTGACGCCGCACGAGACGCTTCCATCAACCATCCCCGTGTGTGTTGCGGGGATGTCCTCATGTGATGGAGGGGTGCGGTGTGGATCCGGAGAGCTACGCGGCGGACCGCGGTGACCACGTACTCAAAGCTACCAGGTCAAAAAGCCTTTTCCAGCGGTTTTTTGGGGCTATTTTTGGGTATCGAACAAGATTCAATCTTAACAAGAGCTTTTTCTCAACTTCTAGCTTAACTTTAATCACCCTCAACTAGAGGTTGAATGAGCTATTTTTCCTTGATTTTCCGGGGTTTTTGAGCGTTTTTTGAAAGAGTTTCAAAAAACCCTACAATTAACTTGAATGTTTTATATGTGACTACAATCACTTTCAGAGTGAATTGTTGCACTCGAAGACCATTTTCTTCCAAAAACCGCGGAATTCCGGGGCAGAACGGGTGATTTCCAAGCCCGGAATATAGGCATCTTTCGCATATTCCACTTTGAGAATGCACTTTGAGGCAAAAATATCCCCCTCGCCACTCCCCCGCTCAGGCACCCTTCGAACCCCTCGTTGGGTCCTTGAGACCCGCCCCAGAGTCTCCTTCAGAACCCCTTTCAAGCCCCATTTCAGAACCCCCAAAAGCAGCGTCTCAAGAAGGCATAACCATCCCCCAATAACCACTCGGAAGTGGCTCCGCCACCCCCATGAGCACATCCGCTTGAAGCCCCGATAGACACGCTGAGGAATACCTCGAAAGACACATCGGGAGACGTTCCGAAACCAGTCCAGGGTAACTTTCACGACGGTTCTATGAAATTCCATAAGGAGGTTCCGTGAGGAGGTTTCAAGAGGCAGGAAGATCCACCCCAAACACCCCGAAGGGGCAGCGGGCAAGCCCCTATCAGTCTCCCCGAAGCACCGCCCCAACAAGGCTCAGAAGACCCCCTCCGCAGATTACAGAAGGCAGGGGATATAAAGAAAGCCGCCCAGCAGGCGGCAGAAAGGTAGCACAAGAAGAAGAAAGGTAGGCGGCAAATGAAGACAGGTCGCCAATAGGAAAGGTGCAGGAAGGTGGCGAAAGAAGGCAGGCCGGCGGTCGGAGGGTGAGTCGGAGAGTGACAGGAGGACGGCAGAAGGAGATAGGTCAGCGGGGGGGGGTACGGGTTTTGGGGAATAAAAAAACTCCCGATAGCTAAAAGCTATCGGGAGTTATCCGTTGCGGGGACAGGATTTGAACCTGCGACCTCCGGGGTCTGCATCTCTTTTTAATGAAACAGTGAGATACAGCCAAGTAATCGTTGATATTGTGCGGTAACCGTCCCCTTATCCTTCCCTAAAGATACTTGAAGTTACCGGCATATCCTCACGAAAGATAGGGAATAAGGTAGGGACTACCTTTCCTCCCTACGCCGTGCTCGGGCTGCCTCGTACAGCGTTGTGAGGTCTGACAGGTCTGAGTATGCCTGTGCGTTCACATCGACCGAGTGGCCGAGCGTTCGAGCACGCAGTAGCGCGTCTACGTCCGTGCGGTACATGGTGTTGAGGGTGGTTCTCCAGACGTGGGTGCGGTGGGTCTCCAGCAGAGGCACTCCGCAGTCGCGAGCCAGATCCTTGTAGAACGCCTTGAGAGCCTTCTGAGCGTTGTATCTGTCCCACTCGGTGTCTGGGTTGAGCGGTGCGCCCACAACGTAGGCTCCACCGACTTCATCTCGTCTACGGGTAAGGTGCTCATAGACCGCAGGCTCGACGAGAGCCGCGACGCGGGTGGTGCCTGTCTTGGCGTTTTCAGCCCGAATAATGCACGCTGGGCGGTTTTGGTCGTCGGTGATGATGTCGTCCCACATGAGAGTTCTTGCTTCGCTTACGCGCAGCCCTGTGGCCATTTGGAGCAGGGTTAGGTCGATGCAGCAGCGGTGGACGGCAACGCGGTCCTCTAGCGTGTACCTGCCTCGTTTGGGTGGTACTAGTGTGGGTGACCAGGTATTGGTCGGGGGTTGTGGGTAGAGGTCGAGGTCCTTGATGATGAGCGGACTTCTACCACCGCGATCTTCAAAGGACCTCCTGTTGACTTCTTACCGTGACGGATCATGGGGCAGCCACACACAGAGCACGATGCAGTATTCACAGGAACGAGGCAAACACGACCAACTGAAAGAGTGACTTTCCCGCACCAGAAAGCCGAAAAGTCACCCAACCAGCAACACGTAGTGTCCTATAACCCAGAAAGAAAGCTCTCCCTGGAAGCCACTGAGGCTTCCAGGGAGAGCAGTCAGAGAGTGCGAAAGACGAATACACCGCTATCAAGCGTGAGGCGGCCGATGGGGGAGTCGTAGGTGGCGAGCGCCGGATCAGAATTGCTCGGGGTGATCGCGGTAGGCATACGCCCACACTGTCACGGCGACAGTCACAGCGCGAGTCCACGCGTCACGGACAGCGTCCAGTTCTGCGCCCTCGAAGCCCTCCGCCAGGAGACGGTGCCCGACCTCCACAGTCGGCGCGATGAAGGCGAGCACGTAGCGCAGAGGCACGAATGGCGTCGAGTCCGCCCCATCCGCCGCGTTCTTCGCCGCGGTCATGTGTCGAGCTCCGATCAGGTACTGGTAGTCCAACCACGCCTGATCCCGCTCGCGCGTGCACATGTCGATGATCCACTGGGCGAATCGGGGCTTTGACGCCTGCGCGTACTCGGGGTTCGGCTGTCCATCCGGATGCGCGGAATGTGCTGCCAGGTAGGTCTTTTGAGCCAAAATCCCGCGCCACGTGTCGACCATTTCCATGGCATGCGGCGCCAGGATGGGTTCTGCTCGCGCGAGCAGCTCTGCGTCACCGGGCTGGACGTGCGCGGCGGCCTCAATCTGGCGTAGATCCTCGAGTGTGAGCGGAGACGTGGGGACGGCATCGGTGCCGTAGGTGTACCCCGACGAGTGGTCGTAAGCGGTCATGCGAACCTCCTTGAACTCATGCGTCAATTGTAGAACGTGCTCTTGCTCAGGTCAAGTCCTGTGGAGTGGTGTAATCGTT
>NZ_KV832007.1:0-13441 GCF_001837295.1 Rothia sp. HMSC065C03
AACGATTACACCACTCCACAGGACTTGACCCGCCAAGCAGCCACCTCGCGAAATTCAGCACGAGCACGCCCTCCCGGGTATGGGGCTCATGCCTCGTGCGAGTGATGAGAATCTTCGGGAATGCATCCCCGATGGATAGAATCGGCGCAATCTCCCTCTCGAGCGTCGAATCGGCGCCGATATCGTCGCTCACATACACTTTCCTTCCCGGTTTCGAAACTTGGAAGGCAGTATGCGCAAGGATGCGTCGAGGTGCGATCCCAGTCGTACCATGCCAGCAGAGATGTCGAGGCACATTCGTTCATGCTGCAATGCGGGCATCGGAGATGAAAAACAGCCCGTCGGGTAGTCATGGGCGTGCGGGAGCCCGCATCAGTAACCTGCCTCCTCGGTTGTCCCTTCTTTGCATGGTCGTCTACATAAAGGAGGAACCAGCCATGCAGATCAGCATGCTTGCCCTTCTTGGGTCACGGACCGGGGAGGCGAGGGCCTCCGTCGGGACCGCCCCGAGCAACCGGCATATCCAAGGAATGACAAGGCTCGATCGCTGTGCTGGTCAGGATGCCGAAGCGGGCCGTCCGCCAATCGGAATGCGGGTCAGGATGCTGCAACGTGATTCCAGCTGCAGGATACGGCTCCTTTGCGGTTGCCGCAAAACCTGCTGGCAACATTCTTACTATCCGAATGATGTACGCATCCCTTGGGATCGTTTCGCCTGACCAGGGCCATCTTCAGCGCCTCATCGGCCAGCTCGGCAGGCGCCTCTTCCACGCGTAATAGCCCTGGCGGGTCACCTATGCAACCAAAGATACAAAAGGAATCGAATGGCCAGAGAGGATTGCCCTTACCGATGCTCGATTCTTGACAGGCAAACTCAAGCCTCGTTAATATTACATATTACATGGTTTGCCAGACCGAATTAACAAAGGAGGGGTGTCGTGGTTGGTCTTTTCCGCACGTGGATGAGCGCCTAGAAAGCGGCGCTGTTGTGGCGTCGCGCTGTTTTTCTGCACGCCATTTCACGATTGGACATAACCATGATATTTGAAACCTCTCGGGGCAGGTCTGTTCTGCTGTGCCATTCATGGCAATTCAAGCTTTGTTTCGTATGGGGCGGGGAGCTCGTTTCGACATTGACGAGTTCGATTCTCCAAATGGGTCTTATTTGGCATCTCGCCCTCACGACAGGGTCGTCTTCTCTCCTCTCCTTAGCATCGCTGGCAGGCTTTCTGCCGATTGCTTTGTTCGGAATCCTTGCGGGCGCCGTTGTCGACAGACTGCCTTTGAAACGTGTCCTCATCGGCGCCGACCTCTTCATTGCCGCGGTGGGTGCCGCCTTGGCGATTGCCTCGTTGGCCGGCAGCTTACCTGCATGGCTAATTCTCATCGCCCTGTTTCTCCGTGCAGTTGGTACTTCGTTCTACACGCCAGCCTCCCAATCTCTCACGCCCCATCTCGCCCCGCCAGAGCATCTCGTTCGCCTATCGGGGGTGACTCAGGCGATTCAGTCCGGCGGATACATTCTTGGCGCCGCGCTTGCAGCAGTGATTTATCCCGTGGCGGGCATTACCGCTATGATTGTCCTCGACGTGCTGGGAGCGCTTTTCGCTTCTTTAGCCGTCCTCGCCGCACAGATAGACGCAGGGGGCCTCGATGAAGCCGACCGCAGCTTGTCCTTTTCCAATAAGGTTCGAGAGCTCTTCTCTGAGATTTCGGACGGCTACAAGCTGATTAGGGAGTACAGGGGGCTGTTCGCCCTTCTTTGGTGCGGGTTCGTCTTCGCTTTCGCGTTCTCTCCGCTCGCGGCATTGTTCCCAATAATGACCTTGGGGCATTTTGGCGGTAGCACGGGGGATGCCGCTTTGGTGGAAATCCTTTTTTCTGCAGGCATGCTGGCTGGGTCCGGCATTTTGGCGGCCACGGGAGGGTTCCGCAATAGGTCGTTCACCATGGTCGCCGCGATTGCCGGCTTCGGCATTGCCGCAATCGTATCCGGATCGCTCGGCCCGTCATTGTTCGCTGCTTTCCTGCCGGTGAGCTTTCTTATGGGCGCATGCTCCCCGTTGTACGCGGGAACCCAGACTGCCCTTATGCAGGAGCAGATACCTCCTGAGTACCTAGGCCGCGTTTTCGGCCTCTACGGAACCATCATGGCGTGGGCCATGCCCATGGGCCTCGCAGCCCCCTCCGTTTTTGCGGATCTGCTTGGAGCTCCGTTATGGTTCGTCGGCTCTGGAGCGACCATGGTACTGCTTGCGATGGCTATGCTGCTTGCTCCGAGCGTCCGAAACGCGGGGAAAAGAGATACCGGGCAGATTCAATAGCCCAAGTATTCGAAAAAAAGAGGCAGCAGCCATCGGTTCAAGCGTCAGCCTTCAAGCCCTTGCGACGACGAGGTATTGCACCGACATTCCGCATCGCGCTCCTTATTCGTCGCCAACTATCATTTTCGGATTTGCCGGCTTGCGCAAGGTCAAAACGCTCGCGCCGGCAATTGGGCAAAGGCGAAAAATCGACGTGAGCAATCTTTTTTGGCATGGCTGCGCTTCCAGTAAAACGCTAATACACAAAAGGCGGTTCAACCTATGGAACTCATAGTCAAAGCTAAAGACATCTTTTTGGAATATGCCGGCCGCGATATCCTAGATATCGAAGAGTTGGAAATCTACTCCTACGATCGCATCGGCTTGGTGGGAGACAATGGCGCAGGCAAAACCAGCCTGCTTAAAATTCTGAGCGGCAATCTTACCATTGCGGACGCCGACGTCAGGCGCTTCGGCAGCATTGCCCTCATCGGCCAACTCGATGAACTCGACCTTGATGCGGCTCAGGACAGTGGTGAGATGCTCTCCCGTCTCAACGTCGCCGGAGTGGCGCAGGAGACGATGAGCGGCGGGGAGGAAACACGCGCCAAGATTGCCTCTGCACTCTCCCAGCATGCAAGCGCGATCTTCGCCGACGAGCCTACGAGCCACCTCGACCAAGACGGCATCCGCCTTCTCGTCGGACAACTCAAGGCATTTGATGGGGCTCTGCTCATCGTGAGCCATGACCGTCATTTTCTCGACCAGGTGGTAGACAAGATCTGGGAGCTCAAAGACGGCGGTATTTCCGAATTCTGGGGTGACTACTCCGACTATCTGCGACAGAAAGAAGAAGAGCGCAAAGCTCAGGCGACTCGATACGAAGAGGCGATGCGCGAGCGCGATCGCCTCGAAGCCGCCATCGAAAAACAACGGAAAAAAGCACGGCAGGTCGACGCCAAGCGGAAGGCTGCGAAAAAAAGCAACGAGTATGCAGGTCGATTGGGGCATCAGAAAGCAACCGGCACCAAACAGAAGAGGATGTACCAGGCGGCTAAGGACATGGAGAAGCGCCTCGAAGCGCTCGAAGGGATTGAGGCCCCAGATAGCATTCGCGCCGTGCGGTTCCGCCAGAGCAAGGCCCTGGAACTGCATAGTAAATTTCCCATCTCGGCAGACGATTTCAGCTTGAGCTTCGGCAACTGCATGCTCTATGACCACGCGAAATTCGAGATACCGCTCGGTGCCAAAGTGGCCATCACCGGTGGCAACGGTACAGGAAAGACCAGCCTGCTGAAGGCAATCGCTCGACGCGCCGACGGTATCAACATCTCTCCCAAGGCAGAGATCGGTTACTTCGAGCAAACAGGCTACAAGTTCGACGCCCGTCAGTCTGCGATCTCGTTCATGCAGGATGGTTGCGAGTACAGCATGACCGAAATTCGAGGCATCCTCGCCTCTATGGGAATCGGACCGCGCGACCTGACAAAGGACGTTGGCGTTCTCTCGGGAGGCGAAGTCATCAAGCTGCTACTCGCGAAGATGCTGCTGGGCAGATACAACATCTTGCTCATGGACGAGCCTGGAAATTACCTGGACATCAAGAGCGCCGAAGCCCTCGAGCAGATGATGAGCGCCTATGCCGGAACGATAGTGTTCGTCTCCCACGATAAGAGGCTGGTCGAGAACGTCGCAGACATTGTCTACGAAATAAAGGACACCAAGCTAGTCAAAATCTTTCAGCGCGAATAGCCCTAAATGAGCAAGAAATAATCCCCGAACGGAGACAAGGGAGTAAAACGGCAAAGAAAGAGCCTCCGTCCCAACGCAGGGAACGGAGGCTCTTTAATCGCTTTTACTCATCTCCGTCGCTGGTGGCTTTGTCATGACTCTCGTACGAAACGAAACTCAGCGGCACAGTGCGGCACTCAAAATCGCAGGTCAGAACCCTATCGGCCTACTCCCACTCGATGGCTTCAGTTTTACTGTCCCGACATTCCAGTTGTCCTCAGTTTTCGATGCCGTCTCAAACCGAGTGCCGCCAAGTAACACTATGTCGTGTTTCATCGGCTTCGGGGACAAAAGCTGGGACAACTTCAAAAACCATTTTCAAACTCAGAGTATTGAGTTTTTATTTTTGTCCCAAGGGGCACGGAGAGCCGCCTTTGGAGGCTCGATATCGACGAAAACGCCCGCTTTGAAACTCAAGTGCCTTTTCGTGTGCGAGCCGCCAGCTGCAATAGGAAGTGAATCAACGCAGGCGCCTTTCAAGCAGTTTGCAAAACTGCAGGTTGCAGGCCTTCATTGCTAGTAGGGGAAATGAGTAGTCTCAGGTGGCTTGCCCATGAGTTAGCGAGCAGGTTGGGGCTTCGTTGTTGGCGCAATCACTTCGTGCACACTCGAAAGGTCTGTTTAACTTCAGACAGGGCGCCAGTGCCTACGCGCAGTGGCGCAGATGATGGGCAGCAAGAGACAAGCATCTGCTGCCGCCCATCAGAAAGCATCGTACAGGCCATACCACACGTCGGTGTAGATGAAGTCGGCGCCCTTGATGCACTCGGTTGTCGTCGGAGACCTTGCAGTTCTCCTCGCCGATGGCCATGAGGTCGCCCATCTCCTGCGAAGGCGGGCGAGCCGTAGCTCGCCCGACCTGGTACGTCTTACAGACCGTGCTTACCGAGAGCGGCCATGCGCTCATTGATGGTGGCGCGGTATGCCGCAGCCTTCTGCTCGTCGGGCTCGCTCTGGGGGCACAGAGTGGCCAGGATGGCGCGAATGGAGTGCTTGCGGTTCTCGGCCTCGACCCAGCACAGGGAGCGCTCGGGATCGTCCATGACCTCGTCGACGACTTCCTCGCCACGGTTGGCGGGCAGGCAGTGCATGAACATGCTGTTCGGACCGGCAACGTTCATCATATCCCAGGTCACCTGGTACTTCGGATAGAACACATCCATGTAGCTGGAGCTGGAGACTTCACCTTGATTATCAACTTTATCCGAACACCTCCCACATTCATCCGCACATGTGCGGATGAATGTGGGAACCCGATACCCTGAGGGCCGGATCGGCCGGCCCCGGGAGATCGGAGGACGGCATGTCCGGAAAGAAGAAGAGCGGCTCCGCAAGGGCGGTCCCGAGGGCCTACGGAAGGCTCACGAGGCACGAGCGGGACACGGTCCAGAGGATGCTGGAGCGCAGGGCGTCGTGCAGGGAGATCGCGAGGGAGCTGGGCAGGTCGCCCTCGACGGTGAGCGCCGAGGTGGCGTCGCACAGGTTCGTGACGGCGCCGAAGGCCAGGCGCGGCGAGCGCGTGGACGCCTCCGCCGACCTGTCGGCGGCCTGCCCGCGCCTGGCGGCGTGGCCGCGCTGCTGCAACGGGTGCGGCCGGTACCGCGCGATCGGCTGCAAGCGCCGCCCCCACGTCTTCTACGAGGCCCGGGCCGCGCAGCTGTGCGCCGACTCGGTCCTCGTCTCGTCCAGGCGCGGGATAGACGCCGACGAGCCCGCCGCGGCGGCCAGGCTGGAGGCGATAAGGGACTGCCTGCGCCGGGGGCTGTCGCCCGAGCAGATGGCGGCGCGCAACGGCGGCCCGGTGGACCTGTCGCCGTCGACCATCTACCGCTGGGTCTCGGCGGGCTACGACGGCATGACCAACATGGAGCTCAGGCGCAAGGTCGGCTACAGGCCGAGGAAGCGCGCCGCGGGCCGGGCGGCGACCCGCCACTCCGCCCGCAGGTCGCATGCCGCGTTCCTCGCCCTCGGGGAGGACGCGTGCGCCGCGGCCTGGGAGATGGACACCGTCGAGGGGGCCCGGGAGGACTCCGCCTGCCTGCTCACGCTGCTGCACCGCCCCAGCAGGCTCCAGCTCGCGCTGCCGCTGGAGGAGAAGACCGCCGGGTGCGTCGCGGACGCCCTGGAGGGCGTCCGGGCCATCCTCGGCGCCGACGGGACGCGCCGCGTGTTCCGCGCCGTCCTCACCGACAACGGCGCCGAGTTCTCCGACGAGGCGGCGATCGCGGCGCTGCTCGGCGAGGGGCCGGGCGAGACGAGGCTGTTCTACTGCGACCCCAGGCGCAGCGACCAGAAGGGCGCCTGCGAGCGCAACCACGTCGAGATCAGGAAGCTGCTGCCCAAGGGCGCCGGAATCAGGTTCGACCGGCTCGCCCCGGCCGACCTGGCGCTGGCCATGTCGCACGTGAACTCCGAGCCCCGCGGCGCGCTCGGCTTCGCGACGCCCGCGCGCGCCTTCAGGGCGATGCTCGGGGAGGACGCGGCGGCGCTGCTGGACGCCTACGGCGTGGAGGACGTGCCGCTCGGCGATCTCGACCTGACGCCGGGGCTCATCGAGAGGGCGCGCGCAGAGAGGGGCGATGCCCCGCTGGCCTAGCCTAGGAGAAAAACGGAATAGACGGACCGACCGTCCGGCTGAGTCTGGGAAGAGGTGCCGGGCGGCGGGCGGAGCATGGCCACCGGACCCATCGAAACACATCTCCACCATTCCTTCAACTGGGAAAATGCCGCCCCCGGGGCCCGGATAGGACCTCGGGGGCGTTCGGTTAACTGCGGGAGCGTGCCGTCAGCTCAATGTGTTCGGTTGGGATCGGAAATCAACCAGTGATCTTACTGAACATATGGCGCACCTTGTCCAGGCGGCTGTTTGGACGGCGGGGCTGGATGACTGGCTTGCCGACAGCGGCCTGATACCCTTTCAGTTCTGTAAGGCATACGCTCTGCCCGTTGGTGTAAAAGGCCAGATCAGTACGGTATGCCTGTATACAGCGGGCGGGAATCTCGCCAGTAAAGACAACTTCATCCTTTTTTACCTGGACCGTTTCGATGGTGGCACAGTATTTCGGTGCATCATGATAAGCCCTGGAAAGATATTCCCGGGGCGCATAGAGGGTGAAGGAGAGATAAGGTTCCAGCAGTTGCGTCCCTGATTCCTTCAATGCCTGTTCCAATACAATCGGGGCCAATGAGCGGAAGTCCGCCGGCGTGCTGACCGGACTGTAATAAAGCCCGTATTCAAAGCAAATCTTACAGTCCGTTACGTTCCAGCCGAACAAGCCCTGCTCCAGCCCGTAACGGATACCATCCCTGACAGCGTTTTGAAAACTCTGGTTCAAGTATCCCAGCGAAACCCGGCTCTCGTATTGTACACCGGAGCCAAGCGGGAGTGGTGTAACAGACAGTCCGATGGATGCCCAAAACGGGTTGGGCGGCACCTCGATATGGATGGTGTGGCTGGCTGCTTTGAGCGGCCGCTCCATATAAATGACGGTGGGTTCCTTTACCACTGTTTCAAGCTTGTATTTTTCCGACAGCAAAGCGGAAACAACCTCCAACTGCACCCGGCCCAAAAAAGAAAGAATGATCTCATGGGTGATGGAATCCACCTCGCAGCGCAAAAGCGGGTCAGTATCCGCAAGTTGCGTAAGAGCGTCCAGCAGCCGTTCTCTTTGCGCTGCCGTTTTCGGCGCAATCGACGTCCGCAGCATGGGGAGGGGGTCCTCACGCCACCTTTTACGAGGGAGCCGGGTTGGGTCCCCTAATACATCGTTTAACCTCACGCTGTCGCTGGGAAGGATAACAATTTCACCCTGATAAGCGGTGTCTGTCCGAACAATTTCCCCTTTGGATGGAATACGCATCTCTGTGATTTTCAGCTTTTCTCTCCCGGCCAGGGCCACCGTATCCCGCAGGCGCAGCGTTCCGCTGTATAGCCGCAGATAGACACGCCGCTGGCCGCAATCGGTGTACTCAACCTTGAAAACGCTGCCGCATAGGGTGGCGCTCCCCTGTTCCCCAATCGGTTGGAACAGTCCTGTCACCGCATCCATCAACGGTTGAATGCCAAGGCCCTTTTTGGCGCTGCCATGATAGACCGGAAACAGGGAGACTTCTTGAACCCGCCGCTGTTCCTCCCGCGCAAGTTTTTCCTGGCTGATTGGTTCTCCTGCGATATACTTTTCCAATAATGCATCGTTATTTTCGATGACCGCATCCCATGCTTCTATGTCGGTATTTTCCTCCAGGACTATTTCCGGGGACAGCGACACCGTCTGCTTGATGATAATATCGGCGGAGAGCTTATCCCGAACAGACTGAACCACGCTCTGCAAATCAACGCCAGCCTGGTCGATCTTGTTGATAAAGATAACGGTGGGAATGTTCATTTTCCGCAGGGCATGGAACAGAATACGGGTCTGGGCCTGCACGCCATCTTTAGCGGAGATCACCAAGATGGCCCCATCTAAAACAGCCAAAGAGCGGTACACCTCCGCCAAAAAATCCATGTGGCCGGGCGTATCCACAATGTTAACTTTACATCTGTGCCACTGGAAGGAAGTGACTGCCGCTTGAATGGTAATCCCACGCTGCCGCTCCAAAAACAAGGTGTCCGTCCTCGTTGTCCCTTTTTCGACGCTCCCCGGTTCTGAAATGGCTCCACTGGCATATAGCAGACTCTCCGTCAAGGTCGTCTTTCCAGCGTCTACATGGGCAAGAATCCCGATATTGATAATGTTCATGTCTATCCTCCATACAAGGCCCGAATGGGCGCAAAAATCCCCAGCGGCTAATACTTTTACCGCTGGGGATTATAAGTTGCGGACATACACATATACAGCATACACCTGTTTGTGATTGCTGTTTTTGGGGATATGTCAAAATTGATAAGGCAAAAGTATTCTTAAATTGGGTACAAAAAACTAAGCCCCTACAAAAGGAGCTATCATAATCCTTTGTTCCCACTATTTGATTATAGTTTTATTTAAGAATACCTTGCCGCATATTTTTTACTCCTTTTCTGGATTAAATCATTGTATCACATCAGTTTTAGGAAAGCAAGTACCTAAAAGGGCTCTTCGCATTTGAGGGTGTAGGTGTTGTGGGCGGGGTTGGGCGTGTCGTGGCCGGGTAGGGGTCGAGGTCTTCCGATGATGGAGATTGCTACACCGTCCATCTGAAAGACCTCGACATGGCCAATACTATCTTTGATCGCCCTGACCTGAGCGCGTTCACGCGCCTGGATGACCTGGGCCTGGAAGTGACGGGCCAGCGCATGTGGCCAGACCATGCAGTGTTGGCTTGCCGGATTGCTGGTGAGGACCGGTGGTGTCGACGCTGCGGATGCCAGGGCGAGTCGCGTGACACGGTGATCAGGCGCTTGGCGCACGAGCCTTACGGGTGGCGCCCCACGATCTTGCACGTGAGCGTGCGCCGCTACCGGTGCCAGGAGTGCGCCCATGTGTGGCGTCAAGATATGAGCCAAGCGGCCGATCCGCGCGCCAAGCTCTCGCGTGCGGCGGTGCGCTGGGCGCTCACTGGGCTGGTCGTTCATCATTTGACGGTGGCGCGTATCTCCCAGGCCCTCGGTGTGTCCTGGAATACCGCCAACACCGCTGTCCTGGGTGAAGGCCAGCGTCTACTGATCAATGATCCAACTCGGTTCGATGGCGTGCGTGTCATCGGGGTGGATGAACACGTGTGGCGCCACACCCCCTACGGAGACAAATACGTCACCGTTATCTTGGACTTGACACCCATCCGAGAACGCAGCGGCCCCTCCCGACTCTTGGACATGGTCCCGGGTCGCTCCAAGCAGGTCTTCAAAACCTGGCTGGCCTCCCGCCCCGACACGTGGCGAAGCCGCATCGAGATCGTCGCGATGGATGGATTCACCGGGTTCAAAAGCGCAGCCACTGAAGAACTCCCCGGCGCGAGGGCGGTCATGGACCCCTTCCACGTCGTGCACCTGGCTGGCAACGCCTTGGATGAGTGTCGCAGACGCATTCAGCAAGAACTCCACCACCGGCGCGGGCGTGCCACCGACCCCCTGTACAAGGCCCGCAGGATGTTACACACCCGCTCATGCCTGCTCACGCCACGCCAGCAGCACCAACTACTCAACCTGTTTTCCGGTGAGGAGCACGTCGCGCTCGAGGTCACTTGGAGCGCCTACCAGAACATCATCGACGCCTACCGCGCGCCCGACACGGACGCGGGTAAGGCCCTGATGGAAGCCGAAATCAACACCCTGACCTCCACGCGTGTACCGAGGGGTCTGACCGAGCTCATCACGCTGGGCAGGACACTCAAACGCCGAGCCGGGGACATCCTGGCTTACTTCGACCACCCCCACACCTCCAATGGCCCTACCGAAGCCATCAACGGACGCCTCGAACACCTACGCGGCTCCGCCCTCGGGTTCCGTAACCTCACCCACTACATCACCCGCTGCCTCCTCGAAACCGGCGGATTCAGACCCCAACTACACCCCCAATTATGAAGAGCCCGTTTTCTGTGGCACCGGTGATAGTAGTTCCTAGTTTTGCGGTGCGGCAGATGGTATCGACGATGACATTTCCGTTAGGCTGCACAGTAGGTCCTTAGTTTTGTACGGATGGATTAGATACCTTTTTCCTACAAAGCCAAGGACCCCAATATCTTGTGCCACGCCCGAACCCCCGGCGAACTAATCAATGCACTCTAAAACCGGAAGAGCCCTTTTAGTACTACTGGTGGATTTCGGTTTTGGTGGGGATTAACGCCGCCGGCCTCGATTTTTCCGTTGAGGAGGTCGTTGACTACTTCCCGATGGTGAAATGGGCCGATGGCGCGGTGAAGAGGAACCAGTCACCTGGAAGAGATCGATCCAGTCGCTGGTGTGCAATCTGGGAGGTAGGGTTGCGGGGTCGATTCCTCGCGAGCGCAACCATGATTGTGTCTCTGAACGTGATGAAAACAACCCTGCCCTTCGGAGAATTTCCCCTATCCCGCGTCCCCGGGCAGTGAAAACGGTGTGCACCATCGCCTGAAAGGCTTTGCGCTGCTCTATCGGAATCTTCGGGTCACCCACCCGGCGGATCACTAAGATCCCCCCGTCAACGTTTGGCTGTGGCCGGAAAGCAGGCCTTGGTACCCGAGAACCCAGGTGAAACGTGAACCATGGGGACCACTGAGCCGTCATCATCGTGCTTGCGCCTACCCCGGCCCGGCGGCGAGCGACTTCCCACTGCATGAGGAGTACAGCGTCAGTCCATGCTGGCGCATGCAGCAACTTTCGAAGAATGGCAGTGGTGAGGTGAAAGGGAATGTTTCCCACAATGACGCAGGGAGTGGCGGGTAACCGGAAGTTAAGGAAATCATCATGGACCACTTCGACCGCCGCCGAGGAGGTTTCTTGTGTGATTTTGGCAGCTAGTTTTGCGTCCACTTCAACTGCCGTTATCGCCCTCCCCAAGTGGGCCATCGGGTGAGTGAGGGCACCGCTTCCTGGTCCGATCTCAATGATGGGGCCGGAGGTTTGTTTCACAAGGTCGATGATGGAGTTGATGATCTTGTGGTTGGTGAGAAAATTTTGGCCATGCTCGTGACGGCCGTGTCCGTATGCAGACATCAGGTGTGCTCCTTGGATTTGAAAGGGAGCCGGGCATGACAAATAGCCGCCCGGCTAAAGGACCGGAGCGGTTTTTAACCTACGGGGTAGGAAACCGCCTTAGCGGTTGGTGCGCAACCGCAAGAAAGCGGTACCTGAAATCAACATGGGTCTAATTATATCCATTAAAGGGTTAAGGGTCAAAATGTGTGTCTGGCTCGGCGTGTCGCGGGGGTTAGATTTGGCCTTTTTGAATGCCGATTGAGTGGGTGTAGTCGGTGTCGATAGCGTTGTCGTAGAGGGCTGGGCGTCCTGTTTCGTGGTCGGCTTGGTTCTCGGTTTGGGTCAGGGTGGATACTTTGGCGAGTTGGCCCTGGCCCCAGTCGGACTGCCTGGCGATTCGTACTGGATCGTCAGGCAGTTCCGTTTTTAAGTAGAGCCACCAATCCAGCATGCGGCGTTGTCGTTCGCCTGATCTGCCGCGGTGGGTTCTGGCGAGCAGTTTGAGCTGGGCGTTGATGCCGCCTTCTAAGCTGTTGGTGGTGGATTTGATCCGCTCGGGCGCAAGGACTCCTGCTGGCGGGTTGAGGTAGACAAACAGCATCTCGGACCGCCAAAGATGGTTGAGGCTGTTGTAGGCCTTGCGCACGTTGTGGTGGGTCCACACGCGGGTCCATGCACCTGTTTTGGGGTCTTTGATCATGGTTTTCTCGTTCATCCATTCCCGGTAGATCGTTGAAAACTCGTGCAGTTGCACACCCCACGCGGCGGCTTCATCCAGTGTGGTGATCCGGGTCAGTTTCAGCGCAAGTCGGTAGATGGTGCGCCCGGCATCGGTGCGTGGGTTGGTGGTGGTGTAGCGGCGGACCACGCGTTGGGCGTGGACGAGGCAGCGTTGAATTTTCGTAGTCGGCCAGCACTTTTTGATTGCGCTGTATGCGCCTTGGCCGCCGTCGATGACGGCGATGAGTGGGGCTTCGATGCGTTCAAGCAGCAGTTGGTAGTCGCGGGTGGTTTCGTGTTTGCACCAGTGCCAGGCGATCACGTGGTCGATGGTCGCCGCGACGATCAGGCAGCCACCGGCGGTGTAGGTGCCATCGAGAAATACCTGGTCGTAGATCCGCTTGTGGTGGCCGGCGGTGGGGTCAGGCACATCAACGAGCCAGCACCACTTGAAGCGCCGCTTCATGGTGGCGCGGCTAACACCGTTTCGTTTGGCTAGGTCGTCGAGTGATATTGCGGTGGTGCAATGCTCGATGAACTGGGTGAACACTGCCGCGTTGGTGATGTCGTTTCGACGTTTGACGCTGGAGGCGCCGCATTGTTTGCAGCGCCATCTGGTGGTGCCTTTGCTGGTGGTGCCGTTGCGTTTCATTTCACCGCCGCAGTGGCAGCGTGGTTGGTTCTTCGACATTGCGACACCACACCACGCCGCGCATAGCACATCACGGCTGCCACACCGAGGATTTCCCGTCGGGGGCTAGATATATGCTTCCGGAGCATATACTTTCCGGAAACCTACAGGTCAATCCGTGAAAATCCGCGATTCCGGACACACATTTTGACCCTTAACCCTGGGTATCGCCACCGGCCCTTGGACACCAGGGTCGGCACCATTGACGTGGCGATCCCCAAGCTGCGCTCAGGCACCTACTTTCCAGAGTGGTTGCTTCAACGCCGCAAACGCTCCGAAAGCGCCTTGATCACAGTGGTCGCTGACTGCTACCTAGCAGGAGTATCCACACGCCGCATGGACAAG
>NZ_KV832008.1:0-212 GCF_001837295.1 Rothia sp. HMSC065C03
TCAAGGCGAATAATGAAAGATTCTCAACATGTCACCGGCTTGTTCGCGTCGTGCGCTAAGTATATCAAGGCGAATAATGAAAGATTCTCAACCATGTACGCACGTGTTCGTTTGCGTGGATAAGTATATCAAGGCGAATAATGAAAGATTCTCAACCCCGACCTACCGTGAGCAACAGCCTCAGTAAGTATATCAAGGCGAATAATGAAAGA
>NZ_KV832009.1:0-220 GCF_001837295.1 Rothia sp. HMSC065C03
ATTAGTGTTCAGAGTCCACCAGTCATCAGGTAGCGAGTCAATCCACGCTTCCCAGTCCTTCGTACGCCAGATATAAGCGCGCTGCTCAAATTCAGCCCAGCTATCACCGCCGAGGGCTTCCGGGAATTCAGAAATATCTACCGAATGATCCGGCTCGTAATCCTCCGGGCGGCCTTCATCCCAACACTCAAGGAACTGACGCCAGTTCTTCTTCGTAATG